>CAWKGU010000007.1:0-211465 GCA_963849295.1 uncultured Solirubrobacterales bacterium
GCTCCACCCCGCGGTGGATTTCGCAGTATAGCTCGTGAAAAGTAGCTGGGAAACAGCTCCGGGCCGCCCGCTGACGGCCCATCAACACGCTCCACAGTCCTGGCACGAAGTCGTCACAGACTTGGCACATTTGCGTCTAGATCTGTTACGGGATTCTGCGGATCCTGTGGGCATGGCGACGTTGGCTCAGAAGATCGCGGCCGAGCGCAGGATCCGGGAGCTGATCGAACGAGAGCAGATGCCCCCTCCCGACCGGATCGAGTACGGCTTTACGTGCATCCGGCTGTTCTGGGACGGGCCGAAGATCGTGTTGGTGATCGATATTGACGAGCCCGATGAGCATGACGAGCAGGGCGCCAGAAACGATCTGGAACCGTTCTCCGACGAGGCGGCATGAAGCGCGACTGGTTAGCCGCCTGGTGGAACTCCCACCTCGACCGCCTGCTGGAAGGTCCCGCGGTTCTGCCACGGAATGGGAGGCGTGGCGATCGCGCCCGCGGTTGTGAATTCGATCTGGTCGCATGCCGGAGGCGTCTGGCCGGCGGCGCACGTGGTCGGGACCCTCCACTGCGCCGGATTTGCGGAGTGATATTTGGTCGTCACGTCGGCGATGGCCTCACGCAGAGTCATGAGGAGTAGCGATCTGCAGGAGGCGAACGTGCCGCGAGCGCAGTAGATCCGGGCATAGGGCGCTCGGACCGTGCCTCGGAACGGATGGTGCCGTCGCGATCCGCGGGAACGCGCGTGACGTGCCAGCAGATCCCGCAGATCCTTCTGCACATATGAATAGAAGCCGCCATAGAACGCGTCTCCGGACGGGCCCGGCGCGTCGTTGTAGGAGACGAGGTTATGCAGAGCCGCGAGTGGTCGCGGGCCGAGCGAGTGCGCGAAGTAGGCAGGCGCCAGCCGGTTCCACCACGCGTCCATCACCGCGACGGCGGCGCTGTCGTCGTAGTAGCCGGTGCCGGACCGGTCGCGGCGGTGCGACCCCCCGCGCGACCAGGCGTCGAGCAAGGTCAGGACGCGTGACAGTGGGGTGTTACGGACGCGGGAACCGATGACGCGGCGCATCCAGGGGTAGTCCTCCTGGCCGCGCAGATCAGAGGTCGCGGCGTCGCCCATGATCCCGACGACCTGTGGGAGGTCGAGGCGCCGGCCGCCGGCGAGGGCGGCCCGTACGCGGCGCTCCAGGAGCTGTGAGCGAAACACCGAGCCCCAGACAAGCGTGTCGCTGGCGGCGCGCCAGCCTGGCGCGGGCTTGTTGTTCCAGCTGACGAAATAGCCGCGGGCGGGGTTGATCTCGCCAGGAAGATCGCGAGTGGGGAAGTCCGCGGACAGGTAGTTCGTCGGGTCGAAGCCGCGCCAGTCGTAGCGACCGGTTCCCCAGATCGGAAGGTTCGGATCGGTGCCGTGCGCCAGCACGGGATAGGCGCCCGAGAGCTGATAGGCGATGTCGCGGCCGTCGGCGTAGAACCAGTTGAACGACGAGTTGACAGACCCCACGGCGGCGCGGAACTGGCGGGCGTTCTGAACAGCTCCGTCGTTGAGCTCAGAGAAGAACACGGCTGCATCGGCTTCGTGGAAGTACGTGGTCCTTGCCAGCGCGAGCGCCACCGGCACGCTGTGCGCCGTCGCGGTCCCCTGGATCGGACCGTGGACCGAACGCTCGATTCGCAGCGTGATCGTCTGCACCGGGTCGGTCGGGTTGGCCGCGCTCGGCCCTGTATGGAGGACCTGGTCGCGCTCGACGAACGGGATACAGCGGCCCTTGTACATGTAATGGTCAGACGCGCGGGTTGCCCGGGAGCCATCCGGATTGCACAGCCGCTCGGCGAATACGTACTCCTGCTCGGATCCGGCGGATGTGGCGCTCCAGGCGAAGTTCGCGCCATGGCCGAGCAACACGTACTCGGAGATGCCGGGAAACGATGCGCCATCAGCATCGATGCCGCCGCCGTGGAGATCTTCCTCCAGCAGGATCTCGGGTGAGTAGTAACCGACCTGCGGACCGGCGACGAACAGCGGGTGCCCGGTCGTCGAGCGCCTGCCAGTGATCAGGGTCGCGTTTGAGTCGGCGCCTCGGGGCAGGCGGATCCCGTGAGTCTGCAAGGTTCGGAGCCATGCGGGGGTTGTGGGGGTCGTGGAACTGGGGGTTGTGGAGGTCGTGGAACGGGCGGGGGTCGTGGAATGGGTGGTGGCGCTCACGACCAGGTTCCGTGGCTCGACCGACCCGTAGTCGAGCAGCGCAACCGACGACGGGTTGGTCTTGCCCGACGCCGGCCAATTGAATCGATGCACTGTTGTGACCGGGGCATCGGGATCGTTTGCCTCGCGCAAGTCGCCGTATACGGACTGCCATCGCCGCATACCGAAACGTGCCCGAAGCGCGTCGACCAGCTGCGACTCGCGGTCCTGCGCCCCGCCTCCGGAGCCCTGTTGCTCGTTGATCAGCGAGGCGATCGCGACGGAGTCGGTCAACTTCCATGGCGCGGGAAGCTGGCCGAGTGCTGCGTACTCGCCGGGCATCAGCAGCGGGTTCGCTCGCGCTCGGTTGATGTAAGCGTTGATTCCGGCGACGTAGTCCTCGCCGTCAGTGACCGCCTGCCGGCCCGCAGCTCCCAGGCGCGAGGCGTCGAAGTCGATCTGGTGCTGGAGCTCAGCCTCCGAGTAATCGGCGAACTTCAGCTGCGCTTCGTCCATCTGGACCGTGCTGTTGCCAGGGCCCGCCCCGGCCAGCTCGCTCAAAGTCCCGCGCGCGGTGTGCCTGAGCACGTCCATTACGAATAGGCGCGCCTCCGCGCTCGCATATCCCGCGCCGAACATGACCTCCGCTCGTGTCTGTCCGGAAATGTGAGGTACGTCGTACTCCCGGTCCCAGGTGATCGTGACTCCCGGCTCCGGTGACTCGACCAACCCCGCCCCACCCGGCACCACGCCGAACTCCGCCGATTTGAATGTCTGACCGAGGTTCGCCCACGTGACCGCAGGCGCGAGCCTGATCAAAGAGTCATACAAGCCGACCTGATCAGTGAACGACGACGGGACGGTGCCCAATGCCTCGAACGCGGCCAGCTGACTCGCGTCGGCGGTGTGACCCTCGCCAGCCGCCAGCACGTTGTAGAAGGCGCCAGAAGCCGCGGCTGGGACGACAAGAACGATCGCGGCCGACACAACCAGACCCCGCAGCATCCCGGAAACCGAGAACCAGCCCACCGGGCGATCCTACGCGCTCGTGCAGGCCCAGGTCCCGTTTGGATCGGTCGAACCTGGCTAGTCGGTCATCGCTTCCGGGCGTCCCGCAGAAGATTCGTTTACGCACGTTCAGGAACGGAGATGTGAGAGGCAATCGGAAGAAAGCGCTACGTCGACATGCTGCTCGAGAAGATCGACGCCTCGTGGTACCCGAGCGGGCAGCTGCTCGACAGGGTGCAGCGGATCATGGCGCTCACCGCGAGGGCCGCCCAGAGGCCCGCCTGACGGACAACAGCGGCGGCCGGGGGCGATACTACGTCCCGTGCCGCACTCCGCCCAACGCGTCGCCCTCGTCACCGGCGGCGCCGGCGGCATCGGCAACGCGATCGCGCAGGCGCTGGCCGCAGACGGTCACAAAGTCGCCGTCGCCGACATCAGTGATGCCCAGGCGCAGGACATCGCCCAAGAAATCCATGGCCTGGCGGTCCATCTCGACGTCACCGACTCAGCCTCGGTCGACGAGGCCGTAAAACAGGCCGAGCGTGAGCTCGGCCCCATAAACATCCTCATCAACAACGCCGGCTGGGACGAGTTCCGTCCGTTCATCGAAACCGATGAGGCGTTCTGGGACCGGGTGATCGAGCTCAACTTCAAGGGGACGCTGCGGACGTGTCGTCGCGTCGTGCCCGGCATGGTCGAGGCCAACTACGGTCGCGTTGTCAATATCGGCTCGGACGCCGCGCGGGTCGGCTCTTCGCTCGAGGCGGTGTACTCGGGCGCCAAGGGCGCGGTCGTCTCGTTCACGAAGACGCTGGCGAGGGAGGTGGCACGCCATGGCGTCACCGCCAACGCGGTCTGCCCAGGCCCCACCGAGACGCCGATGCTCGAAAAGATGCTCGAATCCGGCGAGGACAGCGCCAAGGTCGTCGAGGGGCTGAAGCGCGCGGTCCCGATGCGCCGGCTCGGGCAGCCGGAGGACATCGCCGCTGCGGTGGCTTTTCTCGCGTCGGATCGGGCAGGCTTCATCACTGGCCAGACGCTGTCGGTGAGCGGCGGCCTGACGATGGCCTGAACCAGCAAAGGAGAACCGATGGACTTGACCGACACTCGGTACGAGGTCGACAGCGGCCTCGCGTGGATCACGATCGACCGCCCGGATCGGATGAACTCGTTCCGGGCGAGGACCGTCGACGAACTGATCCACCTATTCACGCGTGCGTGGGTGAGCGATGACGTCGGCGTGGTGGCGCTGACCGGAGCTGGCGAGCGCGCCTTCTGCGCGGGCGGCGATCAGAAGCAACGCGCGGAGACCGGCGACTACGGCCCGAGCGAGTCGGGTCTGTTCGAGATCGAGCGGCTGCACCGGCTGATCCGGGACATCCCGAAGCCGGTGATCGCGGCGGTCAACGGGGTCGCGATCGGGGGCGGTCACGTGCTCCACGTCCTCTGCGACGTGACGATCGCCGCGGACACGGCGCGGTTCGGGCAGGTCGGGCCCCGAGTCGGCTCGTTCGACGCCGGCTTCGGCTCGGCCTATCTAGCGCGGGTGATCGGTGAGAAGCGCGCGCGGGAGATCTGGTTTCGCTGCCGGCAGTACGACGCCGCAGACCGCCGAGCGCTGGGGTCTCGTCAACGAAGTGGTGCCGGCGAGTGAGCTGGGGGCAACCGTGCGTACGTGGGCAGACGACATGCTTGTCGCTCTCCCCCACCGCGCTGCGCTTCCTCAAACAGTCGTTCAACACCGACACCGAGCACATCGCCGGGATGGGGCAGCTCGCGTTCAGCGGGCTCGGGCTGTTTCTCGACACCGACGAGGCTCGCGAGGGCGTGACGGCGTTCGAGGAAAAGCGCAAGCCCGAATTCGCGCGCCATCGCGCCCGCACGCAGGTCTAAAGAAGTGGCGCGGGTCTTCGTCAGCCGGCAGCTCCCGGGTCCCGCGCTCGAGCGCCTCAAACAAGTCCACGACGTCGAGGTCTGGCCGGAGCGGCTGCCGCCGTCGTCTGAGGAGCTCGCGGCTGAGGCGCAAACGGCAGACGGGATTCTCACGCTCCTGACCGACCGCATCGACGCTGAACTGCTCGACCACGCGCCGAGCCTGAAGGCGGTCTCCAACTATGCGGTCGGCTACGACAACGTCGACCTCGCCGCGGCAACCGCGAAGGGCATCAAGGTCGGCAACACGCCCGACGTGCTCACGGACGCCACGGCGGACCTGACGTTCGCGCTGCTGCTCGCGGCCGCGCGGAAGTTGGGGGCCGCGATCGAGGCAGCAAGGACAGGAGACTGGCTCACGTGGGAGCCGGGCATGCACCTGGGCCACGACGTCCACGGCGCGACGCTCGGGATCATCGGCTTCGGCCGGATCGGACAAGCGGTCGCGCAACGGGCGCGGGGTTTCAGCATGAACGTGATCCACACACCCACATCCGAACAGGGGGATGTGCTGGCGCGAGCGGATTTCGTCTCGCTCCACATGCCTCTTACGAAGCAGACCCACCATCTGATCGACAACCGCGCGCTGAAAGCGATGAAGGCAACCGCGATCCTGATCAACACCGCCCGCGGTCAGATCGTCGACCAGGCAGCACTCAAGGACGCGCTCGAAAACCACGAGATCGCAGGCGCCGCGCTCGACGTCACCGACCCGGAGCCGCTGGCACCGAACGACCCGCTCTACAACGCCCCGAATCTGATCATCACCCCACACATCGGGTCGGCGACGAGGACGGCGCGCGAGAAGATGGCCGACATCGCGGTCGACAACCTGCTCGCGGCGCTCGATGGCAAGCGAATGCCCCACCAGGTCAACTGATGCGTGTTGCGGTCGTCGACATCGGTACGAATTCGACGCGGCTGCTGATCGCGGACAAGGACCGGGACCGCGTCACGACCGAGCTGGAGCGCGAATCGAACGTCACCCGTCTCGGCGCCGGCGTCGACGCCAACGGCAGGCTCGACGACGAGGCGATCAGCCGCACGCTCAGTGTTCTCGACGACTACCGCGCGCGCATGGACAACGTCGACGACAGCGATCGCGATTCTCACGAGCGCGGTCCGCGACGCCGAGAACGGCGAGCAGTTCGCGCAGGAGGTCGAGCGCCGCTACGGCCTGAGGACCCACATCCTCTCCGGGGACGAGGAGGCCCGACTCACGTTTCTGGGCGCCACCAGCGAACGGGACGCAAGCGACAAGACCGAGACGCTCGTGGTCGACATCGGCGGCGGCTCGACCGAGCTCGTGATCGGCACCGGACACGAGCCCGACTTCCACGTCTCGACCCAGGCGGGAGTCGTCCGCCAAACCGAGCGCCACATCAAGAGCGACCCACCGGAGCCGGAGGAGCTGGAAGCGCTAAGGCAAGACGTCCGCGACACGGTCGCCGAAGCGGTCCCGGAGGAGCGCCGAAGCAGCGTGCAACACGCGATCGCGGTCGCCGGCACCGCCACATCGCTCGGCGCGATCGCACAGCAGCTCGAGCCCTACGACCCGGACAAGGTCCATGGCTACTTGATCACGAAAGCCGAAGCCCAGACGATCCTCAAGACCCTCGCGAGCATCCCGCTAGAAGAGCGCCGCAAGACCAAGGGCCTTCATCCGGACCGCGCGCCGACGATCGTCGCGGGCATCGTGATCCTGATCGAGGTCCTCGACCTCTTCGGCCTGGGCAAGGCGGAGGTCTCGGAGCACGACATCCTCCGCGGGGCCGCGCTCGGGCTTACCTGAACTGCAGATGCCTGCCGATGTCCGCGCACTCGAGGCACACGGACTCGGGAATCACGCCCGCCCACATCAGCAGGGCGAAGACCTTGCACCCCAAGCAGTAGGCGAAGATCGACTCGAGTCCCGCGGCAACGACAAACGCTCCGAGGACGATGTCGGCCGCTGTGTGGGAGCCGACGACAAGCGCCAACACGAGCGCGAGCGAGGCCATGAAGGCGCCCATCCCCTGCGCGAAGCGCTTCGGCGGGCCAGGCACGGGCTTTGACGGACCGAGGCGCGGCGCCACCACCCGCTGTGCCACGAACCCCAGCGGGCTCAAGGTCGGCCCGGTCAGGACTCGCGCCCAGAATCCGTATGCCAACGGGATCAACAGCCAGTACCAGCCGGAGACGAGGATCAGAAGCACGACCGCAAGCACGACTCCGGCGACGACCCGCGCCGCCTTCTCGTTCACAGGGTTTGGAAAAGAGAACAGCTCCCGCACAAAACTCATGTTAGGCGATCAGGTTTTTCCCAAATCGATCGCGCTGAAACCCAGTAAAACGGGGCGAGGCCCCTACCCACGAATCCACGGTTTCCACCTCATCTGGACGGATGTTCGATTGCCCTTATGTCGTCCAGCCGGGATCATTCTCCACGGGCCGCCTCGCCAAGCGATAACACGGCCCAACATAGACTCGGGCGAAGCCGCAGACATCGGCGCCTCCCGCCGCCCGGGTCACTTAATCGGCCCTTTCTGGCACGTACCCCTGCCCGTCCCGATTGGGCCAAACCTGGATCGGAAGCCGCCCGCATTGATGTGGGCGGTTTTCGTTAACGAGGCGTGGCGCCTACGCCAGTACCGACCGCCGCGGATACGCCACTGACGGATCGGTCAGGACGTTCACCAGCGCCGGCCGGTCGGCGGCGAACGCCCGCTCCAGCGCAGGGCGCAGCTCGTCGGGCTCTCGGACGAGGAAGCCGACACCCCCGAGTGCCTCCACGACCTGGTCGTATCGGGTCTCGGGTCGCAGCTCGGCCGCGACGGAGTATCCGTACAGGAACTCCATCGGGTGCTTCTCGAGGGCCCAGATGCCGTTGTTGCCCATCACGCCGACGACCGAGACGCCGTGGCGGGCGAGCGTGTCGAAGTCCATGCCCGAGAAGCCGAAGGCACCGTCGCCCAGGAGCAGCACCACCTGCCGGCCGGGGCAGGCTAAGGCGGCCGCCAGCGCATAACCGGGCCCCGCGCCGAGACAGCCGTAGGGGCCAGGGTCGAGCCAGCAGCCAGGTTGGAAGGAGTCGACCACGCGGCCCGCATACGAGACGAAGTCGCCACCGTCGCCGATCACGATCGCGTCTCGATCGAGGACCTGGCTGAGCTCGCCAAACACCCGCATCGGGTGAAGCGGAGCGCGGGGGTCTGTGAGCTCGGAAACCTCGGCGGCCCGCTTCTCGTTTTCGATCGCGCGCAGCGAATCGATCCAGGCGGGGCGGTCGTCCAGCGAACCGCCACGGGCCGCGGACTGCAGCGCGTCGACCGTCGCCGGCAGCGCGCCGTACAGCTCTGCGGCGACCGGCCGCGGCTGATCGCGGTCAGATTCGGCGACATCGACAACGATCAGATCGGCGTCGTCGGCAAATGAGGCCCCAAACCCCAACCGGAAATCGAGCGGAACCCCGATCACCAGTGCCACGTCCGCCTTTCCGAGCCCGTCTGATCGCGCACGGGAGAAGAACAGCTCATGGTCGGCGGGCAGGCACCCGCGGCCAAGCCCGTTCAGGAACACCGGGATCCGCAGCTCCTCGACGAGCGCGCGGAGCGCCTCCTCGCCTCGCCCCCAATACAGCCCGGTGCCCGCCATCACGACGGGGCGCTCCGCGTCACGCAGCAGCGCCGCGGCGCGATCAAGCTCACCCGCGTCGGCTGAGCGCTCCTGCACCGGCGGCGGGTCCTGCGCCGGCGGCGGGGCGGCCTCGGGCGACACCGACCCCTCCATAAACACGTAGTCCAGTGGGAAGTCGACGAACGTCGGCCCCGAATGGGGCGTCAGCGCCACGCGCAGCGCCTCAGCCACCAGCCCAGGGATCTCGTCCGTCCCCTCCGGCGTCGCCGCCAGCTTCACCAAAGGCCGCACGAACGGGACGTGATCGATCTCCTGCAAGGAGCCCTGGCCCCAGCGGAACTGCGGTGCCCGACCGCCCAGAACCACAACAGGCGAGTGATTCAGCGACGCGGAGGCGATCGCGCTCATGCCGTTGGTGACCCCGGGTCCCGCCGTCAGAGCGCAGACACCCACCGAACGAGTCACCTTCGCCCAGCCCTCGGCTGCGAACGCCGCGGTCTGCTCGTGCCGGACATCGACGATGTCGATGCCCTCCGCGCGGCAGCCGTCGTAGATCGAGAACAGATGCCCGCCGGAGAGCGTGAACAGCTTGCTGATGCCCGCCGCCCGCAAAGAGCGTGCAATTAATCGCCCACCGTGGAGCCCAATGCTCGTTTCAGTGGCCACGAAGGCAAGACGCTAACACGGGCCTTAGGTAGCGGCGTAGTATCGATGGCATGGAGAGAGAGCACAACAACAGTCCAGTTCGATGCGATCTGCGAGCCGCTCGACGAGTTCGAGCCGATTCCGACGGTCGTCGCCTCGGTCGACTACGAGCACGAGGAGCCGACCGAGGAAGAGGAGCGCGAGCCGCTAGACGGCTACATCCTCGCGGGACTCGTTGCCCCCTGACGAGTCGCTCTCCGGCGAGTCGCTCCCTGACGAATCGCTCTCCGGCGAGAACAGCCGCAGCGAGTTCACCATTGCGCCGCCGAGGATGATCAGCGCGAGCAGGTAGAACCACCCGAGCACGATCAGGACAAACACGATCGTCGTGCCGAAGCGGGCGATAGTCGAGATGCTCGACAGGTACACGGGAAACCCATAGCTCACGATCGCGATCGCGACCGTGGCGGCGGCGGCCCCTGGCCAGATCCCGCGCCATGGGATCTCGCGGTTCGGGACGCGCGAATAGATCAGCACCAAACACAGGAACAGCAGCGCGACGCTGATCGCCAGCGAGATCACATAGACGACGTCCGTGACCCGTGCGAGATCGAACGGCAGATCTTCAGCGCCCGTCTTCAAGATGCTCTGGGCGACGGGCACCGCGACCGTCGCGACCATGAACACGAGCACGACGCCGAGCATCGTCAGCGCGAAACGCTTCTGCTCGAGCCACGCTCGCGAGTGGCAGCGATAGATCCGGGCGAATGCGGTATCGAGCGCGCCCCAGAATGACGATCCAAGCCACAGGCTGGCAATCAGCGCCAGCACGCCGGTGCTCGTTGTGGAGCTCTTGATCTGCGCGAGCAGCGAGTTGAGGGTGTCCTCGGCGGCCCCCGGGAACACCTCGCGCAGGTCGGTCAGCACGCTGTGCTGGACGGCAGAACTAGACAGAACCTGGCCGGCGACGAACAGGCCGAGCAGGGCAATCGGGACGATCCCAATCAGCATCGTGTAGGCGACCATCGCCGACTGTCCGGTGATGTTGGCGTCCAGGCCGAGACGCCAGAACCGTCGCACCGCGCCCGGCACGCGGAGCCTCAATCAGTCACCGAGCCGGTCGTCCCGCCGCGACGCCGCCAGCGGGAGTCGCCGCAGCTGCCGCCGAGCGGATTGCCCACAGTACGACCTCCTCGGTCTTCCCCTTCAGCTCCACCGGCGGGCGCTCCTCGAACTCAAAGCAATCGGCTCCGAGCAAGCGCCGCGTGGCGTCGGTAATCAGGACGGCGTCCCCGGTCTCACGCGTGGTCGCCTCGACCCGCGAGGCGGTGTTCACGACGTCGCCGATCACGGTGAACTCGACGCGACCGCCCCCGCCCACGGTGCCCGCCACCACCATGCCACTGTTGACGCCGATCCCCACGCCGACGCGGTCGCCGTAGCGCTCCCTCACCACGTCGGCGATCTCGCATGCCGCAGACACCGCGGCGCTGGCATGGTCGGGCAGCAGCTCGGGCGCGCCGAAAACTGCGAGCAGGCCGTCGCCGATGAATTTGTTGGCGTGGCCCCCGTGGCGCATCAGCGTCGGCACCACCAGCTCCCAGAACCCGTTCAGCAGGGAGACGACCTCGCGCGGCGAGGAGCGCTCGGCGAATGAGGTGAAGTCACGGATGTCGAGGAACAGCACGCTGACCTCGACCTCCTCCCCCTCGAGGTCTGCGCCCTCACGGAGGACGCGTTCGGCGAGGCCAGGATCGACGTAGGCGCCGAATGCCTCGCGGAGCTTTTCACGCTCCTCCAGGCCCTCGACCATCGAGTTGAACGACTGGGCGAGCTTGCCCGTCTCATCGGTGGCGACGACCGGGACGCGAGCAGCGAAATCCCCGACGCGCACACGCTCGGTCGCACGCTGGAGGTCGGCGAGCGAGCTCCCCAGGGAGCGGACAACCAGGACCACCAGCTCGAGCGAGATCGTGAAAGAAACGCCGACGGCAATCAGAAAAGAGATCCCCAGGTCAGACAGACGGGCGTGATGACCGCGGCTCGACAATCCCGCGACCGTCAGCGCTGTGATCACGTTGATCACCGGCGCAGTCACCAGCAACCGCCAGCGCAGCGGCAAGCCGGGTGCGTCGATTGCGAAATCGGGCGGAAGATCAGCGGCCACCCGCTCGATCACGGGGCGCGAGACGATCTCCATCAGGAAGTAGCGGATCATCATCCCGCAGGCGACCGTTGAGGTACCCACGATCGCGATCAGGAAGAACGAGTACCACTCCAGGTGCAACCGCCACGTCGCGAAGGCGATGAACGGCAAGTAGAAGAACACCATCGGGTACTTGCGCAGCCGCCGCGCGTATTCCATCGGCAGCGTCGCGAGCGCGGTCCACGCGGCGATCGTTGAGGCTGGATCGCGCGCCCCTCGCTCCCACGCCCACACGGGCCGCCACATGTGCCGCGTGAGCTTGATCGAGACGGCGTTGTCGAGCGATACCAGTGCCTGGGAGATCCCCACAAGCAGCCAGAACACGCCCGGGCGCATCGGCTGATACAGGCTCAGCAGACCGATCGCCCCGAGTACGACTACGTGAGCGACTCCGAACTGGGCCCAGACGAGGGCGTATGAGTTACGCCGCGCGATCGCCCGAACGGCGCGGTCGAGCGGGTCGAACATGTAGCAGAGTGTGACGACCGCGCCGGTCGGGCGGGGTTATGAGATTTCGGGGGAGGTTAAGCAGCCCTAATCAACTGCTCGACCCACTCGCCGGTGATCTGACGACTGGCGGCGTTGAGGCGGTTCCAGGCGTTGATCGATGCGATCGCGACCACCAATCCGGCGAGCGCCCGCTCGTCGTAGTGGCGGGCTGCCTCGTCCCAAACCTCGTCGGGGACGGGATCCGACCGGTCGGCGAGCCGCGTGACAGCCTCAGTGAGGGCAAGGGCGGCCCGCTCGGCATCGCTGAAATACGGTGCCTCGCCCCAGGCGCCGACCATCAAGATGCGCTCGTCGGTCTCGCCTTCGGCCTTCAGCTCGCGCGAATGCATGTCGAGGCACACGCTGCAGCCATTGATCTGGCTGGCTCGCACCTCGACCAGGTACAGCGTGCTGGAGGGCACGCCCGCGCGGCGGGCGGCGGCGCCGAACTTCTGAAGCGCCTCCATCGCGCCGGGCACGAGCATCGCGGGGTTCTTGATACGTGGTTGCATGGTGTTGGTCCTCTCAGTCGTACCGCGGTCACATCAGATGGTTCCCGCGGGTCTATCTCCTAGACACTTGACGATGGAGGAACGTGACATGTCCGATCAGCAGTGGCTAGCCGAGCGCTTCGAGGAGCAGCGGTCTCGCCTGCGGGCCGTGGCCTACCGGATGCTGGGATCCCTCAGCGAGGCGGACGACGCCGTCCAGGACGCCTGGCTGCGGGTCAGCCGGGCTGACACCAGCGAAGTCGAGAACCTCGGCGCCTGGCTGACGACGATCGTGGCCAGAGTCGCGCTGAACATGCTGCGCTCACGCACCACCCGGCGAGAGCAGCCACTGGACGTCCACGTACCCGACCCCGTGGTCGATCCCGCCGACGGCACCGATCCCGAGCATGAGGCGTTGTTGGCCGACTCGGTTGGCTTGGCGCTGCTGGTGGTGCTGGAGACGCTGAGCCCGGCGGAACGGCTGGCGTTCGTGCTGCACGACATGTTCGCGGTGCCCTTCGACGACATCGCGCCGATCGTCGAGCGCTCTGCGGACGCGACGCGGCAGCTGGCCTCCCGAGCGCGCCGACGCGTGCGCGGGACGGCGCCGGTCCCGGACGCGGACCTCGATACGCAGTGGAAGGTCGTCGACGCGTTTCTCGCGGCGGCTCGCGAGGGCAACTTCGAGGCGCTGGTCGGGGTGCTCGACCCCGATGTCGTGCTGAGAGCGGACGGCGGGTTGACCGGGCTCTCGCGCCACGTCGAGGGGGCAGAGGCGGTCGCGGGCCAGGCGACGATGTGGGCACAGGTCGGCCTCAACATCAAACGCGCACTCGTCAACGGCGCCGCCGGGTTGGTGACCGAGC
This sequence comes from uncultured Solirubrobacterales bacterium, assembly GCA_963849295.1. Classification (GTDB taxonomy): domain Bacteria; phylum Actinomycetota; class Thermoleophilia; order Solirubrobacterales; family Solirubrobacteraceae; genus Palsa-465. The sequence continues at coordinate 13,437 of CAWKGU010000007.1, forward strand.
GGGACGGCAAGCCGTTCTCGGTCGGCGCGTTCACGATCAAGGAAGGGAAGATCGTGGAGTGCGACTTCCTGGTCGATCCCGAGCGGCTGGCCCGGCTCGATCTCAAAGTCCTCCAGGATTGAGAGCCCCGTCGTTGGGGTGAGAGCCCCGTCGTTGGGGTGAGACTTGCGTCGTTGGGGTGAGACTTGTGGGTGATTTCTCGGTCTATGCCCGAGAAATCACCCGAACCGTCAGGATTCGACCGATGTCCTTGCACCTCTTTGCCGGACTCCGCGTGCGGAGCTTCCAAGCCGCGCTGCCGTGGTACGAGCAATTGCTGGGCGAGCCGGCGTTCTTCCCACATTCCACTGAGGCGGTGTGGACGCTCGCCGACGAGCGGTCCGTTTACGTCGTCGAGCACCCCGATGGAGCCGGCAACTCCGTCGTGACCGTGTTCGTCGGCGATCTTGATGCCCAGATCGCCGCGATCTCCGGCCGTGGACTCGAGCCTGACGAGCGCGAGACGCTCTCAGACGGCGTCCGCAAGGCTGTCTTCCGCGACGCCGACGGCAACGAGGTCGTCGTCGCGGGCGCGCCCCTCGACGCCGGATAAGGCGCCCGCCCAAAAAACCGGATAAGGCGCCCGCCCGAAAAACAGACCGCCTGGCGCCGGGTCGATCCCGGCGCCAGGCGAGCCCCCACCCCCAACCCCTGTCAGACGCGAGGCGCCGCCGGCTCGCCGTACACGGCGCGGATGCGCAGTAGTGCAGCAGCCTGGGCTGGCGCTGATTCGTGCTCGAACCAGTGCCGACCCACGCTCACGGCGGGCAATCGTCGAACGCCCCGCTGGAACAGCCCCCGAGCAGTTGCAAATGGTTGTCGGTCCCGCGCAGGGTCGCGGGTGGCGGCAAGGCATGCATCGAGTGGGATCGATGCCGCGGCGGCTGCCTCGGCGAGGATCTCGGGATCCTCCAGGTCAAAACCGCCGCAGAACGCGAGCCGGCTCGCAGCCAGCGCAAAACGGTCGCAGGCTCCGATCTCGGCCGCATACGAGCAGGCGCGAAGCGCCGATGGAGCAGGCGCCGGGTAGCGGTCAGGCCACACCAGCGGCAGCCGCAGACCCTGCGCGCAGGCCTCCGCGACCGAGCGGTCGGTCTCGGCCGCGTGCTCATCGACACGAAGGCTCGCCGTGGGAATCCACTCCAGGTCACCGAGCATTCGGTTGACCTGCTCAGAGGCCAGATACGAGAACGGGCAGGCGACGTCGAAGAAGAACGCGGGACCCCTTATGGCGCTTGGCCTGGACCTGTCTGCTCGCCGTTCGGCGAGGTCGATGATCTCTCCCATTGCCCTTCAAAACGACGCGCGAACGAGAAACTGGCGCAAACTCGTGAAGTTGATGCAAACTCGTTCGAGCCCCGCTGAACCTCCACTTCCTGGCCCTTCGTTCCGTTAGACTCGAAGTTGGTACGTAGGACCGTCCCCCGCCCAGGAAAGGGTTCTCATCCCACAGGTACCGTCTCCCAAAAGGCATCCGTACGACCAATGGTCCCCGGACGCGCGTGCGCTGGACCTGGTCGGCGACAAGTGGACATTGCTGATCGTTCGTGATCTGGTCGCCGGGCCGCGCCGATTCGTCGAGCTGCAGCGGGTGCTGCCCGGGATCTCCACGGAGCAGCTTCGTTCGCGGCTCAACCGGATGGTGGCCGACGGGATGCTCACGCGCAAGCGCTACCGCGAGGTGCCGCCCCGCGTCGACTACGAGCTCACCGACCGGGCCCGGGAGCTGATGCCGGTTCTCGGCGAGCTCGCTCGCTGGGGATACGAATGGGCCTGGAGCAAGCCGCGTACCTCCGAATCGGTCGACATCGGCGCGATCTTCAGGCTCGCCCCGGGGCTCGTCCGCCTGGGACCGAACACGAGTGGGACGATCGAGGTGAGAATCAACGACGTCCAGCATGACGGGCACGTCGCGGCATACACGCTGACCGCGTCCGACGGGCGCGTGTCGATCGAGGAGCGCCAGGCCGAGCGATCGGACGCGCTGGTGACGGGCGACGCGACCGACTGGATCGCGGCGCTCTCGCCCGAGCACAATCGCCGGGGGCTCGCGGTGACCGGCGATCAGAAGCTCGCGGAAGAGCTGCTCGACGGTCTCACGCGGAGCGTCGTCGAGCGCGGTGACGCGGCCAGCGCCGGCGCCAGCGCGGCGGCATAGCGCCACAAGTCGGGCCGCGATTCCCGCCGGTGCAGCTGCGATTTCCGCCGGTGCAGTGCGATTTCCGCCGGCTCAGGCTGCGATTTCCGCCAGCTTAGGTGCGATTTCCGCCGAAGCGGGCGGACGCTCAGCGTGCCGGGTACGACGCGGCGAGGATGTGGGGGATCGAGCCGCTCGTCTGACCGGGCTGCGAGCGCTCGACCCAGCAGGTCTGGGTGCCGGTCGGCGGCTTGCCCGTCGAGGCGTGCGTTCCGCCGGCGTTGGCGCAATCCCAGGCCGGCAGGCCCCAGTCGTTGACCGGCTTGCCAGGGGTGCCCGGCAGGATCTCGGCGAGCCATAGCGAGGAGGGGTATGTGTTGCCGCGGTTGTTGGCGTCGCGGCTCTTGGCGATTCCCAGCGTCTCCGCGCCGAGCGGGCCGTACTGCCGCAGATAATGCCCCAGGCCATTGCCACCAACCGACGTGGTCGTCGCGTTGATCGCGGCACCGCCGTTGTGAATGAAGTCTGAGACGAGCTGCTGGTGGCCCGAGAGCCACGTGAAGATCGGGTTCAGCTGCTCCAAAAACGGTCCCAGCTGATCAAACAACGGCCTCGCGCCACGCAACACCTCAGCCACCGCCGGCAACCCAGTCTTCGAGACCGTCACCAACGGCCCCAAATTCACAAACAACCGCCGCAAATCCGGCGACAGCAACCGCACCGAATGCAAAGTCGGCCCCAACTGCTGCGCCACCGGAATCAACTCCCTGATCAACGGATCAGTATCAAGCGCAAACGTCTTCAACCGCGCCATCGTCAACCGCGACTCAGTCAAAAACGTCGGAAACACATGAAACGTGTCCGCCAACGCATTGTTATTCGCCGCAGTCGTCGCGAACACCGTCTCCCCCGTCGTAATCAGATCCCGAAGCGCCGACTGGCTCTGACTGATCGCCCCAAACGTCGTACCCCCATTCTGCACCAACCGCACCACCGCCAAATGCTGCGCATCCAACACCGCCAACAAATCACTCGCATCCGCAGCAAACGCCGGCAAATTCCCAAGCACACTATTCAGATTCTGATCATTGCCCCTAATCGCCTTCGCCAGATCCTGCTGCCAAACCTGAAACGCCCGCCTCGTCGCCGGATCAAACGCATTGAAAATATCCGACAGCTGCACCGCCGCGACCACCTGCCCACGCCCCAACAACCCCCCATCCGCAACAACCGGCGAACCCGGAGTCCCCGGCGTCAACTCCACATACGTCTCACCCAAAATCGTCTTCTCACGCAAAATCGCCCTCGCATCCACATGCACCGGCGCGAACTTCCGATTCATCGAAATCGTCGCGATCGTCCGATTCCCCTGCGGATCCAACTGCTTATCAATCACCCTCCCCACCGACACCCCCGCAACCCGCACATCCGCCTGCGTCGCCAACTGCGCCGCATTCGGAAACGAAACCCGAAACTCATAACCCTGCGGGTTAAACGGAATCGTCCCCCCAAACTCCAACCACAAAAACAACAACAACCCCACACACGACAGCGCAAACAACACCATCGTCACAACCCGAGAAATCGAAGGAGTACCGGTTTCCATTTAGCGGGGGCTCGCGGAATTGGGGGCGCGGCGGGGGCCGCAGGTAGGACGGGCGGCACCCCGGGTGGGGGCGCGGCGGGCGCGCCCGGGACCGCAGGCGCGCCCGGGACCGCAGGCGCGCCCGGGACCGCAGAGGAGTGTGGAAGCCATCAGCACAGCCCTGACGCCTTGATCACCTGCGTGATGCCGAGTGCGAGGTCGGCGAGCGGGCTTCCGCCCGCGACCTGGTTCAGCGTCGCGCAGCTCCCCTGGAGGAACAGCGGACGGAAGTCGCCGTTGGCGTCCTGGACGGAGAACAGGGTCCGGGCGTTGTGGTCGAGCCACGCGAGCCACCAGAGGTAGCCGTGGGTCGCGTTGCCCGGGTTGTAGCCGAGGAGGTTGCCCAGGTGGTTGAGGACCTTGAAGACCTTGCCCAAATTCGGCGTTGCCTTGGCCAGGTGGACGGCCGCGGGGCGCAGGTTGCGCACGACCGGGCGTGCCGCGATCACGAACGGACGGATCTGGTCGCGGACGATCGCGCACGTGGATCCGCCACCGCACGTTGTCGCGTTCGGGCCCGCCAGCTGCGTCAGCGCCGCGTTCGCCGCCGGCAGCGCATTGGCCGCCGGGATCAGGTGCGCCGCGGCAGGCCCAAGTGCATTGGCGAACGTTGTGACCTTCTGCAGCGTGGTCGTCGCCTGCTGAAGCGTCCCGGGCAGGTCCGCGACCGCGCGGCTGACGTTGGCGCCCTGGGACGCCCACGCCCTGAATACGGCCGCGCTCGCGTCGACCAGCGATACGATCTGGCCCTGCTTGGTCGCGAGCGCCGTGTTGAGCCGCGCCAGCGAGTTGATCAGACGCTGCAGATTTCTGCCGCGGACGGCGACCGCCGAGTTGAGCCGCGCCAGGTCCTGGTGGGTCGGCTCGAACCGCTCGAACACCTGGGCCAGCTGGTCGCCCTTCCCGTTCAGTCCCTGCCCCGCGCCGTTGACGAGCAGGTCCAGATACGCCCGGGTGTCTGCATCCAGTGAGGACCAGATCTCGTCGAGGTTGACGTCTGGAAGCGTGTTGGAGACCGGGACGGTGAAGCCCGGCTTGGCAACCGGCGCGGGAGCAGTCCCCGGATTGACTTCCAGGAACATGTCCTTCAGACCGGTCTTAGGACGCAGCAGTGCGGTCGCGTCGGTGTGGATCAGGTTCTTGTACTTCTGGTCGATATCGAGCTCGATCGTCGCGATCCCGTTGTGCAACGTCTCCGGCCCGATGTCGCCGATCTGAACGCCCGACACCCGCACCGTCTGTCCCTGGCCGGGCGTCACGGCCTGGGCGGTTTGGAACGCCGCGTACATCTTGAACGGCGCCGACTGGATCAGCGGGAAGCGCAGGCGCTCGTGGTTGAGCACGTAGCCGGCGACTACGACTGACAGCACCAGCAGGACGAGGATCGCCGCGAAGTCGCCGAGATGGGTCGTAATCGCGCGTTTCACGGGTTCGTGCTCCCCTCCTTCGCCCACTGGGCCGGCGGTACCGGCTTCCAGGTGCTCCCCTTGATCGGCGCCGCGTTCCCGACCGTCCCGTTCAAATTGACGCGCTGGCCGCCGTACTGCACCCCGAGTCCCTCATGGCTCGCCATCGTCTTGAGCTGCTGGAGCGCTGCCTGGATCAGCTTCTGATCCGCCAGCGACCTCGCCTTGCTCAAATGGGCGCTCGCGGTGTCGGCGGCGGCCATCGGCGGCGGCCCGCCGTTCGGCGCGGAGAGATCAGTGATCGGTGCCTGCGTTTCGCAGGGGACCTTTGGCATCAGCGGCGGCCGACGGACTGGGCCGGGGGCGCCGTCGAGGCTGTTGTGAAGCGGCGGCAGCGTCGGCTGCTCGCCGTCGATCTTCGCGAGACCGGCGCCGAACAGCTTCTGCTGACCGGGGACCGACAGCGAATAGGTGAACGTGCCGCCGGTGCCGAGGATCCGGATGTAGGGCCCGTTGGCGTCGAAGTCACGCGACTCGCCCGCCAGGCCCGGGAGGAAGTCGACGCCCTCGACGTAGACCGGGCGCGGCGGGAAGCCGTTTGACGCGTTGAAGTTCGGATCGTTCAGCGTCAGCTGCGACCACGGGTAGATGATGTTGGCCACGCAGCTTGAGAGCGGGCGGACGCCGTTCTTCATCAGCGGGATCGTCGCACGGTCAGCTTCGCGAGCGCGGGCACGGTCACGGACAAATCGTTTGACAGTCCCCGCAGCTCGGAGGGCTGGACGAGCAGCCGCAGCTGGTGGATGAACGGCAGGCTGGCGTCGATTGTCGGGCCAGACGAGACCACGCCCGGGAGCAGCGCGCGCGAGAACGCCCGGAGCGGTGGGAACGCTCCGATTCAAAGCGTTGAACGCGGGAGTGGCGGCCGACAGCGTGCCGGCAGCAGGGCGACCGCTCGCTGCAGCGCGGTGCTCTGTACGGCGAACGCATTCGCGGTCGTGTTGAAGTCTGTGATCAGGCTCTGGAGGTTCTGCGGGTGGGCATCAAGCGCCCCCGCCACGGGCCCCTGTGTCGCGACCCACGTCGAGAGGTCGTGGGGCTGGATCCCGAGGAAGTCGTGGGCGACGAGCGCGCCGTACTTGTACGCGGGCAGCCAGTACTGGATCGAGGCGTTGTATGCCGGCCCGCCGACCTTGACCGCGGTGCCGTACTGCTCGAGCAGGATCTGGAGATTGCGCCGGGTGTTGGCCTGTAATGAGGTAAGGATTTGGTCGATCTGGACCGGCTCGGTCCCCGAGTTGATCGGGAACACGTAGCCGTTGGGCGCTGTGGGCGACTCGGGCGTTCCCGGATGCACGTCGACGAAGAAGTTGCCCTCCAGGAAGATCCGCGGACGGATCGCGAACGTGGCGTCCTTGTGAAGCGGCAGGCCGGTGTCGTCAATTTCCATCGTGATGTCGGAGGCCGCGCATTGGTGCTCGGTTGTGCCGTTCACCTTGCAGCTCGAGACCGGATCGACGCTGTCGACCTTGCCGACGTTGACGCCCGCGATCCGTACGAGCGAGTCCGGGCGCAGGCCGTTGGCGCTCGAGAAGATCGCGTGGACCGTGTACTTGCTCGCGAACGGGTTGGCGAACTTCGTGTAGGCCAGGTAGGAGATCAGGATGATCGCGAGGATCCCGATCACGCCAGCCTGGAACGTGCTGATCCTTCCGTTTCGGCGACGACGTCGGCGTCTCATGGGTTACTCGGAACGACCCGCGTCTGCGGCCCGGTGGTCGGGTTGCGGCTGAATGTCTCGCCGGGCGGCACGTGCGGGAGGCCGGTCCACGTCGGGCCCTGATCTCCCGGTGTGTGCTGGTCGGTGTCGAGCAGCCGGCCCAGCGGATCGAGGTGGTTGAGCTTCAAGACATAGCCCCGCTGGCCGGTCTCGCAGTCGGCGTTGCCCGAGTTGTCGACTGCCGCGCTGTAGGCGGGGCCGTGGAGGAACTCGGGGCCTGCCGGGCGGGGAATCCGGGATGCCGCCGTTGACCGGCTGGGTGGCGCCGAGCGACCCGACACTGCCCGACTGCGCCGGGCTTGGGAAGTTCAGCAGCGCGCGCTGCGCGAACCCGAACTGCGTCTCCTCGGAGATGTGCTCCGCGAGGTTGGTCCACCAGTTATTCCAGCCGTTGCAGACAGTCACGAACGGGCCGAGATACCGGATCATCGGATTCAACGTGTCCACCGTCGCCGTCAACGCATTCAAAGCAATATCCGTCCCCGGCGACAACGACAACGACTTCAACGCATTCATCACATCCTGCAGCTTCGCGTTCAGAACAGGAGTGCGCCTCAACGTCCGCGTACCCGCCTCGATCGCCGGATTGATATTCGGAAGCGCCAACCCCAGCTCGCGCGTCGCCGGCGTCATCGCCCCACCAAACGTCGTCAAATCAACAAGAAACGGCTCCTGCACCCGCAACGAATCCGTCGAGACATCCAACGTCGGCGGCGACTGCGCGATCGTCGACTCAAGCGCCACCGGATCACGCGAAATCGCCTCAAACGTCGTCGCCATATCCGTAAACAACTGCGAATTGACCCCCGCCACCGGCGCCACCGCCCCCATAAACCGCTCCAACGAATCAAAGAACCGCGTCAGCTGCGTCGACGGCTGCGAAAGATAATGAGCCACCGGCTGCAAATGCCCCAACAACGCCGGCAACGACGCGATCGTGTCATTCAACGCCGACCCACGCGCCGCGAACGTATCGCCATAGCCAACGAGATTGTCCTGAGACGCCTTCCGCGTCCTGGCATCAAACGTCTTGAAAATGTCATCGAACTGCACCGGCACACTCGTCTGACCGATCGGCATCGTCGCCCCGTCAGCGAAGTTATGCGTCGAGGTGCCTCTGACCAGGTCGACGTACTTGGTCCCGAGCACCGACCGCGGCAGGATCTGGACGCGCGAGTCCATCGGCACCTTGCCGTTCGACTCCGAGAGCTGGAGCGTCAGCTGGGCGCCGACGGTGCCGTTCGCGAGCTCGACTGGCTTCAGGTCGGAGACGAGACCGATGCGGAAACCGCCTTCACGCACATCGTTGCCTTGTACGAGGTTCGAGCCGTCGGCGATGTCGACTTTCAGCTGTCGCGTCGGGACGAACGGCAGACCCGCATTCGCGTTGTACGCAAGGAACACCGCCACCATCACCGCGAGCACGGTCACTGCGCCGACGAGGACCGGGTTTGCGAAGGCGGATTGCTGACGTCCCCTCATGGCGCGAGGAGGTAGTTGAGGAGTTGCTTGGCGTTGTTGCCCGTCGCCGCTCCGCCCGCCGAGCTGGGCGCGGCCGCGGTACCGGTGGCGCCGGCGCCGAGCGTCGAGAGGACCTGGCCGACTGTCTTGTTGAGGTTGATCGGCGGCGAGCTTCCGGAGGAAGTCGCGGGCGACGTGGCGGCCCCCGTCACCGCGCTGCCGGTCGAAGTCCCGGCCGGCTTGACCGAAGCCTTCTTCTGGGTGACGTCCGCCGCGGTCAGCTTGCAGGGGCTTCCGACCGAGGGGTGCGCGCCCGGGTGGCCCGGAGGCTCGCCACCCGGGTCGGGCACGCACGCCGTCGGGTTCGACGGGTCACGCTCGTTGATGCCGGGCTGGTTCGGTCCGTACCAGGCGTAGCACTGGCGGTACGCGGCGCCGAAGTCCTGCAGCCCCAACGCGACCGACTTCGCATCGGAGTAAGGCGAGCACATCAGGCTGGTGAAGGCGTCAACCGTCAGCTGGTGGCCGAAGTTCGTGTAGGTGTTGATCGCCAGTGTCTGGTTGAAGACGTACTGGAGCAGCGCCTCGAGCCCGGTGAAGCCCTTGCCCCCGTCGGGACTGCGCGGGTCGGCGTAGACCGCGCCGCCGCCGTACTTTGTGCGCGTCCGGGTGTCGAGCGCGGCGCCGACGATCGCCAGGTTCTGTCCCAGCTCCGGCGTGTGCGTGGCGAAGCGATTGAGGTCGCGGATCGTCGGTCGCGCCGCGGTGAGCGCGACCTTGCCTGTGACCCCAGCCTTCCCCAGAGACTTGAGCGCCGGCAGCGAGGAGTGCGCGAACCCCGGCAGATCGGTGAGGAATCGGTCGAGTTGGCCGGAGGCGGCGTTCAGGTTGTTGAGCGCCGGCGTGTTGCTGTCGCTTGCCGCGCCAAGCTGCGCGAGTGTCGGGCGCAACTGCTCCAGGAACGCCGGCAGCTTCTGCCACGTGGCGGCGAATGCCGTCTGTTGGGTCGCGGTGTCACTCGCCGCGTTGTTGGCCTCGTCGATGAAGCGCTCGACGTTTGCGCTGTTGTTCGCGAGCGCTGTGATGACCGTGTCGGAGTCGGCCGTCAGCTGCTGGAGCGTGTGCGAGTCGTTCGCCAGCAGGTTCAGGAGGTTGTCGGTCTCGGTCAGCGCGGGCACTGCGCGCTGCAGCGCCGTCTGGAGGTCCCCGGAGCGCCCCGCGACGGCCGCCCCGAGCTCGTTGATGATCAGCGACAGGCGCTGGCGGTAGGGGAGCCGCATCACGTCCTGAAGCAGGTCGCCCGGGATCGTCGAGAAGGTGTGGTTGACGGTGATCGTGCTCCCCGGTTTGAGCACCGTTCCCGACTGTCCGGGCTGGCACTCGACGAAGTACTCGCCGATCAGCGACTGCGGCCGGGACTGGCAGAACGCGTCGGAGCGGAACGAGCCGAAACCACCCTGGGTGACCTGGACGTTGACGAGCGCGTCGAGCGCGTTTGAGCAGTGCGCCTTGGGCTCAGACCAGCAGAGGTTGATCGAGTTGATCGTGCCGGCGCGGACGCCGGCGACCTTGAAGTCGGCTCCGTTGACGAGCCCGAACGCGTTGCCGAGCTCGATGTTGTAGGAGGTCCCCGCGGTCGTACCGTTCGAGGCTCCACCGGCGATCACGAGAAACACGCCGGCGGCGAGCACGATCGCTGCGCTGATCAGGATCCGTCTCAATTGCCCGTCGGCTGCTCAGATTGGGTACAGGGGAAGCCCGACTCCGGGTAGAAGATCCCGCCGCGTTCCATCGAGCCGGGGCAGCGGTCGCCCTGGCCCGAGGTCAGACTGGCCTGGGCGAAGGCGAGCCGGCCAACCGGACTCGTAACCAGCGACGGGATCAGGTTCAGGATGCCGGCCTGGATCGAGCCGACCCCGATGACCGGCGCGACGCGGCTGTAGGCGCCGTTGGCTTCGTAACCCCCCGGGTGTGAATAGCCCTCGAACCAGCCCGTCAGATCGACCGCGTACGGACGGGCGACGGCCAGCTCCGGCGTGGAGTTCTTCAGCGCGATCACGGACTCGGGGAACGCCCCCGGGCGCACCTTGCCGTTGGCGAAGATATTGCGGACGGTCGCCGCTGCGAGCGGGACGCCCAAGCGGGTGAGGTCGATCAGGTCGTTGTTGGGGCCCGGGTTGTTGCATCCGGTTGTCGCCTGGTGCTGGGGGGAGCAGATGATGTTCGCCAGGTCGCGAACCGTCGGCACCGAGTTGTCCGCCAGCGGCTTGAGCTGGACGAGCAGCTTCTGGAGCTTCGGCGCGACCGGTTTGGAGGCGTCGACCAGCGGGGTGAGATCGTCAAGGGCGCTGCGCAGATTCACGAACGTCGTGTTCGCGAGGCGCATGAACCCGGGCAACTGCCTGATCGAGCTCCCAAGGGCGACGCTCTGGTTCGCGAGCGCGGTCGTGGTCTGTGACAAATGCTGGACCAGACCGCTCAGGTCGGTGCTTCGCTGGGCGATGTCCGAGACGAGGTTGGAGGACTTGACGATGAAGTTCGTGAACTTGCTCGTGTCCCGGTTGAGCTCGCTGAACAACACGCTGCTGGAGGCGATTGCCGGGTTGAGGTACTGCCACGCCGCCTGCATCACCTTGCCCTGGCCCGCGTACTGGCTCGCCGAGCCCTGGATCACGTCCTGGAGGCCCTTGCGCGTGGGCGCGTCGAGCGTGTTGAACAGCTGATCAAGATCGACGGCGCTGGTGGTCGAGGACGTCGGGATCACGCCGTTGTTCGGGATCGAGGGAGCCCCGGCCGGGCCGAGCCGGAGGTCGACGTAGCGGTTGGCGAGCCCCGACAGCGAGGCCTCGCGAACCGTCGCCTCGGTTCCCTGCCGCAGCGGGTCGTAGTTGGAGTCGCTGATCGACAGCGTCAGCTGCGCCTGGCCCTGCGGCGTCAGCGCAATCCCAGAAACGGTGCCGATGCTGTTGCCCGAGACCTGGACGAGGTCGCCCGTGACGATCTGGCTGGCGTTCTGGAAGATCGCCTTGACCTGGTAGGTCGACCCGCCCGTGAACACGATCAGGATCACGGCCACGACAGCGATCGCCACAGCCGCCAGCGCGGCTACCCGACCGATCAGAGTTGAGTTACGCACCGCCGCGACCTGACGTTGACCAAATCAGCGATCTCCTCCCGCGCGGGGCTCGAGGGCCTTCCCGTCGCGATAACCACGTCGAAACTAGCAGGGGGTTTGATGGGAAGTCAATTGGGAACTGGGCGCCAAATTGCGCCGTGGAACCTACAGATTTGGCCGGTTGCTAGCCCTCCGGAGAAGGCGCTAGCTTCTACCACAAGGCCCGGGTGGTGGAATTTGGTCAGACACGGTCGCCTTAAGAGCGACTGCCCTATGGGCGTGAGGGTTCGAGTCCCTCCCCGGGTATGCGGAACCGCAACTTCGCCATTGCTAGCGTGTCAACACCGGTAAGGGTCCCTGCCCGGGCTTCATGGAAGTCTCAGCGCTCAAATATTCCGGGGGTATCGGCCTGCACGGCCGCTCCCCGTTGCTGCGTCTGCAGTCGGATGAGCGCCTTGTCGCGCTAGTCAGACGCGGCTCGAGCCCCGCCTTCGAGGCGCTCGTCGCCCGGTATGAGTCGCGACTGCTGGCGTTCTGCCGGCACCTGCTGGGTTCACGCGAGGACGCCGAGGACGTCCTCCAGGAGGTGCTCGCGGCGGCGTTCAACGCAATGCTCGCCGACGATCGCCCGATCAACGTGCGGCCCTGGCTCTACCGGATCGCCCGCAACCGCAGCCTCAACCACCTGCGTCGGATCCAGGCGGTGGCGGTCGACTCGATGGACATCCATTACTCCGACAACGGCGCGAGCACGGCGGACAAGGTCCACGACCGCGAGGAGTTCCGGCTGCTGGTCGGCGACATCCACGAGCTTCCGGAGACGCAGAGAACGGCGCTCGTCCTGCGCGAGATGGATGCGCTCTCCTACGAGCAGATCGCGGAGGCGATGGAAACGACCGTGCCCTCGGTGAAGTCGCTCCTCGTGCGCGCGCGCGTGTCACTGGCGGAGGCGGCGCAGGCGCGGCTCTTGTCCTGCGACGAGGTGCGGCTCGAGCTGGGCGAAGTCGCCGAGGGCCTGCGGCGCCGCCCGAGTGCACTGGTCCGCCGCCACCTCCGGAGCTGCGACCGCTGCTCATCGTTCCGCGCGCAGCTCAAGGAGACCAACAAGGCGCTCACCGCGGTCTTGCCGATCGGGCCGCTCGTCCTGCTCAAGAAGTTCGTGATCACCCATGTCGGTCATGGCGCCGGCTCGGGCGCAACCGCGTCGGGGGCCGGCGCGACCGCGGCGGGGACGACACTCGTCGGCGGCTCGGGCGCGGGCGGCGTCGTCACCGCGGGGATCGGCGCACTGGCGACCAAGGCAGCCGCCGGGCTCGCAGCCGCGGCGCTGGTCACCGCCGGCGCAGTCGATCTCTCCCATACCGGGACCGGCAACGTCCGCCGGCACACGTATGCGCTCGTCCCCGCCGCGGGCGCCACGGTAAGCCAGGGCGGTGTGGCGCTTGCCGCGAGCACCCAGCCCAAGCACTTCAAGGCGGCGACACATATCCACAAGAAGGCGAGCTCGAAGAAGGCCACGGCTTCGGCCAACACCCAAGCGCAGGGGGCCAAGACGACGACCAAGCCGCAGACGTCGCCGGCGAAGCCCACCACCGCCCCCGTCAAGCACCATAAGGCCCGACCGGGGCGCACGCAGGTCCAGACGATCCCGACGGTCCTGACGACGCCGAGCACCACGCCGGGCACCACCACTCCCCCACCGCCGGACAAGCAGCACCCACACAAACACAAGTGATCGACATCGATCACTTTCAGGCTGTCGACATGCGCGTCGGGCGGATCGTCGCGGTCGAGGAGTTCCCGGAAGCACGCGTCCCGGCATGGAAGCTGGCGATCGACTTCGGGCCCGAGGTCGGGGTCAAACGCTCCTCGGCTCAGATCACCAATTACACGCGTCCGCAACTGGAGAACTCACTCGTCGTCGCGGTCGTGAACTTCCCGCCGCGCCGGATCGGACCGTTCTCGTCGGAGGTCCTGGTCCTCGGCGCGCTCGACGACGAGCTCGGCGTGGTGCTGCTGCGTCCCGACCAACAGGCTGCGGTCGGTTCAAAAATTGGATGAGGAAGAGCGCGGTGCATGCACCGCGCTCCCGGCGCCGCATGCGGCGCCGGCCGGGGCGCGCATGCGCGCCCCGGGACTACGGGCCAGGCTCGCCTCCAATCACGACCGTTGCCCGGCTTGCGCCATCGACGACGAGACCGTACTGACCGTTCTTGAGGCCTGGGATCAGGGTCGAGGCACGGCCCCCAGCTGGGACGCGGAGCACGTGCCCGCGGAAGGTGACCATGTGCGCGTGACCGTCCGCTGAAGCCACCGTCAGCTCGATCGCGAAGAACGCCGGGATCGAGATCACCGGTGGGAGCACCCTCCCGCCGGGGTGGATGGCGAACGTCGCCGGGACGCGGACGTTCGTGGCGCCACCGCTCCCCGCGGGCACGCTCGCGGTGCCGCGCGAATGACCGGGGCTGGTGCGGCTCGGCGGGGTGGTTCGCGTCGCGACGCCATCGGTCGCGGTGACCGTTGTCGACGAGCTCGGATGGCTACTTCCCCCGCAACCGCCATTAAGCAGGAAAATGGGGATTAGAAATAGAAGAAATAGCCGGCGACTCATCTCGTCAGCATAAATAGCCGATATTCGGCATGGAAATGAGGCCACAGCTCGTCAGGTATGACGCGATCCGCCACCGCGTGTGGATCCTGGGCCAGCGCTGTCACCACGGGGCGACTGGCAGTGTCGTCGCAACGGCCGCCTGCGTCGGCTTTCTCGCCTCGCGCAGCCACCGGTCGCTGCTCGCGCTTGCCGCAACGGGTGGCGTGCTGATGGTGCACGACTGGGAGGACCACTCCATGTGGTTCAGGCGGGGGGCGTGACCCGCTCGTAGACCTCGAGCAGGCGCTCGTAGTGGCGCTGCTCCCCATACTGCTCACGCGCGTATTGCAAAGCGGCATGCCCGCGTTCGCGCAGCGTGACCGGGTCGTGCCACAGTCTCGAGAGCGCGCGGGCCCACGCGTTGGCGTCCTCGGCCGGCAGCACGGCCTCGCGCTGGACCATCTCCGGAAGGCCTCCGCGATCGGAGACGAGCACGGGTACGCCGGCCGCGAACGCGTCGAGCACCGCGTACGGGCATGCCTCTTCGCAGCGCGACGGGACGAGCACGATCGCGGCACCCGCGCGGACCTCGTCAAGCGCGGCCGGCTCGAGCCAGCCGGTGAAGCTCACATCGGATCCGGCGGCGAGCTCCTGGAGGCGCGCCTGGTCGGGACCCTCGCCGGCGACGAGCAGCGGGACGCGCGCTGCCTGGGCGGCGCGAATCGCGGTATCGAATCCCTTCTCCTTGACCAGGCGCCCCGAGACGAGCGCGTACTGCTGCTCGTGGGCATGCGTGTCCGGCGCGATTCTGCCGGCCGGGACGAAGTTCGGCAACGTGCTGGTGCGCTCCGCCGGGAGGCCGAGCTGTTTCAAACGGGTGCCGTGTGCCTCGCTGAGCACAACAAAGCGGTCGGCGTGACGGAGCAGCGGTTCCTGCTGGATGTGAAGACCGGCCGCGTAGACGGCCGCTTCACCGAGTGAGCCGCGGCAGTTGTGCAGCAGCCCGGGAAGCGTGTTTGAACCATGGCAGCGGTAGCACGGCTTGCCCGATCTGTAGGCGACGCCGATCGCGCAGAACAGGCGGAAGTTGTGCAGCTGCAGGACCGTGCGGGCGCCGCTCTGCTGTGCTGCCTGAAGCGCGCGCCACCCGAACAGCGGATGGAGGTTGTGGGCGTGCACGACATCGGCCCTGAGCTCGCGGACGACGTTTGCCACGTGCTCGGGACGCGCACCGCCGCGCAGCATCGCCTGCGATGCGCTGAAGCGAGTCGCGCGGCCACTGGATCGCTCCAGCAGCTCGACCTCGTGGCCGCGGGTTCGCAGCAGCTGCGCCAGATTGGCGACCGCGCGCTCCTCCCCGCCTTCGGCCCGGTAGCGGTTATGCATTAGGAGGACGCGCATGGAGCCGCCGCGATTCTGCCAACGTCCCGCCATCGCCACCGCGCTCCTGACCCCATACCTGACGCCATACCGGATGCCGTTGTTCGAGCGGCTCGCCGATCGCTTCGACGTCGAGGTCCTGTGCTTCGGCGGGGGCGAGCGCTACGTGCCGTCCTGGTTCGTTGAGGCGGACGTGCAGCGGTTAGGGGCGATTGACGCCTTCCGCGTCGGCGCTCGCTACGAGGCGGTGATCGCACCGCTCGGCGGAGGTTCGGTATTGCCCGCGGCGTTTGCAGGCGCCCGCGCCCGGCAGCGGCGATTCGTGCTGTGGGCGTCGGTGTGGGCGCAGCCGCAGTCGCTCTCGCACGCGGTGTCGTTGCCGGTTACGCGCTACATCTACAGGCACGCCGACGCGGTGATCGCATATGGAGAGCACGTGCGGCGCTTCGTCGCGGGGATTCGCGGGACCGATGAGGATGTGTACGTCGCGCCCCAGGCGGTCGAGGCCGAGCTGTTCGGCCGGGCGGTGGCTGATGCGGAGGTGTCGGGTTTTCGGGTTCGTTATGGGCTCGGTGACGGCCCACTTGTGATGTACGTCGGCCGTCTGGTCGAGGCGAAGGGGATCGAGGTGCTGTTGCGGGCCTGGCACGGGCTGGATGCGACATTGGTGTTGGTTGGCGACGGTCCGCTGGATTCGGGTGGCGCACGCGTGATCGGGCCGGTCGATCGGGAGACGCTCCCGATCGCCTACGCGGCCGCCGAGGTGGTCGTGCTGCCGTCGATTCCGACCCCGCGCTTCACGGAGCCGTGGGGGCTGGTGTGTAACGAGGCGCTTCATCAAGGTCGCCCGCTCGTCGTCAGCGATGCCGTCGGCGCCGCGGCGGGCGGCTTGGTCCGCGACGGCGAGACGGGGCTCGTCGTGCCGGCCGGCGACACCGGTGCCCTCCAGGAGGCGATTGCGCGTTTGCTCGGCGATGCCGCGTTGCGCGCGCGCCTCGGCGCCGCCGGACGCGAGGCAGTTGCTGCCTACACCTACGACGCGATGATCGGAGCCTTCGAGCGTGCCTTGTCGTAAGCGTAGATCGCGAGCACCAACGCCGTCAGCGTGCTCATCCACAGCGCGTGCCTCACCGTTCCCTCGTGCGCGAACACCGAGCGCAGCGGGCCATGGATCCCTCTGAGGAAGTGCGGAAGCTTGTTGGTTGCGATGACCGCGCCGAGCGCGGCGATGCTGGAGACCACCCAGATCACGATCCACCGCGCGCGGGAATATTCAAGTAGCAGCATCACCGGCAGTGCGATAAGCAGCAGGCGGTTGAACGCGTCATCCGGGAGGAACGCGTAGCCCGCGACGAGCGACAGCACCAGTGCCTCGCGCATGTCGATCAGGCCGGCCGCGTGGGAGGCGAGGACAGCGAGGATCGCGATCAGCGTGAAGACCAGCGCCTCCCACGACGCGTACAGGTGCAGCCGCGCGAGCACCAGCATCGGGCTGGCGTGGATTGGATAGCCGAGGTCGAGCCGCTGGTTTCGCCGTGAGAACGCGTTGAGGCTGTGGGGCAGCCACGGGACGTTGCCGAGCAGGAACGCGACGAGGAACACCGCAGCGGGAGCCAACACCCACCAGCGCCGCCGGCGGTAGGTGTCGAGCGTCCAGCGCGGGGATCGCGAACGCCCCCAGGAACTTGAAGACCGTGAGCGCCGTGGCAGCGATCCACGCTCCCCATTCCCGCCCGCGCTCGAGCGCGAGCAGCCACAGGCAGATGCCGAGAAACAGCAGCGTCTTGTCCTCGGCGAACGCGGTCCACGCGACGAGCACGAACGGGTTCAGCGCGTAGAACACGATCCACGCACGCCGCCAGCGCCAGGGGCGCGGGAACAGGAGCCCGAGCACGAGGATGACGGCCGCGTCCGCGAGCGCGAACACGATGCGCAGCGTCGTCGGCGAGTCGTGGATCGCGAGTAGGCCGGCGTAGAAGGCGACCTCGAGTGGGGGGTTGTTTGAGTCATAGCCTCCGAACAGCCCTCCGTGGGGTGGCGTGAACGGATTGTGGCCGTGGAGCGCCAGGCGGCTGAAGTACGTGTACATCTGGAGGTCCTGGCCGCCGTGGCTGTCGGCGATGATCAGGATCCGGATGACAAACGCCAGGATCGCGACCGCGATCACGATCGCCCGCTGGCGGGTGGTCACTGACCCACGGAGAACAGTGCCTCGAGGTCGTGGCGCGAATACGCCTCGAACGCGACCATCGTGTGGGTCTTGATCACGCCGCTGAGCTGCGAAATCTGACCCGTGACAACCTGCGCGAGCTGCTCGGGCTCGCGCAGGCGCAGGATCGCGACGAAGTCCCACTCGCCCGTGACCGAATACGCCTCGGCAACGCCCTCGATGTCGGCGAGCTCCCCGCCGAGCGTCGCGAGCGCCGAGCGCTCGGCCGCGATCAGGACGATCGCGTGGGTCACGGCGAGAACGTCTGGCCCGGCTCGAGGACGACCACGTCAGAGCGGGTCGCCGACTCGACGTCGGACTTGAACGCCTGGGCGTCGGTCTCGATCGGCGGGAACGTGTCGTAGTGGCACGGGATCACGGTCTTCGCCCCGACGAGCTCCGCCGCGTCGACGGCGTCGGTGCGATCCATCGTGTAGTGGCCACCGATGCACATCAGCGCGACGTCGATCGGGGTGCGCTTGCGGACAAGCTCGAGGTCGGAGAACACGCACGTGTCGCCGAGGTGGTAGACGATCGTGTCGTTCACCTGGATGACGAGCCCGGCAGGAGTGTTGACTGTGCCCTTGGGCGTCGTCGAGGTGTGCCAGGCGGGCACCAGCTTGACCCAGCCCCAATCGAACTTGACGGTGCCGCCGAGGTTCGGGTCGTGTACGTCCACCCCATCCTCGCCGATTTCGTTCGCCAGCTCGACGATTGCGACCACGGGCGCGCCCGTACGCTTGGCGATCGCCACGGTGTCGCCGATGTGGTCGGCGTGGCCGTGGGTCAGCAGGATCGTCGTCGCCGAGACGTCGTCGGCTGAGATCGCCGCCTTTGGGTTGCCGGTGAGAAACGGGTCGATCAGGACGGTGGTATCGCCGTCCGACAGCGTGAAGCAGGCATGGCCGAGAAAGCGCACTTCCATCGTTCGATCAATCCTCCTTTGGGTGTAGTTCTCGGGCGAGCTCAAAGCCGATGGCGACGCCGACCAGCATTCCTAGGCGGGTCTCCTCTGCGAGCAGCGTTTGCACGGCTCGGAGTCGCTCGCCCAGGTCTTCCCCGGCTGTCGCCTCGTGTACCGCCTGGCCGTGGGCTGCGTCGAACCAGCCGCCGTCCTCGAGCGCGCTGGCGAGCACGCGCTGGAGCGATGGCGCCATCCGCGTGACGAGGTCCTGGGCCTCGCGCAGCCGCTCGATATCGGAGATCGCCGCGATCGCCCTGTCGAGCTCGGCTTCGGTGTAGGAGCGCTCTGCCACGCGATTGTCGGATCATACGTCCGTGTCGGTCCAGCTGACCTCGCTCTCGCACGGCGCCGGCTGCGGGTGCAAGCTCCCCGCGTCCGCGATTGGCCCCCTGCTGGAGCGCTTCGCTCGCAGCGCCGACGCAAGCGTGCTCGTCGGCTTCGAGACCGCCGACGACGCCGGCGTCTACCTGCTGCGCGACGACCTCGCGCTCGTCCACACGGTTGACTTCTTCACCCCGATCGTCGACGACCCTTACGACTTTGGCCGGATCGCGGCGGCAAATGCTCTCTCCGACGTCTATGCGATGGGCGCGACCCCCGTCAGCGCGCTGAACCTGGTCGCGTTCTCACTTGACGCGTTGGGCGCCGACGTACTCGAGTCGATTCTCCGGGGCGGCGCCGACATGGTTGCCGCGGCGGGAGCGGCGATTCTTGGAGGACACTCGATCGAGGACGCCGAGCCCAAGTACGGCCTGGCGGTGACCGGGGTGGTGCATCCTGGGGATTTGCTGACGAACGCCGGTGGTAAGGGAGGCGACGCGCTGGTATTGACCAAGCCGCTCGGCGCGGGGGTCGTGACGACCGCTTTGAAGCGGGGCGTTGTGGACGTGCCGCTGGCCGCGGCCGTCGATGTGATGACGACGCTGAATGCCTCTGCGTCGGTCGCGGCGCGTGAGGCCGGAGCGCATGCGCTCACCGACGTGACCGGGTTTGGGCTGCTGGGTCACCTCCACGAGCTGGCGCGCGCGAGTGGGGTCGCGGCCGAGGTGTCCGCGGGCTCCGTGCCCGCGATTGAGTCCGTGCTTAAGCTGCTGGAGACCGAGGACGCGGTCGCGGGCGGGACGCGGCGTAATCGGGAACACGCCTCGTCGTTTGCATCGTTCGATGCCGACGTGGCCGAGCCGCTCCGCTGGCTCGTGTGCGACGCGATGACCTCGGGCGGGTTGCTGGCCGCCGTGCCTGGAGCTGGTGCTCAAGGTATGCCCGGTAGCGTGGTCGGCCGTCTCGTCGAGGGGCCACCGGGGTCGATTCGCGTTCTCGCCTAGGCCTGCTGCCAGCGAGCGAGCGGGTACCCGATCAGCAGCCCCGCGAGCACGCCGATTCCGTCGGCAACCCAGCTCGCGCCGTCGACCGCCACCGGCAGGAGTACGACGACGGCAGCGATCGCCGCGAGGCCGATCAGGTCCCCTTCGATCTCCTCGCCACGCTGCAGCGCGAGCAGGTCGGGGACCGCCCACGCGAACACCAGCGCGACGGCGGCGCCACTTGCTCCCCAGACCTGGGGATCGGGATAGGCCGCCGCGGCCGCCGCGACCCCGCCGACGCCGCCGATCAGGAACAGCATCAGTACGGGCAGTGGGCCATGGCGGCGCTCGAGCAGCCACCCGAACAGCATGATCGTCACCAGCGTGACGAACGGATAGGCGGTGTTCTCATACACGAACGGCGCGCTCAGGGCCCGCCACCATTGGCTCCCGGGCTTGCCAAAGATGTCGATCTCGTGGACCCCGACGGCGCCCGTCCGCCACAGCAGGCATCCGATCGCCCCCGCGAGGACCAGCGCCATCGTCGTGTACGGCCGCGTCTCGGCCCGGATTCCCGGAATCTCGCCGCGCCGCAGGCGGGGGAGGACCGACGATGGCGGGCGGCGGCGGCGGCGTTCGGAGACACGGCCGTCCTTGTCGATCTTCGGCGCCCGCTTGCGCAGTCGGCTCCCGCAGTACGGGCACTCGGTGATGTAGGGGCTCACCTCGGACCCGCAGCTCTTGCAGATCACGAACAGATCCGGGCCGCCGGTGCTCACGTACCGATTGTAAGGGGGTTTGAGGGACCGCCTGGCGGCGATTTACACCGCGGTCGCAGCCACGATCTCTGCCATGACTTCCCTGAGATCGTGGTTGGCCTCGAACACGACGACCTGCCGCGCGGCGCCATTCCCGCGTTCCAGCAGGTCCTCGACGGCGTCGAGCGCGCCGGCCGAGCCGAGGTCCTGCGCGTGCTCCCGCATCCGATCGATCAGCCGGCGTGCCAGGGCTTTGGTCGGGACCCGATCCGAGTGCGGGAGATCGACGAGCTCCCCCTCGAGCCCATGGCGAGCGGCGAGCCACTTGTTCTCGTCGAGCATCTCGAACGGATAGCTCGAGAGTCGCTTACCGGCGTCGAAATGCTCCGCCAGCTCCTTGACGAGTGCCTGCACCAGCGCCGCCAGCCCAAGCGTGTGCTCGACGTGCGTCTGCGAGTCCATCACCCGGATCTCGACGGTGCCGAAGTTCGGGTGGGGCCGCACGTCATACCAGAGGTAGGTGTAGTCCTCGATCACCCGCGCGCCCATCATGAACTCGATCCGCCGCTCGTAGTCCTCCCACGATTTGTAGGTCGGCGGAATCCCGACGCGAGGGAACGCACGGAAGATCGGGGTCCTAGTCGAGGCGAGGCCGGTGGCATCCGCTCGCCAGAACGGAGAGTTCGCCGACAGCCCGAGCAGCACTGGGACGTGAACCCGCATCCCGTTGGCGACGTGGATCGCCTTTTCGGGATCGTCAAGTCCAACGTGGACGTGAATTCCGAAGATCAGCTCCTGGCGGGCGACGAACCGCAGCGCCGACACGAGGTCGCGGTACCGGGGCCGGGCCACAATTCTCTGGTCCTCCCACATCGCGAACGGGTGGGTGCCCGCCGCCCCGATCGCGAGGCTCTTGGCGCTTGCCGCATTTGTCACCTGGCGGCGCAGCGCTTTGAGTTGCTCGCCGGCCTCCGCTGTGTTGCGGCAGGGCTCGGTCGAAATCTCGAGCACGGACTCCATCAGCTCGGGCTTGATTTCTCCGGAGTCAGCCGGTTCGAGCAGCGTCTCGATCGCGTTGACGAGCTCCAGCGACTCGGCGTCGAGGATCATCAGCTCCTCCTCGATCCCCAGCGTGAACGCCGGGCCGGTGAAGTGGTGCTTCATCGCGGCGCAGCCTAACGAGCGCCTTCGTCCTAGACTGGGCAAATCCGGTCAAGGGTTTGAAAAGGAGGGTCAGGTGGCCCTGGGCTACGACGGAAAGCTGTACATCCTCGCGTTCGATCATCGCGGGTCATTCCAGAAGAAGATGTTCGGAATCGAGGGCGACCCAACGCCCGAGGACACCGACACGATCTCGGATGCCAAGCGGCTGATCTTCGAAGGGATGCTGCTGGCGGTGGAGCGCGGCGCCGAGGCCGGGGCAACCGGGGTCCTCGTCGATGAGCAGTTCGGCTCGGATATTCCCCCGCGCGCGCGGGAGCATGGCCTGAAGCTGGCGATGCCGGTCGAGAAATCCGGGCAGGACGAATTCGACTTTGAGTACGGAGCGGACTTCCCTGAGCACATCTTGAAGTTCGACCCCGACTTCTCCAAGGTGCTGGTGCGGTTCAACCCCGACGCCGACGCGGAGATCAACTCCCGCCAGCTCGGACGGCTGAAGGAGCTTTCCGACTGGCTGCACTCACACGAGCGAAAGTTCTTGTTCGAGCTGCTGGTGCCGGCTACGTCCGAGCAGCTCGATTCGGTGGGCGGCGACACCGACCGCTACGACGTCGAGCTACGACCGGAGTTGATGCGGCGCGCGATCGAGGCGATTCAGGACTTCGGGATCGAGGTCGACGTGTGGAAGATCGAGGGCGTCGACGAGCGCTCCGACGCCGAGACGCTTGCCGAACAGGCGCGCTCGGGCCAGGGCCGCGACGGCGTGCGGTGCGTTTTGCTCGGTCGCGGTGCCTCGACCGAGAAGGTCGACCACTGGCTGCGGCAGGCCGCGCCTGTCGACGGCTTCATCGGCTTCGCGATCGGCCGCTCGATCTGGTGGGACGCGTTGAAGGGCTTCCTCAGTGAAGACGTTTCGCGTGAGGACGCCGCGTCGGCGATCGCCGACAACTACCTACGGTTCGTGCAGGTGTACGAGCGGCAAGAGGTCCACTAAAGCTCCAAAAGCTTCGCCGCCCTCGCGCGGCCCTGACTGGTAGGCTCGGCGGCGATGGCGATGAAGATGCGCCAGAGCCTTGCGCAGCTCGAGCAGGAGTTTCGGCACGAGGCGCAGCTCGATCGCAGCCGCAGGGCGAGCTTGCGGCGTCACGCGATCGTCCGCTCCCGCAAGCGCCACGTGGAGCGCGAGAAGAAGCGCAGCTCAATGCGCTTTTGGATACTCGTGCTGTCGCTGATCGCGACGGCGGTGATCGTCACCGTCGCGATGTTCGAGACGCTGTACTACCTGCTGGGCTAGCTCTCGTCGCCGAGGCCGCGCAATGCTGCGTCGACCTCCTCGCGCGCGCCCTTGCCCGTGCCGACGCGCTCTTGCTGGATCTCCAGATAGACCTCTTTGCGGAAGACGGGGATGTCGCGCGGGGCCTGGATGCCGATGCGGACCTTTTCCCCCATGATCGCGAGCACCGACACCTCGATGTCGTCTCCGATCATGATGCTCTGGTTGGACTTTCGAGTCAGTACCAACATTGGAAATTGCCTCCCTGCTCGCCTGCGGATGTTGATGGCGAAGGAGCGCCTCGCGTCTCGTTCGAACGGCGTTCGCCCTTACGAAGCAGGATAGCGTGATTGCTCGGCGGCGCACAAGCGCCGGGGTGGCTACGGCGCCGTCCCCTGTACTAGTCTGCGGCCCGCATGCCACGACGATCGTTGCGCCCGGAGCTCAATCGCATCCGCGGTTGGGTCCGCCAGGGAAGGACCGACGCCTGGATCGCCCACCAGCTCGAGGTGACCGTCCAGCAAGTTCAGGCTTTCAAGCGAGAGCAGGGGCTTGCGCCGGGGGGCGAGGTCGAGCCCGGCGATTACGACGACGAGATCGACCTCCGCGCCGAGGACGACGCGCTGATCGCGGCCGAGCTCGACGCGGCAGAGGCTTCCGGGGGCGCGGATTCCGCAGAGGAGGAGGAGAGCGACGAGGAGGACGGCGAGGACCGTCCCGTCAGGCGCCGCCGCGGGCGCCGAGGCGGTCGTGGGCGCGGCAAGCGTCGCGGCCCAGCGACACTGGAGGCGACGTTCGATCACGGCGAGGAGGGCTACGGGCTGTGGCTCGATCCCGCTGTAGCCGACGATCCGATCTACGCCGAGTACTGGGCTGGGCACCGGCCAGTCGAGGTCGCGATCGAGGAGGACCAGATCGTGATCCGGCGTGCCGGCGGCGAGGAGGGCGACGAGGCCGACGAGGGCGAGTAGCGTCGGCGCTCGTGACGACTCCTTACGTCGCCCGGCCGGACCGCTACGAGGAGATGCCCTACCGGCGCTGCGGCGCGAGCGGGCTTCGCCTGCCGGCGATCTCGCTGGGGCTCTGGCAGAACTTTGGCGAGGACCAGCCGGTGGAGACGAGCCGCTCAATCCTGCGGCGGGCGTTCGACCTCGGGATCACGCATTTCGATCTCGCCAACAACTACGGGCCGCCCTACGGGTCGGCCGAGCGGGGCTTCGGGCTACTGATGGAGTCCGACTTCCGGCCGTATCGCGATGAGCTCGTAATCTCGACGAAGGCGGGGTACGACATGTGGCCCGGCCCCTACGGGGAGTGGGGATCGCGCAAGTACCTGCTCGCGAGCCTCGACCAGAGCCTCCAGCGGATGGGGCTCGACTATGTCGACATCTTCTACTCCCACCGCTTCGATCCTGAGACGCCGCTGGCTGAGACGATGGGAGCGTTGGACGCGGCCGTTCGCCAAGGCAAGGCTCTCTACGTGGGCGTCAGCTCGTATTCGGCGCGGCGGACCGCAGAGGCGATCGAGCTCCTGCGCGGTCTGGGGACGCCGCTGCTGATTCACCAGCCCTCCTACTCGATGCTCAACCGGTGGATCGAAGGCGAGCTGCTCGACCTGTTGGGCTCGGAGGGCGTCGGCTGCATCGCCTTCTCGCCGCTTGCACAGGGATTGCTGAGCACTAAGTACCTCGACGGCGTTCCAGACTCCTCTCGGGTTCGGAGTGGCTCCTATTTCTCCAAGGAGCTGCTGAGCGAACAGAACCTTAAGCGCGTCAGGGCCTTGAACGAGATCGCCGATCGGCGCGGCCAGACGCTGACACAGCTCGCCCTCGCGTGGGTGCTGCGCGACCCACGGGTCACCTCGGCACTTGTCGGGGTGAGAACCGTGGAGCAGCTCGAGAACAACGTCGGAGCTCTCGGGCGGCTCGACTTCGACCCGGATGAGCTGGCTGAAATCGATCGTTTTGCCATCGACGGCGAGGTCAACATCTGGGCCGCCTCGAGCGCGGAGTGATCAATTGCCGCGATCGCTGTCGCGATAGTCGATCGCTCCCCGGACATAGCGGGCGAACGCCGTACCGGCGACAGTCGTCATATCCCACGCGGCGGGGTTGCGCGGCGCGGCATTGGTGGCGATCTGGAAAGCCCAGTCGGTTCCCTCATCCAGATAGAGCCGCGCGAGCTCTCCCACGGTGAACGGGCCGCCGAGCTTCCGCTGGAGCTCCAGCACCAGCTCGTCGATCACGCGGTCCATCGCGGGCCGATCAACTGGGTCGGCTTCGGCCAGGCGCCGCTGTCCCTCCTGCCAGAGCCCGATCAGCTCCTCGACGCGCATGGCCTGCGGACTACCCCGTTGACGGGGCGATCAGCGGCTGGGCAGACCTGTAATCGCGTACGGGCGCTCGCCCTGGCGGATCATCCCCAGTGCGCGGGCGTCCTGCTGGATCGTTGCCGGATCGTTCAGCGACTGTTCCCGTTTGACCAGCGCCGCGTTCTCGTGCGTGAGCTGCCGGACTATCGCCGACTGCTGATCCGCCTGGTTGTGGGTCGCCCACAGACTCAAAGCATGCTGGATGTAAAGGCCGGCGACCACGGCAAGCACGATCAGCAGGCCCACCCGGCCGGCCCGGTCCCACCGGACCCGCAACCTCGGGCCTCGCCGGGCGACTCGGCGGGGGCGGGAACGTGCGCGGGGCGCCCGGGCGCTCCGGGACGGTGCGGCTGCATGGCGCACGGCGGGCATCCGCTGCGCCGTTCGCTACACGGCTCCCGACTCCTTCTTTGTGCCAGCTCACGCCCGGAACACTGTGCGGCCCGGGTACTGGGCGTCGGCGCCGAGCGCCTCCTCGATTCGCAGTAGCTGGTTGTACTTCGACACCCGATCGGTCCGCGACGGAGCGCCGGTCTTGATCTGCCCGCAGCCGGTCGCAACCGCCAGATCGGCGATCGTCACATCCTCGGTCTCGCCCGAGCGATGCGACATCACCGCGGTGTAGCCGGCCTCGCGAGCCATCCTGATCGCGGCGAGGGTCTCAGTCAGCGTCCCGATCTGGTTGACCTTGATCAGGATCGAGTTGGCGACTCCGCTGTCGATCCCCCGCTTCAGCCGGTCGGTGTTGGTGACGAACAGGTCATCGCCCACGAGCTGGATCCGATTCCCAAGCCGATCGGTCAGCGTGCTCCACCCGGGCCAGTCCTCTTCGGCCATGCCGTCCTCGATCGAGATGATCGGGTAGGCATTCGCCAGTTCGGTCCAGTACCCGGCCAGCTCGTCGGCGCTGAGGGTTCGGCCCTCGTGCTCGAGCACGTACTGGCCGTTGTCGTAGAGCTCGGAGACCGCCGGGTCGAGCGCGATCGCGATCTGGTCGCCCGGCACATAACCGGCCGCGCGGATTCCGGCGATCAGCATCTCCAGCGCGTCGGCGTTCGATTTGAGGTCCGGTGCGAAGCCGCCCTCGTCTCCGACCGCGGTGGCAAGCCCACGCTCCTGCAGGGTGCGCTGGAGGTGATGGAAGGTCTCGGAGCCCATCCGCACTGCCTCACTGAACGAGCGGGCGCCAACGGGAACGATCATGAACTCCTGGAAGTCGACCCTGTTGTCCGCGTGCGCCCCGCCGTTGAGCACATTCATCATTGGCACCGGGAGAACGTGCGCGGTCTCGCCACCGAGGTAGCGCCACAGCGGTAACCGCTCCTCGGCGGCAGCCGCATGGGCCCCAGCAAGCGACACCGCCAGGATCGCGTTGG
Organism: uncultured Solirubrobacterales bacterium; assembly: GCA_963849295.1. Lineage (GTDB taxonomy): Bacteria > Actinomycetota > Thermoleophilia > Solirubrobacterales > Solirubrobacteraceae > Palsa-465. The sequence continues at coordinate 40,406 of CAWKGU010000007.1, forward strand.
CACCCAGCCGGGACTTGTTCGGCGTGCCGTCGAGCGTGATCAGCTGCCGGTCGAGCGCCGCCTGCGCCGAGACGTCCTGACCGCGGATTGCCGTTGCGATCTCGCCGTTGACGTTTTCGACCGCCTTCGTGACCCCCTTGCCGAGCCAGTCCGACCCGCCGTCGCGCAGCTCGGTCGCCTCAAACTCGCCGGTGGACGCGCCGGAGGGCACCGCAGCCCTACCCCAGGCGCCCGACCTGACGCTGAGCTCGACCTCGACGGTCGGGTTGCCCCGGCTGTCAAGGATCTGGCGCGCGTGCACGTGCTCGATCTGGCTCATCGGCTCATCGCTCCTGCTCGGTCTCCGCGAGACGGGCCCGCGCGTAGTACGCAAGCTGCTCCTCGGCGGGGAGATCGTTCCAGCTTCGGCCCTCGGCTGCTGCAAGCTCGTCCCCGGCCTCGACCCTGCCGCGGAACCGGTCGGCGGCCGCTCGGAGCGCCAGCTCGGGATCGACGCGCAGCTTGCGAGCGATGTTGACCGCTGCGAACAGCACGTCGCCAAGCTCGTGGAAGCGCTGCTCCCTCTCGGTGGAGCTCTCAAGCTCGTCAATCTCGTCCCTGAGCGCCTGGATCGGAGCCTCGATGCCGTCGAAGTCGAATCCGCTCGACGCGGCTCTGCGCTGGACTTTTCTCGCGTACAGCGTTCCCGGAAGATTCTCGGGTACCTCCGCGAAAAGCCCCTTCTCACGCCCCGCCTCGCCCTGCTTGATCAGATCCCAGTTGCGGAGGACCTCTTGGGCTGTGTCTGCCTCTGCCTCACCGAAGACGTGCGGGTGGCGTCGAATCAGCTTCTCGGTGCAGTGCTCGGCAACCTCCCTGAGGCTGCCAGCTCCACGCTCCTCCAACAGGAGTGCCAAAAAGTGAACCTGGAAGAGCACATCGCCCAGCTCGTCGAGGAGCTTTGCGTCATCATGACGATTGGCCGCGTCCGCCAGCTCGTAGGCCTCCTCAACCGTGTGGGGCACGATCGTCCGCTCGTCCTGCTCGCGATCCCAGGGACAGTCCTTGCGCAACCTCCGGGTGATCGCATCCAACCGCGCCAGGGCGTCCTGGATCTCCGGCGTCCCGGAGCTCACGGGGATCAGGTAGTGGTGCCCGGCGTCGGTGTGCTCGGCGTCGGTGCGCTCGGCGCGGCTGGGGTTGACTTCGGCGCCTTGTATCCCGGGCAGTCCGGCGTGGCCGCGTAGGCAGATCTGCAGCTGGTCTTGTGCTGCCAGTTCTTCTTTGCCTGGGCATCGACGGCGCTCTGTGCGCTCGTCTGGGACTGGCCGCTCAGGATCTGCTGGATCGTCGGCGTGGCCTGCGCCAGCGACTGCTGCGTCGCGCGCTTGATCTTCGTGACTTCGATGACGTAATAGCCAAAGGTGCCGTGGATGGGGCCGGTCAGCTTGTTCAGTGCCGCCGAGAATGCGGCCGCGTCGAGAGCCTTCTCCTGCTGGCCCCTCGTCACTCCGCTGAGCAGACCACCCTTGTTCTTGGTGGCCGTATCGACCGAGTACTGCTTGGCGACCGCGTTCCAGCTCTGACCGCTCTGAAGGGCGGACTTCGCGGCCTGCGCCTGCTTCTGGCTATTGGTGCGGATCAGCCGGAGGTCGCGGGCCTCCGGAGTTCCGAACTGACTCATGTGCGCGCTGTAGTAAGCCTGGATCTGAGCCGGCGTGACAGCGCCGGAGTGCTTGGCGATCAGCGCCCGAAGGACCTGATCGATCCGGAAGCGGAAGAGGATGTCCTGCAGCGTCTGTCCGCTCTGGGTGAGGAAGCTTTGGAACGCGGCCGCAGTCGGGAACTGTTGCTGCTTGGCGCTGTTGAACGCCTGCTGCACCTGGGCGTCGGTGACCTTGATGTGGAGCCTCGCAGCCTCCGCCTGGTACCAGTACGCCTTGACCAGGAAGTCCATCACCTGGCTGGCGAGCGAAGTGAAGAGCTGACCGCAGGTGCTCTTCAGCTGCGAGCTGGACGTCTTCGCGAGGCTCGGTACCTGCGCCTTGATCTGAGAAATGCAGCCGGTGAAGTTCGGGGGATCGCTGGGGACGATCACCGGGGCGCCCGGCGACTGCGCCGCCTGCCCCTTGGCCGCGACGTACATCCAGTGGTTGAACGCCGCAGTCGTGATCGGGTTGCCGGCGACGTCGGCAACCGAGTTGCCCGCAACGCCGCTTCCGCAAGAAGACAACGCCCCTGCAAGCACAAAAAAGGCGCACAGCGCCAGGATCGAGCCACGCTTCCGCATCGACGGCGGCCGATGGTAGCGACAAACCGTGCCGATGGCACCGCACACCTTCCCGGTGCAGCACACCGTCCCGTCCCGGTGCAGCACACCTCCCCGGTCCCGGTGCAGCCCACCTCCCCGGTCCCGGTGCAATCCGACCCTAACCGACTGGTGCTGGGCGTTCGCATAGCTTCGGCTCGTGCTCGGGGTGCTTCAGCCGAGACACGAACGATTGTCCACCTAAATCATCGCAATTTGCGGACTCTTTTGGTCAGTACTTGACAGAAGTGCACGGATGCAAGATCTTCACATCTGATGACGCGCAGAGCCGGCTCGCTCAGCTCGCTCAAGGAGATGAATCGCCTGAAGGTGCTTGAGGTTGTGCGAGAGCGTCGCGCGGTCAGCCGCGCTGAGATCGCCAGCGTCACAGGGCTGGCCCGTTCGACCGTGTCCACACTGGTCGGTGAGCTTCAGGATGCGGGGCTCGTCGTAGAACGAGAGGACACCCGCTCGGAGGGCACCTCGACCGGACGACCTCCGCTGATGCTGTCGCTCGACCCCGGAGCGGGAGCGGTGATCGGGATCCAGTTCGACCACGATTTCGTCCGCGTGGCGATTGCCGACCTATCGCTGACGCTGCTGGCGGAGGGAGTGCGCGACGGCGACGTCGACAACAACGCGAGTGCGGGAATCGACACCGCGGCGGAACTCGTCGACGCGCTGCTGGCCGAGGCAGGCGTGCAGCGAGATCGGCTGATCGGAGCGGGAGTTGCCCTGTCTGGACCGATCGACAGCGAGACCGGCCAGATCAGCTCGACGACGATCCTGCCGGGCTGGGTCGGCGTCGATGTGGCGACGCTGCTCAGCGAACGGCTCGGCGTGTCCGTCAACGTCGAGAACGACGCCAACCTGGGTGCGCTGGCCGAGTCCGCGCTGGGCGCCGGCCGGGGCGCGAGCGAGATGCTCTACGCGATGCTCTCCTCGGGCATCGGCGGGGCACTGATCCTGGGTGGCCGTCTATATCGCGGAGCGCACGGCACCGCCGGTGAGATCGGCCACGTGTCGGTCGACGACCAGGGTCACATGTGCCGCTGCGGCAATCGCGGTTGTCTTGAGACGCTCGTCGGAGCAGGAGCTCTGATCGAACTGCTTCGGCGCTCCCACGGCGATGAGCTAACGATCGAACAGATGGTCACGCTCGCCCGCAGCGGCGATCCCGGCGCTCAGCGAGTGATCGCCGATGCGGGCCACGCCGTCGGAAGGGTGGCAGCGGCGCTGTGCAACGAATTCAATCCAGAGCGGATCGTCATTGGTGGTGAGCTTGCGCTCGCCGGCGAGGCGTTGCTCGGTCCACTGGAGGAGGCGGTGCGTCGATTCGCGCTACCCGCCGCGACCAGCGACCTGACGGTCGTGCCGGGCGCACTGGGGGATCGCGCCGAGCTAATGGGGGCGCTGGCGCTCGTCGTCGGGCAGGCGGAGCAAGTGCTGTCCGGCCGCCTGCGGGTGGCCGCGGGGGGGTGAGCGCCAGGTAGACGAACCCGCAGCACCAGTTTCAGACAACCAACTACGTATGAGGAGGAGAGCAGTGAGCAAATTCAGAATCCTGTCAGTGCTCGGCCCCGTACTGGCTGCCTTGGTGTTGGCCGCGTGCGGGTCGTCGAGCAAGAGCAGCAGTGCGTCCGGCAAGAGCAGCAGCGCCGCGTCGACCTCGGTCGGCAAGGGCGATGTGGCGGTGCTGCTGCCTGACACTCAGTCGTCCGTCCGCTGGGAGCAGTTCGATCGCCCGTATCTGGACAAGGCGTTCACTGCAGCGGGCATTACGCACACGATTGTCAACGCCCAGGGTGATCCTGCGACCCAGCGCACGCAGGCTGAGCAGGCGATCACCAACGGCGCGAAGGTGATTCTGCTCGTCGACCTTGACCCGGGGAGCGGGGCGTCGATCATCAAGCTCGCCCACCAGCACGGCGTCAAGGTGATCGACTACGACCGCCTCACGCTCGGCGGCGGCGCTGACTTCTACGTGTCGTTCAACAACACGCGGGTCGGCCAGCTCCAGGGTGCGGGTCTGGTCAAGTGCATCCAGTCGCAAGGCCTGAGCAAGCCGGTAGTCGCCGAGCTGAACGGGTCGCCGACGGATAACAACGCCACGTTGTTCGCCAATGGCTACAACTCGGTGCTCAACCCGCTGTACAAGTCCGGGACGCTGTCCAAGGGCCCGAACCAGTCTGTGCCGAACTGGGATAACCAGCAGGCATTGACGATTTTCGAGCAGATGCTGACCCAGACCGGCAACAAGATCAATGCCGTGCTGGCGGCCAACGACGGGCTCGCCAACTCGGTGATCTCGGCCGAGACGGCACGGAAGTTGAAGTACGTGCCGGTTACCGGTCAGGACGCGACGCTCGCGGGCGTGCAGCACATCCTCGCCGGACAGCAGTGCATGACCGTCTACAAGGCGGTCAAGAAGGAGGCTGCTGCGGCGTCCAAGGTCGCAATCGCGATGCTCCATGGTCAGACCCCGCCGTCGAACGCGACGGTTCAGAACGGGCCAGGGCACACGACTCCAGCCCTGCTCGAGACACCGGTCGCCCTGACCACGGCCAACATCAAGCAGACCGTGATCAAGGACGGGTGGCTGTCGAAGAGTGCGATCTGCGCGGGAACGTTCGCGCAGGACTGCTCGAAGTACGGAATCTGACGTAAATCGTTGGTGGGGCGCTGCGGCGCCCCACCAGCAACTTCAGACGCAAGCAGAAGGGAAATCAAAGTGAACGAGCCACTGCTCGAGGTACGCGATGGCTACAAGCACTTCGGGGCCGTCCAGGCCCTGACCGGAGTGCAACTGCGTGCTTCGGCCGGCGAGGTGATGGCGCTGGTCGGCGACAACGGCGCCGGCAAGTCGACGCTGATCAAGTGCCTGGCCGGCATCTACCAGCTGGACCATGGACGGATCCTGTGGGAGGGAGACCAGGTGGACATCTCCGGCCCCAAGGATTCCGCCCGTCTTGGGATCGAAGTCGTGTATCAGGACCTAGCGCTTTGCGACAACCTCGACGTGGTCGAGAACATGTACCTCGGTCGCGAGACTCTGTCGACGGTCCGGCGGCTCGACGAAGCGAAGATGGAGCGCGAGGCTCGACGTGTGCTGCGCGAGCTGTCTGTGACGACGCTGCAGTCCGTACGGCTGCCGGTCGCGACCATGTCCGGCGGCCAGCGGCAGTCGGTCGCAGTAGCCAAAGCGGTGCTGTGGAACTCCAAGCTCGTGATCCTCGACGAGCCGACGGCCGCGTTGGGCGTCGCGCAGACGCGTCAGGTCCTAGATCTCACGCGCAGGCTCGCCGAGCAGGGGATCGGAGTGATTCTGATCTCGCACAACATGCACGACGTGATGGAGGCCGCCGACTACATCACGGTGCTCAGACTCGGGCAGACGGTCGGCGAGTACAAGAAATCCGAGACGACCCAGCGAGACATCGTCGAGGCGATCACCGCCGGCGAGCTGCGCGACGTCCCCGGCATGGCCGAGGGGGTGATCCAGTGAGCACGTCGACCCCCGCTCCCCCACCCGCGCCCCCGGCGGCGCCTCCCGAGCCCCAGACGACACAAATGAACCTGGGCGAGTTTGCCCGCCAGCGGGTCCGCTCGCTGCGCGAGGGCGAGCTCGGCGCGATGCCGATTGTCGTCGGGATCGTGATCATCGCGATCTACTTCCAGGCGCGGAATTCGCATTTCCTGACGGCCGTCAACTTCGTCAACCTGCTCGCGCAGATGTCGGCCGTGACGATCATCGGCATGGGTGTCGTGTTCGTGCTGCTGCTCGGCGAGATCGATCTGTCGATTGGGTACGTCAGCGGAATGGGCGGCGTGATCGCAGCGCTGCTGCTGGAGCCGGGCAAGGGTGTGCCGACATCCGTGGCCGTGGCCCTCGCGCTCGGCACGGGAATTGCGATCGGCCTGATCCAGGGCGCATTCGTCGCATACGTCGCGGTGCCGTCGTTCGTGGTCACCCTCGCGGGACTTCTGATCTGGAACGGAGTCGTGCTGCAGATCATCGGCAGCTCGGGCACGATCGTGATCCAGGACTCGTTCGTAAACGGCCTGGCGAACAACTACGTCAGCCACGGACTGGCGTGGGTGGTTGCGATCGGCTGCGTGGTCGCGTACACCGCTCAGCACTTAGCCACGATCTACCGCCGCCGCCAGGTAGAGCTGCCTAACGATCCGTGGCTGTTCGTGATCGGACGGATCGCGGTGCTGGCCGCATTCGCGATCGCCGTCGTCGCTGTGGCCAACCAGGATCGCGGGCTGCCGTACGTGACGCTGCTGATGCTCGGCGCCTACATCGTGTGGACGTTCGTCACCCAGCGCACGCGCTTCGGGCGTCACGTCTACGCCGTCGGCGGCAATGCCGAGGCTGCGCGACGCGCTGGTATCAACGTCAAGGGCGTGAAGCTGGCGGTGTTCGCGATCTCCGGGCTGATGGCCGCGATCGGCGGCATCGTGCTCGCCTCGCGGCTGAGCTCGGTCGACACCTCCACCGGCGGCGGGACGATCCTGCTCTACTCGATCGCCGCAGCCGTGATCGGGGGCACGAGCCTGTTCGGCGGGCGCGGGCAGATCCGTAGCGCCGTCCTCGGCTCGATTGTGATCGCGATGATCGACAACGGCCTCGGCCTGCTGAACGTCACCGCCGGGACCAAGTACGTCGTCACTGGCCTGGTGCTGCTGGCGGCTGTCACGCTCGACTCGCTGTCACGCCGCGGACGGGTCGCCGCCGGCCGCGCATGAGGACGAGCCTCGGTATCTGGGCGCTTGGGCCGATGGTCACCCGGTTCGTTCCGGGTGGCTATCAGCCCTCGCACGCCTATGAGGTCGAGCCCGTACCGGAGAAGGTCGCACGTGCGGTCGCTGGACTGGAAGGACTGATCGACGGCTACGAGTTCCACTATCCGCAGGAGCTCTCGGAGGAGAACCTTGACGAGGTCATGGAGGCGCTCGCCGGACACGAGGTCGCATGTATCGCGACGGGGCTGCATCTCGATCCGCGGTTCGGCAGGGGCGGAATGTCCTCGCCGGATCCGGGAGTCCGTCGTGAGGCCCTCCAGATCAGCCTGCGCGCGGCCGATTTCGCCGCCTCGGTGGGTGCCTCGCTGATCTGCTGGCCCGGGATCGAGGGCTACAACTATCCCTTCCAGACCGACTACACCAGCGCGTGGAACGACTTCCTTGAGGGCATGGGCAGGCTTGCCGAGCGCTGCGCGGAGCAGGGCATCAAGCTCTTCCTGGAGCACAAGAACTCAGAGCCGGCGATGAAGATCCTGATGCGGAACATCGGGATGACGCTCCATGTCATCCACACGCTCAGACGTCAAGGGATCGACTCCGTTCAGGTCAACATGGACTGGCAGCACCTGATCATGAACGGCGAGAACCTCGCCGAATACGCCGCGCTGCTTCAGAGCGAGGGGCTGCTCGGCCATCAGCACGCCAACTCCGGGTGGGGCACCTTCGACGACGACAACATGGTCGGGGCCACGGCCTTCATGGAAACGCTCGAGCTGGCGCTCGAGCTGCGGCGCGCCGGATACGGCGTCGCTGACGATCCGCGGCGCCTTGGGTTCGATCTGTACCCCTACACCGAGGATCAGGTCGGCGCGGTGCGGCGTTCGGTGCTGCAGTGGCGCTTCATCGACGGCGTCGCCGAGCGGATCGACGAGGCGCGGTTGCGTGATGCCCGCGCTCGCAAGGACGCGGTCGCCGCCTACGAGGTCGTTTACGGCGCGCTCGGTCAGGCGGCGTGACGGCCGTCGGCCTCGACGTCGGCACCACCTCGCTGAAGGGCATCGCGCTAAAGGACGACGGGACCGTCGCGGCGATCGCCGAGTCCTCGTATCCGGTGCAGACGCCCCGGCCCGGGTGGAGCGAGCAGGATCCGGAGCTCTGGTGGAGTGCCGCGCAGGAGGTCCTTGGCGAGCTCTCCCGGCAAGCGGGCGCGCCGCGCGGGATCGGACTCAGCGGACAGATGCATGGGCTCGTCGCACTTGATCGCGCCGGGGAGGTGTTGCGCCCGGCGCTGTTGTGGAACGACCAGCGCACCGCCGCTGAGGCGCAGGAGATCGAGCAGCGGGTCGGGGGCCTGCCCGCGCTCGTCGCGGCCACCGGCAACCGTGCGCTCACCGGCTTTACCGCCCCGAAGCTGTTGTGGATGCAGCGGCACGAACCTGAGCTGTTTGCGCGCACCGACCGGGTCCTGCTGCCGAAGGACTACGTGCGGCTGCGCCTCAGCGGCGAGCGGGCGACCGACGTGACCGACGCGTCCGGGACGCTGTGGTTCGACGTCGAGGCTCGTAGCTGGAGCCGGGTCGTGCTCGACGCACTGGGGGTGTCTGTTGAGTGGCTTCCACCGGCACTCGAATCGTTTGTGCAAGCTGGAACCGCGGAAGGAGGGGTGGCAATCGCCGCTGGCGCCGGCGACCAGGGGGCAGGCGCCGTCGGCGTGGGTGCGATCGAGCCGGGAACCGTCTCGATCGTGCTCGGCACCTCCGGCGTTGTCTGCAGCCCACTGCCGGATTACGCCGCGGACCCCGAAGGGCGTCTTCAGTCCTCGTGTCACGCGCTGGAGGCGGCATGGTTCGCGATGGGCGTGATCCTGTCGGCGGCAGGATCGCTTGCCTGGCTGGCGCGCGTGTGTGGAGCGTCCGCCGGCGAGCTGGTCGCCGAGGCCGAGCGGTGGCCGCCTGGCTGCGAGGGTCTCGTGTTCCTCCCCTACCTGAGCGGCGAGCGAGCTCCGCACTACGACTCCGGAGCTCGTGGTGCGTTCGTCGGGCTGAACGTGCGTCACGATCGCGGTGCCCTGACGCGCGCGGTGCTGGAGGGCGTCGCGTTCGCGCTGCGCGATTCGCTTGACCTTGTGCGGACGCTCAGCGGCGAGCCCGTCCGGGCGCGGGCCAGCGGCGGTGGTGCGAGGAGCGAGCTGTGGCTGCGGATAGTTGCGTCGGTGCTGGAGCTCGAGATCGAGCGACCGCAGGTCGAGGAAGGTGCCGCGTTCGGCGCGGCGCTGCTGGGCGGCGTTGTCGGCGGGATCTGGAGCTCGCCTGCGGAGGCCGTAGACGCGTGCGTGAGGATCCGCTCCACCGTTGACCCCGACCCGGTCTGGACCGAGTCATATCGCGAGCCGCTCCAGCGCTTCCGTTCGCTGTATCCGGCCCTGCGGCCGCTCACACCCTAGTCGGCTCCGGGTTTAGGCGGCCTCCCGCGTTTAGGCGGCCTCCCGGGTTTAGGCGGCCTCCCGGGTTTAGGCGGCCTCCCGCGTCACCGCCAGCAGCACGTCCGCCGCGCGAACGACGGCCGGGAAGCGCTGCATCGGATCCTCCGGCACACGCACGGAGAGCTGGGACTTGCCTGACTCATACAGGGCCTCGGGAATCTCCGCGCGGATGCGCTTGGCGCGGACCGAGTCGAGCTCGATCGGAGTCACTGCGAGCCGACCGCCTCGGAACGTGACCGCTCGGGCGCCAGCCTGTCCAAGCTTGATCCGCGCCTGCTGGAGCGCGATCAGGTTGCGCAGCGCTTCCGGCAACTCGCCGAATCGGTCTTCGAGCTCTTCGCGCAGCTCGGCCAGGTCAGCGACCTCCCGCGCGCCCGCGATCCGCCGGTGGACGTCGACCTTCGCCTGCTCGTAGGGGATGTAATCGGCGGGCACGTACGCATCGACGTTAACGTCGAGCCGCACCGGCTCCCAGTCCTCGTCCGCGCCTGCGCCATCGGCCGACACTGCTGCCGCGACCGCCTCGTCGAGCATCTGCATGTACAGCTCGAACCCGAGCGCCGCGACGTGTCCCGACTGCTCGTCTCCCAGCAGGTTGCCCGCGCCCCGGATCTCCAGATCGCGCATCGCGATCTTGAACCCCGCGCCCAGCTCGGTGTAGTCCGACAGCGCTGACAGCCTGGACGCCGCGTCTGGCGTAAGGGCCGCCGCGCTGGGATAGAGCAGGTAGGCGAAGGCACGCTCCCGCGAGCGCCCCACCCGTCCCCGGATCTGGTAGAGCTGCGCAAGTCCGAACGTGTCCGCCCGCTCGACGACCAGCGTGTTGGCCTGGGGGATGTCGATCCCGGACTCAATGATCGACGTGCACACGAGCACGTCGGCGTCTCCGCGCAGGAAGCGCAGCATCCGCCGCTCGAGCGTGCGCTCGTCCAACTGCCCGTGGGCGACCTCGAACTGGAGCTCGGGACACAGGCCCCGCAGCCGCTCAGCTGTCTCGTCGATCGTCTCGACGCGGTTGTGCAGGAAGAACGCCTGCCCGCCGCGGGCGCGCTCACGCTCCAGCGCTCCGCGGACGAGCTCCTCGTCGTATTCGCCGACGTAGGTCTTCACCGGCCGGCGACCCTCCGGAGGCGTCTCGATCACGCTGATGTCGCGGACCCCGGCGAGCGACATCTGGAGCGTGCGTGGGATCGGCGTCGCGCTCATCGAGATGACGTCGACCCGGAGCTTCAGCTGGCGGAGCAGCTCCTTCTGCTTGACGCCGAAGCGCTGCTCCTCATCGACGATCAGCAGGCCGAGATCGCGCGCCCGCACATCCCGCGAGAGCAGCCGATGGGTCCCGATCAACACGTCAACTTCTCCGCGAGCGAAGCGAGCCACCGCTGCGCGCTGCTCTGCCGCCGGCCGGAAGCGCGACACGTGCTCAACGTTCACCGGGTAGTCCTTCAGCCGCTCGGAGAATGTCCCGAAGTGCTGCTGGGCAAGAATCGTCGTCGGCACGAGCATCATCACCTGCTTGCCGTCCTGCACCGCCTTGAACGCGGCGCGCAGCGCAACCTCGGTCTTGCCGTAGCCGACATCGCCGCAGATCAGCCGGTCCATCGGTCTCGGCGCCTCCATGTCGGCCTTGACGAACTCGATTGCATCTCGCTGGTCGGGCGTCTCGGTGAACGGGAAGGCGTCCTCGAACTCGCGCTGCCAATCCGAGTCGGGCAGGAACGCATGCCCTTCACGCCGCTTGCGCTCCGCGTACAGGTTCAGCAGCTCGCCGGCGAGCTCCTGTGCCGCGCGCCGCGCGCGGGACTTGATCGTGTCCCAGCGGGTGCCGCCGAGTTTGGATAGCGGTGGATGCGCGCCATCGGCGCCGACGTAGCGGCTGATCTTGGCGAGCTGGTCGACCGGGACGAACACCCGGTCGGAGCCCGCGTACTCCAGGTACAGGTAGTCACGCGTGACCCCGGCGACGGTCTTCGTATCGAACCCTGCAAACCGCGCGACCCCGTGATCCTCATGGACGACGATGTCGCCGGCTCGCAGATCGGCGAAGCTGCGGAGGATCCCTCGCCGCCGCTCGGGACGCTGCGGCGCCGCCCGCCGGCGGCGAAACAGCCGGTGCTCGGGAATCACCGCGAGGTGGAACTGCGGCGCGATGAATCCGTTCTGCAGGCGAGCCCGCGCGAAGCTCACGGTCGTCGAGCTCGCCGCCGCCCCGTCGCCGTCGAGCCAGGCGACCTTCAGACGGCCGAGGTTGTAGGCGACCCGCTCGCCCTCGCCGCGGCGGGGGAAGGTGATCACCGTCCGGTAACCCGAGCGGGCGAGCTTCTCGAGCTCTGGCTCAGCCTCCTTCAAGCCTCGCGCGGCGAGATCGGCCGCCTGCGCTCGGAAGGAGAACTGCTGATCCTGATCGATGCTCGAGAGCCGAATCCGGGCCCGGCGGTCAAGGGCGCGGCCGATCTCGTCGGGCGCGACGTACAGGTGGTGCGCGTCTGCATCGTGAAATGCGGCAGTCACGTCCTGCCAGTGGTCCTGGAGCGCGGGCGCAAGCTCCTCCTCTGCGGCGATCAGGATCGAGGCATCGTCCGGAGCGAGTTCGAGAAATGGGTGAAAGTCGTCAACCGGCAGGAGCTCCGCGATGTCGGGACGCTCGGCCGCCTCCTCCAGCGCGGCGATTTCGGCCAGCTCGCGGTGCTCAGGTGCCAGCTCAGCCGCCGGCGCCACCTCGATCTCGTCGGCATCGCCGAGCGAGCGCTGCGTGAACGTCGAGAACCATCGCAACGACTCGATCTCATCGCCGAAGAGATCGACCCGCACGGCGCGATCCTCGGTCGCGGGGAACACATCGAGCAGGCCCCCGCGGATCGCGAACTGTCCCCGATCTTCGACCTGGTCGACCCGTTCGTAGCCCGCCGCGACGAGATCCATCGCGGTCTCATCGAGGTCGAGCAGCTCGCCGCTTTTGAGGGTGAAGCCTCGCGGCCTGAGCGCCGGGTCTGGAACCTTTTCCGACAGCGCGACGGCGCTGACGACGAGAACCGGTCCGCGTCAGCCGGGGGCTCGATCAGCGCGTCGAGCGCCGCGATCCGCAGGCCCACCAGGTGTGGTGGAGGCGCCAGGTGCGATTCGTAGGTGACGCCACGACTCGGGTAGTACCGGACCGTTCGGGGCGAGAGCCACGACCCCAGCGCAGCCGCCAACTCGCGCGCGGCGCGGTCGTCGCCCGCCACGACGATCGCGGGTGTTCCGGGATCGCGTTCGGTCAGCGCCGCAACGAGGAATGGCCGAAGCGCCTGCGACACGAATGCTCGACCGCCGTCGCGCGCCAGCGCGTCGGTTTGGGAATCTTCGTCGGCATGAACGAGCAGGCTGCGGAGCATCTGCTCTTGAGTCTAGGTCGGCGCGCCTATCGCCTTCTCGGCCTCGTCCGCGCCCCGCTGCACCAGGCCCTCAACTTCCTGTGGCGCTTCTTGAAACCGACCCAGCACGTACGCGGAGACGCGTGCGGGGTCGGTGGTCGGCGGGCGACCGACGCCGACGCGCACGCGCATGAAGTCAGCTGATCCGAGGCCCTCCTTCAGCGACTTGAGTCCGTTGTGGCCGGCGAGGCCGCCACCGGCCCTGACCTGGATCTGGCCGAACGGCAGATCGATTTCGTCGTGGAGCACCAGCACGCGGTCGAGTGGGAGCCGGTACGCCCCGCGGGCGGGCCCGACTGAAGAGCCGGCTTCGTTCATGTAGGTCTGGGGGAGCAGGAGCGCAACGCGCGGACCGCCGGGACCAGAGCGACCTTCGCTCAGCAGACCCCGGTACTTCGCCTTCGGCTTCGGCAGCTGCCAGCGCCTGGCGAGCTCGTTCGCGATCTCGAAGCCGACGTTGTGGCGCGTGCCCGCGTACTCCGCCCCCGGATTGCCGAGGCCGACGACAAGCCAGTCCACGGGCCCGCCGCGACGCAGAAATGGCATCGGGAGCTACTCGGAGCCCGACTCTTCTTCGCCGCCACCCTCGCCCTCGGCGGCTGGTGCCTCGCCCTCGCCCTCAGGTGCCTCCTCGCCTTCGCCGACCAGCTCGGTCTCCTCCTCGATCTCCTCTTCCTCTTCGATCTGGAGGCGGGGCGGAGTGAGCGTCGCGATCACTGTCTCGGCGTCGTCGAGCAGGGTTACCTTCGGTGGCGCCGTGATCGCCTCGAGCGTCAGCGTGTCCCCGATCACCATCGCCGAGACATCGTGCTGAAGCGAATCGGGGATGTCGGTTGGGAGCGCCTCGATCGTCAGCTCGCGCGTCACGTGCTCCAGCACGCCGCCCTCCTTGACTCCCGGCGCGTCCTCGACGCCGGTGAGCTCAAGCACAACTGTCGACTGAATCGCCTGGTCGAGGCGCACGCGGAGCAGGTCGATGTGAATCGTCTCGCCGCTTACGGGATGGCGTGCGAGCTCCTTGACGACAACGGGTGTGGCCGCCGAGCCGTCGACGCTCAGATCGAGCACCGCTCCGGCGTGGGCCAGTGCCTGGCGCAGCACGCGGGCGTCAACCCGGAAGGAGATCGGGTCCTGACCGCCCCCGTAGACGACACCGGGGACTGCCCCCTCATGGCGCAGTCGACGTGCGGCGCGGGAGCCGTCGGGCTCCCTGGCTGCTACCGAGAGGGCTGTGCTGTCACCGCCGGCCATGGGCTCCGGCGATGGTAGCGAGCAGCAGCAGGTGGCATCCGGCTGCGCGAGACCGCCACGCTCCACTAAGAGCGCTCTTATGCTTTTTCCCTGCTAATCGACACTTTCTGCCTCAAGATCCGCTACTCTTCCGCCGATTCATGTCAGGCGGGGCTGAGCTCATGTTGACGATCGCAGGGATGCACTTGCTGGCTCTTGGATGCGTCGCCGTGTTGATCGTGCCAGCGCTGCGTGGTGACGAAGCGCTCCCACCGCGGCGGGGAGACGCCGACTCCGACGACGGCGGCTCGGGGAACGATCGGCGCGGACCGCTCGGTCCGAGTCCCCTGCCGGGAGGCGGCCTTCCGCTTCCGAGTGCGGTCCCCGCGCGGCTCCGGCTGCGCGAGCACGGACGTCTCCACGAGCGTCTTCCGCAGCGCACGCGGCGTCCCGCACGCGAGCCAGAGCGGACCCCGGTCCGCGAGCCTGCGCGCTTCTAGAAGCTAGCCGGGCAGTCGCTGTCGCTCTTGATCCTCGTGCTCAAGGCGAGTAGCTCGACGTGCATCCCGGAGAGCACGTTTCCAGCACGCCGGACCCGCACGCACTGCACGATCGGGAGCGAGCCGCCCACGTTCCACGCGACCCTGGCCGTTCCGAGTGTCCCAGTCAGCGAGAAGCCGGACGACGGGTTGAGCGTGAGGATTGCGACGGATCCGGGATGCGCAAGCGCTGCGACGTCCTCCGCGACGCGCGCGCGGCAAGCGGACGAGGCGCTGCAACCCTGAACGCGCGAGAGCACGCTGCCGCCATCACCCCGGGCCTCGGCCTGCACAAGTCCCGTGATCGCAGAGCGCTCGGCACCGTCGACGCTGAAAGCCCTTGCCAGCAGCGCGCTGATTGCAAGGAACAGCACAACTCCGAGCACGATGAGCAGCAGATACAGCCGGCGCATCGCGCCGCACGGTAGACGAACCTAGCCGTCGCTCAGTTCAAGGAAGCGCTCTACCGACGCCTCCTGATGGTCAAGCTGCTTCTGCAAGCGCGCGAGCGTGATCGGCCGCGAGAACCAGGAAGTCCTCGACACAGCGCACTGGATCGTCGGCCAATTGGTAAATGCGCATCACGTCCTGCTGCACGCACGCGATCCCGAGCGGGGGTTTTCCTTCTGCGAGTGTGCGCGCGCTGCATACGGGGGTGACGACGAGTTGCGATTCGGGCGCCACAAGCGCCGTGGGCAGAAGCCTCGGCGCAGGCACCCGGACCGACAACTCGACGGAACGGTCAACGGTGACGCTTGATCCGATCAGCTCGTTGAGAGGCTCACGCCAGACGTCGAGCACCACGTCCGCGCCGACAAGCGCATCGCGCATTGCCGTCGCCTGCTCGACGTAGAGGCGCTCGGCCTCCTCGCGGTCGGCGGCTTCTGCCAGATCGAGGTCGCATGGGACGCGAAGCAACTCATTGGCTGACACCATCGCACCGGCGCCTCGGCTCCCTGAGGTCACGTATGTCTGGAGCGTGCCAAGGTCCCGGCGGCCATGGAAGATGATCGTTACGGCGTCGCTCACCGGCAATCCGGCGACCAGTAGGGACACCGCCACCGCAGACGAGTCGTCCAGCAGCGCCCGGCGAAGCAGCTCCTCAGCCTCGCCATCGTCGCGGATTTCTTCCTCGTGAAGCATGACCTATTGATCGACCGTTTGCTCTTCTGTATTTACCCAGAACGAGCGGCGGCCGACCACCTCCAACTGGCGCGATGGTTCTGGCCAAAGGGCAATTGCGGGTAGGCTCACGTCCGTGGTCAAGCTGCTCTTCAAACCGTTCGCATTGATCGGCGGGCTGATCGCCGCGCGGCTAGGCCGGACCGTGTTCCGCAGTCTCTGGTCGCGGATCGACTCACGCGAGCCGCCACGTCCAACGACCGAGGAAGCGAGCCTGCCGAAGGTCGTCGGCGCCGCCGCGCTCGAGGCCGCGACGATGGCGGGAGTGGCAGCCGCGATCGACCGCATCGCCGCCAGAGCCTTCCAGCGGCTGACCGGTCTGTGGCCGGGAAAGCGGGAGGACGAGGAGGAGTAGCGGCGGGCGCGGCTGGGCCGGCCTCCATGGCGCCGCGGCCTCAGCCCCCGCCTCCACGCAGCACGAACCCTCGCTCGGCCAGCTCCGCCAACGCGTCCTCGAAGGCGCCGAAATCGCGTCCGAGGAGCAGCTCAATCGGCCGGCCCTGCGGCCCTGACGCACGGACCCACCGCTGGAGCGTCGCCGGTCCGGCCTGCTCCGAGGCATCAGCCAGCAGGCCGAGCAGGATCGGGAGCTCGCCACGATGCTCCAGCTGACCGGACAGGAGGGCGAGCGCATCGACATCGAGGATCTGACAGAGCTCGTCCTCGGTCAGCCCGAGCAGCTCGAGCAGGCGGACGGCGTCCTCAGCGGTCATGCCTGCGGCCCAACAGGGTCTGAGCGCTAACCACAATCATCAGCAAGATCGCGATGCGGAGTGCCACGCTGGTCGTCATCGCCAGCCGCGTGTTTTGCCACGGGTCACGGCTGGCCCCAAGCGTCCACGTCAAGACGATGCTGACCGCCACGCCGCTCATCAGCAGCCCGATCAGGGGCATACCGCGGATCATGGCAATCGAGGTTCTGGAGGCGGCGAGTAGCACGAGCGCGAGCGCCAGCGCAAGCCAGAACTCCACATCGCCAGGGGTGGTCGCCCAGATCAGTCCACTTACCGTTGCCGGCAATACCACCCGCGCGGGTGCTGTTGGGCCGTTGGTCAACCCGCTTGACAGCGAGGTGTACGCGGCACGGAACGACTTTGTGATCACGCGGAATACGTTGCGCGCAAGGTACGCGGCGTACGCTGACCGGAAGCGCGTGTCGACCCAGTGCATCAGCACGGCGTCCCGATAGAGCGGGCCCGGAAGTGCGCCGCCCAGGCCTTTGATCTCGTTCACGTCGGGTAAGCCACGAACCTCGAAGAAGCTGAGCGCGCCAGCATCCGGAACCACCCGGTTCTCCAGTATTTGAAGCGCGTTGAACCGTTCCACCTCGTTATTGCGCAGAGTTGCCACCCAGCCCCACAGCGCAATTACAGCCAGCAACGCCGTCATGCCGAGAGCGCTCCTGAATGGAGCGTGCCGAAATACATGCACCGCTACGAGTGGGAGCAGAACGGTGAACAGGATTACGTTTGACTGCCGCGTGAAGATCCACAGCGTGAGAACGACCGCTGCGTAGATGAGCATGCGTGGTCTGTACTCGCTCGACAGCGACAGCAGCAGCGCGATCAGCAGCACCAGGAGCGATGTGGACAGGGATTCGCTCAGCAGCTGGAAGTCCCAACCCGTCACCTGAGGCGCGAGCCCCAATAGCAGGACGACTATCGCCGCGATGCGCTGAAGCCACGCGCCGCCAGGAGCCGCCGTGCGATATACGGTGACCGCGAGGACGGACCAGGCCACGACCCCGACGATTAATTGAAGGCCCTCTCGCAGCGCGTTGGCGGGAAGCAGTTTGTAGGCGAGCGGGATCGTCCACAGTCGCTCCGCACCTCCGAGGAAGTCGAGCTGGAGATAGGTGCCCGTGTCAGCGGATGCGACCGGCGAGTGCACGACGGCGACCGTCCGGAGGATCACGAACGCCAGGATCAGCACGACCATCTCGCCGCCAACCCGGCGCATGAAACGGTTCACGAGCAGACGTTCACGCATAGCTCACCGAGGCGACGTCGGGTTGGCCGAGCGATCACGCTCAGAACAGCTGGTTCTCGCCCCCGAACACGTCGCTCACCGAGCCGTCGGTGAAGATCTGGCGAATCGAGTTGCTCAGCAGGTCCGCGCACGAGAGCACTCGAACGAACTCGGGTGCCCCGGGTGGGAGCGGCAGCGTGTCGGTGACGACCACCTGCTCGAAGTTGGCCGCCGTGAGGTTTTCCCAAGCATCTCCTGAGAAGACCCCATGGGTCGCCGCGGCATACACCCGCCGCGCGCCGGCATCGGCGACCGCCTCGGCCGCGGCCTTGAGAGTTCCCGCCGTGTCGATGATGTCGTCGACGAGTACTGCGGTCTTGCCCGCGACGTCGCCGATCACGTAATTGATCTCGGCGACCTGCTGGGCAGGCCTCTCCTTGTTGAGGATCGCGAGGTCGGCGCCGATCTTGTCCGCGAACTTCTGGTTCAGCTTGACTCGGCCGGCGTCCGGGGCCACCACCACCAGATCCTCGAGACCCAGATCTCCGAAGTACTGGGTGAGCATGAACAGAGCCGTCATGTGGTCGCACGGCTTCTGGAAGAACCCCTGGATCTGGCCCGAGTGCAGGTCCATCGTGAGGATGCGGTCAATACCGGCGGCCTCGAGCATGCGAGCCACGAGCCGGGCGCTGATCGGTTCGCGCGGGGCCGACTTCTTGTCCTGGCGCGAGTACCCGTACCACGGCGTCACGGCGATCACCCGGTGCGCCGACCCGCCCACCGCCGCGTCAACCATCGCCAGCAGCTCCATCAATGCGTCATTTGAACCGAGCTTGGAGTAGGCGTTAGCGCACGTCGGCTGGACAATGAACACGTCGGCGCCGCGAACCGACTCCTCGTAGCGGCAGTACACCTCGCCGTTGGCGAATGTCTTCAGCGTCATGCCGCCGAGCTGGACGCCGAGCTTCTCCGCGATCCTCGCCGCGAGCTCAGGATTCGCGCGGCCGGCGACCAGCATCAGTCGCTTGCCGTAATCCCAGCGCAGCGCAGTAGGTGCCGGCTCGCTCTGCAGCACGGTCATCGTGGGCGCGAGTGTACGCCGCGCACTTGACGGTTTGGATCAAGCTTTGTCTTGATCGGCGTCCTCGCGCTCCTTGCGACGCTGCGAGTACCCCTCGATGTTCTTCTGCTGCGCGCGGGCGACGCCGAGCGCACCGTCGGGAACGTCCCTTGTGATCACCGAGCCGGCCGCGGTATAGGTGTCGTCGCCGACGCTCACCGGGGCGACGAAGGCGGTGTCGACACTCACCTTCACACGCGAGCCGATCGTGGTGCGGTGCTTGCGATACCCGTCGTAGTTGGCGGTGATCGTGCCCGCACCGATATTCGTCTGCTCCCCGATGTCGGCGTCGCCGATGTAGCTCAAGTGGGGCACCTTCGTCCCCTCGCCGATGTCCGAGTTCTTGATCTCGACAAACGTGCCGGCCTTCGATCCAGCGCGCAGCAGCGCGCCCGGGCGCAGGTAGGCAAACGGCCCGACGCTGACCCGCTCCCCGACCTCGGCCTCCTTGACATACGAATGCAACACGGTTGCCTCGTCCTGCACTCGCGAGTCGATCACCGTTGCGTGAGGACCGATCGAGCAGCCGCGGCCAATCGTGGTTGCGCCATGAATGCTCGTGAATGGCGCCACGAAGGTGTCTTCGCCGATCTCAACATCCGCATCGATCACCGTCGCGTTCGGATCGACGATCGTGACCCCGGCGAGCATGTGCCGCTCGTGGATCCTGCGCTGGGCAAGCGCCCGAACCTTGGCCATCGCCCGGCGATCGTTGATCCCCAAGGTCTCACTCGGGTCGCTCAGCTCATGAGCGACGACCGTGCGCTCGTGGGCGCGGAGTACGGGCAGCACGTCGGGCAGGTACAGCTCGGCCTGGGCGTTGTCGCTTCTGACCTCGTCCAGGGCCTGCAGCAGTGGACCGCCCTCGAACGCGTAGATGCCCGTGTTCACCTCATTAATGCGGAGCTCGAGCTCGGTCGCGTCGCCAGCGGCCTTGGTCTCGACAACCCGCTCAACCGTCCCATCAGGCGCACGGATCACCCGCCCGTAACCGCTCGGATCGTCGAGCACGGCTGTCGCCATCGTCGCCGCAGCTCCCTCATGCTCGCGTACCTCCGCCAGCGTTCTGATCGTCTCAGGGGTGATCAGCGGGACGTCGCCGTAGAGCACGATGACCGTGGCGCCGGGATCGATGTGCGCGGCTGCCGCCTTCACGGCGTCGGCGGTTCCCAGCGGCTGCTCCTGGATCGCGACAGTCGCCTGGCCATCGAGGGTCGACTCGAGCTGGCGCTCGGGGCCGTCGACAACCACCACCTCGCTCGCGCCTGCCTCGTGCGCAGCCGCCACCGCCCAGGCAATCATCGGGCGCCCGCAGAGGGGGTGCAGGAGCTTCGGCCGCGAGGAGCGCATCCGGGTGCCTTGCCCCGCGGCGAGAATCACGACGACCGGCGCGGTCACGACGACGGGATCGTAGGGGATCGATCCGCTTTTCCTGGCAGGGCGCCTGCAAGCAACCGGACGGCCTGTACGGCCGGGATCGTCGAGGAGATCCGCAGCGCTGTCTCACCGGCGTACAGCGCGCTCGCCTGGACCAACCGCTCGGGCATCCCGCGGAGGGCTGCCATCGGCCCGAAGATGGGGACCAGCGGATGCTGGAGCCTGATGCTCGCGCGGGTCAGCTGCAGCGGGAACCGTGCGAGCGGGCTCGTGAGTGGCTGGAGCGCGCGGACGGCCCACGGGCCGGCCGGGTTGCGAGCGCACCATCGCTCGGTCGCCGCGTTCGGCACGACTCGATGGCGCATCGGCCATGAAAGCCCGAAGAGTCGAGTCTCAAGCGTCCGCTCAGCCTCGATGACCGCCTGCTTGTACGCCGGGTGGGCTGCGCACTCGTCGGTCAGCAAGAACCGAGTACCGGCGACGGCCGCGTCGGCACCGGCGTCAAGCGCACGCCGTACGTCATTCGAGTCTGCGATGCCGCCCGCGAGCAGCAATGGAGTGTCCGCGTCCCCGACGACCGAGCGCACGCGCGCCAGCGCCTCCAGCGCCGGTTCAACGCCCACGAGGTGACCGCCCGCCTCGATCCCCTGGACGACGAGTCCGTCAGCTCCGTCGGCCAGACCACGCTGTGCCTCATTCGGGGTACCGACGGTGTGGAGCACGAGGGCACCGGTTGCCTTCAGCTCCGTTACGAGCCCGCGGTCAAAGCCCGCGTGGAGGACAACCACTGACGCGCCCCGGCACGCCTCGACATGGTCACGGGTCGCAAACGGGACCAGCAGGTTCGCCGCGACCGGCCGGTCGCCCGCGATCTCCCGCGCCCGCCGCAGCTCTGCGCCCATCGCCGCCGCCGGCATGATCCCGACGGTTCCGAGCCCTCCAGCCGCTGACACCGCCCCCGCGAGCTCCGCGCCCGCGATGCCTCCACCCATGCCCGCCTGGACGATCGGGTGCTCGAGTCCAACCTGCTCTTGAAAGGACACGATTCGACTGTACGTCAGCTCCAGCGTTTCAGGCAGCGTCGGACGCGTAACCTCGCTCGTACCAGCCAATCCACTTACGGACGGCCTTGTCGGACACGCCGTACTTTCGACCAATCGCGACAAAGCTCATCGTCTCGAGGTCCTGCATGAGCTCTTGGTATGAGGGTCGAGGAACCTTCCGGCGTTCGGCCCGCGGTCCTGGGCGACCCTTGCTGTGGACGCCACACGGCTGTGAGCAGTAAAGCTGGGACTCGTAATTCGGGACGAACTCCTTTCCGCAGTGCAGACACTCCCTCGCGTCGCGGATCAGCTTGTTCTTTCGACCGCAATGGGTATCCAGCGTGGCAGCGCAGTTCGGACAAACGATTCGAAGGTTCTCGAATCGGTTATCCGTCGGAACACCATTGACGTGGTCGAGGATTAGTGACATTGCTCTTCCTCGCCATTTCTCGCCCTGACCGCACAACTCACAACATCGCGACTTGAGCCCACTCAGGTAGAGGCGCGACTTCAGCTTGCCGCGGTTGTACGTCGAGTGCTCTACGAGGACCTGGTCGAGCGGCTTCGCCGTTGCGGGTCGTGTGTACCTGCGCGCCCAGACCGGATCGAAGTGGTCAGTTGCAATGCCGAGTTCCTCGATCAGTCTGCGCAGCGTCCTGTGATTGCCGCCGGCGGGCCTGAGCCCGAGCTTTCGGAGCGCCG
The DNA here is from genome assembly GCA_963849295.1 of uncultured Solirubrobacterales bacterium. Lineage (GTDB taxonomy): Bacteria > Actinomycetota > Thermoleophilia > Solirubrobacterales > Solirubrobacteraceae > Palsa-465. The sequence continues at coordinate 62,498 of CAWKGU010000007.1, forward strand.
CGCTCGAGCTGGATGAACTCGCAACCGCGTCGCGCACTTGCTGATCCGTGTACCGCCGACTTCGCATACGCGAACACTAGTTCGCGGGCCGGACGGAAAATGTCGGCTCTTTGCAGCGCTTTAAGGCTGGGGAGCCAGGATTTGAACCCGGTCTTGGAGGTCCAAGGCCTCCCGTGCTGGCCAATTACACCACTCCCCAGTGCATTGAGAGTGCTCCTCGGGCTAGCGACGTTAGCTGATCGCGGCGCCTGGGCCGCAGCAAGATTCGCGACGCTTTCTTTCGCAACGTGCAGCAATTGGCCGCCGGCGGCCCCGACTTCGTCCAACGCATCTGCCACCCTCCTCGGCCGTGCCACGCACCCGCCGTCCGCTCGAGGCCACACGGCGCCGGCTCCGCATAGTGGGGAGCACAGAGGGGCGTACCGCGAGCGCAGAGGGGCGCACCGCGAACGCCGAGGGGCGCACCGCCGGCGCAGACGGGCGCACGGGCAGCGCAGAGAGGCGCACCACGGGGCCCCAGGCCCGCCGCGACACGCTCGCCAGCGTCCGCAAGGACGAGGTCACGCTGCACGGGCGGACGGTTGCCTACAGGGTCGGTGGGTCGGGACCGCTGCTCGTGCTGATCCACGGGATCACCTCGAACTCGGCCACGTGGGACCGGGTGCTGCCGCGGCTGGCGAGGCGGTACACCGTGCTCGCGCCGGATCTGCTTGGTCATGGACGCTCGGACAAGCTGCGGGGCGACTACTCGGTTGGGGCGCACGCGAACACGATTCGCGACCTGCTCGACGCGCTCGGCCACCGGCGGGCAACGTTCATTGGCCACTCGCTCGGCGGTGGCGTGGCCCTGCAGTTCGCCTACCAGTACCCCGAGCGAGTCGACCGGATGGTGCTGGTCGCACCCGGAGGGTTCGGCCCCGACGTGAGTCCCCTGCTACGTGCCGCAAGCACCCCCGGGTCAGGGCCAGTGCTGGCGGTCGCGGCCTGGCGCCCGTTCGTGCAGGCGGGAACGCTGCTGACCGGTTTCCTCGGGCGGCTCGGACTCCATGGCAACACCGACCTCGAGGAGATTGGACGGGCATACGCGCTGCTCGCCGATCGCGACGCGCGGCGAGCGTTCGTCCACACGCTGCGCGCCGTCGTCGATCCCCAGGGACAGCGGGTGAGCGCGCTGCACCGAATGGGCAGTGCTCAGCGCTTTCCTTCGCTGATCGTGTGGGGTGAGCACGACCGCATCGTCCCGGTCGAGCACGGCGAGCAGGTGCATGAGCTCGTCCCGAACACCCACTTCATCAAGTTCAAACGCGCCGGGCACTTCCCACACCGCGACGACCCTGCCCGTTTCGTTCGGGCGATCGACGAGTTTCTGGGGCGTCAGTGGGGCGTTCAGCGCGCGAGCGCGGCGCGGGCGTAAGACGGAGCGGGAGCGAGCACAGCGGCCTCAGTAGCCGGCGAAACGACCTCAATCACCGCCGCGACGACCCGGGGGTCAAGCTGCGTACCCGAGGTCGCGCGCAGCTCCTGCATCGCGACCTCAAACGGAAAGGCCTTCCGGTAGGACCGGTCGGTGCGCATCGCGTTCCATGTGTCGCAGCAGGCGATGATCCGCGACTCGAGCGGGATCCCCTCCCCCGCCAGCCCATCCGGATAGCCGCCGCCGTCCCACCGTTCGTGATGCGAACGGACGATCAGGCCGACATCGCGCATGAAGCCGCCAACGCGGTCGAGCAGCTTCTGGCCCTCGATCGTGTGCGTCTTGATGGTCACCCACTCCTGCGGATCCAGCTTCCCGGGCTTGTTGATGATCTCCTTGGGGATCGCGATCTTTCCGACGTCGTGCAGGAGGGCCCCGAACTCGAGATTTCGCAGGCGCCCGGCGTCGAGACGCAGATGCTCACCGACCTCGAGCGTCAGCGCGACGACGCTCTTGCAGTGCTCGCCCGTGTAGCCGTCGTCCGCCTCGACCACGTCGCCGAGCACGAGCGCAGTGCCCCGGTAGGCGTTGTTCAGCTTCAGCAGGCTCTCCAACCGGTCGTGCCGCTCGTGTGCGAACACGGAGAGCAAGCCGAGCAGCGGCACCACAGCCAGCGCCGCGATCGCGTCGGCATGCATCTGCTCGGCCACGACCAACCCGATGCCCGAGAGCGCCGCGTCGATTCCGTACACCCAACTCTCACGCAGCTGCGAAGCGAGGCTGGCGTCACGCGCGATCCACAGGCGCACGGCGGACGCGACGAAGTCAACACCGAACTGGGCGCCCAACGCGCCCACCAAGAGCAGCGGTCCCGCACTTCGTGGCTCGCTGCCTGCCAGCGCGAACACGGCGACCGGCCCAACTGCAAACCACGAGTTGCCGATAACGAGCAGCAGACGTGAGGGTCGACTCCTCCCTCGCACTATCTCCGGCAGACGTGCGACCGCCAGCGCCAGCACCACCGCCACCGGGACGAGCGCAAGCGGAACCGCGAACAGCAGCGGCACGAACGCCAGCTGGGTGGCCACAGTGAAGCCGAACGGCGTGTCGAATCGAACGAACGTCGCCAGCGCCATCACGACCAGACACAGGACCGCGGGCTCGGCTGAAAAGCCATGCGGCGGCCGCGAGAGCCAGAGACCGGCGCTCGCTGCCACGAATGCCGCCCCGACCAGCGCTTCGGCCAGGCGATCGCGCGGGGTCATCGCCGCGCTCACCTGCTCGAAGGTGTCGGCGAGCAGTTTCTCTTCTTCCACGCTCGGCTGAAAAGACATATCCAGCGGGTTATCGGCAATAACCTCGCGGTCTTGCGTCAGGCAGCGAACGTTCCTCTACAAGCCGGTAATACGTCCGTCTAACTTGCGGGAAAACACCCTAAAGCCACCAATTCCTCATTCCGATCATCTGCCGAGTCAAACAACTGAAAAGGGCAAACCCGGTGTGAGCCGGGGACGCAAAGCCAGAGGTCTCATACGGATGTGAGATAGCTCGGCTGCCAGTGCGCACCGCGGAAGGTGAGTACGTGAAGAAGTACCTTTTCAGCCGCCGTTTGGTTGGCTTGGGGGCTGTGATCGCAGCGTTTGCTGTCCTGCCTGTGCAGGCAGCGTCTGCGGACACGACCTCATGCCAGAATCCGCTTCTCTCCCAGCCATTCCTCTCCGTGGGCGACCAGAATTTCTATACGCTGGCGCCCGGCGAGAGCGTCGATAACTTCGACGGAACCGGGTGGACTCTGAGTGGCGGAGCCAGCCTCGTCACAACGACGCTGGCGGACGGCACCACAGGTCAGGTCCTCGACCTGCCCAGCGGCTCGAAGGCCGTCAGCCCTGTCATGTGTGTGGATCTGGGATTCCAGACCATGCGCACGATGGTCCGCAACGTAGTTGGCGCCGAAGGCGTCTTCTTCTACGTCGCCTATCAGGGCACGAACACGTGGGACCAGCCCAAGAACACGGGACAGGTCCACGGACAGCACTCCGACTGGACCCTTTCGGATCCAGTCAACGTCCAGCCGAGCAATCTGCCCGGCTGGCAGGTGGTGCAGTTCACGTTCATCCCTGGCGGCCAGAAGAGCGATTTCCAGGTCTACAACTTCTATGTAGACCCGCGCATGCGCGCGTAAGCACGCATGCTGGATCCCGGTGTCCGGTACCCGTTCGCGGTACCGACCACCGGGGGCCTACGCCATTCGTCCAGGTTGCGGGTTAACCCGCTATTGGTAGGAATGGCGAAGGTCGATGATTCCCCCAACGACAACTGAAAAGGGCAAACCCGGCGCGAGCCGGGGACGCAAAGCTAGGGGTCTCATACGGATGTGAGATAGCCCGGCTGCCAGTGCGCACCACGGAAGGTGAGTACATGAAGAAGCACCTTTTCAGCCGCCGTCTAATCGGCTTGGGAGCTGCGATCGCAGCGTTTGCCGTCCTGCCCGCGCAGGCGGCATCGGCCGCAACGAGCTCCTGCCAGATTCCGGTTCTCTCCCTACCGTTTGTGCTGCTGGGCGATCACAACGGTTACGCGTTGCCGTCCGGCGAGAGCGCCGACAACTTCGGCGGTGCAGGTTGGACCTTGAGCGGCGGCGCCCACATCGTCAAGACGAAGCTGGCGGACGGCACGACGGGCAACGTCCTCGACCTCCCTCCGGGGGCGCGGGCGGTCAGCCCACCGACGTGCGTAGCAACGCTGTTCCCGTCGGAACGCATGATGACCAGGTACGTAGGAGGCGGGTCGAACAGCTCGACATCGCTCACCCTGGGGCCGGTCAACTTGGGACTCCTCGGCGTCGTATCGGTGCCCATCTTTGGGAGCCAGGGTTGGACGCTGTCAGCACCCATCACACTCCCGCTTCCGGGACTACTTTCGGGGTTGACACAGGTCGACTTCACGTTCACCTCGAGCGCGAAGGTCGGAGACCTCCAGGTGTACAACCTGTACGTCGATCCGCGCATGCGCGCATAGGGGCACGCACGGGCGCTCACGGGCCTAGGCCCGTGAGCGCTCGAGCACGTTCGCCACGCGTTCGGGCAGCAGTGGGTCGGCGAGCGCTGCCCGCACGTCGGCCGGGTGATGGAGCGCCCGCTCGGCTCTGAGGATCCCGATCTCGAGCCCGGCGTCGCGCGCGGCGGCGAGTCCCAGTGTCATCGCGTCCGAGCTGCGCCAGGTCGCCTCGGGTAGTGCGAACAGCCTCGGCAGCGGCCGCGCGATCGCGATCACATAAAAGCCGCCGTCGATCGCCGGGCCGAGGACGAGGTCGCAACCCGCCTCGAGGTCCTCGAGCGCGCCGCGGGCGTGATCGAGGCGCAGCCGCGGCAAATCGGGCCAGACGATCAGCAGCGGCCCCGTGCCCCGCGCGAACACCCGCGCCACCGCATCGGCGAGCCGGGCTGCCACGCCCTCGCCGTTCTGCGGAAAGAACGACACGTCCCGGCCGAGAAGCGCCCGCAGCTCAGGCACCGCGTCGGGCGGCTCGTGGGCGACGTACACGGCACCCGGCGCCGCAGCGCGCGCCCACCGGCCCGCCTCCGCCAGCAGCTCGGCCTGAAGTGCCATGCAGCCGTCGAGCCCAAGCAGCGGCTCGAGTGCCTTGCGGACCTGACCACGCCGCGGAGCGCGCGCCATGATCAGTGCCGCAGGTTGCTCCGCGCTCATTCCTGCTCGAAGCGATAGACGGTGCCCGCTGCCGTCCCAGCGTCCTCCGCCAGCCGCGCGACCGCTCCGCGCAATACGTCCGCAAAGATCGCGGTGCTCTTGCCCATCAGCTCGATCAGGGTCGCGACCGGTGTCGGCTCGCCGGGCTGAACCTCGTTCGCGTAATCGGTGACAAAGCCGATCAGCCCGAACGGAAGCTCGAGCTCGCCGCACAACACGGTCTCTGGACCGGCGGTCTGGCTGACCGCGCTCACCCCGCACCCGGCAAGCCGGGCGATCTCGCTCGGCGTGTTGAAACGGGGACCGTCGACATGTCCGTAGATGCCGCCGTCGCGGACCCGAGGCCCCACCCCATGCGCCGCCTCGACGAGCGCGGTGCGAACGGCCTCCGAAAACGGACCCCCATGCAGGATCCAGTGGCCCCGCGCACGGTCCCCTGGCTCGGTGAAGAACGTGCAGAGCGACCCGTCCGGCAGCCGATTGGACGGGAAGTGCAGATCGTCGAACACGATCAACGACCCCAGCTCGAGCTCGGGGTCGACAGCTCCGCATGCGGTGCACGCGATCACCGCCGAGACCTCCAGGCGCCGGAGCGCCCAGATGTTCGCGCGGTGGGTGACGTGGTTTGAAAGGCGCACGTGCCCGGCAAGATGGCGAGAGACATGCACCACCTCGATCCCCGCGAACACGCCTTTAACAACAGACACCTGCCCGAACGGCGTGTCGACCGCGATCCGCTTGTCGCGCTCAAAGCCTGGAAGTGAGTACGTGCCTGACCCCGTGATGATCCCCACTGCCATCACGCGCGATCCTACTTGGGCAGTCCTCTACGACGCCGACTGTGGCTTCTGCCGCTGGTCGCTCGCGAAGCTCCTGACCTGCGACCGCAGTCGCCGGCTGCGGCCGGTCAAGCTCGGTACCGTGGAAGCGAACGAGCTCCTCCACGATCTCTCTGCCGGGCAGCGGGCGGCATCGTGGCACCTCGTCGCGCCCGATGGCCGCCGCGCTTCGGGTGGCACGGCGGCCGGGCCGTTGCTACGCCTGCTGCCAGATGGCCGCCCGTTCGCGGCGCTCCTCGAGAGCGCGCCGAGCCTGACCGAGCGCGTCTACGGATGGGTCGTCGATCATCGCTCGCTGCTCAGCCGCCTGATTCCGGAGCGGTCTAAGCGGCGAGCGGATCGCCTGATCGGGACTCGATCCCGTCCAGATACTCGTCGAGCGCACGCGGCTTGATCGTGTCTTCGTAGACCTCGTAGTCGCGGAGCAGGCCCCAGCGCATGTGGCCCCAGATCACGTAGCGATTCTCGTACACGCGGCTGCCATCCGGAGCGTCGAGGTGGTCACGCCCGCGAACGCACACCGTCTGATTCCACGGAAACCCCTTCAGCACTACCTCGTCGGGCCAGATCTGAAGGCCCGTGCGGGCGAAGCGCTCGAGCCATGCGCGAACCTGATCCTTGCCCTGGAAATCCCCCGACCACGAGTTGTCCCCCGGGAAGCGGAACCGCACATCGGGTGCATCGAGCCTCAGGGTGGGCTTCGGATCGCCGGCGCTGATCCGCCGCATGTTGTGCGCGACGAGCTTCTTCGCGAGCCAAGAAAACATTGCCTGACCTCCAAAATCCGCTACTGGATTGATCGCTCTAGCGATAGACTACCCACGATGGCCGGTCGACGCAACACCAGGGAGCGGATCGTCGAGACGAGCGCCGAGCTTTTCCGGCTGCAGGGCTACAACGCCACGGGCGTGAAGCAGATCGTGACGGCGGCCGAGGCGCCGTTCGGCTCGCTCTACCACTTCTTCCCTGGCGGCAAGGAGCAGCTGGGCGCCGAGGCGGTTCGCATCTCGGGTGCGATCTACGAGCTGCTGATCCCGGCGGTATTCGATCCCGCGCCCGACCTGGTCACCGCGGTGCGGAACTTCTACAAGGGCGCCGCCGAGCATCTGGTCGAGACCGATTACGCCGATGCGTGCCCGATCGCGACGGTCGCGCTCGAGGTCTCGAGCAGCAGCGAGACGATGCGCGACGCGTGCGCGGAGGTGTTCGAGTCGTGGATCGCGGCGGGGAGCGAGCGCATGCCCCGTGAGCTGACGATCACGATGCTGTGCGCGCTGGAGGGAGCATTCGTGCTCGCCCGCGCGCTGCGCAGCACCGAGCCGCTGGAGATCGCCGGCGAAGCGATGGCACAACTTGTCGGGGCGGTGCATGCACCGCCCCGTGGCGCGGCGCATGCGCCGCGCCAGGACCGGGCGCATGCGCCCGGTCCAAATACCTCTACCTAGGGACCCGGCCGCCTTCGGCGCCCGGCTCGGTGGCGGGGCCCCGCGGCGCGGGAATGCCTAGCACGCGCATCGCCTTGAGCCCCAGCGAGAGCTTCTCGCGTCCGTCGGTCGAGGAGACGTCGAGGCCGGTCAATTCGCGGACGCGTTCAAAGCGGTATCTGATCGTGTGGCGGTGGGTGATCAGGCGCGCCGCGGTGGCGTTGACGTTGGCATCGCACTCGAGGAACGTCGAGAGCGTCCCGAGGAGATCGGTCTCGTACTGCTCGTCGTAGGCGGCGAGCGGGCGGACCGTTTCCTCGAAGAAGCGCCGAAGCTCCGCGGTGTCGGCCATGTGCGGCAACAGGAGCTGGTAGGTGCCGGTCTGCTCGAACGCCAGCTCGGCGCGCTCCGCATCACCCTCGGCGACGTTCGCCGCGAGCAGCGCCTCGTTGGCAGCGCGGTGCAGGTCGAGCGCGTCGGCGGCCTTGCGGCTGCGACCCAGCGCGAATGCGAACCCCTGCAGTCCCGATTCGAGCTCGCGCAGGATCGCGGAGGAGACTCGCCGGCCACATTCACCGTCTGCATCGGGGACGAGCACGACCACCTGGTCGGGGTCTTCGTCGGCGGGAACCGCAATCGCGCCCGGAGCGATCGACCGTGCCCCGCGGCTTGAGACCGCCAGCAGCCTACGGCGCCAGTCGTCCTCGGTCGGATTGCGGGGATGGGCACGGACGACCACGACGCTGCCGCCCTTGTCTAGGTATGTGCCAAGCTCCTTGCCCCGCGCCAGGAGGTCCGCGCGATCCGCGATCCGGCGCTCGAGCACGGCGCGCATGAAGCTCGTCGCCGCCTCCTCGGATGCTCGCTCGGGGGCGCGCACACGCTCCACCTCGGAGGCAATCAGCGTGGTGATCAGGCGAAGCAGCGACGGATCCGGCGCGCCCTCGCGGGCACGCATCCGCAGCTGACCGACGGGCGCCTCGGCGACCTTGAGCTCGATCGTCGCGACGTCGTCGGCGTCGCGCATCAGCGAGCGCTCGTCGGCCGGCGAGCGGGCGGCAACGGCCAGCACGGCAGCCGAGCGGTCGATCAGGATCAGGCTCGCGTTGAGCGCACGCGCCGCGGCGCGAAGAACTTCGGGCAGGCCGGCACCCCCCTCGACGGCGTCCGTGATCGCCGCGAGCGCATTCAGATCGGGTCGGTCAGGAGCGGCACCCGAGGGCGCCGCACGGGAAGGAGTGCTCGGCGGCACTTAGAAGACCCGCGGCCACTCGATGACGATGAGCGCGCCGATCACGATGCCGACGCCGATCAGGGCAGCCAGGACGTAGAGCGACAGGATCACCACGGCGATCCGCTCCAGCGGGCGCCGGTAGGCACTGACAGCCGGCACGAGCACGAGCGCGCAGAACGCGCTGACGCCGAAGACGCCGAGAAACGCCCCGACCAGATACGTGACGGCCTGGTTGCTCATCTAGGTCTGGGTGAAATTGTGCCCGATGTCGGCGACAGGGACCGCGGCCTGCGCACCTGGAAAACGCGCAGCGAGCGATCTCGATGCATCGCTGGCCTGCTGCTCGGCGCGCTCTCCCCACCAGATCCCAGCACATGTGGGCCCAGACCCCGACACGATCGAGTGCTCCGCTCCCGCGCGCCCCAGTGCTCCAAGGACCTCTTCGATTGCCGGACACAGCGAGCAGGCTGCGGCCTCCAGGTCGTTTTGGGGCGCTGGGCGCTCGCCATCGCGAATCCCCTTCTGGAGCCGCTCGAGCTCGGCCGGCTCGCGACCAAGGCCCAGCCGGTCAGCCTCGGCATAGACGGATCGGGCGGAGAGCGCGTATGGCAGCGGGACGATCACGAAGGCGTGCGTCGGCAGTGGTGGGAGCGGTTCGACGCGATCGCCCGCGCCGATCCCGAGCGCCAGCCCCGGCTGGAGCTGACTCGGAACGTCCGAGCCCAGCGCGGCGGCGATCTCGGCGGCGAGCGTGAGCCGAAACGGGGCAAGGCGAGCCGCGAGGCGCAATGCTGCGGCCGCGTCTGCGGATCCGCCGGCCATTCCGCCAGCGACGGGAATCCGCTTCTCGATCTCGATCCTGACCGGCGGCGCGCTCCACCCGTGCACACGCAGCGCCCCCAGCGCCGCCGCGACGAGGTTGGGCCCCTCGATCCCCGGGCACACGACATGGTCATGGTCGACCGTGGGCCCGGTCACGAGTGTGAGCTCGTCCGCGAGCGAGACCGACTCCAGAACGGTCACGAGCTCGTGGCGTCCGTCGTAGCGCATCGGCCCCAGGAACAGCCAGGCGTTGACCTTGCCTGGCGCCAGCTCGCGCAGGGTCATGTGGGGAGCAGCGTCGCGAGCCGGCGGAACTCCTGCGGAGACAGGCGTTCGGCGCGCTCGTCGGGGGGGTGGCCGAGCCGCTCCAGGGCGTCGCGGACCTGCTCGCGCGTGGCGCTGAAGCCACCGGCGAGCGCCAGCGAGCCGGCGAGCGTCTTGCGGCGATGGGCGAACGCCCCATGGACGAGCCGGTGCAGGGCGGCGTCGGGCGCGGCGCCGCGGCGCTTCAGGCCGATCAGCACGGAGTCCACATTCGGGACCGGCCGGAAGACGTTGCGGGAGACCGGCCGGAGGATCACGACGTCCGCCGCAAGCTGGGCGAGGACCGAGGGCACGCCGTACGCCGGCGATCCGGGTGAGGCGGCGAGTCGCTCACCGACCTCACGCTGGACCATCACCACCCAGCTACTGACGATGGCGAGCTCCTCGAGCGTCCGCAGGATCACGGTCGCGGCGACCGCGTAAGGGAGGTTGGCCACCACCTTGGTCGGCGGCGGATCGAGGCCGGCCAGGTCGAGTTCAAGGGCGTCTTCGAAGTGGAGCGTGAAGTTCGCATACGGCTCAAGCGCAGCTCGCAGATCGCGATCGAGGCCGGTATCGATCTCGACGACGTGCAGATGCTTGGCACGGGCCGCGAGGCGCGCTGACAGAATTCCCGCGCCGCCGCCGATCTCAAGCACGACTTCGTCCTCTGTCAGCTCGGCGAGCCGCTCGATCACGTCGAGGATGTTGCGGTCGACGAGGAAGTTCTGAGAGAGCTTCACCATCCGAACAGCTCGCGCGCATTGTTGTGCAGCGCTTCCTCGAGCTCGGCGTACGGGGTGCGGCGCTCGAGCGAAAGCGCCTGCGCCGTGTGGACGACGTAGGCGGGCTGGTTTCGCTTGCCGCGGACCGGCTGAGGGGCGAGGTACGGAGCATCGGTCTCGACCAGCAGACGCTCTGTGGGGACGCGGATCGCAGCATGGCGCAGCGGCTGCGCCTTGGGGTAGGTGAGGTTGCCGGCGAACGAGATCCTCCACCTGGGATGCTCGAGACACTCCTCGACCCGCTCCGGCATCGAGAAACAATGGAGGATCACCTCAAGGTCATCGGCCCGGTCGATGAGCGTCTGAAGGGTGTCCTCCTCGGCAGCGCGTGTGTGGATTACGAGCGGCTTGGCCGTCTCACGCGCGAGCTCGATCTGTGCCTCGAAGGCCCGTTGCTGGTCCTCGCGCGGCGCGTAGTCGCGGTAGTAGTCGAGGCCGGTCTCGCCAATCGCAACGCACTTCTCGTGAGCGGCGAGCGCGAGCAGCTCGGCGAGGTCGGCGTCGTCAAACCCCGTGGCCGAATTCGGGTGACGCCCGACTGCGGCATAAACCTGCGGGAAGTCCTCGGCGGCCCGCAGCGCCGCGCGAGCGGAGGCACCGTCGGTGCCGACGGTGAGGATGCGGTTCACCCCGGCCTCGGCGGCGGACTCGACCAGCTCGGCGTTGGGGTTCTCGCAGAAGTCGAGGTGGGTGTGGCTGTCGATCACTCGGTCCGCTTCGGGAACAGCGGCTCGAGCGCCGTGACGGTGCCGCCCGGGGCACCGAGCGCCTCGCGCAGCTTGTCGGTGCTGGCGGGCATGTATGGATGCAACAGCACATTGACGGTTCGCAGACCCTCGATGAGCGACGCGAGCACCTGGTCGAGCTCCTGCGCATTTGCCTCGTCACGGGCAAGCTGCCACGGCGCGCGCTCCTCGACATAGCGGTTCAGACGGCGGACTCGCTGCCAGATGCGCTCTAGCGCCTGGGTCGGCTCGGCGCGATCCATCAGTGCAGCGACCTCCTGTGGGAGTCCCTGAAGCTCGGCGTCCAGGCTGGGGTCGGTCGCGGCGGCGGGGGCCCGCCCGTCGCGGTAGCGCTGCACCATCGCGATCGTGCGGCTCGCAAGGTTGCCGAACTCGTTCGCCAGCTCCGCCTCATATCGGGCTTTGACCGCATCGATCCCGACGGCGCCGTCGGCGCCGAACGCGACGTCACGCATCAGGTAGAAGCGCAGCGCGTCTGTGCCGTACTGCTCCATCACCTCGAAGGGATCGAGCACGTTGCCCAGTGACTTGCTCATCTTCCGGCCATCGGCGCCGAGCAGGAAGCCGTGAACGAACACGTGGTGGGGGATCTCGAGGTCGGCGGCGAGCAGCAGGGCGGGCCAGAAGACCGTGTGGAACTTGAGGATGTCCTTGCCGATGATGTGGTAGGTGGCGGGCCAGTAGCGGTCGATTAAGTCGCGCCCGCCCGGCTCCGCCGGATCGGGCGCATAAGACAGAGCGGTGTAGTAGTTGAGCAGCGCGTCGAACCACACGTAGAAGACATGTCCCGGATCCCAGGGCACGGGGACGCCCCAGGTCAGGCGGGCGCGGGTCAGCGAGACGTCCTGTAGGCCCTGGCTGATGAATGACCGGGCCTCGTTGAAATGGTGCGCGGGCATCACGAAATCGGGCTTTTCGGCGTACAGCCGCTCGAGCGGCTCCTGGAAGGTCGAGAGGCGGAAGAACCAGTTCTCCTCCTGCTCACGCGTCAGCTTGATCTCGTGGATCGGACAGAGGTTGCCTTCGAGGATCTCGTTCTCAACCTTGAAGTCCGCGCAGCGCGGGCAGTACCAACCCTCGTAGAGACCCTTGTACGTATGGCCGTTGTCGTGGACTCGCTGGAGGATCTCCTGGACCTTGGCGATGTGCTGCGCGTCGGAGGTGCGGATGAAGAAGTCGTTCGAGGCGTCAAGCTGGGGCATCAGCGACTTGAAGCGCTCGGCGTTGCGATCGGCCAGCACTTTGGGCTCGAGGCCCTGGGCGTGGGCGGCGTCGGCCACCGGCTCACCGTGCTCGTCCGTCCCGGTCGAGAAAGAACACGTCCTCCCCGCGCTGGCGCATGTGCCGGGCGAGCACATCGGCCGCGATCGTCGTGTACGCGTGGCCGAGGTGAGGCTGCGCATTGACGTAGTAGATCGGGGTTGTGATGTAGAAGGACATCGCTAGCCGGAGTCTGTCAACGCCTTGTACAGCGCGTTGGCCGAGGCCCCGGTGAGCTCCGCCACGATCCTCGCGGCGGGGCGTGGCTTAGCTCCCGCATCGACCAGTTGCCTGAGCGCCGTGATCGCAGGGCCGACATCGGCGGGCTTGTTTGCAGCCGGGCCGACAACGAGCGCCACCTCGCCCTTCGGAGGCACGTCCGCGTACCTCGCGGCCAGCTCGGCCGCGGTTCCGCGGAACACCTCCTCGTGGACCTTGGTCAGCTCGCGGCACACCGCGGCGGGACGTTGTGGGTCGAGCTCGGCGAGTGTTGTCAGCGTCTTGACGAGGCGCTGTGGGGATTCGAAGGCGACAAGCGTCTCGGGGGTGTTGAGCTGGGACTCCAGCTCGGCGCGCTTGCGCGGAAGAAACCCGACAAAGCGCCAGCGATCAGCGGGCAGTGCGCTCGCAACGACTGCAGCCAGTACCGCGGAGGGTCCCGGCAGGACCTCGACCGCGAGTCCCGCGGCGACCGTCCGCTTGACGAGGACGAAGCCGGGGTCGGATACGAGCGGCATGCCCGCATCCGAGACAAGCGCGACGACGGCTCCCTCACGCATGCGCTTGACGAGCTCGGTGGCGCGCTGGCGTTCATTGTGCTCGTGGTAGCTGACGAGCGTTGCGGTGACGCCGTAGCGATCGAGCAGGATGCGAGTGCGGCGGGTGTCCTCGCACGCGACCACGTCGGCCTCGCGCAGCGCCGCGAGCACGCGCAGCGTGATGTCCTCCAGGTTCCCGATCGGCGTGGGACAGACGATCAGCCGGCCGCTGCTCACGCGACGGCTTCTCTGCGGGCGAGCCCGTCGAATGCGAGCGCCGCTGCCCCGATCATCCCCGCCTCGACGCCGAAATGCGCGGCGACGATCTTGACGGTGTCTTTCGACGGGGGGAGCGCGCGCTCGGCGACGACCGCGCGGGCGGGCTCGAGCAGCAGCTCGCCGGCGGCGATCACGCCACCCCCGATCACGACGACCTGCGGGTTGAAGATGTTGACGAGGCTCGCGATCCCAACCCCGAGGCGCCGGCCGATCAGCTCGATCGTCTCGATCGCCGCCGGATCGCCGTCGTGCGCCAGCTCCGTGATCAGCGGTCCCGCCAGTTCCCGACCCTCGCAGAACGCATCGGCAAGCCGCGAGTCCTGGCGTTCCTGCGCGAGCCGTCTCGCCTCCCTGGCGAGCGCGGTTCCCGACGCGAGCGCCTCGAGGCAGCCATGGTTCGGGCAGTTCCCCTGGCAGGGCGGCCCGTCCATGTCGATCACCATGTGACCGAGCTCAGCTCCGGAGCCGATCGCGCCGCGATACAGCTCGCCGCGCAGGATCAGGCCGCCGCCGATCCCGGTGCCGATCGTCAGCAGCACGGCCTCGCTGGCGTCGCGCGCCGCGCCGGCGCGATGCTCGGCGAGCGCGGTCACGTTCGCGTCGTTGTCGACGAACACCGGCATCCCGAGCCGCTCGGCCATCACAGCCTCAAAGGGGATGTTCGCGAGCGGCTGATTGACGGCGATCACGGCCGTGCCCGTGCGCTGATCGATCAGGGAGGGAATGCCGAAACCGACGGCTGCCACCTCGGCCGAGGCTGCAGCGCGTGCCTCCTCCACCGCGTCGACGGCCGCATCGAGCAGCGCTGACTGGTCGAGACCGCTGACGCTTCGCTGGGTTCGGTGGTGTATGCCAAGGTCCGAATCCACAACGCCTGCAAGCAGTTTCGTCCCGCCCAAGTCGACGCCGATAGTGCGTCGGTCCGGCATATCGTCACTATATGCAGTGCCCGGATGCCTGACGATCCGCACAAGCGGGCGTCGTCCGACGACCCCCCCTACCGGGTGTACAGCAACCGTGAGCGCTCGGGCTCGCGGGCTGGCGCCAAGGCGGGTGAGCGGGCCGGCGAGCGCCCATACAAGACCTACAAGTCGGCCCCACGGGGGCTGCGCTCGCTGCTGCGCGGCGAGGAGGAGGCGGCGCTGCTCGGTGTGGGCGGAGGCGAGGGGGGTGGCCGGGGTCGTGATGGCGAGCGTGCGGCGCCCGTCGGCGGCTGGGCACGGGCGCGGCGGGCGCTCAAGTGGGTCGCGATTGCGGTGGTGGCCTGGCTGCTGCTCTCGCTCGTGCTGTTCATCGTCAGCGCGCAGATCGAGCAGGGAAACCTGCCCGATTCGGCGACGGCGGCGCTGGCGTCGGGAGGGAACATGCTGACCTCCACCGACACGGTGCTCATTCTGGGAACCGACCAGCGACCGCGCACGGGCCCCGGATCGAAGGAGCCAGGCTCCAACTACAACGACGCGGGCAGCAACTCGGACACGATCATGCTGTGGCGGATCGGGGGCGGCGTGTCGCGGAGGTTGTCGATCCCTCGAGACACGGTGGCGGAGATCCCCGGCCACGGGCTGGGCAAGATCAACGCGGGCTACGCGATCGGCGGCCCAGCGCTGGCGATCAAGACGATCGAGCAGTTCACCGGGGTGAAGATCAACCACCTGATCGTCGTCAACCTCGCGGCGTTCCCTCAGTTCATCGACGCGATCGGAGGGGTCGATGTAAGGACCGGGCGGGTTTGTTCCGATATCAGCGGTGGGACCAAGAACGGAGGCTTCTCGCTTTATCTCCCCCCCGGCGTTCATCATCTCAACGGCCAGCAGGCGCTCGTATACGCGCGCACGCGCGAGAACAAGTGCAACCCCGCCGACAACGACCTCACGCGCGTCCAGCACCAGCAGGAGATCCTCAATGCGATCAAGGGGAAGCTGTTCTCTCCGTCGGCCTTCTTCCGGCTACCGCTGGCTTCGTGGGATGCGCCGAAGGTGCTGCGCACCGACATGGGCGGCTTCACGCTGCTCAGCCTGTTCACGGCCTCCGAACTTGGCGGCTCGGCCCCGGTGAAGGTGCTCAAGCCGACCGGCGCGGAAGTCCTGCCGGGATACGGGGACGCGCTCACGGTTACCCCGGCCGCGGTCCAGCAGGCGGTCGGACAATTGATGAACGGGTGACTCCCGGCCTAATTTAGGCGTCTACCTTTATCGAGAGACAACTGGTGAAGCTTCGGAAGGGAATCCTCGTTCGGCTCGTTTGCGGGCTGGCCGCCTTGGGCGCCTTCGGCGTGGTCGGGACCGGCGTCGCTGGGGCGGTCGTCGTACACACTCCGACTGGCCAGTTCTTGGGTATTACGCCGCACCGCGGCGTCCAGCCGAGCGCCCTGCGTGGCTTGGTTGCACCCCGCTCGCTGAGCCCATCGGACAACGGCACCCTCGACTACCAGGGCGGTTCGGTGCTGCACTCGAGCGCGCCGTATTTGATCTTCTGGGACCCGTCGGGCAGCGGGATCTCCTCGGCGTCACGATCGCTGCTGGAGCAGTACTTCACCGACGTTGCAGGCGATAGCGGCAAGGCCACAAACGTGTATGCCGTCGACCGCCAGTACTACGACGGGTCAGGGATCGCCGACTACAAACAAACGTTCAGCAGCTCCACGCAAGTGATCATCGACACGGATGCGTATACGAACCAGTGCCTCGAGACAGGTACTGGCTACCCAAACTGCATCACGGACGCAGATATCCAGAGCGAGCTGAGCTCCCTGATCAGCCACACCGGACTTCCGACCGGGACCGGACCGAACGCACCGATCTACTTCGTCGTCACCCCCGGCGACACAAACGTCTGCGCCGACAGCAGCGATTGCGCGAGCAACTCCTTCTGCGCTTACCACAGCGCTTTCGACGACAGCGGGACCGCCGTCCTTTACGCGGCGATCCCGATGTTCTTCGACGACGCCAGCTCGACGCAGAACCCAAAGGCATGCCAGTACGACGGCAACTCTGCAGTCCAAGAGCCCAACGGCGATATCGCGGATGTGGCGATCAAGTACATGAGCCACGAGGACAACGAGACGATCACCGACCCCACCGGTCAGGGCTGGTGGGACACCTCCTCGGGCAACGAGGACGGCGACAACTGCAACTTCTATGGGTCCGACGACCCGGCGAGCGGAACCAATCCCGACGCGTTTGAACCGACGCTCGGCGGTAGCAGCTCCGGCACGCTCTACGACCAGGCGATCAGCACCGGCCACTTCTACATTCAGAGCGAGTGGAGCAACGGCGATCTGAACTGCGACATGCAACCCGCCGCCGGGTCGATCACGCCGAAGATCTCCGCGCCCAGCTCGGCACAGCCGGGCAGCGCGGTCGCGTTCGACCCGACCGCGAGCACCAGCACCCAAGGTTTCAGCAGCGCGACATTCGACTTCGGCGACGGACAAACCGCCTTCAGCTCAGGGGCCCCGATCCAACTCAACCACACGTTCGCAAGCAGTGGGACATACACGGTCAAGCTGACGCTCGTCGACACGCTGGGCAACCTCGCGACCACGACCACGACGATCCATGTCGGCCCCTTGCCCTCGCCGGCGTTCACGTTCGCTCCGACCGCGCCCGTCGCTCACAGCGCGGTGAGCTTCAACGCGGGCAGTACGACTGATCCACATTCCGGCACGACAATTTCCTACCAGTGGAACTTCGGCGACGGAACCACGGGCTCGGGCATCAATCCGTCACACGTCTACTCCAGTCCCGGCACGTACACGGTCACGCTGACCGTGACGGACAGCCTCGGGTACTCGAACTCGACCGCTCATGTGGTCACTGTCGCTGCCGACGAAACTCCGACCGCATCAGTTGCGGTCAACAGCGCCCATCCCCAGGCAGGAGTTCCGGTTTCGTTCAGCGGCTCGGCTTCGCGCGATCCCGATGGGTCGATCGTCGCCTACACGTGGAACTTCGGCGATGGGTCGCCTGCGAGTTCGGGCGAGTCGGTCCAGCACAGGTACTCGCGGACGGGGTCATACACGGTGACGCTGGTCGTGCGCGACAGCTCGGGGCAGCTCGTGAGCAGCTCGCGGACCGTCAAGGTGGCGGCGGCGCAGATCAGCACCAGGTTCAAGCACGGCGTGTTGCGCGTGACCGTCGATCAAGCGGGCACGCTCAAGGTGGGCTCCAAGCGCAAGACCCTGTCGCACGCCGGCACGGTGACCTTCAAGATCCGCCTCAGTCACCGCCAGCAGGCGCAGTTGAGCTCGCGGCGGGCGCTCAAGCTGAAGCTGAAGGTTTCGTTCGCTCCTCTGCTCGCGCAGGCGACGAGCGAGAAGGTGACCGTCAAGCTGAAGCGCTAGACGCCTTCTTCTCCGACTTCGAGTCGCTCGAGCCCTTCTCGGCGCCGGACGCCGAGTCCGACTTAGACGAAGACGACTTGTCGTCGGTGGACTGCTTGCCCCCGCCCTCCGCCGCGTCCTTCAGCTCGCGGGAACGCTTCCTGGAGCCGTAGTCGGTCGAGTAAAAGCCGGACCCCTTGAAGTGCACCGCAACCGGATGGAACACCCGCTCGACGGGCGCGGCGCAGGTTTCGCAGCTGACGACCGGATCGTCGCTGATCCGCTGCATCACTTCGAAGGTGTGCCCGTGCTCGCAGCGATACTCGTAGATCGGCATTGCTTCAAGAAGTATAGGCTCGGGGTTGGCGGATCAGGAGCTGATCGGCACTCTGAACGCGGGAGTGCCAAGAGTCGTCCAGTTTTTCTGGACAGCCGCTCCGTCCGGGGCCCTCAATATGTTCAATGGCTACGTGGGCTTCCTTCCGAATACGTCCACCGACGAAGCCACCGACAGGATCGCGCGCGCCCTAGCGCAGGGAATTGCGGGCGCTCCCGAGTGCCCGAGCAGCACCGCCGACGCGACCTGGAACTGAGCGGTGGACGAGGTTTTGCTGGCGATCCGGTTGTGCTTGTGGTCGTTCTCGGGCTGGCCGGCCTCGCCAAGCTCGCCGACCCCCGGGGACCCGTGCCGCGATCTCCGATTTCGGCGTCGGCGAGCGCCTGGCGGGGCCACTGGCGCGGAGCCTGCCGCTCGTCGAGCTGAGCACGGCAGCGCTGCTGATCGCTGGTCCGACGGTCCGAGTCGGCGGCGCATTGGCCCTTGCGCTGATGCTGATATTCACCGCCGCAATCGCGCGCAGCATCGCCCGCGGCGAGGCGCCCGACTGCCATTGCTTCGGCCAGCTCCACTCCGCGCCCGCCGGCCCTAAGGCCCTCGCCCGTAACGTCCTGCTGTCCGCCGTGGCGGCGCTCATGACCGTTGCTGGGGCCGGGACCAGCGCCACAGCCTGGATCGCGCGGCTCTCGACGGTCAAGCTGGCGGAGCTGATCGTCGCCGCGCTGCTCGCTGTCGTGGTGGCGGTTGGTTCGGTCTTCCTGCTCCGGCTGCTGAAGCGCCACGGGGCGCTGCTGCTGCGCGTGGACGCGCTGGAGGGAGCGCTGACTTCGCACGGCATTCCGCTGCCCGACGCGGAGCCACCGGCAGCCGAGGGCCTGCCGGTCGGGACGCCGGCGCCCAAGTTCGAGCTGACCGATCTCCGCCATCGGCGCGTGGCGCTCGGGTCGCTGCTTGGCGCGGGGCAGCCACTGATGCTGGTGTTCACGGATCCCGCTTGCGGCCCGTGCTCGGCGATGATGCCGCACACTCGCGGAATGGCAGCGCGAGCACGGCGAGCGGCTCCGGATCGCAGTCGTCAGCCGGGGCGAGCGCGAGGCCAACCTCGCCCACGCGCGCGAGCACGGCGTCAGCGACGTACTGCTCCAGCACGAGCGGGAGATCGACGAGCGCTATTCCGTTTCGGCGACACCGAGCGCGGTGCTTGTCGATCCAGGCGGGCTGATCGCTAGCCAGGTCCACGCGGGCGCAGAGCAGATCGCGGCGCTCGTCGCGAGCCTGGTCGCGCCCGTGCTCGAGGTCCACCACCACGCCCCGACCCTCGGCACCAAGGCACCCGATCCGATTATGCGGACGCTCGAGGGTGACGAGGTACCCCTCTCCAGTGAGCTCGACGAGACCTCGCTCGTCCTCTTCTGGAACCCGGCGTGCGGGTTCTGCGAGCAGATGCTCGAGCGGGTGAGGCGATTCGACGCTGCGCCGCCGGCCAATGCGCCAAAGCTCGTCGTGGTCTCCACCGGTGATGCCGCGGCGAACCGCGCGATGGGGCTGCGGTCGCCGGTGCTGATCGACGACGCGTTCGGGGTGGCCAATGCGTTCGGGGCGCCCGGCACGCCATCGGCCGTGCTCGTCGACGACGCGGGACGGATCGCCTCCGAGGTCGCCGTCGGGGCTGCCGCCGTGCTGGAGCTCGCGGGCGCGGCGGACCCCGCGGCAGTCGCCGCCTAGCCGCGGTCGCCGCGTAGCATTCCGCGGCCTGTGCCGACCGACGTAGTCTCAATGGACAAGATCGTCTCGCTGACCAAGCGGCGCGGCTTCGTCTTCCCCTCCAGCGAGATCTACGGCGGTCTCGGGTCGAGCTATGACTACGGCCACTACGGCGTTCTGCTCAAGAACAACGTCAAGGACCAGTGGTGGCGGGCGATGCTCCAGGAACGCGACGACATCGTCGCGCTCGACTCGGCGATCATCCAGCATCCGCGAACGTGGGAGGCGAGCGGCCACCTGGCCGGGTTCACCGATCCGCTCGTCGACTGCCGCACGTGCAAGCTGCGCTTCCGCGCCGACAAGCTCGAGGACGGGCAGTGCGGGCGCAAGCCCTCCAAACATCCCGGCGAGACGGACAGTGCTCCCTTACACAAGCGCGCGACTTCAACCTGATGTTCGAGACGACGGTCGGGCCGGTGCGCGAGGAGGGCGCGACCGTCTATCTGCGGCCCGAGACCGCGCAGGGCATCTTCTTGAACTTCAAGAACTACCTCCAGTTCTCGCGCAAGAAGCCGCCGTTCGGGATCGCGCAGATCGGCAAGAGCTTCCGGAACGAGATCACGACCGGGAACTTCATCTTCCGGACGCGGGAATTCGAACAGATGGAGATGGAGTTCTTCGTGCCACCCGATCAGGCAGGGCGGTGGTTCGAGCACTGGCTCTCAGAACGGATGAACTGGTACACCGCGCTGGGTCTGCGCCCAGACCACCTGCGGCTGCGCGCTCACGACCCCGACGAGCTCTCGCACTACTCGAGCGGCACGAGCGACGTCGAGTATCTGTTCCCGATTGGGTGGCAGGAGGTGGAGGGCATAGCCAATCGGGGCGATTACGATCTCAACATGCACGCCAAGTTCTCGGGACAGAAGCTCGAATACGTCGACACGGCGACGGGAGAGCGCTTCGTGCCCCACGTGATCGAGCCAGCGGCGGGTGTCGACCGAGCGATGCTGGCCTTCCTCGTCGACGCCTACGACGAGGACGAGATCGAGGGTGAGCAGCGAACGGTCCTGCGCCTGCATCCGCTGCTCGCGCCGGTCAAGGTTGCAGTCCTTCCGCTCGTTCGCAAGGACGGGCAGCCCGAGCTCGCCGCCGACGTCTACCGGGCGCTCCGAGACCGGATGCAGGCCGAGTACGACGAGGGAGGAGCGATCGGCCGGCGCTACCGCCGTCAGGACGAGATCGGCACCCCATGGGCCGTGACGATCGACCACCGGTCGTTGGAGGATCGGACGGTCACCGTGCGCGATCGCGATTCGCTCGCGCAGGAGCGCGTGTCGATCGACGGGCTCGCGGACGAGCTCCAGCGCCGCCTCCGCGAGCCATGGCTCTCGCCGAAGCTCGAGGACTAGCCTGAATCCGATGATCGCCGCGCGACCAGGTCACATACGACGACCTCTACGTGCGGTGGGAGCAGGGCAACTGGCGCGCCAGCGAGATCGACTTCTCCGTCGATCGCCAGCAGTGGGAGAACGATTTCCCCGAGTTCGACCGGCGCGCCGCGCTGTGGACGTACGCGATGTTCTTCCACGGCGAGGACTCGGTCACCGACGCGCTGTCCCCGTACATCGACGCCGCGCCGAAGGAGGAGCAGAAGTACTTCCTCGCCACGCAGCAGGTCGACGAGGCGCGGCACGCGGTCATGTTCGGCCGCTTCATGCGCGAGGTCGCCGGCGCCGGCGAGGACCTGGCGTCGTCGCTCGAGTCGACGCGACCCCAGCTCACCTGGGGGTTCACGAAGGTCTTCCAGCGGCTGGATCGGATGGCCGACGAGCTGCGCCGCGATCGGTCGCGGCCGAAGCTCGCCCAGGCGATCATGCTCTACCACCTGGTGATCGAGGCGGCGCTCGCGCAGCCGGGCCAGCACTTCATCGAGGAGTCGCTGAACCAGCGCGATCAGCTCCCGGGCCTCCGTCAGGGGATCCGCAACGTCTCGCGCGACGAGCAGCGCCACATCGCCTTCGGCGTGAAGATGATCGCCGACCTGGTCCGGGAGGACCCCGAGTGCGAGGACGCGATCGGCGAGCTGTTGCGCGAGACCCTGCCGTTCACCAGCGCCGTGTTCATCCCGCCAGACTGGGACGAGCGATACGTCACCGTGTTCGGTTTCACGCTCCAGGACATCTACGCCCAGGGCGCGGACGCGATCGAGATGCGCCTGCGTGCCGCGGGTGTGCGCCCGGAGAACCTCAGAACCGGACTTCCGTTTGAGGTTCCCAACGAGGAGCGGGCGCGGCGGGTGCTCAAGTTGCTGCGCTCGGGCTACCTCGGCGGCCCCAATGGTCCCGTCACCCCCGACCCCGAAGCGACCGCGCTGATGTTCGACGGGCTGCGACGCCAGGTCAACAAGAGCGTCGTCCCGGGCGCGAAGATCCTGTGGGACTTCAGCGACGCCGAGCCGTGGCATCTGGAGATCACGGACGGTGATGCAGCGGTCGGACCGGGTCCCGTCGCCGATCCCGATCTGGTCCTGCGTTGCAAGTTCAACGACTGGCTTGACCTCGCGGCCGGGCGTGCCGATCCGGTTAGGTCGCTGCTGCTCCGCAAGCTGAAGCCGCGCGGGAAGCTGCGCATGCTCGTGCGGGCGGGGAAGCTGTTCGCCTAGCCGGGGTCGCCGCCAGCGCAACTGCGCGACCGCTCCGACGCGGAAGCCGCCCGGGACGTTGCTCGCGCTGACCGACTGCACCTCCACATGGGGGTCGCCGAAGATCGTGATCGTGGCGAACGCGCCGAAGGGCACGTCGGGCTGCACGACCAGCGCGCCGTTCGAAGCGGCGACCGTCGCATCCACGGTTGCGCTCACGCCCAGCAGCGTCGCGGTCCCGCGCAGGACCAGCTGCCCGGCGCCCGACGCGATCGGCTGAACCGATTGGAGGATCGGGATCGAGGAGCGCAGATCGGCCTCGGTGACCGTGGCGCTGGCACGTCAGCGTGTTGCCGCGCTTGGAGAGCGTCGCGTTTCGGAGCGTCAACAGACCCGTTTGGATGACACCGGCCGAGGCGTCGAGCGTGCCGACGTCCGCTGCCTGGTCGAGCAGGCTGCTGAGGTGCCCGGTGCTCGAGTGGTACTGCTCGACATGGACGACGACCTTGTCGGCCTGATGCCAGAGCAGCTCGATCGCCGGGAACGCGTCGACCTCGACGCTGACGCCCGTGCCTGAGCGCGCGATCCGGTCGCGCAGGTTGTCAGCCGCGATCCCTGGGAGAAACAGCTGCGCGAGCACAAGCACGAGCAGGACAACCGCGGCCGCGATCGCGGCGATGGAGCGACGGCGCATTGCCACGGAACGTTATGGCGTTACGTGAACGTGGATCTCGGCGCGGTCGATTCGGCGAAATCCACATTCACGGCGCTCACGGCGGCGACGCCCGTCCTACCCCAACAACCGGCGTGCCGACGCGACCGCCTGGCCCATCAGCGGACCGATGTCGAAGTCGGGCTCGCTCAGGCGCCGCAGGGTGATCCCGTCGGCCAGCGCAAACAGGAACGCGGTGACGGTCTCGGGATCGGCGCGCAGCTCCAGTACTCCCGCCTCGCGTCTTGGTCCGCAGCGCCTCCTCCACCTGCGAGCGGATGCGGCGGCCGAGCTCCGCGAGCTCGCCGGCGATCTCCTCGTTGCGCTGCGCGAGCGTGAGCATCTCGTAGAACATCACGGCCGGCGTAGGGCCCGCGCCGAGAAAGTCCTCGAAACTCCGCACCATCGCGCCGAGCACCTCCTCGGCGCTCGCAGCGCCGTCGATCGCCTCCTCAAGCGTCTCGCTGCGCAGGTCGCATTCGCGGCGCACGACCTCGACGAGCAGGCGTTCCTTCGTGCCGAAGTAGTAGTGGAGCAGGCCGCGGGAAACGCCCGCCTCGCGGGCGACGTGATCGAACGTCGAGCCAGCGATTCCGCGCGCGGCGACACTGACGCGCATCGCATCGACGATCCGCGCTGCCTTGTCGGACGCAAGCTCGCGCCGGTCCGCAACCCCTGGTGCCGTGGCCGCCTCCATGGGCCGGCGATTCTATGAGATGGTTCGCCTCCACGTAAGAATGAGAGGGGGTCCACAATGGACCGAACAACGTTGAAGCTAGGACTCGTGACCGCGATCGTCAGCGTGGCGCTCGCCGGCTGCGGCAGCAGCAGCAAGAGCAGCAGCAGTAGCAGTAGCAGTGGCAGCAGCAGCAGCAGCGCCACCACCCCGTCGATCACCAAAGCCGAGTTCCTGGCGAAGGGCAACGCGATCTGCCAGGCGGGCAACGGCGCTCGGAAGATTCAAGGGAACGCCCTCGGCAACAACCCCACGCGCGCTCAGGTCGTGAACTACGTGGAGAAGGACTTTATCCCCGGGATCCAGAGCACGATCGATCAACTCCGCGGGCTCGGCGCGCCGGCCGGGGACCAGGCGAGAGTGACGAGCATGCTTAACCTCGTCCAGTCAGACCTCAACAAGCTGAAGGCGAAGCCGACCCTCCTCCTCGCTGGGCCTGGGCTATTCCACAACTTCGCGGCGCAGGCCCACGCCTACGGCCTGAAGAAATGCGCGAAGAACGCCTAGACGCTTAAACACCGGAGGCGCCCAACTGGGCGCCTCCGATAAACACAACCGGATCGAGAAGCGGCTACGCAGCGCTCACCGGCGTGGCAGGTGAGCTGGTCGTCGAACCACCAGCCCCTGCGGGCGGCGTGTACTCGAACTCCTCCTCGGAGCCGAACAGCGTGTCCAGCACCTTGGAGCGCAGCTTCTCGTTGCTAACAACGGCGAGACCGCCACCGACCGCGAGGACCATCAGCCGGCGACCCGCGCGCCGGGTCTTGCGAACCCGCTGCTTGGGAGCGTCGGTCAGCGCGATCGTGGCGTCGCGAACCGCCTCGAGCGCGTGCCGCAGGTCGCCCTGCAGCTTCTTGTCCTCGATCAGCGCCTTGGCGGGCGTCTTGCCGTCCATCAACCGCTCGTAGGCGCTCTTCGTCGAGTCGATCGCCGTGCGCACGTTGTCGCGCAGCTTCGAGTCCTCGATCAGTCGCTGGATGTACGGATTGGCCTTGGCGATGTTCGCGACATCCGCCGGAGTGAATGGCACCGCCGCCCTGGCCTTCTTGCGTCTTGACATATATCTCCCTCGTGCGTGGGCTCGTGCGAACTCAGGATACCCCCTGAAGCCAGGTCAGCCTCAAGCGCGTACCGGGAGCGCTGAAGTGCAACCTCAAGCACATCGTCGATCGTCGACACCTGATCAGACCGTGTACACAGCTCCCTCCTCGGCGAGCTCGACCGGCCCTCCGAATGCGGCGCCGGCCTCCGTCTGAGCCCAATCGGCATCGAGTTCATCGGAATAATGGGTGAGCACCAGGCGGCCAGCCCCGGCTTCGCGGCCATGCTCACCGGCCTCCTTTGGCGTGAGGTGTCCGCGGATGCCGGTGCGCTCGGGGCGCGGGAGCGTCGCCTCGATCAGCAACATGTCGGTCCCGCGAGCGAACTTGATGAGCTGCTCGTTCGGCGAGCAGTCGGCGCTGTAGGTCAGTCGCCCGCCGCCGTTGCTCGAGAGCTCGACCGCGTACGTGGGCGTGTAATGCGGGACCTCGCAGAAGCGCACCGCGAACGGGCCGACCGTCAGCTCGTCGGGCTCGTCGTACTCGTGGATCGTGAACGCGCGCTCGATCAGGTCCTCGTTGCCCCAGCAGCTCACGAGCCGCCTGAACATCTCGGTCGCGCCCACCGGCGCGTACAGCTCAGGGCGGGCCGGCGTGCTCGTCCCCGGCCAGCCGGCCACCGGCACCGGCTGCTGGCGCGGTGCGTAGGTCAGCGCGTAGCTGAACGGAACGAGGTCGAGGAAGTGGTCCGCGTGCAGGTGGCTGATCACCACCGCGTCGACGTCTACGTAATCGCGATGGCGGCGCAGCTTGGAGAAGACACCATTGCCACAGTCGAGCACCAGCGCGAAGTCATCCTCCTGCACGAGGTACCCACTGCACGCCCCACCGGCGTCCTGCCAGGAAGGTGACTTGCCAAGCACGGTGATCCGCACACCGCTCCTCTCTCTCGACCCGACAGAGACACTCTAACTGCGTGCTGGGAGAGCGGGCGCCGAAACGCGCGGGTGTGATGCTCAGTGATCGGCGTCGCGACGCCGGGGGGCGTCCACGAACCACCCGATCACGAGCAGCAGCACCAGGAAGACGACGAATCCGGCGATCAACGGCACGTACATGCGGCCGCGAAACATATCGCCCGGCTCTCAGGCGTGAAGCGCCACCTGCTCGCTGGCTGAGGGGAACGCCCACGCCACCTGCAGGCGGCGCTCCTGCCGGAACACGAACCGCATCTGACTCGGCGGGCGCAGACCTTCCGGACGGGCGGGCCTGAATGTCGCGCACGGCCCGGCGCGGGACACCGCGCACAGGAGATTCTGATGAAAGAAGCAGTCCTCGCAACATGCCTTCGCTGCCCCAGTTGCGCTTTTCGCCATGCGTGACTCGAACCTCATTCCCCGTAGTAGCCGACAACGTCTAGGTCAGGCATCAAAGCGAAGTTCGCCCCCTTCGCGCAACGACGAAGTCCGGAATACGCAACAACTTCGTCACATCTCAAATTCCTTCAAATAGCGGGAGTTTTTTTGAACCCGCCGCATTTTCCGTAGTTTGTAGCCGGAATGTCACTGATCTCGCTCGCCGACTACGAACAAGCCGCCCGCGAGCGACTCGACCCCGGCGCGCTCGCCTACTACTTCGGAGGCGCAGCCGACGAGATCACGCTGCGCGACAACGTGGAGGGGTGGCGCCGCATCGCGATCCGCCCCCGGGTCCTCGTCGGGGTCGGCGAGCGCGACCCCGGGGTCACGCTGCTCGGCCAGCGCCGCCCCCATCCGATCGTGATCGCCCCGATGGCGCTGCACGGCCTCGCGCATCCCGATGGAGAGCTTGAGAGCGCGCGCGCTGCCGCGGCCACCAGCTCGATTCTGTGCGTTTCGACGTTCGCGAGCCGGGACATCGGCGCGGTCGCCGCCGCCGTACGCGATGGGGCTCGCTGGTTTCAGCTGTATGTCTTCAAGGACCACGGTGTCACCCGCGAGCTGATCGCACGCGCGCAGGAAAGCGGCTGCGAGGCGCTGGTGATAACGGTTGACCTGGCCGTGCGAGGCGCTCGCGAGCGCGAGACGCGCGCGCCGATCACCGCCGACCTCGGCAACGTGCCCGCGACGATGAGCGCCGAGGAGTTCATCTCACTGATCGACGCGGACCTGACATGGAAGGACATCGAGCAGTTCGCCAACGACAGCACACTCCCGGTGTTAGTCAAGGGCGTGCTCACCCCCGACGACGCACGGCTCGCACTCGAGCACGGCGCCCGAGGCGTGGTCGTCTCCAACCACGGAGGCCGCCAGCTCGACACGGTCCTGTCCGGCGCCGATGCCCTGCCGGCGGTCGCCGATGAGGTCGGCGGGGAGCTGGACGTCCTCGTTGACGGCGGCATCCGCCGCGGAACCGACGTGCTCAAGGCACTCGCACTTGGGGCAAACGCGGTAATGGTCGGGCGCCCCGTGCTGTGGGGCCTCGCGGTCGAGGGCAGCGAGGGCGCGCGCCGGATCCTCGAGATCCTGCTCGCGGAGTTGGACGTCGCCCTAGGCCTCGCCGGAGCCCCCCGCGCCGCTGATCTGCACAGCGGGTTCGTGACGCGGGCGCCGTGGGCAGGTGGGTGGCAGTGAGAATTCTTCTCACCGGTGTCACCGGCTACATCGGCTCGCGCCTGCTGCCGCGCCTGACGCGCGACGGCCATGACCTGCGCGGCTTCACACGCCGTCCCGAGACGGCTGCGGTCGACGGTGCGGTCGAGCTCGTCGGCGGCGACGCAATCACGGGGCGGGGCCTGGAGCAGGCATTGGAAGGGGTCGACGTTGCCTATTTCCTGATCCACTCGATGGAGCCCTCCAGTGACAATGCGTTCAACGTGCGTGAGCGCAGGGCCGCGGAGAACTTCGCCCGGGCGGCCCGCGCGGTGGGGCTTGAGCGGGTCATCTACCTGGGCGGCCCGGCCCCCTCGCATGGAGTCGCGTCCCCACATCTCGCAAGCCGGCTGGCCGTCGAGGAAATCCTCTCGACCGCAGCCCCCTGCTCAATCGCGTTCCGCGCCTCGATCGTGATCGGCGCGGACTCGCGCTCGTTTCGCTTCCTCGTGCACCTGATCGAGCGGCTGCCCGTGATGGCGGTCCCGGCGTGGGGCGTGCGGCGCTCGGCGCCGATCGACGAGCGCGACGTGATCGAGCTGCTGTCGCATGCGGCCACCAGCGAGCAGGTCTGCGGTCTCTCGCTCGACGCCTGTGGGCTCGACCTCGTCTCCTACGGGGAGCTGATCGACCGGATCCGCCACCACATGTTCGTCGAGCGGCCCACGGTCGGATTCAAGCGACTGACGGTGACGCCAATCGCGAGCCGCATCGCGGCGATGATCGCCGACGAGGACCACGAGCTGATCGGGACGCTTATGCAGAGCCTCCAGGAGGATCTGATCCCCCGCGACGAAAGCGCCGCCGAGCTACTCGGCGTAAGGCTGCACTCGCTGGACGCAGCCATCGAGCATTCACTGCGTGAGTGGGAGGAGACCCAACCCCTGGCCGCGCGGTAGCGGCGGCGTTAGTGTCTGCCCGCTGGCATGAGCACCGTCCACGTCACCACCGAGATCAACGCACCGCCCCAGCGCGTGTGGGACACGATCATGGATCCGAGCCGTCTGGAGGATTGGGTGTCGATTCACCGTTCGGTGAAGGACGTCTCCGCGGAGCCGCTCACACAGGGCGCGACGATGGAGCAGGTGTTGCACATGCGCGGGATTTCGTTCACGGTCCGCTGGACGCTTGAGCGGGTGCAAGAGCCAAAGCACGCCGAATGGGAAGGGCGCGGTCCTGCGCATTCACGTGCGCGGATTCGCTATGAGCTGTCAGGTGACGACGATGGCCCCACCCAGTTTGATTACACGAACGAGTTCACGCCACCAGGCGGACGCCTCGGCGGGGTAGCCAGCAGGGTAATCGTCGGCGCTGCCTCCGAACGCGAGGCAAACAAGTCACTTTCGCAGCTGAAATCCCTGCTTGAGAGTCAGTAAGTGTGTATGGTCTGCCTAACAGTTACCTCAAAGGGAACGAGGGAGATTTCAATATGGCCGGCTTTGTTGACAGTACGGTGCAGGACATCGACAACCGCCTGCGCGAGCTGAAGGAGGAGGTGAAGCGGCTCGAGGCGGCTCGATCCGCACTCGTTGGTACGCGCCGCGGACCAGGCCGGCCTCGGGGCTCGACGAACCGGCGCACCACGCGCCGCCGCCCGGGCCGCCCGCGTGGCCGCCGCGGTGGCAACACACGCGCCAACCAGGCGCTCGAGCTGGTGAAGGCCAAGCCCGGGATCACGATCCCCCAGATCGCCGACGCGCTCAAGATCGAGCCGAACTACCTCTACCGCGTGATGCCCAAGCTGGTCGCCGACGGTCAGGTCAAGCGCCAGGGCCAGGGCTGGGCGCCGGCCTGATTGGTTTTGTTCGGGGGCGCACATGTGCGCCCCCGCCGGCCGGCGCATGCGCCGGCCGGGGC
Source organism: uncultured Solirubrobacterales bacterium (assembly GCA_963849295.1). Taxonomy (GTDB): domain Bacteria; phylum Actinomycetota; class Thermoleophilia; order Solirubrobacterales; family Solirubrobacteraceae; genus Palsa-465. Next base: position 92,054 of record CAWKGU010000007.1, read on the forward strand.
CGCGGCGCATGCGCCGCGGCCATTCATATTTAGATCAGATCTAGTTGTTTGACCGCGTCGCGCTCTTCCTTGAGCTCGTTCACGGTGGTCTCGATCCGTCCGCGTGAGAAGTCGTTCAACTCCAGCCCCTGGACGACTTCGTAGCTGCCGCCCGAGCAGGTAACCGGGAAGCTCGAGAAGATGCCCTCCTCGACGCCATACGAACCGTCGGAGTGGATCGCCATCGAGACCCAGTCACCGTCAGGCGTGCCGAGCACCCAGTCGTGCACATGATCGACCGCGGCATTTGCAGCAGACGCTGCACTTGACGCTCCGCGCGCCTCGATGATCGCCGCGCCGCGCTTCTGCACGGTGGGGATGAAATCGCTCTCCAGCCACTGCTGATCGTTGACAGTGTCCGCCGCGCTTTCCCCTTTCACCTTCGCGTGGAAGATGTCCGGGTACTGCGTGGCCGAATGGTTTCCCCAGATGGTCATATTTGTGACCTCACTGACCGCTGCGCCGGTCTTCAATGCGAGCTGACCGATCGCGCGGTTGTGGTCGAGTCGCGTCATCGCGGTGAAGCGCTCCGGCGGGATGTCCTGCGCGTTGCTCTGTGCGATCAGGCAGTTCGTATTGGCGGGGTTGCCGACCACCAGGACCTTGACATCCGAGGCCGCGTGTGAGCCCAGCGCCTCGCCCTGGGGCTTGAAGATCCCGCCATTGGCCTCGAGCAGGTCGCTGCGCTCCATTCCCTTGCTGCGGGGCCGCGCGCCGACGAGCAGAGCGACGTTGACACCGTCGAACGCCTTGTTCGGGTCATCGAAAATGTCGATCCCGGTGAGCAACGGGAAGGCGCAGTCGACGAGCTCCATCGCGGTGCCCTCGGCGGCCTTGACAGCGTCCGGGATCTCCAGCAGGGAGAGGGAAACGGGCGTATCGGGGCCGAGCAGCTGGCCGCTGGCGATGCGGAAAAGAATTGCGTAACCGATCTGGCCGGCCGCGCCGGTGACGGCAACTCGTACGGGGGTATCGCTCACTCTGGATCTCCTGGGTCGTTGTCTCTCGACTCTATAGGGTGCGTGGAGCACCAATGAAGATCGTCTACACGCTGACCGACGAAGCGCCGGCCTTGGCGACGGCGTCGCTGTTGCCGATCATCCGGGCGTTCGCGGGCGCGGCGGGGATCGAGATCGAGCTGCGCGACATCTCGCTGGCAGGCCGGATCCTCGCGCAGTTCCCCGACCGCCTCGACGGCGAGCAGCAGGTCGCCGACGCGCTTGCGGAGCTCGGCGAGCTCGCCAAGGAGCCGGCGGCGAACATCATCAAGCTACCCAACATCAGCGCGTCGGTCCCGCAGCTGAAGGCCGCGATCAAAGAGCTGCAGGAGAAGGGCTTTGCGGTTCCCGACTACCCAGAGGATCCGGCTGACGAGGAGCAGCGCGAGGTCCGCGCGCGATACGACAAGGTCAAGGGGAGCGCCGTCAACCCGGTGCTCCGGCAGGGTAATTCCGACCGGCGCGCTTCCGCCGCGGTCAAGGAGTACGCACGCAAGCATCCTCACTCGATGGGCGAGTGGTCGGACGACTGTCGCTCGCACGTCTCGACGATGAGTGACGGTGACTTCCGCGCGACTGAAGAGTCAGTGACGGTTAAGAGTGACGGTTCGGTGCGGATCGAGCACGTGACGCCGGATCAGAGTGTCACCGTTCTGAAGAAGGACATCCCGGTTCTGTCAGGGGAGGTGCTCGATGCGTCGGTGATGCACGTCGCGGCCCTGCGTGAGTTCCTGGAGGAGCAGATGGCGGACGCCAAGGAGCAGGGCGTCCTGTACTCGATCCACCTCAAGGCGACGATGATGAAGGTCTCCGACCCGATTATCTTCGGCCACGCGGTCAGCACCTTCTTTCCCGATCTCGACGCGCCGGGGTGGGATCCAAACGACGGCCTGGGCGCGCTTCCGGAGGACACTGAGGTTCCATCTCGCGACGATCGTCCGGCGCTGGCGATGGTCGACTCCGACCGCGGGATCACGAACCTGCATGTCCCGAGCGACGTGATCATCGACGCATCGATGCCGGCCGCGATCCGCTCCTCCGGGCAGATGTGGAATGCGCAGGGCGAACAGCAGGACACGAAGTTCGTGATCCCCGATCACTCCTACGCACCGCTGTACGCCGCGACCGTCGAGGACTGCCGTGAGCACGGCGCATTTGACCCGGCGACGATGGGCACGACGCCGAACGTGGGGTTGATGGCGCAGGCGGCGGAGGAATATGGCTCGCACGACAAGACGTTCGAGATCGAGGGGCCGGGCATCGTGCGGGTGGTCGACTCAGGCGGCCAGACGCTGATCGAGCACGAGGTGCAGGCGGGCGACATCTGGCGCATGTGTCAGACGAAGGATGCGGCGATCGCCGACTGGGTGCGGCTCGCGGTATCTCGCGCGCGCGAGACTGGGTTTCCCACTGTCTTCTGGCTCGATGACACTCGGGCCCACGACCGGCAATTGCTTGAGAAGGTGCGGCCGGCCCTGGCTGAGCTCGACACCGACGGCCTGCAGATCGAGGTGATGGCGGTCAGCGACGCCGCGCGGTTCACGCTAGGGCGGGCGCGCCGGGGCGAGGACACGATCTCGGTAACGGGGAACGTGCTACGCGACTACCTGACCGATCTGTTTCCGATTCTCGAGCTGGGGACCAGCGCAAAGATGCAATCGATCGTGCCGCTGATGGCGGGTGGCGGGCTGTTCGAGACGGGCGCCGGGGGATCGGCGCCACGCCACGTCCAGCAGTTCCTAAAGGAGAACCATCTGCGGTGGGATTCGCTCGGCGAATTTCTGGCGCTGGCGCCGTCGCTCGAGCTGCTGGCGGACAAGACCGACAACCCCCGCGCGCGGGTGCTCGCCGAGGCGCTCGATCGGGCGACGGGGCGCTGGCTCGAGGACAATCGCTCGCCCTCGCGCAAGACGGGAGAGCTCGATAACCGGGGCAGCCACTTCTACCTCGCGCTCTATTGGGCGCAGGAGCTCGCCTCGCAGGACGAGGACGCCGAGCTGGCGGAGAAGTTGGAGTCGCTGGCGCAGCAGCTCGCCGAGCGCGAATCGGAGATCGTCGAGGAGCTCAATTCCGTGCAGGGCGAGCCCGTCGACATCGGCGGTTACTACCGGCCGGATGAGGACAGGATGGCTGACGCGATGCGACCGAGCGCGACGTTCAACGAGGCGCTCGCGTCGTTGGCGCCATGACGCGCGAGGACGTCGCCTTCAACTCCCGTGGCGAGGAGTGTCGCGCGTGGCTGTGGCGCGCGGACGGCCCGCTGCTGATCATGGGTCACGGGCTCGGGGCGGTTCGCGAAATGGGACTCGAGCGTTACGCGGAGCGGTTTGCCGCCGCGGGGATGGGCGTTCTGGCGTTCACGTACCGTCACTTCGGGGACTCGGGCGGGGAGCCACGGCAGCTGCTCGATGTCGGTCGCCAGCTCGACGACTGGGCAGCCGCGCTGCGATTTGGCCGCGGGCTGGCGGATCGCGTCGCGATCTGGGGCAGCTCGTTCGGCGGCGGCCACGTGATCGAGGTGGCCGCGCGCGACGGCGGGGTCGAGGCGGTCGTGAGCCAGTGCCCGTTCACCGACGGGGTCGCATCGATGCGGGTGATGAACCCGCGAAGCGCCGCGCGCGGGGCGGTGCTGGCCGCGCGTGACGAGCTGGCGGGGAGGCTCGGACTGTCGCCAGTGACGATCGCGCTGGTCGGCTCGCCGGGTTCGCCGGCGCTGATGGCCGCGCCCGACTCAGAGCCTGGCTACCGGGCGCTGATTCCGGCGGGGCTGCGGTTCGACGATCGCGTCGCGGCGCGGATCGCGGGTCGCGTCCCGCGCTACCGCCCGGGTCGTGCCGCGGCCCGCGTCAAGTGTCCGATCCTATTCTGCGTGTGCGACGAGGACACGCTGGCGCCTGCCGAGAAGACGCTTGAGTATGCCGCCCAGGCTCCGCGGGGGGAAGTGAAGCGATACCCGATCGGCCACTTCGACATCTACCAGGGCACGTGGTTCGAGCGGGCGGTGGCCGATCAGACGTCGTTCCTGACGCGCGCGCTCGGGATCGCGGCTCAAAGCTCCAGCTCGTAGACGTCCGAGAGCTTGCGCTTCAGGTAGTCGGCGAACGGCTCGACGGCGATCGGCTTGCCGGCGACGCGCTGGAGCAGTTCGCTCGGCAAGAACTTGGCGCCGTGGCGGTGAACGTTCTCCCGCAGCCACTCCCGCAGGGGTGCGAGCTCGCCGGCGGCGATCCTCGCGTCGAGGTCGGGCAAGTCCTGATGCACCCGCTGCCAGAGCTGACCGGCGATCAGGTTGCCGAGCGCATACGTCGGGAAGTAGCCGATCAGCCCCGCCGACCAGTGGACGTCCTGGAGGACGCCCTGGGCGTCGTTCTCCACCTTAAGTCCGAGATAGTCCTCGACCCGCTCGTTCCAGGCGGCGGGCAGGTCCTCGACGGCGAGCATGCCCTCCACCAACTGCTGCTCGAGTTCGAAGCGCAGCACGATGTGCAGGCCATAGGTCGCCTCGTCGGCCTCGACCCGAATGAACGACGGCTTGATCTGGTTGACCGCGCGGTACAGGGTGTCCGGCTCGAGGCGCTCCACGGCGCCGTCGAAGGCGTCGGCGATCTTCGGAGCGAGGACGCTCGAGAACGGCCTGCCGCGCCCGACCATGTTCTCCCACAGGCGGCTCTGTGACTCGTGCAGGCCCAGCGATTCGCCGTTCCCGAGCGGGGTGCGCTGCAGCGAATCGGCGATCCCCGCCTCATAGAGGCCGTGCCCGCACTCGTGCATCGCGCCGTACAGCCCGGAAGCAAAGTACGACTCGTCCCAGCGCGTCGTGATCCGGACGTCGTTTGAGCCGAGTCCGGCTGCGAACGGGTGGACGGCGTCATCCATGCGCCACCCCTGCCGGTCGAAGCCCATCAGCTCCACGATGTCGGCGACGAGCGCGCGCTGGGCTGAGACGTCGAAGTGCCCGTGGAGCGGCCTGTCATCGACGCGGTCGGCGTGCAGCGCGATCTTGGCGATCATCGGCACGAGCTCGGACTTGAGCTCTTCGAAGAGGTTCGCGACTTCGGCGCTCCTCATCCCGGGCTCGTAGTCGTCCAGCAGCACGTCGTAGGGGCAGTCGAACTGGTCGAAGCACTCGATGTAGCGGCGCGCCAACTCAATATTCGTGCGCAGATAGGGCGCGAAAGCGCTGAAGTCGGAGTCGCGGCGCGACTCCGCCCACGCCTCCTGTCCGATCGACGCGGCGCGCGCCAGGTCCGCCGCCAGATCGCTGGGCACCTGTCGCGCCTTCTCCCAACGCCGTCGCGTGACCTTGATCAGGCGCGCGTCGTCGGAGTCGGGCTCGGCGCCGCCGAGCTGCTGCTCAGCGGCGTCGAGCAGCCTGCCGGTTTCAGCCGCGATGAACATCTCGTGGGTGATCCGGTGCAGCGTCGCCAGGCTCTCCGCCCGCAACGGACCGCCGCGCGGCGGCATCATCGTCTGCTGATCCCAGCCGAGAAGCTGGGTGGCGTTACGAAGATCGGCGAGCTCCGCCAGGCGCCCGCGCAGTTCCTGCAGGGGATCGGTCATACCATTGCAAGTATGCGGCCTGGATCGATCAAGTTGTTTGACGTCTTCGGCATCACGATCAGCATCGACCTCGGCTGGCTGCTGACGCTGTTTCTCGTGATCATCTGGCTGTCGCCCTCGTTCCGGGCGACGCTGCATAGCTCCGACAGCGCTGCGTACCTCACGACCGTGGTCAGCGCGCTGCTGTTCTTCGGCTCACTTGTGGTGCACGAGTTGGGGCACGCGCTGGTGGCGCGCCGTCAGGGGATCGACGTCAAACGAATCCAGCTGTTTTTGTTCGGCGGGCTGACGCAGATGTCGCGGGACACGGGGACACCAGTCGAGGAGTTCAAGATCGCAGCCGCGGGGCCGGCCGCCACCGCCGGGATGGTGATCCTGTTTGCAGTGATCGACCTAGCGATCGTGGGCCCCAGCCGACTGTGGCACGCATTCCGCCTCGACAGCTCGGTGAAGGTGACACCAGTCTTGCTGGCACTCAGCTGGCTGCTGTTGATGAACCTGATCGTGCTGGTGTTCAACCTCGTGCCGGCGTTCCCGCTCGACGGCGGGCGAATCGCGCGCGCGGTCGTTTGGAGGGTGACCGGTGAGAAGCGGCGCGGGACCGAGGTGGCGGCGAAGCTCGGGCAGGGGTTCGCGATCGTGCTGGCGGGCGTTGGGATCTGGCTGACGCTGGCCGGCGGCGGTCTGGGCGGTATTTGGCTGGTGCTGCTGGCGTTTCTGCTCGGTCAGGCCGCGCGGGGGGCGCTGGCGCAGTCGGCGCTGTCGGAGCGAATCGAGGGCGTGCGTGTGTCGGACATCATGGACCGTCAGCCCGTGGCGATCCCGGCTCCGACAGCCGTCGGCCAGGCGCTGGAGGAGTACTTCCTTCGCTACGGCTGGTCGTGGTTCCCTGTCGTCGACGAGGCCGGCCACTTCATGGGGCTGGCTCGTCAGGAGCGGCTGCAGGCTGCCTTTGATGGCGGCGAGGGGTGGCTCACGGTCGGTGCGGTGCTGGAGTCCGAGGGGGCCGCCACCTGGCGCGTGAACGAGGACCGGCCGCTCACCGAGGTGCTCTCCTCGGAGCCATTGGGGCGGCTCGGCGCGCTGATGGCCGTCGATGCGGAGGGCGTGCTGCAGGGCGTGGTGACGATCGAGCAGGTGAAGCGAGCGCTGCAGTCAGCGCTCGGCTCGCCGGCCGCGTAAACGCTCGCCGGGCGCGTGGAGGCGCGGCTCGCCGGGCGCGTAGAGGTTCGGCTCGCCCGGCGCGTAGAGGCGATTCGCGGGCGCAGGCCCTCAGGGCGCGAATAGAATCGCCCGCCATGGGAGCGAGCAGCCGCGCCGGCAGGCGTGCGGAGACCGGCGTCGGCACCGAGTCTCGGGGCGAGGGTGCTCGGCTGCGGGGTTCCCGACGCTGGCGGCTGTCCGGCGCCGAACACAGACCCGACTACCGCGCGCGGCGTCTGATCACGCTGTGGGGCTCGACGATCGGCAAGAAGTACGTCGTCGCAATCACCGGCGTGATCATCGCGATTTGGGTCGTCCTTCACATGCTCGGCAATCTGAAGGCGATCGAGGGGCCAGGGGGTGGAAACGCCGCGATCGACCGCTACGCCCACTTCCTGCGGACCGCCGGCTCCCCGGTCCTGCCTCACGACTTCGCTCTCTGGTGCGTGCGGGCAGTACTGATCGCGGCCTTGATCCTGCACATCACCGCGGTGACACAGCTGTGGCTGCGCAACCGCAGGGCAAAGCCCGCCTCTGGGCGCGGCACGCGTATTCGCTCGACGCTGTCGGCGCGGACGATGACGTTCACCGGCGCGCTGATCCTGGCGTTCGTCGTGTTTCACATCCTGCATTTCACGACGCGCACGATTCACCCCACGCACCTGGTCAAGGGCGCGGTGTATGCCAACGCCTACGGCGCCTTTCACAAATGGTGGCTGGTCGTGATCTACGTAGGCGCGGTGGCGCTGCTCGGCCTGCATTTGAACCATGGCCTGTGGAGTGGCGCTCAGACCGCTGGTGTCGACAATCCCGATCGCAACTGGTTCTGGCGAAGGCTCGCGGCGTTTGTGACAGTCGTGACCGTCGTCGGTTTTGCGCTCGTCCCGATCCTGTTCGCCGCGGGCGCGCTGCCGAAGCCTGCCCAGGCCCGGGTGGTGGCTCGGCGATGAATCTCGACGCGCGCATTCCCGACGGTCCGATCGAGGAGAAGTGGCGGATCTGGAAGGACGACCACGAGCTGGTCGGGCCGCGCGCCCGCCGGCAGCTGAGCGTGGCGGTCGTGGGGACGGGCCTTGCCGGCTCGAGCGCCGCCGCGACGCTGGCGGGAATGGGTTACAAGGTCCAGGCGTTCTGCTTCCAGGACTCGGCGCGGCGCGCGCACTCGATCGCGGCTCAGGGCGGGATCAACGCGACGAAGGACTATTCCAACGATGGCGATTCGGTGCACCGCCTGTTCGCCGACACGATCAAAGGCGGCGACTTCCGCGCCCGCGAGGCGAATGTGTGGCGCCTAGCCGAGCTGTCGACCGAGATCATCGATCAGGCCGTCGCGCAGGGGGTGCCGTTCAACCGCGAATACGGTGGGCTGCTGGCGACGCGCTCGTTCGGTGGCGTCCTTGTGGAACGGACCTTCTACGTGCGCGGCCAGACGGGGCAGCAGCTGCTGCTGGGCGCGTACGGTGCGCTCTCGCGCCAGATCCGCGCGGGAATGGTGGACATGCACACCCGCCACGAGATGCTCGACATCGTCATCTGCGATGGCCGGGCCCGGGGAATCGTGGCGCGGGATCTGGTCACCGGGGAGACCCGCTCGTACCCGGCGGACGCTGTCGTGCTCGCCACCGGCGGTTACTCAAATGTGTATTTCCTCTCAACCAACGCAATGGGGTGCAACGTCACCGCCGCCTGGCGCGCCTACAGGTGCGGTGCCGGGATGGCAAATCCGTGTTTCACACAGATTCACCCCACGTGCATTCCGGCCGTGGGCGAGAACCAGTCGAAGCTGACGCTGATGAGTGAGTCGCTCCGCAACGACGGACGAGTGTGGGTCCCGCGCGGCGCGGATGAGACCCGCGAGCCGGGCGAGATTCCCGAGGCTGAGCGTTACTACTTCCTGGAGGAGATGTACCCGCGCTACGGAAACCTCGTCCCGCGCGACGTGGCCTCCCGGGCGGCTAAGCACGTCTGCGATCAGGGCCTTGGCGTGGGCCAGACGAGCCGCGCTGTGTACATGGACTTCCAGGATGCGATCGCGCTGCGCGGCGAGCGGGAGATCGCCGCCCGCTACGGCAACCTGTTCGAGCTCTACGAGCAGATCACGGGTGAGAGCCCGTGGAACGTGCCGATGCGGATCTACCCAGCGCCGCACTACGCGATGGGCGGCCTGTGGGTCGACTACACGCTCCAGACGACGATCCCCGGTCTGTTCGCGATCGGCGAGTGCAACTTCTCTGACCATGGCGCCAACCGGCTCGGCGCCAGCGCGATGATGCAGTGCCTCGCCGACGGCTACTTCGTGCTGCCGCACACGCTGACCGACTACCTGGCGAGACTCGAGGACCCGCACGTGGAGCCGGATCATCCGGCGTTCGTGCAGACGGAGAAGGTGGTCGGACGTCGTTTGGAGCGACTCTTGGCGATCGACGGCTCGACGCCGACCCGCGAAATCCACAACGAGCTCGGGAAGCTGCTGATCGACGTATGTGGCATCTCGCGGGAGGGCGCCAAGCTCGAGCGGGCCTTGTCCGAGTTGCCGGCGATCCGAGAGCGGTTCTGGTCGGACGTCAAGATCGCGGGCGACGCACGGTCCTTGAATCAGAGCCTGGAGTACGCCGGCCGGGTGGCGGACTTCCTCGAGCTTGCCGAGCTGATGTGCCGCGACGCGCTCGTGCGCGATGAGTCCTGCGGCTGTCACCTGCGCGAAGAGCACCAGACCGAGCGATGGCGAGCCGGTCCGCAACGACGAGCGGTTCGCCCATGTCGCCGTGTGGGAGTACCAGGGTTCTGACCGCGAGCCGCTCCGCCACGCCGAGCAGCTCGACTTCAGGGAGCTGAAGCCCAAGGCCAGGAGCTATCGATGAGGTTCACGCTCCAGGTCTGGCGCCAGGAGCAGCAGGAGGTCGAGGGCCAGTTCGAGACCTACGAGGTGACTGATGTCGAGCCCGACCAGTCGCTGCTCGAGATGTTCGACCGCTTGAACGACCGGCTGATCGTCGCAGGCGAGCGCCCGATCGCGTTTGACAACGACTGCCGCGAGGGGATCTGCGGCGCCTGCTCGATGACGATCAACGGCCGTCCGCATGGCCCCGGCTACGGCACGACCACCTGCCAGATCTACATGCGCCAGTTCGCGGACGGCACGACGATCAAGATCGAGCCGTTCAGAGCCACCACGTTCCCGGTGATCCGCGACCTGATCGTCGACCGCTCCGCGTTTGACCGGATCCAGCAGGCGGGTGGCTACACGGGCGTCAACGCGGGCCCCAAGCCCGAGCCCAACTCAAACCCGGTCAGCCCGGAGGACGCTGAGGAGGCGATCGACGCGGCGATCTGCATCGGCTGCGGCGCCTGTGTCGCGGCGTGCCCAAACGGCGCGGCGATGCTGTTCACAGGGGCGAAGGTCACCCATCTGAGTCGGTTGCCCCAGGGTCAGCCGGGCCGTTTCACTCGCGTGCAGGACATGGTCGATCAGATGGATGCCGAGGGCTTCGGCGGCTGTACGAACTTCGGCGAGTGCGAAGCCGCGTGCCCCAAGGAGATCTCGATCCGCGTGATCGGCCGCCTGAACCGCGATTACCTGATCGGGGTCCTGTACCACCCGCGGAACCCCCGGGGCGGGATGAAACCCCAGTAGCGGCGAGATGTAGGAAGCTCTCCTTCGATGGGAGAGCTCACCGCGAGAACCGAGGCCTGGATGAGAGCGGGCAGCTTCGCCGAGATCGGCGGACACCGGATCTTCGTTCGGGAGCGCCCTGGAGCCGGGGATCGTCCGCCCGTGCTGTTCTTGCACGGGTATCCGTCGAGCTCGTATGACTGGCGGCACGCGTTCGAAGAACTCGAGGGGCACCGCCTGGTCGTTTTCGATTTCCTCGGCTTCGGGCTATCGGACAAACCGCGCGATCTTCGGTATTCGCTTGAGATCCAGGCCGACATCGTCGAGGCGCTCGCGGAGCGTTTTGCGCAAGAACCGGTGGTTGTGGTCTCGCACAACATGGGCAGCTCGGTCGCGACCGAGATCCTTGCCCGTGACATCGAGGGGCGGCTGTCATTCAAGCTGCGCTCAGCGTTGCTGTTCAACGCCAGCCTGGTGCGCGAGCGGGCCAGCTTGCTTTGGGGCCAGAAGCTCCTGCTGAGCCGCTTGGGGCCGTTCGCCGCTCGCCTGACGACCGAATTCGCCTTCCGGCGTCAGTTCGGGGGCATCTTCTCGGGCCAGCACCCCCTGAGCAGCGAGGAAGCGGCCGACCAATGGTCGCTGCTGGCCGACCACGGCGGCCATCGCATGCTGGATCGGCTGATCTTCTACAACCACGAGCGGGTCACCCCACCGTGGGCCGATCGTTGGCACGGCGCGCTGCGTGACTGGCCCGGCAGGCTCGAGCTGGGATGGGCCGAGCTCGACCCGATCTGCACCGAGGCGGTGCTCCAGGCGGTGCTCACGTTGCGACCCCAGGCAGAGGTGACCCGCCTGCCGGGGCTGGGGCATTACCCGCAGATCGAGGATCCCGACTCGGTGTATGCGTTGATTGAGCGGCACGCATCCGGCGCGTAATGGGGGGCTGGCGCGGTCTGTGGGGCGCTAGCGATCGATCGGTGGGCGCTGGCTGGCGGGACGCTGGCGATCGTCTGTCGGGACGGTGGCGATCGTCTGCGGGACGGTGGCGATCGTCTGGCGGGGGGGCGATCGTCTGGCGGGGCGGTGGCGATCGTCTGGCGGAACGCTGACGATCGTCTGGCACGCAGACGATCGTCTGGCGGGGCGGTGACGATCGTCTGGCACGCAGTTGGCCGCCGGACCGTCTAGGGTGCGCTCGAAGCAAAGCGATTTCGGAGGGACCATTCGATGAAACTGATTGGCGCGGGCCTGCCCCGCACCGCCACCCTGACCCAGAAGGTCGCGCTCGAAATGCTGGGTTTCGGGCCCTGCTACCACATGGTCAACGTCCTCGGCAACCTTGATCTGGTGCCGGTGTGGCGCGACGCGCTCGATGGTCGTGCGGATTGGGACACGATCTTCGACGGCTTTGAATCGACCGTCGATTGGCCGGGGAGCTACTACTACCGCGAGCTGGTCGAGAAGTACCCGGACGCGAAGGTGCTGCTCAGCGTCCGCCCGCCGGAGAAGTGGGAGAACAGCATGATGACCACGATCGCCGACCTGCACCTCGGCGACTCGGTCACCACCTACCTCTCGCTCGCGGCCGAGCGGATCAACCCCAAGTGGCAGGCCTACAACGACATGATGCGCGACATGTGGACCCGCTTCGGCGCCTACGACGGCCACGGCGGAACGAACGACCTCCAGGAGGTCTTCACCCGCTACAACGACGAGGTCAAGAGCACGGTCCCCTCGGAGCGGCTGTTGGTGTGGGAGGCGACCGACGGCTGGGAGCCGCTTTGCGAATTTCTCGGTGTCCCGGTCCCGTCAGAGCCGCTGCCGCGCACGAACGACAGCGTCGTGTTCGCCCAGCGCGTCGATGAGATGTCGGTCGCGACCGTCAACGAGTGGTGGCAACAGCAGCAGTCCGCTGACGGTGCGGCTGTCGGCGCAGGCCATTAGCTGAGAGGGGTTGGGTGGCGGCGGACTGCGTTCGCCGCCCGCGCCACGGACGCGGCACGGCAACGCTCACGGGCGCGAGCTGCGGGCCCGCGGGCGCGCGCCGCAACCGAGTCGTCCCCGGCGGCACGAACCCCGCCACCATCGCCGTCAACGCCACACTCGACTCGTCCGCCGGGGCGAGTGTGACGAACCCCGCCACCATCGCCGTCAACGTCACACTCGCCAATCGGGGAGAACCGAGCGTTACGAAAAACGGACGGGAAACCGGGTCGCGCAGCGCGCCGTCCCCCAACGCTGGCGCCGCCCTCAGCCCCTGTGCCGCCTCGGTCTTGACCGCAGACACGGCTGCTCGGTGCGCACGTGGTCAACGGATCCGTCGGAGTAATAGAACGTGACCCTGGAGGTCCAGTGTCCCGATCGAGGACAGACGGTGGGGGTCGTCGCGTAGTTGCGGCGATCCATCCCCTGGCCGACGCTCAGCGGCTGCACATCAATCTTGTTGGAGAGCAGGATCAGCTGATCGAAGGGGCAGCCTTTCGGCGGATTGCCACCGGTCACACAAGTCGGAATTGGGCCCGAGAGGGTGGTTCCGCTGGCGTACGTCCGCGCGATTCCGACAGGGCGCCCGCCCGACTCGAACAGCTCGATCAGCTGATGGTCGCCGTTGAAGTCGAGACCCTGCACGTTCGTCGCGCCGCCGCCGCGAAGCTTGACCGTCGCTGCGCTGGTCCCGATGCGACTCGATCGCGGACACCCCGCCTCTCCGAGCACCATCAGCTGTGTGTCAGTCGCGGCACAGCGACCGGGCACCGACGTGTCATAGCGCGTACCGGGCGGTAGTTGAATCACGAGCCGGCGGAGGGCCGGGGGGTCGGCGTGCGGATTTCCGGCCGCGTGGTACATCGCGTTCCACACCAGCCCGGTCGACGTGTCCGGTTTCGTCGTCGTATGCGGCAATCGTGAGCGTCTCGTGCCGCCCGACCCCGGCCTTGCCGATGGCACCCGTGAGAGGCGCCAACAAAAGGACCGCGACGCCCACCGCCGAAGCAGCTCGCATACCCAAATGCAACCGCCTCTTCGCCGCCAACGGCTCCTCATCGCGACCCCAAGGTACCCGCCGAGACGCCTCTCGTAAGCCGCCTAAATACAATCGCCCGCCGTGCCGTCTCACGAGAACTCCTCCCCTTGCCGTCGCACGACGTTCTGATCATCGGCGCCGGCCTGGCCGGCCAGCGGGCTGCGCTGGCCGCTGCCCAGTCGGGAGCCAGCGTCGCGATCGTCAGCAAAGTCCACCCCGTCCGCTCCCACTCGGTGGCGGCCGCCGGCGGGATCAACGCGGCGCTGAACCCTGAGGACACTTGGGAGTCGCACGCCTTCGACACGGTCAAGGGCTCCGACTACCTCGGCGATCAGGACGCGATCGAGATCATGTGCCGCGAGGCGCCAGACGAAATCCTCTACCTGGAGCACGCCGGGGTCACATTCCACCGCAACGAGAGCGGGCATCTGGGAACACGGGCGTTCGGCGGCGCCTCGGCAGCTCGCACGTACTACGTCGCCGACATAACCGGTCAGGCGATCCTGCACGTGCTCTACGAGCAGCTGATGAAGCACCACGAGCAGCTCGATCGCTTTGAGGAGTGGTTCACGACCGACCTGCTCCAGAACGACGAGGGCAACTGCGTCGGCGCGATCTGCCGCAACCTCCGCGACGGTCACCTGGAGGTCTTCAATGCCAAGGCCACGATCCTGGCCTCGGGCGGCGCGGGTCAGGTTTACAAGCCCACGACCAACGGGCTGATCGTGACCGGCGACGGGATCGCCCAGGCCTACCGGATCGGCGCGAAGCTGATGGACATGGAGATGGTCCAGTACCACCCCACGACGCTCGCCGGCAATGGGCTGCTGATCACCGAGGGCGCCCGCGGCGAGGGCGCCTGGCTGCTGAACGCCGAAGGCGACCGGTTCATGGAGAACTACGCTCCCAACAAGCTCGAGCTGGCCTCGCGCGATGTCGTCTCACGCGCCGAGCAGACCGAGATCAACGAAGGACGGGGGTTCCCCGACGGGACCGTTGCGCTCGACATCACGAAGGTCCCGCGGCGACGCACGCTCGAGGCCCTGCGGGAGATCGTCAACATCGGGCGTGACTTCGCCGGCGTGGACATCACCCGCGAGCCGATTCACATCAAGCCCGGCCACCACTACATGATGGGCGGGGTCAAGACCGATGTCGACGGAGAGACCAGCATCCCCGGCCTCTACGCCGCGGGCGAAGTGGCGTGCGTCTCCGTCCATGGCGGCAACCGGCTGGGCGCAAATTCCTTACTCGACACGCTCGTTTTCGGCCGCCGCTCCGGCGTCCATGCCGCCAACCGCGCGCTGCAGATGCCGATGCCGAGCACGCCGTCAACGCGCGTGTCGGACACGCAGCAGAGCATCAATGCGATCATCAGGCGCGAGCCCGGCGGCAGGCGGGTCGCGGCGATCAAGCACGAGCTTGGCGAGACGATGGACCAGTACGTGGCGGTGTTCCGCGACGCAGACGGGCTTGCCAAGGCCGACGAGGTCGTCAAGCGGCTGAAGGAGGAGGCGCCGAAGGCGGCGATCGACGACCGCGGTTCGATCTTCAACCAGGACGTGATTGCCGCGATCGAGCTCGGGTACATGCTTGACGTGGCCGAGGCGATCGTGGTCGCGTCTCAGGAGCGGACCGAGTCACGCGGGGCCCAGTTCCGCACCGACTTCCCTGAGCGCAACGACGATGATTGGCTCAAGCACGTCGACATCGCGCTCGACGGCGACGCCCCGCAGGTGAGCTATTCGCCGGTCACGATCACGCGCTGGGAGCCAGAGGAAAGGACGTACTAGCCCGAATGCCCGAGTACACGCTGAGGATCCGCCGGTTTGACGCGCAGTCTGGCGAGGCCGCCTACTGGGACGAGCACACGGTCGAGATGCGCGAGCACAACTCGGTGCTCGACGCGATCCTCCAGGTCAAGGACGAGCGCGACGGCTCGATAGGGATCCGTTGCTCCTGCCAGCAGGGAATTTGCGGCTCCTGCGGCGTGCGGATGAACGGCAAGCCGGGACTGGCGTGCAACACGCACCTGGAGGAGGCGGCCAACCGAGGCCACGGCACGGGCTGGAACCCGCCGCAGGAAGGCGAGCAGCCGGAGACGGTGATCGAGGTCGAGCCGATGGGCAACATGCCCGTGATCCGGGACCTGATCGTCGACATGGACGAGGTTCACTGGAAGAAGATCCAGCGGGTCACACCGTGGCTGATCAACAAGCAGCCCGTTCCCGAGCGCGAATACATCGTTCCCCACGACAACATGGTCGATGTCACGCAGACGATGGCGTGCATTCAGTGCGGCGCATGCGTGTCCGACTGCCTGTCGATGGAAGTCGATCCGCTGTTCATCGGGCCGGCGGCGCTGGCCAAGGCCTACCGGTTCGTCGGCGACCCACGCGACGCCCAGCACTACGAGCGCCTCAACGATCTCTCCGATGACCAGCACGGCATCTACGACTGCACGCACTGCTTCAACTGCATCGACGCGTGCCCCAAGGGCGTCGATCCGATGAGCCAGATCATGCGTCTGCGCCGCATCGCGGGCTCGGACTTCGAGATCGAGGACCGCAACAACGGCCATCGCCACGAGCAGGCGTTCGTCAAGAACATCAAGCGAAACGGGCTGCTGCACGAGGCCGACTTGCTGCCCGATTCCTACGGCGGCAAATTCCATCCGCGCGCGGTCCCCGAGCTGCTGAGCTCGCTGCCGACGATCATGACTGCGCTGGCGCGGCGCAAGGTGACCCCCCAGAAGGCGCTGCTTCACCCGCATAAGGCGCCGAAGGAAGTCAAGCGGCTATTTGACGAGATCGACGGCCGCGAGGATCGCGTCGAGCTCAACCTCTACGTCACGGGATACGAGGACGATTCCGAGCAAGCCGAGGAGCAAACCCCGGAGCAAGCCGAGGAGCAAACCTCCGAGCAAGCCGAGGAGCAAACCTCCGAGCATCGCGAGCCCCCAGACGAGCCGTCGATGCCGGAGACCGAGGAGGGGCCAGCCGACAAATCACCCACATTCCCCGGGGAGGAAGAAACCGAATGAAGGTCGCATACTGGCCCGGATGCGTGAGCCGCGGGTTTACGCCTGAGCTGCATGGATCGATGGCCAAGGTCGCGCCGCTCCTCGACATCGAGCTGATCGAGCTCGATCGCGCGGCGTGCTGCGGGGCGGGAGTGATCGCCGAGCACAACCAGGAGCTCGCGGACACGCTCAACGCGCGCACCTTCGCGCTCGCGCAGCAGACAGACGGCGAGCTGATGATGAACATCTGCTCCACCTGCCAGGGAGCGCAGTCGGAGTGCCAGGAGCGCCTCGACGCCAACAGCGACTACCGCGAGCGGATCAATCAGAACATCGCCGAGGAGGGCCTCAGCTACGAGAAGGGGCTCACGAACAAGAACTTCCTGTGGCTGCTCGTCGAGGAGATCGGGCTGCGACAACCTCAAACAGCTCGTGCGCCGCCCGCTGACGAACCTGCGCGTCGGCCCGTTCTACGGCTGCTACATCGTCAGGCCTGCCGATCGCCTCGGAATCGACGAGGAGCACCCGCGCGATCGCTACCTGCACATGCTGATCGAAGCGCTCGGCGGCACGGTGATCGACTACGCGGGCGTCTACAAGTGCTGCGGCTTCCCGATCATCACGATGAACAAGACCGCGTCGCTGACTCAGGCCGGCCGCCATCTCGGCGACGCGATCGACGCCGACGCGGACTGCCTTGTCGTCCCCTGCCCGCTGTGCCATCTCAACCTCGACCTGCAGCAGCCGGCCGCCGCGAAGGTCGTCAATCGGGAATTGGGGATCCCGGTCCTGCATCTGCCCCAGCTCGTGGGGCTGGCACTTGGCCTCGGGCCCCGTGAGCTGGGGATGAGCAAGCACGTGGTGCGCCCGACTGCGGTGATCGATTGGTCGAGCTCCGTCGTGGCTGGCGCGGCGGCTTGATCCGCGCCCAAGTAACGGTGCGGCCTCCGGCCCGAGTAGGTGCCATCTGCCCCCAGGCATGACAAAGGGCGGGCCATGGCCCGCCCTTGTCCACCCCTGTAACCGTCCCTTGGGAAGTCTTTCGAAGGAGGCTCCCGTTCCTCCTGTGATCGGAATGGTCGCGTACCGAGGGCGGAAAATCGTCCCCTGAGCAGGGGGATCTTGGGGTGACGTCGGCGCCTAGAACGGGTGATACCGACTTCACCCCTCTCCCCCATTTGTCGATAAGCTTTGGACCGGCGAGAGGGCCGGTGTCGAACTCATGATGGTCCACCGCCCACCAGTCACCGTCGCCGTATCCCGCTTCGAGGACATCGTCAGCCGCGGGCTGCGCGCGCTGATCGAGGAGGATGAGCACCTCGACCTGGTCGCCGCGGGGATCCCCCACGACGACCTCCCGCGAATCCTCGCGACCTACGAACCCCAGGTGGCGATCATCAACTTCGGCTCGCTGGACAGCGCATCGGAGCTGCGCGATCTCCATCAGAAGTTCCCGCCGACGCATCTGGTGGTGCTCGCCAACCGTCCGACTCCGTCGGAATGCCGGCAGATGCTCGGCTTCGGCGCGACCGCGTGCCTGGCGAAGAGCACCCAGGCGCGAGACGTGCTCCACGCGATCCACCTCGCCTCACGCGGGCTCCACGTGCTGCCGCCCGCGAGCGTCGAGGTGCACTCGCCCGCCGGGCCGGAACTGCTGACCCCGCGCGAGGCGGACGTGCTGGAGCTGCTCCAGAGCGGGCGCTCGAACGCCGAGATCGCGCAGGCGCTGCACGTCAGCGTTGAAACCGTGCGCACCCATGCGCGGCGGGTGTATCGCAAGCTCGGGGTGAGGACTCGCCGCGAGCTCAGGGCCCGCCGCTAATCTGGCGGGGACCACGCCTCGCCGAAACGCTCTCCGAAGACAAACGAAGACACCGGCTCCCGGCTGAGCCGCGACGGCCACGGATCGGCGCGATACCCGACCGAGATGTGGCCGGCCAACGCGACCCCCTCCGGGATCGCGAGCAGCGAGCGCACATCGTCCTCGACCGGCGTCAGCAGCGTGCTGAACGCGGCACCGAGGTCCTCCGCTCGAAGCCCGAGCAGGATGTTCTGTACGAACGGGTAGATCGAGGCGCCGCCGACGATGCTCGGTCGCTCGAGATCCCGATCGACGATCGCCAGCGCCTCCAGCACCACGCAAACGACCAGGTGCACAGGCGCCTGGTCGAAGGTGTGCGCGTATTCGTCTGCCACTCGCAGTCGCCGCGGCGCCTGGCCGGAGTCCAAGAGCTCGCGGGCGCCAGCGGTGTACGCGCGCCATGGCTTGGCGTAGAGCTCGCGGAGCCGCCGCCGCACGTCGGGATCGGTGACGACGATCACCCGCCAGCCCTGCCGGTTGCCGCCGCTTGGCGCAAACCGCGCGGCGTCAAGCACCCGCGCAATCACCTCGGTCGGCACCGGATCGGCTCGGAAGCGCCGCGTGGACGGCGCGCAGCGCATCAGCTCGTAGAGCTCGTCAGCCAAGCCGCGCAGGCTCGCGCACGCCGGCGACCAGCTCGGCAAGCTGCACGGCGTTGGTGGCGGCGCCCTTGCGGAGGTTGTCGCTCACGATCCACATGCTCAGCGCCCGCGGATGCGATTCGTCGTCGCGGATCCGCCCGACGAATACCTCGTCGCGGCCGGCCGCCTGCAGCGGCGTCGGCAGCTCCTCGACGATCACCCCGGGCGCCCGCGAGAGCAGCTCGCGCGCATCAGCCGCCGGCAGCACCTCGCGCGTCTGGACGTTGACCGCCTCCGAGTGGGAGGTCCGGACCGGCACACGGACGCACGTGACCGCGATCCCGATCGACTCGTCCTCGAAGGATCTTGCGCGTCTCGAACATCATCTTGCGCTCCTCGTCGGTGTGGTCGTCCCCGTCGGCGAACGAGCCGGCGGCGCCGATCACGTTGAAGCCGATCGGCTCGGGGTAGACGCTCGGCGGCGGCATCTCGACGCCGTGAAGCGACGCGTTCACCTGGGACTCGAGCTCGTCGACCGCGCCGCGGCCGGTGCCGGACACGGACTGGTAGGTGGCCACCACCAGTCGCTCGATTCCTGCGGCGCGGTGAATCGGCGCCAGTGCGACGACCAACTGCATCGTCGAGCAGTTCGGATTGGCGATCAGCCCGTGGTGTCCCTCGAGAGCATGGGGGTTGACCTCGGCGACGACAAGCGGCACGTCGGGCTCACGTCTGAACGCGGAGGAGTTGTCGATCACGATCGCGCCTCGATCCACGAACCGCGGCGCCCAGTCGCGTGAGACCCCGGCACCCGCGGAGAAGAGTGCGACGTCGAAGCCGCCGATGTCCGCGGTATCGTCGAGACTACGTATTACTAGGTCGCCGGAAGTGAAGGGGAGGGACTGGCCCGCCGAGCGGGCGGAGGCGAATGGCACGACCTCCGAGGCGGGAAACGACCGCTCGCTCAGGACCGCGAGCATCGTTCGGCCCACGGCCCCCGTGGCCCCGATAACCGCCACGCGGGTCATCGTGGCCCCTCCTCGGGTTCGATCCCGCCCGCGCCGAGCTCGAACGCCGAATGCAGCGCGCGGACGGCCTGCGGCACGACGTCCGAGCGGATCACGCAGGAGATCTTGATCGGGGAGGTGGAGATCATCTCGATGTTGATGCCCTCGCTGGCGAGGGTCTGGAACACCTTAGCCGCGACCCCCGGGTGTGAGCGCATCCCTGCACCCACGATCGCCACCTTCCCGATATCGCGATCGGTGTCTGCGCGCTGGACCCCGAGCTCGCGCATAACCGGCTCGAGTGCCTGCTCGGCGGCGCGCAGGTCCTCCTGTGGGATCGTGAACGAGACCTCGGCGTCGCGACCATCGCCGAGCGGCTCGTTCTGGATGATCGTGTCGACATTGCAGCCGGCCTCGGCGAGCGCGCCGAAGATCGCCGCCGCCGCGCCGGGACGGTCGGGCACGCCGAGCAGCGTGATCCGCGCCTCGTCGGTGGCGTGCGTGACGGCGGTTATCAGCGGATGTTCCATCGTCTCGTCCTCTCCGAGAACAACGGTACCCGGACCGGAGTCGAAGCTTGAGCGGCAGTGGATCCGAACGTGGTGGTTACGGGCATATTCGACCGCCCGCAGCTGGAGCACGCGCGCGCCGGAGGCTGCCATCTCGAGCATCTCCTCGAAGCTGACGAACGGCAGCAGCCGCGCATCGCTCACAATCCTGGGATCAGCGCTGTAGACGCCGGCGACGTCGGTGTAGATCTCGCACACGTCCGCCTCCACCGCGGCGGCAATCGCTACCGCAGTGGTGTCCGAGCCGCCGCGGCCAAGCGTCGTCACATCGCGGCTGATCGAGACGCCCTGAAAGCCGGCGACGAGCACGATCAGGTCCTCCTGGAGCGCTTCGCGGATGCGATCGGCGCGAACATCGAGGATCCTTGCCTTCGTGTGGGAGGTGTCAGTGACGATGCCAGCCTGGGAGCCAGTCAACGAGATCGCGCGATGGCCGAGGTCGTTGATCGCCATTGCGCACAGGGCACACGAGATCCGCTCGCCGGTTGAGAGCAGCATGTCCATCTCGCGCCTGTCCGGATGCGGTGAGACCTCCTCCGCCATCGCGATCAGCTCATCGGTGGTCTGGCCTCGCGCAGAGAGCACGGCGACCACGCGCTTGCCGCTCTCACGCTGGGCGACGATCGTCTGCGCGGCGCGCTTGATCCGCTCGGCGTCGGCGACCGAGGTCCCACCAAACTTCATCACGACAGTTGGCGCGCTCACGGCGCCGGAGGTTACGCGGTGAAGCCGGACCGCCGGGACCGTACGATGCTGGGGATCGCGGGTGGGGTGCTGCTGCTGGCGGTCGTGATCGCGATCCTGACGAGCTCCGGCGGCGGCAACCCGCGGTACGTCCCGAGCGGCGCGGGCATTGCGACCGTACTCACGCCACGCCGACCCGCCGGTACCCCCCGGCACGCTCCGCACATCCCCCCATTTCAGCCGACTTCCGTGGCGGTCTCGACAGCGGCCAAGCTCCCACTTGCCCGCCAGGTCGCGCAGCTGTTCATGGTCGAGCCCGATGCCAGCCTGGCCGGAGTCGACCAGGCCGCGCAGCATGGATGGGGCGGAATCGTCCTCGATCAGATCGTCACCGGGGTGCTGCCCGAGGCGATCGCGGCGTGGCGCGCCGACGGAAATCTCGCGCCGTTGCTCGCCTTCAATCCCGCGAGCTCGACGCCAGGGGGTGTGGGCGTTCACGGCGTCGGCTTCAACATGGTGCTGGCGCCGCCCGCCGACGTCGACACTCCGGGCGGGGCGCTCAGCGGACGCCTGCTGTCGAGCGATCCGGTCACCGTCGCGCAGCTGGCGGCGAGCGCGATTGCCCAGTACGAGCACGCGGGCCTGATTCCGGCGGTCGGCCACTTCCCGGGCGAGGGATCGGCGTCGGCCGATCCCGACCAGATGCCGGCGACCGTCGGCGGCTCGCTGACGGCGCTGGGCGCGCGCGATCTCGTCCCGTTTACGACGCTCGTTGCGCGCGCCCCGGTGATCGTGATGTCAAACGCCGCCTACGCCGCGTTCGATGGGGTCACGCCCGCCGGGCTGCTGTCCGCGGCGGTCTCGCTCCTGCGCCACACCTACGGCTTCCAGGGGGTCGTGATGACCGACGACCTCGACGCGGCGATCCAGGCGACCGGTCAGGACCCGGGCACTGCGGCCGTGCAGGCGCTGCAAGCGGGGGACGACCTCCTCTACATCTCGGGTTCGCCGGCCGAGCAAGCGCAGGCCTACTCGGCGGTGCTGGCCGCCGCGCAACGCCACAGCGCCGTTCGCGCCCGTGTCCGCGACGCCCTGTTGCGGGTGCTCTCGCTGAAATCGAGATTTGGGCTGCTCGTCTGACGTTCGGGATGTTCGGCGCGGTGCATGCACCGCGCCGGGTCGGGCCACATGTGGCCCGACCTGCGGGCCGCGCATGCGCGGCCCGAGGGGCCGGCACATGTGCCGGCCCCCTACCGCACCTGATTTGGGTGGAACGCGATAAGATTTTGCTTGGCTCGACGAGGGTTGGGTAAAGATGGTGCGTCCCTCAACGACTTAGCGGGAGTCGACGATGTCCAACACGATTGTCGAAATGCCGATCTTTCCGTTCGAGGAGGTCAGCGAGCGATCGGGGTCGGTGACCGTGGTTCTGACCGATCACAACAGCGAGGTGAGCGACAACCTCCGCGCCGCGCTTGAGGGCGCCGGCTTCACGATCGTCGCCGAAGCCTCGACCGCGGAGAACGCGGTTCGCGCGGTGCTGATGCACCGGCCGCAGATCTGCCTGCTCGAGGCAGACCTGCCAGGAAGCACGATCAGTGCGATCAGGGAGATCCTGGCCGAGGTTCCCGAGACGCGGGTCGGAATGATCGCCGAGTCGACGACGGACAAGACCGCGCTGTGGGCGATTCACGCCGGCGCCGATGGAGTCCTCTCCGCGGCTGTCCCGACCGAAAAGTTCACGGCCGCCGCGCACGCGCTCGCGCGGGGCGAGCTGCCGCTGCCGCGCGCACTGACCGCGCGCATCGTCGAGGATTGGCGGACGCCGGCGCAGATCCCCGACGAGAAGCGCCCGTCACGGGTGCTGAACGCGCTGGCGTACCCATTCCGTTTCGTGCATCACTTCCACCGGCGCCGTGCTTCGCAGATGAGCGCGAAGGAGGCGTGGACCGCGACGAAGGCGCGAATGGAGCTCTACGGAGGGCGGCGCTAGACCGCTCGCCTGCCGGCGAACGCACGGCCGAGCGTCAGCTCGTCGGCGTACTCCAGGTCGGCTCCAACAGGCAGGCCGCTCGCCAGGCGCGTAACGGCGATCTCGGGCTGGAGCGCGCGCAGCCCCGCCGCGATGTGGAGCGCGGTCGCCTCACCGGTCGTCGTCGGATTGGTGGCGATCACCACCTCACGCACCGCGCCGCCCCGCACTCGCTCGTAGAGCTCGGAGATCTTCAGGTCCTCCGGGTCGACGCCATCGATCGGCGAGAGCGCACCGCCGAGCACGTGATAGCGGCCGCGGAACTCGTGCGTTCGCTCGATCGAGATCAGATCCGCCGGCTCCTCGACGACGCAGATCAATTCAGGGTCGCGGCGCTCGTCTGAGCAGATCCGGCAGCGGGGGCCGTCGGCGAGGTTGAAGCACTCCTCGCACAGACCGATCCGCTCCTTGACCTCGCGGATCGCGTCGGCCAGGGCCAGCGCGTCCTCCTCGCTCGCGCGCAGCAGGTGGAAGGTCAGCCGCTGGGCCGTGCGCCCGCCCACTCCGGGCAGCTTTGACAGCTCGGTGATCAGCCGCTGAACCGGTGGTGCATACACGGTGGCGACTGTAGCGGGGCACTCGGGCGCGACCCCGTATCTGCCGATACAGACAGGGAAATGGGGACCGCTCAGCCTTCCCCTGCCCTACCGGACCGGACCCAGCGCGTTCGGGCGCTCTCGTACCTCTATTTGGGGGGCTCGGCGCTCGCGCTCATCTCCACGGTCGTTTTGCCGCTGCCCAAGGGCGTGGACGTCCCCGCCACGCTCATCCTCGTCGCGGCCGCAGCCGCGATCGGGGCGGTGTGCTTCGTCGGAGCCTCGCGATTGCCGGAGTGGGTGCCGCCGCTGGCGGTCGCGGTCGGAACGGTGATTGTCAGCCTCGACATCTACTTCGCGGGATCGATCGGGATCAACAACGAGATGTTCTACCTGTTCGTCGGGATCTACTCGTTCTACTTCCTGCCAACTCGGATCGCGATGCTCGAGATCGGGTTTGTGGGAGGGGCGTATGCGCTCGTGCTCGCTGAGGGAAGCCAGCGCGCGCCCGCCGCCAGATGGCTCGTGACGATGGGCGTGCTCGTCGTCGCGGGGGTGTTGATCGTGAGCCTCGTCAGGCAGCTCAGGCAATGGGTCGAGCACGCCGGCGTCCGTGAGGAGGAGCTCCGCGAAGCGGAGGAGCGGTTCCGCTCGTCGTTTGACAATGCCTCGATCGGGATGGCGCTCGTGGGGCTCGATGGTCGCTGGATCCGGGTCAATGAGGCGCTTGCCCAGCTGACTGGCTACCCCGCGGAGGAGCTCGTTGGGAAGTCGTTCCGCGATCTCACGCCGAAGGAGGATGTGGCCGCAGACATAGACGCTTTTGAGGAGCTGCTCGCCGGCCATCGCGACACCTACCATGCGGAAAAGCGCTACGTACGCGCCGACGGCGAGCTCGTTTGGACCTCATTGAACGTCTCGGTTGTGAGGGATGGCGAAGGTCAGCTCGTGCACCTGATCTCGCAGATGCAGGACATCACCGCGCGCAAGGCCGCAGAGCACGAGCTTGCGCAGCGAGCACTGCACGATCCGCTCACGGGGCTGCCGAACAGGGTGCTGTTCACCGACCGGGTGCAGGTCGCGCTCGCCCACGTCCAGCGCAGCCATCAGCCACTGTCGGTGTTCTTCATCGACCTCGACCGCTTCAAGCTGGTCAACGACAGCCTCGGTCACGCCGTCGGCGACCGGATGCTGATCGCGATCGCGCAGCGCCTGGAGAGGGTCGTCCGCCCCGGCGATACCGTCTCGCGGTTCGGCGGCGACGAGTTCACCGTCCTGTGCGAGAACGCCGACGAGCGCTCGGCCGCGGTGATCGGCGAGCGGATCCTGGGCACGCTCAACGCGCCCGTCGAGATCGACGGCCAGGAGCTGTTCGCCAGCGCCTCGATCGGAATCGCGGCGACGCGCGACCATCGCGTGCCGGCGGAGGCGATGCTTCGTGATTCCGACGCGGCGATGTATAGGGCGAAGGATCAGGGCGGCGCGCGCGTCGCGTTGTTCGACGGTCGCCTGCACCTGCGGGCCACTGAGCGACTCGAGCTCGAGAACGATCTACGGCGCGGGCTGGAGCGAGGAGAGCTGCGGCTTCTCTACCAGCCCGACGTCGACCTGACCAGCGGGCACGTGCACGGCGTCGAGGCGCTCGTGCGCTGGCAGCATCCCCAGCGCGGTCTGATTTCTCCGAACAGCTTTATTCGCATGGCGGAGGAGAGTGGCTTGATCGTGCCGCTGGGCGAGTGGGTGATCCAGGAAGCCGCCAACCAGGCACGGCTCTGGCAGAACGCCGGGCTGGACCTGACGATCTCGGTCAACATCTCCCCCCGTCAGCTCGCGGATCCGGCGCTGCCCGATGTGGTTGCCGAGGCGATCGAGCGAAGTGGCGTGGACCCGACCGGGCTATGTCTCGAGATAACCGAGAGCGCTGCGGTCGACGCGGGCGACCCGATCCTGAGCGGGCTGAAGTCGAGCGGCGTCAAGCTCGCGCTTGACGACTTCGGCGCGGGTTTCTCCTCGCTGCATCAGGTGCGCCGACTCCCACCTGTCGACACGCTCAAAATCGACCGCTCGTTCGTCGAGGAGATTGGGCGCCGCCCGGCCGACGCCGCGATCGTCGCGGCGATTGTGGGGATGGCGAAGGCGCTCGACATGATGACCGTCGCCGAGGGGATCCAGAGCGAACGGCAGGTCAAGCTTCTGCGCGAGCTGGGCGTCCATCGCGGACAGGGCTACCACTTCGGGCGCCCCGTTGGGCCGAACGCGATCGAGGAGCTCGTGCGTTCGGGGGTGTGCGGCGAGCTGGTCGGGTCTTAGTCGGCGCTAGAGACCCGGAAGCCCCAGACCGCCCAGGCCGCCGGCGAGGGCCCCCAGCTTCGAGGACGCGAGCTCCTGCGCCTTGCGAAGCCCCTCGTTGACCGCCGCGAGCACCATGTCCTGGACCATCTCGACGTCGTCGGGATCAACGGCCTGCGGGTCGATCGTGATCGACTTGACGTGCAGGTCCCCGGTCACCTGGACGGTGACCATCCCGCCTCCAGCGGAGGCCTCGACCACCTCGTCCTTGAGCGACTCCTGCGCAGCGATCATCTCCTGCTGCATTTGCTGCGCCTGCTTGAGTAGCTGCTGCATGTTGGGCTGGGGCATCAGGCGTTTTCCTTACGTTCTGTTGGTTCGTCTTCGAGGAGCTCCTCTGCGTCGAACTCCTCGACGAAGCGTTGCACGAGTTCCTCGCCGGACATATGGTGAACCTCGACGGCGTCGTCGTCTTCCTCGCGCAGCTCAAAGGTCAGTGTGAGCGGTTGACCGGTGACCTTGCGCAGAGCTTCGATCGCAACTCGGCGATGGTCATCCTGTTCGGCCTTGCGCTTGAGGAAGGCGGCACCGGCTGGGAAGGCGACGGTAATGGCCTTGATCTGAGACGCCGACTGGCCGGGCCCCCTCGAGCAGGGCGGCGAGCATCGCGTTCTTGGTACGGACGAGCTCGATCACGGCGGGCCACACGTCGCCAGGAGGCGCCGCGGTCACGGCGGCGGGCTGGGACGGAGCGGGTTCGGTCGCGACGGGTGCCCGCGCGACGGGTGCCCGCCCGACGGGTGCAGGCGCGAGCGCCGCACCGCCCTCCAGGCGCTCGATCCGCGCCAGCAGCGCCTCGAGTGAGGGGTCTACCTCCGGGGCGGCCGCCTTGATCAGGACGAGCTCGAGCTGGATCCGCGCCTGGGCACCATTGGCTGTGGCATCGAGCGCCGCGGCGACGAGGTCGAGCAGCCGGACGGCGTCCGTATCGCCCAGTGCGTTGGCCTGCATAAGCAGCCTGCTGTCGCGCTCGGGGGTGACCTGCAGCTCGGGTGGTACTTCGTTTAGCACCTGGACCGCCAGGAGCTCCCGTCCGTGGACCTCGAGGTCGCGCAGTACCCGGTCAGGGTCGCGGCCCGAGTCCGCCAGCCGGGCGGCGCTTCTGAGCGCCTCGGCCGGGTCGCGCGCGATGACCGCATCGATCGCCGCGAACAGCTGCTCGGCGTCGGCGACGCCGAGCACCGCCAGCACGTCGGCGGGCTCGATCCTCTTGCCGGCTGCGTAGGTGATGAGCTGCTCGAGCGTGCCGAGGGCGTCGCGGAAGCTGCCCGTCGCGTGACGGGCGATCAGCGCGACCGCGCCGGGGTCGATGTCGATCTGCTCCTTCTGCGCGACGCGGCTGAGCACCTCGGTCACCTGCTCGATCGAGGGGCGGCCGAAGTCGAAGCGGTGGCAGCGGTCCACGACCGTCGGAAGCACCTTCTGGGCCTCGGTCGTCGCGAGCACGAAGATCGTGCGTGGCGGCGGCTCCTCGAGCGTCTTCAGAAACGCGTTCCAGGCCTGCTGGGAGAGCATGTGCGCCTCGTCGAGGATGTAGACCTTGTGGCGGCCTGACACCGGGGCGTAGGCGACCTTCTCGCGCAGGTCGCGGATGTCGTCGACCGAGTTGTTAGACGCAGCGTCCATCTCGATCACATCGAGCGACGTCGCGTTTTGGATCGCTAAGCACGACTCACACGTCCCGCATGGCTCGATCGTGGGGCCGTTCACGCAGTTGAGGCATGCGGCGAGGATCTTCGCCATGCTCGTCTTCCCCGTACCTCGCGAGCCCACAAACAGGTAGGCGTGGTGCACCTTGCCCTTCTGGACGGCATTCGCAAGCGTGCGGACAACATGCTCCTGGCCGACGACGTCGGCGAACGTCCGGGGACGGTGGCGGCGGTAGAGCGAGGGGCCGGTGGACACGGGCTGTCGAGTCTAGTCGCGGGCCGGATATGGACCGTGCACCCTCCGTCGAGGTCTCCGACCCGGATCTTCGCCTGCGATTCGTGACTCCGATCCGGCGCTCCCGCAGCGCCTGGAGGTGACCGCTTAAGGCTGCTTCCTTCCGGACCTGACCTGGTTCACGGGCCTTCACCGCCGCGGGACCGGACCATCACCGCCACTGGGCCGCGGCGCTGACCGGGCCTCAACCCCTCGAGAGGGAATTCAGCCCCGCTAGAGCGGATTGCGGGTACAGGGCACCGCTAGCACCCCGCCTAGCACGGTCCAGGGATGATCGTAGTCGGTCGGAGTGGGCGCTGTCATGCGGAGTCGCGGGGGGCGACGCCGCTATCGTCCCCTCGCGCTATGGCAGTCGGAGTCATCGGACTGGGCTACGTGGGGTTGCCGCTCGTCGTCGCATTCGCCGAGGCGGGCGAGCAGGTCGTGGCCGTCGACGTCGACACCCGGAAGATCGCGGCGATCTCCGCGGGCGAGTCCTACATCGAAGACATCAGCTCCGAGCGGCTGCAATCGGTGCTCGGGCAAATCGAGGCGAGCACGCACTACGCGCCGCTGGCGCGGACCGAGGCCGTGCTGATCTGCGTGCCGACGCCGCTGACCCCCAATCGCGAGCCCGACCTGGGAGCGCTGAGTGCGGCGGGGCAGGCGTTGGCGCACGTCCTTCAGCGCGGCCAGCTCGTCGTGCTCGAGTCGACCACGTACCCGGGTACCACGCGGGACCGGCTGCTGCCCGTTCTGGAGGAGGGGTCGGGCTACCGGGTCGGCGATGGATTGAACCTGGCCTTTTCCCCAGAGCGGGTCGATCCGGGTCGGACCGACTACACGATGCGCAACACGCCGAAGGTGGTCGGCGGAGTGACCGCGGAATGCACCGAGCGCGCCGCCGAGCTCTACGGGACCGTGTGCGACGAGATCGTCCGGGTCTCCTCCCCCGAGGCGGCGGAGATGACGAAGCTGCTGGAGAACATCTTCCGCTCGGTCAATATCGCGCTGGTCAACGAGCTGGCGATCCTGTCCGACCGCATGGGAATCGACATCTGGGAGGTGGTCGACGCCGCAGCCACCAAGCCCTACGGGTTCACGCGCTTTGACCCGGGCCCGGGAATGGGAGGCCATTGCCTGCCGGTCGACCCCTTCTACCTGACCTGGCGCGCGAGGGAATTTCAAATGTCGACTGAGTTCATCGAGCTTGCCGGAAAGATCAACCAGCAGATGCCGTACTACTGCGTCGAGCGGATCGAGCTCGCGTTGAACGACTCAGCCAAGCCGATCAAGGGATCACGGATCGCGCTGCTCGGCGTCAGCTACAAGGGCGGGATCGGCGACGTTCGCGAGTCGCCGGCGATCCGGATCATGCAGGAGCTCGCCAAGCGCGGGGCCGTGCTCTCCTATCACGACCCATACGTGGCTGAGCTTCCCGCACTGCGGCTGACGAGCGTCTCCCTTGACGAGGCGGTGACGGGCGCCGACGCCGTCGTCCTCGTCACGGCCCACCCCGGGATCGATCACGCGGCGGTGGCCGCCGATGCCTTGCTGTTCGTCGACCTGCGGGGCGTGACGCGGGGAGTGGCCGCCGGGAACCTGGTCCGGCTATAGCTGCTCGGCCGCGGAGGTGGGCGGCGCTTCACGCGCGGGCTGACTCGAGTCCAGCGACGATCGTGCGATCGCGGCCGGCCCGCTTGGCCTCGTAAAGCGCGCGGTCCGCGCGCCCCACGAGCTCCGATGCGCTCTCGACTCCATCCCAGACGGCGATGCCGGCGGAGCAGCTCTCGTCGCAGGGGACGACCTCACGCAGGCGCTCGACCACCGTGCGGGCAAGATCGAGCGGGCACAAGGGCAGCGCGACGGCGAACTCCTCACCGCCGTAGCGCGCGAGGATGTCGGTGGCGCGTAGCTCATCGCTCCAGGCGACGGCGACCTCCTTCAGCAGGCGATCGCCTGCCTGGTGGCCGCGAGCATCGTTGTAGCGCTTGAAGTGGTCGAGATCGAGCATCGCGACGCAGAGCTGCTCATCGGAGCGCGCGCCGCGAGTGAGCTCTCGCGGCAGCGCCTCCTGCCAGGCGCGGCGGTTCGGCAGGCCCGTGAGCTCGTCGGTCCGGGCGATGCTCTCCAGCCGGGCCAGCAGCGCGACCCGCTCGAGCGTCACCTCGATCTCCGCCGAGATCAGCTCGCAGACGGTCAGCAGTGATGGGTCGTCGAGCGCCGGGGGGTCCTGCCAGAGGAGCCCGAGGACGGCCATCACCTGCCGGTTGTGCACCACCGGTTGCCAGAGGCAGGCCACCGGCCCCGAACAGTTGGCCGAGAACTCGGGCGCCAGCTCGCCCGTTGTCGCGACAGTGCGGGCGGAGACCACACGCGACATCGTGAAAGCCGTGACCGCTCCGGACGTAGCGCGGCTCAGCGGGATTGTCGAGGCCGCGGTTCCGAGCTCGGTGCCCGCCGACATCCGCAACTCGGTGCCGTCCTCGTGGGGCTCCCAGAGCACCACGCGCGTCGCCCCGGTGAGCTCTGCGGCGGCATCGCACACGGCCTTTCGAGCGGCTACAGGATCGGAGATCGAAGCCAGCTGGACGGCGATGTCAGCGAGCTGCGCCATCTTCTGCGCGTTTGCAGCGGCGCTCGCGGCCTCACGCCGAGCTCGCCGGACGAGCGTGTCGATGAACCCGCCGGCGACGACGAGCGTGGCGACGGTCGTTAGCCAGCGGGCAACCGGGGTGCTCGGCGGGTTGTGCAGGAACGTGAGCGCATACAGCGCGGCGGCCAGCGCAACATACGCCGCGGCCACGGCACGATCGAAGAAATAGAAGGCGTACAGCGCGACCCAGATGAACCACACCGAGTAGAAGCTCACGGACTCGCCGCTCAGCAGCACGGCGCGGGTGATCAGCACTACTCCGGCGGTTAGGGACAAGTGGAGCATCCAGGTCCGGACGTGCCTTGTGAATCCCAACAGGAGCAGGCCGCCCAGATACGCGAGCCCCACGTTCGAGTACAGCCCGGGCGTATCCGCCTTCGCCGGATGCGGCAGCAGCAGCGAAATCAGCCCGATCGTCGCTCCAGCGACGTAGAGCAGACCCAGCGACCGAGCGCGCAGCAGCAGGTCGGCGTCGGCCCGCCGGCGGGCCGGTGTCACACCGGACCCGTGTACCCGGCCCGCGAACGACCGCTTTGCCCCGGTTGTCATCCCTTCCAGCATCGGCACGAGCCGTGACGCGCTTGACTTCAGCACGCCTAGAATTGCCAGCCAGACAGGGCGCGTAGCTCAGTGGGAGAGCGCTCGCTTCACACGCGAGAGGTCGCTGGTTCGAGCCCAGCCGTGCCCATGGGTGGACGAGCCCGTCCCGAATCGCCGGCCCACGTGGAGGTCATTTCGTTCTGGGCCTACTTCAAAACCGGCGGGCCGCCGAGTAGCCTCTGCGCGGACGGCGGACGACCGCGGTCGTCGGCTGGAACGGCCCGGATCATTGGCGTATTGTCTGTCGTGGGCTCGCACCCGCGACAACCTACATCAGTCGCCGTGATCTCCGCCGCCTCCTCGAAAGAGTCGTTCAAGGTCCTGATCGTGGGAGGTGGCGTGGCGGCGCTCGAGGCGGCTCTCGCGTTACGCGACTTTGGCGGCGAGCGCATCGGGACGACGATGCTCGCTCCCAACCCGGAGTTCATCTACCGGCCGATGACGGTGCAGGAGCCGTTCGGCTACGCGGCGGCGCAGAGGTATCCGCTCGAGGAGATCGCGCGGGATATCGGCGTGGAGCTTCTCGCAGACAGCTTCAAGTGGCTGGACGCCGACAGCCGCGCCGTGCATACCGAGGGTGGCAAGCAGCTCTCCTACGACGCGTTGCTGCTTGCGCTGGGGGCTCGCATGCACGCCCGCTTCAAGCATGTGCTCACGATCGACGACAAGCGCTTGGATGACCTCCTGCACGGGCTGATTCAGGACATCGAGGGCGGCCACGTGCAGAGCCTCGCGTTCATCGTCCCCGGGCGGATGGGATGGCCGCTGCCGATCTACGAACTCGCGCTGATGACCGCCTGCCGCGCGTACGACGTGAACGTGGACCTTTCGATCACGATCGCCACCCCCGAGGACGCCCCGCTGGCAGTCTTCGGTCGCGACGTCAGCGACGCCGTCGCGGCAGTTGCTGGAAGAGAACCGGATCGTGACGATCACTTCGGCCCACTGCGAGGTTCCCGAGCCGGGACGAGGTCGTGGTCAGCCCTGGCTCGCGGCGCGTCCAGGCCGATCGTATCGTCGCGATGCCCGAGCTCTACGGTCCATCCGTGCCAGGTGTGCCGCTGGGTTCAACGGGCGGATTCATCCCGGTCGATGCCACTGCAAGGTGTCCGGTATTGAGCTCGTCTACGCCGCCGGCGACGCGACCGACTTCGCGATCAAGCATGGCGGCATCGCCGCGCAGCAGGCCGACGTCGCGGCACAGGCGATCGCGGCCCTTGCCGGCGTTGCAGAAGAACCGGAGCCTTTCCGTCCTGATATCCACGGGATACTGTTGACCGGCGGCAAGCCTCGATACCTCAGCGCACACATCACCGGTGGGCACGGCTCTAGTTCGGAGATCACAGAGACGCCGACTTGGTCGCCGCCGACCAAGATCATCGCTAAGTATCTCGCGCCGTACCTGGATGAGCGTGATCGCCACGCCGCGAGCACGAGATGATCGCCGCGATCTTCAACCTCAACCATCCCGCGCACACCGTGCACTGGCATTTCTTTCAGATGTCGGTGGCGAACCTCGTCGTGATCGTGCTGATGCTGGTCGTGTTCGCGCTCGCGATCCTGGTGCCGTTTCCGCGCCGCGGCGGTCAACGAGGGCCGAGATGAGCGCAACGGGGAAACGGTCGTGGACCGCCGAGGTTCGTGAGCGTGCGGTTGGTGCGTTGCCGCCGGACAAACTGTTGCCTGACAGCCAGCCGTCTTACATGGCGTCGTGGATCTACGTCTTCGGCGTGCTGTCGCTCGCGTCGCTGGTCTTGATCATCGCCTCGGGATCGATCCTGGCATTGAAGGGGCCGGGGTGGTGGCACTTCACAGGGATCGGCCATTTCTTCAACAGCATCCACATGTGGTCGGTCGAGCTGTTCTTCTTCTTCATGGTCATCCACCTGTGGGGGAAGTACTGGATGGCCGCGTGGCGCGGCGGCCGCGCCCGGGTGTGGATCACGGGCGCGGTCACGTTCGTGGTCGCGGTCCCGTGCGCGCTGACCGGCTACGTCTCCCAGCAGAACTTCGACGCCCAATGGATCTCGACCCAGGCCAAGGACGCGATGAACGCCGCCGGCATCGGCTCGTTCTTCAACCTCATGAACTTCGGCCAGATGTACTGCTACCACGTCTACCTGCTGCCGCTTGCGGTGGTGGCGCTAGTCGTCGCCCACATGCTGCTGGTGCGCAAGCACGGGATCGTGCCGCCGTTCCAGCTGTCCGAGGCCGCGGGTGAGCCTGCGTCAGGCCGCAGCCCGCGCCTGACCACGGCTCGCAGAGCGCGCGTCGTGAGCCGCGAGAGCCGCCGGCGCGAGGACGAGGCGGACCGCGACTGGAAGGGCGCATACAGGCCCTACGACATCCTCCGGGAGGCGACGATCGCGCTCGGAGTGGTGCTCGGGCTCGCGCTCCTTTTGACGATCCTGTTCTCCTCGCCCGATGATCAGCCGAGCACGATCCAGACATGGTCGCGCAGCGACCCGGTCGACTTCGTCACCACCGCCACCACGGAGCTCGACGGCTCAAGCCCCACCGGCGGCTACGGGCCTCCGTACAACAGCGCCTCCAACGGCCAGAACATCTGGTTCATCCACCTGCAGAAGTGGTTCGGCGTCGCCCACCCGATCAACACCGCGCAGGACTTCGTGCTCGCGCCGCTGCGCTCGCTGACCGCCCAGCCCGCGCTACAGAGCGCGGTCTCCACGTACGAGGCGGCGCCGGCGAATACCCAGACCGGCATGGACGGGCGCGTACGAGAAAGCGCTCGGCAACGCGAGCGCCAATCCAGACGGCTCGATCAAAGTCAAACCCGGCAACTACGGACCGCTGCCGACGATGATGGGGTCACTGCTCGCCTTCGCCCAAGGCGGCGGACTCGACGGCGCGCTCCTGACGAGCAAGCAGTTCTACCAAACCGACTACACCAAGCCGCTTTTGTTCATGGCCGACGGCGGCGTGCTCACAAACCGCGCGATGCAGCAGCATCTGCTCGGCACCCAGTGGGGGATGATGAACGAGACCGGCAGCTATCCGGGCCAGGTCTGGCTTTGGCTCTACACCTTCTGGTACCAGATCAAGCCGTTCTCCACCTCGACCAATGCCGACCTCCTCGTCATGGCGGTGATGGGCGTGCTCAGCCTCGCGTTCATTCTGATCCCCTTCCTACCGGGCGTGCGCGATCTCCCTCGTCGCATCCCGATCTACAAACTCATCTGGCGCGAGCACTACCGCGGACAGCAGGCAGGCGGCACCTAACTTGAGCGAGCCGACGAATCTCCGGCCCACTGCCGCTCCCGGTGGCTCGCCGGAATCGGAGCCGTCGGTTCGTCCCGTGGCCGAGATGCACGAGCTCGACCGGCCCGAATGCTTGCGACTACTCGCCGCAACAGGCGTCGGCCGGATCGTCGTCAGCGTCACCGAATGGGACCACCCCGTGATTCGACCCGTCAACTACGTGTTCGACGAGGCCTCACAGGCGGTACTGATTCGCTCTGACCAGGGCTCGAAGCTACACGCCCTCCTGCGCTCGGCGAAAGCGGCATTCGAGATCGATGGGATAGACCCCGCCGGACGCGTGGGGTGGAGCGTGATCGTCGTCGGCGTTAGCGAGGAAATCACGAACTCGGCCGAGGTACGGCGAATCGAAGAGCTCGGTCTCGAGCCGTGGGCGCCCGGCGAGAAGGGCCATTGGATACGCATCCGCGCGAATGCCGTCTCGGGCCGACGCCTCAGACTAGTGGCCGACAAGGAGCCGGGTTAGCGAACCAAGCAGCCATGACTCGGGAGGGTCGCGACGGCTCCGGCTCCCTGACCAGATGACTCCTAGGGTCCGGCGCCCCGGTAGAGCTCCTGGTTTCAAGGCACTGCGGGCATCCTTTGGTTGGGGCACCGACGCCCGCAAATTCTTTGGGTGGACGCACACAAGCGCTCGCAATAGGAGTACTGTCGGTAAGTGGCTGGCCCTGCGGCCAGAATTCTCAACCCAAGCCCGAATGCCACCGACGGCGCGACCCGCGCCACGAGGCGGGAGGCGCGAGTTACTGGTTCTGACTGCGGGGCCGGTGCTGGACTCCTATCGGCGTTATCCCACCGGCCCGGTGGCAGCGTCCCTACCTGATGGAACGCGCGAAGGCTCCAGCCCTCCTCCTTCCGCGCGATCCTGCTAGAGGACTAGAAAGGGTTCGAGAGCCATGACCCAGATGGAAGACACTCGGGCAGCGCGTCAGCGAGGCGAGCAGCTACGCGATCGGGGGTCGCGGCGGTACGACCGGGCAGTTCATGCCCGACGACGCCTAAACGGGCCGCATGTGGACGCCCGAACGAGAGCAGACCGGCACGGCCCCAACCCCCGTTA
Source organism: uncultured Solirubrobacterales bacterium (assembly GCA_963849295.1). Lineage (GTDB taxonomy): Bacteria > Actinomycetota > Thermoleophilia > Solirubrobacterales > Solirubrobacteraceae > Palsa-465. The sequence continues at coordinate 127,648 of CAWKGU010000007.1, forward strand.
CGCATATCTAACGCAAACGCACGACTAGACCGTCGGCGTCGAGAGCAGGTCGCTTCACGTCAGTTCATGCTTTCTGGGCCCGGTGCCGTACGCAGGTGCTCGGAGACAGCCCAACGAACTGGCTCCCGTCAATACCGGGCCCCGTCCTTGCCCGTCGCGGCCGGAGCTGGTCGGTATCGTGCTGCGAGGAAACAAGAGAGCAAGCTCAAAGGGCGAACGGTAAGGGCTTAGCAGCGCGTCGAGAGTCGCTGGTCGAGCCTGATGGTGGCAGCCATCGCGCTGCCTGCCGGGAGCGTGATGCTGGTAGTAGCGGACAGCGCCTCGGCGAAGAAACACCACAAGCACCACAAGAAGAAGCACCATCACCACAAGAAGCACAAGAAAGGCGCCAGCCAGACGTGCTTCGGCACAGTGGACGTGGGCACAAGTAACAATTCCCCCGGCTCGTACTTTCCGGAGTTCAGCTGCAAGGTGCCGGTTAGCAGCTTCAGCGTCACCGTGAACAGGCCCGTGGTATCACAAACCAACCACACCTACGTGCCCTGCGGCGCCTCAACACCGTGTGCCGCAAATGACTCCGGAGGTTACGTCGGGAGCGCCGTGTATTCGTGCACAATCACGGGATCGGGCTCCTATTCGTGCAGCGGCACAACCACGCGATACCTCGAGCTCAATCTACTCGGTGTTCAACTCCAGTCAGAAGGACACCTGTAGTGGGTCGGCGCCGCCACATGATCTCGTCGTCAAGGTGACCGTCAACGGCCAGTCCAGCACCCTGGATAACCGCAGCTGTAGTTAGGCGGCGTTGGCCCACAAGCGAGCGATCACTCGAGCCAGGTTTCAAGGCTCCGGTTCGGAATCTTCTTAGGATGCGCTGCGGGCGGCGCTCGCTAGTCCCGTGTTCTCATGGGCACGTAGCCGGCTTCGTGTAGGCCGCGGCGGCCGGCTGGGCGCCGGTCACCGGTCACGGTCGCACTCCATGCGGCCGTGCACGGATTCGACGCCGATTGGAATTGCACTCTGACGTTCTTGCCCGAGGGCGATCCGACCGTCCTGCCCCCGGTCGTGTGGCACGAGAACGAGGTGCTCGAGCTCGCCTGGCAGGAGAGCGGCGCACCACTTGTCCCGATGCCCGCCTTGAGCGTGGAGGTCATGATCGGCTGGCTGGTCGTAGCCTGGAACTGGCTCCAGAGACCGCTGGTGCAGCCGACCACCATCGTGTAGCCCCACACGCTCCCCCCTTGCCCGCTTCCATTCGAGCTGAGATTGGCCGCGCACCCCGACGGCGCAGGATGGTGCTTCTTTTTCTTGTGGTGCTTCTTGTGGTGCTTCTTGTGGTGCTTGGCGGTAGTGGCCTGCGGCGAGGCGGCGGCGATCGTCGTCGCGCCGACAGCGAACGCGGTAAGTGCGACCACCAGACCGACTGTGACTCGACGGTGTGACATCCGGGTGCTCCCTTCTTCCGGTCGGCGGCGCCCTCCTCGCCCGTTCTCGCGGGCGATCGTACTCGTGGCCGGCGCGCGAGACAAGCGTAAGACCACGTAATGTCCGACACCGTAGACTCGGCGGTGGCCTACCAGGCAGCCGCACCATTCGCTGCCCGTGCGTAAGAAGAGCAGAATCGAATGTCGAGCTCGCCCGCGGACTTCAATGCCCAGATCATCGACGAGTTCCACGCGAACGACGGACGTGTGGGCGGCATGTTCGAGGGCACTCCGCTGCTACTCCTGCATCACACCGGTGCGAAATCTGGGGCGAATCGCATCAACCCACTCGCGTATAACCGAGACGCCGACCGATACGTCGTCTTCGCATCCAAGGGCGGAGCGCCCACGAATCCCGACTGGTATTACAACCTCAAGGCGCATCCGGAGGTCTCGATTGAGGTCGGAACCGAAACGATCAACGTCGTCGCGAGCGACGCGACAGGCGAGGAGCGCGAGCGACTATTCAGCGCTCAGGCCGAGCGCTCGCCGCAGTTCGCTGAGTACCAATCGAAGACCGACCGTCTGATCCCGGTGATCATCCTGACACCGACACAGGCGAGCTGAGCACCCTCGGGTCTGTTCGGCAGCTTATACACGAGAGGTCGCTGGTCGAGCCCAGCCGTGCCCATCACCGCAAGGCCCGTTCTTGGGCTCACGGCTTCGTCGCTGATCGAGTGAGGCGTATCTAGGAGTAACGCTCAACGAGCGGCAACGAGCTGGCGCCCGCAGTGGAGTCGAGGCCGACGGCCATACAGTTGTTCGGGTTGGCGCACGAGAGGCCAAACAACTGTTCGTAGGTCGAGCCGGCTGGGAGAGCCATGGCTTGAGAAGCCCAGGTGGTCCCATCCCATTGCAGCGCCGAAGCCGGATTTCCACTGTAGCCGACGGCGAGGCATTCATTTCCGCTGGGGCAGGACACTCCGTACAGCGACCCCGAGCTCGGCGTCGACTGCAGCGCCCAAGTGTTGCCGACGGACTGCTCGACCAGACCACCACCGCCAAAACCAACTGCGGTGCATGTCGTCGCTGAGCTGCACGCGACGCTCTGCAGCTGGGAGTAGTTGGACCCACCGGGATTCGGCGTGGTCTGTGACTTCCAGAGGAGCCCGTCCCACTTCGCAGCATAAGTCTGCCCAGAGGACTGTACGTAGGGTCCGTATCCGGTGACCGCGTTTTGGGTTCCGACAGCCGTGCATGCGTTCGGCGCCGTGCATGAGACTCCATAGAGCGCCGATCCTTGCGGTGGCGCCGGGGAGAAATTCGTCTGCACTGTCCAGGCAACACCGTTCCAGAGCTCGGCCACCGGCGAGAAGCTTGAGGCGGACTGATTAGTACCGACCTGACCAACAGCTACACAGAACGATGACGACGTGCACGACACCGCGCTCAATGCCGTTCCAGCGACGTTTCCCGACGTGTCGGGCGGATACGGTGCCGGTGGAGCTGTCAATTGCGTCCATGACTTGCCGTCCCACCGCTCGGCCAGCGGGACGCCGGGACTGATGCTCCCGACAGCCATGCAGAAACTGTCAGACGTACAGGACACACCAACGAGCTGGGCATCCCCGCTCGGCACGACCTGCAAAGTGTGCGTCGTCCAAGCGCTGCCATCCCAGTGGGCCGCGAATGGCTGTAGGCCAGTGGCGAGCCCTACCGCGTAACAGGATTGGGGGCTCGGGCAGGACACCGCGTTCGGCTCGCCCCCGCTCGGCAAACCCGGTGACGAGTCGACGCTCCAACTCTGGGCGGCGGCGACCGCTGCCAATACTCCACACACCGCAACGACGCCCGCGACCGTTACGCCAAGCCTGGCGATGAAGCGTCCAGCCATCGCTGTCTCCTCCCGAGAGCCCGCATCAACCCTGAATTCAGCGCGCTGGAGCGTAAGCGGCCATCCGCAAAATGTCAACGAGATTTACTAAAGGCTCGTCCCGGCTCGATCGAGTACCACCTCCGCCACGTCTACGTGAAGCTCGGCGTCCATTCGCGCGAGGAGCTGGCACGAGCGCTGGCGCGCCAGGCCCAGGCGACCGAACCCGCAGAGCCGTGAAGCCCGCGGGTGGTCAGTGGGAGGGCGTCAGCGCGGCGGCGGGCTGGGCAGTCGGGGTCGTCTTCGACCATCGGGCTCGGGTCGGCAGCCACGCGAGAAGCCCGCCGAGTCCGGGAACCCAAACGGAAATCGCGTGGTAAATGAGCACGGCACTGACGGACGCGGCCGGCGAGAATCCGTAGAGGATCAGCGCACCCGCGAGTCCTGAGTCGAGCACCGCGAGACCGGCGGGCGTCGGGATGATCGTTGCCACGTAACCGATGAAGTACGCGACCGCGACCGCCAGCAGGCCGAGATGATGGCCGGTGGCCAGGCACGCGGCCCACAGCGCGGCGATGTCAAGCAAGAGGAACCCCGCCGCGCCGAGCAGCCGCCAATGGGGGTTTGTGACCGACCGCCACGCGCCCTCAAGCGAAGCGGCGATCGAACGAGCGGTCGTTGCGGCGCGTCCGCGCCAGCGGCGAGCGAGCAGCATGATTGTCACGGCCGAGCCGATGACGAACAGCGAGACGAGGATCGGAATCCCCGAGTGCGCCAGGTCGTGTGGACCTTGGCCGATTCCGACCAACAGGAGCGCCCCGGCAAGGCCGTTGACAGCGAATCCGAACAGGATCAGAAATGCCAGCAGCGCGCCGCAGCGCTCGACGAGGCGACGCGCGCCGATGCCGTAACGGCGCAGCAGCCAGCCGATAGTGGCCAGGGAGGAGAGGTTTCCGCCGGGCAGCACGGCGCTGGCGCCCATCGCCATCCAAGCAACCTGGCGACCGGCCGCTCGTGGCGGCTCCGGAAAGAAGCGCCTGAAGACGAGCACGTAGCTCAGGCACGATCCGAGTTCGAGCGCCACCGCTGCGAGCAACCACAGAGGGTTCATGTCACCGATCGAACTGATCACCCGTGCCGGCGGCGCCACCCACAGGAGCACCCCCAGGGAGACGACGCAAATGATCACCGTGCCGATCACGCGCACACTGGAGGGCAGCGGACTGCGCGACCGGACCGTCGCAACCGGTTCGCTCTCTAGCCCGATCATGCCGACCTCCACAGTGCCGTCTCTTCGTAAGGGACCGATAAGACCAGTGGCTAACGCCGGGGCGGGCGGCGCGCGTTCGTCTTGTCGAGGCCGGGATCAAGTCCGAGCTGGCCGGCCAGTCTCCTGACCTCGTGGTGCTGTTCAGGCGAGAGCAGCGTGATCCCGATGCCCGTCCGACCGGCACGGCCGGTTCGACCGATGCGATGCACGTAGGTCTCGCTGTCGGCCGGTGGATCGAAGTTGATCACGTGCGAGATCCTCTCGATGTCGATCCCGCGCGCGGCGACGTCCGTCGCAACCAGCGTGTCGATTGCGCCGGACTCAAACCTTGTGAGTGCCTGTTCGCGTTGGCGCTGTGACTTGTTGCCGTGCATCGCCACCGCTTTCACGCCGTGCGCGGCAAGCCGCTTGATCAACCGATCGGCTCCGCGCTTGGTGCGAACGAACACGAGGGTCAGGTCGCCGTCGTGACGGAGCTCGCGGACGAGTGCCTCGACGCGGTGCTCGTGCGCGATCTGCACGAATCGGTGCTTGATTTCGACGCCGGCGCGCCGGGCGACTGGGCCATGTTGGTGGACCGCCGGGTCGCGCGCGTAACGGCTGGCGATGCGTCCGGCTTCGCCATCCAAGGTCGCCGAGAAGAACAGCGTCTGACGGTCCTCGGGGCACGCGCCGACGATCCGATCGATCGCCGGGCGAAAGCCCATGTCGAGCATCCGGTCCGCCTCGTCGAGGATCAGCATCGTGACGTGCTTAAGCGTGAACGCCTCCCGGGCGAGGAGATCCTCGAGCCGGCCCGGGGTTGCGACCAGAACGTGGGAGCGGGCGGCGTCCTTGGCCTGCTTGACCAGGCCGACGCCGCCGTAGACGGCGGTGATGCGAAGCGCGCGTGCATGCGCGATCCCGCGGATCTCATCGACGATCTGGCTGGCGAGCTCGCGCGTCGGCGCGATCACGAGCGCCGCCGGTCTCTGGTCCTCGGCGGCGATCCGTTCGATCAGCGGGATTCCGAACGCCAGCGTCTTGCCCGACCCGGTTGGCGACTTAGCGATCACATCGCGGCCGGCGAGCGCATCGCCGATCACGGCACGCTGGATCGCGAACGGCGCAGTGATACCTGCCCCGGAGAGAGAGCCGATCACGGCGCGCGAGACGCCGAGCTCAGCGAACGACTGATTAGACATGTACGACTCCTATGGCGGCCCTGCCGGTCCGCGAAACGATTCGGGAGGCTATGGCTGACCCGAACCGCTGTGATGCGGGACCCAAGAAAGCTGCCTCGCGGCCGGCGGCGCCGACCGCTCATTCCAACGTAGCAGGTTCCCTCAGTGCTGCGCGCGAACACGTGCGTCGTGCAACCGCTGCTCGGCGTCCTCGAGCTCTCGCTCGAGCGCCTGCAGCCGGGCGTTCGTGCCCATCCCCCATCGGTACAGCTTGGCTCGCAAGAGCGCGGTGCGGTCGCGGTAGTAGTTGACCTCAGCCTGCAGCTGCTCGACCTGCCCCGAGCTCACGCGTCGAACTCCGACACCGAATACGCACTACATCCCAGGATCTCGCGGATCCCGTCCCGGCTACCGGGCTGTTGCTGGCGGCAAACGACGAACGGCCGTTGCGGGCCCATGTCGAAGATCGCGAGCACGATCCCGCCGCGCAGTGGGTCGGGTCGACCGACCTCGGTCAGGCAATCCATCTTCCCTCGGCGTGACCACAAGCTGAAGATCCGCTGAGCCCGCGGCAAGCAGCCGAGCTCGAGCTCAATCGCTCTGCGCAGCCTGTTGTAGGCATCTTCTATCCCGCGGACGTCGCCGGTGATCCCCGGAACGAAGAACGCCGTCATCTACGACTACAGTCCGCGCGCGCGCGCGTCGTCGCTCAGCGCCCTGCCTAGCGCTCCCGGCTCAACGCGAGCCTCCAGCTCGGTGATCCGCTTGCCCTGTCGCGAGGACTCGCGATGCACGGAGTCCTGCAGCGACTGCACGAGCGCTTCGAGGTGGGTAACCCGCGCCTCAAGCGCATAAAGTTGATCCTGCTCGACAGCGACGGCAGAGGGTTGTGCCGCTTCGTCAGCCGTCTTAGACACACGGCGGACTTGGCGGATCCGCGCGATCAACCGCTCACGCTCGCGCACAGCTCACCACCGACGCGGACGCTTGGGTGCGGCCGGGCGCGGCGGATAAAGGCGACGCTCCTCGATAGTCATCTGGCGAATCACCAGGGAACCGCTCTCAACCTGCTCGCGCACCAACTCGAGCTTCTCCTCGTGCTTCGCCTCCGCTCGCTCCCGCGTCGTCTTCGGCTTACGACGGCTAGGGCTGGGCATCACTCTCCTTCCTTGCCGGCGCGATCAGACATGGACAGCCGAGATTCGCTGCGTCGGCGAGGAGAACCTCACAGGCGATGACATCGCCCGCACCCTCACCGTAGCACCGGCACACCCCGAAACGAAACGCATCCCCAGACGTGCCCAGCGGACCAGTAGGCTCCGCCACTGATTAAGCCTGATGAGCGAGCGCGACGACAGGGCGCAGCCCGTAATCGGCACGACGGAGATCACTCTCCTTACCGGAGAGCGCCACCGCGTCAGAGGCGGCGCCAAGGAGGTCGAACGGACCATCCTCGACGCCGCTCGCGGCTCGATCATGGAGCTTGCCTGGCTAATCGAGGCCGAGACAGGAGACGATCTCGGCCTCAATCCCAAGTACGTGGTCGCGCTTCAAGCAGCCAAGCGGCAAGACGGCCCCTGACCTGCGCGCCTGATGGAACAGCTTAGGAGGCTGACTGATCGCCGTGGACCGGCGTCGTGTCCACCAACGGTTCCGGATCCATCTCCCCCAACGGCTCCGGATCCATCTCGACCGCCCGTTTGCGCGCATCCTTCTTGGCCTGCTTGTCCCTCCGGCGCTCGCGCAGCTTCTGCTCACGGGCGAGCTTCGCAAACGTCGTCTTCCTCTTTCCGCTTGAAGCCATGACCTCTTCTGCGAGCTAAACGAGCTGGACGTTCGCCGCCGACGGACCCTTCGGCCCCTGCTCGGTGTCGTAGGAGACCTTCGCCCCCTCGGCCAGCGAGCGAAAACCGCTGCCCGCGATTGCAGAGTGATGGACGAACAGGTCCTTGCCTTCGTCATCGGGCGTGATGAAGCCGTAGCCCTTGTCGTCGCTGAACCACTTCACAGTTCCAGTTGCCATGCATTCCCTCCCGGGAGATCGTGTGCTGCGAAACGCGGGAGGTGCAAGAGCAACAACTACGAACGCGGGCACTAACCAATTCGCCGGGCGTTGCACCCGGCACTAGACATCAGTCTAGCCACCTGGCGCGCTCGGCGCCTTCGCCGACGCGGTAGCGTTAGCGACCAATGGGCCCAACGGGCGCGCGTATGCTGGTGATCGGGGCGATTCTGTAGGCGCGAATATGAGCACAACGACTGGCGTACAGGCGCAGGTCATGACCGGCTCAGAGCAACTTTGGTTCCTGGGCACGCTCATGCGGATCAAGCTCGACGGCGCGAAGACCGGAGGGCGCTTCGCGCTGGCCGACGGCATGCTGCCGCGAGGCGCCGCGCCCCCGCTTCACTCCCATCCCCAGGACGAGACGCTGTATCTGCTCGAAGGACAGCTGACTGTGTGGGTCGTAGGTCCTGACGAGGCAGCGGCTGATCAAGGTGACCCGCCGGCCTGGGTCGAGCGCCGCGCCCGCGACTGTGGTCCCGGCTCGGTTCTGTTCGCCCCAGCCGGGACCCCGCACACCTTCCGGGTCGAGTCCGACACTGCCCGCGTCGTGGTTCTCTCGACCCCTGCCGGGCTGGAGGATTATTTCCGCGCGCTCTCGGAGCCAGCTGAGTGGCCCTGGCTTCAGCCACCCGCAGATGGACCACGGGTACCAGTCGAGCGAATCCAGTCCGTAGAGCGCGAGCTGGGCATCGTGCGCCACGGACCCCCGCCGCCCCGGTAAAGCCGTGCTCCGCAAACAGCAAGTCCTGCGAACCGCGAGGCCCGCAGGACTTGATTGCCGCGCGGATACTCAGCCGGTAGCCGCAGTCGGCCGGGCGCCAGTCTTGCGATAGCTGTATCCGCCCACCTGCTTGGTCGTTAGGCCGAGGAATATCGCCGCGAGACCGACGACGAGGTGCGGAACCCAGACATTCGCGCTCTTGTCGGCGAACCCGAAGATCCATGGCGAGGCTGCAAGGAACGCGCCGGCCACGATGTCGATGACGTTGTGCACCGCCATCGGCGCGACCTTCCAAACGCCCAGCTCGTAATTCGTGAACAGGCTGTAGCCGATCAGGCCGACGCCGAGCACGATCGGGACCACGGTCGCGGCGGTGTGATCGGAGAACTGAAAGATCCACGGTGCCGCGATCAGCAGGACGCCAACGATGTAGTCGAGCGGCGCGTGATACCGAGTTGGGATGAAACGCATGGGAACTCCTCTGTTCGGACGTCTGTTGCTTCTCGCCCGTAATACGCGCCAGAGTGCGCTTCAGTTCACTCCTACCGAGATCGAGCTTGAGCAGATCAGGGCGGTCGAGGCGCCCGGCGTCACCCATCTCAAGTACAAGCCGACGACCTAATCACGGCAAGACCTCGACGTACCCGTCGGTGCCGTGCACGCGAATCCGCTGCCCATCCCGGATCAGCCGGGTAGCGTCCTCCACCCCCACGACCGCCGGCAGGCCGTACTCCCGCGCGATCACGGCGCCATGGGTCATCAGGCCTCCCACCTCGGTCACTAGGCCGTTGATCGCGACGAACAGGGGCGACCAGCTGGGGTCCGTGTAGGCGGTGACCAGGATGTCGCCCGGTTCGAGATCGGCCTGGGCGATGTCGCGCAGGATACGGGCGCGTCCCTCGACGGTCCCGGCGGAGACCGCTAAGCCGACCAGCGCGCCGGCCGGCAGATCGTCGCGTCGGTATGCCCCGGCGATGACCTCGCCATCCGACGTGAGCACCCGTGGCGGGGCGAGCGCCTGGTAGGACCTGAACGCGTTCTTGCGCTGGCGGACGAGTTGGTCATCCACTTGATTTGCGCGCACGACGTCGTGGAGCTCCTGAAACGTGAGGTGGAAGATGTCTTCTCTTTCATCGAGCACCTGCGCCCGCACGAGGCGCTCGGCTTCTTGCAACAACGCTTGCTTGTAAATGAAGTGGCGGCTGACGATGCCGTACTTCGGATACTCCCGGTACCCGATGAAGGTCCGGACCCGATCGATCATCCGCTTGGTCTCTTGCGCCTTCTGCTCCCCATCTGGAAAGGCCCGCAGGCGCTCCAGCAGCTCTTGCTCCTTGTCCCTCGCCTCCTCGCGCCCTTGCTCGAGGCGTCGCGCGCCGGCCCCGCGCTCGAAGTTCTTGACGTTGCCGAGGATCATCGGTACCAGCGCGGTGGGGCGCTCGCTCCAGCGCGGCCTCGTGATGTCGATCTCGCCGACGCAGCGCATGCCGTACTTGTCGAGGTAAGCCTGGATGGCAGCTCGCGCTTCGCGCCCGCCTTCGAGCTCGGCCAGATCGTCCAGGAACCGCTCGTCCTCGACGTTCTCCAGAAATGCCACCACGTTCCGGTGGGGGCGGATCACGTCCGCGACGTCGAGGAGCGCGAGCCCCATCTCAGACGTGACATTCCCGGGGGCGGACTGCGCGAGTGTGTCGGCGGCGTTCTTCTCGCCCAGCCACGCCTCGAGCTGATCGTTGAGCCACCAGGTGGCCTCCATCCCCGCCATGATCACCTGACGGGTCCGCGGATCCGACAGAATCCGCTTCAGCTCCTGGAAGTCGGCCAGGATGAAGTCGAGCAGCGCCGATCCGGACTTCGTGCGGATGTCGCGCTTCAGGGCGGCGACCGAATCCTCGTTCTGTCGGATCAGCTCGGCGACGATCGCCGGATCGGTCTCGAGCGGAGCGGGCGGGCCGCCCGCCGGCGCCCTCGCGGGACCCCCATCGGTCAGCGGTCGGATGACGTCGCCGCGTCGGAGAATCGTCTCCAACGCGTCCCCGAGCAGCGGATCGGATCTCCCCATGACCTCCAGAAGGCCGGCTCGAGTCGCAGGCGACGCCAGCCGCTCGGTGACATCGACGAACAGCCTCCCGCCAGCCTCGTGCATCGGCACGAGAGCGGTCAGCTGCCACACGGACAGCCCGAGCGGCTTCATGGCGTCGGTCATCATCTGCTGATGACCGACGGAAACGTAGACGTGGTTCTCCTGATCGCCGGCTGCGGGGATCGGGAACAGCGTGGTGATCGGCCGGGTCTGGACGATCCAGAAGCCGTCGTTCACCAGGCACCACTCGATGTCCTGGGGACGGCCGAAGTGCGCTTCGATCCGCCGGCCCAGTTGCGCGAGTCGTACGACCTGCTCATCGGCTAGCACCGGCTCCTCCTGGCGCTGCGACCTGGCGACTACCTCGTCACCACGCACTTTGTAGCGGTCTGCGTTCACCAGGCCGGAGACCAGGGCCTCACCGAGACCGAAGCTGGCCTCCACCGCGACGACCTTCCGGTTCGAGGTGACGGGGTCAGCCGTGAACAGGATGCCGGCCGCCTGCGGGAAGACCATCCGCTGCACAACGACGGCCATGTGGACCTTTCTGTGGTCGAAGCCGTTCCGCAGGCGGTAGGTAACGGCCCGTTCTGTGAAGAGCGAGGCCCAGCACCTGCTGACGTGCTGGAGGATCGCTGCCGACCCCACGACGTTCAGGTACGTGTCGTGCTGGCCCGCGAACGATGCGGTCGGCAGGTCCTCGGCCGTGGCGCTGGAGCGCACCGCGTAGGCGGCTTGTTCGCCGAGCCGCGCGAGCGCGCGCGTGATCTCCGCCGCCAGATCCCCAGGTCGGGCAGCCCCTTCGAGGGCCTGGCGGATTTCGGCGCTGAGCGCGCGTATCGCCTCCCGGTCCTCCGGGGTCACGCGTACGAGCTGGTCAAGCCGATCGCCGATCGACGGCGTTTGGGCCATGGCCCGCTCGAAGGCGTCCGTCGTTACGCAAAAACCGGCCGGCACACAGATGCCCTCCATCCGCGAAAGCTCGCCCAGGAGCGCGCCCTTGCCGCCAACGACCGCAACCTCGGCCCGGTCGATCTCCTGGAAATCCAGCACGCACCCCATCCGCCCGCGCGATTATGCGGCAGTCCGGCATGATCCGGACGATCATGACCCCAGAGGGCTCACCCGCGGTCCGCGCCGCCGGCCTAGTCAAGCGCTTTGAGACGACGGTTGCCGTCGACGGGGTTGACCTCGTCCTGAATCCTGGCGAGGTCAAGGGCCTGCTCGGCCCCAACGGCGCCGGCAAGACGACGCTGCTGCGCCTCCTCTTCGGCCTGATCAGACCAGACGCCGGCTCGATCGAGCTGTTAGACCACCCCGTCGCCGACCCCGAGGCAATCGAGCTCGACGGCGTCGCCGGGTTCGTCGAGACGCCGACGTTCTATCCGTTCTTAACTGGAAGAGCCAACCTCGAGGTGCTTGCCGAGCTCGACGGCGAGGCTGCAGCCCACCGCATCGACGACGCACTCGAGCGGGTCGGACTAGCTGTGCGCGCCGCCGATCGCGTGAGCGGCTACTCGACGGGGATGCTCCAGCGTCTCGGGATCGCCGCCTCGCTGATGCGGGCGCCGCGCCTGTTGCTGCTCGACGAGCCGACCGCCGGGCTCGATCCCGCCGGCGTGCGCGATATCGGCACGCTGGTCCGCGAGCTCTCCGACGACGGGGTAGCGGTCCTACTCTCGAGTCATCAGATCAACGAGATCGAGGAAGCGTGCGACAGCTTCACGGTGTTGCGAAGCGGCACGGTTGTATGGGAAGGGACGGCGGAAGAGCTCCGCGCGCAGGCACCCCCGTCGGCGTATCTGCTGCAGACGAGCGACGACGCCCGAGCGCTCGAGCTCCTCGCCCAGCATCCGCAGGTGGACGCAAGCCGCGCCCAGACCGGGGCGATCTCGCTCACCGCGGGCCCGGCGGCGCTCGACCGCTTCGTGCTGGCGCTCGCGAGCGGCGGCATCGCCGTGCGCCGCCTCGAGCTGACGACGAGCCCCCTGGAATCGATGTTCTTCGCACTCACCGACGGATGAGCGTTTACCGGACAGAGCGCCGCAAGCTGCTCGCGCAGCTCCCCGTGCGAATCCTGGTGTTGATCTGCGTGCTCGGGCCTTTCGCGTTTGCCGCGGTGCTCAAGCTCCAGAGCGGAGTTCCAGCGGACACGCTGTTCGGCGTGTGGGTTCACAGCTCCGGCTTCGCGGTTTCGCTCGTCGTGCTCGGATTCGCCGGGTCGTGGGGGTTCCCGGTGATGGCGGGCGTGCTCGCCGGCGACCTGTTCTCAGGCGAGGACCGCTACGGAACGTGGAAGACGGTTCTGACCCGCTCGCGCACGCGCGAGCAGATCTTCCTCGGCAAGCTGCTCACGGCGGCGACGTTCGCGATCGGCCTGGTCGCTCTCGCAGCGGTCTCAAGCATCGTCGCCGGCGTGGTCCTGACCGGCGACCAGGCCCTCGTCGGACTGAGCGGAGCGCTCCTCTCCTCGGGGCGAACGCTCGGCCTGGCGGTCGCGGCGTGGCTCCTCAGCATCCTCCCGATGCTCGCGTTCACGAGCATCGCGATCCTGTTCTCGGTTGCCACGCGCAACGGGATCATGGGCGTCCTCGGCCCAGTGCTCGTCGCGCTCGCGATGCAGCTGCTGGCGCTGATCGGCAGTGGCTCGTGGGTCCACATGCTGCTGATCGCATCGGCGTTCGACGACTGGCACGGGCTGTTCGCCACCCACCCATTCTTCGGTCCGCTGATCATCGGCTGTGCGGTGAGCATCGCCTGGACCGTGGCCTGCCTGTGGGCGTCCTGGCTGCTGCTGCGCCGGCGCGATTTTGCCGGTACGCCCGTCGTGCGGCGCCCCGGCTGGGTGCTGCCAGCGCGCGCGGTGATCGGCACCGCAGTCGTGATTGCCATCCTCGCCGCCGCGGTGAACCTGGGGCCGGCCGGGATCACCGAGCACAGGCTCGAGGCGGCGATCGCGCCGACCTTCAATTCATTGACGCTCCTGCAGCAGCGCGAGCTCGGCCGAACCGTGCCCCCCGGCGCGAGGCTGCGGGTGCTCACGACATGCAAGCGGCGCGCCGGCGCGAGCACAGGGCCGGGCGACGACTGGACGTGCACGCTCGACGTGCTGATCCCGCAGCCCGGCGCGAACCCGTTCCAGGACACGCCTGTGACCTACGACATGAGCGTCAAGTCCAACGGCTGCTACAAGGCCGAGGCGCCGCCGTCGTTCGTGGGCCAGCAGCTGATGCGAAACGCCCAGGGACACAACATCGTCAACCCGCTGTTCACGATCTACGGCTGCTTCGACCCCACCTAGAATCCTCACCATGCCTACTTATTCAGAACTTGCAGGACTGGGACCGGCCGCGGCAACCCGCGATCGCACGCGCGAGGTGTTCGGGCAGGTAATGGGGCTGGTCGCGTTGACGGTCGGATGCGCCGCGCTTGGTGCATACATCGGTCGCAACACGAGCGGCGGCACGGGAATTGCGTTCTTCATCGGCGCGTTCGCGTGCATCTTTGGGCTGAACATCGCCGCCAGGCGCGGGCACGAGCAGCTCGCGATCGGGCTGCTGTTCGGGCTTGGCCTGCTGCTCGGCCTGGCCGTCGGGCCCGTGATTCATTACTACGCGAAGGCGAACCCGTCCGTCGTCTGGCAGGCGGCGGGGTCGACGTGCGCGTTCGTCGCGGGCCTTGGGGCGTATGGCTTCGCAACGCGCCGTGACCTCAGCTCGTGGGCGCGGACGCTGTTCTGGGCGCTGATCGCGCTGATCGTGTTCGGGATCGTGGGGATCTTCGTGGCGATCCCGAACGGGAACATCATCTACTGCATCGCGGGGCTGGTGATCTTCGGCGCGTTCACGATCTTCGACTTCAACCGCCTGCGCCGCGCGAACACGGCGAGCGCCGTCCCGATCGCCGCCGGGATCTTCCTCGACATCTTCAACATATTCCTGTTCATGCTGAGGCTGTTCGGAGGCGGGCGGGATTAAAGACTGAAAGGCGCGGGCGCATGCGCCCGCGCCCCGGCGGCGCATGCGCCGCCGGCGGGCCGGCACATGTGCCGGCCCGAACTACGCGTCCTTGAACCAGCCGTCGTCTGACTGGGTCGGACCAAGTGTTGTGTTTGGCCCGCGACCCGCGGCCCCAGGACCCGAGTAGGTGTCGGTCCCACCGCTGCCGGTGTCGCTGAACGTTCCCTCGCCCGCGACGGTGCCCGAGCCGAGACTGTCGATCGGCGCCGTGTAGCTGTTGTGGCCCCCGTGCGCGATGAAGTGACCGACGCCCGCGACCTCGCCAGAGCCGAGCGTGACTCCGGTTCCGTTGTCGCAGTTGTTGAGGTCGTCGACGACGCCGCCCGAGCCATATGTGCCCGGCTGGGCGAACGGGTTGATCGGCGCCGGGTCGTAGTAGCTGTAGGTGTTGCCAGACCCGTTGGCGATCATCGTGCCGGTGCCGCCGACGACCGCGTCGCCGAGCCCGTCGCGGATCACCTTGTAACTGTTGTAGGAGCCGTCGTCCCGCAGGTAGCCGTAGCCGCCGATGTGCGCGGTCCCGGTCGTCAGCACCTTGCCGATGTACGTGTTGTAGGAGCCCTCGTCGATCAGCGCCCCGACACCGAGCACGCCGGTGCCCTGCACGAACACACGCGGCTCGACCTTGTCCTGGGTGCAGACGCCGTCGGTCTGTGGGTCCGGGCTCTCGAGCCGGCCGTAGGTGTTGTGGTCGCCGAGGTCGAGCAGCGCGGCCGAGGCCAGCGTGCACGTCTGGCGGCGGATGATGTCGAAGGCGTCGATGCAGCCGCGGGCGGACGCAACGATTGGCGCGTGCTGATGCGCCGGACCACGCCAGATGTCGATGCCGCTGCCGCCGGCGTTGTTGAGGAAAGTGTTGTAAGAGCCGGTGTCCACGAGCAGGACGTAGTCGTGGGTGTAGGTGTGGTGGCCGCCGCCGGGCGCGAGGCGCAGGATCGGCCAGAGATCGAGGCCCTGTGACGCGCCCAGGTGATGCTGTTCCAGCGCGGTCTTGACCGCGTCGAGCTTGGCGACGGCTGCGGCGCCGCAGCCCTCGACGTTGCTCTGGAACGGATACTTGCTGTAGACCGGCGGATTGGGTGCCGGTGGGATCGGGACCCCGAGCACCGTCGAGCCCTGGTGCTGGGCGGGGTAGGGGTCGACGGGCGGCTGGCCCTGTGCCAGACCGGTGCCGCCCGGGAAGAGCTTCAGCACCCAGTCGATATTCGAGCGCGTGACCACATCACACGCGTAGAGCTGGCGGATCTCGCTCGCCAGCGCGGTTGCGACCTCGGGGGGCAGCTTGGCCTGCTCGACCGGACGCACTGCCTTGCGGTGAAAGCCGAACTTGTGCCAGTAGCGCTCGATCGCGTGGGCGAGTGCGCCGTTGGCGTGGGAAGTCGATGGTGTGGCCGCCGCCGTCGCGGGGGCGATCAGGGCGAGGCCGAGGGTCAGAACAAAAACGTATCTGCGCATAACCGGGAGGTACTCGGCGGCGCGCCGCGGGTTTCGCGCTGTGTGTTGGGTGTCACACCTCGTCGAGGACATAGTGGCGACCGCCGCCTCGGTCGACCCATACGCGCATTACCCTCCCCGTGCGAGGATCGCGGAAGCGCTCGCCGGTGGGCCGCCAACCCGGTTCGGGCGCGTCGGCGTGGCCGTGGCCGCGGCCCCACCGCGGACTTCGCTGCGCGGAGCTCGGGAGCGGCGGCAGATCGGCCAGGACGGCCTCGGCCTCGTCACGCGTCTGTGCGCCGACCACTACTGCTACCCGGCGCTCGAGCTCATCGAGCTCGATCCGGCCCGCGGCCGCGTGGATCTTCAGCTGCTCGATCAGCTCCTCACGGTCGAGGTCGCTGAGGCGCACCCTTAGACGGGATCGACCTTGACCGCGGTGCCGTACGCGACGATCTCCGTGAACTGCTGACCGATCTCGGAGGAGTCGAAGCGGACGGCAACGATCGCGTCGGCATCCATCAGGCGCGCGTTTTCGACCATCCGGTCGATCGCGTGCCTGCGCGAGTCCTCGAGCAGCTGCGTGTACTGCGAGATTTCCCCCCTTCGAAGCGCCTTGAACGACGCAGCCACCCCGCCGACGATTCCCATGCTCCTGACGACGAGGCCGTAGCACACGCCCAGGTTCTCGCGGATCCGCAGGCCGGGCAGCTCAATCGCGGTGGTCATCGGCAGGCCCGCGTCTGACATGGCACCGACCAAGCTACCAGCCGATAGCGTTCACCACCCGATGCACCGGCGATGGACGATCCTGGCCCTGGGCGCTGTCCTGCTGCTCGCGGGTTGCGGTTCGAGCTCCAAGAGCAGCTCGACGCAGAGCACACAGAGCACCTCGACGCCGAGCGCGCCGACCCAGGGCGCCGGTCCCGAGGGCGTCGCGCTGGAGTCGGGGCCGCAGCTTGCCCCAGCGAGCTCAACGACACAGGGGGCCAATGTGCACGGCATCCAGTGCGGCGGCACCGAGCAGTTCGTCCTCCATGTGCACACCCACCTGGCCGTTTATGTGAACGGCCAGCCTTACCAGATCCCGCCCGGAGTGGGGCTGCTGCAACCGACGATCGTCCCGGGCTCGACGAACTTCTACACGGCGACCAACTGCTTCTACTGGCTTCACACGCACGCCGCCGACGGGATCATCCATATCGAGTCGCCATCGGCAACGCACGTGTTCACGCTCGGCGACTTCTTTGCCGAATGGCGCCAACCGCTGTCGGCGACTCAGGTCGGCCCGGCAAAGGGGGCGGTGAGGGCGTTTTTCAACGGCAAGCCGTGGACACAGGATCCGGCGGCGATCCCGCTCGGCGCGCACTACGTGATCCAGCTCGATGTCGGCAGGCCCGTTGTGCCCTACCAGCCCGTCTCGTTCGGCGATCAGGGGTTGTAGGCCGTGCGCCGCTTGCGGCGCCGTTGCAAGATCCCCAACCCGATCCCGATCGCCACGAGCAGCACGATTCCGACAGCGGTCACCACGCCGACGTCCTGGACGAAGTCGACGATTGGCGGGCCGACGTAGTACGCGCCGAGCCCGATCCCTGCGGCCCAGGCTGCGGCGCCGACGGCGTTCGTCGGTAAATAGATGGTGGGACGCACACGGTGGATGCCCGCAATCCAGGACGGCGTCAGCAGGATCGCGACAACCGCGAAGCGCTCAAACACCTCATCGCCGCGCGCCACCGCCGAGCGACGCAGGCGCAGCAGCGGCCCGGGGGCAGTCATCAGGGCGCGGCCGGCCTTGATCCCGGCGAGCCATCCCAGGACCCCGCCCGCGGTCGCCCCCACCCAGGCAACAACCACGACGGAACTGATGTCTAGGTGGTGCTTGGCGGCGATCACGCCCGCGGCGATCAGGACCGGCTCCCCTGGACCTGGCACGCCCAGCCAGCTCGCCCCGGAGGCGAGCAACAGCGCCCCATAATCGATCGGCGGTCCACGAAATCGGTGATGGATGTGAATTGCCAGGGCGAAGACGAACAGCCCCGGCAGCCGGCCGATCAGACGCAAATCGTGTGCTCCACGATTCCGATCGTTGCATACGCCCCCGCTGGCTCCGTCGGGATAGGGTGGGCGCTTCAACCTTGTCCGTTTGGCCAATGCCCGCCCCGCCCCGCTGACAGAGGATCCATTACCCAGATGAGCGCCACGATCATCGTCTCCTATGACGGAACGTCCAATGACGACGACGCGCTCGCGCTGGCGCGGCCGTTTGCGGCGACGGGGATAAGGCTCGCACTGGCGTACGTGCGACATGCCCGCGAGTTCGACCCGCGCCGTGAAGAGCTCGCCCAGCACGACGCGGAGCGTCGCCTGGAGCAGGGCGCAATGGGACTCGGAGACTCCGAGCTGCCGCGGCACATCGTCGTGAGCGCCTCGACGGGCCAGGGGCTCGCGCGGCTCGCGGAGAGCGAGGGCGCATCGGTGATCGTGTTTGGTTCGGACTACCGGACGCCGCCCGGCCACGTCGAGCCGGGCACGACCGCGCAACACCTGCTCGAGGGCGGACCGGTCGCGATCGCGGTTGCGGCCGCGGGGGTACGGGCCACGCGGGAGCTTGCGATCAAGACAATTGCTGTGTCCGGCCCCGACGCCGACGAAGCCGCTGTGCAGACTGCGAAATCGCTGGCGGACAAGCTCGGAGCGTCACTCGTGGACGGCGCGGCGGACCTCCTCGTCGTCGGCTCTCAGGTGGCCGGAGCCCCTGGCCGGATCACACTCGGGGGCTCCGATCGCAATCGGCTGAACGACGCGCGCTCCTCGGTCCTGGTGGTTCCGCGGGGCAAGCCCGTCGCGTTCTGAGCGGGCGACCGTAGACTCGCCGAAGTGCTGATCCTCCCGCCGGGACACTCGCGCTCGGTCGCGAACACGCGGCGGCTGCGCGGACGGGAAAAGGTGATGATCGCGTCGGTGCTGGGACTGCTCGCGGCGGCGGCGATCGCCCTGGTGATCTCATTCGCTAGCAGCGGTCACAGCACCGGTCACGGCTGCATCGACGTCAAGGTCCCGGGTGCCACGGGCGCCACCGAGATCTACCGCTGTGGCGCGCAGGCGCGGGCGCTGTGCGCATCGGCGGCGACCGTGGGCAGCCAGCAGCCGCTGCTTGGGCAGGCCACCATCGAGCAGTGCCGGAAGGCGGGGATCCCCACGTCCTGATCCGGATTCCTGCTAGATGCGGAATCCGTTTATCCCAATGTCCAGGACCCCTGGCTGAACCCTGGACGCGGGGACATGGCTACATAACCGGGCCGGATCTACCTTCCTCTGCAAATCTGGCCAAACCAGGTCAAGCCTCCGCTCAGGGTGAGCGGGTGGTGGTCAATCGACACGAAGGAGATTCATGCCTGTCGAAGCCCCCTCGTGGCTCAGCTCGGGGGACACCTCGTGGCAAATCACTGCCGCGACGCTTGTCGGGTTGATGAGCGTCCCCGGACTGGCCGTGCTGTACGGCGGCGTGATGCAGAAGCGCTGGTCGATCAACAGCATGATGCTCACGTTCGTCGCGTTCTCGGTCGTGCTCGTCGTGTGGGTCCTGTGGGCCTTCAAGATGGGCTTCGGCTCGCCGTTCACCGGGATCTCGCATCACGGGTTTTTCGGGACCTTCATCGGGAAACCCGGACCCGTGCTGTCACACACCGAGCTACAGCACCAGAGCAACATCCCGTTGATTGGATCGCAGGCGTTCCCGAAATCGGCGCTCGTCTACTTCCAGTTCGTGTTCGCGGCGATCACGCCGATCCTGATGCTGGGGTCGGTGCTGGGCCGAATAAACCTGAAGGCCTGGGTCCCGCTCGTGGCGCTGTGGGCGACGTTCGTCTACGCGGTCGACGCGTTCCTGATCTGGGGCGGCGGTTTCTTCGCCCACCACGGCGCGATCGACTTCTCCGGTGGCTACGTGATCCACCTCTCGGCGGGCGTCGGAGGCTTTGTCGCGGCAGCGGTGATCGGGCCGCGGTTGCAGCGCGACCGGGAGGTCGACGCGCCAAATAACGTGGCCATGGTTGCGGTCGGCGCAGGTCTCCTGTGGCTCGGCTGGAACGGCTTCAACGGCGGCGACCCGTACGCCTCGAACATGTCGGCGGCGGCCGCCGTGCTCAACACGAACCTGTGTACCGCGGTCGCGTTCCTCGTATGGGTCGGGTGGGACTACATCACCGGACGCAAGCCCGGCTTGATCTCCGGAGTCAACGGAATGATCACCGGCCTGGTTTGCATCACCCCCGCAGCTGGTTACGTCAATGGCTGGGGGGCGATCGCGATCGCCGTGATCGGCTCAAC
Organism: uncultured Solirubrobacterales bacterium; assembly: GCA_963849295.1. Lineage (GTDB taxonomy): Bacteria > Actinomycetota > Thermoleophilia > Solirubrobacterales > Solirubrobacteraceae > Palsa-465. Next base: position 148,029 of record CAWKGU010000007.1, read on the forward strand.
GATCGTCTACATGGCGCTCAACTACCTGAGCCGCATGCGCCCGTTCCGCAACGTCGACGACACGCTGGGCGTGATCTACACACACGGGATCGCCGGGTTCGCCGGGGGGATGCTGACCGGCGTGTTCGCCGATCCGCAGATGGCACTCTCCTACGTCAGCCACGGCGCTGGCAAGCCGCTGACGGCGGTGGCCGGCCCGGCGGGTGTCGTGCACGGCAACTGGAACCTGCTCAAGTGGCAGTTCTTTGCCGGGCTGTGGGTGATCGTCTGGACCGGCGCGGTGACGTTCATCCTGCTCAAGCTGGTGGGCCTGTTCGTCCCGCTCCGGATGTCCGAGGAGAACATGGAGATCGGCGACACGGCCGAGCACGGGCACGAGGTGTACCCGTCCGATGTGCCGTCGCTCGGGTACCCAGGGGGCATCCCGGGCCTGGCTCCAGGTTCGAGTCAGCAGCCCGCACCGGCGGGGGCATGAGCGAAAGGTCTTGGGGGGCGGCTGCGGCCGCCCCCCGGGCCACGCCCTTGAACGTGGGCCCGGTCGCCGCGACACTGACCGAACGCGTAGTCGAGGAGCTGCTCGCCGAGCTGGCGCAGATCCGTGGGGTCGAGTTCTCAGGCCACGAGGAGACCTACCGGCTGCTGATCGGGGTGGCGATTCGCAATCCCAACGAGCTCGAACGGCTGCGCGAGCAAACCGTCGCGCCGCTGGTCGGCTACGACGCCAAGCACGAGACGGAGCTGGTGCAGACGCTCCAGGAGTTCCTCACCCACGACGGCTCGACGAGCGAGACCGCGGAGGCGATGCGGCTTCACCGGCATACGGTCGGCTACCGCCTCGCCCGCGTCCACGAGGTTTCCGGGCTCTCCCCGTATGAGTCCGACGGCCGGGAGCGCCTCAGCCTCGGCCTCAAGGCCCACGAGATTCTCAGGGCCGTGGAGAACATCTCGAAGTCAGAACACTTGTAGGCTCGCGCCTGCACGTCAACAGGAGGGAAAGAAATGGCAATCACAGAGAGCACCGCGGCGGCGGCGGGTGCCAAGAGCGCATCGGAGGTGCTCGAGTTCGCCTCCGGGCGGGGGGTCGAGATGGTCGACCTGAAGTTCGTCGACCTGCCGGGCACCTGGCAGCACATGACGCTGCCACTCGGCGCGATCGACGCTGACGACTTCGACTCGGGGCTCGGTTTCGACGGCTCGTCGATCCGCGGCTTCCAGGAGATCCACGAGTCGGACATGCTGCTGATGCCGGACTCGGGCACGGCCTTCATCGACCCTTACTACTCCAGGCCGACCCTGTCGCTGATCTGCTCGGTCGCCGATCCCGTGCTCGGCGAGCCCTACGGGCGCGACCCTCGCTACGTCGCGCACAAGGCGGAGCGCCACCTTGTCGACACCGGCATCGCGGACGTCGCCTACTTCGGTCCGGAGGCCGAGTTCTTCGTGTTCGACCACATCGCTTACGAGCAGGTCGAACACCGGGCCTTCTACGAGGTCGACTCGGGCGAGGGCTTCTGGAACACCGGAGCCCCGGTCGGCACGACTCCCAACCTCGCCTACAAGCTGCGCCAGAAGGAGGGGTACTTCCCGGTGCCGCCGGCGGACTCGCTCGCCAACCTGCGAGGCGAGATGGTGGCGACGATGGAGTCGCTCGGGATCCGCTGCGAGTTCCACCACCACGAGGTCTCCTCCGGCGGCCAGGGGGAAATCGATATGCGCTTCCAGCCGCTGCTGCAGATGGCCGACCAGATGATGATCTACAAGTACGTGGTCAAAAACACGGCGGCCGCCGCGGGCAAGACAGCGACATTCATGCCCAAGCCGATTTTCGAGGAGAACGGCTCCGGCATGCACGTGCACCAGTCGCTGTGGAAGAACGAAGAGCCGCTCATGTACGGGCAGGGCCAGTACGCCCACCTGTCAGACCTGGCGCGCTATTACATCGGCGGGCTGCTCACTCACGCGCCGGCTCTGCTGGCGTTCTGCGCGCCGACGACGAACTCGTACCGGCGGCTGGTCCCCGGCTACGAGGCGCCCGTCAACCTCGTCTTCAGCGCCCGCAACCGCAGCGCCTGCGTGCGCGTGCCGATGTACCACGAGGCGCCCAAGACCAAGCGGGTCGAGTTCCGCTCGCCCGACCCCACCGCGAACCCGTACCTGGCGTTCAGCGCGCTGATGCTCGCGGGGCTCGACGGGATCAAGCGCGAGCTCGACCCGGGTGAGCCGCTCGACGCTGACATCTACGAACTCCCCGAGGAGACGCTGTCGAAGATCGCGACGGTGCCCTCGTCGCTGGAGGCGGCGCTGGAAGCACTCGAGTCAGACCACCAGTTCCTGCTGGAGGGCGACGTGTTCACCCAGGGGCTGATCGACGCGTACATCCGCTACAAGCGGGAAGCTGAGGTCGACGCCATTCGGATGCGCCCGCATCCGTGGGAGTTCGCGCTGTATCACGATGCGTAGGAGGGTGGCGGAGACCCCGTTTTAAGCCAGTAGGGCCGACGGAGTACATTTCGGCGCCACCGTGACCACGCCCCCGCCGCTTCCAGACCCCAAGCTGCTCCTTCGCGAATCGGCTTGGGCGCGGGGGCGAGAGGGATTGCCTGAAGCCGCCGCCCGATGGCAGCGAACGCTCCCGGGAGTGCGCCGGGAACTCGAGAGCGAAGCGCGCGCGCTGGCGCGTCCGCGGATCTGGCTCGACACGATCGGCTCGCTCGCCTCGACCAGCTGGAAGGTGACCTCCGCCGCCGCCCCCGACGCACCGTTCGCCCTGCTCACTGCCGCCGCCGCAGCCGCAGGGCTGCCGATCGCCCCGCCGCGCGCAAACCGCGGCACGGTCGAGCGGGCCGAGCGCCTGGTCCGCGCTGGCGGTCCCGCTTACATCAAGCTTGGCCAGTTCATCTCCAGCGCGCGCGGATTGCTGCCCGAGCAGTGGGTCGACGCGTTTGCCTGGTGCCGGGACAGTGCGCCCACGCTGGACCCAAATGTCGTGGACGATGTGCTCGACGAGCACCTCGGCGAGCGCCGCGCGCAGCTACGGAACCTCGACCCCGTGCCGCTCGCCGCCGCGTCGATCGCGCAAGTACACACTGCCGAGTTGGGCGACGGTACGCCTGTGGTCGTGAAGCTCCGCCGTCCAGGTCTTCGCCGGCAGCTGCGCTCGGACATCGAGACAATGGCGCTCGTCGCCGTGGTCGCCGAGCGGCTGCACCCGGCAGCGAAAATGGCCAACCTGAGCGGGTTCGTCGAGTTGTTCGCACAGCTCGTGCTAGAGGAGCTTGACTTCCGGCTGGAGGCGCTGAACCTCGTCGAGCTGGGCGCGGCGTTCGAAGACGCGGGCATCGACTACTGCGCGATGCCGCGCCCGATTCCGGAGCTGGTCACCGAGGGCGTTCTCGTGATGGAGCACGTCGACGGCGTCTCTTATGACAAGGCGCTCGACCAGTTCGGAGCGCGGCTCGACGGCGATCGGCTGCTCCAGCTCGCGATTCAGGGCGTGCTGGAGACCACGCTGATCTACGGCATGTTCCATGGCGACCTGCACGCCGGCAACGTATTGATCGACGCCGGTAGCTCGTTTGCGCTGGTCGACTTCGGGATCTGCGGCCGGATCGACGCCCCGCAGCGAGCGGCGCTCGTTCGCTTCATGCTCGCGTTCGCGCAGATGGATGCCCGAGCCCAACTGGACGCGTTGACCGAGTTCGGTGCGCTGCCGGCCGATGCGGAGCTCGACGCCCTCGCCGAGCAGCTCCAGGTCGAGCTCGACAAGATCAGCCCCGACACCGGCCAGGCGCTCACCTACGACCAGCTCGGCGACACGTTGAGCGTGGTCCTGCGGCTGCTCTCCGAGAGCCGGTTCCGTCTGCCCAAAGAACTCGTCCTGTTCTTCAAGAACATGCTCTATTTGGTCAGCTTCACCGCCAGCATCGCCCCGGACGCGGACCTGATGAGCCAGATCGCGCCGATCCTCGCGCACTTCATGGCGAAGTACGGCGATCAACTCGCCTCGTTCTCGGCGGGGCTGCTGCCAGCGGAGGTGTAGGCCGCGGCTTTAGGCCAGCGCGGGGGCTTCCGGAAGGCGCTTAAGGGCCGATTGCATCTCCTGTTCGGAGAATTCGGGGTCCTCGAGGGAGCCTGCCAGGTAGGCGTCGTAGGCGCTGAGGTCGAAGTGACCGTGGCCGCAGAGCCCGAGCAGGATGACCCTGGCCTCGCCTGCCTGCTTTGCGGCCTCGGCCTCTTCGATCACGGCGCGGATCGCGTGCGCGGGCTCCGGGGCTGGGATCAGTCCCTCTGAGCGCGCAAAGCGAACCGCCGCTTCGAAGGTTTCGTTCTGGCGGTACGCGCGCGCCTCGACGAGCCCCTGCTTGACCAGGCCGCACAGCAGCGGGGAATCGCCGTGGTAGCGGAGGCCGCCGGCATGGACGGGTGGCGGCACGAAATCGTGGCCGAGCGTGTACATCGGCATCAGCGGGGTGAGCCCCACCGTGTCGCCGAAGTCGTATGCGTACACGCCCTGCGTGAGCGTCGGGCAGGCGGCGGGCTCGGCGGCGATGAATTTCGTCCTCGCTCCATGGCGCAGGTTGCGGCGGACGAACGGGAACGCGAGCCCGCCGAAGTTCGAGCCGCCACCCACGCAGCCGATTACCACATCGGGCTCCTCGCCGGCCATCGCCATCTGGGCGAGCGCCTCCTGCCCGATCACCGTCTGGTGCAGCAGCACGTGGTTCAGCACCGAGCCAAGCGAGTAATTGGTGTTCTCGTTCTGTGCTGCCACCTCGACTGCCTCGGAGATCGCGATCCCGAGCGAGCCGGTGGGATGTTGCTGCTGGGAGCGGCCCGCCTCAGTCTCGGTTGACGGCGAGCGATGGACAGTCGCCCCCCACACCTCCATCATCGAGCGGCGGTAGGGCTTCTGGTCGTAGGACGAGCCGACCATCCACACTTCGCACTCGAGGCCGAACAGCCGGCACGCGAACGCCAGCGCCGAGCCCCATTGGCCCGCCCCTGTCTCGGTCGTCAGCTTCTTGATCCCGGCCTGGGCGTTCTCGTAGGCCTGCGCGACAGCGGTGTTCGGCTTGTGTGAGCCGGGCGGTGAGCCGCCCTCGTACTTGTAATAGATGCGGGCCGGGGTGTCGAGCGCCTGTTCGAGCCGGTGCGCGCGGTACAGAGGCGTTGGCCGCCACATCCGGTAGACGTCGCGGACCTGCGGAGGGATCTCGATCTCCGGCTCCGGCGAGACCTCCTGGAGGATCAGCGCCATCGGGAATATTGGGCTCAGATCATCCGGTCCCGCTGGCTCCTTGGTACCGGGATGAAGCGGTGGCGGCGCTTCGCCCGGGAGGTCGGCCATCAGGTTGACCCAGTGGGTCGGGATCTCGTTCTCCTGAAGGATGAACTTGGTCTGGCTGTCTGTCATGCGTTCACCACTTCGGCCGCGGTCTGCAGTGTCTGAGGGTCACCGGAGATCAACAGTGTCGTCACAATCGAATCGCGCCACGCCTCCAGATCGTGGCGGATCTTGTCCTTCGGCCCGATTAGCGTCAGCTGCTCGATCAGCTTCGTCGGCACGGCTGCGGCAGCGTCGTCCTTGTGGCCGCTCAGATAGAGCTCCTGGATCTTGGCGACATCGGCCTCGTAGCCCATCCGGATCGCGACATTGGCGTGGAAGTTGGCGCTCTTTGCACCCATCCCCCCGAAGTACAGGGCGTACATCGGTCGGATTGCGTCAGCGGCGCCTTCGACGTCGTCAGTCACGATCACCGGGACGGTCGCGGCGACCTCGAAGTCATCCTTGGTGTCGCCGAGCGCCTCGTTGTAGAAGCTGTCCATCTGCGGCGAGAAGAACAGCGCCAGCCACCCTTCGCACAGCTCGCCGGCGAGAGCGATGTTTTTGGGGCCCTCGGCGGCGAGATAGATCGGAATGTCCCGTCTGAGCGGGTGGACTGACGATTTCAGGGGCTTGCCGAGACCCGTGCCCCCCTCTACGGGCAGGGGGTAGTGCGGACCCTCGTTCGTCACCGGTCCCTCGCGGGCCCAGATGTTGCGGAGGATCCCTATGTACTCCCTCGTGCGCGCGAGTGGCTTTGCGAACGGCTGGCCGTACCATCCCTCGACTACCTGCGGACCGGAGACGCCCAGGCCGAGGATTACCCTGCCCTGGCTGAGATGGTCGAGCGTCATCGCCGCCATCGCGGTGGCGGCGGGAGCCCGTGCCGACATCTGGGCGATCGCGGTCCCAAGCTTGATCTTGCTCGTCGACGCGCCCCACCAGGCCAGCGGAGTGAGCACATCCGAGCCGTACGCCTCGGCTGCCCACATCGAGTCGAACCCGAGGCGCTCGGCTTCGGCGATCGTCTCCTGCGCGTTCGGCGGGGGTCCGCCTGCCCAGTAGCCGAGGTTCAGTCCGAGCTTGAGTTGGCGTGCCATCTGCGCGCAACCCTACTGCGCAGGGTGTGCCAAAGGCTGGGGGGCCGTGGCTGGGTTCGAAGCCATTCCTCTTTCGTGGGGAGTCGCCCCGCCTTGCGCGCACTGACCACGCACTCGGTGTGAGCGTGGCGACGGCCGCTGGAGTCCCCCTCGGGAGCGATCAGCATGTGCTCACTGAGGGCGGGCAGGCGTCCGCCGCAGAGGGGGCATTTATAGGTTGCGGGCTTTCGATTTTGCGCGCGCCGCATCGTCCACCAGCGGGCTTTCTCGGTTTGCGCCATCGCTTCAGTATCGTCGCCAGCGATGGAGCATCGTGACCAGCGAATCGTGGTGGAGACTGCGCGTTACCGGATTACCGGCCTGCTGCGGCTTCCGCGTGACGGCTATCGCAGCCGCCTCACCGACTACCTCAATTCCCCTGAGCGGGCCTATCTGCCGCTGACCGACGTCGAGATCACGTCGCTAGAGGTGCCGACTCACCGGGAGCGACGGCCGTTCATCGCGCTCTCGCTCGCCCATATCGTGCTGGCGATGCCTGCCGATGGGCGAACGCGGGAGGATCGGGTCGCGGACCGGCAAACCCCCGAAGATCGCGTTGTCGAGCGCTAGCTATCCTTGTTCTTATGGCTATGCGCCAGGCGGACGACCTACAGGGCCTCAGCCGCAGCGACGTGCTGCGGGCCTCGCCACGCATGTTCGAGTCCGAGCTGCTCGATCGGTTGTCGCGCGTGCACCCCAGCGTGCCGCCGATCCTGTTCGGACCGGCGATCCTGTTTCTGTTCACCTACGGCCTCATCCGGGGATCCGGCTGGCTGACGCCGGCGTGGCTGCTCGGCGGCTACTTGTTCTGGACGCTGACCGAGTATTGGCTGCACCGGATCGTCTTCCACTTCGAGCCTGAGCAGGGCATTGGGGCGCGGCTTCACTGGATCATCCACGGCGTCCACCACGACCACCCGAATGATCCAATGCGGCTCGTGATGCCGCCGTCGGTCAGCGTACCGCTGTCCTCCCTGTTCGTATTCGGCTTCTACGCGGTGCTGGGAAGCCCCGCCTTCCTTCCCTTCTCTGCCGCGTTCCTGGCGGGCTATCTGTTCTACGACATGCTGCACTACCACGTGCACCACCACCGGCCAAAGACGGCGCTCGGCAAGCGACTGCGGGAGCTGCACATGCGCCACCACTTCCAGAACCATGAGCGCGGGTATGGCGTCAGCGCGCCGTTCTGGGATCACGTCTTCGGCACCGCGACGAAGCCACGCTAGCGGGAGCACCCGCGATTCCTTCATACGAAGTAGCGCACAGCTATGAGACGGTGACGCTGCTGCGTGACGGCGGGGCGGCTCGGATCGAGCTCAATCGGCCCGAGACGATGAACGCCTGGAACAAGCAGTTCGGCCACGACCTGCGCGATGCAGTCCGGAGCGTGGGCGGCGATGACTCGGTGCGCGCCGTCGAGATCGGAGGCGCCGGGCGCGGGTTCTCCTCCGGCGCCGATCTACGTGCGGGCTTCGACCCCACCCCCGAGGGCCATCCCGATGTGCTCACCACTCTCAGAGAGCTCTATCACCCGATCATCCTCGGCCTGCGCGAGATGCCAAAGCCGGTCGTCGCCGCGGTCAACGGCCCTGCGGTGGGCATCGGCTGCTCTCTGGCGATGGCATCCGATTTGATCATCGCCGCGCGTAGTGCCTACTTCCTACTCGCGTTCGTGAACGTCGGCCTGGTTCCCGATGGCGGCTCCTCAATATTCGTGCCGGCCCGCGCCGGGTTCTCACGGGCGATGCAGATGTCGCTGCTCGGCGAGCGGATCTCCGCGGAGCAGGCGCTCGAGTGGGGCTTGATCAATTTCGTCGTCGACGACGACGCGCTCCGGGATGACGTCGGCGCGCTGGTCGATCGGCTGGCGGCCGGGCCGACGCGCTCCTATGCGGGCACCAAGCGCCAGTTGAACGCGCGCGCCTACGCGGGGATCGAACAGCAGCTCGAGCTCGAGGCGCAGATTCAGCAGGAGCAGGCGGCGACCTCGGACTTCATCGAGGGAGTCACCGCGTTCGTGCAGAAGCGCGAGGCGCGGTTCGAGGGCCGCTGAGCCCAGGGCGGGCCTAGGCCACCGTGTCGTGGGCGGCGGCTGCCGCCCCGCAAATTGGGCGTTTCCTCGCCGGTGATTCCGTAGTCGCTACGGAGCCATCACCGGCTGAAGCACCGATTAAAAAGTCCATGAGCGTGCGCATCGCGGGGGACCCGGGGAACACCGGGACCGGCAACCACTTCTCCTGCTCGATGACCGCGGTGCTGCTGGCACGCGTCAAGGAATTTGGCGGGCAGGAGGCGGTGCGCGAGCTGATGCACCGATCCGGGATTCAGCGCCCGGTCGAGTATCTGAGCGACATCTCGAACTGGGTGTGCTACGAGGAGGCAGTCGCGCTCTGGCAAGCCGGCGCGGCGGTGACCCATCACCCCCAGTTTGCGCGCGTTGTCGGCGAGGATGCCGCCAAGCGGCTCAACGGCTCCTCGGTCGCCAACCTGCTGCGTTCGCTCGGCTCGCCTGAGGCGGTCTATCGCCAGCTCGCCACCGGGGCAACCAAATACTCGACCGTCAGCCGGCTCGAGGCAACCGACGTGGGAACTGGATATGCGGAGATTGTCGCCGTCCCGGTCGACGGGTTTCCGCGCAGCGCCGACCACTGCTCCTGGACCTGCGGCCTGCTGACTCAGCCGACCGTGCTGTTTGGGCTGGCGCCGGCGAGCGTCGAGCACGACCTCTGCGCGGCGTACGGCGCGCCGCACTGCCTCTATCGCGTGACCTGGGAGGTCGATGAATCGGCGGGGGAGCGCGACGCCGCAGGACACGAGCTCGGGCTCCACCAGCAGATCGAGGCGATGCGGGAGCGGCTCCAGAGCATGTTCGCCGTCGCCGCCGACATGATCGGCGCCGATGACATCGCCGAGGTGCTGGCGCGGATCACCGACCGTGCCGGACTGGAGGTGCGAGCTCCCAGATACCTGCTCGCGGTACGCCCACAGCCCGCAGGCCAAGTCCACACCCACCACAAGGGCTTTGACGACGACGAGGTCTCCGCTTATGCCGCAACAATCCTCGACCAGCATCCGGCTGCCCTGCCGGACTCCTGGCTGGTCGTCCGGGTTTGCTCGAACCGCCGCGACTATGGCCGCCTGCTCGCGATGTACGAGGACGGGAGGCAGTTCTTCCCCCAGGAGCGCGAGCTACTCGAGGTTTACGCGCGCTACGCCGCCAGCGCGCTTGACAGTGCCACGGCGTTGATGGAGGCGCAGCAGCTGTATGCGCAATCGAGTGCCCTGCTGGAGCTTGCGCGCGCGCTCGCCAAGGCGGGCACAAGCGATGAGGTCGCGCAGCGGCTCTGCGAAGCGGTGCCTGCCGTGGTCGATTGCGACCGGGTGGGGGTCTACATCTGGGATCAGTCCCGCCGCGGCCTCGTGAGGCGAGCCACCAATGCGCCGTTCGCGTCTGACGACGGTGAGCTGTCTATCGCGTCGGGCGGGACGCTCGGAAAGCTGCTCGCCGATCCGCAGGCCAAGCCGATCTTCGTTGACGCGGACACTCGGGATCCAGCCCTCGCTGAACTCGCTGCACAGCTCGGGGGCGTCGGGTCGATGATCGTGCCGCTGGCGGCGTCCGACACCGTGCTCGGAATGCTCGCGGTATCCGTCGATCAAGGGCCGGAGCGACTATATGCCAACCCGGATCTGCTTGACCGCATCTCCGGTGTCGCGGCTCAGGCGACAACCGCGCTTCAGAACGGCCGCCTGCTCGACCAGATCACCCATCAGGCTCTTCACGATCAGCTGACCGGCCTCGCGAACAGGCTTCAGTTCGGCGACAAGCTGCGCCTAGCGGTGAGCCGCGCACGGCAGCACAACGAGTCGGTCAGCCTCTTCTATCTCGATCTCGACGGCTTCAAGCCAGTCAACGACGAGTTCGGCCACGATGTCGGCGACGAGCTGCTCGCGGCGGTCGGGGAGCGCCTGCTCGGGTGTACCCGAGAGGGCGATGTTGTTGCGCGGCTGGGCGGCGACGAGTTCGCGATCCTGATCGACGTCGGTTCGCCCGTCGACGCGGCGGGCTTCCAGCGGCGGTTGGAGCGCATCTTCACGGGGACCTTCGTGATCGGCGGGCGCCAGCTTTCCGTCGGCGCGAGCATCGGCTATGCCTCCTTCCCGGCAGACTCCGACACTCCAGACAGCCTGCTGCGCATCGCCGACTCGGCGATGTTCGAGGCCAAGCACGCCGGACGGGCCGGCGTGTCGCGGATCGTCGGCCGGCGATAGCGACTCAGCGGCCCGGGCGGCGCCCTCGCCGGCCAGGGCAGTGCACCCCGCCGAGCGCGATCATCCGTTTGAGCGGAAGCGAACGCGACGCGTCCCCGACCAGCACCCGGTAGCAACCGGCGGCCGCCCGCCAGGTGGTAAGGGCGGTGTCCCAGTAAGAAAGCGCTCGCGAGCTGACGATGAAGGTAACGCGCTTGCTGTGGCCTGGCGCAAGCACGAACTTGTCGAACCCAGGCCGAAACGGAGAGGGCGGGATTCGAACCCGCGATGGAGCGTGAACCCCATACTCGCTTAGCAGGCGAGTGCCTTCAGCCACTCGGCCACCTCTCCTAGGGCTCGGGGCAGTGTAGAGGCTGGTGTCGGGGTCGCCAGGCCACGGCCACCACGGCTAGCATCGCGATCGCGACCCCCGGAGGGGTGGCAGAGCGGTCGAATGCACCAGTCTTGAAAACTGGCGTCCGGTGACCCCGGACCGCGGGTTCGAATCCCGCCCCCTCCGCTCTGAGGTCTTTTCCGCCGACGTGGCTGTGTCGGCCTTCCGCTCGCAGCGCATGCGCAGGCGCAGAGTGACGCGCATCGCTACTTGGAGTCCGAAGGCAACCCCCTGCTCACTGGAGGAGATCGAGGGTGCCGTCGTCGCCGTCGGCTCGGTCTTGCGTTCGGTCCTGAGGGACGTTTAGAGTCCTAGTAATGGTCGATGTAGCCGCTCCCCTAACACCAATGGAGGCGGCACCGGGGCCGCCGATCGAGATTCCCGACTTTCAGATCGTCCCCCGGAAGGGGTTGATCGCGGTGGCCATTGCCTTGGTGGCACTCGTGGTCGCGATCGCGGTCAACAAGCTCTGGCCGCTCATGTTCCTTCACGTCGCCTCCGGCGCAGCGTGGACGATCATCGATCTGTTCCTGGGGCTCGTGCTTGGCCCGATCATGGGCGCCATGCCCGTGCCTGCGCGGATCCAATTCACGACCCGGCTGATGCCGAAGATGGTCTTGATCATGCCCGTCGTGGTGACCCTCACGCTCGGGGCCGGTTGGCAGCTCGCAAACAAACTCGGCTATGTGCTCTCCGGCTATCCCAACCACGGTTGGGTGGTCGCCAGCTTCATCGTCGTCGGCGTGATGTCGGTGATCGCACTTGGCCTGCTGGAGCCGGCCAATATCGCGGTTCTAATCGAGCTGAAGAAGCGACGGCCGAATCCGGAAGTGATCGAGCGGCTGATGAAGCGGTTCGTCTACTCGGCTGGAATCCTCGGGGTGATGCAGATCGCGACGCTCGTGATCATGACCAAGATCAGGGCCGGATGAGCGAGCGAAGTCTTCCGCCGGTTACACAGCTGGGGATGGCGTCGCTCGCGTTGATCGTGGCCGGCGGCATCTACCTGTCTTCGCACATCCCGAATCACGTGCCGCTCGCCCCCGCCGTGATCCTCCTGTGTGCCTCGGGCGTGCTTCTCGCGTGCAACATGGTGGCGCTATCGCGCGTCCGGGACTTTCCGTGGCAGCGCTTCTTCCAGGTCGCGAAATGGTCACTGCTCGCGTATACGCTGATCGCGATCGTGATCGAGTACACGTTCCTGCAGAATCATCTGAAGGGCGGTCCGCTGGTGGTGCTCACTCTGTCGCTGGTGGTGTTCGCGGTCCACGTCCCGATGCTGATCGGGTTCACCGTCGCGCGGTTCTACGGGGCCGAACCGGCGATCGGCGAGCACTAGACGTAGATCCCGCCATAGGATCAAAGGCGTGTGGCCGCCGGCAGCGCTCGAGTTCCTGGAAGAGCTTGAGGCCAACAACGATCGTGAGTGGTTCCGGGCAAACCGGGACCGCTACGAGCGGGACCTGATTGCGCCCGCGCGGCGGCTCGCTGAACGTCTCAGCCATCTCGGTCAGCCACGGTTCTTCCGGCCATATCGCGATACTCGCTTCCGCCCGGGTCCGCCAATCAAGGAACAGCTTGGCGTGCTCCTCGGAGACACGACCGCGGGAGGCTTCTACTTCGAGCTGTCGCTGGACGGTCTGCTCGTCGGAGCCGGCATGTATCACCCCGCGTCGGACCAGCTCGAGCGCTTTCGCATTGCAATTGTCGACGACCGGCAGGCAACGACGTTCGAGCGCGCGATCGCTACAGCCGAGGCCGCGGGCCTGACATTGATGGAGCCGGGCCTCAAGCGGGCGCCGCGCGGGTATCCGGCCGACCACCCGCGCCTGCACCATCTACGCCTGAAGAATCTGACCGTTTTCCACCGGCACCCGCTCCGGCGCTGGTTGCACACCTCCGAGTGCGACAAGCGCGTCCAGCGCCAACTCGACGCCGCCCGCCCGCTCGTGAGCTGGCTGGCCGAGACGGTCGGCCCTCCCACGGGCCGTTGAGACCCTGGTTGCCCGCCCACGCGGTCGCTGAGCCGACACTAGAATCGAGCGCTCAGCGCCCGTAGCTCAGCTGGATAGAGCGTCGGTCTACGGAACCGAAGGTCGGGAGTTCGAATCTCTCCGGGCGCGTAGGAAGACCTGCAAACGGATGGTTTCTGGCTGCTTTGCCCGGCCGCGACGACGGGCGAGCACCTCAGGTATGAGTCCTGCTCTCGTGTGGGCTCGGGCATGCTGGGATCGCGTGGCAGCCGTCCCTATGCCACCCCGTTCTCCGAGCCGGTCACGGGGCGGGTACGGTCTGCAGCGTGCTGATCTACTCGATGGGCGTTTCGGTGGACGGCTTCATCGCTGACCGCGAGGGCGCGTTCGGGTGGACTGTCCCTGACGAGGAGCTGTTTGGCTTCCATCTGGCGCGGGTGCGCGAGCTTGGCTGCCATCTGTGCGGCCGCAAGCTCTACGAGACGATGCTGGTGTGGGAGACCGATCCGTCGCTGCGCGACACCGAGCTGCATGCCGCGTTCGCCGATGTCTGGTGTGCGCTTCCTAAGGTCGTCTTCAGCCGCACGCTCGACAGCGTCCAGGGCAATGCTCGGCTCGCCGAGGGGTCGGTGGAGGAGGAGGTCGCCGCCGCACTCGCCGCGACTGACAAGGACATTGAGATCGGCGGCGCCGGCCTCGCCGCGACCACGATCGAGCTCGGCCTGGTCGATGAGCTGCGCATGTTCCGCCATCCGATCATCGTCGGTGGCGGCACGCCGTTCCTCCCGCCGGTTACCGCGGACGTCCAGCTGGAGTTGATCGAGACCAGGACGTTCGGCTCGCGGGTGATCTACGAGCGCTACAGGCGCATCCGCGCTGACATGGACTGATACCTCCCTTACCCTCCAACTCCCGGTAGGACCGGATGGCAGACCGGCGCCTCGTCGCGCGCTGGGTTGAGTGCGTTGAGCATGTCGCGCAGCGCGATCGAGTCATATTGGGATGCCAGGTGGTCGACTGAGTCAAGCGAGCATTGGTCCTGTAGCAGGATGTTGTCAACCTGAGGGCCAGTGAGGAATTGGGACTGATAGGGGGCAATGATCTCGTCGTAGCGCGTTCCGATCACTGTGTACTTCACCCCCGGGACCGTGTCCCCGCGCTCGTTGAGCTGGTGCATGAAGCTCGAGCCTGCGGCCTGCTCCGCGCAGGGCGCACAGGTTGAGCTGACGGCGGGCGCGAGGCCCGCCTCCTGCGCGAGCGTCGAGATGCCGTACAGGGTGGTTCCGTGGTTGAGCGGCGAGATCTGAACGAGGTGCGTCGTGTTGACGGCCCCGCCCAAAGACTGGAGGTAGTAGCGGGCGATGACGCCGCCCTCGGAGTGGGTCACGAGATCGACCGTCCCGGCGCCGGTCGCGGAGATGACGCGGTGTACGAAATTCGAGAGTCCGGCGGCGGCAGGCTCGATCGCCTCCTGGCCTTCGGAACTGAAGTCAAAGGCGAACACGCAATAGCCGTTGTTGGCCAACAGGGGCGCCGCTGCCTGCCAGTCGCGGGCCATGCTGCCGGTGAGCCCGGGCACGAGCACAACGGGTAGAGGGTGCGCCGAGGTCGGCCGACAGGTCCAGATGTTCGCGCCCGGCGGAGTTGGGTACACGACAGACTCGGCCAGACCGGCAGGGAAGTTGTAGATCACCGGATAGTCGCTTGCCCGGGCTGCTGCCGTGCAGCAAAGGAGCGCGGCCAGTGCGGTACACAGGATGGTCGCGAGTCGTATAGCCGGCAGTCGTTGCATGTGTCTCCTCCCGCGGAGGGTCGGTTATCGGTGCCAGAAGAATCCGGGCAGGTAGTACGCGAGGATTGCGATGAGCGCTATGAGGAACAGCGCCACGATCACCATGTCGGCGCGTGTCGTCTCCTTGCGCATCTTGCTTTCAAGGAGGCTCCTGCGATACAGGGGAGCCAGCTGCTTTGCCTCTCGGTCGCGCAGCCGTTGCACCAGCGGACGTCGACGTCGTGCCATCGTCAGCAGGTCCCGCAGACCCCTGCGCTCTGCGGCGCCTCTCTCATGGGAGGCGGGGTCTAAACAGCGTGGCTGGCGTGTCGTGGACTTGGGTGGCCAGGATGGCCCAGCTCTTGTCGTCGGGAAGGCCTCCGGGTGGAGTACCGTGGCCAGGCGCGTATCCCCAGGTGGCATTGCCTAGGTCTGCGATCAGCAGGCGGCCGAAGCGATCAAGGGTCAGGTTGAACGGGGAATTGACTGGGTTGGCCAGCTGCATGTTCTGGTGGGGATCGGGGAAGCGCAGCAGCTCCTCACCGCTGGATCCCAAGATCGATAGCTGGCTAACGGACAGCAAGGCGACGTAAAGGCGGCCGGACTTGCCAAACACGATCCCGCCAGCGCCAGCACTGTTCGTCCCATCACAGCCCACCAGCGCCAGGAGGCCTTCGCCGTAGGGATCTGTCGCGTGGGAGGTATCCGCGCAAATGGCGGGAGCGAGGGTGTAGGTGTGGAACAGCTGCAGGTGCGAAGCATCCGGGTGAGCGAGGGGGAGGCGATAGATGGACACGTCCTGCTCCGGCCCAGCGGCGAAGTACAGCTGCTTGCCGGAGCGATCGAGGGCGAGACCATCTACGGCCGCGCCGTATTGACCTGAGAGCCGGGGGTCCACAAACCAGGGCTGGCCTTTGCCACCCCCCGCGGGAATACGCCAGATAACAGGAGCACTGGCGTCTCCGACGTAGAGCGACCCGTCCGGCCCGAAGACGTCAAAGCCGGGCATCGAGGTAAACGACGTCGACGTCGAGGTGGGGATCGCGCCGTACACGGTGACCGCATTTGTGGCCGGATCTACGCGATCTACCTGGCCATTCATGTCGGCGATGTACACACGTCCCTTGGCGTCAAGCACCATGCCGGCGAGCCCCATGGTCGCCACCGGCAGCTTGGGAACGACGATCGGGTTCGGTGTGCGGGATAGCAGCTGGCCGGTCTTGAGGTCATAGGCGAAGACCGAGCTAGATCCGTCAAATGGGCGGTCGGAGTCGGCCGATGAGCTATCAACCCACATCGTGTCACCGTCGATCGCCACCCCCCCGGGATTTCCCGGATAGGGCACGTGGGCCAGGGTCTGGATCGGGCCGACCGATGTTTGAGGCGACCCCGCGGTGGCGATCGCCGGGCTAGCGCCAGCGCTGAGGAGAGCCGCGGCGAGCATCACCCGAATCCTTGAGTGACATGCGGTCCGCCCCCGGAGCGGGTTTGCGCCCGCATTCTCTTTGTGCGTCGCCAGGGCGGCCCTGAAGGGCCACGCCCCGGCTCCCGGCGCAGCCAAGGCATCGATCATCGCTCGCAATCTCATCCCTGCCATTCCTCTCCCGCCGAGTTGCCGGCGCATCAGGTTCAGGCCACGTTTGTAATGCTTAGCACAGACTTATATAAGGGCGCAACCAACAACCGTTTGATCGTCCGAACCGTCCTGAGCTCCACGCTTATATAAGACTATGCTAAGCTATGGGGTCGTGGAGGTGTTCGAGGCGGTAGCTCAGCCGAAGCGGCGGGAGATCCTGAGGTTGCTAGCGGCTGGGGAACTCAGCGCTGGGCAGATCGCCTCGCATTTCGACGTCACCCAGCCGGCGATTTCACAGCACCTGAAGGTGCTCAAGGAGGTCGGCCTGGTACATGAGCGCCGCGAGGGGACCAAGCGCCTGCTGTCAGTGCGGGCCGAGGGACTTCAAGAGCTTGACGCCTTCCTAGGTGAGGTTCTGCCGTCGAGGCTCGAGCGGCTGAAGGCAGCCGCCGAGCAGGAGGAGCGAGGTGGTCGGCGTGCCCGCGCCGCCAAGCGAAACTGACGAGGTCCTCGAGTACGAGACGCGGGTGAGCGCGAGCCCGGAGACTGTGTTCCAGTACTTCACCGACCCGGCTCGGATGGTTCAGTGGATGGGGACGGAGGCGACGCTCGACCCGCGCCCGGGCGGTGTGTGCCGGATCAACCCGAGTGGTCATGCGGTGATGAGCGGTCAGTTCCTCGAGGTCGATCCCCCGCGCCGGATCGTCTTCGCCTGGGGCTGGGAGACCAAGCTGTACGCGACCCCACCTCAGTCCACCGTTGTCGAGGTCTCACTGACACCCGAAGGCGACGAAACGGTTGTGCGGCTAGTCCATCGCTGCCTTCACACCAGCGCGGTTGCCTTCCACCGAGCCGGGTGGGCGCACTACCTGCCACGGCTGGCCGCGGTCGCAAGCGGCCGCGAACCGGCGGTCGATCCGTGGCGCAAGTTGACCGTAGCGATCAAGCAACAGCGCGATGCAGGAGTTCCACTGCTTGGGCCTCGGGAGTTAGCGTTGAGTATTGGTCCACTGATTCGACTGAGGTTTGGAGGCTGGGTCAGCCGGCGGAAACGCGATGTCAAGGTGCGGCCGCGTACCACGGAAGCTCGACGCGGCGGCTTGACCGGAAGGGCGTTCCGGTCCTCTGGCACCGCGCGCTACGTACCGGCAGTCCGCCGCTCAAGGTAGATAAGTCGGTTCTCGATCTGTTCCTCGGCGGCGGCTTTGATCGCGGCGACCAGTGGCTGTAGATCGCTCGGGCGTCGGGAGAAGCGGCTCGACAGGGCGATCAACAGCCCGCTGTGGTGGCCGCCGGCGGCGCTGTGCTCCGCAGCAATGCGCGCGAGGTCGCCGACGTTCTCCGTGAGCACGGAATAGCCCCCCGGCGACCGCAGCGCCGAACACCTCGGGATCTGAGGCGCCGGCGAGTCGAAGATCCGCGACGGTGGTTGCTTCGATTCCCGCCGCCGTGAGCGCTTCGGCAACGGTGGCCGGGTACATCTCGTTGACGAGGACCTTCACCGCGCGTCGGCGGCGGCGGTCTCGCTGCGGTGAAGGTCGATCCTGGCCTGGATCTCATCTGGATAGGCGGCTCGGTACGCCAGCGCGGCGTCAATCTGCGCGCGCGAGACGACTCCGTCGGCTGCAAGCCGTGCCGCTCGATCCTTGATCGGTCCGAGATCATCGATCCACATCGCGACCTCCCAGACGTCGGGTCCGCCGATCAATCCGGCGCGTCGACCGGTCGGGCCATCCCGGAAGGTGATCATCGGATGCTCGTCGCGTCGCGCGCCCTCCTCGGCGTAGCGCCGGAGGCGATCGGACAGGCTCTCGCCAGCCGCACGAGCACGGAGGCGTAGCCGCTCGGCGAGGCGATCGTCGAGACGAACGGACACGTTGACAGAGATGCATACAGTGTTGCACATCGTCAACACAAGGAGGTGGAGTGATGGAATCCATCGCTCTCGATGCCGGTGGCCACCGCCGTTCACCGGCGACGACGCCCGGCTACCACCAGGGCCGTCACCGCTCGGGAGCGTTTACCGCCCTATGCGATAGGTGACGTGCGTCGCCTTCGGCGAATGGATCACATCGACCGGCTCGAGCCCAGGATCCTCAACATCTTCGAACAGCGCCTCGCCGTCCCCGAGAAGCACCGGAGCAATGTCGAGCACGAGCTCGTCGAGCACGCCCGCTGCGAACGCCTGGCGTACGGTCGAGGCGCCGCCCGCGATCAACACCTCGCGCTCGCCCGCGGCGCCCACCGCCTGTGCATAGGCGGCGTCGAAACCATCGGTGACGAAATGAAAGACCGTCCCGCCGTCCATCTCGATCGGGTCGCGGGCGTAATGAGTGAGCACGAACACCGGCGCGTGGTAGGGCGGCTCGTCACCCCACCACCCGCGCCAGTCCTCGTCCCACTCGCCACGGATCGGACCGAACATGTTCCGGCCCATCACATAGGCACCGCGCTGCTTGGCTAGGTGCTCGCGGAGCGAGCGTCTCCCTCGTGGAGTGGCTCACCGAGGTGCCACTGGTGCAACTCGAGGCCGCCGATACCGATCGGGTTGTCGCGATCCTGCTTCGGCCCCGCGATGTAACCATCGAGCGAGATTGAAACGTGAGCAGAGGTCTTTGTCATAGACCCAGAGACTGTCGCAGAAGAGGAAACTCATCGCCAGCGGCCGGTCGAGTCCCGTTCGGCAACCGACGAGGCGCCGCACGCGAGACTGCGGACGCTAGCCGAGACCCGCCTTCACTCCGTCGCGCGCTTCTCGAGCGATGGACGCCTGCGCCCCGCTATCCGCGCAAACGAGGATGCAGCCGGGAGGTGAGATAGGTGTGCGACCACAAGTTCTTTTAGGCTCCCGGCGGTGGGTGAGGTAAGAATCAGCGAACGAGGCGGGGGCGTTGCCGTCGCGACGATCTCAAACCCGCCGCATGCGCTGATGGACGACGCGATCGTTGCAGGCCTGGAGGCTCTCGCTCTTCGCGCCGAGTCCGATCCGGACCTGACCGGGATCGTGCTGATGGGAGATCATCCCGAGCGGTTCGTTGCGCATTACGACGTCGCTGAGCTGCTCGCCGCTGCGCGTGCCTCGCCGACCGTGGGAGCGTTCGTGGCGCGCGCATCGCTGGGCGCCGTCGGCGCCCTGCGCCGACTTCCGGGCGCCAAGCGGACCCTGGAACGGACGCCCGCGGCCGGGCTCTCCGCCGCGGAGCGCTTCGGCGAGGTGCTGCTTCGCTTCAACGTCTCCGGCGCGGTGATCGTTGCCGCGTTGAACGGGTCGGCGATGGGCGGCGGGTGTGAGCTGGCACTCGCCTGCGATCTGCGCTTGATGGCCGACGGACCGTTTGGGATCGGCCAGCCCGAGATCCTGCTTGGGTTTCCGCCGGGTGGTGGCGGCACGCAGCGGCTCACGCGGCTGCTCGGCACGGGCCGTGCGCTGCGCCTGTGTCTCGAGGGCGGGCCGCTCGACCCGCGCGCGGCAATGGAGCTGGGCCTCGTCGACGAGCTCGTCGCGCCCGATCAGCTCTTAGATCATGCACTGGAGCTGACCGGTCACCTCGCGCGGCGGCCGAAAGCTGCAATCGCCGCGGTCAAGCGTGCGGTCTACCTCGGCGGCGCACGACCGCTCGCCGCCGGGCTGCGGTTCGAGCGCGCCGAGTTCCTCTGAGCGCTCGGCACCGAGGCCGCCGACCGAGCGATGGTCGCTTACGAACAGCAGCTCGAGCAAACTGGGGAGCTACCCGCATACGACCCGTTGACGATGGAACGAGTACGGAACGACGGCCGATTCGGCTGAACCCGTCCTCCGGGAGGAGGCGCGGGCGCGCCTTCCGGGTCGGCCAACCCATGACTTCCGTGTAACTCAGGGACGTCGGCCTCAAGTTCGAGACGCTCGTGGTCGGATCGAGAGCGGAGCACGCGTCAACGTGAAGCAAGTCCCCCGAAGGCGACGGAGGCCCGGACCTGGCGCGGTACTAGCGCGACGTTTGACCCATCTCCGCGAGACGTACCGCGATGAGCTTCTTCACCAGCGTCTTTGATAGCGGACGGTCGACCGGAAAGTGCAGCGAACTCTTCGTCATCGTGTATCCGCGCAGGTCATCTTCAAGCTGTCCGAGGACCGTGCCACTGAACGGCAGATAGCTCAGGTGATCCTTGAACGCCGCGAAGCCCGCGACGATCTTGCCCCGAACTCGGAAGGCAGGAGCGCGATAGGAGATCACCTGCTCCGCGTCTGGGACGATCTCCAGAATCGTGCGGCGCAGAGCCTGAAGAGTGCTGCGCTTCGGCTCGGCGACACCACGTAGGTACTCGTCAATCTCCGCCGCGGACACGCCACGCAGTCTAGGAGTGACGGTAGCTTCGCGTGGCTTCTTTGGCGCCGCCACGCTCATGCCGACGCTTCCGCTCGCGTCGCTAATGCGAATGGGAGAATCTGAGCGATGACTTGGTGGGCCCGTCGTCGCGGGTTCCTTGAGGTGCCGCCGCGGGTTCTCTATCGGCGTACCGGGGCGCGTTACTTCGATGCCTGCGCTTTCGGCATCGTGCTCAACCAGATCGTCGTTGCCGGGTTTGGGGTGATCGCCTTGGTGCTTTACGTCGACCTGAGCGCCGGGGAGGTGGCGCTGTTTGCGACCTGCTTGGCGGCCGGGTTCGCCGTTGAAGGCGTTCTCGCCGCGCTCTATTTCTTGCGCGTGGCCCAGCCTGCCCGAATATGGCTTGCTGGGGCAGAGGCTGAGGACGCGGCGCTGAAGGCGTGGTCAGCTACGGCGCGAGTGCCGCGGGCGCTCGCGCGTCACGCGAGCCTATATGTCATCGGGGCGGTCGCAGCCGCCGCCGGGGCCGTTCTGGTGGCAGCCATGCTCAAGCTCCCGGCAGATCAGGCGGCGCTGCTTTTCCCGATGTCATACGTGCTGTACGTCTGCTCCGGCGTGCTTCGTTACGTGGCGCTTGAGCAGGCGATGCGACCAGTGCTGAGGGACATTGGCGAGAGGCTGCCTGAAGCATCGATTCCCGACTTCGCGCGGGTCTCGTTGCACCAGCGGCTGCTGGCTACGGTGCCGATGGCCGCATGGGGTACAGCGCTCATCGTCGGGGGGCTGTTGACACCCAATACTCGCGACCTCGACACGATCGGGCTGGCTAGCGTTGTGGCGATTGGCGTGACGGCGGCCTTCTCGATCTGGCTCAGCATCGTGCTGGCGGATGCGGTCTCAGGTCCGATCAGCGACCTTCGCGACGCGACGCGTCATCTCGCCGCGGGTGATCTAGCCGTGCGCGTACCGGTCGTCTCCACCGACGAGACGGGCGAGCTCGCGGCGGCGTTTAACGCGATGGTCGCCGGGCTCGGCGAGCGAAAGCAGCTGCGCGAGGCGTTTGGGGCCTTCGTCGATCCGGCGCTGACGGACCGGGTGCTTGCGGAGGGGACGGACTTGCAGGCGGAGGAGGTCGAGGTCTCGCTCCTGTTCCTCGACGTGCGCGGGTTCACTGCGTTCGCCGAACGCGCAGCCGCGCCGGAGGTCGTCGCCCGCCTAAATGAGCTCTTCGAGGCGGTCGTTCCCCTGATCGAGCACCACGGTGGCCACGCGAACAAGTTCGTCGGTGACGGGCTGCTGGCCGTGTTCGGCGCCCCCGAGCGTCACGCAGACCATGCAGCTCGCGCGCTCGCCGCTGCCCGTGACATCGCTCACCGCGTGCGGAAAGGCTTGGGCGGCGAACTCCGGGTCGGGCTGGGCGTGAGCTCGGGCCGGGTCGTGGCGGGGACGATCGGCGGAGGCGGACGGCGCGATTTCACCGTCATCGGAGATCCCGTGAACACTGCAGCCCGCGTCGAAGCAGCGACGCGAGTGACGGGCGACGACATCCTTATCACCGAGAGCACCCTGCGCGCCCTCGGCCCTCACGACGACGACTTCGAGGAGCGGCCATCCGTACCGCTCAAGGGCAAGACCTCGCCGGTGCGCCTGTATGCCCCTCGCCCGTACAGCGACAGTGAAGCGCGGCGCCCGAAAACGGAAAGCCTCTAAGTGTGCGACCGCTCGCTTTCAGCTCAGCCAGATGTCGCCGTCTCGCAGCTCGACCGGGTAGGTCTTGAGGGCGACTGATCCGGTCGTGCCCCTGACGACTCCGGCGAGTGGACGGAACACACCTTGCGGCCCGCGCGTCATCTTGCCGCTGCGGACGTTGTAGCGAGCGCCATGCCACGGGCACTCGAGGCAGCCGTCCTCTACCACGCGCCCCTTGCCGAGCGGTGCAAACAGGTGCCGGCAGCGGTTGGAGACCGCGAACGGTTCGCCATCAGAGAGCCCGACCGCAAGCTCGCCGTGCACCGTCGCGACCACCATCACGCCGGCGTCGCCGAGCTCGTCGACGCTGGCCAGGCGAGTAGCTGTCCCAGCGCTCATTCCGTGCTTAGCCTAACGCGGACGCCCGAAGCCTCGCGCTCCGACGAGCTTGCGGTTAGCTTTCCAGGCGTGGAGTTCAGCCGCGAGTTGCGCAGTGATGTCCTCGCCGGAGACATCACGCTCACGGTCCGACTGTGGAAGCGGCCACAGGTTAAGCAGGGAGGCCGTTACTACGTCGGGCTGGGAGAGATTGAGGTCGACACGATCGAGCTTGTCCCGTTCGCGGCGATCACCGAGGAGGACGTTCTACGCGCCGGCGAACTCGACCGCGAGACCTTGCGCCGGCGCGCCGCGCACGCCGGACCGATAGACGAGGACACACTCGTCTACCGAATCGAGTTCCACCCGGTGAACCCCGGTGACTGAGCGGGCGACGCCGGCACGTCGACGCGCTTGTGAAGCGGTCATCGGCCGGCTCCAATCCGGACTCCCTAGACGAGCTCAGCAGCGGGGATGACCGTCTCGACCAGCCCGGTAACGACGTCGTAGACGTGCCCGGAGACGGTGACGCGCGGGGAGATGGCGGGTGCGGTGCGGAGGCGTTCGACGTCGCGGGTGACGGTCGTCGCTGGGTCGACGATGGCGAGCTGGCGAACGGTCGATTCATCGGCGCCGATCCGCTGCGCGTAGCTGTGGCGGAAGGTGTCGTCGGCGAGGGCTGCGGCTCCGCACTGGGTGTGATGGATGACTGCGACCTCGAACAGTGGCCCGTCGGCCAGGACGTTCTCGGCGATTTGGCCGATGAAGGCGACATCGTTGACCACCGCGGGGGTCACCCGCCCGCCGACGTTGCGAACGACGATCGCGTCGCTTAGCTCGAGGCCGAGGAAGTGGGCCGGGTCGACGCGCGGGTCGAGGCAGGTGATCACGAATAGGCGCAGGTTGGGAAAGACGACGGCGCCCTGGTGACCGCCGGCGGCGGCGAAGGCACGGTTGCGCTCAAGCGTGGCTTCGATGTTTCCGCCGTCCACGAGCGGTGAGAGTTGTTGGTTGTTCACGGTGTGGTTTCTCCTAGTGGCTTTGCGGTGGGTTCAGGTGCGCGCGGCAGCTGTGGCGGGAGAGCCAAGGGCTCGCACGTTGGCGGTCGCATCGCTGCTGACGGTCGGGTGGGCGGGCAGCAGAGCCAGAGCCATCACTGCTCCTGCGGCCGAGATGCCTGCGGCGAGGTAGTTCGCCGTGTGGAATCCGCCGAAGAACGCGGTGCTGGCGGCGTTGTGGATGGCTGAGGCGAGCGCTGGATGGCCGGCGTGGGCCAGCTTGCCTGCGGCTGTGAGCGCGGCGCCGAGGGATGTGTGCGCGGTCCTCGCGACGGCCGTCGGTACTCCGAATCCGAGCGCGCTTGTGAGCCGGCTGGCGTACAGCGAGGCATAGACGCTGCCGATCACGGCGACGCCGAGCGTGCCGCCGAGCAGGCGCGTGGCGTCGTTGACCGCCGATCCGACCCCGGCCTTGGCCTTCGGCACTACGCCCATGATCGCCTCGGTCGCGGGCGCGCTGGTGAGGCCCATGCCGGTCCCCAACACGACCATCTGGGCGGCGATCGTCCCGTAGCTGGTGCTGACGGTCGTGGTCGTGACCCACAGGTAGAACGCCGCCATCGAGAACAGCCCGGACGCGACTATCAGCTTCGTCCCGACGCGGACGGCTAGCTTGGTCCCGACGATCGAAGAGATCGCGACGAAGGAGGCGACCGGAAGCAGCCGCACGCCGGTTGACAACGGGCCGTAGCCCTTCAGGAACTGGAAGTACTGGGTGACCAGGAAGATGAACCCGGAGAGCGCGAAGAACGAGATCGCGACCGAGGCGCTCGCGGCGGTGAACCGCGGGTTTGCGAACAGGCTGAGGTCGATCATCGGCTCTGCCGTGCGCCGCTCCCGGGCCACAAACGCCGCGGCGAGCGCTGCGGTCAGCGCGAAGCCGCCGAGCGTCCGCGCGCTTCCCCAACCGTGGTTCGGGGCCTCGATGATCGTGTAGACGAGAAGTCCGATCATCGCCGTCGACAGGGCGAAGCCGGCGCGGTCGGTGCGCGGCGCGCGCTGGTCCCGCGAGCTCGGGACGTAGCGGCCGACCATCGCGCCGCTGATCGCGGCGATCGGCGCCAGGGCGAAAAAGATGCTGCGCCAGTCGGACAGCTGGAGCAGCCAGCCGCCGACGATCGGCCCGAGCGCGATGGCCGCGCCGGTGATCGCACCCCACAGGCCGATCGCGAGCGCGCGCTCACGCCGCTCGATGAACACGTTTGTCATCAGCGAAAGGGTCGAGGGGAACACCATCGCGGCACCGACGCCCATCACCGCGCGAGCCGCCGTCAGCGCGCCGGCGCTATTCATCAACCCGCCGGCCAGGCTCGCGAGACCGAAGACGGACAGACCGGCGAGCAGCATCCCCTTGCGCCCGAACCGGTCAGACAGGCTGCCCATTGCGAGCACCGATCCGGCGAACAGCAGGTTGAACGCGTCCACGACCCACTGCAGCTGCGAGTTCGAGGCGTGCAGCTCGCGAACGAGCGTCGGCAGCGCCACATTGACGATCGTCGTGTCGAGATTGATCACGAACGCCGCCAACAGCAGCGAGCTCAGGATCAGGGGCTTGTTCTTCATGACTCCTCCAGGGAAGGGTCGTCGGGAGCGGAGACGGAGTTCTAAAGTATGTAGACAAGAAAGTCAAGTACAGAGGCTAACTTCTCTACCATCTGCTAGAGTAACTCTGGCGATGAGGTCCTACGACGAGTACTGCGCGATCGCGAAATCACTCGACGTGGTCGGCGACCGCTGGACGCTGTTGATCGTCCGCGAGCTCGCACTCCGCGGGGCGTCGCGGTACACCGACCTGCGCAACGGGCTGCCCGGGATCGCCAGCAACCTGCTCGCCGAGCGGCTACGCGAACTCGAGCACACTGGCGTGATCGCGCGCGAGGACGCGCCACCACCGATCGCCACGACGCTCTTCAGCCTTACCCCTCGCGGCGAGCAGCTCCGGCCGGTGCTCGACGGCCTGTTCCGGTGGGGCATTCCGCTGATGAGCCGAGCAGGGGCCCAAGGATGCTGTACGAAGCCACTGGCTCGCTGGGGCGCTCGAGGCGATGCTCACCGACGTCCGGCCGGATGCGCCCCCGGTGACCGTCGAGCTCCACACCGACGATCAGCCGATCGTGATCGAAACCAAAGACGGCGCGATCCACACCCGGCTCGGACCAGCCGATAGCCCAGACGCGACGCTCACTGGACCAACTCCGCCGATCATGGGGCTGCTACTCGGAGTGCTCCAACCCGCCGACGCGAAAGCGAACGGGGTCGACTACCAAGGCGACCCGACCATCCTCGACCGGCTCAGCGCACAAACGGTCCCCGGCGACTAGGCCTATCCCGCGGATAGGCTGAGCTCGATGCGTGACAGCCGGTACTTCTCTGCCCTTGCAACGGTGCTGCGCGGTAGCGCTGTGCCGTACGGCTACACCGTTACCGTGTGGACCTCGGGGATGATGCTCACGCGTGAGCGAGGCGTGCCCTCGGTAGTGGAGGTCTTCCTGTTCATGGTTGGCGCGGTCTCAGGCTTCGGTCTGCTCGGACTGATCGTAAGGCTGGTGGGCAGCAGGCCGTTCGACCCGTCCTCCGGCGTTCTCCGGCGCGCGGGAATGATCCACTTCTTCGCTGTCGGCACCGCACTGGGCGGGGCAACGCTCGTCGCGCTAATCCATAGCGGCGTCGCGTGGCCTCTCGGCGCCTTTATCGCCACCGCCCTCTACCTCGCGCTCGCGACGCTTGAGCTGACGCTGGCCCAGCCGAGCTGACGCTAGCGGTGGCGCGTGCTGCGGATTAGGGGCGGGGCGCCGGTCCGGGATGGGGCGGGTGCCGGTCGCATCGCTTGGCCACCACGAGGCGGACCCAATCTTCAAAGCGTCGTAAGGTCAGCCATGTGAGGGGGATAGCGAATCGTCGGGCAGCCGGTGTTGCGATGCTCGGGGTGTGCAGCTTGCTGGCTGTTGGTTGCGGCGCGAGTCACCCGGCCGCGGGGAGCTCCACCTGCACGACGATGACCGCGAAGAAGACAATGCCGACGGCAGGGGCGGCTGGATCGTGGCCGTACCCCAATGCGGATCTCGCGAACACCCGTGATGCTCCGCGGTCGGCGATCTCCTCGGCAAACGTGGCCGCGCTCAAGCAGGCATGGGTGTTCAAGCTGAGTGGCGCCGCGGCGGCCGGGGTCGGAAGGTCGGGCTCGCTCGCCGCGAATCCGATCGTACGAGGGGGCGTCGTTTACTTGCAGGACCTCGATTCAAACGTGTACGCGCTCACGCTTGCATCGGGCACGCTCGAGTGGGAGTACCGCTGTGACGCACCCGAGCGGAGCGGGCCTGGACCCAACGGCGTCGCCGTCGTTGACGGACGGGTCTACGGAGAGACGCCGACGTCGACCTTCGCGCTCGATGCCGCCACCGGCGAGCCACGCTGGGTGAACAGCCACGTTCTCGCCAGCAACGAGGGCACTTTCGGGATTCAGCCGCAGGTCGCAGACGGACGCGTCTATCTCGCAAGCCAATACGGACTCGGCCGAGGTGGAGGAGTGCTGATCGCGCTGAATGCGTCGACGGGGACGGTGGCCTGGAAGTTCAACACGCTGCGCACGACGGATGCGGGCGTGCAGTCTGTGGGCCTCGGCTCGGGCGGCGCCTGGGAACCGCCGCTCGTCAGCGCCGATGGATCCGTGACTTACGGCATCGGAAATCCGTATCAGACGCCCGCCTCGGCGATCGCGCGGCCAGCGCTGCAGCTCTACACCGACAGCGATGTCAACCTGGATGCGGCGAGCGGCAAGCTGCGCTGGTACTACCAGGGCGTGCCGAACGACTTTAAGGACTACGACATGCAGGCATCGCCCATCTCAGCGAGCGTCGGCCGCGTCCGTGCCGTCATCGGCAGCGGCAAGATGGGCTACGTCTATGCGATCAACGCCGAGACCGGCAAGTTGATCTGGAAGACGCCGGTCGGCGAGCACAACGGACACGACAACGACTCGCTCGACGCGCTCAAGCACAAGCTCACGCTAAAGGCGCCGTACACGATCCTCCCGGGATCGCTAGGCGGCGTGCTGACCAACCTGGCCCAGTCCGGACAGAGCGTGTACGTCGCCACCATCGACCTGCCGCTCACCTACACGAACCTGAACCGGCCTTCTCCCACCAAGGCCGCCGGCCCCGCCCGGGGAGAGCTCGAAGCACTCGACCTCCGCAATGGCAAGGTCGAATGGGACACAAGCGTCGCGTCCTTGCCGCTCGGCGCGGTAACCGTCTCAAATGACCTTCTCTTCACCACGCTCGTCAACGGCAGGCTCCTCGCGCTCAGCCGCCAGACAGGCAGGATCGTCTTCGAGCGCAAGCTCCCAACGACGACCAACTCCCCGATCGCGGTCGTGGGTCACACCGTGCTCGTCCCGGCCGGAGGCATCACCGGGACGCGATCCAGCCGAAATCCGCAGCTCGTGGCGTACACAGTCCGTTGAGCTAACACGGTCGCGCCCCGTCCGAACGCTGACAAGGACGCTGTCACATGCGCCACTCGGCGCGGGTCATCGAGAGTGAAAAGCAATGCACACGGAGGTATGACCCGATGACCGCTTCACTTCTATCGACCCGACGAGGAAGGCTGACGCTGGCGCTCTTGTGCTCGGTCGCGTTCTTGGATTTCGTCGACGCCCCGATCGTGAACGTGACGCTGCCGTCGATCCGGCACGCGCTGCACTTCTCCGTCGCTGGCCTGCAATGGGTCCCGAGCGGATACCTGCTCACCTACGGCGGCTTCATGCTCCTTGGTGGTCGCTTCGCCGACCTGCTTGGACGGCGGCGGATGCTGCTAGGCGGCATCGGGCTCATCGGTGTCTCATCGCTGATCGGCGGGTTCGCGCAGAGCTCCGCCGTGCTCGTGGGAGCACGACTCGGTCAGGGGCTTGGCGCGGCGATGACGCTTCCTGCCGCACTGTCGATCCTGACGACCACCTTCCAGGAGGGCAAGGACCGGCACACCGCACTCGGGGTCTGGGGCGGGGTCGGGGGACTCGCGTCCGCGGTCGGCGTGCTGCTCGGCGGCGTCTTGACCCAGGGTGTCGGCTGGAGGTGGGTGATGTTTGTCAACCCCATCGCCTGCGTGTTGGTACTCGGCGGCGTGCTGCGCCTGATCACGAGCGACAACAGCAGAAAGAAGCTCCAGAACTTCGATGCGCTGGGCGCCGTTCTGGCGACGAGCGGGATGCTGCTGCTCGTCTACACGCTGGTGAACGCCCCCCGTTTTGGTTGGGGGACGGCCCGCACGGTTGGCGGGCTGGCGGGCGCGCTCGCCCTCCTCATGGCATTCGTCGTCAACGAGCGCCGTCACCGTAACCCGCTCGCACCGCTGGCGATCTTCCGCATCAACGGGCTGGCCTTTGCGGACGTCACCCAGCTGATTGCTTTCGCGGGCTTCCTGGCGATGTTCTTTTTCCTCACCCTTTACATGCAGAACGTGCTGCACTACTCGCCGATCCAGACGGGTGTCGCCTACCTGCCGGTCTGCTTCGCGACGGGTGCCGCGGCGGGTGTCGCGTCGCAGCTGATCGGCCGGGTCGGCACGCGCGCGGTGATCGTCGCCGGATCGCTGATCGCGGCAAGCGGGATCTACTGGCTGTCACAGATCCCGGTCGGCGGCTCCTACACCTCGGACCTATTGCCCGGAATGGTGGTCATGTCGCTCGGCTTCGGCCCCGTGTTCGTCGGCGTGACGACGGCCGCCAACGCCGGCGTCCCGGCGGACAAGGCCGGCCTCGCCGCCGCTCTTGTCAACGCGTCACAGCAACTCGGTGGTGCGCTCGGGCTGGCGATCTTCACCGCTCTGGCGACCAGCCGGACCGCTCACCTGATCGCGGTGCACACAGCGCCGCTACACGCGCTCAACTCGGGGTTTCAGCGCGCACTGCTCGCCAGCGCGATCTTTGTGCTGGTCGCCGCGGTCATCGGGCTGCGGGCCACCAACACCCGCGGGGAGGAGCCGGAGCCGGCCGTTGCTGCCGTTCCTGTGCCGGCGGCATCCTGAGTAGCTAGATCTCCTCTTCAAACAAGTTGACTCTTGGAGACACGCGTGTATTTTATGGGTGCGCACGGCGGGACAGGCGGCCGGACAACGCGGCGGGCCAACGCGGCGAAACCAAGAAACGCGCACGTCGAGGCGGGAGACGAAAAGGGCGGCATGGATCTCGGACGAAGAAGGATTGCTGGGTCAGGCAGGTGGCGGCGCCGCGGGCTGGTGTTTGTTTGCGCTGCGCTGACGCTCGCGGCCTCGCCCGCGGTCGTCGCGGCCAAGCCACGGGGCTGCAACCCACACTGGCCGGTGACGGCCCATCACGCAGGTGGCCGCCTCGTGAAACGGAAGGCCCTGCCGATCGCGTGCGCCACCGAGACCGGCTACCCGAGCTCAGAGTCGACGATCGCGGTGACCCACGGAAACGTGCTGATCTACTCGCCCGCACTGACCGAGAACTCGATGGCGCGCTCGACAAACGAGGGCGCGAACTGGAGCCTCACGTATCCCGCCGCTGAGCAGCCGACCTCGTTCTGGAACACGGTCGATCCCGACGTGATCGCCGACCCCAGAACCGGGTGGCTGTTCTGGTCTCACGCCACCGGACCGGTTCGAAACGAGGGCGGGCTGCCACAGGGCTCGGGCTTCTACCTTGCGGCGGCGTACGGCTTTCAGATCTTCACCTCAAAGGACGACGGCCGGACGTTCAGCACCGCGGATTACTCCACGGCGCCGACCGGCGACTGGGAGAAGGTGTTCGTCGGTCCCCCTCCGGCCGGCGGCGCGCGGCCCGTCGGTTATCCCGACGTGGTCTACCTATGCGCTAACTCACCGGTGGAGGTGACCGGTCCCGGCCGCCTCTGTTACAAGTCGCTCGACGGCGGCGCGACTTTCACACCGGCCGGATACACCTCGCCTTCCGCGAGCAACCCTCCCGACGTGTGCCCGCCGCTGAACTTCAACGCGGGCGTTGTCGACAGTAAGGGCACGACCTATCAGCCGGTCGATTGCTCCAGCTCGGCGTACATCGTTATCAGCCACGATGAGGGCGCGAGCTACAAGTGGCTGCCGGTACCACACGCTCCCACCGGTACCCCCGTCAGCGGGACGAACTTCAAGCTCGCGATCGACAGCGCGGACAACCTCTACGGGATCTGGACGACCAACGGATTGCTCTACTTAATCAGCTCCCGGAACCACGGACAGACGTGGAGCAAGCCGATGATGGTCGCCGCGCCTCACGTCAAGAACGTCGAGCTGCCGGCGGTCGCCGCGGGTGCCCCGGGGCACGTCGGGATCACCTACTACGGAAACGTCAATCCTTCGGCCAAGCTCGAGACCGCATACATCACGCAGAGCAGCAACGCACTCGCTGGCGATCCGCTGTTCTACAGCGGCGCGATCAACGACCCCGCCCACCCGATCTTCCATGACTACGGTCTGAGTGATTCTCCAAGAGCGGACTTCGTCGGCGCCGCCTTCAACCTGGCCGGCACGAGCTTCTGGGCGGGCGTCGTCAAGCAACTCGATTCGCCCGATACGAGCGGCTACATCGAGACGACGGGATACGTCGGAACGCTGTACTTCAGAGCCCCAAGGCGGCACCGCCCGCCCTCGCGCAAGCCCCCGAAGCCACACCCCAACGGGGGCGCAGGCAACGGGGGCGCAGGTTGAGCTCGATCACCCGCCGTGAGCTGATCCGCCGATATATCCGACTCGCCGCCGTTGTCGCTGGCGCAACGTTCGGCTTAACCCAACCTGCGCTTGGCGCCGCGCCGCCGCTCCTGTCGCACGATCACGGCCGGCCGCCGATCGCTTCGGCATACGGCGGCGGGGCGTTCGGCCGATGGTCGGTGGACCGCTTCGGGCTCCCGAGCTATCTGTACACGGTCGATGAGCTCACCAACCCGATCGCCAAGCAACCCGAGATCTCCGGCTCGGTCGACGCATGGAGCCAGCTCGGGAATGACCGCGTTGTGGCGGACGCATTCAACCACGGCTACGTACAGCTGTGGAGCCAGGACCGGCTCTACCAGTGGACCAACTACTACGACGCGTCGAGCGATCACTTCTCGGGCGGCTTCGGGTACCTCAACGTCGGCGGACGGGTGATCAGCACGCTGTATGACGACCGGCCGGCCGGGGCCCTCACGCAGCGGCGCTTCGGCGTCGGCTACTACGAGAAGCACACGGTGGTGCGGGGCATCTCAGAGCGCGACGTCGTGTACGCGCCATTTGGCAATGACCCGATCCTGCTCCATGACGTGACGATCAAGAACACTTCGCACAAGCGGCTGCGCGCGTCGTACTTCGAGTACTGGGACGTCAACCCGCAGATCCAGGGCGTCACCCAGATCCCCCGCGGCTACAACGCGCCGAGCTGGGACTCGAGCACCAAAACCCTCTCGGTCGCGCAGCTGCCGGCGGACGCCGACACCGATCCGCTGACGATCTTCGCGACCGCGCTGTCCGGGCGCGTGACCGCATTCGACGCCGACACGAGCGGCGTTCTTCGGATCCGGCTCACGAAAAACGCCCGCCGCGGTCGCGGCCGGCCACCTCACGAACGCGATCGCGCCACCCGTAGCTGCGGGCTCAACCGGCCAGGCGATGTTCGCATTCCAGACGCCGATCTCACTCAGGCCGGGCAAGAGCATCACGCTCCGCTACGCATACGGCTATTCGCATCCGAATGACATCTCGCCGCTCCTAGCCCGCTACCGGCACGCGCGCAATCCGCTGAAGACAACCGAATCTGCGTGGCGCAAGTGGCTTCCGCGGGTCGCGCTCGGACGCAGCTACCGATGGCTTTCCCGCGAGCTCCAGTGGGACGCCTACACGGTGCGCTCGGACTCGACCTACGAGGAGTGCGCCGGACATCACATCCTCTCCCAGGGCGGCTACTACCAGTACTACTTCGGCGAGAACGAGGCGTTCCGCGATCCGCTCCAGCACATGCTGCCGATGATCTGGTCAGACTCCGCGCTCGCCCGCGACGTGATCGACTACTCGGCGGAAGAGCAGCCGATGGCGACGGGGGCTATCCCGTACGGCGTCCTCAGCCTCTGCCGCCGGTTCGACCTCGGGACCTCCGATGACATGGACCTGTGGCTGCTGTGGTCGGCGAGCGAGTACGCGCTCTCGACTCGGGACTTCGCATTCCTAAAGGCCGAGGTCCCCTACTCGCAAACGGGGTCCGGGACGCTGTGGGACCACCTGAAGCTCGCCTTCAATCACCAGGAGAACGTGATCGGGCGTGGTCCGCACGGCGAGTATCTGACCGGCGCGACCGGAGACTGGAGCGACTTCGCTACCGAGTTCCTGCAGATGACCGAGTCTGACCTCGTCACGGCGCAGGCCGCCTACATATACCCGCGTGTCGCGCAAGTCGCCGACATGCTCGGAGATCACGCCTTCGCGTCGCAGCTGCGAGTCGCCGCGACGCGCGACCTCGACGTCGTCAAGGGCCAGTACGTGCCGCGAGGCTGGTTCGCCCGCGGCTACTCCGGTCTGCGCCAGATCGGCGTCGGAGCGATCTTCGAGCGAACCACAGTCGTGGGCGCTGCTGGCGGGCGCCGCCACGCCGCCACAGGCCGCCAGCGTCGTCGCGGGATACCGCCGCTTCCTCGCCGGGGTCGGCGCGCCGAAAGGCCCCGCCAAGATCGGCTCCACACTCGCGCCGGGCTCGGACGATCCCGGCGCCACCGAGCAGAACTTCCCGCCGATCAACGGGAGCACCGAATGGCCCGGGGGCGCGTGGTTCGCCGTAAATGGCTGGATCGTGTGGGCGCTCGCCAACGAGGATGGCGTCGTTCCCGGAGCCGAGCTCATACGCCTGGAACGAGTTCCTGCGAAACACGCTCGCCACGCACGCCACCGTGTTCCCCGACCACTGGGACGGGCTGATCACGGTCGACGACGAGTGCGCTGCCTATTACCAGTCGCCTCCCTCCGGGTGCGGAATCGGGCTCGCGACGGGCGCCGGCGCTACACACGGCTACGACACGCAGATCATGCACCAGCCGGCATACAGCCTGTTCGACCTCGTGCAGCTGGCGGGCCTCACGTCGCTCCAGGGCGGGTACCGGATCACGCCGCATCTGCCGATGACCACGTTCAACATCCGCCTCCCGTCGCTCGGCCTCGCCCAGCGACCGCGGCTGATCCGCGGCTATTTCCGTACCGGCGCGACGACCAGCGTGACGATGCAGGTCGCGCCGCCTCCTGGCGTCACCGCCTCCAAGGCGGTCGCCTACGTAAACGGCCACCGCGTGCCCCACTCGATCGCAGGGGGACTTGTGCAGTTCACGCTGCCGCTGTCCGCCGGCCGCGCAAGCGACTGGGCGGTGACGGCCCGCCGCTAGCGAAGCGCGCGCCAGAACTTCACGATCTAGCCGTACCCTGCGGCGGCGTGCAACGCCGCCTCGCTGCCAGCCTGCTCCTTCTGGGCGCCGCGCTCGTTTTTCTTATCGTCGCGATCGTTGTCCATTCGGGAAGATCGGGCAAGTCGAAGACGACGCCAGCCGCGACCCGCAGCTCGAGCGCGGCCAAACAGCGCACGCACACCGCACAACGCTCCAGCACGCTCGTCCGCAACGCGACCCCCCAGCCGGGCTGGCGGCCGTACAACGGGCCGGTGCCGATCCTCGTCTACCACCAGCTCGGCGATCCTCCACCGGGAGACGCGATCCCGACCCTGTACGTCTCGGACTCGGACTTCGAGGCGCAGATGGCGTGGCTTCACCAGCACGGCTACGAGGCGGTGACGCTCGACGAGATGATGAACGCCTGGTTCCACGGCGGCACGCTCCCGGCCAAGCCGATCGTGATCACGTTCGACAACGGCTACATACCCCAGGCGACGTTCGCCCCGTCGGTCATGTCGAGGTACGGCTGGCCGGGCGTGCTCAACGAGATCACCCAGAACCACCTGAACAACACGCGGCTCGCGTCGCTTGTCAAGCTCGGCTGGGAGATCGACTCGCACTCGATCAACCATCCCGACATGACCGCCCTCCCGCCCGACCAGCTCCGCAACCAGTTGGTCGCCTCCCGGCAGTTCCTTCAGAACAACTTCCACATCCCCGTGAACAGCTTCTGCTACCCCTCGAGCAAGTACAACGCCGCCGTGATCGCGGCGGTCAAGGCGGCCGGCTACACAAACGCGGTCACCGAGAACGCCGGTTACGCGACGAAGGCCGATCCGTACCTGCTCAACCGCTTCGAGATCGAGCGCGGCGAGGGCGTGGGCATCCTCGCAGCCGATCTACACGCGTGATTCGGTCGCGGCTGGCGCTCCGGCAGCGGTTTCGCGACAAGACCGCGGTCAAGCGCGAGGCCGAGCTCCGCTGGTGGCTCACCGAATGGGATCCCGTGATTCGCGCGGGCGGCCTCAACCCGGCCGATGCGCTCCACTACCTTAAGGACGAGGAGATCGCCATCACCTACGAGGGTCGCCGCCGCCAGCAGGCGCGCGCCGAGGTAAATCGCGTGGTCAGTGAAGCGGAGCTGGGGAGCGCAGGACTTCTTCAACGAAAAGGTCGTCGTCGACATCGGCCCCGGCCCGCTCGGCTTTCCCGACGCCTGCCCGGCGCGCACCAGCATCGGGGTCGAGCCACTGGCGCAGGCGTTCGCCGACCACGGACTCCTGATTCCGGACAGCGGCGCGATCTACCTGGACACCGGCGCCGAGCAGATCCCGCTGCTCGACGAGAGCGTCGACATCGTGCTCGCGCGCAACAGCCTCGACCACGTCGAGAACCCGGAGCAAGCCCTCACCGAGGCGCAGCGGATCCTCAACCCGGGCGGCATCCTGATCCTGTTGTTCGACGTCGATCACACGCCCACCGCCGCCGAACCACACACGCTCACTACCGAGCGCGTCAAATCGGCCCTGAGCGCGACGACGGTCGTCCGCGAGCGTCGCTGGGAGGCCCAGCCGTTCGGGCACGACGGTCACCGCGTCGGCCTCGTCGCGGAGAAGCGCAGCGCACTATGATCCGGATCATCGTCTGGAGTTGGTGCAAGCGTCGGATTCGGTTGTTGCTGCTGCTGCTGAGCGCGGCATTCGGGACCTCGTCGGTCTTGCTCGCGACGGGCGCGGTCTCGCTGACAGCCCCGAACCCGCCCAACGATCTCAGCCTGCTGGCGCTCAACCAGGGTGGTGGCCAGACGCCTGCGACGGTGCCCGTCCAGCACAACCAGGAGCCGCCTTTGACGGCGACGCCGCCGCCCACCTGCGGCCCTGGCTCTCACCCGCTGAACGGGGTCCCCGACGGTCGCGTCCCGGCCTCCGCGATCGCCGCCAGCCCGAAGGGCTACTGGTGCAACCTGACGATGGTCGGCCATCAGGGGCAGTCCGGCGGCTTCAAGGTTTTCCGCTACATCGACACTCAGGGGCACGAGTGCGCCTTCTACGACACCTCGCTGCTGTACCCGACCAACGCGATCAGCTTCACCGGGCCTCCCTCGCAGGGCGTCGCCGTGCTCGATATGTCGGACCCCGCACATCCGGTGCAGACCGCGACGCTGACCGACCTGGCGATGCTCTCGCCGCACGAGTCGCTCAACCTCAACATCAAGCGCGGGCTGCTCGCCGCGGTGCTCGGCAACCCCGCGACGTATCCCGGCTGGTTCTCGATCTACTCGGTCAGCCAGGACTGCCGGCACCCGGTGCTCGACGCGAGTGGCCCGTATGCCCGCTTCGGCCACGAGAGCGGCTTCTCCCCCGACGGCAAGACGTTCTACGCCGCCGGGACCGGGGTCAAGGCAATCACCGCGATTGACGTCTCCGATCCCAAGCATCCCCACGACCTCTGGCAGGGCAACGTGTACTCGCACGGGATGACGATCTCCGACGACGGCAACCGCGCCTACATCGCCGACCCGATCACGGGACAGCTGCTGATCCTCGACATCAGCCAGATCCAGGCTCGCAAGCCCAACCCGCAGGCGTTCGAGGTCAGCCGGCTCACGTGGAACTCCTCGACGATTCCGCAGAACGCGATCCCGTTGACCCACAACGGCACGCCCTACCTGCTCGAGTTCGACGAGTACGCGTTCCGCTTCAGCAGCCCTCCAGCTCCGCCCGACACGGTTGGAGCCGCGCGGATCATCAACATCTCCGACGAGCGCCACCCTTACGTGGTCTCGAATCTGCGTCTTGAGGTCGACCAGCCAGCCGCTCACCACGCCGCGAACGGCGACCCCGGCACGCTCAACCCGGCGCAGAGCTATGCGGCGCATTACTGCAACGTGCCCACCGAGGTCAATCCGCAGATCGTCGCCTGCTCGTTCATCACCTCCGGGCTGCGGGTCTTCAACATCCAGGACCCGCTTCACCCGCGCGAGGTCGCGTATTTCGTCTCCCCGTTCAAGACCTCGTTCACGAACGGAGGCAACGGCAGCAACTTCGCGATGTCGAAGCCCGCGTTCGCGCCCGAGCGCAGGGAGATCTGGTACTCGCGACGGCACCAGCGGCTTCTACGTCCTGCGCGTCCCCAAGAGCGTGTGGCCAAATCCGGTCGGGGCGCCCGGCCAGAGCTGCCTGCTGGCGAGCGGCAAGCTTGCCGGCGCGCGCATCGGGCCGGTCAGGCTCGGCGAGCGGCGCCTACGGCTCCGCCACGCGCTGCCCGTCTACGCGACGCGCCACCGCAAGAGCATGGACTTCTACTGCCTCACGGGTGGCGGAATCCGGGCCGGCTACCCATCGCCGAAGTTGCTGCATTCGCTGTCGCGCTCGGAGCGCCGGAGGGTTGCGGGCCGGGCCGTGCTGGCATTGACCGCTGATAGGCGCTATGCGTTGCGGGGAATCCGCCCGGGGACCCGCCTTGCGGCGGCCCGGAAGCTGCACCCGGGCCGCGGGTTCCAGGTTGGCCTGAACACGTGGTACATCGTCGCGGGAGCGCAGGCGAACGGTCTGCTGAAGGTGCGACACGATGAGATACAGGAGATCGGGATCGTGTCGAAGCCGCTGACCTCGACACGCGCACTGGCGCGCGTGTTCCTGAAGAGCTTCGACTAGAAAGGGTAGTTCCGGGTGCCGCATGCGGCACCCGGCGGGGGCGCGCATGCGCGCCCCCGTGGGCCGGCGCATGCGCCGGCCCAGGCCGGGCCGCATGCGGCCCGGCCAACACAACAACCGCGGGCACCACCGCCGCAGCGCAGACCTTCGCGAGGCCAGGGAGCGCCGCCAGCCGCCCGATCCGCTCGCGCACCGAGGTTCGCGCGCGGTTGAGCAGCTGCCGCACCGCCCCGTGGCTGGTCCCGAGCCGCGCGCCGATCTCGTCGTAGCTGCGACCCTCGAGCTCGCGCATCACGATCGCGTCGCGCTGGCGCTCGGGAAGCGCCTCGACTACGTCGAGCACTGCGCGCAGCCGCTC
Source organism: uncultured Solirubrobacterales bacterium (assembly GCA_963849295.1). GTDB lineage: Bacteria > Actinomycetota > Thermoleophilia > Solirubrobacterales > Solirubrobacteraceae > Palsa-465. The sequence goes on from CAWKGU010000007.1 coordinate 186,278, forward strand.
GCGATGCTCGGCGGACTCGTCGTATCCCACGAGCCTCGCTTCTCAGTTCGGTGGTGCGCGGACGGGTTCGGAGCAAATCGAGCGCCGCGTTGCGCGCGATCGCCCGCAGCCACGGCTCGATCGAGCGGACGACGAGGCCACGGTTGAGCGCCTCGTAGGCCTTGAGCAGCGCCTCCTGAACGGCCTCCTCGGCGTCGGATTCGCCGACGATCCGGGCGCAATCTCGCACGAGCTTGCGTCGATGCGCGGCGACGATCACTTCGAACTCCACGGGATGAAGGATCGGACGACGCCGTGAGACGAACGTAGGAATATTGTCCGCTCGATGCTCGGCCTACCCGACAACGTGCACGCCTGCCTGTTTGACCTCGACGGCGTGCTGACCCAGACAGCCAAGGTCCACGCGGCGGCGTGGAAGCAGATGTTCGACGAGTACCTGGCCGCAGCACGGCGGCGGTACGTTCGACGAGGTCCGCGACTACGACGAGTACGTCGATGGCAAACCGCGCAACGACGGGGTGCGCTCATTCCTGGAGTCGCGTGGGATCGAGCTGCCTGCGCAGGAGATCGTCGAGCTCGGCAACCGCAAGAACGCGATTGTGCTTAAGCTGATCCATCGCGATGGGGTGCAGCCATACGAGGGGTCGGTCCGCTACGTCGCAGGCGGCGCGTGACGCCGGGCTGCGCCGCGCGGTCGTCTCCTCGAGCACGAACTGTCGCGACGTGTTGAAGGCCGCTGGCATCCTCGAGCTGTTCGAGGAGATCGTCGACGGCCACACCGCCGAGAGTGAGCAGCTCCCGGGCAAGCCCGCACCCGACACGTTCCTGGCGGGGGCTCGCGCGCTAGGGGTGGAGCCGGCGGAAGCGGCGGTGTTCGAGGATGCGCTGGCGGGGGTGCAAGCGGGGCACGCGGGAAGCTTCGGGTTGGTCGTCGGCGTCGACCGGGTAGGGCAGGCTGATGCGCTGCGCCAGCACGGTGCCGACGTCGTCGTCAAGGACCTGGCTGAGCTCTTGAACGACTCGTGATCCAGCACCCCGCGTTTCCGGTCGAGCCGTGGGCAGTGCGCGAGACCGAGCTGCGACCTCGACAGCCTGGCGCAGACCGAGTCGGTGTTCGCCCTCTCCAACGGACACATCGGAATGCGCGGCAACCTCGACGAGGGCGAGCCGTTTGGCCTGCCCGGCACGCTATCTCGGTGGCTTCTACGAGGCCCGCCCGCTCCCCTACGCCGAGGCGGGCTACGGCTACCCCGAGGCGGGCGAGACGGTTGTCAACGTCACCAACGGCAAGCTGATCCGCCTGCTCGTCCGGGACGAGCCACTCGACGTGCGCTACGGAGAGCTGCGCAGCCACGAGCGCGTGCTCGACCTGCGGGCGGGCGTGCTGCGACGAAGCGCGGAGTGGCTGTCGCCAACGGGCGTGTTGGTCCGGATCCGCTCGACGCGGCTGGTGTCGTTCTCGCAGCGCGCGGTCGCGGCGATCTCGCTACGAGGTGGAACCGGTCGACGAGCAGGTCACGGTCGTCGTGCAGTCGGAGCTGATCGCAAACGAGGAAGTCCGCGCTCGAGGAGGATGACCACGCGCCGCGGCCGCCCTGAGCGCACCGCTGCGAGCCCGAGCTGTCTCAGGCCGCAGACGGCAAGGCCGTCCTCGTTCACCGCACCAAGGCGAGCGGGCTGCGCATGGCGGCCTCGATGGACCACGTGATCGAGGGTCCGGAGGGAACCGACTCTGAGACGGCGGAGTTCGGCGATGTCGCGCGCGTGTTCATCACGGCCGATACGGCCCCCGGCTCACCGTTGCGCGTCACGAAGTTCGTCGCGTACGGATGGTCATCCGAGCGCTCGGTTCCGGCGCTGCGCGATCAGGTCTCAGCGGCGATGGCCGGAGCGCGACACGCCGGATGGGACGGCCTGCTGGACGCAGCAACACGAGTACCTCGACGATTTCTGGGAGCGCGCCGACGTCGAGCTTGAGGGCGACGCCGAGCTACAGCAGGCAATCCGAGTTTGGCCTGTTTCACGTTCTCCAGGCTGGGGCGCGCGGTGAGCAGCGGGCAATCGCCGCCAAGGGATTGACCGGCCCTGGGTACGACGGCCACACCTTCTGGGACACCGAGAGCTTCGTGCTGCCGGTTCTCACCTATACCGCCCCGCAGGCAGCCGGCGACGCGCTGCGCTGGCGCCAGGCGACACTCGCGCTGGCACGCGAGCGCGCGGCGCAGCTCGGGTTGCGCGGCGCAGCGTTTCCGTGGCGGACGATTCGCGGTCAGGAGTGCTCGAGCTACTGGCCGGCGGGGACCGCGGCGTTTCACATCAATGCCGACATCGCCGATGCCGCCGTCCGCTACCACGCCGCCACCGAGGATGAGGAGTTCGACCGGGACGTGGGGCTCGAGCTGCTCGTCGAGACAGCCCGGCTGTGGCGCTCGCTCGGGCACCACGATCAGCGCGGGGCGTTCCGGATCGACGGGGTAACGGGTCCGGACGAATACAGCGCGATCGCCGACAACAACGTCTACACGAACCTGATGGCGCAGCGGAACCTGCTCGAGGCGGCGGCGGCTGCCGAGCGCCACCCGCGCGGTGCGCAGACGCTCGGCGTCGACGACGAGGAGACGGCCGCGCTGGCGCGACGCCGCCCAGGCGATGACGATTCCGTATGACGAGGCACTCGGTGTTCACCCCCAGGCAGAGGAGTTCACGGAGCATCAGCTGTGGGACTTCGAGCACACGCGCCCGGATCAGTACCCCCTCCTGCTCCATTTCCCCTACTTCGACCTGTACCGCAAGCAGGTGGTCAAGCAGGCCGACCTGGTGCTGGCGATGCACGTCCGCGGCGATGCCTTCACCGCGGAGCAAAAGGCGCGCAACTTCGATTATTACGAGCGCCTCACGGTGCGCGACTCCTCGCTCTCGGCTTGCACGCAGGCGGTTATCGCTGCCGAGGTGGGCCATGTCGAGCTGGCGTACGACTACTTCGCCGAGGCGGCGCTGATGGATCTCGACGACCTGGAGCACAACACGCGCGACGGCGTGCACATCGCATCGCTCGCGGGAAGCTGGATCGCGACCGTCGCGGGACTGGGCGGGATGCGCGACCACGACGGCGAGCTGAGCTTCATGCCGCGGCTGCCGGAGGCGATCGCGCGGCTGGCGTTTCGGTTCATGTATCGCGACAGGCGGCTGCTGGTCGAGGTGGGCCAGCAGCACGCGCGCTATTCGCTAGTCGAGGGCCAGCCGCTCGAGATCAGCCATCACGGCGAGCGGGTGACGCTGGCTCGGGACCAGCCGGCGGAGCTGGCGATTCCGCGCCTGAAGCCGCGCGAGCCTCCGACTCAACCCTCGGGTCGCGCGCCGGCGCGCCGTCGCCCAGCGCACTAGCGTCAACCGGCAGGGGTTCACCAAACGAAACGGTGACGATCGCGCCGCCGTCAGGAGCGTTGCTCGCGCGGGCCTCTCCCCCGTGCGCCTCCGCCGCCTGGCGAACGATCGCGAGGCCCAGCCCGGAGCCCGGCTTCGAACGAGCATCGCGCGCCCGGTGGAAGCGGTCGAAGACGAACGGCAGATCCTGCTCGTGGAATCCGGGGCCGTGGTCGCGAACGGTGAGGACGCCATCGCGGAGCTTGATTTGGATCGTGCCCTCAGGCGGGCTCCATTTCGATGCGTTGTCGAGCAGGTTGGTGACCGCGCGAGCGATCCGCTCGCCGTCGCCCTCCACCAGCGTCGGCTCGAAGCTCGCGTTCGAGCCTGAGCTGGGGAGCGCGCCTCCGGGCCCGCTGCGCCGCGGACTCGACGATCGCGTCGAGGCGAACCTCGGCCAGCGTCCCGTCGGGCTTCGTACCGCGTGCGAGCTCGACGACGTCGCCGACGAGCGCGGTCAGTTCGTCGAGTTCCTCGATCATGTCCTCGCGCAGCGCCTCCCGGTCGGCGTCGCTGAGGCGCGCCTCGTCGCGCATCAGCTGCAGGTTGGCCCTGATCGTGGCGATCGGCGTGCGCAGCTCGTGCGAGGCGTCGGCGACCAGGTTGCGCTGAGCCCGCACCGATAGCGCGAGTGCATCGAGCGTGGCGTTGAACGTATGGGCCAGGCGCGAGATCTCATCGCGTCCCTGCGCCTCGAGCCGCTGCTTCTCGGGGTCGGGATCGGCCGCGATCTCCTCGGTGCGCCGGGTGAAGCGCGCTATTGGCGCCAGCGCGGTGCGGGCCACGAACAGCCCGAGCAGCGCCGCGAGCGCGATTCCGGCGGCGCCCACGATCAGCAGCAGCACGAGCTCGTTTCGCAGCGTGTGATCGACCTGGGTCAGTGGCAGGGCGACCATCAGCGCGCCCTTCGGCCCGATGCCGGTGACGAGCACCCGGATGTGGACGCCGTTCGCGTGAAGGTCGGTGAAATACTGGCCGCGGCCGCTGGCCGCGGTTGGCTTCGCGCGCGGATCGGCGGGGATGCTGTAGCCCTGGTTGGTCGGGCTGTAGGTGCGACCGCTCGGGTACACGAGCGTGAACGCCCCGGATGGCCCGCCGAACGCCTGCGGCCCGCGGTTGTCGAGCCCGAGGCCTTCGTCCGGATCGGCCCGCCCGCCCCGCTCCTTGTGGCGGTCCAGCCCCGTTCTGGCAGTGAACACGCCGGGCGGACCGTTGGCGGTGATAAGACGCGGCCGTGCCAGGTTCTGGATCTGAGTGTCGAGCTGGCCCTGAAGCTCCGACCGGGTGCCGGCATACGCCGACACCGACACGGCGACCACCGCAAGCGCGACCGCGGTCGCGGCCGCCACACCGAGCCTGGTCCGCAGGCTCATTCGCGGGCCTCGCGAAGCGCGTAGCCGACGCCGCGAACCGTATGGATCAGCGGCCTCGCGCCGGCCTCCTCGAGCTTGCGTCGCAGGTAGCCGACGTAGACGCGCAGCGCGTTGGAGGTGGGGCCGAAGTCATAGCCCCACACTCGGTCGTAGATCGTGCTGTGCGGAAGCACACGTCGCGGGTTGAGCATCAGCAGCTCGAGCAGCTGGTACTCGGTGCGAGTCAGCTCGACGAAGTTCTCACCAACGCTCGACGCCGTGCTGGGCGGGATCGAGCCGCAGCTCCTCGAAGCTGAGCCCGTCCGGGCCGCCGTCGGCACCCGAGCGTCGGAGGAGGGCCCGCAGGCGAGCCTTGAGCTCGTCGATGTCGAATGGCTTGACGAGGTAGTCGTCCGCGCCGGCGTCGAGCCCGTCGATCCGGTCGGAGATCGCGTCGCGGGCGGTCAGCATCAGGATCGGCACCCGGTTGCCGTCGCGCCTCAGCGTGCGGCATACCTGGAGGCCGTCGATGTCCGGCAGGCCGATGTCGAGCACGACCGCGTCGGGGATCGACTGGTTGATCTGCGCCAGCGCCTCCGATCCGTTCTCGGAGAGCTGGACCTCGTAGCCGGCCAGCGTCAGCGCCCGGCGCAGCGCATCGCGCAAGCCACGATCGTCGTCGACGACAAGGAGCCGCATGTTGGGAATATTGTGGCTGGGGCCGGCGGCGGAGTGGGAGCGTTCCTACGTTGCTCTTAGATGGTGGGTGAGGCTCGCGTAGGTGACCGTGAACGATGTGCTTGCGGAAGTCAGTGGGCCCGGGGTCGCATCGGCGCCCGCATTCCCACCCAGCGCGACGAACCGCTGGCCGTGCGGCACCAGCCGGATTCGCGTCGTGCGCCAGCGGGCATCGTCGATCGCTCCGGTGTGCCCCGAGCTCAGCTGCGCCTTGGCGTACGCGAACGTCGCCGAGCCGAAGTCGGCGAGCGGCAGTGTCCGACACGAGTTGTTGCTCGTGCAGTCCGAAGGCGCCTCGACGATCCACTCGGCGGATGACGTGTCGACGCTCGCGGCCTGCGTGCTTCTGGCAAACGACCAGTGGCGCGTCTCATCCACGATCGCGATGCGCACGTTCTTGCCGCTCACCGTCACGCTGGCGACCATCAAGTCCCCGGGAGCGACGGAATGCTGGATCGTGCGGGAGGCGGCCGGCACGAGCTCGTACCAGGCGCTCGACTCGGCACGGCCCGACGCTGAGCAATCGAGCTCGGTGCCGACCTGCTCGAGGGCATGCGAGCTCCTGCGGTACCCGCCGATCCCGACCCAGATCGCGGAGTAGGTGCTCTGACCCTGCGTGCAGGACGCCTGGGGCTGGACCCAGGCTGCCGAGACGCTCCGGAAGCGCGCACCCTGTCGATGCGCCGCATAGCCTGACCAGTTGGAGCTGGTCGCGGTGTCGGCAATGGCGGCGGGCGCTGCAGCGAGCGAGATCGCTGCGGCAGTCAGCGCGACTCGCAGGAGGCTGCTCATGCCGCCTTGAGAATCGCGCTGGCCTTGCCCGCGCAGTCGTAGAGCGTGACGTTCGTGCCGCTCCCGGTAGAGACCGTGACCGCGGTGCACGCCTTCTGGACGGCGTTTATCGCGCTCTTGCTCCCGGTACGTGTATCGCCCGGGATCCCGAAACCCTGGCCGCCGGTGTCCGCAACGACCCAACGCACGTGGCCGGTCTTCACCTCGTTTGCGAGCCACGACACCGACACCGAGCTCTCGCGGCCGGAGAAGCCGCCCAGTCCAGCAACGTCGCCGTCCTGGGAGACGATCGCCGCGGCCGCGCTGCTCTGGCTCTCAACGCCGATGGTTCCTCCACCGTGGGCTTCGGCGTATCGGATCGCTGCGCTGAGCGAGGTCGAGTTGCCCGCGAAGCCGCCCGGGGTCCCCCCTCCGGCGGACGGGGCAGAGCCGCCCGTAACTCCGCCAGGCGGAGGCCCGCCTGGTAGCGCCCCGCCTCGTAGCGCCCCGCCTCCGAACCGCCCGCTGCCGCCGGGCGGCCCTGCACCCATGTGCGCTGCGCTCGCCGGGCCGCCCGTCGGGAAGGTCCCGTTGGTCGCATGGCCAAGCGTCTCCGCCGCCCACGTCGCCGGGGCCGCGAGCAGCGCCGTCAGGGCTACACCGAGCAGCGCAGTGCGGACCCGGGCGGAGCGTTTGGTCGCAAGCAGCGCGGCGCAACCGCCCGCGACGATGATCAAGACCGGGGACGCCCACGACAGCGCACCGTTGAGCTCATTGAGGACGACCAGCTCGGTGACGATGCCGGCGCCGATCGCGAGCGGGGCCAGGATCCGTGACCGGTGCGAGCGGATCACGCTGAAGCCCGCACCGATCAGCGCCGCAATGAATGGCGCGAGCAGCGATACGTAGTAGGGGTGGAAGATGCCGCTCGCGAAGCTGAACGCGACCGCGGGCGTCGCGAACGCGCCGCCGATCACGAGCAGCCACCCGGTCCTGTCGTCGCGACGGCGCAGCCGGGTGACAGCGACCAGCGCGAGCCCGGAGACGATCGCGAAGCCGAGCAGCCATCCTGCCTGGTCGCCGAGCCCGGTCTGGAGTAGCCGGAACGGTCCGGTCGGCCCGCCGAACATCGTCCCGCCGCCACCCGTACCGCCGGGACCGCCCGTCTGTCCGGCGATCCGGCCGAGGCCGTTGTAGCCGAAGATCAGCGAGAGGATGCTGTTGTCCGAGGTGCCCGAGATCCACGGCCGATCGGCAGCAGGGGTGAGCATCACGAGCAGCGGCCAGGCACCGCCGACCACGACCAGGGCGGCCAGACCGGCGAGGGACTGCTTGAGCGCCTTGATCCGGCAGCTGGATGACTCGCGCGCGGGCCGATCCGGCGAGGCCGGATGCCGAGCGGCCCGCAAGCGCGAGGGGGCAACCCACAACCATGCCGCGGCGATGCCGGGCACGACCATCAGCGCCACGGCCATCTTCGTCTCAAAGCCGAAGCCGATGCAGATCCCGGTCAGCACGAACCATCGTGTGCGGCCGGTCTCGAGCGCGCGGACCGCGCACCACAGCGCCGCCACGCAGCAGAGCACGAGGAGCTCGTCAGGATTGTTGTGTCGCGAGACCGCGACGACCACCGGCGTTGTCGCGAGGACGAGCCCCGCGACGAATCCGGCAGCCCGGCCAAATCGCCGTCGCGTCAGGTCGTAAAGAAGTCCGACCGCGGCGATCCCCATAAGCGCCTGCGGGACGAGGACGCTCAGCGGATGAAAGCCGAAGATCCTGACCGAAAGTGCCTGGATCCAGAGGCTGAGCGGCGGTTTGTCGACCGTCATCAGGCCGCTCTTGTCGAGCGATGCGTACAGGAAGTCATGCCAGCTCGTGCTCATCGAGCGCACGGCCGCGGCGTAATACGTGTTGGCCCAGCCATTGATGCTCAGGTTCCAAAAATTGAGCAGCGCGCCGAGGCCGAGCAGCGCGGGAAGCTCGGGACGTGCCAGTGCGAATCGGCGGGCTGCAGTTTTTTTGCGCGTCCACCGCGGCGCCGGATATGTGAGCGAGTCCCAGCTCATCGGACGAGCAGGGGTCGATGCGGCGCGGGTGTCGTCTGCTCGCCGCCGCGTCGAGCAAACAGGAGTCGGGCGACGCCGCGCAAGTCCTTGATCGCCGTCGGCACGACCTCGACGCGCGAGTCGGGATCCTCGATCCAGTCGACGGGGACCTCGTGGATCCGGAGCCCGTGGCGCTGTGCCAGGACGAGCAGCTCGGTGTCGAAGAACCACTCGTCGTCGCGGGCGAGCGGGAGCAGCTGCTCGGCGAGATCGCTGCGGATCGCCTTGAACCCGCACTGGGCGTCGCTGAAGCTGGCGCGCAGAAACAGCTTGAGCAGCCGGTTGTAGGCGCGCGAGATCAGCTCTCGCCGGAGGCTCCGCCGGACGCGGGCGCCAGGATGCAGCCTGCTGCCGATCGCCACATCGCTGTGACCCGAGTGCAGCGGGGCGACCAGCGGCAGCAGCGCCGCGAGGTCGGTCGAGAGGTCCACGTCCATGTAGCACAGGACCCGGGCATCGCCGGCCGCCCACGCGCGTTTGAGCGCACGGCCGCGGCCCTTCTCGTCCAGGTGCATGGCCTCGACGTTCGGCAGTTCGTAGGAGAGCCGCCGCGCGAGTGCCAACGTGCCGTCGGTACTCGCGTTGTCGGCGATCACGATCCGCCACGAGAGTGGGAATCGGCTGGAGAGGAAGCCATGCAGGCGCCGGAGCGACGCTTCGAGCGTCCTGCGCTCGTTGTACACCGGGATCACGAGCTCGACGTCGACGCGGCGGCTGGCAGTGGATGTCGCTAGCGCGCTCATCGGCTATGGCTGATCCGGCGCGCGATGTGTCTCGGTGTACGCGCCAGCTGCGGCGAGCGTTCCGAGGGCGGCGAGTGTGACGGTGAGTGCTGCACGGGTACAGAAGGTCATCGGGGCTCCTGAAGGGTTGAGCTGATCTCCTGCGATCAGGATCGGGGCCCTTTCGAAGCTCCTGCGAAGACATCGCTAAGACGTGCGTAGGAGCGCCCGCCTCCCGGTCCTCCTACAAACTTCTTATGGGTCGAGCGTGACGTCGGTTCAGGCCACCACGTCTAGAGGGGCAACTCGAACCAAAGGAGGTCCTCGCAAGATGAGGATTCAAAAGCAGACGCTCGCCGTGGTCGCCACGGTCTTCTCGCTCGCAGGTGGCGGGGGCGTGGCGTGGGCGTGCAGTGGCGGCGCCAACGGGTATCCCGGCGGCACCACCGGGACCGGGACCACGACCACCACGACGACAACCGGTACGACGACGAGCGCGACTGCCGCGACTCGCAAGTCGCATCGCAAGCACAGCAAGCGCCACGCGCATCGCGCGTAGCGATCGCTCCTAAGTCACGTCAGCCGGGCTCCCGGCCCTCTTCAGGAGGTCGCGGAGCTCGGCTGCGTTGCGCCCCGCATAGTCGCGATCATGAGCCTGAAGCTACTCTGGCGGACGTCTGAGGCAAATTGAAACTGAGGAGGCCGTCGTCATGAGAAGCTTGATCGTGGCTGTGATGGTCGCTGCGCTCGTTGCCCTGGCGGGCTGTGGCAGCAGCGGCCCAAGCCTGAGCGCATTCAAGTCTGGTTTTCAGACCGAGAAGGCACAGTTCCAGCAGCTCGGTCGCGACCTTCAGTCGGCGCTCGGCGCCGCCAAGGGTCAGACGGATGTCCAGCTCGCCAGCGAGTTCACTGGCCTCGCCGGGCGTGCCAGCCAGCAGGCGGCCTCGTTGCGCACGCTCAATCCCCCTTCGAAATACAAGAGTCAGCGCGACCAGCTTGCCGCAGATTTCGACACCGTCGCGGCTGATCTGCGAGCAATAGCCGCCGCGGCGACCGGCCACAACGGGCCGGCGGCTCGGTCGGCGACGCTGAAGCTCGTGAGCGATGCGGGGAGCCTCAAGTCGGTCGACTCGTCGCTGTCATCGAGCCTCGGGCTACCGCAGGCCAGCTGACCTCGTGGCCTTGTTCGCCGGATGACATGGTGGATCTCCCCGCCAGTTCGCCTGCGTGCCGGCGGGGTAGATACCCACCATGTTCATCCTTCTTGGCGTCATGGCGGTGATCCTGCTCGCCGCAGCCGCACGGCTCGCGACGCCCTACGTCCGGCGCCACCGGCTCGCGTCCGAGCTTCGCGGCGACTGGTGGTCGCCGTTCGAGCGCGACTTCCGGGCGTATGCGGGCGGAGTGTGGAACGAAGCGCGCGACGCGGAGGGCCGGACCTAGTCCGTTTCGCCGCGTCGAGCTAGGCCGCCGCTAGCCCATCGTCCGTGTACTGCTCGGCGACGTCGGACAGCACCCGAATCATCGCCTTTGCCCCGGGCGCCACTCCGGGTCCGGTCGCGGTCGCAGCGATGACCTTGCGGGCGGGGCTTTTGGGGGCGAGAGCGCGTACGACCACTCCTGGGTGAACGCGCGTGAGCGCAAGCCGGGGGATCAGCGCAACGCCGACGCCGGCGGCCACCAGGCCCTGCACCGTTTCGTAGTCATCGCTCTCGAAGGTCACGTGTGGCTCGAATCCCGCCGCGAGGGATGAGCGGACGACGTGGCGGGCGCAGGGGCTCGAGGAGGACGTCTGCACCCAATCCTCGTCCCGGAGATCGGCGAGCGTCAGCGCGGGCTTTGACGCGAGCGGGTGGCTCGCCGGGAGCGCGACGTGCATCGGGTCCTCGAGCAGGCTGACCGTGCGGAGCCCGCCCCCGGGCCGTTCGCCGACACCCGGGAACTCGAACAGCAGCGCGAGGTCGAACTCGCCCGCGCGGAGCCGCGGAGCGATCTCCTCGGGCTCCCCCTCGGCCAGCGTCAGCGCGACATCCGGGTGACGGTGGCGAAACGTCGCGACCGCCAGCGGCATCAGCGTCGCGCCCGCCGATGGGAATGAAGCGACCCGCAATCGTCCCCCGCGCAAGCCGAGCACCGCCGCGAGATCGGCCTCGGCGGCCTCGACCTGGGCGAGGATCGCCTCGGCGTGCTCGAGCAGCGTGGCGCCGGCGGCGGTGGGTCTGACCCCGCGGCGGTCCCGAGTCACGAGCGCCGCCCCGGTCTCCGCTTCGAGGCGCGCAATCGCCTGCGAGACCGCCGATTGGGTGTAGGACAGCGACTCGGCGCCGGCAGAGAAAGACCCGTGTTCGATCACTTCTTGGAGGACTCGAAGACGGCCGAGGTTGAGCATTAGTAATGCTTATCGTACTGATGACTAACTTCATTGGAACTGATAGCAGGCGGATGCGATTCTGGCGGCGAATACGAACACAAATTTCGACTCCGAACGGGAGCAGGGAATGTCTCTACACGCAGTCGTTTCTTACGACGACACCGATAACGATCTCGACGCACTGGCACTCGGCCGCGTCCTCGCCGAAGGCGGTGCAGATTTGACGCTGGCGTATGTGCGCCACACGACGCAGAGCGAACGCTCGCGCGAGGAGCTTGAGGAGCACGAGGCCGAGGCTCTGCTGGACCGCGGCGCCCAGCGCCTGGAGGACATCGACGTCGAGCGGCGCGTGGTCGTCAGCGCCTCCACCCCGGAAGGCCTCAAGTGGCTCGCCGAGGAGGAGGCGGCCGACATGATCGTGTTCGGTTCTGACTATCGCACCGCGTTTGGCCACGTCACGCCGGGGCGTTCGGCGCAAAGACTGCTCGAGGGCGGCCCCGCCGCGCTGGCGCTCGCGCCCGCCGGTTATCACGCCGACCCGGAACCTCAGATCCGGACGATCGGCGTGCTTGCTGCACCGGGGGACGATGCCGCGCTCGAAACGGCGCGTGCCCTCGCCGACGCTTTCGGCGCCCATGTGACACGCGACGAGCGCCACGTCGATCTGCTCGTCGTTGGCTCGCGCTTGGAGGCCCCGGAGGGCCGCGTGATGGTCACCGCCCAGTCGCAGAACGCGATCGAGAACGCGACCTTCCCGGTCCTGGTCGTCGCGCGCGGCGTGGCGCTGCGCTTCCCGACGCCAGTTGGGGTTGCCTGAAGCTTGTCGGCTTCGCGCCGCCGGTTCGTCCGGCGGCGCGATGCCGCAGCTCTGTGGCTCGCCCGGCACGCCGCGCCGGTGCGCGCTCAGCTCGTGCAGGTGGTGCTGAGCGCCTTGGAGAACGTGCCGTTGGAGAAGGTCAACGTGAACGTTCCGGTCCAGTGACCTGAGCAGGTCGGCGGGTTCTTGATCAGGGCGTAGTGATGCTTGTGCTTGTGCTTGCCCCTGCCCTGTTCACGGTCCGTGAGGCGCCCGCCGTCAGCTGAAGGCTGTCGAGCGTGATCTTGGTGCCGGACGGCAGACCCGAGGGCGTCGGGAATTGCGTGAACAGCAGCTCCAGCTGGCCGCCCGTCATGAACAGCCTCCCGACCCCGTGCAGCGTGGCGTTGAAGATCGAATCGGTGCCACTGACCACCACGGACGCGATGTCCCCGGCCTTCAGCCGCTTGCCTAGGTAAATGGTCAGCGTCACGTTGTCCTGCTCGGTGAAGCCGGCGTAGCTTCCGGTCGCGACCGCCTTTCCCGAGCCGACCTTGCTCTTGGATGGGCAGCTGTTCGAGCTCGCCTGGGCACTGGTGCAGAGCACCGAGACCGCCTTCGCGCTCGATTTGAAGCCCTTCTGGACGAGCAGCTCTGCCGACTTGGGCAGTCCGCTGAAGCTGAACGGCCCAGTTGCGGAGATCGTCAGCGTCGATGCCTTCGACACCTTGTTGGGGTTAAGCGTGGTGTTGACGGTGCCACCACTCGCGGCGAGGGCCGTGCCCGCGCAGGCAAGGATGACGAGGGTGGGGAGAAGTAAACGGATTCGCACGGCGCGGCAGTATGCCCGATGGGGCCGGGAGGCGTCGACCGCCCGCGCCTCTGGGCGCGGCACCCCCGGCGAAACTGGGCGCGCCACCCGCGGAGAAACTGGGCGCCGGCCCCCGCTCTCGCGGTAGGTTTACCTCAGTGCCTCGACTCTGGTTCTGGACCCAGGCAGCGATTGTCGTCTTCGTGCTGGTCGGCATGGTGATCGCGATCACCAAGCTCGCCTGAGCATGTTCGCGTCGATCGTCGTTGGCACCGATGGGTCTGATACAGCGACGACCGCCGTCCGCTACGCGATCGACCTAGCGCGCGAGCTCGGCGCCAAGCTTCAGATCGTCAGCGCGTATGAGCCGATCATCGACCAGCGCCTTCGCAGCGAGCAGGTGGATGTTCCAGAGGATCTGCAATGGATGATCAACCCGCGGGAGGACGTGCTTGCGGCGCTCAATGCTGCGCTGGAAGACGCGCGTGGGGCAGGCGTCGAGCAGGTGGAGACCTTCGCTCGACAGGGCGACGCCGCCGATGCGATCCTCGACGTCGCCGAGGAGCAGCGCTCGGATTTGATCGTGGTTGGCAACCGAGGGATGACCGGCGCGAAACGCTTCCTGCTGGGGTCGGTCCCGAACAGGGTCTCGCACCACGCGCCCTGCTCGGTGCTGATCGTGAGGACGACGTGAATCCTCGCGGCACTGCTGTGCGTCTACGGGTGCTGAGCCGAGGGTGCCGTTGCAGCGCCCAGGTCGAGCAGGCCGTACCCGTAGTTCGCGTTCGGTTTTGAGCCGCCCAGCGGCTGCGCCGTCGCTTCGAGCCTGGCGAGAACCGCGGTCGGCGACGGATGCCGGCCGATTACCCCGCTGGCAATCACCAGGGCGGCCCCCGCTGCTACGTGCGGTGCCGACATCGACGTGCCGTACCAGCCGCCCGGCAGGCCGAAGCGTCCCGGATTGGCCGGATTGAAGAAAGTCATCTGGAAGATGTCTGGGAGCGTCCGCTGCGGGTGGCAGTCGGGATCTGAAGCGATGCTGGCATCAGCGTCCCCCCCAGGCGCGACTAGGTCGAGGCGCGACCCGTCATTTGAGTAGTCGGCAAGGCAGCGGTCGCTCGTGCTCGCGCCAACCGAGATCACCGCCGGCGCACGCGCTGGATAGGCGACCTGGCTCACGCCTTCGTTCCCGGCCGAGGCGACGACTACCACTCCGCGCCGATTGGCATACCGAAGGGCCGAGATGATGTCCGGGATGTCGCCGGCACTGACGCCGATCGAGAACTCGAGGCTCAGGTTGATCACCTGTGCGCCGTGGGAAGCGGCGTAGCGGATCCCTCGGGAGATCGTCGCCGCGTCACCGGAGCCGTTGGCGTCGAGAATCCGGACGGGCATGATTGAGGCTCCATAGGCAAGGCCGGTCAGCCCCAGTCGGTTGTTGGTGGCCTCAGCCACGGTGCCGGCGACAAATGTGCCGTGGCCTTCGCGGTCGAGGGGGAATCGATTGTTTGCGATGAAGTCGTACGGGCGGACGAAGCGAGTGCGGGCGAAGTCGGGCGACTGACGGAATTGATGCCAACTCGTGTAGGCGATTCCCGTGTCGAGGATCGCGACGACCACCCCGCGACCGCCCGGCCGGTGATCGGCGATCAGGTTGGCCCAGGCCTCCGGCGCGTTGACGCCGGAGCCGGGCAAGAAGTTCCATTGCAGCTTCTCCCACCCGCCAGGCCGCCCGCTCCGGCCCGGGTCATCCGGATACCAGTCGCCATCGGCGTGGGCGATGAAGTTCGGCACCACGTACGCAACGCCCGGCTGGTGACGAAGCGCCATGACCGCTGCGGTGACGCTCAAACCGGGCGGCAGCCGCAGCACCTGCTCGTTCGGCGACGGCGCGGGCTCGGCAGCGGCGCGAATCCCAAATCGTCTGGTCAGCTCGCCGCCAACAGACGCGAGCGGATGCCGCGCATATCCGACGACCACTTCATCAGGCACGTAAGCGGCGGGTGGCGTCGTGCTGGCGGCACTCGCGTCAAGGACGCCCGGCGACGCCGACCCAGCGGCGCCCGCGAGCACGGCAACGGTTGCACACGCGGTGAGCCCGAGTCGACGGAGCAGGACCATGGAGACGTTTTATGCAGAAATTCGAGCTACGGCGCGCCGGTACCCGGATGAATCGGCGCGGCGCTAAGGGTTAAGACATCATCGGATGGCAAAGCGGATTTCCTGAAAGAACGGTACCGACCGTCCGTTCGACGCCCTCACCTCATTTCTTCCCTCGCGACGAGTACTTCATGCGGCTCGCCATCCGCGAGGCCGAGCGCGCGCTCGAGCATGACGACGTGCCGATCGGCGCGGTCCTCGTCCGGGATGGGGAGGTCATCGCCGCAGCTCACAACGAGCGTGAGCTCCGTGCCGACCCGACGGCACACGCCGAGCTGATCGCGCTGCGCGAAGCGGCGGGCGCGCTCGGAAGCTGGCGCTTGCTCGACGCCGTCATGTACGTGACGCTCGAGCCATGCGCGATGTGCGCGGGAGCGATCGTCCTGGCACGCGTACCCCGAGTGGTCTTCGGCGCCTGGGACCCGAAGGCCGGGGCCGCAGGCAGCGTCCTCGACGTCCTCGGCGAGGAGCAGCTGAACCACCGACCGGTGGTGGAACCCGGCTTGCTGGAGGACGAATGCGCCGATCTGTTGCGGGCGTTCTTTGCGGGGAAGCGGGAGTAGGCGGCGCTTTTTCTCGCGGCAGAGCCCGCCCTCCTCCGCACGTCCACTAGCTTTACGCCTGCCTACACCGGAGAGGTGGCAGAGCGGTTGAATGCGCCGGTCTCGAAAACCGGTATGGGCGGTTTCGTCCATCGAGGGTTCGAATCCCTCCCTCTCCGCTAGACGCCGGAATCGGCGGATCTAAAGGGCATTTCGCCTGCGAGCAGTACGCCTTCTCACCCCACGATGGGCCAGATTGCGCCGTTCGTAAGACCGGTGCAGACGGCGATAAAGCCAGTATTCGCGGGGCGTCGATCGCTCCAGCAGGGCCCATTTTTCCCACAGTTTTCCCATACTGCCGAGTGCGCCAAGGCGACGCTGACTTCCGCAACGCCACGCGTATGCAGCGGTCCGGCGCCGGTGTCGAAAGCGCTGGTCCTCGTCCGTCTCGACACTCTCGATCGCAGTCATCGAGGTGCCCGCAACCCCGAGAACGCACTACTGACGACCGATCTGCAGTTGTCGAAGGCATGAGACTCCAATTCGCTCATGCCTCCACAATCCTAGGACACTCCGCCCACGCGCCTGGCCATCTGCGCTTTGGGAGATATGATCCGCGGTGCGGCCCTGGGGCGGGCCGCTCATAGGTGACCAGCCGAGGAGCTAGCCGATGATGGGCTTGAGTGCGTCGGGGATCGTGTTCGAGTGGAGCGGTGTTCGTTCGGGCTTGTGGTGGGGCCGGGGCTGGTTGCGATGTCAGCCGGTCGCGCTTGGGGCACTTGCGCTGCTTGCGGTTGGGCTGGCAGTCGGTGGGCTGGCTGTTTCGGCGCGCTTGGGGTCGCATGCCGTGCAACCGGCGGCGCGGGCACGTTCGGGGTGGGACGCGTTGCCTGTGTCGGCTCGGGTGCCGGTTTCGGCAGCGCTTGGGCGCGATGATCTTGCTTATCGGGTGCGTGGTCTGAGCGCGGTCAACCCGGCGCAGCATCTGGATCTGAATTTTGGGTCAGCTGCGGTGACGGTTCGGTCAGGTGGCGCGCGGTTGTCGCTGCACCTGGTGGGGCTCGGGCGTGCTGGCGGATTGCGCGCTTTGGCACCCGCGGCCCCGCTTACTTCGGGCAACCGTGTGAGCTATCGGCGTGGGGTGCTGTCCGAGTGGTATGTGAATGGTCCGCTCGGGCTCGAGCAAGGGTTCGACCTGGCTCAACGCCCCGCGGGCCGCGGGGTACTGGCGCTGGCTGTGGCGGTCGGCAGCTCGCTGAGAGCGCGCCCAGTCGGGCGCGACTCCATCGCGTTCGCCGATCCTGGCGGGCGGACTGTGCTGCGATATGGAGGTCTGGTGGCGAGCGACGCGCACGGGCGAGCGCTGCCAGCGTGGCTCTCGGTCAGCTCCGGGAAGGTATTGATTGGGGTTGACGATCGCGGCGCCCGGTATCCGTTGCGGGTCGACCCGTTCATCCAGCAGCAGACGCTGACCGCTGCCAGCGGCACCGAGACAGGCAACGGCGGCTTCGGCTTCAGCGTGGCAGTGTCCTCGGACGGCAGCACCACGCTGATTGGCGGTCCCGACGACAACAACGGCGGAGGAAAGGCCGCGGGCGCGGGGGCGGCGTGGGTGTTCACGCGCTCTGGTTCGACCTGGATCCAGCAGCAGAAGCTGACCGCCGCCAGCGGCACCGAAACCGGCAACGGCGCGTTCGGCGCGAGCGTGGCATTGTCCTCCGACGGCAGCACCGCAGTGATTGGCGGCCCGACCGACAACAACGGCGGCACCGGCTCCGGTGTGGGGGCGGTGTGGGTGTTCACGCGCTCCGGCGCGACCTTCACCCAGCAACAGCGGCTGACCGCCGCCAGCGGCACCGAAACTGGCAACGGCGCGTTCGGCTTCAGCGTGGCAGTGTCCTCGGACGGCAGCACCGCGTTGATCGGCGGTCCCGGCGATGACAACAGCGGAAGCACACAGGTTGGCGTGGGCGCGGCGTGGGTGTTCACGCGCGCGGGCGCGACCTTCAGCCAGCAGCAGAAGCTGACCGCTGCCAGCGGCACCGAAACTGGCAGCGGCGGGTTCGGCTTGAGCGTGGCATTGTCCTCGGACGGCAGCACCGCAGTGATTGGTGGTCCCGGCGATGGCAACGGCGGAGGCGCAGAGGTTGGCGTGGGGGCGGCGTGGGTGTTCACCCGGTCTGGCCCGAGCTTCACCCAGCAGCAGAAACTGGTCGCTGCCAGTGGCACCGAAACCGGCAACGGCGCGTTCGGCTTCAGCGTGGCAGTGTCCTCGGACGGCAGCACCGCGCTGATCGGCGGGCCCTACGACAACAACGGCGGAGGAAAGGACCCGGGCCCGGGGGCCGCGTGGGTGTTCACGCGCTCCGGTGCGACCTTCACCCAGCAGCAGCGGCTGACCGCCACCAGCGGGACCGAGAACGGCCAGGGCGGCTTCGGCCTCAGCGTGGCGCTCTCCTCCGACGGCAGCACCGCGCTGATCGGCGGGCCGAACGACAACCGAGCCACAGGGGTTGGCGTCGGGGCGGCGTGGGTGTTCACGCGCTCCGGCGCGACCTTCACCCAGCAACAGCGGCTGACCGCCGCCAGCGGCACCGAGACGGGCTACGGCGCGTTCGGCGCGGGCGTGGCAGTGTCCTCGGACGGCAGCATCGCGCTGATCGGCGGGCCCTACGACAACAACGGCGGCAGCAAGACCCCGGGAGTGGGTGCCGCGTGGGTGTTCGCCGCCCCGACCACTGCCGCCCCGCACACCGTCACCGTCACCGAAGGCGGCACCGGCTCGGGCGTGGTGACGAGCAGCCCGGCGGGCATCTCCTGCCCCGGCAGCTGCGCCCACAGCTACCCGAACAGCACGATCGTCAGCTTGAGCGCAACTCCGGCGGCGGGCTCGGCGTTCGCCGGCTGGTCGGGGGCGTGCTTGGGCACCGGCGCGTGCACCGTGACGCTGAGCGCCGATCGAGTGGTCACCGCTACGTTTGTCCCGCTCCCCGCCGCGATTGCCAAGCTCAAGGCCAAGGTCGACAAAAGGCACCACAAAGCCCGCTTCACATTCAATGCGGGCACGGCCGCGAGCGGCTTTCAGTGCACGCTCGTGAAACGACCCAAGAAGCACAAGAAGGCACCGAAGGTGCACTTCTCGGGCTGTACCTCGCCGAAGACCTACAAGCACCTAAAGCACGGCAAGTACACCTTCGAGGTGCGGGCACTCTCGTCTTCGGGGGCGGGGCCAATCGCCAAGCGGAACTTCAAGGTCTAGCCGGGGTGAGGCGCTGATCGTGTTTGGGCCACGGCTTGTGTGGGCCGCGTCTGGGCTCGCGGCGTGTGTGACGGGCTTTGCAGCACTTACGGGCGGCGCAGCCAGGCCCACCCCGGCACGGCGGGCTATGGGTGCTCGTCAGGCTGCGCTTGGGCGGCTTCAGTCATTGCCGATGCAGGGCCAGTCGGTGATCTCGGCGGCGCTTGGGTCGGGTGAGTCGGTCTTCGTGCCGCGGCGCAGCGGCACCGGGTTTGAGCTTGCAGGCGGTGGGGTGCGCGCGGACGTCGGCGCGGGCGGGGTGTCGCTCAGCGCGAGCGGGGGGTCGTTGTCATTGGCGCTTGCAGGAGTCGCTCGTGGGCGCTTGAGCGCACGCGCCAATCGGGTCCTCGTGCGCCGTCCGGGGGTCAGCGAGTGGTATGCGGCGGGTCCACTGGGGGTTGAGCAGGGGTTCACGCTGACCAGGCGACCGGCCGGCACCGGGCCGGTAAGTCTGACGCTCACGCTCACGGGCTCCCTGCGGGCGCAGCGGAGCGGGTCGCAGATTGCGTTTCGCGATCGCTCGGGGAGCGTGGCGCTCCGCTACGGCGGGTTGTCTGTGGTTGACGCGTCCGGACGTCAGTTACCGGCGTGGCTGTCGCTACGCGGCCGGGCGCTCCGGATCGGGGTGCGGGACCGGGGTGCGCGCTACCCGCTGATCGTCAACCCGTTCGTCCAGCAGGGCTCAAAGCTGACAGGCGGCGGCGAGAGCGGGGCCGGGTTGTTCGGCATCAGCGCGGCGCTGTCGTCCGATGGCAACACGGCGCTGATCGGCGCCGCCCGTGACAACAGCAACGTTGGCGCCGCGTGGGTGTTCACCCGTTCGGGCGCGACCTGGATTCAGCAGGGCGCAAAGCTGACGGGCGGTGGCGAGACCGGCGCCGCTCAGTTCGGCACCGGCGCGGCGCTGTCGGGCGACGGCAACACGGCGCTGATCGGCGGCCCGGGCGACAACGGCGGCATTGGCGCGGTATGGGTGTTTACCCGCTCGGGCGCGACCTGGACCCAGCAGGGCGCAAAGTTGAGCCCGAGCGACGAGAGCGGCGGCGCGTTGTTCGGCGCCGCCATCGCGCTGTCGGGCGACGGCGACACGGCGCTGATCGGCGGATGGAACGACCACAATGCGGGCCTTGGGGCGGCGTGGGTGTTCACCCGCTCGGGCGCGACCTTCACCCAACTCGGCTCGAAGCTCACCCCCAGTGACGAAGTGGGCGGCCGGGTGGAGTTCGGCGTCAGCGTCGCGCTGTCGGGCGACGGCAGCACCGCGCTGATCGGCGGCCCGGGCGACACCCCCAGCGTCATCAACGGCTTCCCCGGGAATGGGGCGGCGTGGGTGTTCACCCGTTCTGGCTCGACCTTCACCCAGCAGGGCGCAAAGCTCACGGGCGGCGGCGAGACCCCCGACGCCGGCTTCGGCGACAGCGTCGCGCTGCCGAGCGACGGCAACACGGCGCTGATCGGCGGACCTTTCGATGGTCCCCCCGGCCACGCCGGCGTCGGCGCGGCGTGGGTGTTCACCCGCTCGGGCTCGACCTGGACCCAGCAGGGCGCAAAGCTGACCGGCAGCGACGAGAGCGGCGCCGGAGGGTTCGGCTACAGCGCCGCGCTGTCGTCCGATGGCAACACTGCGCTGATCAGCGCCCCGAACGACAACGGCGGCATTGGCGCGGCGTGGTTGTTCAGTCGTTCGAGCACGAGCTTCACCCAGCAGGGCGCGAAGCTGACCGGCAGCGGCGAGACCGGCGCCGCTCAGTTCGGCGAGAGCGTGGCGATGCCTGCCGTCGGCAACACGGCACTGATCGGCGGCTCCGGCGACAACAGCAACATTGGCGCGGCATGGGCGTTCACCCCCGGCGTCACTCTCGCCGTGTCACTCGCCGGAACCGGCTCGGGCACCGTAACTGGTCCGGGCATCTCATGCCCGGGGGCCTGCTCGCACGACTACGCGACTGCAACGACCGTGACGCTGACCGCCACGCCGGCTGCTGGCGGTTCGTTTAGCGGCTGGAGCGGCGCGTGCTCGGGCACCGGCACGTGCACGGTGACGATGAGCACCGCCAAAGCGGTCACGGCCACGTTCAAGCTGCTCGCGCCGAACACGAAGATCGCCAAGGCGAAAGTCAGCAAGAAGCGCCACACCGCCACGTTCAGGTTCAAGGCGAGCGGCGCGACGGGTTTTCAGTGCGCGCTCGTGAAGGTCAAGAAGACCAAGAAACATCACAACAAGCCGAAGTTCTCAGCTTGTAGCTCGCCGAAGAGCTACAAGCACCTCAAGCACGGGAAATACACGTTCGAGGCCCGAGCGCTGTCGCACGCCGCTGTCGGCCCAATCGCCATGCGGAACTTCAAGGTGTAGCGGGACTTTCGGGGGCCAGCGCTGGCGATGGACTGGATCGCCTTGTGCGGCGGGGGTTTACGCGCGGGCCCGGTGTGTGACCACACGCTGATAGACGCGAGCAGCTGTAGGTCGAGGGCCTCATGGAGCTGGCGCTGGGCGTCGTCTATGTCGGCGAGGATGGCGCGGACGCAGGGGCGGCGTTGGCGTCCGTCGGCGGGCGGGTCAATGAGCGTGACCTCGTCGAGCTCGTTGAGCAGCCGCATCGTCAGCTTGACGCCGAGCGGGAGGCCGTCTTGCTGGATGCCGGAGTGGCGGATGTGGCGTTCGATCAGTGAGACGAGCATCAGCGCGATCATGCAGTAGAAGCCGGGACTGTGAGCTTCTGGTCGGTCCAGTGGAAGGTCGGCGAGTAGCTGACGAACCCGCGGTCTTTGTCTTGGCAGAAGGCGTTCTAGCCCTTGAACTGGGCGCGGTAGGCGACAACGATCTCCTGGTCGGTCCACTAGTGGCCGTATGTGAACAGCCAGCCCCCGATGCTCATGTCGTGACAACCGGCGGCCGCCGAGGGCGCCGGGCGCGCCGTTGAGCGACGCTGCCATGCAGAGCGACGTAGCCCGGCCCCACATCACGCCGCTCGCGCGAGCCAACATATCACCGGCCAAGCGACATGGACAAGGGTAAAAACACGCATCTTTGGCGAGGTGCCATCTTCGCTCGGGTTGCGCTGCGCTCGAGCTCGCGGAGATGTGCGAGCCGGGTCGGTACGCCCTGACTTGTGCATCCTCGGGGACATGAGCGCCTCGATCAGCCTCGACGACATCGCTGCTCGGGACGAGACGCAGCGCTCTCGCGTTGCTAACGCTTTCTGAGAGAGCGTCAGCGCGCGGGCCTCGCGGCGTGCTGCTGAGCTCCCTAGCCGGTACGGTCCGCGGCGTCGAGTGCTGCTGCGATGTCCTTGATCAGGATCATCAAGTGTCGCTCGTCGGTGGGCGACGGCTCGGGGCCGTGCCGTCGATAGAAGCGGCTGGCGTCTTCGTCGATTGCGTGGACGAGCATCGCGCGCACTCCGATCGTCTCCGATGCAGCGAGCGTGCGAGTCATCGCGTCGCGAAGCAACCACGCGCCGAGGCCCCGCCCAGCCACCGACAGGTCCACCGCGAGCCTCGCCAGGAGGACGACCGGAATCGGGTACTGAGGCATCCCCTTGACTGCACGAACCGTCGCGGCTGAGCGCTCAATGCCGGCAGCCACCAGCGCGTGATACCCGACGACACGTGCCTGTTCTTGATCGACGATGACATAGGTACGCGCGGAACCGGCCGCGTCGGCCTGACGCGAGTACCGAATCAGCCAAAGATTGAGCGAAGCTCGCCCGCAGTCGAAGCCGTCAAGAATGTGATCGGGACCGAGCGCCTCAGGGTCGCGAAACCGCGCCACTACTCCGGGCGCTGGCGACGAAACAGCTCGACCACCGCCGGGATATCTCGAGCAGGTCGATCGAGCGCGTGTGTAAACGCGCGCCACTGAGCTGGAGAGAGAACGAACCGGGTGCGGTCCGCGAGCACGCGCTCTGCCCGTTCGCGTCCGCTCTCGACCAGGAACTCCGACAGCGACTCCTCCGCCGCCGCCGCAGCGCTCCGAAACAGCCGGTCATCGCTTTCCGCGACGCGGAGCTGCATACGCTGGTTTTTCGTCTCGGACACCGCTAATGAGTGTACGCCAAATGTGCGTACAAATCAACGACCTCGTTTTTCCCACAGACCTTCCCACAGCGAGATAGCCCTGGAAAGACCTGCTGTAAAAAGACACCTTTTGGCGCTCGCCGGGTAGGTCTCGAAAACCGGTATGGGCGGTTCCGTCCATCGAGGGTTCGAATCCCGCCCTCTCCGCTGCATCAAAGTGAGGCTGCGCGCCGTGTCCCGCGTTGCGCGCATGTAGCTGGGGTGAAGGCCGCGACAGCGGCTGTTAGCCCGCGGCTACCGCTCCCCCGGCTGGCTTACGAGCCCGGATGATCGCCGAGGCCGCGTGCTCGTGGACGCGGTGCGTCTCGCGGATCTCGATCTCCTGGAAGCCGGCGCTTTGCAGGACGGCACGGAAGTCCGCTTCGGTAAGTGCGCCGGCGATGCATCCCGTCCAGGCGGCCATGTCCTTGCGCGTCGCTTCGTCCATGTCGGGGTCGGCGATCACGTCGGAGACGGCGAATCGGCCGTGCGGTCGCAGCACCCGTGCGGCCTCGCGGAGCACCTGCGGCTTGTCGCCGAGAGGTTGATCACGCAGTTGGAGATCACGACGTCGACCGATGTCGTCCTCGAGCGGCATGTCCTCGAGAAAGCCCTTGCGGAACTCGACGTTCGCGACGGCCGCCTTGGCGGCGTTGTCACGGGCGAGCTCGAGCATCTCGTCGGTCATGTCCAAGCCGATCGCCTTGCCGGTCGGTCCAACGCGCCTCGCGGAGATGAGGACGTCGGCTCCGGCGCCGGACCCGAGATCGAGCACCGTCTCGCCTTCACGAAGGTCGGCGACCGCCGTCGGGACACCGCATCCAAGCGAGGCATTCGACAGCCGTCTCGGGGACCTCGAGCCCGCCGCCTCGTCGTACAGCGTCGCGCCGAAGACGCCGCCGTGGCATCGGCCGGGCTGGAGCCGAGCCCGTTCGCGCCGCAACAGCCGGCCTCCGACGTTGGGATCTTGCGCCGCCTTAGCGGCGGCCGCGTATCTCTCGCGGACGGTCTCGCGGATATCGGTCAGCTCAGCCATGCGGATAGCTCCTTCAGCGCTTCGGGTTTGACGTAGTAATAGGCCCACAGGCCCTCGCGCTCGGACCCGACGATTCCGGCCTGCGCGAAGCACCTTCAAATGATGGGACACGGTCGGTTGGGACAGGTCGAATAACGGCACCAGCTCGCACACGCAGACCCTGCCCGCGTGCTTGCGCAGCACATCGACGAGCTGCAGGCGGACCGGATCGCCGAGCGCCTTGGCAATGGTCTGCCATCCGCACGGCCTGATCGCGCTCGACGTCGGGGTATACGACGGGCTCGCAACAACGCTCGCCCGCCGGGCGCTTGGTCTTCGGGGTCAGCTCCAGATCGACGGCCATCTATATACAAATACTGATTGAACTCATATTTGTCAATAGATATCTTTCAGTCCGTGGGGCGACGCAGTTGCGGTCATCACCGATATTCACGCCAACCTCCCGTCTCTCCGAGCCGCGCTCGGGCGGATCCACGAGCTGGGGATCGAGCGCGTCTATTGCGGCGGAGATCTGGTCGGCTACGGCCCGCACCCCAACGAGGTGTGCGCGCTGATCCAGGAGCGGCAGATCCCGACGATCTATGGCAACTACGACTACGCGATCGCAAGGGACCTCGAGGATTGCGGCTGCGCCTACGTCGACCCGCACGACCGCGAGCTGGGGCCAGCAGTCGGTCGACTGGACGCTCGCCCACACCGACCAGAGGCTCGAAGGACTCCATGCGCGAGCTCCCGTTCGACCTGCGCTTCGAGACCGGAGGCGTGCCGGTGCATCTGGTGCACGGGTGGCCGAGCGGAAGGTCAACGAGTACCTGTTCGAGGACAAGCCGGCGAGCCTGTACGAGCGGCTGCGCCAGGGCCGAGGAGGCGCTGCGTGATGGTGTTCGGTCACACCCACAAGCCGTGGGTGCAGGAGTACGGCGGCGTTTTGTTCGTCAACTGCGGCTCGGTCGGCAAGCCCAAGGACGGCGACCCGCGGGGCGCGTTCGCCCTGCTGCGCCCGGCCG
>CAWKGU010000008.1:0-152282 GCA_963849295.1 uncultured Solirubrobacterales bacterium
ATTGCAGTCGCCAGCTTTCCGGCGCGCCACTGGACGAAAGCGAGCGTCGCGCTGTCCGCGCGATGGAGGGCCGCATCCAAACAAGCGGCGGATACGTCGCGATTAGCAAAGCGCGTCTCGTCCAGGGGGCCCTGAGATGAGTCTCGCCGGTCGAGCCGGTCTACTGATTGGACCCAAACGGAGGGAGAATCTTGAGCATCACGTTCCGCGGCGAATCAGCGGACTACCGAGCGGCGCGCGACCGACTGTTAGAGCAGGAGATCGAGCTGCGCCGGTTCATGGAGACGGTCGCGTCATCACGACGGGCGCTGCCGCCGGGTGGACCGGTTCCGGAGGACTACGTCTTCGATTGCGCTGTCGCCGACGGCGCCCCCACGAGCGTGAAGCTGTCGGAACTGTTCGAGCCCGCCAAGAGCAGCCTCATGATCTACAGCTTCATGTTCCCGCGGGACCCCGGCGACAATTCCCCCGGACCAGAGATCGGCAGAACCGCAGCCCTGCCGCTAGAGGAGGGCCCGTGCCCTTCGTGTACGGCACTGCTCGACCAGCTCGACGGCGCTGCCGAGCACGCCCGAAAGCACATCAACTTCGTTGTCGTCGCGAAGACCTCGCTCCCACGCCTACTCACATTCGCCGAAGAGCGTGGCTGGCGTCGCCTGCGTCTCCTGTCCTCAGCGGCCAACACATACAACCGCGACTACCACGCAGAAACCACCGAGGGAGTGCAGCGGCCAATGCTCAATGTTTTCCACCGCGACCCGGGCGCAATCCGACATTTTTGGGCCTCAGAGCTCCTCTACGCCCCGACGGACGGCGACCAGGAGCCGCGTCACGTCGGCACCCTCGAGCCGCTCTGGAATCTGTTCGACCTCACCCCCGAAGGACGCCCGAGCAACTGGCATGAGCAGCTCAGCTACTAACGATCGAGCGCCGGGTCGCGAGGGGAAATCCCGGTTCCTCCGCGGCGATGCCATAACCCCCAGTCCCCCACCATATGGAAGCAAGTGCCGAGGCCTGATCCGACCGGGCCCTGCCCTTCGCCAGCGGCGGGTCGGTCAGCGTGGCTGCCTCCGCGAAGAGAGCGTCGACGCCGCCGGCGACTCTGCGCACGACAGCGATAATCCGGCCGGTTGGTGGATCCTCGCCCGACCGAGTTCCGAAGCGGTCACGCTGGCTGCCGGGTCGTGCGAATACGAGCGTTGCCGGAGTGTTCACGAAGGCCGAGGTGTGGCAATGAGCAGCCTTGCGCCGCTCGCCCTCCAGGCTCCTTCTAGGAGCTGGTCTGGCTCTGGAGAATCCCGGTCGCCTGGCCGACCTCGATTAGGTGCCCGTCCGGATCGCGAAGATAGCAGCGGATCTCGCGTCCGTGGTCCTTCGGCTCAGTGAGGAACTGCGCCCCGCGCGCCCTCCAGTCTGCGTAGATTGCCTCGATGTCCGCCACACGGATGTTGAGGAAGCTGCTCACCAGATTTGGATCGCGGGGCGCTTCGAGCGTGACCGTTGGCTTGTCGTCTGTTGGTCCACCACCGACGTTGATGATCACCCAGCCGTTTGCAAGCTGAACGATCGACGGTTCGCCATCTAGCAGGAGCTCGGCGCCGAGTATCTCTGTGTAGAAGCGGCGTGAGCGCTCGATGTCGTTAGAAACGATGAAATGCGTCAGCACGATCCCGTCCTTCGGTGCGGGGAACTCGGCCATCTTGAGTCTCCTTCGGGTTGTTCGCTCGGGCCTCGCGATCGTCGCAGCTCGCGACGATACGCTGCGTGCGACAGCGGCGTCCCCGACTGGTGATCCGAGCGTGACCCAGGTCTCCGGCCTCGTCTACGACCGCACCGACGCCGCCCGAGGATCGCCGCAGACCGGCATTACGGTGCCTGCTGGCGTCGCAAACCGAGCGTCGCAGAATGGACGCGAACTCTGCGCGGTTGGGGCGGAGCGACCGCGGCGCAGCCTATTGGGGCATTACGTATGCGCCGGCGAGCGCCCGCACTTCGGTGTAGACGCGGTCGGCGCGCTCGGAGTCGATCACCGGTTTGCGTACGTTGGCCAGGGCCCACGCTTGCTGGGCATCTGTCGATGAGTCTTTGCCATGCAACTCGATCGCCGTTGTGCTGAAGTCGCGCACAAGCGTCTCGAACACGAGGTCGACGATGTCCTGAGGGATCTCGTCGATTGGCGCCTGCTCGAGGATCAGTTGCGCATAGGGAATGAGCGTGAACAGCTGTGACAGCGATTGCTGGAAGTCCAGGTCACCGCTCACCTGCTCGGGCGTCAGCGGAGCTTCTTGGAGCAGCTGGGCGAGCGCGTCGGCTTGCTGGCGGAAGACGCCGACGTTTGGAACGTCGGCGAACGCATCGAACACCGGTCGCCAGTCGGGGAACGCGATCTTCCCGAGGCCGCGGGTCGGCCCCTGGTCGAACAAGAAGGCGTCGTCTGCCGCGTCTTTTCGAACACGCGGCGCACTCAGCTCAGCGCTCCCGAAGAGATACTGCGGCAGGAACTTGAGCGTCAGCGCGCGGTTCACGTGAACGGTTCCCTCAAGCTTCGGCAGACCATCGATTCCGGTCTTGGCTAGCTCGAAGTAGCTGTCGCGCTCGAACCCCTTGGCCGAGATCACCTCAGCGAGCAGTCGTACGATCCGCTCGCTCTCCATCGTCACCTGCATCTTGTTGATCGGCGTGAACAGCAGGTACCGGCGGTCCTCGCGGGATGCGCTGCGGACATAGTCCACCGCTCGCGCGCCGTACAGCTTGGTGGCAATTAGCCGCGCGTAGGACTCGCAGAGGATCCGCCGGACCTGGCCAAACTCGGTCACCCGCTTGCCGAACAGGATCCGGTTCTCGGCCTGTGTGACCGTCTCGTAGAACGAGTGCTCAGCCATCCCGATCGCGCAGAAGCCGAGATTGAACTTGCCGACGTTGATCGTGTTCAAGGCCGCCTCAAACGCCGCGGGGCCGGTGTGGAGCACGTCCTCTGGACGCACCGGGTACTCGTCGAGGTCAAACGCGCTCACATACAGCTGGCCGTGGACGACGTTCCCCATCAGCTTGTAGGCCGGGTGGGCACTGTCGGCCGCAAAGAACACATACCCGTCCGGCCCCTCGACGTCGCTCCGGCGCCCGAACACGGAAACCATGCCCGCGACGTTGCCATTGCCGATGTAGTACTTCCCGCCGCTCGCGCGCAAGCCACCGTCGCCATCCGGTGTGAGGATCGTGTCCGTCGAGTAGATATCAGCACCGTGCTCGCGCTCCGAGAGGCCAAAAGCGAACACCGCGCCCTCGTTCAGAAGTCGAGCCGCTCGAGCTCGCGCCGCGTCATTCTTGCTCTGCCAGATCGGACCAAGGCCAAGGATCGTGACCTGCCACGCGTACCAGTACGGCAGCCCGTAGAACCCGAGGATCTCGTTAAACACAGCGTTGCGCGCCGTATCCCAGCGCTTGCCGGGCGCATCGTCAGCATCCCGCGCCGGAGTCAGCAACATCGCGAACGCCCGCTCGCGGGCTAGGAACTCGATGAAATCGGCGTACCACTCGTCGGTGTGACTCTCAGCGAGCAGCCGAGCCTTCCCCTTTGCCTCGAACCAATCGATCGTGGCGCGAAGCACGCGCTGCGTCTCGGGATCGAACTCTGAACCGTCGTAGGTCGCCGGGTTGAGCAGACGCGCCGGCGCGGTAGCAATTGTCATGCGCCAGATCCTCTCAGACCGAGGACTCCCGTAAGGCTCACGCCGGCAGCCGACGCAGCAATCCTGATCAGCGTCGGTGCGTCTCCGCAGACCGAATGAAGTCGTCCCGCGCATAACGGTCACTAGATCCGGCTGGACGCTCGGTTTCGCCAACGAGAGTTAGCCCGCCACCGGCCGCGGGACGCTCGCAACCAACGGAAAGCACAAGCGCAGTCGCGGGGAGCCGCGCCTCTCAATGCAACGGCCACAACCTTCCCACCGACGCGCTCGCAACAACGGCTGCTCACGCCGAGGACCGGGCCTTCCGTCTGCTGGCAGCGTCAGTCGCCCTCACCGGGCGCGATCGAGAAGCTCGTCCCGCCGCCACCATCGCCTCGCGCGCAATCCCGGTCGCGATCCCACTGTTTGCTGGCAGCTCGGCGAGTACCTGGTCTGAGCAGCGGCATCCCGCCGCTCCTCAGCCCAGGTGGATGAAGTGCTGGTCGAGCAGATCGCTCGATCAAGGAACTGATCTCGAGACCGTCTCCGCTGTCAGTGGGTCCCTGGCAGGTCTCGTTCGTCCCGCGGGTACCAAACGGGTACATCAGGCTCTGTGGGAACGGCCACCCGCCGTCCGGGCGAATGGCGATTGTCTAGTAAACACGGGCGATCCCGCGCCCATGGAGGTCCGTGACATCCCATCGGCCCTGGATCGCACCCAGGAGGTCGCCGGTTCGAGTCCGGCTAGCTCCACTCGCAGAAGGCCTCCAACCATGGGAAACCGCCGCCTCGGCGGGTCCGGGTTTAGGGGGCACCAAACTCGACGATGCGCACAGGTTCAGCCTCGCGCTTGCCCTTGATCGCCAGGTTCATCGGACGGGCTTCGATGTTGCGGCCAGGGAGGCGAGCGAACAGCCTCTCGGACATGATGATCTGGCCTGCCTTTGCGGAGGACTGGAGCCGGGCGGCGGTGTTGACGACATCGCCAAGTGCGGTGAAGTCCTTCACATCTCCGGCTCCGACGTTCCCGACGAACGCGCGACCGACGTCTAGACCGACACCGAGCCGCAACCAAGGATCGACGGGCGAGCCGTAACCGACGGCCGCGAGAAGTTCTGAAGCGTCACGCAACATGTCCCCCTCCCACCCCTCGGCCAGGAGCAAGGGAAGATAAAGCGCCATCACCTCGTCGCCAACGAGTTTGTCGATGATCGCGGATCTGTCCAGGATCGCAGTGGCGGAGCCGTAGAACCGGTTCAGCAGCTTAGCCACCGCATTGGGAGCCAGATCCTCAGCAAGCGATGTGAACCCCCGCACATCCGCGAACAAGACGCCGATCTCCATTTCCACGCCTCCCATCGGAGCCTTCTCGAAGCATGTGTTGCACAGCGCAGGGTTCTTGCGCGAGGGCCCAAAACCAAAACGACGCATGATCCGGCCGCCGAACCCGCCGTATGGCGCGCGACAGAGCCGGCAACGCGGCTCGCTCGGCAACCGACGCATCACCGTGCTGAACGCACGCGGCAGGTGACTGTTCATCAGCTGGAAGAACGCCACATCTCCGGACTCCCCGCGCATCTCGGCTGGCTGCTTGCGTCCCATGGCTCGCCTAGGGCCGATCCTATCCCCCGGCTGGACTGGCAAAGGGGGCCTTGGCCGTTTACCGTCTCCGAGCTATGGCCTCGCGGAAGCTTGTGACGTTCTTCGTGGCCATGGTGCTGCTGGCGTTGGGGGCCGGTCCCGCGTTCGCGCATAAGGCGCACAAGCGGTTCGCGCCGCTGGACCAGCCGGGTCCTGCGCTCAGCCCCACCGCCGCCCAGCTGAGGTCATCGCTCAGCTGCGAGCCAGGCGTCAGACACGCGAGGGTCGAACCGGTGCTGCTGAACCCGGGAACGTCGACCACGCCGAGCGAGAACTTCGGATGGAACTGGGAGCCGGCGCTGGACAAGCTCCGGATCCCGTGGTGTGCCTACACCGCGCCGGACCAGGCGCTCAGTCGGATCGACGTCTCCGGCGAGTACCTCGTGCACGCGATCCGCACCGTGTACGAGCTCGCGGGCCGCCGGATCGCGATCATCGGCCACAGCCAGGGTGGTATGTCGATGCGGTGGGCGCTGCGGTTCTGGCCCGATACGAGGAGGATGGTCGCCGACGTCGTCGGGCTCGAGGCGGATAACCATGGCACGACCGTCGTGACGTCGTCGGACTGCGAGCGGCTCGGCTGCGTTCCGGCCGACTGGCAGCAGGTCTCGACCTCGAACTTCATCAAGGCGCTCAACAGCCACACACAGACCTTCCGGGGGATCTCCTACACCGAGCTCTACAGCACCCACGACGAGCTCGCGACCCCGGATAGCGGACCGAGCCATTGCACGAGCTGCCTGTCGAGGGGCCGCGGGCGGATCGCGAACGTCGAGCTGCAATCGATCTGCCCAGCCGACACCAGCGAGCACCTGGAGGCGGGGACGACCGACCCGGTCGCATACGCGCTTGCAATCGACGCGATCACCCACCCCGGACCGGCCAACGGTGCCCGGATCCCCAAGTCGGTGTGCTCGCAGACGCTGATGCCGGGCGTTCTCTCGCCCGAGAGCGCATCCGCCGGGCTCAAGGCGCTCAGCGCCGGACCCGGCAGCCTCGGGATCTTCCCCGGCCCGGTCTCAAACCCCTTCTCCCATGCGCCGGTGCTCCACAGCGAGCCATCGCTGCCGTGCTACGTGTTTGCCGCCTGTCCACGGTCCCTCACGCGAGCGTGAAGGTCGGCAACGGTCACCACGTGCACACTGCGAACGACGGCCGCGCAAGCGTCACGCTCGTGTTTCGCAGGTCCGGGCGCCACCGGGTCACCGCGACCGAGGCCGAGTACCGCCGCGGCCACGCAGTCGTCCGCGTGCCCTGAGCACCAGCGTCGCGGGGCCGCACCGCAATTTCATCGGCCGCCTACGTGCAGAGGATCGGCTGTCCGGGTTTGGACGGCGGGCAGCGGGTGATCGGCGGCCGCGTGGGCGTGTGGTAGTAGACGATGACGTACAGCTGATTCCTGGTGACGTCTGTTCCCAGGTAGCCGTTACCAAAGGAGAAGCTCCACTGCTGGTTGTGCTTGTTCGGCGCGCCGTGGCAGCTGCCCGTGATGTGCTTGCCCGCGCACGACCAGTACAGGTAGGGCTGGATGTCGCGGAAACCTTTCAGCGTCGCGTTCGGGACCGGAACCACCGGCTCCTGAGCGGAGAGGCTGAGCGCTTTGTAGAGAGCGGTCAACTCGTCCGGCGTCGGCAGGCTCCAGCCCTGCTTGGCGAGCCACTTGTCGGTGCTCAGCGCTTGCACCCAGCTTCCGGCGGTACCCCCGAAGGTCTTTCCCTTGACGATCTCCGTGTCGCCTTCCACCGAGCCGTCCTTACCGAATTTGTCATGGAGCGAGAAGTGCTGGGTGCGGGCCAGGTCGGCGTCAGCCAGCCAGGTGAGCCCCACGTGGCCGGGCCCGGCTCCCGGCTGCCACACCGCCTGACCGCCCTCGACTGCCTGCAACCCGGTCAGGGCGGTACCGCCGAACTGGTTGCCGGCTAGCACCGGCAGCACGTACATGTAATGATCGGTCTGGTTGGCGGTATGCGGAAAACCGGTGTTGAACGAGACCGTGTCGAAGCCGCCGCTGTTGAGGGAGCCCGGGGCAGGTTTTCCGGTGGGCTTGGCCGGAGTGCCGGTCCAGTACAGGTACGGCTGAAAGTCGTGGAAGGGGCCGGTGGTGGTGTCCGGGATCGCCACAGCGGTGTCCGGCCAACGCAGCCCTAGGATGCGCTTGTAGAGACGCGCCAGTGGGCTCTTGGAGCAGCCCAGCCCAAAGCTGCCGCCGCCCATCATGTTCCTTCCCGAGCAGCGGTTGTCGCTATACGGCGTAGGGGTGATCGGCAGCGTCCAGTTGTTGTGCCCGAGGTACTTTCGGCGATCGAGCCGCCGAACCCACTTGACCGCCGTCTGGAAGCTCATCGACCCGTCCCGGTTGATCGGAAGCCCCAACTTCATCCGTGCGGGCAGGTCGGCGTCAGCCAGCCAGTTCACGTGCGACACCGGGTCATACACGGTGCTGGCGACTCGAATCCGCACCGGAGCGCTCGCGCGGCGGGCGCCGGCGACGACGGTGGGCACTGCAATAGGGCCCACCGTGACGACCAGAACTGCGATCACGAGTCGCTTCAACGCGTAGACAACCTAACGCTTCCGAGCCGGTTGCCGGGCCCCATCCACGCGGCCGTGTTCGCCGCCTTGCTGCCTGCTGGCGAATCATCGGCACGACCCGCTGCATGCATGCTCTACTGCTCCCTGATCGGGGTTTTGGCGATCCTCTGAGATCAAAGTGATGTTGACCCGCCATCTCAAAATCGCGTTGCCGTGGATCGCGCTCGTGGCGTGCAGCTCGCTGTCGGCGCTGGGCATCAGCGACCGCGTCGCATTCGGAGCTCCCAAGCGTTCGAGTGAGCCGCGATTCGAGGTCGGCGAGATCATGCTCACGTTCACGGACAAGAGCCGGCACGTCTCATACCCCGGGCACCCCCCGACGGCTCGGACGCTGACCACGATCATCCGCTATCCGGCGAGTGGCGATCCGGGCCGCGTCGACGTTCGCCACGCCGCGCCCGCCACGACGGCTGGGCCATTTCCACTGATCATCTTTGGGCACGGGTTCAACATCACGCCCACTCCCTACGCGCCGTTGTTGCGGGCGTGGGCTCACGCTGGCTACGTCGTTGCCGCGCCCATTTTCCCCGTCACCAACGCCAACGCTCCCGGTGGCCCCCGGGAGTCAGACCTTGTCAATCAGCCCGCCGACATGAGCTTCGTGATCACTCAATTGCTGAAGCTGAGCGCACACGGTCACGGGCTGCTCGCCGGCCTGCTCGACCCACACCAGATCGCCGTCTCCGGCCAGTCGGACGGCGGGTCGACGGCCCTGGCGGCCGCGTACAACAGCAACTACATCGATCAACGCGTGCGCGCGGCGATGATCCTCTCAGGGGCCGAGATCCCGGGCGTGGGTGGCTACGACTTCCCCGCGGGCAGTCCGCCGCTCCTCTCCACCCAGGGAACCGGCGATACGACGAATGCGCCGGCCTCCACCTACAGCTACTTCCACCTCGCCCGCAGGCCGAAGTTTCTGCTCTCACTCCTCGGCGCGCCGCACCTTGGGCCGTACACCAACGAGCAGCCCCAGCTCGGGATCGTCGAGCGGGAGACGATCGCGTTCATGGATCGCTACCTGAAGCATCGGCCTGGATCGAAGACGCGCATGTGGCGGGCCGGCAGCGTGTCGGGCGTGGCGACGCTCAGCATCCACGCGCCCTAGGGCTCAGGGGGTTCGGGGGCATCGGGACCCTCCCCCTGAGAGCTTTTTAATCCCTGCCGGCACAGCCCCGGAAGGAGTGCATCATGGTTCGTGGAACCACCGAGGGTGGCTGTCGAGCGCAGCCACGGGGAAATTCAGCATGTCACCAGTCGCCGCCAGCCCAGCTCCCACTGCTCCTGCGCTTGAAGCGCCGCTGCCGCTAGCACCGAACAGGGGCCCCGCCCCTGCGCGCATCCACCCCAGAGTGCTGCTGCGGGCGTGCCGACCGCGGCAATGGCTGAAGAACGTGGTGCTGGCGCTCGCTCCGGCGTCGGCCGGGGTCCTCACCAAACCTGGTGTCGTACCGGAGCTGCTAGCTGCGCTGGTGGCGTTTTGCCTGCTCTCGAGCGCCACGTACCTGGTCAACGACGTCCGTGATCGGGAGGAGGATCGTCGCCATCTCCGCAAGCGCCTGCGGCCGGTCGCGGCCGGTCAGCTCGCCCCCGGCGCTGCGCTCCGGGCGGCCATCGTGCTGGCGACCGCGGGAATTCTCCTGTCGCTGGTCATCCGCCCCGTCTTTGCGGCGGTCGCGGCTGCGTACGTGCTGCTGACGCTGACCTATTCAATCTGGCTGCGGCAGGTCGTGGTCGCCGACATCCTCGTCGTCGCGGCGGGCTTCGCGCTCCGTGCGGCGGCCGGCGGCGCCGCCGTCGACGTTCGGCTGTCGCGCTCGTTCCTGCTCGTCACCGCGGCCTGTGCGGTGTTCCTGATCGCCGGCAAGCGCTACGCCGAGGTAACGGGCAGGGGCCGGCGTGCGCCGACGCGGCCGACGCTCACGCGATATTCCCCCCGCTCGCTGGGCGGCCTCGTCACCGTGAGCGCGTCGCTGGGCTGCCTGGCTTACGCGCACTGGGCGTTCGCCAGACCCACGCTCGGGCTGTGGCTGCCGGTCTCACTGATTCCATTTGTCCTGTGGCTCGGTCGGTACGCGACGATGCTTGGGCGCGGCGGCGGTGAGGCCCCCGAGGAGCTCGTGTTGAGCGATCCTGTGCTGCTGACGCTGGGCGTCATCTGGGGAGCCCTGTTTCTCGCCGGTATCTATGGCGCACGCTGAGCGCTCGCTGGCCGCGCGCTATGAGCAGCGGCTGCACGCGGCACCTCCCCGCGCGAGCCGCGGCGCGGCTCGGCGGCGGCGGCCCGCCGCCCATCCGATTCGCGCAAGGATCCGCCGGATCTTTGCCCTGACCCTCGCGCTCCTGCTCGCCTACACGATCGGGTCGTTCGGGCTGGCAATGAGCGCTCCCTCGAACAGCCCGTTCGCCATCCGCGTGATCGAGTGGATGCGCGACAACGGCGCCGCGGGGCTCGTCTCGGGGCTAGAGCGGGCCTACTACAGCTGGAACGCGCCCTCGACCGGTGGACCGGCGCTCAAGCGACTTCCGAAGGTGGGCGCGTCTGCCACCGCCGGCGGCCCGCCGGCGATCGCGCCCCTGATCAGCCCACCGCTCCCAAGCGAGGGTCAGTGGCGCGGGACCGGTCCGCTCGTGCGCGGGGCGCCCGCGGTCGAGGTGACCACCTTCAGGCCCGACCCCGTATATCCGCAGCTCGTGGCCGCTGTTGCCTGGATCGACTCCTCGCGCGCGTGGGTTCAGCTGTATCCAGGTCGGTATGAGCCCCCCAACAGCGGCAACGCGGCCGCCGAGGTTCCACCGCAGCTGCACTCCAACCTGCTGGCGACGTTCAACAGCGGTTTCAAGCTTGAGGACGCGGGCGGCGGAGGGTTCGTGGCGCTTGGCCACGTCTACGCGCCGCTGAAGAATGGGCTGGCCACGTTCATCCGCTACCGCAACGGCACAGCCGACGTCGTCAGCTGGAGCGGCGGTCCGACACCGGGTCCAGGGGTCGAGTTCGCACGCCAGAACCTGCCGCTGATCGTCGACCATGGCCAGCTCAATCCAAATCTGAGCGACGGACCGCAGTGGGGGGCGACACTCGGGAATGCCGTGCGGGTGTGGCGCTCGGGCGTCGGCGTCGACGGTTACGGGAACGTCCTCTACGCGGCTGCCGATAGCCAGACCGCGCAGAGCCTGGCCGAGATCCTTCAGCGCGCGGGGGCAGTGCGGGCGATGGAGCTCGACATCAACTCCGAGTGGGTGACGTTCAACTTCTTTGGGAGCTGGAACGCGGCGTATCCACAGAAGCTGCTGCCGGCGATGACCCGCGACGCGACCCGCTACCTCACGCCCGATGACCGCGACTTCTTCGCCGTGTACGCCCGAAGGGAGGCGACGGGTTGAATGAGCTGACGACCGATCTCGGGGTCGCTGCCGCACTGGCCGGTCTCGTGCTGATCATCAGTCCCGGCGCCGCGATCACGGGAATGCTGGTGAGCGCCGTTCTGGTGCTCAGCGCCGCGGTGCTCGTGCACCGCAGGCGCGTCCGGATCCAGCGCGCGAGTCGCGCACGACGCCGTCGCTAGCGCGCTACTTCACGTAGACCGCAAAGAAGTCGCGGTCGTCCTGAGTCAGGTAGCGCAATGGTGAGCGGTTCATGGCCGGCAGCAGGTTGGCAGCGCCGAGCGAGCCCGCGTGGCGGTAGGAGATGAAACTGACCCAGAAGCTGTTGATGTCGAGCTCCATCGCGCGCACTGCTCCAGCGCGGATCATGATCGCCGCTAGCGAGCCCACGGTCTGATCGTTGGCCGCCCCGTAGATAAGGTTCCCGCGCCGATCAACTCCAACAGCAGAGCGCCAGACCCGAATCGCGTTGCCGAGCGTGAACCCCCACTCCGGCCCATCGCTGAGGTTCGGGTTCGGCACGCCGTTGTTTACGATCAGCGGCAGGTTCTGGCGGGCGAACACGACGTGCGGCCCCACATGCGGCCCGCCCTGCCAATCGACCACGTCGATCCTTCCACTCCGGAACCGGACGATCGTTCCGAGCCCATTCGTCAGCGGGGCGTACGTCTGGCCGCCAACCGCAATCCCGCCGCCGCGCTCGTCAGCGAGCTTGAAGCCGCTGTTGAACGTCGCGACAAGCCGCGGACGCAGCCGGAGGGGAACCTCCATCGGCCCGCGCGAGGGGAGCGAGACGCTCGGCTCCTGGGCCCCCGGATAGAGCCAGGTGGACGTTTTCGTGTGATCTATCCAGGCAACGCCGGCGACCAGCCGGGGGTAGGAGGCGTCGGGACGGAAGCTGGTGATCAGGACGGGCGGCCGTCCTGCTCCATGGGCGTAGGTCGCGTGCCAGACGCCCTCGCCGGGCAGCGCCGGATGGATGATCGGTCTGATCCGGCGCGGCCGGTAGTAGTTGACGACGCGGTGCGACCGCGCCACCAGCGCGAGGCCTCCCGCCTGCTGTGGAAGCGCACGCAGAGCCGGACCGCCCTTGGCCGGTGCGGTCAGCGTGTAGTAGAAGTTCTCGACGTCGTTGACGATGCCCCGCGCGCCGTTGTCGCGCAGCCACTCCACCGTGCGGATCCCGATTCCGGCGTTGGAGCGGTTCGTGAGCGCGCTGATGTAGGAAACCAACGCGGGCACCAGGCAGATCAGCGACGCGGCGACCGCAATACGGCGCGCACGATGCCGGCGCGGGGGCGGCGTGGGCGGCCGCTCGCTGCTGCGCAGGCGCAGGATTGGCGGTGCAGCGGGCGTTCTCGCGGGGGCCAACACAGGCACAATTGTTCCCTTGGACTTCCCAGCACACGCTAAGGCGCTGCTGAGAGGGTTTTAATTTGGCACACAGGTTGTCTTGACTACGCGCCCCTACCGTCAGCCGATGCCCTCATCGGGAGGCTCGCCCCCTGGGCTGTCGCCCCCTGGGCTGCCCGAAACTCCTCACCAGGTCGTTCCGGCCCCGGTTGGCGTTCCACGCGCGCTCGCCGAGCCCATGCCCGTGCCCAGGCCCCGGCGGCGAAGCGCCGTCCACGCCGCGATCGTCACGATGCGGCCGCGGCAATGGATTAAGAACGCGCTGGTGATCGCCGCCCCGGGCGCGGCCGGCGCGCTTGGCCACGACGACGTTCCGGTACGGGTTGGTCTGGCGTGCATCGCGTTCTGCCTGCTCGCGTCGGGGATCTACGCAATCAACGATCTGCGCGACGCCGACGAGGATCGTCACCACCCCCGCAAGCGCTACCGCCCAGTCGCGGCGGGCGAGCTGACACCGGCTACCGCGCTTGCGCTCGGGACCGCGCTGATCGGGCTCGGACTTGGGCTCGCGGCCTCGGTGCGACCGCTTGTCGCGCTGCTCGGCGCCGGCTACGTCGCGCTGACGCTGAGCTACACACTGATTTGGCGCCACGTCCTGTTGCTCGACATGATCGCGATCGCGGGTGGCTTCGTACTGCGCGCGATCGCGGGAGGCGCCGCGGCGCCAGTGACGCTGTCGCGCTGGTTCATGCTGGTCGTCACCTTCGCCGCGGTGTTCGTCGCAGCCGGCAAGCGTCAGTCCGAGCTGCGCCAGGTGGATCGGCGACGAGGACGTCGAGTCCTCGATGCCTACGACGAGAAGCGGCTGCGTCTGATCCTCGTGGGCAGCGCCGCAGGCGCGCTGTTCTCCTACTGCGTGTGGGCGTTTGAGCTACCGCTCGCCCACGGCTTTCCGTGGCGGCCGCTCACGATCGTGCCGTTCGCAGCATGCCTGGTGCGCTACTGGACGATGCTCAGGGCCGGCGAGGGCGAGGCACCCGAGGATCTGCTGCTGGCAGATCGGCTGCTCCAGCTCGCCGCGCTGGGCTGGCTGGTGCTGTTCGCGCTCAGTGTCCATGCCGCCAGCTGAGGCGACGGCTCCGCTCACGGACCGCCTGACATCGGTCCCGAGCAAGCTGAGTGGCTGGGGCGGCGGCGAGCAGACGCCGGCCGAGCTCGTCCGAGCTGAGGGTGTCGAGCAGATCCGCTCGGCGCTTGAGCGTGCCCGTAACCGACGAACGCCCGGCGTGATCGCGAGGGGACTCGGGCGAAGCTACGGCGACGCCGCACAGCGCAGCGGCGGGCTCGTCATCGAGACGCTCCCGATGCGGGGCTTTCAGCGGCGCCCCGATGAGGAGACGGTCACCACCGCCGGCGGCACGAGCCTGCACGAACTGCTCGACGCGCTCGTTCCCGCGGGCTTGATCGTCCCGGTCGTCCCGGGAACCCAGCACGTCACCGTCGGCGGCGCGATCGCCAGCGACATCCACGGCAAGAACCACCGTGCGGTCGGGACGTTCGGAAGTCACGTCGAGGCGCTCGGCCTTCTGACCGCGGCCGGCGAGCTGCTGGAGCTTCAGCGCGGCAACGCCGACAGGTTGTTCGAGGCAACGATCGGCGGCATGGGTCTCACCGGCGTGATCGCGTGGGCTCGGATCAAGCTGCGGATCGTCTCGAGCGCCTC
The DNA here is from genome assembly GCA_963849295.1 of uncultured Solirubrobacterales bacterium. GTDB lineage: Bacteria > Actinomycetota > Thermoleophilia > Solirubrobacterales > Solirubrobacteraceae > Palsa-465. Next base: position 14,359 of record CAWKGU010000008.1, read on the forward strand.
GCTGGCAGTTGACACCGACCGCTTCACCGACCTCGATCAGGCGCTTGCGATCCTCTCGGGGCCCGGCGGTTCACACCGTGTGGCGTGGCTAGACCTGCTGAGCTCCCAGCCCGTCCGTGGCGTCGTCACCCGGGCAGAGCACGTCGCTGGCGGCGGCAGCGCCAAGCACCGGGCCACCGTCGCGGCCCGCGCGACGGTCCCGCGCCGATGGCCTGCCGGAGTGCTCCGTCCCAGCACGATCCGCGCCCACAACGAGGTTCGCTTCCGTCTCTCGCCCCGGAGCGAACGCGGCCGGCTCGAGGCATTCGGCGCCCACATGTTTCCCCTCGACGCGCTCGACGCATGGCCGCGCCTATACGGCCCCCATGGCTTCATCCAGTACCAGCTCGTCGTCCCGTATGGCCGCGAGCTGGCGCTGAGCGCGGTGATCGAAAGACTTCGCCGCTCGGGCGTCCCGTGTTATCTCGCGGTGCTCAAGGACTTCGGCGAAGCAAACGACGCGCCGCTGTCGTTTCCACTCGCCGGCTGGACGCTCGCGCTCGACATCCCGCGCGCGGCGCCGGGGCTCGAAGCACTCCTCCGGGGATTCGATGAGCTCGTGGCAGAGGCGGGCGGTCGCGTGTACCTGAGCAAGGACTCGCGCCTGGCTCCGGAGATGGTGAAGGCGATGTATCCCCGCCTGTCCGAGTGGCAGGGGGTGCGCGATCGCCTCGACCCCGAAGGCGTCTGGTGCTCTGACCTGGCGCTTCGTACGGGCCTCGTCGGATGAGCAGCGCATCGGCCACGCTGCTGGTGATCGGCGGCAGCTCGGAGATCGCGGGCGCGATCGCACAGACGCTCGCGGAGCAGCGAGAACTGCGCGCGCTACTGCTCGGACGTGACCGCACCCGGCTCGAGCACGCCGCCGAGGAGCTGCGCCGTCGCGGAGCCGAGGCGGGCATCGAGCTGGTCGACGCCGATGATCGCCCGTCGCATCAGGCGGCGATCGCAGGAGCATTCGAGCAGCTCGGCCACGTCGACTTCGTCGTTGTCGCGATCGGCGTGCTGGGAGCGCAAGATGGTCTCGAGGCCGATCGCGACGAGGCGCTTAAGGTGATGGACGTCAACTTCCTCGGTACCGGGTCGCTGCTGCTGGAGGCGCTGCGCGGCCTGCGCGCGCAGGGCACCGGCACGCTGATCGTGCTCTCCAGCGTCGCCGCCGAACGCCCGCGCGCCAGCAACGCGATCTATGGCGCCGCGAAGGCGGGACTCGACGCGCTCGCGCAAGGACTCGCCGACAGCTGCGCCGGAACTGGTGTCCGCGTATTGGTCGTCCGCCCCGGATTCGTGAACACGCGGATGACCGAGGGCTTAAAGCCGACGCCATTCGCCACCACTCCGGAGGCCATCGCCGACGCCACGATCGCGGCACTCCGCACCCGAGCTCATACGATCTGGGTCCCGAGGCAACTGCGCTTCGTATTCGCGGTTCTGCGCCACCTCCCGCGTCCAATCTTCAAACGGCTGCCGCTGTGAAGAGCCGTGTTGTTCTGAGTGATGCGGCACTCGTGGTCGTGGCCGCCGCGCTGGTGCTGATCCTCTCCCCCGGCCTTGCTGTCGTCGCGATCATCGCGCTGATCGTGCTCGCGGTCTGCGGGATCAGCCTCGGAATCGAGTCGTTCCTGAATCGCCGCGGACGGCATCGGAAGGTTCACAGGCCCTAGCGCGTCCTCGGAGGCATGAAGCGCATTGGCATCTGCGCGATCGCGCTGGGTCTCGCAGGTTGCGGAGGCTCGACGCCGTTCGCGTGGCTGACCACCGGGCCAGCACCACGGAGCTGGTCGCCGCCGGCGGTCATCGCTGGTGGCTCGCTCGCCCGTCCACCGGGCTGGCAGGCCGAGCGGGGCGACCCCGGCAGCGTCTCGTTCGTAGCGCCGGGCCGCGACGGATCGCTCGCCGGGTACCTCAACGCCACGCCCCGATCCGGCGCGGAGCGACTCTCTGACTGGACCCGGTTCCGGCTCGCGCACAACGCCGAGGAAGGCGATCGCGACGTGCGCCTGTTGAGCGGCAAGGATGGGATTCACATCGGCGCTGCCCGGGCGTCGTGCGTGATCGACCAATACCGCACGCGGCTGAGCCCCTACCGTGAGCTCGCGTGCCTGATCGCCGACGCCCGCGGGAGCACGGTCGTCCTAGGCGCCGCCCCGCCGGCCCGTTGGCCGGCGCAGCTCCCCGTGATCGAGCGCGCAATCGCGGGCTTCCTTGCGGGGTAGGCTCACCCCGCCCCGTGAAGTTGCTCGCGTTCAGCGACCTGCACCGCGACCGTGACCAGGCGGGTCGCCTCGTGCGTCTCGCGGAACAGGCGGACGTCGTGGTCGGCGCCGGTGACTTTGCCTCGATGCACATCGGGCTCGGCGGCGTGATCGACGTGCTCGCCGCGATTTCGCGGCCGACGCTGTTCGTCCCGGGCAACAACGAGAGCGAAGATGCCCTGTCGCGTGCTTGCTCTGGATTCACAAACGCCAGGGTGCTCCACGGCAACGGCATCGAGGTCGATGGAGTCGAGTTCTTCGGACTCGGGGCCGGGGTTCCGAAGACCCCATTTCCGTGGAGCTTCGACCTCGACGACCAGCGGGCGGCGGAGATGCTCGACCCCTGTCCGGTAGGGGCCGTGCTGATCGTGCACTCGCCGCCCAAGGGCTACCTCGATGAGGCGTTTGGCCGTCACCTCGGCAGCACAGCGATCCTGAAGACGATCGAGGCCAAGCGGCCGCCGCTGGTGCTGTGCGGCCACATCCACCAGGCCCAGGGACTGGAGGCAACCGTCGGGGGCAGCCGGATTGTCAATCTCGGCCCGACCGGGATGTTCTTCGACGTCTGACGCCAGCGGCCCAAATTGCCGTTTTGCAGGATTTATTGCAAGGGCAGGAGCTGGCGACGTGGCGCCGAGGGGTCGTGTTAGGGTGCTCCGCGCCTCGCCCCCGGGACCCGGATCGGACGCGCTGCGCTCGTCCGTCGGGGCGCCTCTCGGCGTCCTCATCCGGTGACCCGAACACGTCTAGATGCCTGCTCGCAACAGACATTCAGTGGTGACCCGCGGCCTTGCCGGTGCCGCGGCGCTGGCGGCGCTGCTCCTCAGCAGCCTGATCCCGGCGAGCCGCGGCGACCTCCAATCGCAGATCGACGCCAGTCGCTCGACCGCGTCGTCGCTTCAGTCGCAGATCGCCGCCGACACCTCCCGCATCCAGCAGACCGCCGGCGGGCTCCACGCGGCCCAAGCCCAGCTGGCGAGCGTTCAGTCTGAGCTGCAGACCCGCGAGGCGCAGTTGCGCACGGTGCAGACGGAGCTGATCGCCGCGCGCGACCGGCTGGTCGAGCTCGAGAACAGGCTCCAGCTTGCCTCGGCCGCGCTGGCGTCGAACCTGCGCGCCAACTACGAGGGCAGCCAGCCCGACCTCGTCACGGTGATCCTCGAGTCGCATGGTTTCGCCGACCTGCTCGAAAGCGTCAGCTTCCTCCAGCGGATCGGCAACCAGGACGCCCAGGTGATCGGCTTCACGCGCACCGCGCGGGCCGCGGTGGCGCGTCAGGCGACGGCGCTCGGGGCGCTGGAGAATCGAGACCGGAGCCTCACCGACCAGGTGCTCGCGCAGCGCGACCAGGTGGCGGCCCTGCAGGCGGCGTTGCTCAGCCAGCAAATCTCACAAGAGTCCGCGCGTTCCGCCGCAACCTCCAAGCTGAACGGCCTCAATGATCACCTCAAGTCGCTTGAGGCTCGCGCCGCCGCGCAGGCCGCTGCCGCGGCCCAGTCGGGCAACGCCGGCGTCGGCGGGATCGCTGTCAACACCGGCGGGCTGGTGCAGCCGCCGGCCGGCGCCCCCGCAGCCGTCGCGCAGGTGATCGCGGCAGGCAACGCGATCGCGACGCTCCCCTACATCTGGGGCGGCGGACACGGCTCGTTCCAGGCGAGTGGGTATGACTGTTCGGGTTCAGTCAGTTACGCGCTGGCCGCCGCGGGCCTGCTGAGCTCGCCGCTCGACTCGACGGGCTTCGAGAGCTGGGGAGCGCCCGGTCCCGGCCAATGGATAACGGTCTACGCGAACTCCCAGCACGCGTTCATGGTCGTCGCGGGATGGCGCTTTGACACCGTGGCGCTGGCCGAGGGCGGAACCCGCTGGTCGCAGACGATGGTCTCGACCGGGGGCTACGTGGCGCGGCACCCGCCAGGGCTCTAAATGAAAAGGGAAGGCCGCGCCACATGTGGCGCGGCCCCGGCGGTGCATGCACCGCCGGCGGGGCGGTGCATGCACCGCCCCGAACAGCTAATGAACGATGTATGCCCGCCGCGCAGCGAAGTAGCGCGCGTGGACAGTCCTGTACGCGAAGACGACGCTGAAGGAGCTCCCATCGGGACTGAGCGACGAGGGGTTCGCGCCGCCCGCGGCCGAACCCAGGCCGTGGTTGGTGACAAAGCGCCTGCCGCCCGGGCGAAGGCGGATCTTCGTGGCGTCCCAGGTTGCATCGGAGACCGTGCCGAGGTGCCCTGCGGTCGATTGCGCGCGGGCATCGCCGAATGTCGCCGAGCCGAAGTTGGCGAGCGGCAGCGTCTGGCACGAGAAGGCGCTGATGCACTCGGAGGGCGCCTCGACGATCCACTCTGCTGAGGTCACGTCGATGTGGCGCGCGGAGAGCGTCCTCGTGAACGATGTGTGTGCTGTCAAGTCGAGCAGCGCGAGACCGACCCGATTCCCGATGACGGTCACGCTCGCCGCCATCTGATCTCCCGGCGCGACGTGCAGATGAACGTTGCGTGAGGCCGCGGGTATCAGCTCGTACCACGCGGTCGAGGAGACGCGCCCCCCCGGCGTGCAGTCGAGCTCGGTCCCGATTTGCTCGAGCGCCTGCGAGCTCTCGGAGTACCCGCCGAGGCCGACCCAGACGGCCGAATAAGTTGCGTGGCCGGGGCGACACTGCGCGTGCGGCTGGGTCCAGGTGCCCAACACGCGATTGAACTTGATCCCCGCACGATGCACCGCGTAGCCCGCCCAGTTCGAGCTCTGGCCACTGCTGGCAGCCGCACCGGCGGGCGCGAGCAAACCGATGCCCAGGCACAGCAAGATCAGCTTTCGCAAGCCCACCGGTTCAGGTTTCGGCCACCGTCCGAGAATCTTGAGCACTTAGAGTACGAGTATGGCCAACAACAGCTTCGATGCGCGGAAGACCCTGACCGTTGGCGGGCGCAGTTTCGAGATCTACTCGCTCCCGGCGCTGCAGGCGCGCTACGACGTCGCGCGGCTGCCGTTCTCGCTGAAGATCCTGCTCGAGAACCTGCTCCGCAACGAGGACGGCGAGGCGATCAGGGCGCAGGATGTCGAGGCGCTTGCGACGTGGAAGGCCAGCGCGGAGCCCAGCAAGGAGATCGCATTCACGCCGGCGCGCGTTCTGATGCAGGACTTCACCGGGGTTCCCGCCGTCGTCGACCTGGCGGCGATGCGCGACGCGATGCCCGAGATGCAAGGCGATCCGACGAAGATCAACCCGCTCGTCCCGGCGGAGCTGGTGATCGACCACTCGGTGCAGGTCGACGCGTTCGGCACCAAGACGGCTTTCGAGCGCAACGCAGAGCTCGAGTTCGAGCGAAACAAGGAGCGCTACGCGTTCCTGCGGTGGGGCCAGAGCGCATTTGAGAACTTCAAGGTGGTCCCGCCGGACACGGGGATCGTCCACCAGGTCAACCTCGAGTACCTCGCACGGGTCGTGTTCGTCGACGACCAGCGCGGGCAGGCGTATCCCGACACGCTTGTCGGCACCGACTCCCACACGACGATGATCAACGGGCTGGGCGTGCTCGGCTGGGGCGTCGGCGGGATCGAGGCGGAGGCGGCGATGCTGGGGCAGCCGATGTCGATGCTGATCCCGCAGGTGCTCGGCTTCAGGTTGAGCGGCGGGCTCCAGGAGGGGGCTACCGCGACTGATCTCGTGCTGACGGTCACCGAGATGCTCCGGCAGAAGGGCGTCGTCGGGAAGTTTGTCGAGTTCTACGGCGAGGGGCTCGCGAACCTGCCGCTCGCAGACCGCGCGACGATCGGCAACATGTCGCCGGAGTTCGGCTCGACCTGCGCGATCTTCCCGATCGACGCGGAGACGCTGCGCTATCTGGAGTTCTCGGGGCGCCCGCCCGAGCTGATCGAGCTGGTCGACGCCTACGCCAAGGAGCAGGGCCTGTGGCACGACGAGCACTCGGACAAGCCCACGTTCAGCGACGAGCTGGAGCTCGACCTCGGGTCGGTGGTGCCTAGCATCGCCGGACCCAAGCGCCCCCAGGATCGCGTCTCGCTGACCGAGGCCAAGCCCGCGTTCCGGCTCGCGCTGGAGGGATATCTGCCCGAGGAGGACGCCGAGGACGAGGCCGTCGCGGAGAGCTTCCCGGCGAGCGATCCGGTCTCCACGCACGTTCCGAACGGCGAGGGCTTTGAACCGGCCGGTGGCACAGGTGGCACCCAGGTAGCCGAGCGCAAGAGCACCAGGACTGCGGTGACACTCGCGGACGGGACTGACACCGAGCTCGACCACGGCCACGTCGTGATCGCCGCGATCACGAGTTGCACCAATACCTCGAATCCCTCGGTGATGCTGGGAGCCGGGATCCTGGCGCGCAACGCGGTGCAGAGGGGGCTGCAGGTCAAGCCGTGGGTTAAGACCTCGCTCGCGCCGGGCTCGAAGGTCGTGACCGAGTACCTGGACAGGGCGGGCCTGACCGAGTACCTCGAGGCGCTCGGATTTCACCTCGTGGGATACGGCTGCACGACCTGCATCGGCAACAGCGGACCGCTGCCGGAGGAGATCTCGAACGTGGTGCAGGCAGAGAACCTGGCGGTCGTCTCGGTGCTGTCGGGCAATCGCAACTTCGAGGGGCGGATCAACCCTGATGTGAAGATGAACTACCTCGCGTCGCCGCCGCTGTGCGTCGCGTATGCGCTGGCGGGGACGATGGACATCGACCTCTACGACGAGCCCCTCGGCGAGGATGACCACGGCCAGCCCGTGTTCCTCAAGGACATCTGGCCGAACGAGGTGGAGGTGGCTCAGACTGTCGAGGAGGCCGTCCAGTCGGACATGTTCCGCAAGAGCTATGGAGAAGTTTTCGACGGCGACGAGCGCTGGAACTCGCTCTCCGTCCCCACGGGAGAGAGCTTCGCGTGGGCGGCGGAATCGACGTATGTGCGCAAGCCGCCGTTCTTCGAGAGCCTGCCGCGCGAGCCCGAGCCACTGACCGACATCGAGGAGGCCCGCGTGCTGGCGATGCTCGGCGACAGCGTCACCACCGATCACATCTCCCCCGCCGGCGCGATCAAGCGCGACAGCCCCGCGGGTGAATACCTGATCTCGCATGGCGTCGCGCCCAAGGACTTCAACTCGTACGGCTCGCGCCGCGGCAACCACGAGGTGATGATGCGTGGGACGTTCGCCAACATCCGCCTGCGCAACCAGCTCGCGCCGGGCACCGAGGGTGGCGTGACGCTGTACCTGGGGGATGACGGGGGGCAGATGTCTATTTACGACGCGGCGATGCGCTACCTGCGCGAGGGCACGCCGCTGATCGTGCTCGCGGGCAAGGAGTACGGGTCAGGGTCGAGCCGCGACTGGGCGGCGAAGGGAACCCGGCTACTCGGTGTGCGCGCTGTGATCGCGGAGAGCTTTGAGCGAATTCACCGCTCGAACCTGGTCGGCATGGGCGTGCTCCCGCTGCAGTTCAAGCCCGGCGACTCCTTGGGGTCATTGGGCCTCACCGGACGAGAGCACTTCACGATCCACGGGATCGCGGGAGCTGAGGCGATCGCGCGGGAGCTGACCGTCGAGGCCGACGGCAAGCGCTTTGAGGTGATCGCGCGGATCGACACCCCCAAGGAGCAGCGCTACTTCCGCCACGGCGGGATCCTCCAGTTCGTGCTGCGCGAGCTGCTCGTCTAGCGCCTGTTGGCGTCGGCGCGGCTTAAGCTGGGAGCGTCGGCGAGATCGCGTTTCCAAACAGCCTCGGTCACTCGCTGGTCGATCGAGCAGAGCGGCGTCTCGTGGCCCACCCACGGATGGCCGCCGAAGTAGCGGGTGAAGATCGTCTCGGCGGTGCGCGTCGACAGCGCTTGGTTCGTGAGCGTCGGGTTCGGGCCGCCGAGGCAGTTCGCCAACGCCGAGTTGTCGGCCACGAACAGGCGCTTAACAAACCGAGCCTCGGCGCTTGCATCGAGCACAGAGTCCGACGGGTCGGTGCCCATCCGCATCGTCGACTGGACGTGGAGGATCAGCGGCGGCCAGTCGAGTCGGTAGATCTTCTCGGCGCCGGCGTGCTTGGCGAGCTCGACGGCCTTCGCGGCCATGAACTCGCGATTGCGAACCGTGCGCTTGCTGCGATTGCGCTGGTGGAATTCGACCCGGGGGACCTTCCCGTGCTCGTCGGGCGGGAGCTCTGACGAGAGCGAGACCCGGTTCTGCGCCTCGACGTCGTCGTCGGTGATCACGAGCACGTTGAGCATCCGGTCGACGTTGGCGACCAGATCGAGCAGCTCCTTGCCCACGATCCGCCCGATCGAGAGCGCGCCGTGCGTCGAGACCCCGGCCGAGGGAGCGCCGTTGTCGTAGAAGCCGGCGATCCCCGCGTCGCTGAACGTCGCCGAGAAGGCCTGTAGCGCGGGTGGGATCCCTACCTGCTCGAGTCCCCCGTAGCCGGGGATGTCGACGCGGGCGTTCGAGCCAGGCCCCCGGCTCGAGCCGATGTCGTAGGGCATCTGGCCGATGATCCAGTCGAAGTAATGGTCGGTGAAGCCGCGGCCCACCCAGCCGTTCGGGTTGGGGAGGTTGGAGTTGAGCCACAGCCGCGGGTTCTCGACGCAGCCGCCGGACATGACGACGACCTTGGCCTGCTCGGAGTGGGTGGCGCCCGAGACGTTGTCGCGCCAGCTGACGCCACTGGCGATTGTCTGGCTGCCGCTCGTCGTCGTCGTGATCTGGGTGACGTAGGCGTCCGTGATCAGCGTCGCGGCCTTGCCTCCCTTGTGCCAGAGGTCGGCGGTCAGCGCCATCGGCCAGTAGGAGTTGTCGGTCGAGCGCTTGGCGCGCAGGTTGCGGGGCGAGCCCGGCGGCTCGATGCAGCCCTGGAAGCAGAAGCCGCAGAACGTGCATCCCTCTGCCTGCGGGTACTCGAGCTTTGCGCGGTCGCGGGTGCGCCCCGCGGTCCCGTGCGGCTGGAGGATCGCGTTCTCCTGCGGGCGGTGGGCCGGGCGGGTGATGTTCTTCGACTTCTGCGTCGGCAGTCCCATCTTCGCCGCACCGTGCAGCCAGGCCTCCTCCTTGCGCCCCATCGGCGCGGTCTGCACCGGCAGCGTCTCCTCGACCCACTCGTAGTACGGGATCAGGCTCTTGTAGGTGAACGGGAACTCGTGGGCGCGATCGAAGTTGTTGCGATCGGCGCCGCTGTAGCCGTGGAAGACGCCGGGCTGTGCCCGCGGGCAGTTGCCGTAGTAGTGAAGCGTCGTCCCACCCACGCCCGCGACCTGCCAGAGGAAGCAGTTCTGCGGCAGCTCCCGTATCCAGGCAGGCTTCGTGCGGTCGGTGGGCCCGACGCGGAGGTAGCCGCTGACGGGGTCGTTTGCGTCTGCCTCGAAGTGGCGCCACTGCTGCGAGGGCTGCGCGAAGCGCGGCCCCGCCTCCAGCACGAGCACGTCGAGCCCGCGCTGCGCGAGCTCCTTGGCGACGACCGCGCCGCCGCCGCCCGCGCCGATGACGATCACGTCGCGCATCAGCGGGGCTTTCTCGTCGCATTGGGTCCGGCGCCCTTCACACGGCGGCGCCCCTGGTAGTAGCCGCGGAACTCGGGCCACCCGTCTGACGTTCCCGCGTAGTTGGTCAGCTCCCACCCGACGGGCCGGCCGGTGAGCTCTCCCGTCGCGGCGTCGAGGACCCCAGCTTCGCTGAACGTCAGGAACGTCGCAAATCCCGGGAGGATCCCCGCGACGAACGCAAATTCGGTGCCGCCCGCCTGGGACTCAAACTCGGACTCGATCCTCCGCAAGACCTCGGCCTTTTCGGCGAACTTCAGGTTTGCGAACGAGCTGGCAAATGGCCCGCTGGCGCCCGCGTTCACCTGGCTAGCGGTGCAGATTGAGCAGCATCGCCACCCCGGAGGAGGCGGGCAACGTCAGACCCTGCGAACCGAAGATCGAGGCGGGGACGAAGTGATCGAGATCGGAGATGAACGGCCCGACGTTGTTCGAGGCAACGCCACCAGGCCTGGTCGTGCTCTCTCCCTGCTGCGTTGAGAAGGAGTCGTTGCCCGGCGCGATGAACGCCAGCAGCCCATTGAGCGTCTCGGTGACGAGATCGCTCGACTGAGCCATGGCAGTCCCGATCAGGCCCTTTTGGCCAAGCAGGCCCGGAATCTGGGCCAACGCTGCCGCCAGACTCGCCAGTGCGCCGCGCTGCAAGAGCGATCGACGCGAGATCATCCCGTCGTGAGCCGGGGCCTCCCACATCCTGGATCGATGAGCAGCCTACTCCTTTCTGTATAGATTCCAACGCTCTGCCGATCCCCGAACTGCTCGAACGGCTGTTGACCACAACCGGGCCTTCCGGCCACGAGCGCGATGCCGCGCGCGTGTGGCGGGAGGGCTGTGCGGGCTTTGCTGAAGAGGTCGGCGCGGACAACGTCGGTTCCTCGTTCGCTCGAGTTCCGGGCACCGACGAGGGCCCGACGCTCGCGATCGTCGGGCACATCGACGAGATCGGGATGCACATCTCGCATATCGACGACGAGGGCCATCTCCATTTCGGCGAGGTCGGCGGCTGGGACCCGATGATCCTCGTCAGTCAGCGAGTCCGGGTGATCACCCGGGACGGCCCACTTCACGGCGTGATTGGTCGCAAGCCGATCCACCTCCTCAAGGAGGAGGACCGCAAGAAGGTTCCAGAGCTGAAGGAACTGCACATCGACATCGGCGCCAAGGACGCAGAGGAGGCCGGGAAGCTCGTGCGGATTGGCGACGTGGCCGTGATCGATGCCGGGCCGGTCGAGCTGCGACACGGGCGCGTCGTCTCGCGCGCACTCGACAATCGCGTCGGCTGCTACGTGGCCGCCGAGGCCGCGCGGCTGATAGCCGGCTCAGGCGGGGCGCCTGGAGACGTGATCGCGCTCGCCGTCGTCCAGGAGGAGACCTCGTTTGCCGGCGCGCGGACGAGCGCGTTCTCTGTTCGGCCAGATTTGGCCGTTGTCGTCGATCTCACGCACGCGACGGATCAACCGGGAGTCGAACTCGGACCAATCACGAAGCACACGCTCGACTCGGGACCGGTGATCGCGCGAGGAACAACGCTTCACCCGACCATGTTCGAGCTGCTGCACGAGGCGGGCGAGGCCGAGGAGGTCCCGTTCACGGTCGAGTCGCTGGGCCGGGGGACCGGGACCGATGCCGACGCGATCCACCTGAGCCGCTCCGGCGTGCCCACCGGACTCGTGTCGGTGCCATGCCGCTATATGCACTCGCCGGTGGAGATGGTCTCACTCGCGGACATCGACGCCGCGGCGCGGCTGATCGCGGCGTTTGCGCGGCGCCTGTCGCCGGGCACGTCGTTCGAGCGCTGAGTGCTGCTTCTGTTCGACATCGACGGGACGCTCCTGCTCGGCGCCACCGACGCCCACCGCGACTCGCTCCACGCGGCGCTGCTCGAGGTTCATGGCGTCGACGCACGTGGCGCTGCGCCGATCGTCGCCCCCGCCGGCCGCACGGACGGGGAAATTGCGCGTTCGATTCTGCTCGCTGCCGGGGTTTCTGCGGTCGAGATCGACGAGCGCGCGGACGAAGTGCGCGAGGTCTGCTGCCGTGTCTACGCGCAGCTCGTCCCGGCCTCCCTTTCACACACGGTTCTCGCAGGCGTTCCTGAGTTGCTCGACTCGCTGCACGGGCGTGATGATGTCCAACTCGGCTTGCTGACTGGCAACTACGAGGCGGTCGCCAGGCTCAAGCTCCGGCGTGCCGGGATCGGGCACTACTTCCGCGGGCGACTGGGCGCGTTCGGCTCCGACAGCGAAGACCGGGCCGCGCTGCCGGCGATCGCACGCCGCCGCGCGGGAGCCCGCCGTGAGGACACGGTCGTGATCGGCGACACGCCGCGCGATATCGCGTGCGCGCGGGCGGACGGCATTCGCTGCATCGCGGTGGCGAGCGGGCCCTACGGCGAGGGCGCTCTCACGGGCGCCGATGAGGTGGTGCCCGACGCCGCGGCGCTGCTTGCGGCGCTCAGGGCCTTGGCGTCGGGTACTGGGTCCGCATCATCAGATCCCAGATCTGGTCAGGCACCAGGCGTCGCTGGCTGATCAGCAGGTGCGCGCTCGGCGTGACCGGGTAGCGAGGCTTGGGACGCCCGGACTTCAGCGCGCCGGCGATCGTCTTGGCGACGGTCTCGGGGCCACCGCCAAGCTTGCTCATCGGCCCCTTGTAAGCGCTCACGGTGAGCCTTGCAACCTTTTTGTTGAAGTCGGCGTAAGGGCCGTCCTTGTCCTCGGCGGCGCCCTCGACCGACCCGGCCGCTACCTCGCCAAAGTTGGTGACGATCAGCCCGGGCTCGATCAGGATCACGTCGACGCCGAAGCCGCGAAGCTCGAAGCGCATCGCGTCGGAGATCGCCTCGACCGCATACTTGGTCGCGTGATAGAGGCCGCCCCCGGGGAACGTCAGCCTCCCGCCCATCGAGCCGATATTGACGATCTTTCCCCAGCCCTGCTCGCGCATTCCGGGTAGAACCAGCTGGCACATGCGGATCAGGCCGAAGACATTGGTCTCGAACTGGCGGCGGACCTGCTCCATCGACACCGACTCGACCGCGCCGGACTGGCTGTAGCCAGCGTTGTTGATGAGCACGCCCACCGCGCCCTCGGCCTCTGTGACCGCATCGACCGCAGCTTGCATCGAGGCCTCGTCAGTGACGTCGAGCGCGAGCGTCTCGCAGCCCTTCTCGGCCAGGTCGGCGAGGGTCTCCGGACGGCGCGCGGTGGCGTAGACCTTCCAGCCGTCTTCAGCGAGCTTTTCGGCGGTCGCCGCCCCGATGCCCGACGAGCAGCCGGTTACGAGGACGGCTCTGGAGGAGGCCTCCGGCACGCGCCGCAGTCTAACCCCGCACCAGGGCCGGCGGTCGGCCTAGCTGCGCACGAGCTTCTTATACGTGATCCGGTGAGGCCGGTCCGCGTCGGCGCCGAGCTTCTCGCGGCGGAAGCTCTCGTACGCCTCGAAGTTGCCCTCGAACCAACGCACCTGCGAGTCGCCCTCAAAGGCGAGCACGTGCGTAGCGATCCTGTCGAGGAACCAGCGGTCGTGGGAGACGACCACGGCGCAGCCCGCGAACGCCAGGAGCGCCTCCTCCAGCGCGCGGAGCGTGTCGGTGTCGAGATCGTTGGTCGGCTCGTCGAGCAGGAGCAGGTTGCCTCCGGTCCGGAGCAGCTTCGCCAGGTGCAGGCGGTTGCGCTCCCCGCCTGAGAGCCTTTCGACCTTCTTCTGCTGGTCGGTGCCCTTGAAGTTGAAGCCGGCTACGTACGCCCGGCTGTTGATCGTGCGCTCGCCGAGCGTGATCTGGTCCTCGCCGGCGGAGATCTCCTCCCACACGGTCTTGACCGGGTCGAGCGCGTCGCGGGACTGGTCGACATACGCAAGCTGAACCGTCTCCCCGAGGCGAAGCGCTCCCGTATCGGGCTGCTCGTCGCCGATGATCATCCTGAGGAGGGTCGTCTTTCCGGCGCCGTTTGGACCGATCACGCCGACGATTCCGCCGCGAGGAAGGCTGAATGAGAGCGTGTCGATCAGCAGGCGATCGGCGTATGACTTGCGGAGGCTGTCTGCTTCGAGCACGACATCCCCAAGCCGGGGCCCCGCGGGAATGTGGATCTGCACTTGGTCGAGCTTGACGTTGCGCTCCTCCGCGAGCAGCGCCTCATAGGCGTTGAGCCGGGCCTTCGGTTTGTTGCGCCGGGCGCTGGCGTTAAGCCGAACCCATTCGAGCTCGCGCTCGATCGTCTTCTTGCGGGCCGTGTCCTGGCGCGCTTCCTGCTCGAGCCGTGCGCGCTTTTGCTCGAGCCAGCCCGAGTAGTTGCCCTGATACGGGATCCCGCGGCCGCGGTCGAGCTCGAGAATCCAGCCTGCGACGTTGTCGAGGAAGTACCGGTCGTGGGTGATGGCGACGACCGTGCCCGGGTAATCGTGGAGGTGACGCTCGAGCCACGCGACCGACTCGGCATCGAGATGGTTGGTCGGCTCGTCGAGGAGCAGCAGGTCGGGCTGCCTCAGTAGCAAGCGGCAGAGGGCAACCCGCCGGCGCTCGCCGCCGCTCAGGGTCTCGACGTCGGCGTCGGACGGCGGGCATCTGAGCGCGTCCATCGCGATCTCGAGCGTCGTGTCCAGGTTCCACCCGTCGACTGCATCGATCTGCTCCTGGACCCCGGCGAATTCGTCAGCGTTCTCCTCGGAGTAGTTCATCGAGAGCTCGTTGAAGCGGTCGAGCAGGACGCGGGTTTCGGCGACCCCTTCCTCGACGTTGCCTCGCACGTCCTTGCTCGGGTCGAGCTGCGGCTCCTGCTCGAGCAGCCCGACTGTCGCGCCCGGCGCGAGTTGCGCCTCCCCGTCGAACTCGGTATCGAGCCCTGCCATGATCCGCAGCAGGGTCGACTTCCCAGCGCCGTTGTAGCCGAGCACGCCGATCTTGGCCCCGGGGAAGAACGACAGGGAGATGTCGGTAAGCACCTCGCGGTCCGGCGGGAACCGGCGTGAAAGCTTGTAGGTCGTGAAGATGTACTGGGCCGACATGGTTATCCGAGGGTAGATGCTCCGCGTTGCTGCAGCCCTGCTCGCCCTGATCGCCGTCGCCTGTATCTGGCTGGCGATCGTCGGCATGGTCACCGGCCGGCCCAACGATCGGGTCGGCTGGTTCCTGCGCGCCGGCGCACTGCTGGCATTTGTGCTGGCCGTGGTGCTGAATTCCTTAGCCCACTAGTGATGAGGGGTCGGCACATGTGCCGACCCCTGGGCGGGCCACATGTGGCCCGCCCACGGGCCGCGCATGCGCGGCCCGGGCCGGCGCACATGTGCGCCGGCCAACCAACTAGTTCTCGGGCTGCCAGCGGCTGAGCACCCACTGGCGGTTCGAGAGCTGGACGACGGTGGCCAGCGCCAGGTGCCAGGCCGGGCGCAGCCCCTGGTAGGCGTCGGTGTTCGTCGCGCTTGTGAGCTCGCGGGTCACGACGACGTACTGGTCGCTGTGGCCGAACAGCGGTGCGATCGCTTCGACCGTTCCGCCGTTGGCGATCCCGCCACGCTGCAGCTCGTAGTCGCCGGCCGTCTGGCTCGCGGCGAGCGCCATCGCCGAGCGTGCTTGCCCGACGGAGTGCGCCGCGAGCGTGCGCATCTGCCTCGAGACGGTGTCCGCCGTCCAGTTGATGTAGCCATCGGCGAAGGTGCGGATTGCCGCGACCGCGTCGGGCGACCCACGGCTCGCTGTTTGCGGCGGCGGTGGCGGAGACGGGTACTCGTGCGTGATCTGGGCCTGCTGGACCTTGCTCGCGGTGGTTGCGCCGCAGCCGGCAAGTGCCACTACGCCGATCACGGCGAGCGCGGGCGGGCGCATCGCTACAACCCCACCGGATGCCGGGCGACGAATCCAGCCGAGTCCCGGATCAGCGGATGCCAGCCAATCCCATTTGAACCGTCGCCCGGCCCGGCGGCGTTGTATGTGTCCCACCGCAGCCCCGCGACGTACATGAAGACGTGATCGGGATTGGCGTACAGCGTCACCCATTGCCCGGTGCCGGGTGCGCCGAATGACGCGAGCTCGCTGGAGCTGCCACCGTAAGTCACTGGGAGCAGGCGCGCGCCGTAGAGCAGGTGCTCGACGCTGCTCGAGCAGTCGTATGCAGGGGCGATCTCGGACAGCGGCAGGCCGTGTCCGCCGCCGTACACGTAGGGCTTGCCGACGATCTGGTTTCCCGCGGAGATGATCTCCTTGACCGCGAGCGGAGCGCTCGCGGGCGCGGCGGCAAGACCGCTGGGAAGCAGCTGGGCGCGATCGCCCGAGGTCAACGCCACCCCCGCGAGGCTCGAGCCGGGCGCGCACGCGGCCGGATTGAGCGCGGCCGTCGATGGCGCGATCAGCGTTGCTGATCCGCCTGGTGTCTGGCCGAGCAGCCCCGCGGCGCCCGTCGTCGGTGGCCGCTCGATCCGAACGGGCCCCGACCACAGGCCGCCCTGGTACGGAATCCCCAGCTGGCCCGCGAACTCCCACCACAGGTCGATCACCCGGGGCAACCCGTCGATCGGACCGCCGCCCAGCCCGAAGTCGCGCTTGTATGCGATCGCGGAGTGAGGTCCCCACGTGATTCGCAGCGGGGTCATGTACGGCAAGCCGCCCATCGTGGTCGCCGTCTGCCATGTCAGCCCACCGAGCTCGGCGTAGCTGTCGGGGTGCTGGAGCAGGTTGTCGCCGCGGGCGCCGTAGATGCCGGAGCTCGGATCGCCTGGTCCTCCGTACTCCGTCGCGCCGACGAGCTGTCCGGAACCGGGCGGTCCGAGCACGATCGTGGCGGCGGTTCCGGCGCTCGGACCCGAGCAGTCGTCCCGCTGGACGACGCTCAGGATCAGGACCATCAGCACGGCCCCCAGCATCGCCACGAGGACGCCCGCAAATACGCTCGCGGTCAGCAGCGCGGCGGTCCTGGGGGTGCGGCGTCGGGCTTCCACCGGCGGCCAAGATAAGGGCGGATCAGCCGGCAGAACGCGTTTTGCTCCGATTTGTTGCAGATCTGTTGCGCGCCGAAACGGTTGCCCTCGCCGCTAACGTTGGTCAGTCATGGCTCGGATCCTCGATGTCGAACAGGCGATGCTCCTGCTGGAGCTCGAGGCACCCTTCGACCAGCGTGCGGTGCAGTTGGCGCGGCGCCGGATGGCGAAGCGGTGGCATCCGGACATCGCGCCGCACGGACGTCAGCACGAGCATCAGCGCCATCTCCAAGCGATCAACGAGGCGGCAGACCAGCTGGCCGAGCTCGCCGAAACCTCGCGCGGGGGCAGGGTCTCCCGCAACGCCGTACGGGCTTCGGCCGCGGCTACGCGCCGTGCCCGCCAGGAGGCAGGCCGGCGAGCCTACGAGGCCGAGCAGCGCCAGCGAGCCGCCGCGCAGGATCGCGCTCGAAACGATCCGTTCGGCTCGCGGGTTCCCGACCACTCGGTCGTCCACCGCTACGCGCGCTGCCTCTCCTACCCCGAGTGGGGGGTCGGGTCGGTCACCGGCATTTACTTCTCCGGCGATGAGGACGACGTCTCAGCAGTGGGCGCGGATCTCGTTCTCAATCGGAGTTCGGACGGTGCCCGCTGGATCGCTTCAGTTCGTCGATTTCTCGAAGCCCGACGCCGCCGCCGATCGCGTCGAGCGGTTCATGACCGCGGCGCAACACGCGCTTGCCGAGGGCAATGCTCAGCTCGCCGCCCAGCGACTCGTATACGCGCGCGACGCAGATCCGACAAACCCGATGGTCCTGCGACTGCTGACCGCCGCGTTCTGGCAGGCCGGAAACCTCCCCGCCGCCGCGCGGACCGTCCGTGATTGGGCGCGCGTGGACACGGATCGTCCGACCCCTGAGCGATTCGCCTCGCGGATCTACGAGGACATGGGGGCGATCGATCTCGCCGCCGAGGCGGCCCTGCGTGCGGCCGAGCGCGCTCCAGCGGACGGGTCGTCGTGGCAGCGCCTCGGCCGACTGCGGCTGCGGCTGATGGATCGCCCCGCGGCAATCACCGCACTCGAGCGGGCGCGGCTGATCACGCCGACGGTCGAAGGATTGCTCGACCTCGCTCTCGCCTACCACCTGGCCGGCGATGTCGGCGCGGAGGTCTCGACCGCCGAGGAGGCGACCCGCCTTGACCCCGACTCGAAGGTGGCGTGGTCGAGCTACGCGCACGCGTTGGCGCGCACGGACCGGCTGCGCGAATGCGTGCAGGCATGTGACCGGGCGCTCGCCCTGGGGGACGACCCCGAGGTTTCAGATCTGCTGGCGCGCGTGCGGCGTGCTCGGCCACGAGCGATCCCAGAGTCGAGTGCGGCGTAGCCGGGCGCTGTTCTTCGCGGCTGTCTTGGTCGCAGCGGTGGGCTTGGCTCAGCGGGCGTCGATCGCGAGCTCGAGCGCGGTCACGCCACGAGCTTCGTTGGCGACGATGGTCGGCCAGCAGGTGATGGCCGCGATGCAGGGCACCTCCGCCGACCCGGGGCTGCTGGCCGAGATCCGAGCCGGCCACATCGGCGGGGTGATCCTTTACGGCTACAACATCGTGTCTGCCAGCCAGACGCGCGCATTGGTCAACCAACTCCAAGCGGCCGCGCGCGCGGGCCACAACCCTCCGCTGCTGATCTCGACCGATCAGGAGGGCGGGCAGGTCAAACGTCTTCCGTGGGCGCCACCGAACGTCGACCCGCCACAGATGGGGGCGGACGGCGCCAAGGTCTCACGGGATCAGGGCGTGCTGACAGGGCGGGCCTTGCGCAAGGTCGGGATCAACGTCGACCTCGCGCCGGTCGTCGATGTCGCTCACTCCTCGGCGTCGTTCATCTGGCAGCAGGGCCGCTCGTTCGGGATGACGCCACGGCGCGTGATCGGGAGCGCGGTGCCGTTTGCGCTCGGCATGGTGAGCGCACGCGTTGCGCCGACCGCCAAGCACTTCCCAGGGGTCGGCGGCGCGACCGTCGACACCGACACCGCGAAGACCGTGATCCCGGAGGGGCGACGAGATCTTGCGCCCTATCGCGTGCTGATCTCCGAGCGCGTCCCGATGATCATGGTCTCGACGGGCGTCTATCCAAACCTCGATCCGAGCGGCAAGGTGGCCGCTCTTTCGCATCCGATCGTCACCGGACTTCTACGCCGCAAGCTGGGTTACCAGGGGGTGACGATCAGCGACAGCCTGGAGTCGCCGACCGGTTATTCGGTCGGTGACGCTTGCGTGCTCGCCGACGCGGCCGGCATCGACGTGATCCTCGTGACAAGCGAGTCCGACGGTGGCGTCGCCTATCGGGCGACTCTCCACGCGGCGCGCAATGGGAAGGTCCCGCGGGCGACGATAGCGGCCGCGTACGCGCGGATCCTCGCGCTGAAGGCGCACTACGGCGGGTCGAGAGCTTCCCGCAGGACTAAGGTTCGGCGCCGCGCTCCTCGGGCGCGAGTCTGAGCGGCTCGGCGACCTCCTCGAGCACTCCGAGCAACTCGCCCACGCGGCATACGAGCAACCGCTCCTCGTCGACTTCGATCCATGCCCCGGCCGATGCCGGGAAGACGACATGGTCGCCGGGCCTTACCGGCATCTGCACGCCGACGTGGTCCCACCAGTCGAGTCCTGGGCCGACGGCGAGGACGATTCCGTGTTGGGGCGGGGGCTCGTCCGATCCAGGCGGCACCAGCAGCCCCGAGCGCCTCACTCGGTCGGGGTCGAGTTCCTTGATCACGACCCGGTCGAAAAGTGGCCGAAGCTGGTTGCGCATGCCTACCGTCCGCCAATGATCATAGGGTGGGCCGCATGCGGTTGATCGTCGCCCGCTGCGAAGTGCGTTACTCGGGGCGACTCGACGCGCTGCTGGGAGAGGCGCTGCGCCTGATCATGATCAAGGCGGATGGGTCGGTTCTCGTGCACGCCGATGCGGGCGGCTACAAGCCGCTGAACTGGATGACTCCGCCGACCGTGATCGAGGAATCAGATCGGGAGATTGTGGTGCGCAAACGGTCGGGCGCCGATCAGCTGGTGATCGCGCTGGCCGAGGTGGTCTCCGATGTGAGTCATGAAATGGGATCACCCGACGAGGACACCGGGCTGGCGAAGGACGGGGTCGAGTCGCACCTCCAGGAGCTGCTGGCGGCCCAGCCGGAATCGTGCGGCGAGGGCTTGCGGCTCGTCCGCCGGGAATGGCCGACCGACATCGGTCCGGTGGATCTCATGTGCCGCGACGCCGAGGAGGCGTGGGTCGCGGTCGAGATCAAGCGGATCGCGGGGATTGAGGCGGTCGAGCAACTGACCCGATACCTGGAGCGGCTCCGGCACGATCCAGCGTTTGCGTCGTGCCGGGGCGTGCTCGCAGCGCAGGCCATCAAGCCGCAGGCGAGAGTGCTGGCGCGGTCTCGCGGCATCGACTGCGTGGAGGTGGACCTCGACGTCCTGCGAGGCACGCGCGAGCCAGACCTGAAATTGT
Organism: uncultured Solirubrobacterales bacterium; assembly: GCA_963849295.1. Classification (GTDB taxonomy): domain Bacteria; phylum Actinomycetota; class Thermoleophilia; order Solirubrobacterales; family Solirubrobacteraceae; genus Palsa-465. The sequence goes on from CAWKGU010000008.1 coordinate 34,597, forward strand.
TTGCGGCGTGAGCGAGGAACCAGCCGTCCTGGTTGAGCGTCGCGATCGCACGCTCGTCATCACGATCAATCGGCCTGACCAGCGCAATGCGGTGAACGCCGCCGTCGCGACCGGGATCGCGGCGGCACTCGACGAGCTCGACGATGACGACGGGCTCTCGCTCGGAGTGCTCACGGGCGCCGGCAAGGGCTTCAGCGCCGGGATGGACCTGAAGGCGTTCGTCGCGGGTGAGTCGCCGTATGCCGGCGACCGCGGTTTTGCCGGGATCACGCAGCGGGCATCCGCCAAGCCGCTGATCGCCGCAATCGAGGGCTTCGCAGTGGCCGGCGGGCTCGAGGTCGCACTCTCGTGCGATCTGATCGTCGCCGCGCGCGGCGCTCGCCTCGGGGTTCCCGAGGTCAAGCGCTCACTGGTCGCGGCGGGAGGAGCGTTGCTGCGCCTCCCGCGCGTGCTCCCGCGGACGATTGCGATGGAGCTGGCGCTGACGGGAGATCCGATCGATGCGGAGCGGGGGCTCGAGCTGGGACTGGTGAACCGCTTGGCCGAGCCGGGGCATGCCCTCGAGGTGGCGCTCGAGCTCGCCGACCAGATCGCGGTGAACGGGCCGTTGGCGCTCGCCGCGACCAAACGCGTTCTCGTCGAGGCGATCGACTGGTCGGACGCCGAGTTCTTCGATCGTCAGGGTGAGATCGTCGAGCCGGTCATGCGCTCGGAGGACGCGCGCGAGGGGGCGCAGGCGTTTGCGGAGAAGCGAGCGCCCGTGTGGAAGGGGCGTTAGTCCCCGTTTGCACGTAGGTCTCCTCGCGCCGGCACGCTGGCGCGAGACCTACTCGCCCCACAAGGTCGCTAGCACCGACCGCGAGCCGCCGCGGTTCCGGTGCTCGCACAGGTAGATCCCCTGCCATGTTCCGAGCGCCAGCCGGCCGTTCGCGACCGGGAGCGTCAGCGCCGGACCAAGCAGCGCCGCCTTGATGTGCGCCGGCATGTCGTCGGCACCCTCGAGCACATGCGTCCAGTAGGGCGCTCCTTCGGGAACCGCCTGGTTGAACCAGGCCTCGAAGTCCCGGCGCACGTCAGGCGAAGCGTTCTCATTGAGCGCGAGCGAGGCCGAGGTGTGACGGATCAGCAGGTTGAGCAGCCCCGTGTCAAGCTGCTGGATCTCCGGCAGCGCGGCCGTGACCTCGGCCGTGACTAGGCGAAACCCGCGCGGGTGGGGTTCCAGCCGAAGCTCGCGCTGAACCCACATCAGAGGTTGGGCAGGCGAGCAACGCGCATGTCGACGCGCTCGCCTCGGAATGGGACGCCTTCTTTGAGCAGTCGCTCGCGCTGTCTGGGGCCCTTCGCGAGCGAGCCGTCGGCGCGCACGATCCGGTGCCACGGGAGCGTCCCGTCCGTGCAGGCGTGCAGGACCGCGCCGGCCAGGCGCGGGGCGCCCGGCGAGACGTCGCCGTAGGTCCGCACGAAGCCGGCCGGAGTCGCCCTGACGCGCTCCAAAATCTTGTGTTCGCTCGCAGACCGGATGTCGGAGGAGGATAAGCGCGAGCGGGCATCTCGCATAACTGGCCACCGGTCTGACGGGCATCCCGCATGCGCTCCTGATAACGTGCCCGCCGCCGAATTCCTTGCAACGGGCAGGGAAACGGGGGACCCACGTCTCTCGGGGCGAATTACAGCCTGATGGCCGTATAGCGCTTGCTCAGCGAGCGCGAGCCCGACAGCTAACCCCGTAGGCGCCCTTTATGTCTCCCAGCCGCCGACTGCACATACCTCGGCCCGTGGCCGTCGCCGCAATGACGGTCGCGCTCGTAGTGGGCGTCCAGGCGCTGCCGATCTCGCCGGCGTCAGGCGCCAGCATCAGCCAGCTGAGCTCCCAGCTGAATCAGGTGCAGTCGAACCAGCAGTCGCTCTCCGGCCGGATCGCAAGCATCTCCGCGCTGATCTCCTCGCTGTCGGGCCAGATCGCGCTTGTCGAGTCCCGGGAGGCGGCGGTCCGCGCGGACCTGGCTCGCGACGAGGCCGCGCTCGCGGCCGCCAAGGCGAACCTGGCACGTGAGCGCGCAATCCTGACGGTGCTGAAGGCACGGCTCGCCCGGGCCCGAATGCTTCTCTCACGCCAGCTCATTTCGAGCTACGAGGGGGACAAGCCCGACCTTGTCGCAGTCGTGCTCGAAGCCCACGGCTTCACCGACCTGCTCGACAAGCTCAACTTCCTCCACGACGCCGAGCACCAACAGCAGCAGATCATTGCCGTCACCAAGACAGCCAAGGCGCAGGCGGATGCAGCGGCTGCACGGCTGGTCAAGCTCGAGCAGATCGACCGCCAGATCACCGACGCAACGGCGCTGCGAGCGCGCGCGCTGGCTGCGATGAGCGGCCTGCTACATGCCAAGCAGGACGCGCTTCAGAAGGCTCAGGCAGCACAGCAAGCCGCACTTGCCGCAAGCCGGGCCCGCGGTGCGCAGCTCCAGGCTGCGATCTCGCAGCTCCAGGCGCAGCAGGCCGCGGCGCAAAAGGCCGCTGCCGGAACAGGCTTCGCCAGTGGCGGGCCTGCGCTCGGCCCCTCAGGCGGTTGGGCGATCCCGTACCCAATCGTCCTGTGCGAATCGGGCGGGCAGAACCTGCCACCAAACAGCGCCGGCGCATCGGGTTACTACCAGATCATTCCCAGCACCTGGAGGCTGTTCGGTGGGACCGGCCCGGCCGCGTATCTCACGTCCAAGGCTGAGCAGGACGCGGTCGCTGCACGCATCTGGAATGGCGGTGCCGGCGCGTCGAACTGGGTCTGCGCCGGGATCGTCGGAATCCACTAGGGCCGCGTACCGCCGGCCTCCCGCGAGCTTTGGCACGTCCTGCCGCGGATCGCCGGTCGCGATTTGCCCAAAGTTCGCGGCCGCACGCCACTGAGCCCTACACAACCCCCCGTTCGGGGACCAGCGCGCTCCGGCGCCGGCTGGTCGCGTTCAGCTTGTCGATGTGCTCGAGCGCCCTGCCCGACCCGTAGGCCACGCACGTCAGCGGAGACTCGGCGCTGTAGACCGGCATCCCGGTCTCGTTCGCGATGAGCTCGGAGAAGCCGCGGACGAGCGTGCCGCCCCCCGCGAGCAGGATCCCCTCACGCGCGATGTCGCTTGCCAGCTCCGGCGGCGTCTCCTCGAGGGTCTCCCTGACCGCGCGCATGATCTCCGCCAGCGGCCCGCGCAGCGAGTGGCGCACCTCCTCGCTCGAGAGCGGGACGCGCGTCGGCAGGCCGGTCACGAGGTGGCGTCCTCGGACCTCGAAGATCTCTGCGGGCTGCAGCGGTACCGCACAGCCGATCGCGAGCTTGATCTGCTCGGCGGTGCGTGAGCCGATCGCGAGCTGATGCACGGCGCGCAGGTAATGCGTGATCGCCTCGTCCATCTCATAGCCGCCGACTCGCACCGAGCGGGAGACCACGATTCCGCCCAGGGAGATCACTGCCATCTCGCTGGTGCCGCCCCCGACGTCGACGACCATCCGACCCACCGGTTCCTCGATCGCGATGTTGGCGCCAATCGCGGCCGCGATCGGCTCCTCGATCAGGTGAACGCGCCTCGCCCCCGCCGCCAGCGATGCCTCCTCGACCGCGCGTTTCTCGACCTCGGTGACTCCCGACGGCGCGCACACGATCAGCCGGGGGTGGGCCAGGCGGCGGTCAATCACCTTGCGGATGAAGTAGCGCAGCATCTCCTCGGTCACCTCGAAATCGGCGATCACGCCGTGGCGAAGCGGCCTGGTCGCCGAGATCGTCGCCGGCGTACGACCGATCATCCGCTCCGCGTCCGAGCCGACCGCGTGAACCTCGCCGGTCTCGACGTCAGACGCGACCACAGACGGCTCAGAGACCACGATCCCGCGACCACCGACGTAGACGAGCGTGTTGGCCGTCCCGAGGTCGATGGCCATGTCGTGGACACCGAGGCTCGGCGTCAGGTGCCGCCTGGAATTGTCGTGACGAGAGCCGTCTCTTCGAAATCCGATCTGCACAGACTGTCAAAAGTTCCGCGCATATGCAGGATGATTTTCTCCTCAGTGAACGACCGGGCAGGTCCCGTCGCGTCCGCGGGCCGCCAGCGCCTCGAGGCCTCCACCGATGTCGTTCGCTCCGCTGTTGGCCGGACGGCGCGCCTTCGGCGGTCGCCGAGCCAGCAACCGCGGCCTGGCGCTGACCAGGTTCCCCGTGCCGTCGAGCACGGTCACGCGCACATCTCGCAACGAGCCCGAGGGAGTTGAAATCGAAGTCCCATAGAAATTCCGCGAACCAACACGCCAGTGCACGTACAGCGTGCCCCCGCCCCCGCGCACGCTGACCCGCAGGCGACGGCCGGCATCTGCGCGCACAACCCGCACGACCAGCGCGGCGTAGATGCGGATCGGGAGCGTCATCCCATCGGTCTGCCCGCCCGCGTCGCGGGCGAGGACCGAGACCGAATACGTCCCGGCCGTACAGAAGCGGTGCGCGAGGAACGGCGAGAAATACGCGCGCGCATACGTCTGCGGCGGGGTCGAAGCGGTCTTGCCGTCGCCGAAGTTCCACTGAAACGGTCCCATCGGAGGTGGTGGCGTCGGACAGGACGTGAGCGTGTCCGCCAGGCACGCGCCCTGCGAGGATGTGTCCCGCGGAGGCTCCGACAGTCCCTCGAACACCTCCACGAACCCGCGCCTTGCTCCCGACGCGCCAAGGTCGCCGGTGTAAGGGAACGGCAGGAACTGGACGCCGGGCTGGAACTGGCGGAGGTACTGATTCTCGGTGGCGGTGTACTCGGGGGAGTTGGTAAGCGTTGCGCTGAAGCCGAGCGCCTGGGCATCCTGCTCCCCGGCGGTGACGACCTGGTCGCCGAGAGTCAGCGACGGGTTGAAGATGCCCTCGTCCGAGCCCTCGAGCGTGAACGGGTACGCGTAGACGGGGTACTCGTATCCGAGGAAGTCCTGGGCGGCCCCGATCACGAAGTCTCCCGCCGGGCCGTGGATGCTGCTGAGCCAGGTCTCGTGCGTCGAGGGGAAGAACTCGCCCGGCATCGTCGTGAACAGCAGATCGCCGATTCGGACACCCGTCACCCACGTGCTCAGAACGGCGCTGCCATTGCCGTAGGGCGGTGAGAACGAACGGTCGGTTGGATAGAGCTGCCCCATCGTGACCGCCGTCCAGAACGACGAGCCGGTGATCTGCGCGATGCGGTCATCGCCCAGCAGAATCGGGTTGTAGACGGGCGTCTGGATGTACTGCTCGGCGGACCCAACCCGTGCGTCGCCGGCGGAGCGGCCCCGAGCCAGCGCCCCGAGCGTGATGTTGCCGAACAGCTGGCCCATGTGGACGATGTCGTCAAATGCGCGCGTCTGGCGGAACCCGGGCCTGCCGGGTTCAGGACCGAGGTCTGGGCTCGGAGCGTTGTCAGTCTGCAGCGCGCTCGTCTGGTTCCCGAGCGTTCCGACGACGGTGATCGCGATTCCACCCAGCCGGTGCTCGAGGTAGGCGTCAGCGTAATTCGGGAAGTCGCTCGAGAGCACCGCGCCGGCGCTGCTCCCCGAGCCGAGTAGATCGCCCGGCCCGAACACGATGTTCGCGTAGCCGGGGGTCGTCACGTACGTCGCGATCGTGGCTCCGGTCCGGGCGTCCCGCGCCCACAGCGCCCCCAGCGACCCATCCCGTGGCCATCCCTCGAAAGCGTTTCCCTCCGAAATCACCCGCGCCGCGACCCAGGGCACGTCCGCAGAGCCCCACGTGATCGTGGCGGGACGCGCTCGCCGGTAGGCGCGCTCGAGCACGGAAACGAGCGAGCCGTAGACCTGCTTCAGGTACGGAAGCTGATGGTCCGGCGGGCCCCAGATCCCGAGCAGGGTCGGGGACGCGTGCTCGTGCTCAGAGGAGACGACGATGTCGGAGGAGCGCGCGCCGCCGACTCCGTGCGTGCGCAGCCATGCGGCGGCCGCGGAGCGGACATCGGAGATCCCGTACGGCCCCTCCTGATAGCCGGCGAAGTAGCCCTGGGTGTCGACCGACGCGAACTCGACCACGCGACCGCCGGCGGCGATCGCGATCGCCCGGACGGTGAAATGCTCGGTTCGGCCGGTAAGCGGATCGACGTGCCGGGTGATGGTGCCGCCCGCGGGCCCGCCCCCGTAGCCACCCATGTAGACGGGGTAACCCGGATCGATGTTCTCGACCGCGGCGCCGACCTTGAAGGTTGATGCGGATGCCTCCGCGCCACTCGCCCCAGCGATCAGCGCGGCAGCTGCAACTACAAGTGCGCAGCGCCGCATCGCGGGCCTCTACCGCTCGCCGGGAAGCTTCCGCGGATACTGCGAGACCGGCTGGCCGAGGTCTAGCGCGGTGGTGACGATCCGGTTCTGCTCTTCGGCGTGCGCGATCGGATAGCCCTCACCGGACGCAGCGCGCTCGGGACGGCCGATGTAGCCGAAGTGCAGGTGCTCGGGAAGGATCTGGAGCAGGCGCGGCGACATGTGTGCGCGGGCGCCCATGTTGCGCGGCTCCTCCTGTACCCACACGACCTCATCGAGCCGCGGGTAGCGCTCGCACAGCGCGAGGATCTCAGCCTGCGGAAATGGGTAGAGCAGCTCGACCCGTCCGACGGCGACCCGCGACCGATCGGCCCCGGAGGAGTGCCCGATCAGGTCGTAGTAGATCTTGCCGCTGCAGAGCACGAGCCGCGTCACCGAAGCGGGATCGACTCCTGGCTCCTCCAGCACCGGCTCGAAGCGCCCTTCGGCCAGATCCTCGATCCGCGAGGTCGCCTGCGGGAGGCGCAGCAGCGACTTGGGCGTCATGATCACAAGCGGGCGCTGCTTGGCGATTCGCGCCTGCCGTCGCAGCAGATGGAAGTACTGCGCAGGGGTTGTGCAGTCGGCCACGCGGATGTTGCCCTCGGCCGCGAGCTGGAGGAAGCGCTCGAGCCGCGCGCTCGAGTGCTCCGGTCCCGACCCCTCGTAACCGTGCGGCAGCAGCAGCGTCAGGCGAGACGTCTGACCCCACTTGGCGAGGCCGGAGACGATGAACTGATCGATGATCACCTGGGCGGAATTAACGAAGTCGCCGAACTGGGCCTCCCACAGCACGAGCGTCTCGGGCCCCTCCTGCGAGTAGCCGTACTCAAAGCCCAGACACGCCATCTCCGATAGCGGGCTGTTGTGCAGCTCCATCGGCGCGAGCGCGCCGGGCAGATGCTGCATCGCGCAGTGCTCCTGCCCGGTCTTGGCGTCGTGCAGCACCAGATGTCGCTGGCTGAACGTGCCTCGCTCGGAGTCCTGCCCAGTCAGCCGGATGGGGATCCCTTCGGTCAGCAGCGAGGCGAATGCAAGCGCCTCCGCGTGCGCCCACATGATTCCCTCGCCGCGATCGAGCGCCGTGCGCCGTTGCTCGAGCTGCTTGACGAGCTTCGGATGGACGGTGAAGCCGTCGGGCACTGACAGGAGCTCCTCGTTGAGCACCCTCAGACGATCGACCGACACCGCGGTCTTGACCTCCGGGGAGGGAGTGCGGTCGAGCTGGTACTCGCCGGTGGCGTGCTCCACCTGCTTGGCCGCGGCGACCCTCGACTTCAGCTTCTGATGCTCCTCGGTCAGCATCGCCCACACCTGATCGGTCATCTCGGTCGACTCGGCCTCGGAGACGACCTCCTTCTCGATCAGCTGCCGGGCGAACCGCTCGCGCGCGGGCTCGTGCTTCTTGATCGCCTGGTACATCTCGGGCTGCGTGTAGGCCGGCTCGTCCGCCTCGTTGTGCCCGAAGCGCCGATAGCCAATCAGGTCGATCAGGACGTCGTGCCCGAACTCCTGGCGGAACGCGAACGCAAGCCGCACGGCGGCGATGCACGCGGCGACGTCATCGGCGTTGACGTGGATGATCGGCACGTCATAGCCCTTCGCAAGATCCGATGCCCACGTGGTCGAGCGGGCGTCATCAGGATCGGTGGTGAAGCCGACCTGGTTGTTCTGGATGAGGTGGATCGTGCCGCCGACGGTGTAGCCGTCAAGTGCCTGAAGATTGAGCGTCTCGGCGACGACCCCCTGCCCCGGGAAGGCGGCATCGCCGTGGAGAATGACCGGGATTGCGGCATTCGTGTCCTGGTGCGCATGTGGTCCCTGGCGAGTCGTCTGCGCGGCTCGCGTCGCCCCCGAGGCGACGGGTGCCACGAACTCGAGGTGCGACGGGTTCGACTCGAGTCGCACGATGATCGACTCGCCGCTGGCGAGCTGGTAGGAGCCCTGGGCGCCGTGGTGGTACTTGACGTCGCCTGTGCCGCCCTGGGGGATCGTCGTGATCGGCTCAAGCGTCGAGGTGCCCTCGAACTCGGCGAAGATCGTGTCGTACGGCCGCCCCAGGTTGTGGGCGAGGATGTTGAGCCGCCCTCGGTGCGCGGTGCCAATCACCACTTCCCGCGCGCCCCGGGTTGCCGAAAGCTGGATCAGCTCGTCGAGCATCGGTACGGTCATGTCGAGTCCCTCGACCGAGAACTGTTTCTGGCCCAGGTAGGCCTTGTGCATGAAGCGCTCCAATGCGTCCACCTCGGTGAGCCGCTTCAGCAGCGACTTCTGCTCCTCGACGGTCAGCGGCTTGCGGAACTCCCCGGATTCGATCGACTCGCGCAACCACAGCCGCTGCCGGTGTGAGGCGATGTGCTCGATCTCGTACGCGATCGGACCGCAGTAGGTCTCGCGCAGGTGTGGCAGCGCGTCGGCCAGGGTCGCGCCGGGAACGTACATCCGCAGGATCCGGGCGGGGATCTTGCCCATCAGCTCGGGGGTGAGCCCGAGCGGCTCCGGATCGAGCGCGGGATCGCCCTCGGGCTCGCGGCCGAGCGGGTCGAGCCGCGCCGCGAGGTGGCCGTGCGTGCGGTGCGCCTTCAACAACGAGACGGCGGCCTGCACGGCCTGCAGCATCTCCTCGTCGGCGGGGGCGGCCGTCGGCTGCACCGCCGCCTCGGGCGCAGCCGCGGCAGCAGCGGCGGCGGCTGCGGGTGCAGGCGGAGGCGGGAGTTCAGGCAGCTCGACACCCAGATCGGCAAAGACGCGCTCGTAGAAGCCCTCCTCGCCCTGGAGATAGGCCTCGATCCGCTGGAGAAAGCGCCCCGACTCAGCGCCCTGGATGATCCGGTGGTCGTAGGTCGAGGTCATCGTCATGACCTTCTCGGCGCCGATCATCGCTCCGACGTTGCCGAGCCCCACTGGGTAGGCGATCGACCCCGTGGCGATGATCGTCCCCTGCCCGGTCATCAAGCGGGGCACGCTGGCGACGGTGCCGAGGCCGCCGGGGTTGGTGAGGCTGATGTTGGCGCCGGTCAAGTCGTCGGCAGTCAACGTGTTCGTACGCGCCTTCTCAACCAGCGCGTTGTACGCCTCCAGAAACTCGTTGAAGCTCAGACGCCCGGCATCGCCGATGACAGGCACCATCAGGGTCCGCGAGCCGTCCTTCTTCTCGACGTCGACCGCGAGGCCGAGGTTCACCGCGCCGTCGTCGAGGCGGTTCGGCTTGCCGTCGATCTCCTCGAAGTGGTGAGCCATCACCGGCATCTCTCCGGTTCCGACGAGGGCGATCGCATACGCGATCAAGTGCGTGAAGGAAACCCGCTGCCCGGCGTTCTTCAGCTGGTTGCGCCGGGCATCGAGCACGGTGACCGGGACCGTCCGGAACGAGGTGGCCGTCGGGATCGAGCGGCTCTGTTCCATGTACCTGGCAAGCGCCGCCGCCCCTCCGCGTAAAGGCTCTGATTTAGGGGCCGCCCCAGGAGGGGCGGCCTGTGTTGTGGCGCTCGCGCCGTTCTCTGCGGCGGCGAGTACGTCTGCCTTCGTGATGCGACCACCGCGAGCGCTGCCCTCGATGCCGCTCAGATCGACGCCTTCCTCGGCCGCGACGCGCTTGGCAACGGGTGAGGCGTTGGCGCCGTCGGCCGGAGCCTCAACCCCTCCGACGGATTTACCGCTTTCAACCCCTCCGACTGATTTACCACTTTCAACCCCTCCGAGTGATGTACCACTGTCAAGCGGGCGGTTGCGCTTCCCGGTGCGTCCGTAGGGGCCGGGGTCGGTGCATCCGCAGCACCAGCCGTCATCCTCGCGATCACCTGGCCGACCGTGACCGTTGCCCCCTCTTCGACGAGGATCTCGGTGATCGTTCCGGACGCGGGCGCTGGCAGCTCCATGTCGACCTTGTCCGTCGAGATCTCGACGACGGTGTCGCCGTCCTTGACTGCGTCACCAACCTTGACCGACCACTCCAGGATCGTTCCCTCCGTGACCGACTCGCCACCTGTGGGGGTGACGATGTCGATCGTCTCGCCGGTCGTTGCCTGCGCCGCGGCGGCACCCTCGGCCTCGGTGGTGGCGCCCGCGACGGCCTCCTCGGAGGTGGTAGGCGGAGACTCTGCCGAGACGGGCGTCGCTGGGGCACCGCCGTTTCCAGAGACCGTGATCCGCCCGATCACCTGACCGACGGTGACGGTGTCACCGTCCTGCGCGAGGATCTCGGTGACCGTTCCAGAGGCCGGGGAGGGCAGCTCCATGTCGACCTTGTCGGTGGAGATCTCGACGACCGTGTCGCCCTCCTTAACGGCGTCCCCAACCTTCACCGACCATTCGAGAATCGTGCCCTCGGTGACCGACTCGCCGCCGGTCGGTGTGACGATATCGACGGTCTGAACCTCGGCTACTGCCATTCACGCTGGACTCTAACGCGCTCGGCCCGCACAAACCCAATGCTTCCTGCAAACGGGCCCAAACCCCCGAGCACGACGACTGTGACCGCGAGCCAGAAGGGGATTACGTGCGTTCGCGCCGCGAGGATGCAGACGATCGACATCCCAATCCACATCAGCCCGTGCGTAAGACCGAGGATGAACGTCTCCGGTTCCGGATTTCCGATCGCGAACGCGCACACCAGCAGCGCGAGATAAACGGTCGAATGGGTGAACGACGCCAGCTCGAGGCGGCGAAAGGTGATGTGGGTCACCGAGACAGCAGCGTCCCCATCCGACGCAGTGGCTCGTCCGCCTCGAGCGGCCAGTGCTCCACGTCGGCCGGCCACCAGGCGTACTCGTCATGCTCGTGATCCGGCGTCACCGTCGCGCCGTCCCGTAGCCATGCCTGACCGACCAGTAGCACCACGCCGCTCGGCAGCAGTACCAGCGCCTCAACCGTCAACCGCTCTGGTTGCGCCGACCACTCCTCGAGCAGCTCCCGGCCCATCGTCTCGGTCGGGTTCTCGTCCACCTCGACCGAGCCGCCCGCTCCAAGCGCCCACCGGCCGGCCCACGAGGCCAGCCAGTCGGCGCGCCTACCGGCCAGCCAGCGCCCATCCGCCGCCCGAACGACGCACAGAGCGGACATGCTCCACGCAGCATCATGGGGAATCAGCCGCAGCGCCCAGCGCGCCGGCTGCAACTCAAGCAACAGCCGATCCTCCCCGGCGCTGAAGTCAGCGAGTCGCGCGGCAAAGCCATCGTGACTCGGCGAGCCTCTGTCCCGTAACGCGTCCAACGCCAGGTCAGCGGCCTCGATCGCGCTCTGCGGAGGCTCGAACGGATCGCTGCGCCAGGAGACCTCGACCTGAGCAGGATCCCAGGGGCCACGCGCAAGCAGACCCGGCGCAGTCGACACGGTCTACACGGTACCTAGGCAGACTGGAGGGATAGGCTGGCGCGTCGTGCCGAGGCGGCTAAAGCACTGGGGCTGGGGATATGAGGACGAACAGCCCTCGCTTCAGGAGCAACGAGACGCCGCGGCGTTCCTGACCGACCGGCTCGGCTTCGGTTTGGCGGAGCCGGAGGAGCCGGCGCCGTTGCCGGCGCTCGCAGCCGCCGCGTCTAACGCCGCCGCAGTCGCTTGCGGCGATCTGCAGCTCCGATGATTACGACCGCGCCCTCCATAGCTACGGACGCTCGTACAGCGACATCGTTCGCGCCTTCCGCGGTCAGTTCACCCATCCACCCGACGTGGTCGCACACCCGCACGACGAGATGGAGATCTTGGCGCTACTGGATTGGGCCGGTTCTGCCGGCGCAGCAGTGATCCCGTTCGGCGGCGGCACGAGCGTGGTCGGAGGGGTCGAACCCCAGGTGGGAGAGGACTACGCGGGCGTCGTCACGATCGATCTGAAAGCGCTCGACCGAGTGCTTGAAATCGATCCGCTCTCACGCGCGGCGCGGATTCAGGCGGGGGCGCTCGGCCCCTCTCTCGAGCAGCAGCTCGCCGAGCACGGCCTCACCCTCCGCCACTTTCCCCAGTCGTTCCAGTTCTCGACGCTGGGGGGCTGGATCGCCACCCGCGCGGGTGGCCATTTCGCAACGCTGTACACGCACATCGACGACCTCGTCGAATCGATACGAGCACTGACCCCTGCGGGCGAGTGGGAATCGCGCAGGCTTCCGGGCTCAGGCGCGGGCGTCTCACCCGACCGGATGCTGATCGGATCCGAGGGAACGCTCGGGATCATCACCGAGGCGTGGGTGAGGGTCCGTCCGAGGCCCACCCACCGCGCATCGGCTGGGGTTCGCTTCGCGGATTTCGCAGCGGGAGCCGACGCCGCGAGGGCACTCTCCCAATCAGGTCTGTATCCAACCAACTGCCGACTGATCGACGCCGTCGAGGCTGAGGTCACTGGTGCCGGGGATGGGTCATCGGCGCTGCTGGTGCTCGGTTTCGAATCTCCCGAGCACGACGTCGAGCCGTGGATGTCACTGGCGCTCGAGCTCTGCTCTGACCACGGTGGAAGCTGGGAGCGACGCGGACGCCAGGAGCGGGAAGGCGGCGCGGTGGGTAGCTGGCGGGAGGCCTTCTTGCGCGCGCCCTACCTCCGCGACACGTTCGTCGCGATCGGGGTGCTCTCCGAGACGTTCGAGACGGCAATCACCTGGGAGCGCTTCGCGGAGTTCCATGCTCGTGTCCTTCAGCAAACGCGTGCCGCCGTTCAGGAGGTATGCGGGGCTGGGTCGGTGACGTGCCGCTTCACGCACGTCTATCCCGACGGTCCGGCTCCCTACTACACGATCCTCGCGCCCGCGCGCCGCGGCGATGAGCTGGCGCAGTGGGCCGAGATCAAGCTCGCCGCCTCCGAGGCGGTGCTCGCCGCCGGCGGCACGATCACCCATCACCACGCGGTGGGACGCGATCACCGCCCGTGGTACGACCGCCAGCGCCCGGACCCGTTCGCCGAGGCGCTGCGCGGGGCGAAGTCGGCGCTCGACCCCGACGGGATACTCAACCCTGGAGTGCTGATCGACCCCGCGCCAGCGGCTTAGAGCTCGTCGAGCGCCTCCAGGCTCGAGTCGCTCAGCTCTATCTCCTCGGCCGCCAGGTTCTCCTCGAAGTGCTCGATCGAGCTTGTCCCCGGGATCGGCACCGTCACCGGGGAGTGCTGGAGAAGCCACGCGAGCGCCACCTGGGCTGGCGTGACCCTGTGCCCATGCGCGAGCTCATCGAGCGGACCGCCCCGCTCCGCGAGGTCCCCGGTCGCGAGGGGGAACCAGGGCAGAAACGCGAGACCGTCGCGCTCGCAAACGTCAAGCACGTCTTCGGAGGCGCGGTCGACGAGGTTGTAGCGGTTCTGGACCGAGACGATCTCGACGATGCTGCGAGCCCGCTGTAGCTGCTCGACGTCGGCGTTGCAGATCGCGGCATGGCGGATCTTGCCCACGTCGCGCAGCTCCGCGAGCGCCCCGATCGAATCCTCCACCGGCACCTTGGGGTCGACAGCGTGCAGCTGGTAGACGTCGATGCGCTCCAGCTTCAGCCGCCGGAGCGAGTCCTCGCAGCAACGTTTCAATCGCTCTGGCCGGCAGTCCCGCTCCCACCGATTCGGCCCCGACCGAGTGAGCCCTCCCTTGGTGGCGATCACCAGATCCTCGGGATAGGGGTGCAGCGCCTCGGCGATCAGATTCTCCGAGACCTCAGGTCCGTAAGAGTCGGCGGTGTCGATCAGGTTCACATCGGCATCGACGACGCGCCGCAGCAGACGCATTGCGCTGTCGGGATCGGCGGGCGGACCCCAGATCCCCGGCCCGGTGATCCGCATCGCACCGAAGCCGAGTCGTCGAACCTGCAGGTCGCCACCGATCGTGATCGTCGCGGGCCGAGCCATGCGCTGGTGAGCATACTTGCGCCGTGGCGCTTGCAATCCTCGGTCCAGGCGGCGTCGGCGGGTTCCTCGCCGCCGCGCTCGCCCGCGCGAACCGGGACGTCGTTGTGGTCGCCCGTGAATCGACCGCTGCGGTCATCGACCGCGAGGGAATCGAGGTCCGCAGTGTCCGGCTTGGGGACTTCGCCGCCCATCCGCGCGCCGTGGCCAAGCTCGACGAGGACGTCGAGGTCTTGTTCGTCGTGACCAAGGCAACAAGCCTGCAAAAAGGGCTCGACCGAGTACGGGGCGAACCTGAACTCGTCGTTCCGCTGCTCAACGGGCTCGACCACATGGCGGTCCTTCGAGCAAGGTTCGGATCAGGACGCGTCGCGGCAGGGACGATCCGGATCGAGTCAGATAGGCCACAGCCGGCGAAGATCGTGCAGACGAGCCCGTTCTTGCGGGTCGACCTGGCGGCCGACGACGGCGACCTGCGGCCCCAGCTGGAGGCGGTTGTGGGCGCACTCCAGCAGGCCGATGTGCCGGCCGAGATTGGCTCAAGCGAGGCACAGATCCTGTGGTCGAAGCTGGTTCGACTGAACGCGCTGGCCTGCACGACCAGCGCCGCCGACCGACCGATCGGCTTCATTCGCTCAGATTCAGGGTGGCGCACCGCGCTGATCGCGTGCATCGAGGAGGCTGCCGCCGTCGCCAACGCCGACGGAGCGCAGATCGACGCTGGTGCCCGCCTCGCGGAGCTCGACGAAGCTCACCCCGAGCTTGGCTCCTCGATGCAGCGAGATATCGCCGCCGGCCGCGAGCCGGAGCTCGACGCGATCGCCGGCGCGGTCCTGCGGGCCGCCCGCCGGCACGGCCTCGAGTGCCCGACGATCGCGTCCCTCAGCACGCAGATCGCGCGGCGCGCGGGAGTAGCTGCGCCCGTCGCCTAGAGCGGCGGCTCGATCCGCGGAGGCGGCGCGATGTGCAGCGGCTCGCCGACCGCGTCCACGATCTGCTCCTCCTCTGTCTCTTCGAGCTCGGAGTCGTGCTCACCGTCGCACAGGACCCGGAACTGGCCGGTGACGCCAGCATCCGCCTGAAGCACGATTCCAGGCAGGATCTCCTCGCCCTCCTCGAGCCCGAGGCGCTCGATGTCGAAGGAGGACATCCCGATCCCCCAGCTGTGGTGGTCAGGGTTCTCACGGTCGTGCGCCGCGACGCCCTGGGCAAGGCGCTCCAGCAGGTAGGCGATCTTGTTCGTCGAGGTCACCGGTTTCGCTCGATCAACTCAATTCGATACCCGTCCGGATCGCGGACGAAGCACAGCCGCGATCCGCCCTCGCTGACGGTGTAAGGCGGGCGCTCTGGATCGATGCCCTGCTCCGCCAGGCGCTCCAGCGTGGCATCGATGTCCGGAGTGGTGATCGCGATGTGCCCATAGCCCGTACCGAGGTCGTATGGCTCGGTGCGACCGATGTTGTAGGTCAGCTCGAGCCGCGGCTCGTCCCCGTCCTCTGGGAGGCCCATGAACACGTTGATCGCCTCATCTCGGATCGAAAGCCTCCCCTTCTCCTCGAACCCAAGCGCCCTATAGAAGTCGACCGAGCGGTCGACCTCACTGATCCGGTAGCACGTGTGGATCAGGGACATAGCCCGGCGAGAGGATACGCTCCGGGCCGTGATCGTTGAACGGTCGATGAACGATGGCTGGCTCTCGAACACGTACCTCGTCGCGGACGAACTGGGCTCGCAGGCGGCGATGATCGATGCGGGTGGGCCGGTCGAGCCGCTCCTGGGCGTGCTCGACCGCATGCGCTTCCAGCTCACACACGTGCTGCTGACCCACCATCACCACGACCACGTCGCGGAGCTCGAGCGCGTGCTGGAACGCCACCCCGGCACGCCTGTGCTGATCCACGAACGCGAGCGTGACCAGGTCCCCGGTGCCACCGGGACGATGGCTCCGGGCGAGACGATCTACTGCGGGGCACTGGAGATCGAGCCGCTCCACACCCCGGGGCATACCGCTGGGATGATCTCGCTGCTCGTGAACGGAACCGACGTGTTCACCGGCGACACGCTGTTCAAGGGCTCTGTCGGCGGCGTCAGGGCGCCGGGACACACGACCTACGCCGATCTCAAGTCCTCGATCATGGACACGCTCCTGGAGCTGCCGCCCGAAACGCGGATCCACCCGGGCCACACCGAGTCCACGACCGTCGGGCAGGAACTCGAGCAGAACCAGTTCGTGCGAATCTGGCGCGGGCTGGACCCGGAGGGATCCGAGCCGTGCACGGCCCTGGGCCAGCCCGCGACGCTGATCCTCCTCGGCGACGACTACGACGGCGGCCACAAGGCGTGGGTCCGGTGGGAGGACGGCTCCGACGACATCGTGCCCGGCTCGCAGGTGGAGCGGGCGGGATAGGGCGGCCTCCTCTCGCCCCCGCGACCACGTGCCAGGGACTGGCACCTAGAATCCTCCGCAGCAGTGGCGAAGGACAAAATCCCCACCTCACGCGTGGGGCGCACCGCCAAGATCGGGGGCCTTGCAGCTGGACAGGCGATCCGCCAGGCGGGCACCCACGCGGCCAACGTGGCCCGCACCAAGGAAGGTCGCGAGGCCGCCCTCGAACGCCGCCATATCGAGGCAGCCGAGCAGATCGTCGCCGCGCTGGGGACGATGAAGGGCGCCGCGATGAAGGTCGGACAGGTCATGTCGTTCCTCGACGTTGGCCTCGTCCCGGAGGAGTACCGGGAGGAGTTTCAGCGCAAGCTCGGGGAACTCCGGGACGCGGCGCCGACGGTCACGTTCAAGGACATGCGCAAGGTGATCGAGGAGGAGCTCGACGATCCGATCGACGAGGTGTTCGCGGAGTTTGAGGAGGAGCCGATCGCGGCGGCCTCGATCGGGCAGGTCTATCGCGCACGGCTTCACGATGACCGCCAGGTCGCGGTCAAGGTGCAGTACCCCGGAGTCGCCGCCGCGGTCCGCGCGGACATGCAGAACCTTGGTCTGATCCTGCGGCTGGCCAAGCGGATCGCGCCCGGCATGGATCCCAAGGCGATCGGCGAAGAGATTCGCGACCGGATCGAGGAGGAGCTCGACTACGAGCTCGAGGCCCAGAACCAGCGGACGCTGGCGCGGATCTTCCGTGGCCACCCGTTCATCGTCGTTCCCCAGGTGGTCACCTCGCTTTGCCGCGAACGTGTGCTGGTCAGCGATTACGTCCACGGAACGGGCTTTGAGGAGCTCAAGTCCTACCCGCAGGAGGAGCGCGACCGCATCGGCGAGATCCTGTTCCGCTTCTACTTCGGCTGTCTCTACCGGCACCACCAGTTCTCAGGCGATCCACATCCCGGGAACTCGATGCTGCTCGATGACGGCCGCGTGGCGTTCGTTGACTTCGGCCTGTTCAAGCGGATGCCGCCAGGAACCGTCGAGCTCGAGATCCAGGTCGCTCGGGCGGTGGTCGAGGGCGACAAGGAGACGATCATGCGGATCGGTACCGAAACGGGCTTTTTCCCGCAGCCCGAGCGCTTCGATCCCGACAAGGTGCTCGATCACTTCCGCGCCGCGACCTCTTGGTACACCCTCGATCAAGAGGTCGAGCTGACGCCGCTCTACGCGACCCAGGTGCTGATCGACATGAGCGATCCGCGCTCTGAGTACTTCGGCCAGCTCCGCCACGAGTCCGCGCCGCCGGACCACCTCTTCGGACGGCGAATGGAGGTGCTGACGCTGGCGGTGATCGCGCAGCTCTACGCGCGCGGCAACTTCCACCGGATCGCGCGGGAATGGTTCTACGGCGATTCGCCGGCGACTGAACTGGGCCGACAGGAGGCCCAGTTCTACGCGCGGGTCGCCGCCTGACGCCTAACGGCTACTTCGAACCGAAGATCCGCTCAAGCAGCGCGGTGTCGCCGGCGGACTGGAACTTCACGAGCTTGCCGTCCCGGTAGCTGAGGACGTCGGCGGCGTCCGCCTCCTCGCCGGCGACCCGCTGGTGCACCAGCGCGACGACGCGCTCGTTATCCGAGAACCAGAACTGCGGGTCGACCGAGAAGCCCTTCTCCGCGAGCTTGCCCCAGAGCTCGCCAACCTCCTGCTTGCCTCGGTGCGTGCCGCTGATCGCGCTGTTGCCCGGCACGATCCACTCGATGTCGTCCGAGATGTTCTCCATCGCCCCCGCCGCGTCACCCGCGGAAAAGGCGGCGTAGCCCTGCTTTGCCGTCTCTACGTTCTGCTCTCCGGCCATCTTTCTCTCTCTCCTTTGCCGTCGCCTGCGCTCCGGCCCCGCAGCAACCCTACACCCGCTGGATCTGCACCAGGGAAGTCGTCCCCGGTCGCCCGCTTGGGAGCCCGGCGGTGATCCCCACGCGGGCGCCAGCCTTGACCCAGCCGAGCTCGACCACGCGCCGGGCGGCATCGGCGATCAGTGCCTCGGTGATCTCATGGCGACGCATCGACGCGGCCTGCACCCCCCACATCAGACTGCAGCGGCGCACCGTCTCCTTTCCAGGCGAGAGCGCGTAGATCGGCACCTGCGGGCGATGCGCAGAGAGAAGCCGTGCGGAGCGTCCGGACAGCGTCGGCACGACGAGCGCCGCCAGGTGCAAATCGCGCGCGGCGGCGCACGCGCTGTAGGCGACGGTGTAGGCGGGATCGCGAGCGTCTCGCCTGACCCGCTCCTCGTTCCATGTGTGGTAGGGAAGCCCGGACTCGGTGCGCTCGGCGATCGAGGCCATCATCTCGACCGATTGGACCGGATATGCGCCTACGGCGGTCTCCTGGGAGAGCATCACCGCGTCGGTGCCGTCGATGATCGCGTTTGCGACGTCCGCGACCTCGGCGCGGGTGGGCCGTGACGAGGAAACCATCGAGTCGAGCATCTGTGTGGCGGTGATCGACGGTCGGGCAAGGCGACCGGCGGTGCGCAGCAACTGCTTCTGCACGAGCGGCACGTCCTCGATCGGAAGCTCGATCCCGAGATCGCCGCGGGCGACCATCACGCAGTCGGCCGAGCGGATGATCTCCTCCGCGGCGTCGACCGCCTCGGGCTTCTCGATCTTTGCGATCAGCGGGAGCCGAGTGTGCTTGCGCACGCTCGTCACGTCTTCGGCCGTCCGCACGAACGAGAGCGCGACGAGGTCGACCCCGATCGACTCGCCGAAGCTGAGCATGTCGAGGTCTTCCTCAGGCACTGCCGGCAACCCCCGGGTCGATCCAGGGATGTTCAGACCCTGGCGCGAGGCCACCGAGCCGCCGATTTCGACCGTCGTCTCGATTTCATTCGCGTCCTCGCGGACGTTTTTCACGCGCAGGCGGATCGCGCCGTCGGCGAGGTACACGATGTCCTGCTCCTCGAGCGCGCTCGCCAGCCCCGCCCAGCTGACGAACATGTGGTGCTCGTTGCCCACCTCCTCTGAGCCGCACACGAGCACGAGCTTGTCGCCCGGCTTGAGCTCTGCGATCCCGTTCTCCAGGGCGCCGATTCGCATCTTCGGGCCCGGTAGATCTTGGAGGATCGCCACCTGACGCCCTGCGATCGACGCCGCGGCGCGGATCCGCTCGGCGTTCTCGGCATGAATTTCGCGGTTGCCGTGCGAGAAATTCAGCCGGGCGACGTCGAGCCCCGCCTGCACCATCCGCGCGAGTGTCTCGGGTTCCCGGCAAGCTGGGCCAATCGTGGCGACGATCTTCGTGCGGCGCATGGGCAGGGAGGAAGCTACTCCACGAGACCCCCGTCCTCGACGACCGGCTCGTCGTCGGGATCGATTACGGGACCTCCAGCTCAGGGAAGTGCTCGGCCGCGTGCTCGCGCAGCGCCGAGCGGATGAAGCTTCGCTCCGCGCTGGAGGCCATGCGGTAGCGGCCCAGCAGCTCGCGCTGGCGCGTGAGCGCGAGGCCGGCGACCGTCCACGACACCGCCAGCCGCTCGAACAACAGCTCCATTGCCCGCTGCGCGGCGTCATCGCGATTCAGGCCGCCGTGAAGAACGGCGGCGTATTCTCGGCGCGTTCCCACGCTCAGCGCGCCGCGCAGGACGAGCGTACTGCCCTCCGCGTCGCGAAATTCTCTAACCGGAGCCGAGAGCCGATCCTGCTTGCGCTGACGACGCCCCACTACGCGGGGGCCGACGCCGCCTGCTGGAGCTGCGTCACCACATCGCCCGTGACCGGGTCCGCGTGGCCCGGCCACGCAGCCGACGGCGAAAGCTCGGCGAGCTTCCGGATCGATGCGCGCGCCTGCTCCGTATCGACGTTGAAGGCGCGGTGCGGAACGTGGGCGGCGTTCCTGATCCCCGTCTGGGGATCGAGCGTGTAGAAGCAGTCAGATACGAGCGCCAGACGATCGCGCTCGCGGAACAGACCGATCAGTCCCGGAGCGTGGCCGGGCAGGTGCACGACCCGGAAGCCCGCCACCTCCTCACCCTCATCGAGCGTGCCGGCGATCTCGACCGCCCCTCCGTCCCAGGACGTGAGGAGCTTCGGGTAGATCGGCCGGGCGAACGCCGCGAGCGCTGAGAAGTCCCAGTAGTCGCGGAAAGGCTCGTTCGATTCGGCCGCCGCGCGGTCGGCGGCATGGCAGTACACCGGTACGCCGAGGCCCGGGGCCGCGCCGCGGTGATCGCAGTCGGCGTGCCCGAGGACGACCCGCCGGATCCCGCCCATCCGCGCCCCCGCTGCCCGCAACGCCTCCGTCATGTCGGAGATCCCCGCGTCGAATGCGGTCACCCCCTCCCCGTCCTCGATCAGATACACGTTGAAGTTCTTGGTGGGAAAACCGCCGCGGACGACCCAGACGCCGTCGGCGACCCGCTCGGGCCGGACGCCGTGGATTCTTGAGCGCAACCTGGTTCGCAGGTTCGCGAGCTTCGTGAGGCGAGCCTCGGCGCGCGAGCCCGCCGGGGGCAGGAAGCCAAGCTGGCGGGCGAAAGTCTGCAAGTCGACGTAGGCGTCGTTGTGCTGGATCTTGTCGTTCGCAACCGTGACCACGTCGCAGCCCTCAATGTCGATCCGCGCGCCGTTGGGCGCGAATCCCTGGAAGGAGCCGGGGCCGGCGAAGGTCGCGCGCGCCCGCCAGCGCACCGCGGTGCGGTTCCTATAAGTAGTCAGCTCCAGGATCTCGAAGCCGAAGTCAGGAAAGGCCTCGAACAGCTCGCCGAAGTACCGGCGGACGCCATCGGGTGCAACGAGCTCCTGCTGGCCGACGAGCCGGTCGACCCCCCAGGGGCCCAGCAGTCGACGGCCGCGTCAAGGTCATGATTGCCCAGCGCCGTGAAGTAGCGCCGCGCGATGTCGGAGGTGGATGCCATCGACGAGGCGGCAGTCTACGCGGCCTCAATATCGTGCGGGCCGATGACCAAACGGCGCGAACTCGGGCGTGGCGAACGCGTGCTTCCCGGGCTCTGGCGACTTCGGCTTCCGCTGCCCTGGCCAGGGGTTCCTCACTGCAATGCATGGGCAATTGCCGCGGGCTCCGGGATCGTGCTGGTCGACACCGGCATGCACGAGCCGGGCTCGCTGGCCCAGCTCGAGCTCGCCCTCGACCAGGTCAACCTTCGACTCGAGCACGTTCGCCTGCTGGCGGCGACCCATGCCCACTCCGACCACTGGGGTCAGGCGGCGCCGATCCGCGAGCGCGCGGGGTGCGAGTTCCTGATGCATCCGGCGCACGAGCACGGCGTGCGCGCGATCGAAGACCCCGAGGGAGCGCTGGCGCGCCGTCTCGAGGTCGGGCGTCAGAGCGGCGTACCCGAGGCGGAGCTGCGACGCTACGCCGAGCGCCTCCGGGGCCTGCCCGCGGGCGTGGCGGGCGTGATCGAGCCAGACCGAGCGCTCGTCCCCGGAGTGTCGATCGAGACAGACCTCGGGGCGTGGAGCGTGATCGAGACGCCCGGTCATGCTCCCTCGCATATTTGTCTGTTCCAGCCTGAGCGCCGGCTGCTGATCTCGGGCGATCACCTGCTCGGGCGGATCTCTCTGTACTACGACTACGGCTGGACGCCCGATCCTGTGGGGGAATTTCTGCGCTCGCTCGGTGCGGTCGACGAACTCGACGCGCGTCTCGCGCTGGCGGGCCACGGCCGGCCTTTTCTCGACGTTGGCCGGCACGTCGAAGGCAACCGCCGGCTTGTGCACGAGCGATTAGAGGCCGTGGTCACCGCGCTTAGCACCGAACCGCGCAGCGCGGTCGAGATCAGCCCGGAGGTGTACGGCGAGCCGCTGACCGAGTACAACGCGGGCTGGCTGCTGGCGCAGACCCTCTGTTACCTCCGGCACCTGGAGCTCGAGGGACGGGTCGGGTCAGTCGACGGCGAGCGCTGGGCGGTGCGCTGACAACCTTGACACAATCGTGTCAAGGTTGATACATTCCCCACCGTGCGGATCGACGAGATCATTGCCTCGGCGCGGGAGCCGGTCTTCTCGTTTGAGTTCTTTCCCCCGAAGACCGAGCAGGGCGAGCTGAATCTTCGCGCCGCGCTGGAGGCGCTGCGGCCGCTGGAGCCGGACTTCGCGTCGGTGACCTACGGGGCGGGCGGCTCGACGCGCGACCGCACGCTCGAGGTCACCAAGTGGCTCAAGCAGGAGCTCGGAATCGAGGCGATGGCGCACCTCAGCTGCGTGGGCACGACGCGCGAGGAGCTCCGGACGATCCTCGACGGGATCGCGGCCGCCGGGATCGAGAACGTGCTGGCGCTACGCGGCGACCCGCCCCGCGGTGAGACGGAGTGGAAGCCCCACCCCGGAGGGCTTCACTACTCCACCGAGCTCGCCCAGCTGATCTCCGGCAATTACCCCTTGGCCGTCGGCGCGGCGTGCTTCCCCGAGGTTCACCCCGAGGCGCCCGACCTCGCGCACGACCTGCACTTCCTGGCGGACAAGATCAAGCACGGAGCCTCGTTTCTCATCACCCAGCTGTTCTTCGACAACGAGCTGTACTTCCGGTTCGTCGAGGAGGCGCGAGCGGCTGGGATCGAGGCCCCGATCATCCCGGGGATCATGCCGATCACCGACGTCTCCCAGATCAAGACGATCACCGGCATGTGCGGCGCGAGCATCCCCGAGTCGTTGCTCGGGCAACTCGAGATCAGGGCCGGCGATCCCGACGCCGTACTCCAGCTCGGCGTCTCCTACGCGACCCTCCAATGCGCCGAGCTGCTTGCCCGCGGCGCCCCCGGGATCCACTTCTACACGCTCAACAAATCTCCCGCGACCCGGGCAATCCTCTCGGCGCTCAGACTTCTGCGCCCTTGGGTCAAGCGCGAGATCGTCCGGACGGCATAGCTCGCCTCAGTCCGGCGGGATGATCTCGAGCGCGTGGGCGACCATCGGCGCGCCGTTGAGCTCATAGCGGATGTCGACCTCGTCGTTTCGCTTGTAGGTTCCGATTCCCCAAAAGCCGATAAACCAGGCCCAGCCACCCAGCTTCTGGCGCACGAGCTCGCGCTCGAACAACAGCTCGCCGGCCGAGATCTGGTAGTCGGCACCCAGTTCCTGGGGCACCCCGTTGACATAGACCTCAAACGGCGAGCGCACGCCGGACGGAAGCTTCACGCGCCAGTAGCGGGTCATGTCCTCAGATCTCCAGGAAGCAGCGACAGGATCGTCATGTCCGTGCGCCCCGAGGGCGCGCGCGCAAAGGAGCGAAGCGTTCCCTCGGGGCGAAAGCCCGCCGCGCGAGCGGCGCGCAGCATCGGCTCGTTGTCCGGCTCGGTGACCAGCGAGAGCCGCTCCAGTCCGCAAGCTCCGAACAGCCACCCCGCCGCGAGGCGAAGCGCGCCGCGCCCCAGCCCCCGGCCCCGCAGCTGCGGGGCGACCCAGATGCCGAGCTCGGCGCGGGCCTGCTCCCACTCGAGGTGATGGACCGCCAGCCGGCCGCGGCATGTGTCATCCCCAGGCTTAAGAATCGTCAGCCGCACAGCGGTCCCGGCCTCACGCTCGACCTCCCCCCGCTCGGCTTGGCTGCCCAGCTCGGCGCCGCTCGGCGGACGGGGCATGCCGAGCCTGAGATGCAGATCGCGGTCGTCCTGGTGCGCGATCAAGATCTCGGGAATGTCGCGCTCGGCCGCGAGTCGCAGGGCCACGCGGCCGTCGGTGAGCGGCTGCCCGAGCAGGGGAATCGGCGGCATGTCTTGCGCCCACCGTACCCTCTCGCGTCGTGCAAGGACTCGAGTATTCCGTCCGCCGTTCTCCGCGCGCGCGCCGGGTCCGCGTGACCGTGGATGGCGAGCGGGGGATCGAGGTCGTGCTTCCAAAGCGGGCCGCCGAGCGCGAGGCCGCCGCGGCGATCGCCGAGCTTCGACCGTGGATCGAGCGCCGCGTCAAGGAGCTCGACCGGGCCCGGGCCACCGTCGCCGCGCGCCATGGCACGGTGCCCTATCTGGGCGAGTCGTTGCGCCTCGTGCACGAGCCCCAGCGAACGCGCGCGCACCGCAAGGACAGCGAGCTGCTTGTGCCCTGCGGGCAGCAGGCGAGAGCAGCGCTCGAGCGCTGGTACCGCCGCGCTGCTCGCCTCGAAGTCGCGTCGCGCCTCGACCGCGCGTGCACGCTGACCGGAAACTCATACTCCCAGCTCACAATTCGCGGTCAGCGCACCCGCTGGGCAAGCTGCTCGCGCTCCGGAGCGATGAGCTTTAACTGGCGGCTGTTGCTCGCGCCCGAGTCGGTCCTCGACTACGTGGTGTGGCATGAGGTCTGCCACCTGGAGGTGATGGACCACTCGCCTAAGTTCTGGGCGCTGCTCGCGGGCCGCTGCCCAGATCACAAGGACCAGGCGCGCTGGCTGCGGCGCAACGGCGCCACGCTCGTGCTCAGCTAATCCTCGGCTTTCACGGCGCGCCTGAGCGCGCCGTAGGCCGTCTCGCCCTGCCGCTGCTTCACGACCTCGCGGCGGACGCGACCGACATACGCCTCGAGCGAGCCGTCGCCGCGGACGTCGACCCCGGCGTGCACCGAGGGCAGCCACCGTTGAGGCCCGGCGAGCTCGATCCGCGCGGCAACTTGCTGGACGGGATCAAAGCGCTTGAACTTGACATCGACAGGCCGGGGCGCCGCCCCATCAACTAGCTCCTTGCCCCGCTCCTCCGCTGCGTCGAGGGCTTGATCGAGCTGCTCGAAGCGCAGCCGCTCCACCCGCGGTCCGGCGCGGACTGTGAGCTTCCAGCTCGTGGCCGCTACTGCGCGCGCTCGTGCATCGGCACGTAATCGATGTCGTGCGAACCGGTGTAGATCTGGCGCGGCCGCGCGATCTTCTGCTCGGGGTCGTCGATCATCTCGAGCCACTGCGCGATCCAACCGCTCGTCCGCCCGATCGCAAACAGCACTGGGAACATCTCCATCGGCATCCCCAGCGCCTCGTAGATCATCCCCGAGTAGAAGTCGACGTTCGGGTAGAGCTTGCGCTCGATGAAGTACTCGTCCTCGAGCGCGATCCGCTCGAGCTCGGTGGCGATGTCGAGCAGCGGGTTCTTGCCCGTGACCTCGAACACCTCGTCGGTCGCCTTCTTGATGATCTTCGCCCGCGGGTCGTAGTTCTTGTAGACGCGGTGGCCGAAGCCCATCAGCTTCTCATCGCCGTCCTTCACTCCCTTGATGAAGTCGGGGATGTTCTCCTGCTTGCCGATCCGGTGCAGCATCCGCAGCACGGCCTCGTTGGCGCCACCGTGCAGCGGCCCGTACAGCGCCGCGATCCCGGCCGCAACCGCGGAATAGGGATCGACCTGCGATGAGCCGACACTGCGCA
Source organism: uncultured Solirubrobacterales bacterium (assembly GCA_963849295.1). Lineage (GTDB taxonomy): Bacteria > Actinomycetota > Thermoleophilia > Solirubrobacterales > Solirubrobacteraceae > Palsa-465. Next base: position 60,429 of record CAWKGU010000008.1, read on the forward strand.
CGGCGCTCGTCGAGCAGTTCTGCTCGTGGTCGGCGTGGAGGATGAACAGCACGTCGAGGGCATGTTCGAGCCGCGGGTCGGGCTCGTACTTGAGCTCGGCGATCTTGTAGATCATCGAGAGGAAGTTGCCCGGGTAGCTCAGGTCGTTGTCGGGATACACATACGGCATCCCACGGTTGTGGCGATAGGAGAACGCCGCGAGCGTCGGCATCTTCGCGATCAGACGGATGATCTGCATGTAGCGGATCTCCTCGTCCTTGATCTTGCTCGCCTCGGGGTAGAAGGTCGAGAGCGCCCCGACGGAGGCCAGCAGCATCCCCATCGGATGGGCGTCGTAGCGGAACCCCTGCATGAACTCCTTGACGTTCTCGTGCACGAACGTATGGGTGGTGATCAGGTAGGTCCAGTCGTCGAGCTGCTTCTGCGTGGGCAGCTCGCCGTGCACGAGCAGGTAGGCGACCTCCAGGTAGGAGGACTTCTCCGCCAGCTGCTCGATCGGATATCCCCGGTACTCGAGGATCCCCTTCTCCCCGTCGATGAACGTGATCGCAGAGCGGCAAGACGCCGTCGCCATGTACGCCGGGTCGTAGGCCATCAACCCGAAGTCGTCCTCGTGGGTCTTGATCTTGCGCAGCTCCGTGGCCCTGATCGTGCCGTCCTCGATCGGAATCTCGTACTGCTTCCCGGTGCGGTTGTCGGTGATCGTCACCGACCCGTTCGACGTGTCTACGCCGGCGCCATCTTCGTGCTGGGTCTCAGTGGTCATGCAATTCCTCTCCGCACGCTTGAACGCGTCAACTCGGTACTCACTCTATTACCCGCGCGAGCCCGGCGAAAGCGCCTACTTGCTCGTGGCGATCGCCATCGCTATCGCGATCACCGCGAGGATCAAGCTGAGGGCCATCACGCCGCGCTGCCCGCGTGCCCCGAACGGGAACTCGGGGCGGGTGAGGCCCAAGCCTGCAAGGACCACGGCCCAGACGGCGAAGATGGCTCCAGCGAGGAAGAACGGAACCTTGGAGGGTTCTGCTGCGGCGATCAGCGCACTGAGCACGGCGGCACCCTATCCCATCTTCATCCGCTGCTCAGCGCTGCCCTCGTAACGGCTCTCGGTCGCCGCTGTCTGCCCCTGATAGTGGCTGCCCAATTCAGGGCTGCCGTACGGACGCTCGGCCGGCTGGTCGAGGGTCATGAACGAGAGCTGGGCGATCAACAGCCCGGGATAGAGCTTGATCGGGACCCGCGTCAAGTTGTTGAGCTCCAGCGTCAGCGTGCCCTTCCAGCCGGGATCGCAGAAGCCCGCGGTCGCGTGGACGATCAGGCCGAGCCGGCCAAGGCTCGACTTGCCCTCGATCCGCGCCACGATGTCGTCGGGCAGCTCCACCCACTCGAGCGTCCGCCCGAGGCAGAACTCCCCCGGGTGGATCACGAACGAGTCCTCCGGCCCGACGCGCACCTCCTCTGTCAAATTCTCAGGAGGGCGGCGAAGGTCGATCGCCGACGCTCGGTGGTTGTGAAAGACGCGGAACGAGTCGCCCAGACGCAGGTCGACGCTGGCGGGCTGCACGAGACCCGGATCCCAGGGATCGATGCGGATCCGGCCCTGATTCACCAACTCTCTGATCGTCGCGTCGGAGAGGACCGACGTGGGAGCACCGCTCATCGCGGGCAAATGATGTCAGTGCCCGTACGTGCGCGCCCGCGCCCGGACCGTCCGGACTCGAGCTGGAGGTAGCGGCGCCGGGTCGCCGTGCGGGCCGCGGCGGGGATGGCGGGGGAACGGCCTGCGCGGATGCGGGCGGTGCCGCTGGATCCCGCCGTCCTCATCCGAGGACGACTGCTCGGGCTCCTGTTTGACCGCCCACCAGACGATCAGGATCAGCGCCACGATCGGAATCTTCAGCGCCAGCATCAGCCACAGAAATCCCCACGTCACAGCAACTCGATCCTACCCCTATCGGCGCCTGCTGTCACGGTCCGCAGAAGGACCATGGTGGGCGGGGCAAAACGTCACGCTTTCACGAAGTGGGTGAAGCGCTGGAGCTCGCCGACTCGCTCGGCCACCTCGTCGGCGGTCAGCCGCGCAACCCGCTCGACCCCGAATTCCTCGACGTTGAACGAGGCCAGCGCGGTGCCGTAGGCCATTGCCCGGCACAGCAGCCCGTGATCGATCTCCGCATCGGGGTGGGCGGCGACGTAGCCCATGAATCCGCCCGCGAAGCAGTCGCCCGCTCCCGTGGGATCGACGACTGTCTCGAGCGGGTACGCCGGCAGTCCGAAGAACCCGTCGTCGGTGAACAGCGCAGCGCCGTACTCGCCCTGCTTGGCCACGACCGCGCGCGGCCCCCATTCCCGCACGGCACGTGCGGCGCGCACCAGGTTCGGCTCGCGCACCAGCTCCCGCAGCTCGGCGTCATTCAAGAGCACGCAGTCGACCTCGGAGATCGCGGCGACGAGCGAGTCGCGTTCGGTCTCGATCCACAGGTTCATCGAGTCGAGCGCGACGAACCGCGCCGCGGAGCACTGGGCGCGGACCTGGCGCTGTAGCTCCGGCTGAATATTCGCGAGGAACACGACATCCGCGGTGCGCGAGGCCTCTGACAGCTTCGGCTCGAAGTCCGCGAACACGTTCAGCTGGGTTTCGTGGGTGACGCGATCGTTGAGGTCCCATCCGTACTCGCCGCTCCAGAAGAAAGTGCGTCCGCCGGACACCCGCTCTATGTCGGAGACGTCAACCCCCCTCGCGACCATCACCTCGTACTCGGCGTCACCGAAGTCGTCGCCCACCGGGCCAACGACGTGCACGGTGTCGAAGTACGAGGCGGCAAGAGCGAAGTGCACCGCCGAGCCCCCGAGCATCCGCTCGCGGGTGCCGAATGGGGTGATCACCGCGTCGAACGCGATCGAGCCGACGACCGTGACACTCATGAGGCCGGGTAGGGTAGCGGCGTGCGCGCGATCCAGATCCAGGAGTTCGGCGGGCCCGACGTCCTCCAGCTCGTCGAGCTTCCGACACCTGAGCCCAAAGCACACGAGGTTCTGATCGAGGTCCGCCGGGCCGGGCTGAACTTCGCCGATACACATAAACGCACGAACTCATACCTGGCGCCGGCCGAGGTGCCGATGGTTCCAGGCTCGGAGGTGGCGGGGGTCAGGACCGACACCGGCGAGCGGGTGGTCGCCCTCATCGACACCGGCGGCTACGCGCAGTTCGCGACCGCCCCTCAGTCGCTGACCTTCCCGATCCCGGACGACGTCGAAGACGAGACGGCGCTGGCGCTGCTGCTCCAGGGGCTCACCGCCTGGCACCTGTACAAGACATGCGCGCACGTAAAGCCCGGAGACAGCGTCGTCGTCCACGCGGCCGCGGGCGGCGTCGGCTCGCTCGCGGTCCAGCTCGGCAAGCCGCTCGGGGCCGGCCGGGTGATCGCCACCGCCTCGACCGAGGAGAAACGGAAGCTCGCTCAGGAGCTCGGAGCCGACGCGGCGACCGACGCATCGCCTGACCACCTGACAGAGCGCCTGATCGAAGCGAACAACGGCAAACCGGTGGACGTCGTCTTCGAGATGGCCGGCGGCGAGGTATTCGAGCAATCGCTCCAGGCGCTCGCGCCGCTCGGGCGGCTCGTCGCCTACGGGATCGCCGGCGGCGAGCAGAACGAGGTCTCGACTGGCCATCTGATGCGGCGCTCGCGCGCGGTGATCGGCTTCTGGCTGATGCATGCCCTCGGTCATCCGGAGCTGACTGACGAGGCGCTCGCCGATCTGTTCGCGCGCGCGGCACGCAAAGAGCTGAAGGCGGTAGTCGGCGGTACCTACCCCCTGAGCGAGGCCGCCCAGGCGCAGCGAGACCTCGAGTCACGGAAGACGACGGGGAAGCTGCTGCTCGATCCCTCGGCTTAGGCCTCGGCCGGCGAGGGCGAAGGCTCGACCCTGAGCCACCTGGCGGCCCCCGAGGGCAGCCACCAGTTCCAGCGCCCGAACAGCGAAACGACCGCCGGCACCAGCAGCGCTCGGATCACGGTGGCGTCGAGCATGATCCCAGCGGCCAGGCCGGTGGCGAACACCTTCACGTCGGTCTCCGGGCCCGAGGCCATCGAGACGAACGCTAGGAACAGGATCAGCGCAGCGCTGGTGACAAGCCTGCCCGTGCGCCCGATCCCGCGGACCACCGCTGTGTCGGTCGAGCCCGAGGAGTCGTACTCCTCACGCATCCGCGCGAGGATGAACACCTCGTAGTCCATCGAGAGTCCGAACAGGAACGCGAACACCATCAAGGGGATCCACGCGGTGACCGAATGAGTCGCCGCGATCCCCCACAGCGCGTTCGAGCCGTGGCCCTCCTGCCAGATCAGCGTGATCACGCCCCACGCCGCCGCGACGCTGATGACATTGAGGATCACGGCCTTGAGCGGCAGCAGCAGCGAGCGGAACGCCCGCGCCAGCAGCAGGAACGTGAGCACCGCGATCAGCGCGATCATCAACGGGAAGCTCCCGTAGATCGCCGAGACGAAGTCGGCGTTCTCGGCGCCTGTGCCACCGACCCGCACGCCCGGTGCGGCGGCATGGGCGGCGTTGCGGACGGCCGTGATCGTGTCGCGGCCGGGACCCGTCGAGGTGTCCGCGACGGGAAGCGCGTCGACGACGGCTGTCCCCGCGCGCTGCCACGCCGGTTCGGTGACGGTGAACGCGCCATGGACCCCGGGAACCGCGGCCAACGTGCTGGCCACGTGCTGCGCGGCGGGAGCGGGGCTCAGGACCTCGATCGGCTCGAGCGCCCCAGGGCCGATGCCCGAGTTCTCGAGCGCGACCAGGCCGGCCCGCGCGTCGCCCTTCTTTGAGAGCGTGTTCAGGTTCGGGCTCCCCGGCTGCAGTGAGGTCGCCGCGAGTACCAGCGCCGCGAGCACGAGTAGCGCACCGGCGGCGGCCACCCAGCGGCGGCGCACCACGAACCTGGCCCATGAGGTCCACGACCGCGATGCCTTGTCGTCGCTGCGCACGTGCGGCCAGTCGAGCCGATTTCCCGCCTTCACCAGGACGATCGGCAGGAGCGTCACCGCGACGACCACGCTGACGAGCGGGATCAGCATCCCGGCATAACCGATCGAGCGCAGGAACGGAAGCGGGAGCACGATCATCGCCAGCAGGCCGATCGCCACGGTCGTGCCACTGAAGACGACGGCGCGACCCGCCGTCTCCATCGCCCGCACGACGGCTTCGTCGCCCTCACGGCCGTGCGCGCGCTCCTCGCGCCAGCGCACCACGATCAGCAGCGAGTAGTCGATCGCCACGCCGAGACCGATCAGCGCGACGAGGAACTCGACGATCATCGAGACGTCGGTCACCGCGCTCACGCCCCACAAAACCAGGAACGTGGTCATGATCGAGACGATCGCCATCAGCAGTGGCACAAACGCCAGCAGCGACGCGAACACGAACGCCAGCACGAGCAGCGCGCCCAGTCCGCCGAGCATCGCCTCGACCAGAACGCCAGGCCCGTTGCCGCCGCCGGTCTGATTCGCGAGGGCGTCGAACCCCGTTACGCGCACGGGCGCGCCGTCGACCCTCACTCCGGCAAGTACGGCTGCCGCGCGCTTGGCGGCCTTCGTGTTGTTGCCGAACGACTCGTTGTCCGGCCGCGGATATGCGAGCACGAAGGTCGTGCGCCCGTCGGCGGAGACAAACGCCCTGTTTCCCGTCGAGGCAAACGAGGCGGTCCGCGTCCCGGGGATCGCCGCTCGCAGCGTTGTCTCGATCCGCTCGAGTCCCCTGCGCACGGCCGGCGAGGACACCGAGGCGCCGGCGGGCAGCGTCACGACGGGAACCAGCGGGGCGCTGTTGCCCCCGTTGCGGTAGACACCAAGAATCCTGCTGTTAGTCGTGAAGCCCTCACGGCCGGGGACTGAAAAGGTCTTGCTGAAAGCGCCCGTCGACTTGCTGACCGTCCCGATTCCAACAACCGTCACGACGATCCAGCCGATGGCGACGATCCGCTTGTGCGCGAGAACCCAGCGTGTGATCGAGCCCATCATCTTGCAGCTGCTCCCTTGTAGTTGGTCAAGCGGATGATTTGTACCACAAACAATTTGCACCGTGTATTAAGATTGTGAAAATGGAAACCCCACCCGGACTCCACCCCGCACTTCTACGACACACGGGATTCCTAGTGAGCCGGATGGGGCACATCGCCCAGCGCGCGTTCGCCGAGCGAATCGCCAAGGTCGGGCTACATCCCCGGATGTGGGGCGCGCTCAACGTGATCAGCGCCCAGGAGTCAATCACCCAGCACGCTCTGTGCAAGTCGGTGGGAATGGATCCGAGCTCGATGGTCTCCACGATCGACGAGCTGGAGGAGCAGGGGCTCGTCGAGCGGCGTCCACACCCGAGCGACCGCCGCGCTCACGCGCTGTACATCACCGACCGCGGGCGCGAGGTGCTGGCACGCGGCCGGGAGCAGGCAAAGCTCGCGCAGGAGGACCTGCTGGGACCGCTCAGCAGCGAGGAGCGCCAGCAGCTGCACGACCTGCTGCTGCGACTCGCCCTTGCAACCAGCGAGGTGCAGCGCACCCCTGTGTGACCATTTGGGGAATGCTTGAGACGCTCACGGTCCTCGGGGGCGGCGGATGGTTCCCAGCGCACGAACGCCAGACCGCCTGCGCGCTGCTGCGTAACGGCTCGAGCGCGATCATGATCGACGCGGGCACGGGCCTCGGCCGCCTGGCGGAGCGGCCCGACCTGCTCGACGGACTCGACCGGCTCGACATCCTCCTCAGCCACTTCCATCTCGACCACACCACTGGCCTCGCATACCTACCGGCGATGGGCATCTGCCAGCAGACAACCGTGTGGGGGCCGGGAAGGGCGCTCTACGGTCGCTCGACCGCGTCGCTGCTGGAACAGTTCTCGCACGAGCCGTTCCATCCAGTGCCACTCGAGCAGCAGGACATCGAGGTGCGCGATCTCCCGCCTGATGGGGTAGAGCTCGGGGGGGTCCGGATCGCGTGCCGCCGCCAGGACCGCCACTCGGCGCCCTCGCTGGGCTTTCGCTTCGAGGACACGCTCGCGTGGATCACCGACACGGCGTTTGACCCAGGCTCGGCTTCGTTTGCCGAGGGCTGCGCGCTGCTGGCGCACGAGGCATGGTTCACGACCGCGGCACCGCGCAACGCCGACATCCACTCCTCCGCAAGCGAGGCAGCCAGCATCGCCGATGCGGCCGGTATCGACAGGCTGCTGCTCATCCACCTGCCGCCGTTCGAGGCCTCGGTCGACGACGTCCTCGACGAGGCGGCAGCCGGCGCGGCGCACGCCATGCTCGCCCACGACGGCGCGGAGCTGGCGCTGCAAATGACTTAGGTATTGGGCGGCGGCACATGTGCCGCCGCCAGCGCCGGCGCATGCGCCGGCGCTCCGGAGCGGCGCATGCGCCGCTCCGCGGGGGCGCGCATGCGCGCCCCCGAAACAGCAAGTGCGCTCCCGATCCCAAGCAGCGTCCACGTGAACGGGTCCTCCAGGAAGTCTGCGTAGAGCAGTGTGTGGAAGACGAGCGCCAGGAACGCCGCCGCGATCGCCGCCCGCGCGGGGTCCGCGCGCGCTCCCCGGAACAGGGTCGCAAGCGCAGCGAGAACGAGCGCGATGTAGACGACCTCCCCGATCAGTCCCTGCTCCGCGGCGACCGTCACCGGAATCGTGTGCGAGGCGGCGAGCGTCGTCGTCGTGTCGGGATGGTGGATCTGGTACTCATGCACGAACGAGCCCGAGCCGTAGCCCCAAAGTGGCCGGTCCTCGAACAGGTGGATCCCACCCGTGACCAGGTCGGCGCGGCCGCTCGAAGCGCCGTTCAGCCCCTGGTTTAGGCCGAAGGTCTTCGGTGTTGCGGCTACCGCGATCGCGCCGGCGACGATCACCGCCGTCCCGGCGAGCAGCGCCCAGCGGGGGTTCCAGCGAATCGCCGCGAGCGTCCCCAGCCCCAGCAGCAGCGCCCCCATGCTCGACCGCGAGAGCGTCAGCACGATGCCACCCCACAGGATCGCCAGCAGCACCACGCTCCCCAACTGCTCGCGCGAGGGACGCTCGTAGAGGAGCGCGACGGCGAGGCCGATCATCACCACCGCCAGAAAGCGACCGAAGATGTCCGGGTCGAAGAACACCGAGTTGACCGTGAAATACGTGTGCACGTCGTTGGCGGCGACCAGCTTCGGGTTGAGCAGGATCGATTTGGTCTCGAACTCGACGAACCCCACCAGCGCGAACACCACCCCGAGCCCGGCTACCGCGAGCAGGCAGCGACGGAGCAACTCGGGCGTCCACTCGATCCGGCGCAAGAGGCAGAACAGCAGCGCGAACGGGGCGTAGAAGAACACAAGCTGCTGGAGCGCCTTTTCGAAGTCCGACGAGTAGATCGCCTGGAGCGCGTACAGCACGACCGCGAGCGCCAGCAGACGCTCCAGCCAGCCCGGCTCAGGACCGTCTTGGCTTGGCCTTCGCAGTGCCGGGACCGCGTACGCGAGCGACCCCGCGGCGACGACGAGGTACAGCGGCACAAGCAGGTTGGAGGTCGTGCCGCCTGCCTCGATCGGGATGCGGAAGGGCAGCGCGATGACCGCGCAGAGCCCGAGCAGCTGGGGCCGGCGGAAGATCACCAGCGCGGCGGCGGCGACCACCGCGGCTGCGATGATCGCGAGCCCGAGTGCGTCCAGCGGGTGCCGGTGCACGATGCTCAGCTGAGGCGAGCGCCAGATGTCGGCGAGCAGCAGCAGCGGCGCGAGCACGAGCGCGCCGATGATCGCGCCCGCTCTGATGCGCTCGCTGCTGGCGAGCAGGACCGTCGCCGCCAGCGCCGCGAGGACGATCACACCCAGTTTGGGCAATGGTCCGCTGAGCGCTGCGAAGGCGATCACGTCGGGGGAGAGTAGAGGGCGCGCGGGGGACCTCATCCTCTACCCTCTCGCCGGATGCGCCCCGCGAGGCTCGCGCTCTGCTGCGGGCTCGCCGCCGTTGTCCTGTCCGCGTGCGGCAGCACCGCCAACCCGCCGGCCGGGTCGATCCCGCCTGGCGCCTATCACGCTGGCCGAGCGGCCGTCGACGACCCCCGGACGTCGCACCTGCGCTGCCTGAGGGCGCACGGCCTGCCGGCACAAGACGTGGGACTAACGCAGATTCAGGTCGGTGCGCCGCCGGCGGGGCCGCTGGTCGCGTTCACTCCCACCCCGGGCGCGGCGCAGGCTGCCCAGATCGACGGTCAGGCGCAGGGCGCCGAGGTGATTGGGAGCGCGCTGCTCTACCCGAACCAGGCGCCCGACAACGAGCTCTCGGTGATCGAGACCTGCGTCACGCTGGACGTCAGGGGATAGCCGCCGGTGTCCGTCCCGACTGCGGAGTTGACGAGGCCCACGTTTGGCGCGCGCCGGGAGGCGAGCGCGTCGTGGGAGGCGTGGCTGACCAGCGGTCGGCTCTACCTTGTGCTCGGGGCGATTGCGGTGACGATCGCGGCGCTGTCGCTACTGATCCCCTCGACGCCGAGCTACGACCCGTGGGCGTGGCTGGTGTGGGGTCGCGAGATCGTCCATCTCAACCTACAGACAACGGGCGGGCCGACGTGGAAACCGCTGCCGGTGGTGTTCACGACGGTGTTCGCGCTGTTCGGCAAGGCCGCCCCGGACCTGTGGCTCGTGGTCGCGCGCACGGGGGCGCTCCTGGCCGGCGCGATGATTTTCAAGGTAACGGCGCGGATCACCGCGGGGTTGACGGGCGGGCGCAGCCGGGCGCCGGTTCTGCTGGCGGCGGTGATCGCCGCGGGCAGCGTGATCGTCTCGCGCGGGTTCATCTCGGACAACGCGCTCGGCTATTCCGAGGGGCTGATGACGGCACTCGTGCTGATCGCGCTCGACCGCCATCTCGACGGGAAGCGCCGCCAGGCCTTCGCGGTCGGCTTCTTCGCGGCGCTGGATCGCCCGGAGCTGTGGCTGGCGTGGGGCCCATACGGACTGTGGCTGTTCTGGAAGGACCCGGGGGCGCGTCGCCTCGTGATCGGCCTGTTCCTGCTGATCCCGGTGCTGTGGTTCCTGCCCGAGTACTGGGGATCGGGGCATTTCCTGCGCGGCGTCAATCGCGCGCAGCACCCGCGCTCGAACAGCCCCGCCTTCGCCAAGTGCCCGTTCTGCACCGAGTTCGTCGATCACGCATGGCCGACGCTGCTGTTGCGGGTCAAGGTGGTGGCGGGGCTCGCGATGGCGGTGGCGCTGCTCGGCCTGTGGAGGCTGCGGCGCTTCGAGATTCAGCGGGTGGTGTTGATCGGGGTCGGCGTTGCCGGCCTGGCCTGGTGGACGCTCATTGGTGTGCTCACGCAGGCGGGCTTTTCAGGCAACGACCGCTACCTGGTCCTCGGCGCTGCTTTGGTCGCGATCGCGGGCGGCGTCGGGTGGGGATGGGCGGCCGCGGGACTGGCTTCGTTGGGGGCGCGGATGCGTTTAGTTAGTGCTGTGCCCGGGGTTGTCGTCGGCGCGCTTGCCGCGGTTGCAGTCGCGGCCCTGTTCATGGCGGTGCCGCCATGGATCGGGGGGCAGGTGGTCGACGTGCAGGCGACCCATCGCGCGCTCGTCTACCAGGCGAATCTGCGCGAGGACATGACCGCGGCGGTCGATCGGCTCGGAGGACCCGCGAAGGTGCTCGCCTGCGGCACGGTGATGACCGAGGGCTTCCAGGTGCCGATGCTGGCGTGGACGCTCGGGGTCCACACGCTGACCGTGCAGGCTTCGCCACTGTCGTTGACCCAACTACCGCCGGCGCCGAACGCGATCTTCCAGACCCGCGCGCAGCGCAACGCGCACCTGCTGCCGGTGGTGGGCGCATGGAAGGGCGTGTCCTATCGCGAGGTCGCTCACGTGCGGAGCTTCCGCGTGTTCGAGCAGGGATGTCATGCGTAGGGAGTGCCGCTGATGGCTGCGACGGTTGAGGCGCAGGCGCCCCCGCGCGGGATCCCGCATGTGCGTGACGTGCGCCAGCCCGAATGGCTCGAGCGCTTGCCCGTGTGGGCATCCACCGGCGCGCTGTTGGTGGTGCTGATCGGAATCTCGGCTTACCTCCGATCGCGCTACATCACCGGACAATTTTGGGAGGACGAGGCGATCACGACCGGGATCGCATCGCACTCGCTGGCGGCGATTCCTGGAGTGCTGCGGCACGACGGCTCGCCGCCGCTGTTCTACCTGCTGCTGCACGTCTGGATCCGGCTCTTCGGCTCGAGTGAAGCCGCGACCCACTCGCTGCCGCTGCTGTTTGGGCTGCTGACGATCCCAGTGGGGGTGTGGGCCGGCTGGAGCATGTTCGGCAGGCGGGCAGGGGTGTACGCAGCGGTGCTGTTCGCGTTCAGCCCATTCCTGACGGCATACGCGCAGGAGACGCGGATGTACGAGCTGATGGGGCTGCTGGGGCTGGTTGCCACGGCTGCTTTTGTGCATGGGTTCGTTTTCCGGCGCCGGCGGTATCTGGTGCTGTTCGCGGTGTGCCAGGCGCTGATGCTCTACACGCACGCGTGGGGAATGTTCTTCGGCGCGGGCGCGCTCATCGCGCTGATCCAAATCTGGCGAGCGACGCCTGCCTCGGAACGGCGTGGGCTCGCGCGCGACGCGGTGATGGCGTTCGTCGGGGCAGGCGTGCTGTTCCTGCCGTGGCTTCCCAATTTCATCTACCAGGCGACGCACACGGGAGCTCCGTGGGCGCCGCCGCCGCGGTTCGGAGCGCCGGTCCTCCTCTCGCGAGATCTGATTGGCGGCGACCGGATCTCGATCGGGCTCCTGCTGGCACTGGTGATCGGTCTGGCGCCGCTGTTCACGCGCGCGCGCCGGCGCTCGCGCGAGGGCGTGACGATGTGGACGCTGATCGCGCTCCCGTTCGCGACGCTGCTGCTCGCGTGGCTCGCCTCGCAGATCACGCCGGCGTTCATCGCGCGGTACTTCGCGCCAGTCCTGGGGGCGATCCTGCTGCTGGCGGCGTGGGGGGCCGCGCGGGCTGGGATCGTCGGCTTGGTGGCGATCGTGCTCTCGATCGTGTTCGTCGTCCATCTCAGCTCGTATGCGCCGCAGAACAAGAGCGACATGCGCGGCGTCGCGGGCGAGATGGCCCCACTCCTTCATCAGGGCGATCTCGTGGTCGTCAGCCAGCCCGATTCGACACCGCTCGCGTGGTACTACCTGCCCAGCGGCCTGCGCTACGCGACGACGCTTGGTCCCGTGTCCGACCCCCGGTACATGAACTGGGTCTACGCGCTGAAGCGGCTGCGCGCGGCCCAGCCTGGCCGGACGCTCGCACCGCTGCTTGCTAGCCTGCGGGTTGGTCAGCAGTTGCTCTACGTGCGCCCATTGACGGAGGGCGCGCAGAACTGGAAGGCGTCGTGGACGCAGCTCGTCCGGCGTCGCTCAGCCCAGTGGGGAGCGTTGCTGCAAGACCAGGTCGGACGCGGTGTTCTGCGTGAAGTCGCGTGGGCGCCTCACAACTACCGCGGAGCCAGCATCCTCGCCGACAGTGCGGTCCTCTACGAAAGAGTTAAGTGAGCTTTGACCGGGCCAGAATCTGACATCACGCCTGAGCGGCCTGTCGCCGTGCTGGGTGGTGGCCCCGCGGGTCTGACGGCGGGCTATCTGCTGGCCAAGCAGGGCAAGCCGGTCGTGATCTTGGAAGCGAGCGACATGGTCGGTGGAATCGCTCGCACCGAGGTGCGCGACGGCTATCGCTTCGACCTCGGCGGGCACCGGTTCTTCACGAAGGTGAAAGAAGTAGATCAGCTGTGGCACGAGATCATGAAGGAGGAGTTCCTGCGGCGCCCACGGCAGAGTCGGATCTACTGGAACGACAAGTTCCTCGACTACCCGCTGCAAGGGATGGACGTGATCCGCAAGCTGGGATTCATCGAGCTTGTCCGGTGCGGACTGTCCTATTTATTTGCCGCTGTCAAGCCGAAGGGGCGCGAGGAGACATTCGAGCAGTGGGTCTCCAACCGCTTCGGCAAGCGCCTCTATCAGCACTTCTTCAAGACCTACACCGAGAAGCTCTGGGGTGTGCCGACCGAGGAGATCCGCGCCGAGTGGGCGGCGCAGCGGATCAAGGGCCTGTCGTTCTTCAGCGCGGCGAAGGCAGCGTTCTTCGGCAACAAGGGCAACAAGATCAAGTCGCTGATCTCAGAGTTCAATTACCCGCGCTACGGGCCGGGACAGATGTGGGAGCAGATGACCTCCGACATCACGGAGATGGGAGGCGAGGTTCGTCTGAACGCGCCGGTGACGCGGATCCGGCTGGGTGACGATGGGCGTGTTTCCGAGATCGTGGCCGGCGGCGAGACGCTGACGCCGTCGCATGTGATCTCCTCGCTGCCGCTGCGCACCACCGTCGGGATCGCCTCGCCCGAGGCGCCGGTGGATGTCCGCGACGCGGCGCGGGGACTGCGCTACCGCGAGTTTCTGACGGTGCTGTTGGTGATCGAGGGCGAGGACCTGTTCCCCGACAACTGGATCTACATCCACCAGCCCGGCGTACGCGTCCTGCGGATTCAGAACTTCAAGTCGTGGAGCCCGTGGATGGTGCCGAACGAGCACGACGCCTCGATCGGGATGGAGTACTTCTGCTTCGAGGGCGACGAGTTGTGGAACATGGCCGATGATGATCTGGTGGCGATGGCGTCAGGGGAGATTGAGAGGCTGCACCTGGCGCGGGCGGACAAGGTCAAGTTCGGCTTCGTCGCCCGCGTGCACAAGGCGTATCCGATCTACGACGTCGAGTACGCCGAGCGCGTCGCGACGATCCGGACGTGGCTGGAGACGATTCCGAATCTGCAGCAGGTAGGCCGCAACGGCCTGCACCGCTACAACAACTCCGATCACTCGATGCTCACTGCGATGCGCGCCATCGACAACATCCTGCTGGGCACCAAACACGACATCTGGGCGGTGAACGCCGAGAGCGTGTATCACGAGGAAGACGTCCCGGACGAGCAGCCCTACAAGGACGCCCCCGAGACGCCCGCGATGGAGAAGCCACTGGCGTAGGGGCCGGTTGTGCGTCGACTGTCTGCGCTTGCTGTCGTTCTGATCGCCCTCGCCGGTGCGCTGCCGGGGAGCGCCGTTGCAGCTTCACCGAGCAGCCCGTTCTCTCCAGGAATCCCGCAGCAGACTCCGTCGGTGCCCACGGGGACCACGCTGACGGCGCCGAGGATCATCACCGGGACGACCTCAGGGTCGAGCGACAGCGGACTGACCGGCTCCAACGCGATCGTGATCGCGGTGGGCGCGATAGTCGTGTTGAGCGCGATCTCCTTCTTCATCTGGCGTGACGCCCGCCGGCGGGCGCCCGTACGGGGACGCGGGGCGGCGGCTTTGGCCGGCTCCGGCGATTCGGGCGGGCGCGCAGGGTCCAAGGCGAAGCCCAAGCCGCGCAAGCTGAGCCCCGCCGAGCGACGCCGGCGAAAGCGCGGGCGGGCGCGGTAGGGGGTTGCTGCCGGGGGTCGGCGACGGGGTGGCGGCGGCGGGGCGACCGGCGTCAACGTCACACTCGCCGACGCGTCTCGCGCGAGCGTGACGTTACCGGTCACTATCGGCGTTAAAGTCACGCTCGCCGATCCGAGGACGTCGAGCGTGACGTTTCCAGCGCCCGCCGGCCTACCGCTTGCGGTTCTTGTCCGCGTTCGACCCGCCGGAACCGACGGTGAGCGTGATCGGCACCGTCGTCGGATTTGCCACGGCGTTCTGCGAGTTGACGATCACCGTCGCCTTGTAGACGCCAGGCGCAAGGCCCGCTGAGCTGATCGTGACGGGCGTGAAGCCGTTGCCGCCCCCGGTGTCGCTCGCCGACGGAACCGCAGTCGCGGGCGTCGGGCCAACGGTCCCGGCGAGGAGGTAGCTGTCGATCCTCACCCAGCTGTGCGTCGGCTGAAGGCTGTACGCGTAGCCGCAGACGCCCGAGGAATCCCGCAGCACGAGGTTGACCGTCGTGGACTTGCCCGGTGCGAGCTTGACCGAGAACGAGTGCGCCGAGGTGGCGATCGTGGGCGTCCCGGTGCCGTTGCCGAGCACGAGCGTCACCGGCCGCTTGATGAGCACCTTCGGGTCGGCGAGGTCCCGGACCTCGACGATCCCGGGGTACGTGCCCTGGTTCATCCGCGGATAACCGCCAACGGCGTTGGTGTTGGCGATCGACGCGAGCTTGACGCCGGCCGGTGCGCCGTGGCCCGCCAGGGCTCCGGTCGTCGGCACCAATGGCGCTGAAGCAGCCTTCTGGAAGCCGTTCGGGTTCGCCTGCGGGTTCAGATCCTGGGTCAGCCAGCTGCTGGTGTAGCTGTAGAAGAAGACCTCGTAGTGGAGCCGGCTGCGCTTCGGTCCTGTGTTCCTGATCTGCAGCGTTTGCAGCGTGCTCTTGTCAACCGGACTGGTGTCGCCCGAACCATTGAGCTGAGGCGCGCTCTTGAGCTCGTCGTTCCAGGTCGTGGTGCCGCAGGCTGCGGTCGTGGAATTGCCGCTCGAGTCGATCGCGCGCTCAGTGAAGCGCAGCGAGGACGGCGAGATCGCGACGTGCGCCCGCGGCCCCACGGAGTAGGTGATCGTCAGCACCGCCCGGCCGCCGCCCTTGCCCCTGATCGTGATCTTGCCTCGATGCGTTCCCCGGGAGAGGCCCTTGGGGCTGACGTGCCATTTCAACTTGCCCGGGAGCCGTCCGGCGGATACGTGCAGCCAGCGAGCGCTGCTCTTCACCTTGTACCGACCGCCGCGGTAAACGCTCGTCAGCGATACGGGCCAGGTCGTGTTCGGACCGTGGAGGTAGCCATACATGCCGAGGTGGCTGGGGGTGACGTCGATGTGGCCGGCATCTGCGACCAGGTCAGCGCCGAGGTGGGCGGCGTCGATCGAGCCGAGCCCGCTCGCCATGTCGTATCCCTTGCCGGCGGCATACAGATGCCCGGGGTTGCAGCCCGTCGGACAGTCGGTCGGGTCGAACTGCGCGTCGTTTGTATCGCTGGTGATGTCATGGAAGTCTGCCGCGTACTTGGCGGGATCGGAGGCGATCCGGTAAAGGGCGGGGTTGAGGAAGCCGAAGCTTCGGAGTCCCGAGTGGCGCGCCTCCTGATCCCACAGCACAGCTGCCGAAGCCGCGAGCGGCGTCGCGAGGCTCGTGCCGCCAATCGGATACCAGCCGCCGGCTCCGGCCGGCGGGGGCAGCCCGAGCGGTAGCGGGGGCAGGCCGACGAGAGTCGGAAAACTGCAGTTCGTCGTGGCGCAGTACGTGTCATAGCCCGGAGATCCGGCGTCCGAGGGGAAGAACTGCGGGGGCGTTGGGCCCGTCGACCCAGCAGCGCCCCCGGCCTGAGGATCGGCGTTCAACGAGAGGTCAGGGACCATCCGGCACAGCTGCCCAGCCGGGGCGCCACAGGCGTTCGCCGCACCCGCGGGCTTGTCCTTGCTGGCAGCGAGGTAGTGCGCCTGCCAATTCGGCATGGGCCAGACGACGCTCTGTCCACCGCCGCCGGCCCCGCCGTCGTTCCAGGTCAGCTCGTCGTGCGTTCCGCCTGACATCGTCGACTTCAAGCCGAGGTCGGTCCCGCCCACTCCGGTGAACCACGGGAGCGCTGCCTCCTGCTCCACGCTGATGCTTCCGGCGGTTGGCGGCGCGCTGCCGCGGCAGTCAACCGCCCCGCTGTCACCGGCGGCCTCGAACACCTGCTGGCCCTGCGCGGCTGCCTCCTCCGCGACGCTGCTGAACAGCTGGTTGTAGGCGTGGCTCTGAAGCTCCTCGCACACGCCCCAGGATGCGGACATAACGGGTGCCTTGTCATCGCTGACAAAGGCGTTGAACAGGTCGAGCTCTGCCGGGCCCTGGTCGAGCAGGGCGGCTCCACCGGTAATCGGCGCTTCATAGACGTACAGGTGCGAGAGCCTGGGGTCCATCTCGAGCAGTGTGGTGATGTCGGCCATGTCCTCCGCCTCGCCGCTCGCCGGGGGACCGCCGGTCCCGCCATCGACCAGCCTCCGGGTGACTGGCGTCGTGATCCCGTAACAGGACTCCATCGTCGCCACGTTCGAGTCGTGGTAGTCGTCGAATTCGACGAGCGCCGCGCTCATGCCCTCACCATGGAAGCCCTTCGCATACAGACCGTTGAAGTCATATGCGGTCGCAAAACTGGGGGCCGTGTAACCGCCGGATAGGACAGCCTGCGGACATGGCGTGGCACCCCCCGCCGTTCCCATCGGAGCGCTGCGGGAGGACGGCCGGAGCCGCGTGGTCGCAGGGGACGCAACGGCGGGCGAGACCGCCGGCTTCGGAACGGCGCTCGAGTCAAGCCCGACGACGCTCGTTGCGTCGCGGCTGAGCGATGCGGGCAGCCGCACATCGCCGGTGTTGGCGTAGAACGCCCGCCCCGTCAGAGCTCTGAAGTCGGCGATCCGCACTCCGAACGCACGCTGCACGGCTGCGACGGTTCCAGTTGCGCTGACGAAGAGACGGCCGGGCGAGGGAGCAGCGGCGGTGAGACCGAGTCCTCGCAACGCCATCACCACCCGCGAGATCTCGCTGGTCGGTGCGCCGAATCTCGCGCCGAACTGCGCAGGGGTCAGGAAGGCGCGGTAGTTGGCGCTGCCCGGCTGGTACTCAGAGTTGACAAACGTGTTCAAGGCCCCGGGATCGGGCAGCCTGAGCGCCACGTCGAACGCGATGCGTTTGCTTGGATCGACCGCCCCCAGGAGCCGCGCGCGCTTCAGCAGTGGCGAGACGGTTCCGCTCACCGAGCGCGGCCCGGCGACCGATGCGGCACTCTCGGCGCCGCCGAGCGCCGTCAGCGCGCCGCTCGGCGCGAGCAGCAGGACGGCGACAAGCAGCACGTGCCGATACCGCACGCGCCGTACCGCCGCGAGTGCCTCCCGCCACGACGACATGGCGGTCAATCTACCTGAGGATCGCCTACGGTAATCAGGTCAGCTTCGTGCGCGGTCTCCGCGCTCACGGAGTGCGCGGTCTCCGCACTCACGGCTTCGACGCGCACCGGGATCCCGTTCAGAAACGCCATCCCGGCGAGACGCTCGAGATGATCCGGCGACGACGAAGCGAGGAGGTTGACGTTCGCCCCGCCGGCAGCGGCAGCCCGCCGCCAGCCGCCGCGGTGGCCCCAGCCGTGGGGCACGGCAACGGTGCCGGGCATCACTTCGTCGGTGATTCTCGCGGGCAGCTCGATCGCTCCAAATTCCGAGACGATCCGGCACGCAGCGCCATCGTCGATTCTCGCCTCCGCAGCGTCGCGGGGGTGGATGCGGGCAGCGTGAACACGTCCTCCCGCCATCAGCTTCTCGACGTTGTGCATCCACGAATTGTGGGAGCGGAGCTCGCGCAGGCCGATCAATCGGAGCGGAAATTCCCCCTGCGGCTGCTCGATTTGCTGCAGCGAGATCACCTCGCGCACGATCTCCTGCGGATCGAGATGGACGCGGCCATCGCGGTGAAAGACCTTCTTGCGCAGCACCCCGACGGGATGGTGCTCGTCGATGACGACGCCACGGGGCTTACGCCGCAGCGAAGCCACGCTGAGGCCACCGCGCCTGAGCCCAAACAGATCTCCCTTGGGGCCGGCGCGCAGAACCAGGTCAAGCAGCCGCATTGGAGAGAGCCGAATCCCGAGTCGCCCAATCGCGCGGAGCGGCGCCACGGCCCCCGGTGTGACTCCGATACGCCGGGAGATCTCCTCAATGATCTCCCACTCCTGCCGAGCCTCGCCCCGGGGCGCGACGACCGCATCGGTCCATTGCACGAATGGTCGTTCCATGAACGTGAAGAACGCCAGCGGAATGTCCTCGCGCTCAAGGAAAGTCGTGGCCGGCAGCACGTAGTCGGCATATCGGCTTGTGTCCGTCACGTAAAGGTCGATCGCCACCATCAGCTCGAGCTCTGAGAGTGCGCGCTCCAACTCTTCGCCGCCCGGAACTGACAGCACCGGGTTGCCCGAGGAGACAAACAGCGCCCGGATCTGCCCCTTCCCGGGGGTCGTAATCTCGCTGGCCATCAGCGTCGCCGGCAGTTGGCCGAGTACTTCAGGGAAACCACCGATCCGCGACCGGAAGGTGTCGTAAGTGTCGCCGCCGATGCGGTGCAGCAACTGTTCGATCTCGATCGGACCACTGCCGAAGATCGAGCCGCCCGCACGATCCAGGTTGCCCGTGACGAGATTCAGCGCGTCGAGCAGGAACGACACGAGCGTGCCGTGCGTTCCCAGGCACGACCCCGTGCGGCCGTAAACGGCTGCTCGTGGCGAGCCGGCCAGATCCCGAGCCAGCGCGCCTACTGATTCGGGCGCGATACCGGTGAAAGGCTCGGCAGCCTCCGGAGAGAATCCCCTCACGAGGTCGCGCAGCCGTCCCACTCCCCGCGCCTGTGTCGAGATTGCGCTCTCGTCAGCGAGCTCCTCGGCGAAGATCACCTGCAGTAGCGCGAGCAGCAACCACGCGTCGCCGTTGGGACGGATCGGAAGATGCTCGAAGGCGGCCGCGGTCTCGGACCGTCGCGGATCGACGACGATCACGCGCCCGCCGCGAGCGATGATGCCCTGAAGCGACTCGCGGATCCGCGGCGCGGTCAAGACACTGCCGTGCGACACCAGTGGGTTTGCCCCGACGATCAGCAGGAGGTCGGTGCGCGGAAGATCTGGAATCGGCACCACGACCGGCGAGCCGTAGAGCAACTTGCTGGCGACAAAGCGGTTGTTGACGTCCTGCGAGCCGGCGCCGTAGTGATGCGGCGAGCCGATCGCGTCCATGAAGCCCTTGGACCACAGCAGGTGCGAGTAGGAGAACGCCGATGGGTTGCCCAGGTACCAGCCCACCGCACCGCCGCCATCGCGATCGATGATCGTGCGCAGGCGCGTCCCGATGTCATCGAGCGCCTCGGGCCAGCTGACCCGCTCGAAGCTCCCATCAGGGCGGCGGCGGAGGGGATGCGTGACGCGGTCCGGATCGTTCTGCACGTCCGCCATCGCAATTCCCTTGGGACATGCAAAACCGCGGGACAGCGGGTGGTCACGATCCGGTCGGAGCCTGACCAGCTCGCCGTCCTGCACGGTGGCGACCAAACCGCAGAGCGGCTCGCAGATCCGGCAGAAGGTGACCCGCTCTTCGGTTGCCATTCCCGCCCGGGGGCATGCTACTGCGCCGCAGACGGTTTCAGCGAACTACGCAGCTTCGGCGAGGCGAACGGTGCGCTTGGCACGCAGCAGTTGCCGCTCGACGGTGCGCGGGCTGCATTGCGAACGAACTGCGATCTCGGCGTAGGTAAGCCCCAATGCGTGCAGCCAAAGGATCCGCTGCTGACGCTCGGGCAGGTGCCCCAGCAGCGCCAGGCGCTCGCGCCGCTCGGCGAGCTCGTGAGGCTCGTGATGCGAGCACGCCGCAGAGCCGATTGTCTCGACTGTTTGGGAATCGAGTGAGAGCTCTCGAGCCTCACGTCGGGCCAACCGCACCGCCTCCCTTCTCGCCGTTCTGGTGAGCCAGGACAGCGTGTGCTCGGGGCTCACGCGGCTCGCGTGGCGCACGAGGCAGAACCAGGCGAACTGACACGCGTCCTCGATCACGACCTCCGGCGCCCGAATCTCCTGCCGTACCAGCCGCTCCAGCTGATCCGCGAAGGCAACGTAGGTCTGGCCCACATCAATCTGTTCAGGAAGGATTGACACTAACTGAGTCTAAGTTGATACGAATGACGCTACATCCTGAGGTAGGGTTATGTCAAGTGGATTGGACTCATTAGGAGGTGATGATGCTCATTGCGGTTAGTGCCCATCCGAACCCCCGCGGTCTGCCAGGCAGCAATGTCCTGCAGCAGCTGGTGAACGGGACCGAGGCGTGGGCGCTTGCGATTGCCTTGCTGGGAGCGTTCGTCGGGGCTGCGCTATGGGCCCTCGCCTCACACGCGCACAACCCTCACTACGCGGCGCGGGGACGGATGGCGGCGCTGATCTCGGGTGCTTCGGCGCTGGTGATCGGAGCAGCGCCTGGGCTGGTCAACTTTTTCGAGCACCTGGGGACGACGGCGCGATGAGGCGTGCACACGACCTGGGGAACGGCGCGATGAGGCGGTCCGTCGCGCTGCCCCTGTTGCTCTGTTGCGGCTTCGCTGCCGCCGAGCTCGCGAGCCCGCCGTCCGCGGTGGCGTTCAATCCGATCAAACCGATCTGCAGTGCCGCGGGCTGGGTCAGCGGTCTGGTCGGCAAGGCGTGCAACGTCGTCCAGCACGCCGGCAGCGTCGTTCAGGCAGGCAAGAAGCTCGTCACTGGACACGTCGGCAGCGCAGCGAAAACGCTGCTGGGCGGGGGCGGCGGTTCGAGCAGCCTCGCGGCGCACACCACGACCGTCATCGGGCTTGCGGCGATCGGCGCTTGGGTGCTCGGCGGAGCGCGGTTCGCGCTGCACGAGACCGCGAAGGTCCTCTCAAACACGACGACGCCGCAGCTGCGCTCGACCTGGTTTTCATCGACCTACTGGCGGATGGCGGGCATCGCGGTCATGCTCACGCTCCCGTTCCTGTTCGCCGCGGCGGTGCAGGCACTGATGCGGTCAGACCTGACGCTGCTCGCCCGCGCGGCGTTCGGATACCTGCCGCTGGCAATGCTGGGCGTCGGAGTCGCCGCGCCCCTGACGATGCTGTTGCTGGTCGCATCCGACCAGCTCTCCGCGGTGGTCTCCGCAGCGGCCGGCAACGCCAGCACGCACTTTCTGGAGTTCACGGGCACGGTCGTCGGCGTGCTCACCGTGTTCTCGGGCTCGCCGTTTCTGGCGTTTCTCGTCGGCGCCTTCACGGCGGCCGCGACGCTCGCGCTGTGGCTCGAGCTACTCGTGCGCGAGGCGGCGGTTTACGTGATCGTGCTGATGCTGCCGCTGGCATTCGCCGCGCTCGTGTGGCCGGCCCGGCGGATCTGGGCGATCCGCGTGGTGGAGCTGCTCGTCGCGCTGATCCTGTCGAAGTTTGCGATCGTCGCCGTGCTCTCGCTCGGCGGTGCCGCGATCGCAGGCAGCGTCGGCGGCCACAGCATCACCGGTGCGGTGGCCGGAGGGGCGCTCGTGCTGCTCGCGGCGTTCGCGCCGTGGGCACTGCTGCGATTGCTCCCGCTGACAGAGCTTGCCGGGGGTGCCGCAGGCTCGCTCAGAAATGAGGTTGCCGCCGGCGCGCCGGGAACCGGGGGGCCGGAATCACGCAGCGATCGCGTCGAGAACTGGCTCGCCCATATGCGTGATCAGGCACTCGACACGAGCGCCCCCGAAGTGAGACCGAATGGGGACGCGTGCCCGACGCTCGCGGGGGCGTGCACGGAGCCGAGCGAGCCCGAAGAGGCGGGGGCGCCCGTGGCGGCCCAGGCCTGGGGCAGCGAACAGCGGTCGAATGGCGCGGGCGCCGAGGAGCCGCCCCACGAGGAACCAAACGGGTCGCACGGCGAGGAACGCCTCCCAGGCATGGACTCGATCTGGCAGATGCGCGACGGCGAGTGGGAGCCAATCGTTCTGGGGCCCGAGGTCTCCACCGCTGAGGACGCCGATCGACGGCCGCCCGTGCAACCCGGGGCCGAGGAGCCCGAATGACCAGAGAGCGCCTCACGTATCGGTTCGGCCCACTGGAGCGGCGCGGGATCCTCGGTCCGGTGAGGGTTGGCCAGGCGCTGCTGCTCGTGGGCGGGGCGCTGTGCGCGATCGTCGTGCTCGACCAGGCACCGTCGGTCGGCGGCGCGTTCGTGGCGACGGTTCTACTCGCGGCGGCGATGATCGTGGCGGTTGCACCGCTGGGCAGCCGCACGCTCGAAGAGTGGCTTCCCGTGTTCTCATCGTTCCTCGTGCGGCGAAAATCGTTTCGCTCACGGCTCCCTGCACGAGGACTCCGCGAAGCTCAGGCGGCCGATCAACCAATCCCGGTCCGCGGCTTGCGGATCGTCGAGGCGTCCTACCGCGGACGTCAGATCGGCGTCATTTCAGAGCGCGCAGGCAAGCGCCTGACGGCGGTCCTGGCATGTCGGGTGGTGGCGTTCTCGCTGCTCGATCCCGAGGCGCAGGAGCGACGGCTCTCCCGCTGGGGGCTTGTGCTGACGGGAGCGGCGAACACTCCGATCCGGCGGATCCAGTGGATCGAGCGCACGATCCCGGCCCAGGGAGATGAGCTTGCCCGCTGGCTGCATGCAGAGCGCGACCCGGCGGTGCCGCTGCGCGGAACGCCGATGATCGAGTCCTATCTCGAGTTGATCGGCGCGAGCGCCAGAGTGACCCAGGAGCACGAGATTTTGGTCGCCGTGCAGGTCGACGCAAGGCGTCTCCGCGATCGGGCGTCGGACGCGCTCGAGCAGGCCCTGCTGGAGCAAACCGAGCGACTCGCCCAGGGCCTCGAGTCAGCTGAGGTCGGCGTCCGGGGCGCACTCAGCGCGGGTCAGCTCGCCCGCGCGCTGCGCACGGCATTTGACCCCTACGCACATGCGGAGCTCACGGCGCTACAGCTCGCCGACCCGAAACGGGAAGGAGTGCCCGAAGAGAGCGCGTGGCCGCTTGGAGCGCGGGAGGCTTGGGAGCACTACCGCAGCGACGGCGCCGTCCACGCGACGTTCTGGATCGGGGGCTGGCCCCGCGTCGAGGTATCGCCGATGTTCATGGAGGCGCTGCTGGGGCGCTCAAGCGCCGTGCGCACCGTCGCGGTGACATTCGAGCCGATCGCACCCGAGCGCTCGATCCGTGAGGTGGAGGCGGCCGTTACGCGCGATCACGCCGACCGCGCGCTGCGGCGCCGTTTCGGCCAGTCGGAGACGGCACGGCAACGCCAGGCGCAGGACTCGACGATGCGCCGAGAGGCGGAGCTCGCCGCGGGTCACAGCGAAGTGCGACTCTCGGGATTCGTAACCGTCTCTGGACGCGATCCGGAGGATCTGCGCCGGGCGTGCTCGGAGGTGCTCGAGCACGCCGCGCGCGCCCGGCTGGAGTTGCACCGCATGTACGGGCAGCAGGCCGAAGCGTTCAGCTTCACGTTGCCACTGTGCCGGGGACTGAGCAAATGATCGTCACGGCGGAGCGGCCGGGGCATCGCTGCACGACTCGCCATGCGCAGGCGATCTACCCGTTCGTCGCCGCCGGCGGTCTCGGCGGTCGTGGCGTGTTCATCGGTCGTGACGCGAGCGGCGGCGCGTTCTCTTTCGACCCCTGGGTCCTGTATGGGGACGGGACGCTCGATGACCCAAACGTGATCGTGCTCGGCAAGCTGGGGCAGGGGAAGAGCGCGCTCGTCAAGACGTTGCTTTGGCGGATGCTGCTGTTCGGGCGTCGCGCGTTTGTACTCGACGTAAAACGCGAGTACGGACCGCTCTGCAAACTGGCTCAGGTCCAGCCAATCTCGCTCGTTCCGGGTGGCGGTGTACGGCTGAACCCGCTCGCCTCGCGTCCGGAGGAGCACGCTCAGATCGAGCTCCTGCGGGCGGTGACCGTCACCGCGATCGGCGGGGCACTGAGTCAGATCGAGGCCGCGGCGTTGCGTGAGGCGCTTCGGACGGTGCGTGGCCGCGGGTCCGGCGAGCCGACGCTGCCCGAGATCGCCGCGGTGCTGTTCTCGCCCGTCGCGGAGATGGCCGGGCGGCTGCGGACCACCCCGGAGCGGCTTGCCCACGATTCGCGGCGTGCGGCGCTGGCCCTCCAGGACCTGTGCGAAGGGCCGCTGCGCGGGATGTTCGATGGCCCGACGACAACCGGCCTCGACCTCGATGCGAAGCTGCTCGTGCTCGATCTCCATGCGGTGCGTGACTCCCCGGCGGTCGGGATCCTGATGGCGTGCGCGACGGCCTGGATGAGCGCGCTGCTCGCACGGATGGCGGAGCGTCCGGATCGCGAACGGCTCATCAACGTCGCGGACGAGTCGTGGAAGATCGTCCAGCACACCGGGCTCGGGGAGTGGTTTCAGTCGAACTTCAAGCTCGCCCGCCAGTTCGGAGTGATGAACCTGGTCGTCCTGCACAAGCTGGCCGACCTGCAGGCCGCCGGGGACGCGGGATCGCGCGCTGCCCGGATCGCCGAAGGCCTGGTCGCGGATGCCTCGACCCGGATCGTCTACCACCAGGACGAGAGCCAGGTCCCGCTGACCCGGTCGCTGCTCGGGCTCTCCGAAACGGAGGCTGAGTTGATCTCGATGCTCTCCGCCGGCCAGGCACTGTGGCGCGTCGGCTCGAGGTCGTTTGTGGTTCAGCACTACCGCTCGCGGCTCGAAGCCGCGATGACGAATACCGACACCGGCATGCGGATCACCGAGCGCCAGGTGGTTCGCGCATGAACCGCTCGGCCGCGGACGCAGCCGTCGTGATCGCTGTCGGGACAGGGCTCCTGATTGGCGGGCTGGTATGGCTGTGGGGAGGGATTGCGGGAGCGCTGTTCGGCGGCGGATGGCCCTCCGTCGCGGCACGAGATCTCGCGGCCATCGCCGCGCGGCTCCCAACCCGGCTCGGCGATCCCGCCCGGGCGTGGCCGGCGGCGGACCGGACCCAGCTCCCCGGGCCGCTCGGCTTCTACGGGGCGCTTGTCCTCCTGGGAGCGGGCGTGACGGCATCTGCGCGCTTGGCGGCCCCGCGGTTGCATGCTCGTCACGGCGGCGCGCGATGGGCGAGCCGCCGCGAGCTCGGGAAGCTGCTGGCGAGGCATGGACGCGGCGAGCGCCTGGCACTCGGGCGCGTTCACGGGCGCTCCCTGTACGCCGAGCAGCGCCACGCAGTGGTTGCGTTTGGTCCGCCCCAGTCAGGAAAGTCGTCCGGCCTGGCGATCCCAGCGCTGCTCGAATGGAGGGGACCGGCGGTCGCCTCCTCGATCAAGACCGACCTCCTCGGCGCGACGCTGCAGCGCCGCAGGCGCCTCGGCCAGGTGCTCGTGTTCGATCCCTTCGGGCTCGCCGGCACGCCCTCACACACGTGGTCGCCGCTACCTGGTGCGCGCTCCTGGGACGGAGCCCTGGAGGTCGCCTGGCGGCTCGCCGGAGCTGCGGAGCTCGACCAGCGGGGAGTCGAGGGCGGGGATTTCTGGGCGGTCGCCGCCGAGCAGCGGCTCGCGCCGTTGCTCTACACGGCAGCTGTCACCGGGGCCGGGATCACGAGCGTCGTGCGCTGGGCTTACGGCCAGGGCTCGCGAGAGCTGCACGAATCGCTGGCGTCGCTCGTCGAGCGCCAGCAAGACGAGGCGGAACTGGCCGACGCACGCGCCGCATACGACGCGGTTCGAGCATTCGAGGCCCAGGCGGACCGCACGCGCTCGTCGATTGAGGCGACCGCACAGGGGTTGCTGCGGGCGTACCGCTTCAAGCGCGTCGCCCGCTCCGCCAGCTCGTCCGAAATCACGGCAAGACGCTTGCTGGACGAGGCGGCGACGCTTTACTTGATCGGCGACGCGAAGGCATCGAAGCTGCTCCGGCCCATTTTCTTGGCGTTGCTTTCCGAAATCGTCGACCACGCCTACGAGCGCGCGACCCTTGAGGGAGGCGCGCTGAAGCTGCCGCTGCTGCTCTGCCTTGACGAAGCCGGGAACGTCGCGCCGCTGCCCAACCTGGCCGAAATCGCCTCGACCGCCCCGTCGCACAACATCCAGCTCGTCTCGATCTTCCACGACCTCGCCCAGGCGCGGAGCCGCTACCGCCAGCAGGCCGAGACCGTAATCAACAGTCACCGCGCGCGGATGCTGCTGCCCGGGGTCGCCGACCTCGACACGCTGCGGTACTTCGCCGGCCTGATCGGCGAAGAGGAAACGCGTGAGCTGACGCGGACCACCGGCGCAGGTGGCGCAAGCCGCTCGACGGCGCGTGGGCGCCGGCCGCTGGCGGCCGCGGAGGCGTTGCGCCAGCTACCCGAGGGTCACGCGATCCTGCTCTACGGCCACCTCGCCCCGGTCCGGGTTCGCCTGCGGATGTGGTTCGCCGACCGCCGTCTGCGGAGGCTCGCAGCCGCATGAGCTGGTTCGAGGGTGAGGAGAACTTCGACCCCGGCGAGGACGGGTTCTGCGAACCAGACGCCCGGCGCTGGCCGCTCGATTGGCGCGGGCTGTACCCGAAGGAGCGCTGGATGTGGTTCGAGCAGCTCTGGACGGACGTCTGCGCACTCCGAGCGCGGTATCGGCTGGCCATTCGATCAGGCTGGTGGGAGGATCAGATCCAGGTCGAGGCGCTGGCGGCACTCGCAGCATGGATCGCGCGCTACGACGCCGGCGAGTGGGACGACCCTCCGGGCAAGCTTGCGCTGCTCTACGACCTCGAACGGATCGGCGCGTTGCTGCGCGACGGCGGCGAGCCGTTCAACCCCGATCGCGATCGCGCCGACTTCGCCCGCTACCTGGTTGACATCGGCTGTCAGCTGCCGGGATGAGATCCTCCCCAGGTGCACTCACCCGCAGGTGTCGGCGTCACGCTCGAGCAGCTCGACCGCGATCCCCACCCGGTGCTGGCGCAGCTGCGCGAGCGCGAGCCTGTGGCGTGGATCCCCGCGTTCGACGGCTGGCTCGTGACGTCGTATGAGCTCGCGCTGGAAGCAATGCGCACCCCTGAAAACTTCACCGTGGACGACCCTCGGTTCTCGACCGCGCGCGTGATCGGCCCGAGCATGCTGAGCCTCGACGGCGCCGAGCACGCCCGCCACCGCGGGCCGTTCGTCGGGCCGTTCCGGCCGGCAGCCGTGGGCGAGCGCTTCGCCAAATCGATCCCGGCGGTGGCGAACCGGCTGATCGACGCCGTCGCGTCGGCGGGCCGGGCCGAGCTCAGGTGCTCCTTCGCGGGACCGCTGGCCGCATCCGTGATCACGGCTGCGCTCGGGCTGGACCAAGAGGGCGACGCCGCCGACGTGCTCCACTGGTACCGGGCGATCGTCGCTGGCGTGAGCGAGATCTCGGCCGGCGCGGCACCGCCGGAGGGGGCCGCGATCGCGTTCGCCGAGCTCTCACGCCGGCTTGAACGTGCTCGCGGCGACGAGCGCACGCTGACGCGCGAGGAGCTCACCTCAAACGCCGCCGTCGTGCTGTTCGGAGGCATCGAGACAACCGAGGGGATGATCGCCAACGCACTTCTGCACCTGCTTAGGCGGCCAGATCTGGTGCTGAGGGTTCGGGACGATCCGGGACTGCTCGTCCCCGTGGTCGAGGAGTCGTTGAGGCTCGAGCCCGCCGCCGCGGTGATTGATCGCTACGCCACCGCGGACGTCGTCCTCGGCCGGGCAGAGATCCGCGCCGGCGACCTCGTTCGGATCTCCATCGCCGCGGCCAACCGCGATCCCGCCGTCTTCCCAGAGCCCGACGAGTTCAGGCTTAAGCGCTCGGGACCGCGCCATCACCTCGCATTCGCGCACGGGCCGCACGTCTGCGTCGGGCTCCATCTCGCGCGGCTCGAGACGAAGCTCGCACTTGCCGCCCTGCTCCGTCGCCTTCCCGGGCTGCGGCTCGACCCAGACCACGAACCCGCCGTCCGCGGGCTCGTCTTCCGCAAGCCCGTAGAGCTGCGCGCGGTTTGGGACCTCCCAGCAATGGAATGATGTTCAGATGCCACTCAGCAGACACGGAGATCATCAACACCACGATCGGCCGATCCATGCCGCCGTGCACCACCCGGACCCGGGCGCGCACATCCCCTGCCACCGCATCCCCACGGAGGGGCTGGGGCAGGACACCGCCTACGAGCTGATCACGAACGAGCTGCTGCTGGATGGGCAGGCACGGCTCAACCTCGCGACATTCGTCACCACGTGGATGCCTTCGCGGGGCGCGGAGATCATGGCCGACACCGCCGACAAGAACATGATCGACAAGGACGAGTACCCGCAGACGGCGGCGATCGAGTCGCGCTGCGTGAACATCCTCTCCGAGCTGTGGAACGCGCCGACAGAAGGCGAGGCGACCGGATGCTCGACGACCGGTTCTAGCGAGGCGGCGATGCTTGCGGGGATGGCGCTCAAGTGGCGCTGGCGCGAGCGAATGCGCTCGGCGAACAAGGCGACTGACCGTCCCAACCTGGTGATGGGGATCAATGTCCAGGTGTGTTGGGAGAAGTTCTGCCGCTACTGGGATGTCGAGCCGCGCCTGGCGCCGATGGAGGGCGAGCGCTTCCACCTTGGACCGGAGCAGGCGGTCGAGCTGTGCGACGAGAACACAATCGGGGTCGTGGGGATCCTCGGATCGACGTTCGACGGGAGCTATGAGCCGATCAAGGAGATCGCGGCCGCGCTCGACAAGCTGGAGTCAGACCGCGGGCTGGACGTGCCGCTGCACGTCGACGCTGCCTCGGGCGGGTTCGTGGCGCCGTTTCTCGCGCCCGAGCTCGAGTGGGACTTCCGGATCCCGCGCGTGCAGTCGATCAACGCATCGGGACACAAGTACGGCCTCGTTTATCCCGGGGTGGGGTGGGCAATCTGGCGAAACGCGGAGGCGCTTCCACGCGACCTGATCTTCGACGTCAATTACCTCGGCGGCCACATGCCGACGTTCGCGCTGAACTTCTCCCGGCCAGGGAGCGAGGTGATCGCCCAGTACCTGATGTTCCTGAGCCTCGGCCACGACGGCTACCGCCGCGTGATGGAGAATGCGCAGAAGGTGGCGAAGTACCTGGCTGAGGGGATTGAAAAGCTGGGTCCTTACCGGCTGCTCACCGACGGCAGCGACCTGCCCGTGTTCGCGTTCACAGTCGCGCCCGACACCGCCAACTACACCGTGTTCGACGTCTCCGACAGGATCCGCGAGCGCGGCTGGCTGGTCCCCGCCTACACGTTCCCCAAAAACCGCCAGGACCTGAACGTGCTGCGCATCGTCGTACGCGCGGGAATGAACCTCGACATGGCCGATCTGCTGCTGGAGCACCTTGCCGAGCAGACCGAGTTCCTGGAGTCGCTCGAGCGGCCGATGCCCGGGCAAGAGCAGTCGAAGCGCCAAGCGTTCGCACACTGACAATCCCGTCCAGGGCGGGTCAAGCGCCGAGGGTGGCGCCCCGATATCGGAGGTATGCGCAAGCCGATCATCGTGCTCGCCATGCTCGCGACGCTCCTGGTCGGAGCGGGCGCCGCCTCAGCGCGTGCTCCCTACATCAATCCGTTCGCCAATGCCGGGTGGCAACCAAGCCGCACCGACATGGGGATGGATTGGGCGCCGGTCCGCAGGCTCTCCGTGCTGGCGATCGGCAACGCGGTGATCATTGGATCCGACAGCCACGCTCCGTGGCCCGGCCAGCATCTGATCTGGTACCGACTGCTCGACGGCAGCCACGCCGGAGACATCGTCTACGTGGCCGAGCACCTGACCCGGCTGGTGCCCGCAGGCCGCACCGTGAAGGCCGGCCAGCGGATTGCGACGGCTCTTCCTGGCTATCCGTGGACGGAGTGGGGCTGGGCGGATCAGTACGGATCGCCGCGCGCATACCCCTGTTACCACGAGGGAACGCAGACCAACTCGGGCAAGGAGATGGCCCGGTTCCTGCACTCGCTGGGCGCCCCCGTCGGCGAGCCAACCGGCACGGGCCCAAGCAGCCCGGTCGGCAAGCTCTGTTGAGCAAAGCCCCAACGCGATAGCCTCACCATCCCACGGCAGCGTGTGCCGGGGTGGCGTCATGAGCACTGCCGACTGGGTGAGGCTAATCACGATCCCGTTCTTCACGGGGGCGGTCGGGTGGCTGATCAACTGGACGGGGCTAATCATGCTGTTCAACCCAGTGCGCTTCCACGGGTTCAGGATCCCCGGGCTCGACGACCTCGCGACGCTGCTGCCGCGCAAGCTCCAGGAGGTCCCGGGAATCATGCAGGGGGGAGTCGGCTGGCAGGGGATCGTTCCCGCGCGCGCCGCGAAGATGGGGAGCATCTCCGTCGACAAGGCGATCTCGAAGTTGGGCACGCCACGGGAGTTCTTCGAGCAGCTCGAGCCCGAGAAGATGGCCGCGCATATCGTCTCTCTGTTCGAGCCTCAGATCCCCGAGATCGTCGATCGGACGATGCGCCGCGAGGACCCCGAGCTCTGGCAGAACATCCCCCCGCGTGCCAAGCAGGCCGTGTACGAGCGGGTGCAGGCGCAGCTCCCCGCGATCGTCCGCCAGATTACGGATGAGATCGGCCTCTACATCGACCAGCTGCTCGACCCCAAGCTGATGGTCGTCGACCACTTCCAGCAGCACCCCGCGCTCGTCAACCGAATCTTCAAACAGGTTGGCCGCAGGGAGCTGCGACTGATGGTCAACTTCGGGTTTCTGTTCGGATTCCTGCTCGGAATCCCGGTGGCGATCATCACCCACTTCATCAAGCTTTGGTGGATCCTGCCGGTCCTTGGGGTGATCGTCGGCTGGACGACAAACCTGCTCGGCATGTGGGTGATCTTCGAACCGGTTGAGATCAGGAAGCTAGGCCCGTTCAAGCTCCACGGGCTGTTCTTGCGCCGCCAGAGCGAGGTCGCCGAGGTGTACGCGCAGGTGATCGCCGACGAAGTCGTGACCCTCGAGAACATCGGCAACTTCTTGCTCGACGGCCCCCGTGGCGACCGCACGAGACAGATGCTCGAGGAGGCGATGGGCCCCGCGATCGACCGGGCGGTCGGACCGGCTCGCGCAGCAGTGAGGGTCGCAGTCGGGGCCCGTGAGTACGAGAACATCCGTGAGTCATTTGCCCAGGAGACCGCGCAGCACACGCTCACCGGATTCCAGGACCCGGAATTCAGCCGCCAGCAGAGCGAGCAGATGCGAGCCCTGATCGCCCGGCGAACCAAGGAGCTGCCCTCCCGTGACTATGTCGAGATGCTGCGGTCAGCGTTCAAGGAGGACGAGTGGATGATCTACCTCCACGGCGCGGTGATGGGGCTCGGCGGCGGGCTGATCCATCTGGCGTTGTTTGGGGTATGAGCGAGCCTCCCGAGGTATGAGCGAGCCGCCCCGAGGGGAGCCGCCCGAGAAGGCGCCTGACGGCCCGGAGGGTGCCGAAGCGATTTCGGCGCTGGCGCGCGTTGCCGCGATCACGGGCTGGCGGACAACGGGATGGGCCGTGCGCACCTCGCTCCGAGCCTCGCGCCGGATGATGGAGGCGGCGGTCTCGCCGCCAAAGGCGATCGAGCTCGCCCGTGACATCGCCCGTGATCTGAGCAGCCTCGCGGACCGCGAAAGCCAGTCCGAGAACTCCGGGCCAAAGAGCGACGGCAGCGTCGGGTCCGCTCGCTCGCTGCGGGATGAGGGGGAGCGGCTGCTGCGTAAGTCGCGCGACGTCCGCCATGAGTTCGACGCGCATCCGGCGTACGAGCGCATCCTCTCTGAACTCGCCCCCGACGAGGCTCGGATTCTGCGCCTGCTGCTGTTAGAAGGGCCGCAGCCCTCAGTCGACATCAGGACCGGCGGCCCGCTGGGACTCGTCCGCTCTCGGCTGATCGCGCCCGGTCGCTCGATGATCGGCGCCCGGGCCGGCTGCCGCTACGTCGAGCGGGTGCCGTCTTATCTCAACAACCTGTTCAGGCTGGGGCTGGTGTGGTTCTCGCGGGAGACGCTGCGCGATCCGCTGCGCTACCAGGTACTCGAGGCCCAGCCGGACGTGCTCCAGGCGATCCACTCCGTCGCGCAGGCGAAGGTGGTGCGGCGCAGCATCCACCTGACGCCGTTCGGCGAGGACTTCTGCCGTGTGGCTCTGTACACCGACGAGCAACCAGCGGACGGCCTGCCCGAGCACTCGGCTCCGCCCGAGCCGACCGCAACCTCGCAGCCACCATCGGAGGTTTCCGACAAGTAGGTCGCCCGCCTCGAGATCTTCGGTTCACACGAGGCCGGAGAGCTCTCGTCCCGCGCGCCTGAGCGACGCGAGCGTGCGGGCCTCGAGCACGGCCTGGAGGTCGAGGATGCGCTGGTCGAACGCGTCGAGCGCGCGACGGGCGACGATCGCGTGGCACGGGACGCCGGCCTGGCGCGCTCGGGTGGCGACCTCCGAGATGACCTTCCCGGCCAGGCTTTGGCGATCGAGTCTGCCCTCGCCGGTGATGACGGCGCGGGCGGCCCGCATTCGCTGATCGAAGCTGACCGCGTCCAGCATGAACGCGGCACCGGATACGAGCTCGGCGCCGAACTCGCTCCACAGGCCTCCCGACAAGCCACCGGCAGCGCCGGTCATCGGAGTCCCTCGTGGATCGCGCGTCAGGCGGCGCGCCAGCGCCCCGAGCCGCGCGCTCAACCGCCGCACGTCGTCCGCCGAGGCGCCCTTCTGAGGACCGTATACCCGAGCTGCGCGCTCAAACGGCGTCCGCACGTCGCAGAGCACGACGAGCCGCGCGCGACCGAGCCCGCCACCGTCGCCGATTGCCCGGATTGCCCCGGCGCCGCCATCGGTTGTGGCGGTTCCCCCGACTCCGACGTAGATCGTCCGCGCGCCCGCACTTGCCGCGCACGCGATCAGCTGTCCCGTGCCGTAGGTGCTGGCAGCGAGCGCGTCGCGTTCTCCGGCTGCCACGAGAGACAGGCCGCTGGCCGAAGCCGCCTCGACGATCGCCGCGTCGCCGCGCGCCGTCAGCGCGAAGCGAGCGCGTAGCTCCCGTCCGAGCGGATCGGAGACGACCGCGGACCGAAGTTCCCCGCCGAGCGCCTGCGCCAGCACCTTAAGGGTCCCCTCGCCTCCATCGGCGAGGGGGCAGAGGTCGATCGACCATCCGCCCTCGCCCAGGCCGGCACCGATCGCCTCGGCCACCGCGCCAGACGAGAAGGTCCCCTTGAACGAGTCCGGCGCCACGAGGATCGTCCTGGGGACGCCGGGGATCGCCATGGCCCGTCATCCTGTCAGGGCATGGCCGACCATACGACGCTCGATCTCGCCGGGACGGAGGTCCGCGTCTCCAACCCGCAGAAGATCTTCTTCAAAGAGCGGGGGATCTCCAAGCTCGACCTGATCCACTACTACGTCGAGCTCGCCGAGCCCGTGATCAACCACCTCCGCGACCGGCCGACCGTGCTCAAGCGCTACGTCGATGGCGCAGGCGGCGAGCCGTTCTTCCAAAAACGCATCCCGGACACCGCGCCCGACTGGATCCAGACGGCGAACGTCACCTTCCCGAGTGGTCGCTCGGCGCGCGAGCTGCTTCCCAACAACGCCGCGCATCTCGTCTGGGGGGTCAACCTCGGCGTGATCGACTGGAACCCCTGGCCGGTCCGCCAGCCGGACCTCGACCACCCCGACGAGCTGCGGGTCGATCTCGACCCCACGCCGGAGGCGAGCTGGGACGACGTCCGCCAGGTCGCGCTCGTCGTAAACGAGACGCTCAGCGCGCATGGCCTCAGAGGGTTTCCGAAGACCAGCGGCTCGCGCGGAATGCACATCTACGTTCGGATCCATCCCGAGCACGACTTCAACGAGGTCAGACGGGCGGCGCTGGCCCTGGCGCGGGAGGTGGAGCGCCGGGCCCCGAAGCTTGCCACGAGCAGATGGTGGAAGGAGGAGCGCCACGGCGTGTTCGTGGACTACAACCAGAACGCACGCGACCGCACGGTCGCGTCGGCGTACAGCGTCAGGCCGACGCCTGACGCGCGCGTGTCAACGCCGCTGCGCTGGGAGGAGGTCGCCGACGTCGAGCCCGCAGAGCTCCGGATCGACACGGTGCCGGCCCGCGTCGCCGAGCACGGCGATCCGAGCGCGGAGATGGATGCCCACGCCGGCTCGCTCGAGTCGCTGCTCGAGCAGTCTCGACGCGACGAGGAGCAGGGGCTGGGCGACGCGCCCTGGCCACCGCACTATCGAAAGCAGGTTGGCGAACCGAAGCGCGTACAACCGAGCCGAGCCCGCAAGGATTAGCTACCTGCAGGCCCAGCCAGCGCGCAGCGGCCTAGCCCGCAGCGGCCCGCCCCGCAGCACGGCCCGAGAACAGGCAGCCACCGAGGAACGTCCCCTCGAGCGCGCGGTAGCCGTGCACGCCGCCGCCGCCGAACCCCGCGACCTCGCCCGCCGCGAACAGCCCTTGCAGCGGCGCGCCGCCCTCCTGCAACACCCGGCTGTCGAGGTCGGTCTCGAGCCCGCCGAGCGTCTTGCGGGTGAGGATCGACAGCCGCACCGCGATCAGCGGCCCGGCCCGGCTGTCGAGTATCCGGTGCGGAGCCGCGATCCGGCTCACGCGATCGGCGACATACCGCCGGGCTCCGTGGATCGCCGTGATCTGAAGATCCTTGCTGTAGGGGTTCACAAGCTCTCTGTCACGAGCGACGATCTCGCGCTCCAGCTCGGCGCCGTCGATCAGCGGCTCGTCGGTCAGGGAGTTCATCGCGCTCACCAGCCCACGAAGGTCGTCGGCCACCAGAAAGTCGGCCCCGTGTCGCTTGAACGCCTCGATCGGCCCGGGAGCGCCGGCGATCAACCGGCTTGCCAGCAGCTTCGGCACGCTGCGGTCGGTGAGGTCCGGGTTCTGCTCGGAGCCAGACAGCGCAAATTCGCGCTCAATGATCTTCTGGGTGAGCACGAACCAGGTGTAGTCATAGCCGCTGCGCCCAACGTGCTTAAGCGTTCCAAGCGTGTCGAAGCCGGGAAACAGCGGGACCGGCAGGCGGCGTCCGGTGGCGTCGAACCAGAGCGAAGAAGGGCCGGGAAGGATGCGGATGCCATGGAGCGTCCAGACCGGCTTCCAATTGGCGATGCCCTCGGTGTAGTGCCACATCCGGTCGGGATTGATGACGCGTGCACCCGCCTCTGAGCAGATCGCGAGCATGCGTCCGTCGACGTGGTCGGGAACGCCTGAAAGCATCCGCGCCGGTGGCTCGCCCAGCCGGGAGGGCCAGTTATCACGCACGAGCTCGTGGTTGGCCCCGATCCCGCCCGAGGCGACGATCACCGCCGGAGCGTGCAGCTCGAAGTCCCCCACCTCGGTCCGCGAGCTCGGTGCGCCACGCGGGACCGTAGTTGGCTCCAGCTCGGCCCCCGCCACGCCGTCAACCGCGCCGGCACTCAGCACCAGCCGGTCGACTCGATGGCGGAATCGCAGCGACACGTGCCCCCGCCGCACCCCCTCTCGCACCTGGCGCAAAAACGGCCGTAGCAACCCCGGCCCGGTCCCCCATGTGATGTGGAAGCGAGGCACCGAGTTGCCGTGCCCGGTCGCCAGATAGCCGCCACGCTCAGCCCACCCGGGGTTTGGCAGAAACCGCACGCCCAGCGAGCGCAGCCACGCACGCTTCTCGCCGCTTGCAAAGTCGACGTATGCCTCCGCCCAGCGTCGCGGCCATTGATCCTCGGGGCGATCGAACCCAGCCGAGCCGATCCAGTCCTGCCACGCCAGCTCGCGCGAGTCGCGCACGCGCATCCAGCGCTGCTCGGGTGTGTCGACCAGGAACAGCCCGCCGAACGACCAGTGCGCCTGCCCGCCGAGAGACGCTTCGCCCTCCTGCTCGACGACGATCACCCGCCGGCCGGCCTGGACGAGCTCGGCCGTCGCGACGAGGCCGGCCAGCCCGGCGCCGACGACGATTACATCTGCATCTGCTCGAGCCGGCATTCCAGCGGCGGCTTGTCATCGCGCCAGCGGAGGATCCGGGTGCCGTGGCGAATCCGGCCCCCACTCGCGTGGTCAAAGGTGACCTCAACGACGAGCTCGGGACGCAGCTCGATCCACTCGAGCTCCTTCTCGTTCTTCCAGCGGCTCGGGTCGCCGTGCCCGCGCTTGCCGGTCTCGTGCCGGCCGAGCTTCTCGACCAGTGCCCGCTTCTCGGCGGCGCGGAGCCCCGACGAATGCCCGACGACGTGGAGCTTGCCGGAGTCGTCGTAGAGCCCGAGGATCAGGGAACCGACGGTGCCTGACTCCTTCCCGGGCCGGTACCCGACGACGACCGCGTCGATCGTCCGCACCCGCTTGACCTTGACCATCCCCGTCCGCTGGCCCGGTCGGTAGGGGGCCTCGCAGTCCTTGGCGACAACCCCCTCGCCACGCAGCAGCCAGGGCTCGGCTTCCTCCGGTTTGCGCGTCAGCGGCGTCACGGCCACCGGCTCTGCAACGAGCGCCTCGAGCGCCGCCCGCCGCTCGGACAGCGGCCGCTCGAGCAAGAGCTCGTCGCCTGAGGCGAGCAGATCGAACGCCACGTAGCGCGCCGGCGTTTCCTCCGCGAGCATCATGATCCGCGACTGGGCCGGGTGAATCCGCTGTTGGAGCGCACCGAAGTCCTGTTCCTCGTCGGTCCCGTCGATCACGATCTCGCCGTCGAGCACGTAGCGGCCGGGCGGGAACGAGAGCTCGGGGAAGTAACGACCGAGGGGCTTCCCGGAGCGCGACTGGATCATGCATTCCTCGTCATCGACGAACGCGATCGCCCTGAACCCGTCGTACTTGGGCTCGTAGACCCACTGATCGCCGACGGGCAGAGCCGGCTTCGAGCGGGCCAGTTGCGGCTCGATCGGCGGCTTCAGCGGCAGGCCCATTTGGCGAACATGATGACCGCTACGATGGCCCGATGGCCGCCACGCACGCCACGGCCGCGGAGGAGGAGTACCTGCAGACGCTGTTCTGGCTGCTCGAGGCCGGCGTTCCGATGACCGCAGCCAACCTGTCTCGAGCGATGCAGCTCTCACCGCCGACGGTGCACGAGATGCTGGGGCGACTCGAGCGCGACGGCTACGTCATCCGCGACTCTGATCGCGCAATCGACTTCACCACCTCGGGGCGCGAGCACGCCGAGCGCATCGTCAGCCGCCACCGGATGATCGAGCGCTTCCTCACCGACGTCGTCGGCGTCCCCTGGGACGACGTTCACGAGGAAGCAGAGCACCTGGAGCACGCGATGACACCCAGGTTCGAGGCGTACGTCCGGGCCACGGTCGGCGACGCGAAGACCTGCCCGCACGGTCATCCGATTCGCGTCGGCGAGCGGATCGACGGCGTGCCACTGGCCGACTGCGAGCCGGGTGCGAAGGTCACAATCCTGCGGCTGGAAAACGAGGCCGAGGATCTCCTGCACTATCTGAAGGAGTCAGGGATCGAGCCGGGGCTCGAGGGCCAGGTAAGCGCCAACGACGGCGAGCACGTCACCGTCACGAGTGACGGTGAGTCGGCCAAGGTGACGGTCAGCGTCGCCGAGACGGTCTCTGTGCTCGCAGAGCCTTCGCCACCCGCTCGTATCGCTCTTCCCGAGCAGCTGGTGCTGGGTCGGGAGCGCTACGGGCGCTGAGCCGCGCCTTGATCTGCCGGTAGATCGCCGGGTGGTTGAGCAGCCGGAAGTGTCCGATTCGAGGACCGGATTCGGGCAGCTCGATGTGCTGGGTCCAGTCAGGGATGCCGTTCTCCGAGCGGCGGGCGAGGTCCTTGAGCCCGGCGCTGCGAACCTCGAGCATCTCCGACAGCGGCCTTGTTTCCGGAATCACACGTAGTGCGCGCGTCGACACCTGCGCGGCGCGCTCCAGCGCCTGCGCCCCCCGCGGGGTGCCGAGGGTGAACACGTACCGCGCACCTTCGACCCATTGCGCTCCGCTCGCGATCCCGTCGCGGATTGCCGCCCGGGTCACATGGCCACCCGCGGAATGCGCGACCAGGACGAGCTCCCGTAGCTCGACTGGCCAGTTGAGCGTCAGCTCCGCCAGGAGCTCGGACAGCTCGGCGCCGTTCACCTCGACGGCGCGGCCGCTGTTGTAATGGACGTATAGGGGCGTATAGCCGAGCTCACGCTGTAGCAGCTCGCCGTAGTTGACATCGGGCTCGCCCCAATGCGCCAGCGCGAACCAGCGCCACGAGTCGTCCGTCTCGCCGAAGCCGTGGACGAACACCACCACCCGATCTGTCGCGTTCGGGAACGTGCGGGCGAGCTCCGCGGCGCTCGTGTCGACGCTCACGCCTTCGCTGCGGAGCTTCATTTCCAGCGCGAGGCCATTCCGGCGCTGTGCGAGTGCGTCGCCAAACGCGCCGTTCAGCGCCGAGATGACCGTCTTGCCGCGTCGGGTGCCATACACCCGTGCAGCGTCCGGGTCGACCGCGGCTCCCAGACCTAGCGCGCCTGAGCGGATCGCGGCCGGGCCAACCGTTCGGAGCGTGCCGTAAATGCTCGCGGCGATCCGGTCGTGCAGCCGCTCTGGCCACTTGCGTGCCGGTCCCGCGGCCGCGAACGAGCGGTGGACGATCGCTTCGTGCACCTCCTGCGCCCGATGGGTCGCGCCACCGACACCCTCGGCCAGCACGTCACCAATCGCACAAATGTCTCTTGCGTCCATCCATGGAGCTATGCCTCAGGACGGGATCGGTAACGGCTTGTGTGTGCTCCTTCACATATATATGAGGCCGGCGCACATGTGCGCCGGCCCCGCCGGCGCATGCGCCGGCGGCGGCACGGTGCATGCACCGTGCCGAACTGCCTAAGCGACTTCCGCGCCTTCAGGGGCGGCGACTTCGGCATAGGCCTCGGCGAGGCGCTTGATGCCCTCCTCGATCTCCTCCGGAGTGACGCCGGAGTACGCGAGGCGCAGACTCGACTCGCCGCCGTCGAGCACGAAGTCAGAACCCTTCACGAACTGGACGCCGCGCTCGGCGGCAGCCGCGAACAGCGCCGCGACGTCGGTCCCTTTGGGGAAGTCGACCCACAGGAAGTAGCCACCTTGGGGAGGCACGAATCGGGCGTCGGGAAGCTCGCGCTCAAGCGCGCTGCACAGCGTTTGCGCCCGCTCACGCAGGGCCCCCTTCACGGTCTCGATCGAGCGGTCGATCGCCCCCGAGGTGCAGAACTGATGCACGATCGCCTGCGAGACCATGCTTGGACTTATGTAGGTGCTCGTCGCGAGCTTGGCGATCTTGGCGATCAGCTCCTCCGCGCCCACCAGATAGCCGACCCTGATGCCGGGGCAGACGGTCTTCGAGAACGAGGACGCGTACACAACCCGCTCGCCGTCCATCGAAAGCATCGAGCCAAGCGGCGAGCCCTCGAAGCGCAGCGCCACATACGGGTCGTCCTCGAAGATCATGAACTCGTGCTCGCGCGCGAGTTCGAGCAGCCGCTCGCGCTTGGGCGCCGAGAGCGTGTAACCGGCCGGGTTCTGGAAGTTGGGAATGATGTGCGCGAGCTTCGGGCGGGCCCCGCCGTTCAACACGCGCTCGAGTGCGGCGACGTCGATCCCGTCGGGCTCGAGCTCGACCATCCGCACGTCGGCGCCACGGTTGCGCAGCGAGAGCAGCGTCCGGTCGTACGTGGGACGCTCGACGATGACTGCATCGCCCTCCGTCACCAGCGCCTCGAACAGAAAGGCGTCGGCCTGCATCGAGCCGTTCGTCACCAGCACGCGCGCCGGGTCGACCTGATGGTGCTCGGCGATCCACTTGCGCAGCGGCGGATAGCCGACCGAGGTGCCGTACGCGGTCGCGCCGCCGGGATCCTCGGCGAATGCCCGCTGGGCAGCTTCCTTCAGACCGTCGACATCGACGATGTCAAGTGAGGGCGCGCCGCGCGCAAAGGAGATCGCCTGAGCCATCGACCGAAGACTACGAGGTTCGCTGCATCAGCTGCACGTCGACGATCGCCCTGTTTCCGCGTTCGTATCCGCGAACCGCGACGTCCGCGACGCCGGGCAGCGTCGACAGCGCCGCCTCGAATGCGCGGACGGCATCGAGACTCATGAACGGGCCCGCGGTCACCGTCACCTCGACGACGCTGGACGCCGGTTGCCGAAGCTCTTCGAGCACCTCCTCGTAAGCAGCAAGGAGCTCCTGGCTTGACTTCAGCAGCCTGCGGTGGACCTCGGTCAGCGCGGAGACCCGGTCGAGCGGTTCGGCTGGCTGTGGTTCGGGGCGAGGCGGTTCCTCGTCGCGGGCACGCTGGAGGACCTCCTCGAGTGGGCCATGGCGACCTGTCGGCTCGTAAGCAGGCTCGGGTGGCGGCGGCGGAGGCTCGGGTGGCGGAGGCTCGGGTGGCGGAGGCTCGGGTGGAGGCGGCGGTGGCGGCGGCTCCCGATCGGGCACGAGCTCCGCTTGAATCGCCCTGAGCGCGCCGTCGATCTCCGCAAGACGGGTGTCGAGATCGGTCGCCACTTGGCTGCTGTCCGGCATGTGGGTGTTCGAGCGTACCGCTCGCTGCGGCGACTACGCCGCGGCTCCAAGCAACGAGACCGCCAGCTCGGCGACCTGCGTCGGAGTCCGACCGACCCGGACTCCCTTCGCCTCGAGCGCCTCGGCCTTGGCGGCGGCGGTGCCCTTTGAGCCGGAGACGATCGCGCCCGCGTGGCCCATCGTCTTCCCCGGCGGTGCGGTGAAGCCGGCGATGTAGCCGACGACCGGCTTTGAGACATTCGCGTCGATGAACTCCGCCGCCCGCTCCTCGGCGTCGCCGCCGATCTCGCCGCACATCACGATCAGCTCGGTGTCCGGGTCCTCCTCGAACAGCCCCAGTACATCGATGAAGTCCGTGCCGGGAACCGGGTCGCCGCCTATGCCGACAATCGTCGAGTTGCCGAAGCCGCTCTGCGCCAGCACGTTGCCGATCTGGTAGGTCAGCGTCCCTGAACGCGAGACGACCCCGACATTGCCCTCCTTGAAGAACGCGGCCGGGATGATCCCGACGTTGGCCTTGCCTGGCGAGAGGATCCCTGGACAATTTGGCCCGACCAGGCGCGAGCGGCCGTTCTTCCGGATCGTGTTGAAGACGCGCAGCTCGTCGTGGGCTGGAATCCCCTCGGTGATCGCGATGACCAGGCCAATCCCGGCGTCCTCGGCCTCCAGGATCGAGTCCGCCGCAAAACGCGGCGGGACGAAGATCATCGCGGTGTTCGCACCGGTGCGGTCGACCGCATCATGGAAGGTGTTGAACACGGGAATTCCCTCGACGTCCTGACCGCCCTTCCCGGGCGTCACCCCGCCGACGACCTGGGTGCCGTAGTCGCGATTGCGAAGCGAGTGGAACGTGCCCTCGCGGCCGGTGATTCCGGAGACGCAGAGCCTGGTGTCGGTATCGACGAGGATGCTCATACCGCGTTCGCCAATTCGACGACCTTCTTCGCTGCCCCGTCCATCGTCGATTCGGTGACCACGTTCGGGAGGTTGGCTTCGGCGAGCAGCTGCCGGCCCTCCTTGTCGTTGGTGCCGTCGAGGCGGACGACGAACGGCACCTGGGGCTTGATCTGGTCAAACGCCTCGATCAGCCCCTTCGCGACCTCGTCACCGCGGGTGATCCCCCCGAAGATGTTGAACAGCACCGCCTTGACCTTCGCGTCGGACAGGATCACCTCGACAGCGCTCGTGATCGCCTCGGCCTTGGAGCCCCCGCCTGCGTCGAGGAAGTTCGCCGGCCTCCCGCCCGCCTGGTCGACGACGTCGAGCGTGGACATCACCAGCCCGGCGCCGTTGCCGAGGATGCCGATGTCGCCATCGAGCTTGACGTAGGTGAGACCTCGCTCCTTGGCCATCCGCTCCTGCGGATCCTCTTGAGACAGATCGCGGAGGGCGGCATTCTCAGGGTGACGAAAGAGGGCGTTGTCGTCGAGCGTCACCTTTGCGTCGAGCGCTTTCACCTCGCGTGCGGGGGTGACGATCATAGGGTTCACCTCGACGAGCGTGGCCTCCTCCTCGATGAACACGCGATACAGCTGGGCGAGCATCTCCCCCACCGGACGCACCACGTCGGCGTCGACGCCCGCCTCAAACGCCAGCCGCCGGCCATGGAAGTCCTGAAAGCCAAGCAGGGGATCGACGTACAGACGCGCGATCGCCTCGGGGTCCTCCTCGGCGACGGCCTCGATGTCCATCCCGCCCTTGGTCGAAAGCATCAGCAGCGGCGATTTCTCGGAGCGATCGAAGATCACCGAGGCGTAGTACTCCGAGGCGATCTCGGAGGCTCCCTCGACCCACAGCTCGTGGACGGTGAGGCCGCGGATGTCCATGCCGAGGATCGCGTCGGCGTGCTCTCGCGCCTCCTCACGGCTCTGCGCGACCTTGATGCCCCCGGCCTTTCCTCGCCCTCCAATCTGGACCTGGGCCTTGATCACGCAGGGGTAACCGATCTCGTCGGCGGCCGCGACGGCCTCCTCCACGGTGCTCGCCGGGCGCCCGCTGGGGACGGGCACGCCGTGCCGCGCAAACAGCTGCTTTCCCTGGTATTCGAGCAGGTCCATGGGTTGCCAATCACTCTATTGGACACGGGTCCAAGACGCGTTCGCCCGTCCAGCCATGGCATCATCCCGCGGCCATGGCCATCCCCAAGCAGATCTCGTTTGTCACGTTCGACGTCTACGGCACCCTGATCGACTGGGATGGCGGCGCGTATCAGGCGTTTGAGCGGGAGGCCGAACGTGACGGATTCACGATCGAGCGCGACGAGCTGATCCCCATCTTCCATGAGATCCAGCGGCAGATCGAGGCCGGGTCCTACGAGCTCTACGCCGAGGTCCTGCGCCGCACCGCCGTGCAGATCGCAAAGCGTCTCGGGTGGCCGCTCGAGCCGTCGCGGTCGGGCTTCCTACCTGACTCCGTGCAGCGGTGGGCGCCGTTCAAGGAGACCAACTCGGTCCTGACGAAGATCGCCAAGAAGAAGAAGATCGGGCTGATCTCGAACGTCGACGACAAGCTGCTCGGGCAGACGCGCCGTCACATCCCGCTCGACTTCGACCTGGTCGTGACGGCGCAGCAGGTGCGCTCGTACAAGCCCGACCCCGCCCACTTCGTCGAGTGCGAGCGCCGCATCGGCACCAAGCGGGGCTGGGTCCATGTTGCCGCCAGCTACTACCACGATGTCGAGCCGTGCCTGAAGCGCAGGGTCCCCGTGGTGTGGGTCAATCGCTACAAGGAGCAGCTGGAATCCGGGCAGAAGAAGCCTGATGCCGAGGTCGCGAACCTGCGTGAGGCGGCCAAGCTGATCGGCGTCAACTAACGGCCCGCCCGGGCCCTGTGCCGGCGGTCGCTACGCCTCGGAGCTGATCACGGCGAGCGTGTCGCCGGAGGCCACCGAAGCCCCGACGGCGATCGGCAGGTCGGTGATCTTGCCTGCCTTGTGCGCGGTGATCTCGTTCTCCATCTTCATCGCTTCGATCACCGCGATCAGCGCGCCCTCCTCGACCGTTGTGCCCGCCTCGACGGCGACCTTCAGCACGGTTCCCTGAATCGGGGAGACGAGCGAGTCTCCGCCGGCGCCTGCGCCCCCTCCCGCGGCGCGCTCGGAGCGGCGCGGAGGCTTGCGCGCCGCGGCCGCCGCCGGAGCGGCGCCGTTGGCGGCGCCG
This sequence comes from uncultured Solirubrobacterales bacterium, assembly GCA_963849295.1. Lineage (GTDB taxonomy): Bacteria > Actinomycetota > Thermoleophilia > Solirubrobacterales > Solirubrobacteraceae > Palsa-465. The sequence goes on from CAWKGU010000008.1 coordinate 104,566, forward strand.
GCCGCTGCGCCGGCAAACGGCGGCCCGATCACCTTCACCTCGAAGCGCTTGCCTGAGACCTCGACCGTGTAGGACTGCTCGACCGTCTCCCCCTCCTCGGGTTCCTCGGGCGGTGGCGGCTTTTCGAATGCCAGCTGCTTCAGCCAGTTCTTGTCCTCGATCAGGTCACGGCAGGTCTCGGCGTTCGCCCACTGCTTGGTCTGGAGGATTGCGTCGTGGAAGGGGAGCAGCGTCTTCAGGCCACCGATCTCGTACTCCCGCAGTGCCCGCAGCATGCGGGTCGTGGCCTGTGGTCGATCGACATCCCAGACGATCAGCTTGGCGACCATCGGGTCGTACATCGGGGAGATCTCCGAGCCAGGTTCGACGCCTGAATCGACCCGGACACCCGGCCCGGCTGGCTCGCGGTAGGAGGTGATCGCTCCGGGCGCCGGCGCGAAGTTCTTGGATGCGTCCTCGGCGTTGATCCTGCACTCGATCGCGTGGCCCCGCAGCTCAACGTCGTCCTGGGAAATCGACAGCTGCTCGCCGGCGGCGACACGGATCCCCTCCTTGACGATGTCGATCCCGGTCACCATTTCGGTGACGCAGTGCTCGACCTGGACGCGCGTGTTCATCTCCAGGAAGAAGTACTCGCCCTCCTGGAGCAGGCCCTCGATCGTCCCCGCGCCGGTATACGAGACCGCCGCCGCGGCTTCGGTGGCGATTTTTCCGATCCGCGCCCGGAGCTCCTCGTCGACGGCGGGCGCCGGCGCTTCCTCGATCAGTTTTTGATGGCGACGCTGAAGCGAGCAGTCGCGCTCTCCCAGGTGGATCACGTTCCCATGCTTGTCGGCAAGCACCTGGACCTCGACGTGGCGGGGATCGTGTAAATAGCGCTCCAGGTAAACCGTCGGATCGGAGAAGAACTTCTCGCCTTCGCGCGCGGCGCCCTCGAACGCCGCCTCGAGCTGGTCGTCGCTGAGCGCCACACGGAAGCCCTTGCCGCCGCCACCGCCTGCGGCCTTGACCGCGACCGGGTAGCCGATCGTCTTGTCGATCACCTTGCGAGCGTCGTCGATCGTCGCGACGGGCTCGGTCGTACCCGGCACGATCGGGACGCCCGCCTTCTCCATCAGCTCGCGCGCACGGGTCTTCGATCCCATCGCCTCGATCGCTGACGCCGGCGGGCCGATGAACGTGATCCCTGCGTCCTGGAGCGCCGCCGCGAACGCTGCGTTCTCGGCGAGGAACCCGTAGCCGGGATGCACGGCCTCGGCGCCTGAGCGCTGGACGGCGTCGATCAGCTTCTCGATCACCAGATAGCTCTCGTTGGCCGGCCCCGGCCCGAGCAGGAACGCTTCGTCGGCGCGCTTTACGTGAGGCGCGTCGCGGTCGAGCTCCGAGTAGACGGCGACCGTTGCGATCCCCAGCTCCTCGCACGCGCGAATAATTCGGACCGCAATTTCACCGCGGTTGGCGACCAGCACCTTCGAGAACATGACCGCGGCAGGACTTTACCGGCGGGTCGGCGCTACGGGCGCGAGGTGGCCTCGGCGTAGGCCGGCTCGGGCACGAGCGCCGGGGTCTCGTCCACCGTGCGCTCGCTCCACCAGCGCAGCAGCACGCGTCCCGCGAACACGGCGCCGACGGTGTACACCCAGCCGAGCACGATGTCCGAGACGTAATGCTCGGCGGCGAAGACCAGCGCGAACGCCATCGCCAAGGGGTACAGCGCGACCAGCGGGCGCAGCCACCTGCGCTTGTGCGGCCACAGGGTGATCGCGACGAGCAGCGAGAACGCCGCGTGCAGCGAGGGCACCGCGGCGACGTTGTTGGCGTACTGATAGCCATGCTCGATCAGCGATCCCGCAGAATGCAGGTGCAGGCTGAGGAAGACCGCGGGGATGATGCGCGCGACGGGCGCCATCAGGTGCGCCTGGCTCGCCATCCACGGCGGCGCCGCCGGGTACAGCGTGTAGGTGATGAGCCCTGCGAAGGAGAGCGTCACGACCAGCACCGCGAACGTCCGGAATCGCTGCCGGTCGATCTTCCACAGCACCGCGGCGAGCAGCGGCGTCGCGAAGAAGTGCGTCAGGTACACCCCCCACACGATCACCATCCACCAGACGACGTGCCCATGCCAGAGCCAGTGCTGCAGCGCCGTCGTGGGCGTCGAGCCGCCGAACAGCCACCTGTCAGCCTGGAGCTGGGGCAGGTAGTGGACGCCGAAAATCCTACCGGCCGTCCCGCGCAGCGAGTCGTAGGCGATCAGGATCGCGATGAACGGCAGCCACTCGAGCACCAGCCCGCGGACGGAGCCTCGCAGGTCCGACAGCGAGAAGCACAGCAGCCCGAGCACCAGCCACACCGCGAGGATGTCGCGCTGATAGGGCACGCCGAGCATCGCGACAAGGGCGACCGTCGCGACCACGTAGAGGGCGGGCACGACCACGGTGCGCTGCGGCCGCCACGCTGCAGACAAAGCGGGCACGAAGCGTCCGAATATAGGGAGGGACGTGTTGGAGTTTTGTAAAGGGGGTCTTAGGGCTTCAACGCTAAGCCAGCTCGGCGATCGCCTCAGCCCGCGGAACCCCGGCGCTGAGGACCATTCCGGCCCCCACGGTGTCGTTAGTGGCCTCATCGATCAGGATGAAGCTGCCGGTGGTGCGATTGCGGGAGTAGGGATCGAGCACCAGCGGCGCATTGCAGCGAAGCCGGACACGGCCGATCTCGTTGAGCTCAAGCTGGGTGGCGCTCTCCTGCGCCAGCTTGTTGACGTCGAACCGGTGCTCGAGCTTTTCGACGATCGCCTTGGCGGTGCGCGTCGTGTGCTTGAGCGAGTAGCGGGAGCGCTCGCGCAGCGGCTGCTCGCTCATCCAGCACACAACCGCTTCCAGCTCCCGCGCGCACACGGGTGCCTCGTCGGCCTCGACGACCATGTCCCCGCGCGAGACGTCGAGCTGATCGGCGAACCGCAGCGCCACCGACATCGTCGGAAACGCAGCATCGATTTCGCCGTCGAAGGTGTCGATTGCGGCGATCGTCGTCCGCTGCCCGCCCGGCAGCACGACCACCTCGGCGCCGGGACGCAGCACGCCGCCGGCGACCTGGCCCGCGTAACCACGATAGTCGTGGTGCTTGTCGTCGCGCGGCCTGATCACCCACTGCACGGGAAAGCGGACATCCGACAAGTTGCGGTCGGGCGCGATCACGACATGCTCCAGGTGATAGAGCAGCGGTGCCCCGCCGTACCAGGGCATCGCCCACGAGCGCTGCACGACGTTGTCACCGTGCAGTGCGGAGATCGGAATGAACGTGATGTCGGGGATCTGAAGCCGCGCGGACCAGTCGGTGAGGTCCTCCAGGATCGCGTAGAAGACCTCCTCGTCGTAATCGACGAGGTCCATCTTGTTCACGCACACGACAAGGTGCGGGATCCGAAGCAGCGACGCGATATAGGCATGACGACGCGTCTGCTCGCTGACCCCCTTGCGCGCGTCGACCAGCACCACGCTCAGGTCCGCGGTCGAAGCGCCGGTGACCATGTTGCGGGTGTACTGTTCGTGCCCGGGGGTATCGGCGATGATGAACTTGCGCCGCGGCGTCTGGAAGTAGCGGTAGGCGACGTCGATCGTGATCCCCTGCTCGCGCTCCGCGCGAAGGCCGTCAGTGAGCAGCGCCAGGTTGAGGTAGCCATCGCCACGGCGCTCGGAGGTCGCCGCCATCTGCTCGAGCTGGTCCTCCATGATTGCCTTGGAGTCGTGCAGCAGGCGGCCGATCAGCGTCGACTTGCCGTCGTCGACGGAGCCCGCGGTGGCGATCCGTAGGAGCTCAGCAGTGCGCGTATGGACGCGATGCCCGTTCGTGGCGGCTCCAGGCATGCTCAGAAGTAGCCCTCACGCTTGCGATCCTCCATCGCGGCTTCGGTCACCCTGTCATCCGCCCGGGTCTCGCCGCGCTCGGTGATCCGCGTCGCGGCGATCTCGGCCACGACATCCGGAAGCTTAGTGGCGGTGGAGCGCACCGCGCCCGTACAGGTCATGTCTCCCACGGTGCGGTAGCGGACCGAGGTTTCGAAGGGAACCTCGCCCTCCATCAGCTCAACGAACGGGCTGAACGCGTAGAGCATCCCGTCGCGCTCGAACACCTGGCGAGTATGGGCGAAGTAGATGGAGGGAACCTCGAGCTTCTCGGTGGCGATGTACTGCCACACGTCGAGCTCGGTCCAGTTGGAGAGCGGGAAGACGCGGACGTGCTCCCCCTTGCGGATCTGACCGTTGTAGAGCGACCACAGCTCGGGACGCTGGCGCTTGGGATCCCACTGCCCGAAGTCGTCGCGGAACGAGAACACCCGCTCCTTGGCGCGGGCCCGTTCCTCGTCGCGGCGCGCTCCGCCGAACGCGCAGTCAAATCCGTGCTCGGCGATCGCGTCGAGCAGCGTCGTCGTCTGCAACCGGTTGCGTGATGCTCGCGGACCTGTTTCCTCAACGACTCGGCCCGCGTCGATCGAGTCCTGGACGCTGGCGATGATCAGTCGCTCCCCGAGCTGCTCGACGAGGCGGTCGCGGAACTCGATCACCTCCGAGAAGTTGTGCCCGGTGTCGACGTGCATGATCGGGAACGGGAAGCGCGCCGGGCGGAAAGCCTTCTCAGCGAGCCGCAGCAGTACCAGCGAGTCCTTGCCGCCGCTGAACAGGAGCACCGGCCGCTCGAGTTCGGCGGCAACCTCTCTGAAGATGTGAATCGACTCAGCCTCGAGGGTCTCGAGGTGTGAAAGCTCGTACTGGAATGGATTCATCGCCGCTGCGCCCGGAGGCGCCTATTCATGTATGCCGCACTCAAGCTTGTCCTGGCCCGCCCAGCGTCCTTCACGGCCGTCGCCCGGTTTGGTGCATGGTGCACACCCGATCGAGGCATACCCCCGATCGTGTAACGGATGGTAGGGCAGGTCGTGCTTGAAGATGTAGCGCCACACGTCCTTCTCGCTCCAGTCCGCGAGCGGGTTGACCTTCCAGATGCCGCGTCGCTCGTCGCGCTCGAACTTATTCGCCGAGGTCCTGGTCGGAGCCTGCTCGCGGCGGATTCCGCTGACCCACGCGTCAACTCCTGACAGTGCCTGCTCGAGCGCGTGCACCTTCGACTCGCTGCAGCAGCGCTCAATCGTCCACGGCTCGTCGGGGCTGCGGGCGTCGAAGACCTCGACGTCAAGCCCGAAGCGCTCCTCGAAGCGCTTCCATGTCGCGAGCGTCTCAGGGAACAGCACGCCTGTGTCGATCGTGAACACCCGCGCGTCCGGCTCGGCCTGGAGCAGCATGTGGACCAGCACCGACTCCTCCTTCTGGAAGGAGCAGGCAAGCGTCAGCCGGGGATGGAAGTGCTCGATCGCGTAGGCGACTACTTCCTCGGCCGAGGCGGTCTCGAGATCGGCGGCGGCCGTCAGCGTCATCGGCCCTTAAAGGCTAGACGGCGCATTCGCCCTCACCTCGGATCACCTCGAACGGAGCGTTCTTGGTCCAGTCGATGAAGTAGTTCATGTTCTGTAGGTCGAACTCGATCGGCATCGTCAGGTCCTTCACGCGCGCCTCGAACCGGCCCAGTGCCGACGCGCTCCACGAACGTGTTGAACTCCTCGCCGTCCTCACGGTCGGACTCGTAGAAGCGGACCCAGCGCTCGACCGCATCGGGGACACGCTTGGCTGGAAGCCGAGCCTTCAGCCGGTGGCCGTACTGCACGTCGCCGCCCTCGTAGGCCCCGCCGATGTGGGGGATGTAGGCGGGGATCGTGTGCTCGCCGACCTTGATCGACGCGCCGTAGAAGCCGATGTTGGCGATGTGGTGCTGCCCGCAACCGTTCGGGCAGCCGCTCATCTTGATGTGGATTCGGCGGGTCAGCTCGTCATCCAGGTCCATCTGCACGAGCCGCTCCTTGATCGCCTGGTTGAGGCCCATCGAGCTCGTGATCCCGAGCTTGCAGGAGTCCGTACCCGGGCAGCTGACGACATCGGTGATCTCGTCGGCGCCGGCCTCGTTCAGGCCGAGCTCGCCGAGCCGGCGCCAGACCTCGTAGAGCGCTTCGTTGCGCACCCAGCGGAGCACCAGGTTCTGGTGAACGGTGGTGCGCGCGTAGCCGCCGGTGTACTCGCGCATGATCTGGGCAAGACCGCGAAGTTGATCGACGTCGAGGTCGCCCCGCTCGACCTTGACCTCCACAGTGGAGAACCCGTGCTGGCGCTGGGGCAGGACGTTACTCGCGACGAAGTGGTCGAACTCGCGGTTGTCGCCATTCGGCGTCGCCGGAGCTGGCGGCTTCGCGGGCGCGTTCGCCTCCTCCTCGTGCTCGAACAGGATCTGCTCGAGCGAGAAGTCGCGCTCGCTGACCCAATCGCCCTGGAGCTCCTCCTCGACCAGCTCGCGGAACTCGTCGATCCCGATCTTGTCGATCAGAACCTTGATCCTGGCGCGGGCGCGGTTCGCGCGCAGCCACTCCTGGCGATCGAAGATCCGCATGCAAGCCTCGGTGACCTTGAGGTAGTCGCCGTTGTCGAGCTCGACGAACTCATAGAGCGTCGGGGCGAGGCGCGGCATGATCGAGGTGCCGCCGCCGACGCGCATCTCGACGCCGCGAACCCCATCGCGGACGCGCGCGAGGAACGCCATATCGTGGATCCGCGTGATTGCGTTGTCCTCGTCGGTCGGCGCGAACGCCGTCTTGACCTTGCGGGGCATCGCTTGAGTCGTCGGGTGGCGGACGAAGTAGCGCACGTACGCACCGGCGTACGGGGTGATGTCGAACAGCTCACCCTCGAGCACGCCGGCCCGCGGATCGCCGGTCACGTTGCGCATCGTGTTGCCGCATCCCTCGCGGCTCGAGAGGCCCGCGTCGCCGAGCTCACGGATCAGCTTCGCCGCCTCGGGCAGCGGCACGTGATGCATCTGGATGTTCTGGCGCGTCGTGATGTGCCCCTTGCGGAGCGGGACGTATTTCTCGATCCCGTCAGCGAACGCGTCGAGCTGGTCGGGAGTGACGCCACCGAGCGGGAGCTTGACGCGGACCATCTGCACGTCGGGCTGACGCTGTCCGTAGACGCCCTGCTTGAGGCGGAACTTGATGAACGCGTCGCCTTCGAGCTCGCCCTTCAGAAAGCGCGTCGACTCGGTGTCAAAGTCATCGAACTCGCGCTCGAGGATCGGAATCACGTGCCCGGGCACGTTCTCGAGCACCTCAGGGTTCTCGAGCGAGCCGGTTCGAGCCGGCGCGGTCGGTTTATAGGCTTCGAGCGAGGCGGGCTCCATCAGCTTCCTTTGCGATCGTCAGCAGAACGAGCGGACCCGGAATGTACCAAAAGGCAATCTGAATTGACCCTTTTTGGATCGGGTGCAGGGGTTTTGGTCCGGCGCCTTAGTCGCCGAGCATGAACTCGCCGGGGTCGGCGTAGTCCTGGCTGCTGTTCAGCCGACCGTCCTCGACCGTCTGCGGGTGGGTGGCGCGGGCGTGTGCGGCGAGGTCGGGGTGGACGGCTCGCGTGACGCACTTCGATCCGGCGTTCGTCGATCTCCTGCTCGAGCATCTCGACCAGGTGCTCGAGCTCGCGCGCGGGTAACTGCTACTCCCAGGGCAGCGGCTCGCCCGGAGCGCGCGCGACGCCCTCGTGCAGCGCCGCCTGCTGCCAGCGGTCCGGCTCCGGTTCGGACGGGGCCGGGGTGGGCGCGGTCTCGCGCATGAATCGCGCGAGCGCCGCGACGACCGCCGCAGCCTCCTCCGGGGAGGCATTCGGCGCGACAATCGAGAGCTTCGGACGGCGGTTCACGCATCCGAGGGTATCGTCCGCCGGCCGTGCCGGAGATTCCAATCCTCGCCCACGACGCCGTGCTCGCCGCGGTCTCGCCGGGGCTGGCGATCGAGCGCGTGCGGCAAGCGCTCAAGCGCTTTTACCGCGGCGAATGGGCGATGCCGCCGAAGGTCTATCTGAGTAGCGCGCCGTTCGGCGACTTCCGCGCGATGCCCGCTCGCGGCGACGGCCTGGTGCTGCTCAAATGGGTCACATCGTTCCCGGGCAATCCCGCACGTGGGCTCCCCACGGTGACCGGCATCGTCTGTCTGTCAGACGCCACCACCGGCGAGCCGCTGATGCTGCTCGACGCGCGTTCGGTCACTGCACTGCGGACGGGTGCGGTCGCCGCGGTCGCGAGCGCGGCGCTGGCGCCGTCGGATGCGCGAAGCGTCGGCATGATCGGCTGTGGCCTCTGCACGGCGCGTGGAGCGCGCGCTGTCTGGCGGCCTCGGGGTACGGCCCGGGCGTCTGCTACGACCCTCACCCCGCGGCGGCGAAGGCACTCGCCGCCGAGCTCGGCTGGTCAGTCGGTTCGCGTGAGGAAGCGGTGCGCCAGCCGATCGTCTGCTGCGTGACCCCCGGGCATGAGATCGTCATCGATGCCGGCGACCTGCGACCCGGACTTCACCTCAACATGCTCGGGGCTGACGGACCTGGAAAGGCCGAGGCGACCGTCGGCGCCGTCGCCTCGTGCGCCCTGTTCTGCGATGAGTGGCAGCAGGCATCGCACGGCGGGGAGCTGACCGGCGCCGTTGCGGCTGGCCTGGTCGGCCGCGAGCAGGTGACCGAGCTCGGCGCCGTGCTCGCCGGCGACGCGCTCGGACGGCCGGGGCCCGAGGCGGTCACGCTGTTCGATTCGACGGGCCTCGCGATCCAGGACCTGGCGGTGGCGGGCGCGGCGCTGGAGGCGTGGCGGGCGGGCGAGGTCGAGGGTGCGATGGTGGCGCTGTAAATGGGAGTTAACCCCAACTAGTTGGGGTTAACTCCCATGGTCCTCCCAGGAGTACCATCCCACCGGAAATGAGGGTGTTGGCGGGTGTCGTGGGCGTGCTGGTCGCGCTCGCCTGCGCCGCGACCGCGTCGGCGAAGCCTGCCCTCTTCCGCGCCGGGGCCGCATGCGCGCAGCATCGACCCGAGCCGCATCCCGCGGTCCCCGTCTACTCCGGCGGCTTCTCGCTGAGCCCGCCGATCACGAAGACACACGACCCGCTCGAGGTGCGGGCCTTCTACGTCAGCAATGGCCACACGGCGATCGCCTTTGCCGTGATCGATGCCCAGGGCTACTTCTCGGGCTATCAGGAAGGCTCGGACTTCGGGGCGCTCGCCGACCGCGTCGACGCCGCGAAGGCCGCCAGCACCGGCGGGCGGCGTCCGCATGAGCCAGCAGCAACATCATCGTCCAGGCGACCCACACGCACGCCGCGGCCGACGCTCGAGGGCATCTGGGGACCCGGTCCCGTCCGCGTATCTGAAGCTCGTGCACGACCAGCTCGTTGCCGCGGTCGCGGCGGCAGGACGCAAGGCGAAGCCCGCAGTTCTGGAGTTCGGGACTCTGGATGACCCGAACATTGCCGGCGTCAACATCAATCAGGACAACTACGAGGGCTGGGTCAACGATCCCCAGATCTCGATCCTGCGCGCCGTGAGCCCGCGGACTGGCAAGACCATTGGGCTGTTCGCGAACGTCCCCACGCACGGCGCGCACGTGTGTGGCCAGTGCCTGAAGATCCTGAGCGCGGACTACTTCGGGGCGGTCCGGACGCGCCTCGACCACCTACTCGGCGGCGTCAGCGTCGTCGGCCCCGCGACACTCGGGCGCGAGGAGAGCCCGGTCGAGACGACCGGCTTCACGAACATGGAGTGGATCTCGGGCGTGATCGCGAACGACCTGCTCGAGGCGCTCGGGCGCGCCCACTGGATCACCAGCCCGACGCTCGCGGCGCATGAGCAGACCGTCCAGATCCCTGCGACAAACGCCGCCCTCCTCGCGCTCAATGACGCCTGGTCGCTGCCCGACTCCCAGAAGCAGCAGGAGGCCAATGCCAGCGGCATCTATCCGATCGACCGCGCGAACAAGCCGCCGTTCAGAACGGGAACGCTGCTCGGAAGCTGGCTGACCGCCCTTCGGATCGGCAATGTCGCGTTCCTGTCGATGCCCGGCGAGCCGTTCCCGGAGGTGCGGCTGACGATCGCCCAGTCCGTGAACGCGCAGACGGTCGTCGCGCTGTCGAAGGGCCAGGACGACTTCGGCTACTTCTATCCGTCCTACGACTACGTGTTCCCCGAGCTCTACAGCTCCGACCACGCAGTCTTCAACGTCGCGCCCGAAGCAGGCGACGAGATCATCCCGGCTCAGGTCTCGAACCTCCAGTCGGTTGGCTTCAAGACGACTGCGCCGATCGAGCGGCCGCTGAATAACAACTACTTCCAGAAGCTCAAGCCCGGCCTCCAGACACTTGCCTCACCACCCACCGGCGACGCGGGAAAGAACGGTCGCTTCACGACGACGCTCCAGGCGATCTACATGCCCGCCTCGGTCGTCGACGCTCCGCTGGCCGGCCAGATCCACTGGAACTTCGGCGACGGCACCCAGGCGGACACCGGCTACCTGTCTGTCGGCCAGGACTACGGGCAGACCGGACAGGGCAACCACGGCTCGCCTCTCTTCACCCATTCGTTCAGGCCTGGCACTTACAAGGTCACCGCGAGCGGGCGGGACACCGATGGGAACGCGGTCTCGTGGACGATCACCGTGACGGTGTTCCCTCGTCTACGCGTGCTGTGCGGTGGCCGCGTGCGGGGCGGCGAGGGAACCGTGTTGGCCCGCCTGCACAGGGGTCACCGGATCGAGGTGGTCGATGCAGCAGGCGGTATGGGTGTTGCGCCGGCCACATGTGGCCGGCGCCCGGCGGCGCATGCGCCGCCGGTGGGGTCGGCACATGTGCCGACCCCAAATGATTAGAGAGGGATGTTCCCGTGCTTGCGCTTCGGGCCGGGCTCGCGCTTGGTCTGGAGCGTGCGTAGCGCGGTGATGATCTTCGGGCGCGTCTCGTGCGGCACGATCACGTCGTCGATATAGCCGCGCTCGGCCGCGGTGTAGGGATTGGCGAAGTGTGCCTTGTAGTCGTTGACCAGCTTGTTGCGGCGGGTGTCGGGGGTCGGTGAGGACTCGAGGTCGCGGCGGTAGATGATGTTGACCGCGCCCTCGGGCCCCATGACTGCGACCTCCGCCGTGGGCCAGGCGAAGTTGAAGTCCGCGAGCATGTGCTTTGAGGCCATGACGTCGTAGGCCCCGCCGTACGCCTTGCGGGTGATGATCGTGATCTTCGGGACGGTCGCCTCGGTGTAGGCGTAGAGCAGCTTCGCGCCGTGGCTGATGATCCCGCCCCACTCCTGCGCGGTCCCAGGCAGGAAGCCGGGCACGTCACAGAACGTGATCAGCGGGATGTTGAACGCGTCGCAGGTGCGCACGAAACGCCCGGCCTTGCGCGAGGAGTCGATGTCGAGCACGCCGGCCAGCTGGTTTGGCTGGTTGCCGACGACCCCGACCGAATAGCCGTCGAGGCGGGCGAAGCCACAGATGATGTTGCGCGCGTAGTGCTCGTGGACCTCGAAGAACTCGCCGTCATCGACAATCAGCCGGACGACATCGCGCATGTCGTAGGGCTTGTTGGGGTTGTCGGGCACGACGTGGTCGAGCGCCTCGTCCTGGCGCAGCGGATCGTCCGTCGGCTGCACGCGCGGCGGGATCTCTAGGTTGTTTTGCGGCAGGAAGCTGAGCAGGTAGCGCGTGTCCTCCAGGCACGCGTCCTCGTCGTCTGACGCGAAGTGCGCGACCCCCGACTTGGTGTTGTGGGACATCGCGCCGCCCAGCTCCTCGAAGCCGACCTCCTCGCCCGTGACCGTCTTGATCACGTCAGGGCCGGTGATGAACATGTGGCTCGTCTCCTTCACCATGAAGATGAAGTCGGTCATCGCCGGGGAATAGACGGCGCCACCGGCGCACGGCCCCATGACCAGGCTGATCTGCGGAATCACGCCGCTGCAGTTGACGTTGCGCACGAACACGTCGCCGTAGGCGCCGAGCGAGACGACCCCCTCCTGGATCCGCGCTCCGCCCGAGTCGTTGATCCCGATCACCGGGCAGCCGATCTTGGCGGCCAGGTCCATGATCTTGCACATCTTCTCGCCCATCACTTCACCGAGCGAGCCACCGAAGACCGTGAAGTCCTGGCTGAACACGCAAACGCGCCGCCCCTCGATCGTCCCGTGTCCCGTGACAACGGCATCCCCGTAGGGACGGTTCTTCATCATCTCGAAGTCGGGCGTGCGGTGACGCACGAACGTGTCGAGCTCCTGGAAGGAGCCCGGGTCGAGCAGCTTCTCGATCCGCTCGCGCGCCGTGTACTTGCCGCGCTCGTGCTGCTTCTCGACCGCCGCCTCCGAGCCCGCATGGATCGCCTCGAAGCGAATCTCCTCGAGCTGGGCGAGCTTCTCCTCGTATGTCTCGGGGGCCTTGTCGCGCATCGACGGCCCGCGAGTTTATGGCCTTTACGCGCGGGAGTACGGTCTGTGATGGGCCTGCCCGAGGCTGTCGAGCGCGCCATCGAGGGCCGCGACCAGGTCGGGGTCGGCCCCCGCGGCGGCGGGCTCCCCGGTCGGCGCGGGATCCTCACCGACGGACTCACCCAGGAAGAACGTCTTCAGCCAAGCGAGCGTGTGGCGGCGCGGCGGGGGCGGCTCGGTCCGGACCTCGAGGGGAGGAGGCGATTCGCTCTGCGGCTTCTCGGTGGCGGCTCTCAACGTCACCCGTGTCCCCCACCCCGATGGCTCGATCTGCACCGTGCCGCGCGCGTGCTCGCCCTCCCAGGCGACGGTCGTCTCGGGCTCCAGCCGGGTAATCGTAATCTCGCCCGCAAACTCAAGGTGCCTGGCGAGCGCGTCGGCATCGCTGCACTCGGACCACAGCTCGGGCGGGGACTTGACCAGGGTACGGCTTGCCTCTTGTTCTCTCATGGCGTCGAGGTTCGCGCGGGTCGCCGCGACTCCTTCCGGCGGCGGCGATTCGCAATAGTCTGGTCATCGTGAGGCAGCTCGGATCCTCCGGCCCCGAAGTATCCGACATTGGACTTGGATGCATGGGCATGTCCGGCATGTACGGCGCGGCCGACCGCGCAGAGAGCATCGCCACGATCCAGGCTGCGCTGGGTGGGGGGATCAACCTGCTCGACACGGGCGACTTCTACGGCATGGGGCATAACGAGATGCTCATCGGTGAGGCGCTCGCGGGCGCCGACCGCGCCCGGGTGCTGCTCAGCGTCAAGTTCGGGGCCCAGCGGGGGCCTGACGGGGCGTGGCTCGGGTACGACGCCCGGCCGGCTGCAGTGAAGACCGCCGCGGCGTACTCGCTTCGACGACTGCGGGCCGACCACATCGACGTCTACCGCCCGGCTCGCCTCGATCCGCAGGTTCCGATCGAGGAGACCGTGGGAGCGATCGGAGAGCTCGTGGAGGCTGGCTACGTCCGCTGGATCGGGCTCTCGGAGGTTGGGCCCGAGACGATTCGCCGTGCCGCCGCGGTGCATCCGATCGTCGATCTGCAAATCGAGTACTCGCTGGTCTCGCGCGGGATCGAGGGGGAGATCCTCGATGTGTGCCGCGAGCTCGGCATTGCGATCACTGCATATGGGGTGCTATCCCGCGGGTTGATCAGCGGGCGCTACACGGCCGACCGCCAGCTCGACGCACGTGACTTCCGCAGCCGGGCACCCCGTTTCCAGGGCGAGAACCTGGAGCGCAATCTGCGGCTGGTAGAGGCGCTGCGCGCGATCGCTCAGGAGCGCGCGGTGACCGTCGCACAGCTCGCGATCGCGTGGGTGCTCTCGCGCGGCGAGGACATCGTGCCGCTGATCGGCGCCCGTTCTCGCGAGCGGCTCGGAGAGGCGCTTGGGGCGCTGAGCTTGGAGCTGGGCCCGGAGGAGATCGCGCGGATCGAGGCGGCGGTACCGGCGGACGCGGTCGCGGGCGAGCGCTACGCCACCCCGCAGATGGCCATGCTGGACTCGGAGCGCTAGAGATGGGGCCCGGGACGCGCCGAGTGCTCATGTGCCTAATGGTTGCGGCGGTGGCTGTGGTCGCGGGCGGTGGGGGGAGCGCACTGGCGGTTGGGCGCTGCGGCACTCATCCCTGGTGCGACACGTCGCTCTCGCCGGTCACGCGCGCGAACTTGGTGTTGGCGCAGATGACCCGGGACGAGAAGGTCGCGATGCTTGGCGGCGTCGACTTCGCCGGCGGCGTCACCAGCGGGCCGAACACGCACACGGGCATCGAGATGGGCGTGCCGCGGCTCGGCGTCCCGACGGTCTACTACACCGATGGGCCGCTCGGTCCACGGCAGGGTCCATCTACCGCGATGCCGGCGCCGCTCGGGCTCGCCGCGACGTTCAACCGCGCGCTCGCCAGCGCCTACGGCAACGTCGTCGGCAACGAGGCGAAGGACAAGGGCAATGACGTGGTCTTCGGACCGACCGTGAACATCATGCGGACCCCGCTGGGCGGGCGTACGTACGAGGCGTTCGGAGAGGACCCGTTCCTCGTCTCAGAGCTCACCACACCGTGGATCGTGGGCCTGCAGTCGCAGGGCGTGATGGCTGACATCAAGCACTTCGCGGAGAACAACCAGGAAGGCGCAGATCCGACCGGCCAGGGCAATCACCCTGGCGCGCCGCTCGGAGTCGGGACGATGGGCAGCCGTTACATCGTCAACGTCAACGTCGACGACCGCACGCTCCACGAGATCGAGCTGCTCGCGTTCGAGAAGGCGATCGCGCGCGCGCACCCGGCGACCGTGATGTGCTCGTACAACAAGGTCAACGGTACGTACGCGTGCGAGAACGGGCACCTCCTCCAGACGATCCTCAGGGAACAGTGGGGCTTCCAGGGATACGTGCTCGCCGACTATGGAGCTGCCCACGACACGATCGCCTCGTTGAACAACGGCCTCGACTTCGAGCCATGGCCGCCTTTCGCATACCGACCCTTGGAGATCGACGCAGCACTCGATACCGGTGCTGTCTCGGGAAAGACGCTTGATGACCATATCCGCGCGATCCTCACGACGTGGTTTCGCTATGGCGTGTTCGACCGCGCGGCGTACCGCAACGACGACAGCCAGATCAACAAGCCAGCGCACGCCCGCACCGCCCGGCGGATCGAGGCGCAGGCGAGCACCCTGCTCCTCAACCGCAAGCACCTGCTGCCGCTGCGCCACGCCAAGGTGCACCGGATCGCGGTCATCGGTTCTCCGGCCAACACGTTCGTGACCGGCGGCGGTTCGGGCAACGTCACGCCGTTTCACTTCATCAGCCTCCTCGACGGGATCCGGCGAGACGCCGGCCGCCGGGTCAACGTCACCTACGACGACGGCAGCAACGCCGCAGCCGCCGCGGCTGACGCCAAGGCGGCGCACGTCGCGATCGTCGTGGCCAGCGACTACTACACCGAAGGCGCCGACCGCTCGTGCCTGACGCTCGAATGCCCTGACTCGAATGGCAACCAGGACGGGCTGATCGAGCAAGTCGCTGCCGCCAACCCTCGAACCGTGGTAGTGCTCGAAAGCGGCGGTCCTGACCTCACGCCGTGGCGGGGTAAGGTCGGCGCGCTCGTCGAGGCCTGGTATCCGGGCGGCCCCGGCGGACAGGCGGTCGCGGACGTGCTGTTCGGGCGCACCGATCCCGGCGGCCGGCTGCCGGTGACCTTCCCTGACAACGAGGGACAGATCCCCACCGCCGGCGACCCGGCGAAGTATCCAGGGCTGGGCATCGACGTCTACTACAAGGAAGGCGTGCTCGTCGGCTACCGCTGGTACGCGGCGCACCACGAACAGCCTGCCTTCCCGTTCGGCTACGGGTTGTCGTACACACGCTTTCGCTTCTCAAGGCTGGCCATCAAGCGGGTTCGCGGACAGCACGATCGGTTCCGCGTGACACTGACCGTCAGCAACCGAGGGCGTCGCCGCGGCTGGGCCGTCCCGGAGCTCTACGTCAGCATCCCCAGCGCGCCGGGGCGGATTGAGCCGCCGCTCGCGCTCGCAGGCTTTACGAAGCTCTCGCTGGCGCCACACAAGCACCGCCGTCTCAGCATCATGCTCGGCTCGCGGGCGTTCTCCTACTGGGACACGAGCACGCAGGCATGGCGGGTCGCGGCTGGGTGCGATCAGATCGCGGTCGGCAGCTCGGCGGTTACGCTGCCGCTGAAGGCGCGCGTCTGCGTGAAGTAATCGCGGGTCAGCGGCGATCGAACGCCGTTGCCGCCGCGAGCGGGGCTTCGAGATACGACGGCGCGTGCACGCTGCGCTCGATCCGGTAGACGCCGCCGGCGAGTGTTGCGGCCTGGGAAGCGAGCGGCAGCAAGTGCGGGAGGTCCGAGGTCGTAAGTGTCAGCCGCAGGCGATGACCCGGGAGGAGCTCGTCGACAATCGGGAAGATCTCGATGTCGTAGCGGACCACGCTTCCGACGGGGACCGGCGCTGCCGACGCCTTGGTATAGGGGTGGTACGGGGCCAGGGGCCGGCGATGGCGGGCGAACCACGTGTTGCCGGCGTCGAGCGCCCGGAAGCTGCCGAGCAACGCGCCGCTCGAGAGCGGGAACGAGCGACCGTCTGGCGCGACGTCCTCGACGTTGGCGACGAGCTCGACCTCTGGCTTGCTGGCCGTCGCGTAGATGCTCGCGTCGAGCGGGCCCGCGAGCACTGTCGGACGCCTGAAGGGTGCAGTGGTGTAGGTGAGCGCGCCCGGGGTCGTCTCCAGGGGACGATCGTCGGTCGTGCACGGATCGGGGGGCAGCTGGCCGACCTCGAGGACGAGCGCACCGCCGCCGAAGCCCCACTGCTCGGGCGCGCGGCTGCAGGGGCTGCTGGCCGCCGAGAACGCGGTTGCATCCGAGGCGCTGGGCGACCGTGGCGCGCGCCGCGTGAGCGTTCCATCGACCACCGCGAGCGACCCGCTGTGACTCGGGCCCTTGTTGAGGTAAAGCGTCGTCGGCTTCGTCGCCGCAAACGGGAAGCGCGTCGTGTCGACCCACCGGTTGGACCCAAGCTCGTAGACGTGCAGCGGCCTGCGAGTGCGATCGATTCGCGTCCGCTCTCCGCGCAGCCAGCGGTCAAACCAGGCGAGCTCCGTTCCGTAGATGTCGAAGCCGCTCCCGGCTGTCAGGTGGTACCACGGCCCCTGCAGCAGCTGGTAGCGGCCGGTGACGCGCTGCCGAGGGTTCATCGGCGCACCAACCGGTCGGTGCGCCCAAAGATTCTGCAGCCCGGAGTAGTCGAGCGGGGCGCCTCGCTGGTAGAGATCGAAATAGCCGTCGACGATGTACGCCGGGATGTTGTTCGACACGACCTTGGCGAGCATGTTGCGCGGCGCGCGCTGCTGCCAGTAGCTGCCGTCGTAGGCCTCGTCCCCGCCCGTCGTGATGTTGGCGATTTGCGCGGCGTTGTAGCTGAGCAGCGCGGGGATGTGCTGGCGCTCGACCGCCAGGAGGTCGCTGGCGCTCGTCGCCTCGGCGATTGGGTTGAGCTCCTCCAGTGGCCCGAAGATCGTCGCCACCACGGCCACGTCGAATTCGGCGTCGAGAATCCCGCCGTCGAACGCGACGTCCCGGTAGGTGTCGTTGCCGGCGACGATCGGGAACATCGCCTTCAGCGGCGATTTGGGCGCAAGCGCGGCCGCGGTCATGTACTGGTCGAGGCCCATGTACGACGGTCCGTAAAGCCCGACGCGCCCATTGGCATTGGGCAACCGCGCGGCCCAGCGCACGAGCTCAGCGCCGTCGCGCCCCTGGACCGGATCGAGCAGGTTGAACGTGCCACCCGAGTCGCCCGTACCCCGCACCTCGGCGACGACGTCGATGAAGCCCCGCTGGACGAAGTACGGGAGCGGTCCGGCCTGGGTGGCCGCCTCGGCAATCTCGCCGCCGCTCCCGGCGCCGACGGTGTCCTTGCCGTAGGGCGTCTGCACCATGATCACCGGGAAACGACCGGCGGCCGGCTTACCGCTGTGCGGGTCGGCAGGGAAGTACACGTTCGCGCGGAGGACGGTGCCATCGGACATCCGCACCGGGACGCTGTGCTGTTCGTAGACGCCGTAGGTGGGAGCCTGTGGCTTCCATTTGGCCTGGGCTCCCGGTGCGACCGCGGCAATCGCGAGTGCCGCGACGGTCGCGGCGGCAAACGTCCTGAACCCTCCCACCGGTCAAGCGTAGCCCTAGCCGCGCAGCAAAACCAGGCCTCCGTGGGCGGCCGCAATCGGCGCGGTCAGAAGGTGGGCTGGTATTCCCCGAAAACGTCCCGCATGGCGCCGCATGCTTCTCCAAGCGAGCAGCGGTCCTTGAGCGCCTGGCGCAGGACGGGCAGCAGGTTGTCGCTGCCACGAGCGCAGCTACGGATCTCCTCCATGCGCTTCTCGACCAGCTCCTGCTCGCGACCCTCCTTGAAGCGCTTTAGGCGCTCCACCTGCTCGCGTTCTGACTCGGGGTCCACGCGCAGAATGTCCGGAACCTCGGGTGAGTCCTCGACGAACTTGTTGACGCCAACGACGACGTCCTGGCCGATCCGGTAACGCTCGCTGTATCCGAACGCCGACTCCTCGATCTCGTTCTTCATAAAGTCGATCGCCTGTACCGAGCCGCCGAGCTCGTCGACCTTGGTAATCAGCTCCTTGGCGCGGAGCTCGATCTCGTCGGTCAGCGCCTCGACGAAATACGAGCCCGCGAATGGATCGACCGCGTCGGGGGCCCCCGATTCGTGGGCGATGATCTGCTGGGTGCGCAGCGCGATCTTGGCCGAGCGTTCGCTTGGCAGCGCGAGCGCTTCATCGAAACCGTTGGTGTGCAGCGATTGGGTCCCGCCGCACACCGCGGCGAAGCCCTGCAGCGCAACGCGAACGATGTTGTTCTCCGGCTGCTGCGCCATCAGCGTGACCCCGCCGGTCTGGGTGTGGAATCGCAGTCGCCAGGAGCGCTCGTCCTTGGCGCCGAAGCGCTCGCGCATGATCTCCGCCCACATCCGCCGTGCCGCCCTGAACTTGGCGATTTCTTGAAAGACGTTGTTGTGGCCGTTGAAGAAGAACGCCAGCCGCGGGCCGAATTTGTCGATCTTCAGCCCGGCGTCAAGCGCTGCCTGGACGTAGGCAATGCCGTTGGCGAGCGTGAACGCGACCTCCTGGACCGCCGAGCATCCCTTCTCGCGGAAGTGGTAGCCCGAGATCGAGATCGTGTTCCATTTGGGGACGCGCTCGTTGCAGTACGCGAACAGGTCGGTCGTGAGGCGGATCGCGCCGTCTGGCGGGTAGATGAAGTTCCCGCGCGCGATGTACTCCTTGAGGATGTCGTTCTGCGTCGTGCCTCGGAGCTGATCGGACGGAACTCCCTGTTCCTCGCCGACGAGCTCGTAGAGCAGCAGCAGCACGCTGGCCGGAGCGTTGATCGTCATCGAGGTCGAGACCTTGTCCAGGGGGATGTCCTGGAACGCGGTGCGCATGTCCTCGATCGTGTCGATCGCCACGCCCGTGCGCCCTACTTCTCCCAAGGCAGCGCGGGTTGTCCGAGTCGAGCCCGAGCTGAGTGGGCAGGTCGAACGCCATGCTCAGCCCGGTCGAGCCGTGCTCGAGCAGGTAGCGGTATCGCTCGTTTGACTCCTTGGCGCTCGCGTACCCGGCGTACTGGCGCATCGTCCAGAGCTGCTTGCGGTACATGTCGGGATGGATCCCGCGCGTGAACGGGTACTCGCCCGGCTCGCCGAGCCGGGTTTCGAGATCGTCCGGCAGGTCCTCCTCGGTATAGAGCTGCTTGATCTCGATTCCCGAGTCGGTGAAGCGCCGCGGATCGTCGGGGCCGACGATCGGGGCGATCGTGCGGTGCTCGTCGGTTGTGGCCATCGGTTTCTGGGAGGTTACCCCGGAGCGGGATAGCCTTTCCCCATGCGCCTTCGCGTGCTTCTGTTCGCCGGGCTCCGCGAGCGCGCCGGCGCGGGCGAGGTCGAGGTCGAGGTCGCCGACGGCGCGCGCGTCGCAGACGCGCTCGATCAGCTCCACGGGCTGATCGGCGAGCTGAGCGTCGTGATGGCGGTCAATCGGGAGTACGCAGAGCCTGAGGTCCGGCTGCATCCCGGCGATGAGCTCGCGCTGATCCCGCCCATCTCGGGAGGGTCAGTCGCGGCGCCCGTTCACGTGCGCGTGACCGAGGAGCCGCTGGTCTTGGAGCGACTTTTGGAGCGCGTGCGCGATCCGCGTGCGGGGGCGGTTGTGACGTTTTCCGGCGTGACCCGCGAAGTCGATCAGCTCGACTACGAGGCGTATGTCGAGATGGCCTCGCGGGCGATGAGCGAGATCGTGCTTGGCGCCGTCGAGCGCTTTGGCCTGTGCGCAGCCGCCGCCGAGCACCGAATCGGGTGCGTGGGCCTGTCCGAGTCATCGGTGCTCGTCGCCGTCTCTGCTGTCCATCGCGAGCAGGCGTTTGCGGGGGCGCGGGAGATCATCGACGAGATCAAGGCGCGGGCGCCGATCTGGAAGAAGGAGGAGGGCAAGTGGGTGAAGGGCACGACACCGGCGCCGGGGACCTGAGGAGCCTTCCCGCGGTTCACGAGCTGGCGGCGGCGGTCGACGCTCCGCACGTGGTTGCCGTGAGCGCCGCCCGTCGAGTGATCGACGAGGCAAGGCGTTCGGTGCTGGAAGGGCGTGCGGTCGATGGCGATCTTGTGACACGCGCGCGGGAGGTTGCTGTGGAGCTGACACGGCCCTCGCTGCGGCGCGTGATCAACGCCAGCGGCGTGATCGTCCACACGAATCTGGGGCGGGCGCCGCTTGCGAGAGCAGCTCTGGATGCGGTGCTGGCCGGGGGTGATGGGTACTCGAATTTGGAGCTATCCGTCGCCGAGGGTGTCCGGGGAAGCAGGCACGACCATGTCGCGGGATTGCTGTGCGAGCTGACCGGCGCCGAGGCGTCGATCGTGGTCAACAATGGGGCTGCGGCAGTGTTGCTCGCAGCAGCAGCGCTGGCAGGGCATGGGCGAGCTGTCGTTGTCTCACGCGGACAGCTGGTGGAGATCGGAGGCGGCTTCAGGATCCCCGAGGTGATCGCCTCGTCAGGCGCGCAGCTGGTCGAGGTCGGGACGACGAATCGCACCCGACTCGGCGACTTTCGCGCCGCGTTGTCGTCTGGGTCATATGAGGTTGGCGCGATTCTCCGGGTGCACCAGTCGAACTTCCGCACCGTCGGGTTCGTCGAGGACGTCTCGATCGAGGAACTGTGCGCGCTCGGCCCGCCGGTGATCGACGACGTCGGCTCGGGGGTTTTGTCCGAGGAGATCGGGGTGCCCGCGTTTGGCGACGAGCCTTCATTGAGGCGCTCGGTGGCGGCGGGGGCCGCGATCGTGTGCTGCTCGGGCGACAAGCTGCTCGGCGGACCACAGGCTGGGCTGCTGGTAGGTCGCCGCGACGAGGTGGCTTTGGCTCGCGAGCACCCGCTGGCGCGCGCGATGCGGATCGACAAGCTCTCACTCGCCGCCCTCGCCGCGACCTTGTCGCTCTACCGGGAGCCGGAGCGGGCGCGGAGGGAGATCCCGGTGCTCGCGATGCTCGAGGCGTCCGACGAGCTGCTGTCCGCAAGGGCGGAGCGCTTGGCGCTCGGGATCGGCGAGGCGGCCTCGGTCGTCGCCGCGTCCGCTCGAGTGGGCGGCGGCGCGCTGCCGCTGCTCGAGCTGGCGGGACCCGCGGTGGCGATCGACCCGCGCGTGGACGATCCGGTCGCCGTGGCGCGTTCGCTCCGACTGGGCGACCCGCCTGTGATCGCGCGGATCCACGAGGGACGTGTGCTGCTCGATCCGCGGACGCTGGCCGAGGAAGAGGTCGAGGCGGTGATCGGCGCCGTATCGAGCGCGCTGTCGCCGGTCGCGCGCGAATGAGCTCGGCCGCGCCGCTAACGCTCGGCACTGCAGGTCACATCGACCATGGAAAGACGGCGCTGATCCAGGCGCTCACGGGCGTCGACACGGATCGCCTGCCGCAGGAGCGCGCCCGCGGGATCTCGATCGAGCTCGGCTACGCGTCGCTGACGCTTGCATCCGGTCGGCGGGTGTCCGTGGTCGATGTTCCCGGCCACGAGCGCTTCGTGCGGACGATGGTGGCCGGGGCCACGGGAATCGACATGTACCTGATGGCGGTTGCGGCCGACGATGGCGTGATGCCGCAGACCCGCGAGCACGCGGCAGTCCTGCACGCGCTGGGGATCGCGGCGGGAGTGATCGCGGTGACGAAGTCGGACCTCGCTGATCCTGAGATGGCGATGGCCGAGGCTTCCGAGCTGCTGCCGAGCGCCGAGCTCGCGGCCGTGTCGGCCAAGACGGGATTTGGGTTGGAAGGTTTGCTCGCGATCCTGGATCGGGTTGCGGCGGGCCTGCGCGGACGAGCGTTCGCGGGTGGGCCCGCGCGCCTGCACGTCGATCGGGTGTTCACGATTCGGGGCGCTGGGACGGTGGTGACGGGGACGCTGTGGTCGGGGTCGATTGCGCGCGGCGAGGAGGTGATCCTGCTTCCCGGCGCGGGGCGGCGTGCGCGCGTGCGGGGCGTGCAGGTCCACGATTCGGCTATTGAGATCGCCGAAGCGGGGCAGCGGGTGGCCGTGAACCTGGTCGGGGTGGGTGTCGACGAGATTCGGCGTGGCGACGTGGTCGCGTCGGCGGATGTGCCGGAGCTCGCGCCCACGTGGCTGCTCGACGCGCAGCTCGAGTTCGGGTTCTCGGGCCGCGCCCGTGAGCCTCAGCACGGCGATCGCGTGCAGGTCCACCACGGGACCCGTGAGACGCCCGCCCGGCTGGCATGGCTGGGCGGCCCGTTCTGGCAACTTCGGCTGGAGCGAGAGCTGGTGGCTGTGGCCGGCGATCGGCTCGTCGTCCGTCAGATCGCGCCGCCCGACACGGTGGGGGGCGGGGTCGTCCTGGATGCGCACCCACGCAAGCACGGGCCGTCGCGAGACCTGCTCAGCCGGCTTGAGCGGCTCTCGCGCGGCGAGGCGGTTGAGGAGAGCTTCGATGCCGTCGCGTCAGACGACCTGCCATCTCCGCCTGCACCACTGTCGGCGTCTGCGCTCGAACTCGAACAGCGGTTGCGTTCGGCCGGGCTAGAGCCGCCGCTGGACGCGGAGCTCGACCCCGGCGACCTGGCGGCTCTGCGTGCCGCCGGCCGGGCGGTGCGGGTCTCGCGGTCGCTGCATTACCACGCAGGCGTGCTGGAAGAGATCCGTGCGCGCGTTATCGCGCTCGCCGAAGCTCACGGCGGCGTGGTCACGCTCGCTCAGCTGCGGGACGAGCTCGGCACCTCACGCAAGTTCGCGCAGGCACTGCTCGAGCACCTCGACGCCGAGCGGGTCACGATCCGCCGCGGCGACGAGCACCACCTGAGGGCGGCTACTCGGAGCGGCTAGGAGTAGAAGCCGCCGTTATTGAAGACCTTGACGCTGGAGCTGGCGAACTTGCTGCCGCCGCAGCTCCCGTAGACCTTGTACTTGCCGTTCGCGCTGCTCTTGAGCTTCACCTTGACCGAGAACTTGCCATTCGCAACCGCGGCGTTCGCCGACGGAAGCTTTGAGAACTTGTGCTTCGAGCTGAACGCCTTCGAATAAACCGTCACGGGACCCTTACAGCCGCTCACCGTCCCGGAGATCTTGACCTTGCCGCCCGCGCTCGGCTGCTTGGGCGAGAACTTGAGTGAGCCGCTCGCAGCGAGCGCTGCGGGCGACATAACCACAAAAGCGATGATTGTTGCCGCGAATTTCTTCATACGTGCTCCCTTCCCAAGGTGGACGTGTGGACACTGTAACGATCACTCGGCGTCCTGACTGCATGCCACGCTAGATTGCGGCTTATGCCCACCTCGCTGGTGACCGGTGGAGCCGGCTTTGTCGGCTCCCACCTGTGCGACGAGCTGCTCGCGCGCGGGCATCGCGTGATTTGCGTCGACAACCTCGAGACCGGATCGCTGGCCAACATCGAGCACATCCGCACGCCTGACTTCGTCCATCTGAACCTGGACATCATCGAGCCCTACTTTGTAGATGAACCGATCGACTTCGTCTACCACCTGGCGTCGCCCGCCTCGCCGATCGACTACCTGCGCCTTCCGCTGCACACGCTGAAGGTCGGCTCCTACGGGACACATCACACGCTCGGGCTGGCCAAGCGCCACCGGGCGAGGTTCCTGCTGGCGTCGACGAGCGAGGTCTACGGCGACCCGCAGGAGCATCCCCAGCGAGAGACATATTGGGGCCACGTCAATCCGATCGGCCCGCGCGGCGTCTACGACGAGGCCAAACGCTACGCCGAGGCGCTGGCCATGGCTTACCACCGCCAGCAGGGTGTCGACACGGCGATCGTCAGGATCTTCAACACGTACGGGCCGAAGATGCGCCCTCACGACGGGCGGGCGATCCCGACGTTCCTGCGCCAGGCGCTTCAGGACCGCCCGATCACCGTGTTCGGCGACGGCTCCCAGACCCGCTCGTTCTGTTACGTCGAGGACGAGATCCGCGGGCTGATTGCGCTCGCCGAGTCCGGGTACCACAACCCGGTCAACATCGGCAACCCAAACGAGTTCACGCTGCTGGAGCTGGCGCGCACTGTGATCGAGGTGACCGGGTCGCGGTCGGAGATCGTGTTCGAGGCGCTGCCCACCGACGACCCCCAGGTTCGCCAGCCCGACATCAGCCTGGCCAAGGAGATCCTTGGGTGGGAGCCGACCGTCGAGTTGAGTGACGGACTTCGGCGAACGATCGAGCAGTCAGGGACCGCAACACTCGTGGGAGCCGCCAGTTAGCGAGCTACCGCGTAACTTCGGTGCGAAGCTACCGTTAGATGCGTAGGGGAGATCGAAGACCGTGAGGCGCGTGTGACAACTGAGCAGAGAGAGGCTCCCAGCCACACGAACGGAGCCTACGACGAGTTCCCGCTGGTTCTTCCGGAGCGGGACGTCAGGCGCCGACGGCCCCCGCTGCTTTCGTTCCTGCTCCGGCTGGAAACGCTGCGCCGCTTCACCCGCGTCGCCTCGCTGCTGGTGCTCGACTACGTGGGCGTGGCCGGCGCGCTGTTCACCGCGCTGGCGCTCAAGCTGGCAATCCGTCAGCACTTCGACGCCAGCGTCACCTGGCGGGAGACGGAGCACTGGATCGCGTTCGCGTACCTGGTGACGGTGCTGATGTTCGCGCGCGTGGACCTTTATGCCGACCGCCCGCGCCGGCCGGGCCTCTCGAAGATCGCGACGGCACTGTTCCAGACGACCGTGATCGCGCTTGTGTTCGCGCTCGCCAACGGCGAGCACTTCTCGAGCTACTACATCTTCTACGGGTCGTTCTTCTTCGGGACGATCTACATCGCCGTGCTGCGCGAGATCCACCTGCGCGTGACGGGTTGGCTGCTCGAACAGGCCGGTTACCACCGGCGCGCACTACTCGTCGGATCCGGAAAGCACATCGAGGCGGTCGCCCACGCGCTCGCGGGACGCGCCCGCACGCGAGTCGACATCGTCGGCTACATCTCGCTCACGCCACAGGCCCGGAACGGGCTGCGGTCGCTGGGCCAGGTCGAGCAGCTGCCCGAGATTCTTGCCTCCGAACGGGTCCAGGAGGTGATCATCGCCGACCCGGACTTCCCCCAGGAAGAGGCCGTCGAGCTAGTCGATCTGTGCCACCGTCGCGGAGTGACCGTTCACGTCGCTCCTTCGACGATGGAGATCCTGTTCGATCGCGCCGAGTTTGTTCCAGGGCAGACGGTTCCGCTGTTCACGCTGCGCCCGCCGGTGTTCCAGGGGATCGACTACGCGCTCAAGCGGACCTTCGACCTGGTGCTCTCGACCGTCGGGCTGATCGTGCTCGCGCCACTGCTGCTGGCGATCGCGGTCGCGATCAAGCTCAGCTCGCGAGGGCCCGCGATCTACCGCTCAATCCGCCCGGGCATGGCTGGCAAACCGTTCTACTGCTTCAAGTTCCGCACGATGCGTGAGCACGCCGAGCAAATCCAGGCGGACCTCGAGCCGCTCAACGAGCAGACCGGAGCGCTGTTCAAGATCCGCCGTGATCCGCGGCTGACCAGGGTCGGTCGGTTCCTGCGCCGCTTCTCGCTCGACGAATTGCCGCAGCTCGTCAACGTGATTCGCGGCGAGATGTCGCTCGTGGGTCCGCGGCCGCTGCCGATGCGCGACTTCGAGCGCTTGGAGGAATGGCATAAGAAGCGGTATCTGGTGCTCCCCGGGATCACCGGCCTGTGGCAGGTCTCCGGTCGCGCCGAACTCGACTTCGACGATCTCGTGCGGCTCGACTTCCTCTATCTGGAGCGCTGGTCGGTGTTCCTCGATCTGGCGATCCTGCTGAAGACGATTCCGGCGGTGCTGACTCGCCGCGGCGCGTTTTAGCGCCGCCGGCCCCGCATGCCGCCCACCGACCGCTTCGTGATCAGCTTCGCCGCCGAACCTCCCCAGGAGTCGCTGCCGTACGGGCGCTGGGCCGACACGCTACGCGAGCATTTCCTAGCCGCGGTCCGTGAGATCGACACGGAGGGTGAGGAGCTCGGCGAGCCGGGGGATATCGCCTGGTTCCCGGATCGCTCATACGCGGGGCGGACCTTCGTCCCGGCGGTGGCGCGCACGACGGAGGGATTCGAGCTGTTCGGGTTCGTCTCGTTCACCGAGGCGTCCGGCGGGCCGAGCAATTTCGAGGCTCGCGCCGACTTCACCTCGGAGCTGGCGGAATCCCATCCAGACTGGAAGCTCGACCTCAACGACGACGTGATCGGCAGCTGGCGCGGCGAGCGAGGGAAAGACCGCGGACATGACGCTCGTGTGGGGGGTGCCGCTGATTCCCGGCGGAGCGATCGTCACCGCCGAGCTCGCCAATCTCGCGGTCGATCAATGCCAGCTAGTCGACGAGCGCTTCACGATGATCGCCGCCGACAACTACCGCTCCGACTTCCTGGAGGTCAAGCTCTGGGGCAAGCGCGGCGAGGAGCTGGCACAGGAATCACTGTACGAGGAGGAACCCGAGGGCTAGCGGGCCTGGGAGGCGAGCGCCGCCGGCAGGCGCAGCCTCGCCTCCTCCTCGGTGAGCGGGAAGTGGCAGGCGGCGAGGCCGCCAGTGCGCTTGTCCTCAAGCGGGCGGCTCCTCTGGCGAACAACGCTCCTGCGCCTTCGGGCAGCGCGTATGAAAGCGGCACGCGGCCGGGGGGTTGGCGGGGCTCGGGACATCGCCGGAGAGCAGCTGGCGCTCCCGGTGGGCGCCAACCGGGTCGGGAACGGGCACCGCTGAAAGCAGCGCGCCGGTATATGGGTGGCGAGGGAAGCTGTAGAGCGCGTCGCTCGGCGCGAGCTCGACGATCTTGCCCAGGTACATGACCGCCACGCGGTCGCACATGTGCCGCACGACGCTGAGATCGTGGGCGATGAATACCAGCGTCAACCCCAGCTCGCGCTGAAGCCGTCTGAGCAGGTTGAGCACCTGGGCCTGGATCGAGACGTCAAGCGCGGAGACCGGCTCGTCGGCGACGAGCAGCTTCGGCTCGAGTGCGATCGCGCTCGCGACGCCGATTCGCTGGCGCTGGCCGCCGGAGAACTCGTGTGGATAGCGGTTGTAGTGCTCGGGGTTGAGCCCCACGATGTCCATCAGCTCCTGCACGCGGCGCTGGCGCTCGCCGGGCCGGTCAGGAGACTGTGGATCGCGAAGGGCTCGGCGATGATCGAGCCGACCGTCTTGCGCGGGTTCAGCGACGAGTATGGATCCTGGAAGATCATCTGAATGTCTCTCCGAAGCGGCTTGAGCTCCGACGCTCGGGCATGGGAGATGTCGCGACCGTCGAACACGACCTGGCCTGAGGTTGGCTCGAGCAGTCGAACCAGCAGCCGTGCCGTTGTGCTCTTGCCGCAGCCGGTCTCGCCGACGATTCCCAGCGTCTCTCCTCGCTGGACGTCGAACGACAGACCATCGACCGCCTTCACGGCGCCAACCTGCTTCTGCAAGATCACGCCTTGCTTGATTGGGAAGTGCTTGACGAGGTCCCTTACTTCGATCAGGGGGGTCCTGTTGCTCGGGGCGGTCACGCGCCGGCCTCCCCCGCCCGCGGTGCGGACGTCGAGGATCGGCTGGTCATGAAGGGTTCCGCGAGCGGGCGGAGGGAGGAGGGATCGCGACCGGCTTGCAGTCGGCGCCAGATCTCGGCTCGGACCTCCGCCGGAAGCAGGCATGCGACTTCGTGGCCGGAGTCGTTCGGGACCGGCTCGAGACGGGGGTCAGTTCGCCGCTGCTCGTCAAAGGCAAACTGGCAGCGGGGATGGAAGTGGCAGCCGGTGGGACGGTGGATCAGGCTGGGGGGCCGGCCGGGGATCGGGACGAGCTCCTGCTCGCGCGGATCGTCGAGGCGCGGGATCGACTTCAGCAGCCCCCAGGTGTATGGGTGCGCCGGCGAGGCGAAGATCCGGGAGGTCGACGCTCGCTCGACGATCCGTCCCGCGTACATCACGGCGATCTCGTCGGCGATCTCGGCGACGACGCCGAGGTCGTGCGTGATGATGATCAATGCCATCCCAAGGCGGCGCTGGAGCCCCTCGATCAGCGCCAGGATCTGAGCCTGCACGGTGACGTCAAGCGCAGTGGTGGGCTCGTCGGCGATCAGCAGCTTCGGCTCGTTCGCCAGCGCCATCGCGATCATCGCTCGCTGGCGCATCCCGCCCGAGAACTCGTGCGGATACTGGTCGACGCGGCGGTGGGGATCGGGGATTCCCACCAGCTCCAGCAGGTCGATCACGCGATCGCGCGCCGCCGCTCGGCTCACATCTCGATGGGCGAGTACCGCCTCCGTCAGCTGGCGTCCCACCTTGTAGAAGGGGTGCAGCGATGACAGCGGATCCTGGAAGATCATCGCGATCTCGTTTCCGCGGATCTGGCGCAGCTCGCCAGCCGAGAGCTGGAGCATGTCGCGGCCTTCGAACGTGATCCGTCCTGAGATGCTCGTGACGCCGCTGCGCGTCAGCCCCATCGTGGTGAGCGCAGCGACAGACTTCCCCGAGCCGGACTCGCCCACGATCCCGAGGGTCTTGCCGACGTCGACCGAGAACGAGACGCCGTCGACCGCGTGGACAACGCCGTCCTCGGTGTCGAACCGCACGCGCAGATTCTCGACGTCGAGCAGCGGGCTCACGAGTAACGCACCCGCGGATCGATGAACGCGTACGCGATGTCGACGACGAGATTGGCGATCACGATGAAGAACGCGCCGATCAGGACCGTGCCCTGGATCATCGGAAGGTCGCTGTTGAGGATCGATTCAAAAGCGAGACGTCCGACCCCGGGGATGTTGAAGACGGTTTCAGTCAGAATCGCGCCGCCGAGCAGGATCCCGATGTCAAGGCCGGCGGCGGTCACGATCGGTGTGATCGCGGCACGCACGCCATGACGGAGGATCACCCGTGACTCCGAAAGACCCTTCGCGCGGGCTGTCCGGATGTAGTCCTCGGACATCGCCTCAATCAGGTTCGCGCGCAGAAGCCGGGCGTAGATCGCCGCAAACGACGCCGCCAGCACGCACCAGGGGAGGATCAGCGAGGTGAACCATTTGCCCGGGCTTGCCGTGAGGCCGACGTAGCTTCCGGCGCCCGGGAACACGCGGAACCTTCCGATGTCGTTGGCGAACAGGAAGAGGACCAGCAACCCGAGCCAGAACACTGGGGCCGAGATCGCGACAAGTGCGCCGCCCATCGCGGCACGGTCGAACAGTGAACGGCGCCTGACGGCGGAGATCGTCCCGATCGTGATCCCCGCGACCAGCCAAAGCACAGCGGCACCGACAGTCAGCGAGATCGTAGCTGGGAGCCGGTCGAAGATCAGCGCCTTAACCGACACGCCATTCTGGTAGCTGTAGCCGAAGTCGAAGTGCAGCACGAGCGCCTTCATGTAGCGGAAGTACTGCACGTACCAGGGCTGGTCTAGGCCGAGGTTCTTGCGGATCTGCGCCACCAGCGCGGGCGTCGGCTGATGGCCTGCACGCAGCAGCGCTGGGTCGGCTGACGGGAACAGGTAGAAGACGACAAAGGTGAGCAGGCTCACCAGGAACAGCAGCAGGACCACCCACAGCAGGCGGCGGATGATGTATCTGGTCACGCGTGTTGCCTTGGCCGGTGCCCCACCGTCCCGGTGACGGTGGGGCACGCGACCGTCGGGGGGCCTACTTGAGAGAGCTGGCCGTGTAGTCCGCGTCCTCGCTGTTGAACGGCGAGGTCACGATGTTCACGTTCTTTGACGCGAACACGACGTCGTTGTCCCAAAGCCACACGGCAACGAATGCCTGATTGGTGACCGCCTCGTCGAGCTTGCCCCACGCCTGAGCGCGAGCGGTAGCGTCGGTCAGCGCCTCAGCGGCATTCATCTGCTTGTTGAGCACCGGGTCGTTCGCCTGTGCCATGTTCGTGTTACCGGTCGGCACGATGTTCTTGCCGTTGAACACAGGGTCGACCATGCTCTGAGCATCGGGGAAGTCCTTGCCCCACCCGAGGTTCGGGCAGATCGCCACCGCCGCCTTGGGCACCTCGCAGAACTTCGAGAGCATCGTCTGATGGGGGACCTCTCGGAACGTCAGCTTGATCCCGAGCGCCGCAACCTGGTTCTGGAAGGCCTCCGCCGTGTTCGACGCGGGCGGCTGGTTATCCGCGATTGTCAACAGCGGTGGTCCGGTGTACTTCCCGCTCGGATAGCCGGCCTTCTTCATATACGACTCGGCAAGCGCCAGATTGCCCGTGGGGCTGGCGTAGAAGTCGTAGCCGGGACCGCTGGTGCCGCCGGCCTCATCGAAACCGGAGACCCCGGGCGGGATGAAGTGCGTGGCAACGGTCCCGATTGCGGCCCCGCCGCGCGTCAACCGCAGATCCTCGCGGTTGAGCACGGCGACGATCGCCCGCCGGAAGTTGACGTTGTTGAGCGGCTTGATCGTCGAGTTGAACGCGATGTAGCGGTTCCCGCCGCTGGGCTTGATGCTGAACTGGCTCCTCAGCGAAGTCACGCCCTGCCGGAGGATCGCCGGCGGCGGTGCTGCCCAGTCGCCGCTGATCATGCTTCCGCCGTCGAGGATCTGGTGGCTGGCGACCGTAATGTCGTTTCCGCCCTTGATCGTGATCGAGGTGAAGTGACGACCGCGAATCGGGTCGGCGCTCTGCTGCCAGCTCGGGTTGGGCACAAGCAACAGCAGCTTGCCCGTCTGGTAGCTCGTGCCCGGCACGGTCCCGGTGCCGGCACCCTTGATCATGTACGGACCCGTGAACAACTGGTGCTGGCCGTAAGTCGACGGGTTCTTGGCGTCGAACTTCTGCGCGTAGTCCTGCGGCACCGGCACTGTGCATGGCAGCGCCAGCGCGTTCCCGTCGGTGAGGACGCCAACCGGCGCCGTCGTCTTGATCACAAGCGTCGTCGGGTTCGGTGCCTGAATGCCGGAGATCGGCTTGAACGTGGTCAGCGGCGCCGATGGCGCGCCGACGATGTTCGTGAAGTAGCTGAACGCGTAGCCATTGCCGACGCTGGCGAGGAAGCAGCGCTCGAGCGCGTACTTGATGTCCGCAGCACTCACCGTCCGGTTCTGAAGCGGTGGGCTGTAGTGCACGCCCGTACGGATGTGGAAGGTGAGCGTCTTGTCGTGGTTGGACAAGATCGGCATTCCCGTCGAGAGGTCGGGTGTCGGGGTTTGGGTATCGCTCGGTTTCCACCCGAACAGCGCTCGCTGCGTAGGCTGGTAGAGCTCTGCGTAGTCGGTCTCGTAGTACCAGTAGCCGGGGTCGAGGCTGTCTACGCTGCCGCAGCAGTCGAGCACCGTGAGACCGCCCTTGGCGCTCGAGCCTGAGCTCGAGCTACCGCATCCGACGATCACGGCGGACACGAGGGCGATCAGCGCCAGGGTCAAGTACTTGGACATCGCGGTTCTCATAGGGGTCCCTTCTGTCACGGACTTCTTCATGCCTACCTCCAATTTCCCTGTATTAACTTCTTGCGAGCCTTGGCGAGAGCGCATCCTGGAGCCCGTCGCCGACCAGGTTGAACGCCAGTACGGTGAGCAGCAGCGCCGCGCCGGGGAAGACCATGTACCACCACGCGGTGTCGAAGCTCAGACTTGCATCGGCGAGCATCTTTCCCCAGCTCGCCGTGGGCGGCTGGACGCCGACGCCGAGGAACGAGAGCGACGCCTCAAACAGGATGTTCTGCGGAATGATCAGCGTCGAGTAGACGATGATCGGCGCGACCAGGTTCGGCAATAGCTCGCGGAAGATGATCCTTCGGTTTGAGGCGCCGAGCGCGCGGGCCGACTCGACGAACTCCTTCTCCCGCATCGAGAGCACCTGGCCCCGGACGATCCGCGCGATGTAGGTCCAGTTCAGGAACGCGATCACGAAGATCACGTCGACCACTCCCGGCTGGATCAGGCCGCCAAGGCAGCCTTTGCCCAGCGAGCAAGCGGCGGCGATTCCAAGGGCGAGCAACAGGATCGGGAACGCGAGCAGGAGGTCGATGATCCGCGAGATGACCATGTCGACCGGCCCGCGGTAATACCCGGCGACCATCCCCGCGGTGACCCCGATCAGCATCGAGATTCCCGTCGCCACAAAGGCCACGAGGAGCGAGATGCGGGCGCCATAGAGCACCCGTGCGAACACATCGCGCCCCAGCGGGTCCACGCCGAAGAGATGCTTGTCTGCGGGCCAGAAGATCGCGGCGAGCACGATCGCGACCAGGACGGCCCCCGCAGCGATCACCAACTGAATCCTGCCGCGAACGACGCGCCAAGGGAGAAAGCCGGCCGCGATCGCGGCGGCAAGGCCGGCAAACAGCACGATGAATGGAAGGACGGCGTGCTTTGACGGTCCGGTCGGCAGGCCAAACTGATCGAGCGTGCTGGAGTTCTGGGCGTTGGGGCCCGAAGCGCCGACGAGCTTGACGATCAACGGCGCAAACACCGCGAGCGCCACCAGCACGACGATCACCCCCAGGGAGAACAGCGCGACGCGATCTGCTCGGAACCTGCGCCAGAAGAGCTCGAGCGGCGAGCGCGCCGCGATCTCCGATGGGAGCGCCCTCGGCCGCGGTCTCGACCGCCAGCTCGGCATCGATCAGAAGCTCGGGCGTGCCGACGCTCATAAGCTTTGTGGACTTCAGCGCATCTGACGGGGAAACCTCCCCGCGTGCACTGAAAACGCACAGGCCCTCGTAGCTCAATGGATAGAGCACGCGCCTCCTAAGCGCGGGATGCAGGTTCGATTCCTGCCGGGGGCACTGAATTCCTAACCCTCTCCTCACCGAAGCTCCTGCTACCTTCAGCGCCTCCCTCGTGTCCGAGAGCACGCTAGAAGCACCACGTCCGGTCGCCAACCAGGCTGCCCCCGACTACGGTCCTGCGCCCGCCGCTGAGCCGTGGACGCTGCGCGCCTTCATGCGCAGCCATCCGTGGTGGTCGATTGCGGTGGTGCTGGCCGTCGTGTCGGTGCCGCTCGTCGTTTGGGCCCGCACCCGTCCGAGCTTCGACGCCTACGGCTGGCTCACGTGGGGCTACCAGACACTGCATCTGAAGCTCGACCTTGGTGGAGCGCCGTCATGGAAGCCACTGCCCTATCTGGCGACGGTTCCGTTCGCCGTGTTCGGCCACTACGAGCTGTGGCTCTGGATGTTCACGGCGGTGGCGCTGTCGTTGCTGGGCTGCATCTTCGCCGGGCGGATCACCTACCGGATCATCGGACCCGAGCATCGAGACGCCGCCATTGTGGGAGGCGTTGTCGCTGGGGTATGCGTGCTCGGGATCGAGCAGTACTGGCACTACATCCTGAGCGCACAATCAGACCCGATCATCGTCACGCTCGTGCTCGGCGGTATCGATGCCCACCTCAACAACAGGCGGCGTCTTGCGTTCGCGTGCGGCGTGCTCGCGTCACTCGGGCGTCCCGAGGCGTGGCCCTTCCTCGCCCTCTATGCGATCTGGGCCTGGCGCGCGATCCCGTCGATGCGCACCTTCATCTACCTGGGTCTCGCCGTGGTTCCGCTGATGTGGTTCGGGATCCCGATCCTGTCGGGCAACGACCCCTTTATCGCCGGGAGCATCGCCCAGCGGTCGGTACATGCCCTCAAGCACAACCTGATCATCGGAACGCTCGGACGATTCACCGAGCTCGAGTACCTGCCGTTCTGGCTGATCGCCCTCGGGGCGGTCGTCGTGTCGGCGATCAAACGCAACTACATGGCACTCGGGCTTGCCGCCGGTGCCGCCGTGTGGGTGCTCGTCGAGGTCGCGTTCGCACTGCACGGCTGGCCGGGGCTCTCGCGGTACATGTTCGAAGCGGCCGCGGTTGTCTGTGTGCTCGTGGGTGCCGCGGTCGGCTGGGCGCTGATCGAGATCCCGCGGCTATGGCGGGGACTCCCCCAGTGGGCAGGAGCTCCGCTGGCGGTGGCGCTCGTGGCCGTCCTCGTTCCGGGCGCGATCGCGAGGGCACGCGACGAGCACCGGGACATCCGGTTCGAGCGCGGCCGCACTCACGAGATCGCGCTGCTTCAGAGCACGATCAACCGGGTGGGCGGCTACATGCACGTTCGCTACTGCGGCGAGCCCGGGACGTACGTCGGCTATGTCTCCACGCTGGCTTGGTTCGAGAAGCTGAACGTTGGCTGGGTCGGTCACCGGCCGCAGATCGAGCTGCGACAGAAGTACCCGATCGTGCTGTTCACGCCCCTGCCCCACGGCGGCTGGTACGTGCTGCCGTGGCACACCACCCCGGCGAAGAGGGCGCTGTGCGGACGGATGAAGGGGAACTGGTTCGTGCCGCACAATCGTGCCTGACCCACCGGCCGCGACGCCCGAGACCGCCGAGCAGGCACCCGCAGCGCCAGCGCGCTCGCAGGACCCCGCGCCCGCCCGCTCGCAGCTTGACCTGATCGCGCTGGCCCGCCGGTATCCGTGGGTCGTCGGCGGCGTGCTGCTGCTACTCGCGTCGACCGCGATCGTCGTATGGGCGAAGACAAGGCCGAGCTTTGACGCATACGGCTGGCTTGTCTGGGGGCACCAGACGATCGTCGGCTCGCTGAACACCAACGCGGCGCCGTCGTGGAAGCCGCTCCCGTACCTGCTCACCGTCCCGTTCGCGCTCGCAGGGCACTACCAGGTATGGCTGTGGATGATCGCCGACGTGGCGATCTCGCTGAGCGCGTGCGTGTTCGCGGGACGGATCGCCTATCGCCTGGTGGACGTCGAGGAGAACCTCCGCTACGCACGCTGGGCCGCTGCCGTATTCGCCGGACTTGCGGTGCTTGGGATCCGTGACATCGCCCACTACGCGCTTTCGGCGCAATCGGACCCGCTGATCGTCGCGCTGTGCCTGGGCGCGATCGATTTCGCACTGTCTGGCCGGCCCCGATGGGCATTCACGCTCGGGATGCTCGCGTCGCTCGGGCGACCGGAGGTGTGGCCCTTCGTCGCCGCCTACGCGATCTGGGCGTGGCGAACGATCCCAGCTATCCGCAGGCTGATCGTGCTCGAGCTCGTCGCGCTGCTGTTGCTGTGGTTCGGAATCCCCGCGCTCACATCACGGACGCCGTTTGTGGCCGGGACCAACGCGATCGGATCGCCACGCGCGCCGCATGGCAACAGGGTGTTCACCACGATCGACCGCTTCCTTGATCTGCACGAGACACCGCTTGAGGTGCTGGCGTTGCTGACCGTCGCCTGGGCTGCCTATCGGCGCGACCGGCGCGTGCTGGCGCTGGCCGCGGGCTGCCTCGTGTGGGTGATCGTCGAGATCGCATTCGCGCTGCATGGCTGGCCGGCGCTACCGCGCTACATGTACGAGGCCTCCGCGGTGATGGTCGTGATCGCGGCCGTCGGGATCGGTCGGCTGCTAGCCGAACCGCCGCGGACGCTGGCGTGGGTGGGCGCGGTCGTGGCTGTGCTGATCGCGGCAAGCCTCGTCCCAGCCGCGATCTCCCGTGCCCGGATCGAGCACAAGGACCTCCGGGTGCAGCGGGCACGCACGACGGAGATCAATCGGCTGTCGGGAGTCGTCTCCCGGCTCGGCGGACCCGGACGACTCCGCGCCTGCGGCGAGCCGCTGACGCGGCTGCGGTTCCAGACGATCGTCGCGTGGACATTGCGGGTCAACGTCGCAAGCGTCGGCTACAAGTACGACCAGGCGATCAAGCGCGGGGATCCGATCGTGCTCTACACGCCCGCGCCGCACGGGTGGGTGATCCAGGCGCTGCACCAGCGGCTTGCGCAGTGCCGGCGGCTGCCGCACTGAGGCCGGGCCGTCAACCCCGGTCCGGGCGCTCCGGATAGACCTCGTCGATCGTCGTCAAGGCTCGGTACGGCGCGCCGGCTGCGGCCCTGATCGCGTCGGCGCCCCCGGCGAGGCGGTCGCAGATCACGAGCACCCCGCAGACGCCATGGCCCTCGGACCGAAGCAGCCTCCAGCGCTTTGATCGTCGAGCCGCCCGTGGTCACCACGTCCTCGACGAGCATGCAACGGTCATCCGCGGTCAGCGGTGGGCCCTCGATCCGCCGCGAGAGGCCGTGCTCCTTGACCTCCTTGCGTACGAAGAACGCCTTCACGTCGGCGCCCCCCGCGAGCGCCGCGCACGCGATCGGATCGGCTCCCATCGTCATCCCGCCGACCGCGGTGGCTCCCCACTCGGCAGCCTGCGCGGCTACGAGTTCGGCGAGCGCGGCGAAGCCGTCGGGGCGGAGGATCGCGCGCTTGGCATCGACCAGATACTGGGCCTTGCGGCCGCTCGTCAGCACCACCTCGCCGATCACGAGCGCGTGCTCGCGGAGCGCCGCGAGCAGCCGCTCACGTGCGGGCGCTGGCGCGTCGAGGGACATCAGCAAGTCGCCGTCAGTAGTACGTGTCGACCCAGTTGCTGTAATTCAGCCAGTTGAACGCGGGGATTGCGTCCTGGATCGGAAGGCGCATGCACCCGTGGCTCGCTGGATAGTCGGGCGCCGGGTTGTAGCCGTGGATCGCGTACCCGCCGATGAAGAAGCTGGAGTAGTACATCCCGTCAGGCAGGTAGCCCGGTACGCGCCGGTAGATGTGGAAGTCGCCAAGGACGGTCGGCGTGGATGACTTGCCGGAGCTGATCGGGAAGATGTAGCGGACCTGCGAGCCATCGATCAGCGCGAGCAGCTGGCTGTGGAGATCACCCTCCGCGTGATGGCCGTGGTTCGAGAAGCGCACCCTGAACGCGCCCCAGCCGTTGAGTAGATAGCTGACGGTGAGGCCGTCGAGGTTCTGCGAGAAGCCGCGACTCAACAGGCGGTGGTATGCGTCGATCGCGAGTCCGGTTCCAGTGTCGTACACACCGGTCTGCGGGATGTAGAAGTGAAGCGCCGCGAGGCGCTGCTGGATCAGCTCGACGAACCAGCCGGTCGAGCCGAAGTGGACGTTTCGATCAAGCGCGGTGAAGCTTCGATGGGCGGCAAAGCCGAGCTGGCCCGCTGTACGCGAATGGCTTGCGTAGACGTACACGGACCCAGGCTGCGGAGCGCTCAGACGCACGGAGAAGCGACCGTACCTCCCGGCGTGCGCGGGCTTCACGCTCGCGTGCAGGGTCTTGAAGAGGCGGTGGCCTAGATACGCCTGCACCGTGACGGTCTGTCCCGCGACATAAGGTCGCACCGAGCCACTGACCGTGAGCGCGCGGCCGCTGACTGTGACCAGATCCTTGTGCACAACGAAGAGATCGGGGAGACGCAAGGTCAGCGAACCCTTCGCGGGCCCCGCGACCGGCTGGGTAGCCGCGGCGCTGACGGCGGAGGACGTCAGTGTCAGCGCAGCAGACAGGACGACAACACGCCGGAAAAAGGAGCCCATCGCGGGCGGAAGTAAAGCAGTCCGGGGTTTTGGGCGGGGGCGCGTTCGCGGCGGGCGGGCGGGCGGGCGGGCAACCGGGGGCGAGCGGCGGGCGGGCGGCGGTCGGCCGGCGGGCGGTGCGTCCCGCGGTGCGCTGGACAGCCGAGCGGTGTGCGAAAAGAACGTCGCCAGCGTTGCGGTCTGCGCGCCGGTGGCGACGAACTTGCCGCCCAGCGCGGAGAACGTCGCCACCGCGAGGAAGATCGTCGCGATGGCGACGAAATTTGCGCGTGCGTGCCGCGTGCGTGGGCGCGCCGGCGAGCCGCGGGCGGGGGCGACCACTCCGGCGGCGCACGGCGGACGGACGGCTCCGCGCGACCCCTCAGTCCCGGCCCGCCAGGGGCCCAGTGATCGCGGCGATCACCGCCCACGAGCCGAGCATCAGGCCCAGGATCGCCAGGGCGCTCCAGTGCAGCTGATTGATCCCGAGCGCCAGGGAGTTGTTGAACGAGTGCATCGCCATGCAGGGGTACAGCGATTTCGTGTACCACCGCACCAGGCACAGCACGAAGCCGAGGAAGGCGAGGGGGATCAGGTACTCGGCGGCGGCCGAGCTCGCGTGGACCGCGCCGAAGAACAGGCCGGTCACCAGAGCTGCCGCCAAAGTCCCGAGATTGCGCCCGGCAAAAGGAATTCGCCAGCGGCGCAGCGCGCCGAACACGAACCCCCTGAAGAAGAACTCTTCGGCGATCGGCGCGACGACGCACACAAACACCGCCAGCGCCGCAAGTGCAGCGGTTCCCTTGCCCGCACCGAGCTCCTTGGGCAGCTTCTCGCTTCCATGGAGGTGTAGAAGCGCGGCGTACACGGCGGTCAGCGCGAAGTAGCCGCCATACGCGGCGACGACAGCGCGGACCGCGCGTGAAAGCCGGACTCGCCGAAACCCGAAGTCGGCGGGCGCCGCCCGCGTCTGGAACATCGCGAAATACACCGCGGCCGCCACGAACGCCAGATCAAACGCGAAGTTCTCGCTCAGGTTGATTGCTGGCGATGGATTGGACAGGCTGGCGCCGGCGGCCGCCGCAATGATCGCGATGAGAATGCTGAGCACGACGACGATGCCGATGCCCACCCCCACCGCCGCGAGTACGGCCCACGGCGCCCAAGGCGCTACGTCGGGGCCCCGCCCCGCTGGAGGAACGCTCGACATGAGGCTTTTAGAGTAGGTCGCGCAGACTCGAGATCGTCCGGACCCCGCGGCGAGAAGCCGATTCGGCGGACCGCACAAGCAGGACAGGCTCGATCCCGGCGGCCAGCGCGCCCTCAACGTCTTCCTCCAAGCTGTCGCCGACGTGGAGTGCATCGCCGGCATCGACGCCGACCAAAGAGAGCGCCGCGGCAAACATCTCCACTGCCGGCTTGCGCGCCCCCACCGACGCCGAGGTGACGATCCCGTCCAACGACGTCGACAACCCCACTCGCGCGAGCACGTCGTGCAGCGAGACGTCCCAGTTGCTCACGACAACGGTCCGGAGGCCAGAAGACCGCATCAAGCTCAGACACGGCCCCGCGTCCTCGAACGCCGAGAACCTCAGCGACCCGAGCAGCGCCTCGACAAGCTCGTCCGCCGGGACCGCTGCCACCGCGGGCAGCGCCTCCCTCAGCGCCTCGGCGCAGGCGCGCCGCAGCGCCCGCAGGCTTTCCTCGTCGCGACCCTCATCGAGGTGGGCGCGGTAGAAGGCGATCTCCGCGACGATCGCGTCCTCCGCGTCATCCAACGAAACCGAGATCCCAAACCGAGCTGAAAGCTCTGCCTGCAGCGCAGGCGGCGGCGGCTCGAGCCTGACGAGCGTTCCCAGCGCATCGAACAGGACCGCCCTCACGCGACAAACCTCCACGTCGCGAACTCGGCCGTGAACAGCCCCAGCAGGACCGCCAGCGCACCCACAGCCGGCACCAGGAGATCACGCCGAGAGACCCACATCGCCCCCCACATGAACAGCGGAAACACCACGACCTCATAACGCGGAAGCGAGGCGAGCGGCTGCGGGGTGACCGGATAGGACAGCGGCATCGCGAGCGATACCAGCGCGTACCCGCCGTACGCGATGGGCAAGCGACGGAAGACGCCGACGCACGCGATCACTCCCAGCACCAGGAACGCGAACAGCATCAGGTTCTGCCCGGCGACCACCAGCGGATCACCGCCGGCCTTACTGAAATACACAGGTGGCGGCGGCCCGTGCACGAGCTGCCTGAACCCGTCCCACGCGGCCACGGCCCCAGCCCACACACCGCCGAACGGTCCCGCGAAGTGCCTGAACCACACCTGCTGGACGTGGAAGGGCGCGAGTCCGTGGCCGGTTTTCAAAGCCAACCACCCCAGGTAGGCCCCCAAGCCGGCCGGGATCAACCCCACCCACAAGATCGACCAGGAAATGGTAAATCGGGGAAGGAATCGCGAAGGGGCGGGGAGCAGGGCGGTGATGCGTCCGCGGGGAAGCAGCCGGCGCGCAGGTGCGGACAGAGGCCGGTCCCCCCGCGGCCCGTACAGGTACAGCAGCAGCACAGGCACCACGAGCACGACCCCGCTGTTGCGCGATGCGGCCGCGAGGCCACCCAAGACGCCCGCCGATCCCCACCGCCCGAGCCGGGCAGACAACAGGCACCCCAGCGACAGCGCCAGGAACAGCGACTCGCTGTAGACCGCCGAGAAGAAGTAGGCCATCGGGCAGAACGCGATCAGCATCACGGTCAGCCGCGCCACCTCGGAATCGAGCTCCAACTCGACCAGGCGGTAGAGCAGCACGAGCGCGATGTAGAACGCCACGAGCGACACCAGCACTCCCGCGAGGAGGTCCGAGCCGATCACGACGCCCAGTCCCCGCAGCACGAGCGGGTACAGCGGAAAGAACGCAGT
Organism: uncultured Solirubrobacterales bacterium; assembly: GCA_963849295.1. Classification (GTDB taxonomy): domain Bacteria; phylum Actinomycetota; class Thermoleophilia; order Solirubrobacterales; family Solirubrobacteraceae; genus Palsa-465. The sequence goes on from CAWKGU010000008.1 coordinate 145,188, forward strand.
TCGCGCCGATTGGTGGCCGTAGCCGCTCTGGGCGATCGCGAGGTACCAGACGGAGTCCCAGCGGGCAAACGGAGCGGCCAGGAGGTTGCCGAAGTACCCGAACGGCGCGGTCAGTCCGCTTGGGTCGAACCCCGACGTATTCGGCGCGCGGCCGAACGACAGCACCGCCAGCACGCCTGAGGCAGACACCACAAGCCGTGAGGTCCACAGCGCCCGCCAGGCAACGAGGCGACCGTCGGGGGTGTTTCGCATTGGCAGGACCGTAATCGTGGAGACAGAATCACGCTCCCAGCTACCCTCCTTTTGCATCTCATGAGCCGACGCGAACGACAGCGCCGACGCAGCCGTAAGCGCGGATCGTCATTCGGGCGCAGGCTGGCAATCGCCGCCGGCGCGGCGATCGGCAGCGCGCTGCTGGCGGTCGCCGGGGTGACCGGCTGGGTGATCAGCGTCGCCGACTCGGCGCCGAACATCGACCAGCTGAAGCCGCGCGACCCGGGGCAGCTGAGCCAGGTATTCGCGGCGGACGGCAGCTCGCTGGGCTACATCTCGTCGGACATCCTCCGTACGTGGGTGCCGAGCACGCAACTGCCGCAGATCCTCAAAGAGGCGACCGTCGCGATCGAGGACCGTCGCTTCTACAAGCACGGCGGCGTCGACTACCAGGGCATCCTGCGCGCGGGCATCCAGGACGTGTTCGGCTCCAGCAGCAACATCCAGGGCGGCTCGACGCTGACGATGCAGCTCGTGCGCAACATCTATCTGCCCAACCGCCTCGCCGACACCCGCTCGATCAAGCGCAAGATCATCGAGGCCAAGCTGGCAAACGAGCTCGAGAACAAGCACTCGAAGAACTGGATCCTCACCCAGTACCTCAACGACGTCGACTACGGCACGCTCGGCGGGCAGACCGCGGTCGGCGTCGGCGCCGCTTCGCAACAGTTCTTCAACAAGCCCGTCACTCAGCTCGACCTCGCCCAGGCGGCCTTGCTCGCCGGGCTTCCGCAAGCGCCCTCGCAGTACAACCCGTTCCTCTACCCGCAGCTCGCGAGGGCCCGCCGGCACGACGTGCTGACGGCGATGGTCAAGTCGCACTACATCACCCAGGCGCAGGCGGACGCCGCGGATGCCGCGCCGCTCCAGGTCCAGCGCAACAACGCCTACAGCGCCAGGCGCCAGCCGTACGTGTTCGACTACGTCCGCGACCAGCTGGTCCAGCGATTCGGGCTGAAGACGGTCGAACGCGGCGGGCTCAAGGTCTACACGACGATCGACCTGCAGAAGCAGGCCGAAGCGCGGCAGGCGATCCTCAACAACGAGGGCCAGCCGGGCGATCCGGCCGCGGCGGTTGCGACGGTCGATCAGTCAAACGGCCACATCCTCGCGATGGCCACCTCCTCGACGTACGACCAGACAAACTTCAACTACGCGACGCAGTCCCATCGCCAGACGGGGTCGGCGTTCAAGGTATTCGCGTTGATGACGTTGATCCACGATTACCAGGGCGATCCGAGCCAGACCTACTACAACTCGCACGAGCTGCTCCCGGGGTGGCTTCCCGACTATCCGACCTACCACGTGCAGACCGCCGAGCACAGCTATCAGGGCAACATCAGCGTCGCCAAGGCGACAACCGTCTCCGACAACACTGTGTTCGCTCAGCTCGGCCAGGACCTCGGCATGGACAAGGTCACGGCGATGGCGCACGCGATGGGGATCACGTCGCCGTTGAGCGACCTCCCGTCCGAGGTGCTCGGCGCCGTTGGCGTTTCACCGCTTGAGATGGCCGATGCGTACGCCACGATCGCCGATGGTGGCATCCACCACCCACCGACCGCGATCAGCCGCGTGGTGTTTCCCGACGGCAGCTCGGTCAACCTCGGGGATGCGCCGGGGACGCGGGTGTTCACCGAGGGCGAGGCGTACGCCGCCACGCAGGTGCTGAAGACCGTGATCGAGAGCGGCACCGGCACCGCCGCCAACATCGGCTGTCCCGCGGCCGGCAAGACCGGCACGACCAGCAACTACACCGACGCTTACTTCGTCGGGTACACGCCGCGGCTGACGACCGCGGTGTGGGTCGGCTATCCGAACTCAACGATCTCGATGAACGACGTCAACGGGCTGGGACCCGGCTTTGGCGGGACGCTCTCCGCACCGATCTGGCACGACTACATGCTGCAGGCGACGAACGGCTACTGCGGCGACTTCCCGCAACCCGTCGTCTACTGGCACGGCACGGCCTTCTTCGGTCGCTTCGCGACGACCGGCAACTCCAACGTCGGCAGCTTGGGCACCGGCCGCCACGGCGGGAACGCCGGCAGCGGCAGCAACACCACCGGAGGTGCCGGAGTCGGCGGCGCCAACAACTACAACAATCCAACGTTGTACGCCCAGCCGCCGCAGTCGCCCTCGACGGGCCCGCCGCCCGGGTTCGGCAACGGGCACGTGCCGGGCACGGGCAACGGCACCGGACACCGCCATCGCTAGGCGCTGCTAGCTTTCGCCGCCGATGCCCAAGGAAGAAAAGGTTGAGCTCGAGGGCGAGGTGATCGAGGCCCTGCCCAACGCGATGTTCCGCGTCAAGCTCGACAACATGGACCGCGTCGTGCTCGGCCACGTGGCCGGAAAGATGCGTCGCTTCCGGATCCGCATCCTCCCGGGAGACCGCGTCCGGGTCGAGCTCTCGCCGTACGACCTAGACCGGGCGAGGATCGTCTATAGGCATCGATGAGCTCGAGCTGATCGCAGCGCTCGAGCAGCTTCTCGTCTGCGAAGACCCGCGCGTCGTGATCGGGCCCGGCGACGACGCCGCGGTGGTCAGGGCGCACGGCTATGCCGTGACATCGCTCGACACGATGGTTGACGGCGTCCATTTCCGCTCCTCGCAGCTCGCGCCCAGCGAGATCGGGCACCGCGTGCTCGCAGCCGCGCTGTCGGATCTCGCAGCGATGGGAGCCGAGCCGGGCGAGGCCTACGTGTCCCTCGGCCTCCCGCAGGGCAGCACGAAGGAACAGGCGCTGGAGCTGGTCGCGGGCGCGCAGGCGCTCGGGGTCACGATCGCCGGCGGCGACGTCACGCTCGCGCCGGCACTCACGGTCTCGGTCACGGTCGTCGGCTGGTGCGATGACCTCGATCAGATCGTCAGCCGTGGCGGCGCGCGGCCAGGCGACATCGTCGGCGTGACGGGGACGCTCGGCGCGGCGGGCGCGGGGCTCGCGCTGATCGAATCTCGCGCGACGCTCGACGACGACGCATCTGCGCGATCGCTACGCGCGGCCGCAGCCACGGCTCGCCGAAGGGCGCGCGCTCGCCGGGGCCGGGGCCAGCGCGATGATCGACATCAGCGACGGCATCGCAACCGACGCGGGGCACATCGCGCGGCGCAGCGGGGTCAGACTCGAGCTGACACTCGCGTCGCTACCGCTTGCCCGGGGGGTGGAAGAGGTCGCGCGGCAGCTCGGCGAGGATCCGGCCGAGTTCGCCGCGACCGCGGGCGACGACTACGAACTGTGCGTCTGCGCGTCGCGGAATGCGCGGGGAGTGATCGAGAGCGCGGTGCGCAGCGCGTCGCCCATCTCGTGGATCGGCCGGGTGCTGGAAGGGGAGCCCGGAGTGGCCTTCATCGACTCGCGCGCGAGCTTGTCCGGGTACGAGCACCGCACGTAATCGCGCAAGCGCCGGACGATCGCATCGGCGACCGCGGCCGGATCGACCTGATACTCCCCCATTGCAACTTTTTCCTGGATGTCTCGCATGCTCATCTCCTGATTCTCATCCATGCGAATCGCTCCCAGCATCGGCAGTCAGATCCTGTAACTCGATCACGTCTGGACCTTACTCAACATCTTGATTGCTCGGGGCGGCACATGTGCCGCCCCGCCGCCGGCGCATGCGCCGGCGGGGACTGGGCGCATGCGCCCAGTCCATTTAAATGACCTTTGCAGCACCGGTAGGGGTTACCTCCTGAAGCCGTGCAAAAACGACAATTCGCTGGGCTGCGCTGTAGAGCGGATTGCACGCCGAGAGAACGAGCCGCTCGTATCCGACGTTGTCGATCACCCACCACGCCGTCGGCACGACGATCCTGTGGTACTGGACAACATACGTAAAACGGGCGTAGGGCATCTTCAACACGATCTGGTCGCCGGGGGTCAGCGCATCGATGTGGCGGAAGGGCGCGAGGTACGTCGTCCGGTGCCCGGCGATCGCGACGGTCTGGCCGAGGCCAGGGAGGGCGGTGTTCGGGTAGTGGCCGGGCCCCTTCTCCAGGCTCTGCGGTGTCCGTGCCCTGGACGACGTCGAAGCTCGCGCCGATCTTCGAGATCACGATTTTCCCGATCGCGGCGCCGGTCGAGACATCGCGCCGCTCGCGCCGCGCCAGGAACGCAATCCGCTGCTGCATCGAGCTCAGCGACCGCAGCGCGCTGCGGTCCAGTGTCGAAAGCGGTTTGGTGAGAAAGTGCTTGTTGATCTCGCTGCGCTTGACGAGCGCGACCACCGCCGTGACCGGCTCCTGCCAGATCAGCGTCACTCCGGCGTCGATAACAAGCAGCAGTCCCGAGATCATCAGGACCGAGGAGATGTCGCGGATCAGGCGTCTCATCGGCGAAACCGTAATGCCGACTCGGTCCCGCCAAGCGACCCGGGGCCGGCGTAGCTGATCGGCCCGCGAATCGTGACCGGCAGCTCATCGACCTCGGCCTCGCCACGGCGGACGGCAATGGCCACGACTGACAAGACGCAGCCGAGGAGCAAACTCCACTCGAGTGCTGAGACGAGGCTGACCGACCCGCCGGAGATCATCAGCAGCCCGTTCCACAGCACGCCCACCGGGCCAAGGCCAAGGGTCACCGCGTAGTAGACGATCACAAGCGCGGGCGGCGCGAGCCCGACCAGCAGCAGCGCGACGGTCGTCGAACGCGACAGGCGGAGCTCGGGATCGAGCAACCACATCCACAGGTGGAGGGCGGGAATCACCAGCAGCGCCGCGAACGGATTCGTTGCCCAGATCGCGATTGAGGCGAGGCACATCACGACGGCCACCGCCACGCCGGCTCCGTGGTCCGCGACAGCTCGCAGCCAGCGAAGCGCCGCGAAGCCGCAAGCCAGCAACAGCCCGAGCACGAGGAGCAGCGTGATCCCCCCACCGCCGAGCGGGACCGCACCGGCGACGGGTTCGGGTGGCGCCGAGATCCAGCCGATCAGCCGCGCGCCGACAGCGACCAGCACCGCGAGGCCGAATGGGACCGCGGACAGCAAGACCCAGATGAATGAGCGTGCGACCCGCAGACCGCGGCGGCGGGCGCGAGCGAAGCCGTCAATGGTCGCGATGACGACAGGAAGGATCAACGTCAGCGCAAGTAACGAGATCGCCCACGCCGGCACCACCTTGCCGTCGTAGAGCATGTACGGAGCGGGCGGCGCGACGCCGGGGCCGGTGTCGAGGGAGCTGACCGACTGCAGCACCGTGCGACCAAAGCTCGTGATGCGGTCGAGGCTGAGCTGATCGCCTGCGTCGGGTGCCCGCTCGCCCGAGGCCGACAGCAGCACGGCAGGCGTGCCGCGGGCGCCGAACGGCCCCTGCTCGGTCAGGGTCAGCGGGAACGCCAGATGCACGAGTTGGCCGGCGAGGCTCGTGCCTCCCGGGTTCAACGCGGCCTGCGCTCCGAGCCCCGACGCGACGGTGTTCCGCAGCGCCGGCGGCGCGACCTGCTGACCGTCCGACCACGGCACGATCAGCGGTGAGTGCAGCTCTGAGCCGCCCACGTCGCCGAGCGCGATCACCGCGTCGACGCGGTCCGAGCTGCCTGGCCAGGGCGAGAGCGCCTGCGTCGCCGGCCGAGGAACTCGTAGAGGCGAGCACGATCGTCCGATGGTGGGTCTCGCCGGACAGCACGCGGGCAAGCTCGAGCAGGACGGCGGTGCCCGACAGCTGCACAGGTGTCGGCGTGTCCAGTGCGTCGCGGTGCGAGACCACGACGATGCTTCCGCCGCCCAGTCCCGCGCGGATGCCGGTGACGTCCTCGATCGTGCGCTTGCCGTCGGCGGTGCGGGCGGTCGGGGTCGTTGTCGAGACCGCAAAGCCGTAACCGGCCAGCGTCTGCGCGACCTGGCCGGCGAGCGCGTCGTCGCCCGCCGATCCTGGGCGGAGGTTGGGGTAGGACGAGGCGAGCTTGCCGCTCAGCGAGAACGCGTTCTGGCCGTTGAACGCGCCGGGATCGAGCGTCGTCGTGAACGGGGCCTGCTGGTCACGCAACGAGAACGCGAGCACGACTGCGGCAACTGCGACGGCAATAAACCCCGTCCGGTAGATCCGCGGGTCCAGCATCCGGGACAAGACTAGCCCCCATGACGGGAGGCATACCTGGCCCTGGGGACTACTCTTGTGGCTGAAAGGAAGCACCGTGGAAGACCATTCAGCGCGCATCCTGCTCGTGGACGATGAGCAGTCGATCCAGACGCTGCTGTCCTATCCGCTGCGTAAGGAGGGCTACGACGTGGTCCAGGCGACCGACGGGCGCCAGGCGCTGGACCGCTTCGAGGAGCAGCCATTCGACCTCGTCGTGCTGGATCTGATGCTGCCCAAGATCGACGGGCTCGAGGTTTGCCGGCGCCTGCGCAGTCAGAGCTCGGTGCCGATCATCATGCTCACGGCCAAGTCGGAGGAGATCGACAAGGTCGTCGGGCTCGAGATCGGCGCGGACGACTACATCACCAAGCCGTTCTCGCTGCGCGAATTCTCGAGCCGGATCAAGGCGGCGCTGCGGCGCGCGGAGATGAGCCGGCCGTCGGAGACCGCACCGGACGAGGCACCGCTCGAGGTCCGGGAGCTGCGAATCGACTTCCCCAAGCGTGCTGTCCGGGTCCGCGGCGAGGACGCGCAGCTGACGTTCGTCGAATTCGAAATCCTCTCGGCGCTGGCGCGGGCACCGGGCCGGGTGTACACCCGGGACATGCTGCTGTCGCGGATCTGGGGTGACTCCGCCTACCGCGACCCGCGGACGATCGACGTCCACATCAGACACCTGCGCGAGAAGATCGAGCGCGACGCCAAGGACCCCGAATACCTGTTCACGGTTCGCGGCGTCGGCT
>CAWKGU010000009.1:0-105099 GCA_963849295.1 uncultured Solirubrobacterales bacterium
GTTGTCGTTACCTCAACAAGCGGGCGGGTCTACGTGTTCGACCGACGTGGCCACGAGCTCCGCGGCTTCCCAAAGTCGCTCGGCGCGGGGGCGACGCTGCCGGCGGTGCCGCCCGAGATGGACTACACGCGGCCACCGTCGCAGGGGGCTGTGGCCACGCCTGTGCTCGTGCACCTGCCTCACTCGAGGACGAAGCTTGACGTCCTCCAGGCGGCGTGGGACGGCCGGCTGTACGCGTTCGACGGCCTCGGCCACGCCGTACGGGGCTGGCCCGTGTACGCCCAGCTCCCCGCCTCCGACCGGCCGCAGTCTCCCTACATCGACGTCCACGACTACAAGATCATCTCGACGCCGACCGTGACCGACCTGTTCGGCGACGGCCGCAGGGAAATCGTGATCAAGTCGCAGGAGTACGCGTTCGACACCCACTCGATCGTCGGAACGCTGGGATTGGGTTCGCGGTTCTACGAGCTCGCGTACTGGGCCGATGGGAGCAGGCACCATGGTGGCGCGCTCGTGCCCGGCTTCCCGGTGCAGCTCCAGGGGCTGTTCGGCTACTACGGCTCCGCCCAGGACTGGCTAACCGAGGGAGGCGACACGCCCGCGGCGGCCGCGCTTCCCGGGACCAGGGGCGACACGCTCGCCCAGAACCTAGTGCTCGGCGTGCCCCAGTTCTTCAACCGTTCAGGTGTCGCCCGGCAGAGCCAGCCGCAACCCAACGTCGTCGCGCTGCTCGCCACGAAGGTGGCCACGGCTCAGCCAGGAGTGAACGGCGACCGGGTGCCGACCAGCACGACGGCGGCCGACCCGATCACGTTCACGACCTCGGGGACGATGGCCCGGTTCGCCGGACACATGACGTATCTGACCGCGGGGACCGATCTCGACTCGCTCGCGGCGCTGATCCACAACGGCATCGCGCAGCGGCTGACGAACTTCATCTTCGCCTACGACGCGTCCACAGGAAAGATGCTGCCCGGGTTCGGTGCCCCCACGATGGGACTCGCGTTCCTGACGGCGCCGGCGGTCGCCGACATCTCGGGCAACGGTCAGCCCGATGTGATCAACAACGAGGACTCGAACAACGTCGCGGCGTTTGAGCCCGATGGAAGCCCGGTTCCGGGCTGGCCGAAGTTCACCGGGGGCTGGAGCGTGTGGACACCGGCTGTGGGTGACCTCTTCGGCAACGGTCACGTCGAGGTCGTCTCGATCACCCGCGAGGGCTACCTGTTTGCGTGGCGCACCCCCGGAAAGCCGAGCGCGATCGAGGCGTGGGGCTGGCACCAGAACGACTGGCACACGGGGCGCTACGGCGATGAGACGCGCCCGCCGCTGCTGCCGCGCCGCCTTCACCGCGCTCGCGGACGGCTCTGCTGGATCGCGCCCGGAGGCGCCTGGGGCGATGGCCGCGCGGCGCGCTACGAACTGCGCGCGTTCACCAGCAAGCCGACGCCCGAGACGTTCAGGCAGGGCCGATCGCGTGCGCGGCGCGCCAACGCCGGCGGTTGCCGGCACGAGGCAGTGCATGCGTCTTGTGCGCGGGGTCCGCTGGCTGGGGCTGCGGGCGGTCAACAGCGCCGGTCTGATCTCCTACCCAGCCGTTATCAAGTTGTAAGGGGGCGCGCATGCGCGCCCCCTGGGATCGGCGCATGCGCCGATCCCCACCGGCGGCGCATGCGCCGCCGGGGCGCGGGTGCATGCACCCGCGCCTAACTCCCTATTTGCTTTGCGACGCGCTCTTCATAGCCGGCGCGCTCGTGCGGGTCGACGTGCGTCAGCGCCCTGTCGTCGCGCAGCAGCCTGCGGACGATCGACTCGAGCGCGTCGGGAATGAAGGGCCGCAGCGCCGGATACAGCGCGATCCAGCGCGGGACGGCGACCTCTTTCGGCCGGCCCGCGCAGCTCGTCGACGATCGCGCGGGCGACGTCGACCGCCTTGACCTGCGCGAAGCGCATGATCGCCGGGATTGGGATGCCCGAGCTGAGCTCGGTGTCGACGATGCCGGGAAGCACCACGGTCAGCGTCACGCCGGTGCCCGACAGCTCCGCGCGGACGGCATTTGTCAACCCGATGACGGCATGCTTGGAGGCGACGTAGGTCGCTAGTCCCGGCACCTCGGTCTTGCCCGCCATCGAGGCGACGTTCACGATGTGCCCGCGGCCTCGTTCGATCATCCCTGGCAACGCAAGCCGCATCCCGAACAGCGGGCCCGCCACGTTGACGCCGAAGATCGCCTCGGTCGTGGCCTCACTTTCGTTCAGAAAGGGCCCGGCGGGCATCACGCCGGCGTTGTTGACGAGCACGTCGATCGCCCCGCCGCCTGGAGGAACCGCTCGAATGACTCCAGCGAGCGAACATCGACCTCGAAGCTCCGCGCCGCCCGGCCAATCCCATCAGCGGCGCGCTGCGCGCTGTCTGCATCGAGGTCGCCCAGCCACACCGTTGCTCCACGCGCCGCGAACAGCTCGGCCGTCGCGCGGCCAATCCCCCGTCCAGCCCCAGTGATCGCGACGACGGCGCCCTCTAGGTCGATCTTCGGCGGTGCCACGGACCGCGAGAGTAGCTAGTGCGTGTTCCCGAAGGCGATGATCGAACCGTTCCCGTCGAGCTGTGGTGACGGCTCGGGCGGAGGTCCGGTTCCGACGGACACGTACACCGCACCGCCGACGATGCTCATCCCTCCGAACGCCGCCCGCCGAGCGGGAACATGGCCAGTACCGTGCCGGTGCGCGCGTCGCGAGCCTTCATCAGGCCCAGCGGGTTGATCGTGTAGAGGACGCCGTTGCCGACAGCGACCGGACTGTAAGCGAGCGTGCTCGGATCCGACGCCGTCCACTGAATCGCGCCGCCGGTGCCGAGGGCCCATACGCCTCCGGTCTGGGTGTCGGTGCCGTAGATCCGCGTGCCGTCGAACGCCGTTGAGCCGATGATGCCGCCCGAGGCCGATCCGGGTCCGATCGAGGTCTTCCACGCCGGGCGCATCGTCTTGCGGTCGAGCGCGTAGTAGACGCCGTCCTTGGCGCCCTCGCCGACGAGCTGGCGGCCACTCGGACCGCGGAACAGGTTCGGCGATGCGCCGAAGTCCGCATCAGGGCCAGCGGGGTTGCTCGGCAGGGTGAAGATGTCCCCGGCGGTCGCCTGGTAGTGCCCGAGGATCCTGCCGCGCTTTGGGCCGATAGCAAGGATCGAGTCGGTTGTGCTCGCGGCGGGAGCGTGGTAGGCGTTGCCCGTGCCGACGTAGATCCGCCGTCGCTTGAGGTCGATCGCCGGCGTACTCCAGATCGCGCCCCCATCGTGGCCGGGTGGCACGATGAACCTGCGCCAGCGCAGCTTCCCGCTTGCCTCCTTCAGCGCGACCAGCAGCCCCCGCGAGCTGGCGTTGTCACTGTTCGGTCCAGACGTCCCGATGTAGACGGTTCGATTTGCGAAAACGGGACTAGCGTAGACGTCGGCCCCAGGCTGGATCGTCAACGTGACCTCCCAGCGGACCGCACCGCTCGCCAGTGAGAGCGCTGCGAGCTTCGGCGCGCCAACGTCGGCGATAGGCACGAACACGAGACCGCGGCGTGCGTCGATCGCGGCGCTGCCGTTGATCGGCGAGCCCAGCTTGCGCGACCACTCGAGCTTCCCCGTCACGGCGTTAAGCGCGAACACGGAGCCGCCGTTGTCGCCGGCGACGAGCGTGCCGCCGGCGATTACCGGCGTGGCGGTGAAGTCACCCGTGGAGGACTTGAACGCCCAGGCTTGGCGTAGCGAGCGGACCTGGGCGTCGACGGGCCGGCGGTCCCGGCGCTCCGAGTGTTCTGGAGGTCGTGACCGTAGATCGGCCAATCGGCGCTGGCGGTGGCGGGGGCCGCTGCGGCAAGCAGGGCGAGGAGCGCTAGTACCCGGATCGACATCGGCACTTACTCAGACTGTAATCCGGTGCGATCCTTCCCGCCTCAGTTCGCTGAGGAGGCGGGTGCGATGCGCATCGTCTCGGCAGACCGCGACGACCGCGCCGCCCGATCCCGTGTAGTTGGCGGCGGCCCCGGCTTTCCGGGCACATTCGATCATCGCCACGTGGCGCGGATCCAGCGTCACAAGCGAGCTGCGAAGGTCGAAGCTGCGATCGACCGCACTTGCGAACCCGGCGTGGTCGCGTCGTTCGAGGGCCGCGCGCGCCGCGTGGGCGGTTTCGGCTAGCTCGGTCATCGCCGCTCCAACTGCTTCTGCACGCGTCCGCAGATCGGAGTGAACGCCAGTCGATGGCGACGCTGCATCCGGCAGCCAGGCGATCACGAGCGGTGGGAGCAAGCCAGGGTCGAGGGGCTCGTAGTTGGGAGGGTCACCGAAGTCCATGAACGTCAGCCCGCCGTAGGCCTGGGCGACGCGGTCCTGCGGTCCCGCGGCGATCCCCAGCTCCTCGGTCTCGACCGCGAGCGCGAATTGCGCCAGGCGATCGGGGTCGAGCTGCGGGTCGTAGAGCTCGCAGAGCGCGCGCAGCGCGCCGATCACGATCGCACTCGAGCCGCCAAGCCCGACAGCCTGGGGAATCGTCGTGCTCCAGCGGAGTTCGGTCTTCGTCGCCTCGGGGTTCAGCTCGCGGGCAAAGCGAGTGATCGTCGCGCTGACCAGCTCGCTGGGCGGGGACGCTTTTGGCGCGTCCGCCGGCCGGGCCTCGGCGCGCGCGCGGAAATGAGGGACGGTGGTCGCCAGCACCGCGCCCCCGTAGCCGTCGGACGGGTTACCCGCGAGCGCCGCGCGCGCGAGCGCGACGCCATGGCCGCGCTCAGGCTTGGGCATCAAGCTGCTGCTGCAGCGAAGATCCGAAGCGGGCGTCGCGTAGCGCGTAGTGAACGAAGGTGGCGCAGTAGGTCTCGACGGTGCCGATGTCGTGGCGGCGCTCGCCTTCTGCGAGCGGCACTGCGAGCACGCGCCCCCCGTGCTTGATCACGCGCCGGAGCGCGTCGGTGAGCTGGACCTCGCCGCTGTCATCGGGCGGGGTCTCGGCAAGGGCCTCAAACACTGCGGGGCCCAGCACGTAGCGGCCGACGATCGCGGCGCGGCTCTCGACTGTTGCCGGGTCGGGCTTCTCGAGCAGGTCGGCGACCTCGGATCCGTCGTGGATGACGATCCCGTAGCGCGAGACATCGCGGTCCTCCACCTGTTCGGTCGCGACGACGGCGCTGACGTCTTTAGATCTGAACGCCTCGACCAGCCGGGGCACGATCCCGGGCGGGTCGATGATCGCGTCGCCGAGGGCAACGACCACGCCCTGGTTGGCGAATCCATCGGCCAAGCGGATCGCGTCACCGAGGCCGCGCGGCTCGGGCTGGCGGGTGTAGAGGATCCTGACGCCGACGTCCGGATGGTCGAAGTGATCCTCGATCGCCCGCTTGCGGGCGCCGGTCACGAACAGAACGCGCTCGATGCCCGCGGCTGCAAGCTCCTCGACCACATACTGGACGACCGGCTTGTCGACGATCGGCAGCATCTCCTTCGGCTGGGAGCGGGTGGCCGGCAACAGCCGCGTGCCGAGGCCTCCAACGGGCACAACCGCGTCTGTGATCGTCACGCTTCAGACGCTACGCGACCTGGCGGTCGCGCGCGGCGCGCTGGCGCAGCCGCAAAATCTGTCCAGATCCACAAGTCCGGCGCATGTGTGGCGTGCGGAGATTCGATAACGAACGCATGTCAAGCATCATCCGCAAGTCCTTGAAGTCGCTGGTTGTGTGTGCGAGCGCCGACGAGGGTCAGACAATGGCCGAGTACGGCATCCTGGTCGCCGTCATCGCCGTCGTCGTGATTGTCGCCGCCACGCTCCTCGGAACGAGCATCTCCAGCGTCTTCAACTCGGTCGCCGGAGCCATCTAGCCGCCGCTTAGGCTTTCGACACCCCGGGCCGCGGTAGCACCCGCGACTCCCGTTCGCTCAGCCCGATCCGGTCGTGTAGGCGTCGCAGCGGCCTCGGCGCCCACCAGTTGACAGCGCCGAGCAGCTCCATCAGCGAGGGGACGAGCAGGGCACGGATGATCGAGGCGTCGATCAGGACGGCGAGCGCGGCCCCGAGCGCCGAGCTCCTTGATGAACACGAGCTTCGACGTCGCAAACGCGCCGATCGCGACGGCGAACAGCAGCGCCGCCGCGGTGACGATTCGCCCGACGCGCTCGAGCCCGATCGCCACGGCCTCGGAGTCCGAGGCACCCGCGTCCCGTGCCTCCTTGATCCGGGAAAGCAGGAAGACGTTGTAGTCGGTGGCGAGGCCGAATGCGACAGCCGCCAGGAAGATCGGCTGGGTCGCGTCGAGGGCGCCCTGGCTGGCGAAGCCGAGCAGACCCTGGAGGTTGCCGTCCTGGAAGATCAGCACGAGGATCCCCAGCACGGCGCTGAGGCTGAGCACGTTCATCACAACCGCCTTGACTGGAAGCACGACTGAGCCTGTGAACAGGAACAGGACGATCAGCGTCGCCGCAACGATCACGCCGAGGACGAGAGGCAGGTGCGCCCCGAGGCTGTGCTCGAGATCGAGGTACCCGGCGGTCTCACCCGCCACCCCGAGGTAGAACGGCCTGTGGATAGCGCGCACGTCGCCGACCAGCCGCTTGGTCGTCTCGCTCAGCGGTGGCCGGGACGGCGCCACGTCGATCAGCGACAAGGCCCGGCCGGCCGGCTGTGCCGGTGCGACGGCTGAGACACTGGGCAGGCGTGCGACGTCAGTCCTGAGCGCCTGGACCTGTGCGGAGGTCGCGGGGGCGCCGACGACGACTTCAAGTGGGGCGGTGCGATTCGGTGGGAAATCGCGATTCAGGGCGTCATCGACCTGCCGCGCGCTGGCGCTGCCCGGAAGAACGCTCGCGGTGACGGTGATGAATTTGATCTGCGTGAACGGGATCCCCAGCGCGATCAGGAACGCGGCGCTGAGGACGGCGATCCGCGCCGGGCGACGCATCACGAACCGTGAGAGGCGGTACCAGCCGCCGCTTTCGTCGGCCTTGGCGTCGCGGTCGGCGGCGCGCTGAAGGCGCTTTGGGGCAAGCGCGTTGACCCGCGGGCCGAGGACTGCAAGCAGCGCAGGCAAGACCGTCAGCGCCAGCGTGGCTGCCACCAGCGCGACGATCGCCCCTGCGATCCCCATCGAGTAGAGGAATCGCTGCGGGAAGATTGCAAGCGACGCGATCGCGACGGCGACGGTGACCGAGCTGAACAGGATCGTGCGACCCGCGGTCTGGAGCGTGCGCAGCGAGCGCGTCAGCACCAAACCCCGTCTTTCCCGCCTCCTCGCGATAGCGCGAGACCATGAACAGGCTGTAATCGATCGCCAGCCCCAGCCCCATGCCGGTGACGAAGTTGAGCGCGAACACTGACACGTCGGCGAAGCTCGCCACGATCCGCAGCGCGAAGAACGTCATGACGATTGCCAGTCCACCGAGCAGCGGCGGCAGCAGCGCCGCGACGAGCGAGCGGAAGAACAGCAGCGAGAGCAAAAAGATGAACGGGAACGCCAGCAGCTCGGCGCGTGCGAGGTCGCGGCTGACCTGGGTGTTTGCCTGTGCGTTGGCCACCGCCTGACCGCCCAGCTTGACATCGTGCTGCCCGGCGAACTGGTTCTCGAGCGTCTGCGCGTCGTCCTTGAGGCGCGAGTCGGACAGCGGCTTGAAGTACGCGACCAGATAGGTGGAGCGCCCATCGCGGGAGACCATCGCTGGATCGTGGGTCGCGTAGTAGCTGAGAACGATCGCGACATTCGGGCCAGCCTTGAGCTCCGCTGCAACCTGGCTGATCCGGCGCTCGGCGACGGGGGAGCGCTCATCGCCGGTTTGCACGAGCGCGACGATCCCGGGACCGATCTGCCGACCAGCGGCGGCTTCATAGCGGTTGGTCGCCTGGACCGACTGGGTCGCGGGATCATTCGCCCCGTACGGGCTCAGCCGCTTGGCGACGCCGAAGCCGAAGGCGCCGGCGATCGCGGCCCCGACCACTGCTGCGAGCAGCACCCGTCGGCCGTTGGCGTGAAGGAATGTTGCGAGCCGGGTCAGCATGCGGTTATGCCTGGCCGGCGATCGTTTGTTCGGCCTGCCGGCACCAGTCGATCAGCGCCTGGGTCTGTTTCATGCCCAGCTGGAGCGTCAGGTACGGGCCCGGGGGCCCCTCCGAGGCGTGCGCCTCGATCGCGTGCAGATCCGCCAGCTTTCGCTCGTGGCGGATGCGCATCGCGCGGATGTGCTCGATCCGCGGAGGAAGGCAGGCTGTCGGAGAAGAACAGCTTCAGCATCCCCTCGTCGCGTAGCTCGAACAGCGGCTCCTGGGTGTCATCTAGCCATTCGCGGAGCGCCCGCTGGCCCGCGGCCGTGAGGTCGTAAACGGTACGCGCCCGCCCGCCCGTCGGAGCGGAAGTGCCACGCACAAGGCCCTGCGCCTCAAGCCGCCGCAGCTCGGGATAGATCTGGCCGTAGCTCGCGGCCCAGAAGAAGCGCGTCGTCTTGTCGACGAACTGCTTGATGTCGTACCCGGTCTGCTTGCCGAACGCGATCATCCCGAGGATCACGCGAGCAGTGGGGCTCAGCTCAGGGGAGGGCGGGCCCGCTTCCGGGGTCGATGCGCGTTCTCCCACAGCGGCCATGTCTCGGCACGATATATCGTGCCGAGACATGTGTCAACGATGAGGTGTTGATGAGGGTGCCGCGCGGTTGGGGACGGGCGGCGCTGGGAGATTTCTCGCGCATAGACCGAGAAATCTCCCAGTGAGCGCAACGTCTCAGAGGTTCCCGTCGCCGTCGCTCGGTCCGCCGTTGTTATCGGAGTCCGAGTCGCCGCCGTTGTTCTGCGGGATGCCGCCGGAGCCCGATCCCGATCCTGACTTGTGGGACCCCGACCCGCCGCCGGAGCCCGACCCGATTACCGGATCCGGATCCGGATCCCATCGGCTGCGAAGCCGGTGCCGCCGGAGGCGGTGAGCTGTGGGTTACGGTGGGGGCTGCGGCGACGGTGGCTGCCGGCGCCGGTGCCGCCGCGGGCTTCGCGGCAGCGGCGGCGTGGTGGCGATGGTGGTGCACGGTCTTGTGCTTCGGCGCCGCGGCCGTGGTCGCTGCTGCAGCCGTCGGTGTGGTCTGGGTGGGTGTCGAGCTCGTGGAAGACGACGAGCCGCAGCCCGCCACGACGGCAGCAAGAACCGCCGCCGCGATCGAATAGCGAAGGTGAGTCATTTCTGCCTCCTGCTTGTGTTTTCGCGCGTGCAAACAACAAGGACGGCGGCGGAGGCCGATTACTTCCCTCCGGCGTTTATGCTCGCGCCGTGCGACCCCCCACGCTGACCCCGCCCGAGCAGCGCGTGCTCGGCTGCCTGATCGAGAAGCGGTGGGCAACGCCGGACCAGTACCCGCTGTCGCTGAACGCGCTCCGGCTCGCCTGCAACCAGTCGACGAATCGCGACCCGGTCACCGACTACGACGAGGCGACCGTGCGCGACGCGGCGCAACGTCTCTCCCGCGATGGGCTCGCGCGGCTCGCCAGCTACCACGGCAGCCGCGCGATCAAGTACCGCCACCTGGCAGAGGAGGCGCTCCGGCTCGAGCGCTCGCAGCTGGCGATCCTTGCCGCGCTGCTGCTTCGCGGCCCGCAGACTCCGGGCGAGCTCAAAGGGAGGACCGAGCGGATGGCGAGCATCGCCTCGCTCGAGGAAGTGGACCGTATCCTTGAGCAGCTGATCGAGCGCGACTACGTGCGCCGCCTGGAGCGTCGCCCCGGCCAGAAGGAGGATCGTTTCGAGCAGCTGCTCGGCGGCGACGCGCCCGAGGTGACCAGAGACAGCATCACCGGACCGGGCCTGGTTCCGGCACCCGCGCCGATCGACGACGACCTGCTCGCGCGCGTCGCCGCGCTCGAGGCCGAGGTGGCGGCGCTGCGTGACGAGCTCCAGATGCTCAGGGAGGCTCAGGTCGGGAGCGCCAGCCCGATCACGTAAGTCGCGCCGCGACGAGCACGGGCGAGGAGCGCTACCCTAACCCCATGTGCGCGGGCTGTGTGATGGCGGCGATGGCGGGCGCCAGCGGCGTCCGGACGTGGATGCAGAACCATCACATGGGGTGGCTCACGCCGAAGCGGCTCCGCGCGGCTACGGCAGTGCTGTTTGTTGCCGCATTCGGCGTCTCGTCGGTGGGCTTGAGCGGGTCCAGCGCGGCTACGAAGCGCGCAGCAGCAGTCGCACGTCGCGCAGACCCGATAATCGTCGGCCTGACGGTTGGCAGCGACCGGGGCTGACGCCCGTGCTCGAGTCGCTCGAGCTCCAGCGATGACTCCCGCAAGAGCGTCCCGGTGCGCCGGTTGGGGTGACAGCCGGCCGCAAGGTATCGGTGCGGAAGCTCGACGAGATCCTGAAAGCGCCCCAGCAGGGTTCCCTCCCCTGCGTGCACGTGCTCCAGAAAGAGAAACTGCCCACCCGGCACGAGCACCCGCTCGGCCTCTGACAGCGCTCGGGCGGGATCAGGCACCGTGCACAGCACGAACGTACAGACGACGGTGTCAAAGCTCGCGTCCTCGAATGGCAGTGACTCGGCGCCCGACTGCACGAGCTTCACGGAACCGACGGGCGGCTCGTCGAGTGCGAGCCGCTCACGAAGCTGCTCCAGCATGTGGGGGCTCGGCTCGGTGATGATCAGCTCGGTAACCCGCTCGGTGTAGTGGGGCAGGTTGAAGCCGTTGCCCGCGCCGAGCTCGAGTGTCCTGCCGGACGCCTGCGCCAGCAGCTCGCTTCGAGTCTCGCGCTGGCCGGCCCTCTCCGAGCGCTCGACCAGCCACGGGTAATACAGCGCAAAAAGCCGCTCGTTCAGCCCGAGCGGATCCCGCATCAGAGGATCCCGATCTCCGAGTTGTCGCCCACCAGGAATCGATACGCGCGCGGCTGACGGTGGTCGCGGCGAATCGTCACGTTGCGGCCCAGCAGCGAGGACTCCATCCGGCCGGCAAGGTCGCGGACCGTCGAGCCCGCCAGCAGGATCGAATGCTCGACCTCGGCGTTCTCGATCACGCAGTGCTCGCCAACTGCGGTGTAAGGGCCCACGTAGCAGTCTCGAAGCTGGGCCCCGGCGCCGATGATCGCCGGGCCGCGCACCGCGGAACGCTCGAGGTGCGCCCCCGGCTCGACGATCACCCGGCCGTCAACCTGCGAGTCGACCAGCTCGCCCTCGACGCGCGTCTCGATCGTATCGAGCACCAGCCGGTTGGCGGCGAGCATGTCCTCCAGCCGACCCGTGTCCTTCCACCATCCCTTGACGATGTGCGGCTCGACACGGAGGCCCGAATCAACCAGCTGCTGGATCGCGTCGGTGATCTCCAGCTCGCCACGGCCAGAGGGCTCGATCGCCCGGGCAGCGTCATGGACCGTCGGCGTGAACATGTACACGCCGACGAGCGCGAGGTTGGTCGTCGGCTGCGATGGCTTCTCCACAAGTCGCACGACGGATCCGTCTTGCAGCTCTGCGACGCCGTATTGCTCGGGGTCGGGGACGGGCGTCAGCAGGATCAACGCATCGGGCTCACCCGCGCGAAACGCCGTGACCAGATCCTCGATCCCTCCCTGGAGCAGGTTGTCGCCGAGGTACATGACAAACGGCGAGTCGCCGAGGAAAGGCTGCGCGGTCAGCACGGCGTGGGCGAGCCCGAGCGGCTCATCCTGCACGATGTAGGTGAGGCGCACGCCAAAGCGGGAGCCGTCCCCCGCGGCCGCGCGGATCTCATCGCCGGTCTCGGGCGCGATGATGATGCCGACGTTCTCGATCCCGGCGGAAGCCATCGCCTCGATCCCGTAGAACAGCACCGGCTTGTTCGCCACCGGCACGAGCTGCTTGGCGCTCGTGTGGGTGATTGGGCGCAGACGGGTGCCCTTGCCCCCGGACAGGATGAGCCCCTTGAGATCTTGCATGGCCGGCGCGGAGGCTAGTGCAAGCTAGTAAACCCCGCCCAGCTTGCGGTGATCCCAGGTCGCGATCCGCTGCGGGCGGAACTGCAGCGCGACTCGCTTTGCCGCCTGTGCGCGTACGACATCGAGGAACTCCGGACCGGTCGTATCGCTCCCATACCGGGCGAACAACTCGGCGCCGAACGCCGCGACGCGCTCAACCTCGCGATGGATCACGGCCCGTGCCTCGATCATCACTCCTCGCAGCTCGTGGTACTGCTCGCCGTCCTCCACCTGAAGGGTCGCGCGATCGTCGCGCTCCAGGTTGCGGACCTTCTGGGACTTGGCGTAAGTCCAGGCCCACAGCTCCGAGACGTCGCCGACGAGATACCACAGCGGCATCAGGTGGGGCCATCCGCGCACCCCGTTCGAAGCGCAGATGACGACACGCTGCTCTGAGAGGAAGCCGGCGACCTCCTCCGAGGTCATCTTGATTTGATCGCGTCTGCTCAAGCGGCGAGGGGGGATGACCTGGGGCGAACCGTCAAGCGATGATCGCGGCCGCCTGCGAACGGATCTCTTCAGCCGCTTCGAGCACGGCCGCCCGGGCGTCAGCCGGTTCGAGCACGGCGGCGTCGCCCGCCTCCTTCAAGACCTCACGCACCAGCCAGTCGATCCCCTTAAAGCCCAGCTCGACGATCACCGCGCCGTCCTTAAGATCCGCAACGACGTGACGGTCCTCGCGCGCCCAGCGAGCGCGCTGAGGGGAAATCCACACCCGCGCGCGACGTGAGGCGGGGACCTCGCCCGTTCGGGGCCAGCCGTCGACGTCGGCGGCGGGGTCGACGTCGGGTCGGGGCTCAAAGCGCTCGTCGGTGACCGTCGCCGACTTAATCCGGTCAAGGCGGAAATGACGGACGTCCTCGCGAGAGGGATCGAAGCTCGCCAGATACCAGCCCTCGCGGCCGTTGATCAGCGCGTACGGCTCGACCACGCGGCTCGAGAACTCGTCCTCGTTCTCCTTGTAGTACTCGAACGAAAGCAGACGCCTGCGGGCGATCGCGCGCGAGACAACGGCTGCGATCTCCTCGTCATCGCCGCCGGGCGACGCGACCTGAAGACCCTCCTGCGCGGGATCCTCGCCGAGCGCAGCGACGACCTTCTCGCGGACGGAGGCAAGCGATCCCTCCGGGATGTGCTCGCCGATCAGGTCGATCGCCGCCACCAGTGCCTTGGCCTCGACCGGGAGCAGTCGCGCCGGGCGGGCAAACGAGTCGCCATAGGGCTCGGGATCGACCTCGATGATCCCGTCGGGGCCGATCTCCGCGTAGAGCACATATGTGCCGGCGCCGAAGTTGACGACGTTCAGCACCGAGATGTCCTCGCGCAGCTCCTGCTCGGAGACCTTCAGCGCGTCGAGCAATTCCGTGACACTGAGCCGCCTGCCGGCGCGGCCCGCGTCGATCAGGATGCTCGCGAGCGTCACCAGGCGGGCGAAGCGCTCGGGGCGGATGCCGCCGTCGGGCTGGTGGCCGTTGCCGTCGGGCGCGCCCGGCTCGGGCCGTGACGGCTCGGGCGCCGGAGCCCGGCCGTCGCCAGCCTCTGGCTCGCCCGTGTGACGTTCCACCAGGAGCGCCAGCCGCCCGCGGAGCTCCTCGACGAGCTCGGGCGGACCCAGAACGCGAGCGTGCTCTCCCAGCCCCAGCACCCAGGCGAGCAGCTGACGCGCGTTTGCGTAGGCCGTCACAAACACGCGGCCACCATCGTCGGACTCTCGCATCTCGCCGTAGCCGCCGAAATGCCGCTCGATCTGCCACGCGATCCTGTTGCTGATGAACACCTCCGCGGTGCCGATCGGATCGCCGAACTGCCACTGGATGCGATTGCCGTACGCGCGTGGATCGAAGTCATGGGGGCGTTGGAAGTCGTGCTCGGCCTTGGTCGCGTAGCCCACCTTTCCGCGGATCCGCGACAACCTGAACACGCGGATCGCGTCGCGCTCGTGCGAGCGGCCGACGACATAGAACTGCCCGCCCTGGTAGAGCAGCTGGTAGGGGTCGACGCGCCGGGTTCCCACCTCATCGCGCTCCATCGTGTAGTAGTCGAACACGATCGTCTTTCGCCGGAAGATCGCCGTCTCGATCTTGGCGAGGCGCTGGGAGACCTCGTGCCCACCGGCCGAGCCCGTGATCCCAAGCGCAATGGTGTGCTGCTCGGGCAGCCTCAGAGGGTTGGGACGGCCCCAGGAGATCTGCTGGAGAGCGAGGCGCAGCGGCTCCGCGTAGGCGAACTCGCCGTCGAGGAGCTGTAGCGCGGTATGCAAAGCGGCGAGCTCGCCGTCGGTGAACTCGATCGGCGGGAGGTGGAAGTTCTCGGGCGGCAGCGAATAGTTCTCCTGCTCGACCTGGCCGTCGACCGGCTTCTCGACCGTCAGCACGATGCCGAGCGCCTCGAGCTCGGAACGGTCGGCATAGAAGCGCCGCGCGAACGCGTCCTCGTTCATCACGCTGTAGCCCTCGACGTCGCGCCTGATCTCAGGCGCGGTCACCGGCCGGCGCTCGGCCATCAGATATGAGATCAGCGACAGCTGGCGGATCAGCTTTTCCGTGTCCTTCGCCATGCCGCAACTGTAATTGGGCCGTGTTCACACCCGAAGCGCTGCGGGCCCGTCGTTTCGCAAATTGCGCTGATTTGGCACACGGCGTCGCGCGCCGCGGCCGCTCGCGCTACGCCGCCTGGCGCTCGCCCTCGCCCGCTGGACGGGCGAAATAGGCACCCCCGCCGATCCCCTTGTCGTACGCCGACCACTGCTCGCCAGTGGCAAGCTCGCGCTCGAGGCGGTCGAAGCTGCCAAGCCGGCCCCCCAGGTTGTCGATCATGTGGACAAGCGTCGCCTCGCGCGTGCACGGGACAACCGGGCTGCCGTGCTCGAGCGCGCCGTGGTGGGCGAGGATGATGTGGAGCAGCGCCTGCTCGAGGTGCACTGGAAAACCCTCGAGGCGCTCGATCAGCCGCCGCACGCGGTAGTAGCCGAGCGGAATTTCCCCGTAGAGGCGGCCCTGGTCCGACATCGAGATCGTGTCCCCCACCAGTTCATAGGCCTCGAGCTTGCCGATGTCGTGAAGCAGGGCCCCCGTCACGGCGAGATCCCGGTCGATTCCCGGGAACATCACGGAGACGGCGCCAACCGCCTGCGCGACCGTCAGCGAATGCTCGAGGAGCCCGTGCCTGTAGGCCTGGTGGTAGCGCTTTGCCGCGGGCGCGTCGCGATAGCTCTGCCAGGTCGACGAGGTGTCGCCGAACACAGCTCCCAGCAGCCGACGGAGATGCGGGTTCTGAACCGTCGCGACCAGGTCGCGGAGATCCGCCTCCATCTGCTCGGGCGTCCGCGCCGGCCCGTCGAGCAGCTCGTCGCGATCGTATTCGTGCGCGGCCGCCGCTCGCACGCAGTCGATGGCGAGCTGCGGCCCGAAGCGGACGTGCACCGAGAAGGTGCCGCGGACGTGGACGACCGCTCCGAGTTGGCAGACCTCCCGCGCCTCGGCGACACCATCCCACACGACGGCCGGAACGCTGCCCGTACGGTCCCCGAGCGACAGCCGCAAAAATTCTCCTCCGTCGCGCCGCCGCCGGACCTCGACGTCGCGGACGAGAAGCGCCTGCGCCACCTGACAGCCATCTGCGAACTCCCGGATCAGCATCGCGCAGGCGAAGATAGAGTGGCGCGCGGACAGTATGCACGGCACGGCGATCGTCACTGGAGGTACAGGCGGACTCGGCGCCGCGGTGGTGCAGCGCCTGCTCTCAGACGATTGGCGAGTGGTGGTGCCGTGGATCGCGGAGCGCGAGCTCGAGCGGGTCGATCGCGACCGTGAGGGCCTCGAGCTCGTGCAGGCGGATCTGTTTGACCAGCAGGCGGTCGAGGCGGTCGTCGCAGCCGGCGCCGAGGCCGCCGACGCTCCCCTGAATGGCCTGGTCAACCTGGTGGGCGGGTTTTCGACCGGTGGCCGCGTGCACGAGACCCCGATCGAGGATTTCGAGCAGCAGTTTCGCCTCAACCTCCGGCCCACGTACCTGATGACGGCGGCGGCGGTGCCGCCGATGCTCGAGCACGGGGGAGGGTCGATCGTCTGCGTCGGCACACGGGCGGCGCTCCAGCCGTTCAGCGGCGCGGCGGGCTACGTCGCCTCGAAGGCCGCGGTGATCGCGTTCGCCAGTGCGGTCGCGGTCGAATACCGAGACGGCGGGGTGCGCTGCAACGCGATCCTCCCGAGCGTGATCGACACGCCCGCCAACCGCGCATCGATGCCGAACGCCGATCACGAGCGTTGGGTGAAGCCCGAACAGATCGCCGGCGTGATCGCCTACCTCCTGTCCCGCGACAGTCAGCCGACGAGCGGCGCGGCGATCCCTGTGTACGGCCGCGCCTGAGAGGGTAACGCCCCAGGCTGACTGGCCGACCAGCCAGTCGTGCTGACTCGTTACTAGGATGCCTGCTTATGGAGCGTAAGTGGTGGACGCTGATCGCCGTCTGTATCGCGACCTTCATGCTGCTGCTCGACATCACGATCGTGAATGTCGCGCTGCCGAAGATCGCCAACGATCTGCACGCGAGCTTCTCCGACATCCAATGGGTGATCGACGCCTACGCGCTGACGCTCGCCTCGGTGCTGCTGACGACCGGCACGCTCGCCGACCTGTTCGGGCGCAAGCTCGTGTTCGCGATCGGGCTTGGCCTGTTCGCCTTCACCTCGCTGCTGTGCGCGCTGTCGCCCAGCGCCCTGTTTTTGATCCTCGCGCGCGGGGGGCAGGGGATCGGCGGCGCGGTCATGTTCTCGACCTCGCTTGCGCTGCTCGCGCAGGAGTTCCGGGGACGCGAGCGCGGCATGGCGCTGGGCATCTGGGGCGCGACAATCGGTGCCGCTGCCGCCGTCGGTCCACTGCTGGGAGGCGCCCTGACTGAGGGCTTCGGCTGGTCCTCGATCTTCTACATCAACGTGCCGATCGGCATCGCGACCGCGGCGCTGACGGTCGCGAAGGTCGCCGAATCCCGCAACCCGAACGCCCGCAGGATCGACTGGATCGGGACGATCACATTCACCGGCGCGCTGTTCCTGCTGGTGCTGGCGATTATTCGCGGCAACGCCGAGGGGTGGGGCAGTGCGCTGATCGTGTCGCTGTTCGCCGGCGCCGGGGTGCTGCTGGTCGTGTTCCTGATCGCCCAGCTCGTCCAGACCGAGGCGATGTTCGACATCGCGCTGTTTCGTAACCCAACCTTTGACGGCGCCTCGGTGGTCGGGTTCGCGCTCGGCTGCTCGATGTTCGCGATGTTCCTTTACCTCACGCTGTACATGCAGACGCTGCTCGGGTTCTCGCCGCTTCAGACCGGCTTGCGGTTCCTGCCGGTCACGGTCCTGTCGTTCTTCGTCGCGGCGCTGTCGGGCAATCTGTCGGAGCGCGTACCCGTCCGCCTGCTGCTGAGCGGTGGCCTTGGGCTGGTTGGGCTCGGGGAGCTGCTGATGCGCGGACTCAGCGCGTCCTCGCACTGGACGGCGCTGCTCGCGGGGTTCCTGCTCGTGGGCGCCGGCATCGGGTTCGTCAACCCAGCGGTCGCCTCCGCCGCCGTCGGAGTCGTCTCGCCCGAGCGCAGCGGAATGGCCAGCGGGATCAACAACACCTTCCGCCAGGTCGGCACCGCAACCGGGATCGCGGTTCTGGGTTCGCTGTTCGAGAGCGGAATCTCCTCAAACCTAGGGCCAAAGCTCGCCGGCACCCCGGTCGCAGGACACAGCGCTCAGATCGCGCACGCAGTTGCCGCCGGAGGCACCGCCCGCGTGCTCGGCGCGGTCCCGGCCGCCCAGCGCGTGCACGCCAGCCTCGCGATCCACGTGGCCTTCACCAAGGCGATGAACGAGATCCTGCTCGTCGGCGCGCTGGTCGCGCTCGCGGGCGCCGTGCTGGGCCTGGTGCTCGTGCGCGGGAGTGACTTCCTCACCTACGAGGCCCCCGAGCCCGCCGCTGCGGCGGCGGGGTGACGCAATGATCCAGCCGCTGTTCGAGCATCGGCGCAAGTTCGCCGGCTACCGCTCACGCGTACTCGAACTGGAGGGCGATGGCGAGCCGATCGTGATGTTTCACGGCTATGCCGACAGCGCTGACACATGGCGTCAGGCGCTCGCGCTGCTCGCGCGCCAGGGCCGCCGTGCGATCGCGGTCGATCTGCCGGGATTCGCCACGGCGGATCCGCTGAGCGACGAGCCGATCCTGCCCCAGCTCGACGAGTTCGCTGCAGACGTCGTCAGATACGCGGGCGGTCGCCCTCGCCAGCCCGTCGTCGCTGTTGGCAACTCGCTGGGGGGCTGCGTCGCGCTGCGACTCGCAGAGCGCCACGGTGCGCTGCTCGACGGTGTCGTCGCCGTCGCACCCGCAGGGCTCGCGATGACCCGGCTGCTGTACATCGTCCAGCGCGACCCGGTGCTGCGTTCGATCCTTGCGCTGCCGACCCCGGTGCCGAGCTTCGTGCTTCGCGCGGCGGTCGCGCGGCTGTACGTCCAGCTCGCGTTCGCCTCACCACGTTCGATCCATCCAGGGGTGGTCTCGGCGTTCACCTCGCACCACCGCTCTCGCGCAAAGGTGGCCAGTTACCTGGACATCGCGCACCGCCTGATCCCCGAGCTCCGCGACCCCTACGAGCTGGAGAAGATCTCCTGCGCGGTGCTGCTGATCTGGGGCGACCGCGATCGCCTCGTCTTTCACCGCGGCGCCGAGCGAGTGCTGAGCGCGGTTCCCGGCTCCCGGCTCGAGTTGCTCGCGGGCATCGGCCACTGCCCACAGGTGGAGGCGCCCGATCGCTTCACCCAATTGCTAATTGAGTTCGGCGCGGCACATGTGCCGCGCCGTCGGCCGGTGCATGCACCGGCCGAGGACGGGCCGCATGCGGCCCGTCCTTAAAGCCCTGGCGGGTGCCTGACGGCAAAGCTCGCCAGGTCGGGTTCATCCGGCGGCCTATTTGACCAGCGTGACCCGGTCTCGGCGAGCGCGACGGTATCGAAGCGAAGCCCGGCGATGATCGCGAACGTGTGCCCTTGGTTGGCGTAGATCGTGATCCACTTTCCGGGGCCCGGCAGCCCCATGCTCATCAGCTGGCCGGAGGTGACGGTCGCGTTGAGGATGCCAGCCGACCAGAAGATGTAGGACAGCGAGCCTGAGCAGTCATAGGCGGTGTCCTGGAAGGTGCCGTGGCCGCCGCCGAAGCGGTACGGGAGGTGGGCGATCTGGTTGCCGGCGAAGATCATGTTCTGGAGCCACGCGGGGGCGTTGGCGGGAGGGATTGCCAGTCCGTCTGCCGTCAGCGTCGCCCGCCCGGAAGCTGCCGTGGTGCCGCTCTGGGCGAGCTCGCGGCGGATCTCGTCCAGCGACACTGGCTGCGCGAGCCCATTCGTGACGTTCGACCCCGCGTCGACGCTGACAGCGGATGGCCCGGAGGCCTCTTGCGCCGCGGAACCAGCGACCGGCTCGATTGCCTGCGGGTGGGCACGGACGGCATAGCTCGGCGCCGGAGGGCCGCTGCCTTTCTGCTGGCTGCTCTGGCCGCATCCGAGGCACACGAGCGCAAGCGCTGCGAGCGTCGCCACCGCGCGAATCCGCACGGCGTCAGTATGACGCGCGCTGGAGCTAATCGTCGAAGTGGCCTGCGTAAAGCGCAAACATCGCGCCCTGCGGATCCTGCGCGACTCCGAGGCTGCCCGGGCCTATCGCCATCGGGCCCATCACCTTGCTGCCGCCCAGGCCCTCTAGCTTTGCAAGTCCGGCCTCGACGTCGTCGATCCCGAAGTACACGAGCCAGTTCGGCGGCGCGTCGGGCGGTGAGAGCTCGCGAATGCCGCCGTTGCCGTGTCCGTCGGCTGTCTTGATCGTCATGTATGGCATCTCCGAACCCTCGAACGGCTCCACGACCCAGCCGAACAGCTCGCTGTAGAAAGAGGCAGAGGCATCCATATCGGGCGAGCCGAGCTCGTTCCAGGAGAGGGCGCCCGGGGCGTTGACCAGGCCCGCGCCGAGGTGGCGCTTGGGCTCCCACACGAGGAAGAAGGCGCCCTGGGGATCCTGGACGACTCCCATCCGACCAACGTCCAGCACGTCGAAGGCAGGCGCGTGCACAGTCGCGCCGAGCTGCTTGGCCCGGTCGAGCGCGTGATCTGCGCTCTCGACGGTGATGTACGAATTCCATGTCGGCGGCGCCCCGGCCTCGCGCTGCTGCTCGGGCTGGGGAGAAATCGCCGCCACGTCCTTGCCGCCGAGCGACATCATCGAATAGACGACGCCTTCGCCGACCGGGTTGTCCGTCGGCTCCCAGCCGAACAGCTCCGTGTAAAAGGCCTTGGCGCCGTCCTGGTCAGTCGTGGAGAGGTCGACCCACGAAAACGTTCCTGGTGTGTAGCCCGTTCGTTCACTCATGACGGCGACCTTACACTGATTGGCCATGAGCGAGTTCACGATCAAGAACCTGATGGAAGTCGAGGACGCAGCGGCCGACCGCGGGATCGACGCGGAGTCGCGGTTCGCCCGCAAGCACCTCGACTCAGAGCACCTCGGTGTCAGCTATTTCCGCTACGGAGCCGGGTTCCGCGCTCCCTTCGGCCATCGCCATCGCGAGCAGGAGGAGGCATACGTCGTCATCAGCGGATCCGGGCGGATCCGTCTCGACGACGAGTACGTCGACTTGCGCCAGTGGGATGTGGTCCGCGTCGCTCCTCAGGTCGTACGCGGGATCGAGGCGGGACCCGAGGGGCTCGAGTTCATCGCGATCGGCAGCGATCGACCCGAGGGCGGCGACGGCGAACGGGTGGAGGATTTCTGGAGCTAGGAGGCCAGGGGCTCGAATTGCGTGGTGGTCGAGAGGGACGGGTCGTAGAACGGATCGCCCGCCTCGACGAAGGCCCCCCAGTGCTTACGGAAGGTCTCCAGGTCGGCAACCGGTGAGCGCGCCCCGCGTGAGCTCCGCTCGTCGTGTCGGAGCACCACGTGCGGAGTCCAGACGATTCGCTCGCCGTGGGCGAGCGCTCGAAGGCAGAAGTCGACGTCGCCGAAATCGAGCACGTAGCTCTCATCGAGCCCGCCGAGCCAGTCGAATAGCACGCGGTCGACCATCATGCAGGCGCCTGTGACGGCGCTGCAGTCGCGGGTCATCGCGAGCAGTCCAGCGTAACGCTCTGGGTGGTTGGGAAAGTGCTGGAACAGGTGCTCGGGGATCCTTCCTTGAATCAGTACCCCGCCATGCTGAATCGTGCCGTCGCGGTACAGAAGCTTTGCTCCGACGATGCCAACGCCTGGCTTCATTGCCTGCTCGAGCAGTCGCTTGATCCAGTCCGGAGCAAGCACCTCGACGTCGTCGTTGAGCAGCACGACGTATTCGCCGGTGGCGTGCCGGGCGCCGCTATTGATTGCCTTCGAATAGTTGAACGGGCCGTCATAAGGCACGACGACCGCGTCGGCGAGCTCATCGATTCCTTCAAGCCGTCCGCCGCTCGAGTCGACGATCACGAGCTCGAGATGTGCGTAGTCGGAGCGCTGCCGAATCGAGGTGAGGCAGCGCTCAAGGTGTTGGCCGCGGGCTGCGGTCGGGATCACAAGCGAGACCAAGGGCGAGCGGGCCGGAATCGGGGCCGGTGGCGGGTCCCGCGGGCGCCTTGCGTTGGGCCACGGCGAGGGTGCTTTCTCCACGCGCGCGTAGCGGGACTCGCTGCGGCCGTCGACGGTGAACGCGGTGACCTCCAGTTCCTCGGCTCCGGCGGGCAGATCCTCCGCTGGGATGATCGAGACGAATCCCGAGCGCTCGCATCCGATCAGGTCGGGGTGTTCCGCGGCGACGTCGGAACGCGCCAGCCCGTAGCGCGCGGTGAGACTGAGCTCGCCGATCCGGATGCGGACACGCTCGATTGGTACGTCGGCCGCGGCCCAGCCGAAGACCCGCAGGATCCGTTGCGGCCGTGAATGGGAGTCGGGCCTGGGCTGGTCGAGCCACAGCTCAAACGGTCTCCCGGTGTCGGTCGGAGCCAGCGGTCCCGACTGCGGCTTCGGTGCGCGCCGTACCGGCGAATGTCAGCGGGCTGCGCTTCGACACGATCGAGCGGGCCACGGTCGTGTCGATGTCAGTGATCGAGGCGAGCATCGAATGTCGTGTGCGGCGATAGCAGCCCACGACCTGCGGGACGTGGATCGCCGCGAGCCCGCATTCGGCGATCCGAAGCCAGAGGTCGTAGTCCTCCCACCCCAAGAGCCTGATGTCCTCGCAGAAGCCGCCCAGGTCGATCAGCACGTCGCGACGGATCAGCGCCATCGCGTCGATGTAGTTGTCCTTGGCGAGGCGCCGTGGCGACCAGACTCCGACGCTGATCAGGTCGGTGGGGCATGCATCCTGCTCGACGACGCTGATCCCGTAAGCGAATGCGGCCTTGGGGGCGTGGTCGATCGCAGCCTCAAGGCGTTGCAGCGCCATCGGGAAGATCGCGTTGTCGGCGTCGAGGATGAACACGAACTCGCCCCGGGCGCGCTCGATCAGCGCATTGCGCGTACGGGGCAGACCGCGATTGCAGCGGTGGCCAAACAGCTTTGCTGGCATCCATGGGCGTTGCTCCATGAAGCGCTGTACCGCCTGCACCGAGCCGTCGGTGGAGGAGTCGTCGAGGATCAACACCTCATAGGAGCGGTGCAATGACCCGTCGACGCTGGCCAGCGCTTCGACCACCTCCCGCTCGTAGTTGTGCAGGGAGACGAGCACCGAGATCCGAGGCTCGAGCTGGTGCGCGAACGAAGGGGTCTCGGCGATCGGCTGCGGATCGGGATCATCGCCCGCGTCCGCAAGAGCGTGGAGACGGCGGCGCGTGTCGAGCGCCTCGAGCGTCAGGTTCTTGAGCGCGGCACGAACGGGTTGGAGCTGAGCGGCAACGAGGGCATCGAGGTCGGGCGACTGCGCGGCTGCTGGGGGGTTTGGAGATTTGATCGACGAGGCGATCGTCGTCGACGGCGCTCGCTCGACCGCCGCCAGCGCAGCGTCGATCAGGACGCTGATTCCTGCGTCCATCGTCAGCTCGTTGCGCAGGAACTCGTACGAGGCGCGCCGGATTTGCCCGAGCCGATCGGGGTTGTCGAGCAGCCCATTGGCGAGCAGCGCCAAATGTTCAGGACGAGCGCTGAGAAAGTGCTCGCCGGCACGCAGCGGTGCGACGTCGGCTGAGTGCTCGGAGATAACAACGCAGCCGTTGCACATCGCCTCCAGGACGCGCATCCACTCAAGCAGGCCAGCGGCGCGGGACCGGTGGAGGTTGAGCAGCAGCTTCGCGTCCGCGAGCTGGCGGTACTTGTCCCCCCCGATGAGGAAGTTGCTCGTGGCGGCCGGCTTTGCATCGAGCTCAGGGATCAGCAGCCGGCTGCTGCGTCGGTGAAGCACGGCCGCATGTCCCGCGAGCAGGCTGGCGCGGCGCGAATCGTCGGTGCCCATGTAGAGCACATCGACCTCACGATCCTTGGGGGCGCCGTGCCAGGCGTCCCACTCGGGCGCGTAGCCGAGCTGGAGATGTCGCGCATCGACCCCGTTGTGCGCGAGCGCTCGGCAGGCGGTCCTGTGGATGGCGACCGCACCGCCGAGCTCGGCTGCGTATCTGGCGGTCAATTCGAACCATTGCGTGCCGGGCTGCTCGACGCAGACGGCGACCGTCGCGGCGAGCTGCTCGCGGTGTGCGCCGGTCCATGCACGACGGGCACACTCGAACAATTCGTGGGGGATCGCGACGTATGCGTCGCCTTCGACGTACTCCGGGTATCCGTCGGCGTGGAAGGCGACATTTATCCCAGCGCGCGCGGCGGCGGCCGCCAGTGCGCGCAGCAACTCGTTCATGAACGCGTTGCCGGCGGTCGTTTCGATGAACCAGAGGACGTTCAACGCGCGGGTTCGCCAGCGAGGGCGAGTCGGGTTGCTGGTGCGGACTGGATCCGCTTCGCGAAGCGCTGAGCACGTCGGCGGATAGGCGCCTCGAGCACGACGTAGGAGAGCCAGCCGGCGGCGACGGAGGTTGTGAGGAGAACCGAGCGTCTCAAGGAATGCGCCCTGCGAGGGGCGCGTGGGAAAGCCAAGTGTGTTCATCCCCAAGTACAGCAAGCGGCAGGTGGTAGAGGTAGGTGCCATAGCTGATCTCGCCCAGACGACCATCCAGCGGTTTGACAGCGGCCGCGTGGCCCAAGCCGGTGCCAGCGAGGCGCCGATCACGAGGATTCCTAGCCCGAGCGGCACTAGCGTCTCGGTCAGCGCGTTCAGGTGGTAGCGGGCATGCGCGGCGGCGTCGATCCCCAGTGGCATGCGGGTCACGGCAGGATGGCGCCAATACGGGACCAGCGCCGCGAGCAACGCCGCCGTCGACTGCCACGGCCGAGCGGCCGCCGCCCCAGGCGAACAACCGCCAAGGCACAGGACATGCCGATCGCAAAGTCGCCGACGTAGGCCGGGAACTGGAGCGAAAGCCCGATCGCGAACTGCTGCACCGGCCCCGGCGTCGTCGGTAATCCCTGCGCATGGGTCAGGACGTCGCCAGGTGATTCGCCTGGAGCCGGTAAGCGCCGAGAGCAAAAGCGCACGCTGCCAGCAAGCGAGCGGGCGGCGGTAGAAGCGACGCGCGATGAATGGGAGCGCGAGGTAGAAGCAGGGCCTCGAGCCGACAGCGTCCAGAGGGCGGGATTTGCTCCGAACCCATCCCGATCCGAGCGAACAGGCTCGGGACCAGCGTGCTCTCGGTTTGCAGGAACGTGACGTGGGCCGAGACTGCCGGAAGCCGAACGTCGTGAACGGCGCGGGGCGGGCGCGAAGAAGAGGGGGTAGAAGGCAATTAGCGCAGCAGGCAGAACCAGTACGCGGGGATGATCCGGGCGAGACGCCGGAGTGCATAGCGCCCTGAGGCTGCCGAAATCCCCATCCCGTGCGGCAGTTGGCAGGAACATCACAAAGCCGCTGATGATGAAGAACAGGTCGATCGGCGCGACGCCCAGCTGATCGCGCCGGCGAGGCGGTGCCACGGAAGGGGAGGACCTGTACGTCGCTCCAGGCGTGGCCCGAGATCACAAGAAACAGCGCGATCCAGCGAAGCCCATCGAGGGCAGGGACGATCGGGACTCCGGTCTGGACGCGGTGGCGCTTGCCGGGGTCGAGCGGCTGTAACGGTGCTGCGAGGCCATCCCCGATTCGCAAAGTAACGTCGCCACCAGTCGGAATCGGTGATCCCGTGACCGGAGAACTCAGGTCCTCCAGCTCGGTGGAATTTCGTAGACCGAGACGCCGCCGATCAGTGTTTGACCTCAGCCCGAGTGAGGAAAGGGCGTTGCGCAGCTGCTGCATGCGTTGCGGTTGATCGGCTGGATCGAGCGGCATTACCGGCGGTGCCTGGACGATCACCGTTGCGACTTTCCGGCCGGCGAATGAACCGGGCCAGCGACGCGCCAAGTCGATGCTGGTGCTCGGGCTAGACGGAAAGTCGAGGAGGTCGTTGGCGCCAGGATCGTGGACGTAGTCGGCAGGAATCCCGAGCCCGATGTAGCCCTCTGGCATCCGGAAGTACATGCCTGTCTGGGCCTGCCAGAGCATGCTGTTCCCGTTCGCGCCAAACGGGATGATCAAGGCGGTCTGACCACGGGCAACGTATTGCCGATAGGCGCCATTGGCGAAGAACACTGGGTCCGCGATCGGCTGATCCCAGAAGCGCTGAGCGAGATTGGGGATCAGGAGGGCCACTCCTGCTCCTGCAAGAACCCACTTGCGATAGCCCTGGCGCGATGGTTGGGCGAGCCACAGCGCGACGATCACGGCCGCGAGCAATGACACATACATCGTCACCCTTCCAGCGAGCAGGTGGTCGATGCCTGCGAGGTGACTGAGGAAGAGCCACGGCAGCGGTATTGACGGGGCGTACGCGCCGGTCGAGCTCGCATTCGGGCTGGCGACGTGAAGATGTGGACCGAGCGACGCGATCACCAACAGCACCAGAGTCGCCGTGAGGAGCTTGGCGAGAGGCTCACGGCGTCTGGTGAACAAGAACAGCGCCATGATCAGCAGCACCGGCAGTCCGAGATACGCGGTCGATTCGGAGAAATTGCTGTGGGCGAAGACGCCGACGGTGCCGTGGCCGATCCACGTCAGGGGGGTGGGGACCACGTAATTGAGCAGATCCGCCGAGGTCAGGTCATTCAACGTCGCCCAGTTGAGCTTCGCCGTCGGCAGGCCAGTAAGCGCGTAATAGAGAAACGGCGCCGTCAGCAGTGCGGCGGCGGCGCCCGCGAGCAGAATCCGCGGCGGCAGCAAAGCCACTCGGCGCCGACGGTCACTCTCGCTGAAGCGGTAGGCGAGCAGCAGCGTCACCCCGCCAATCCCGACCAGCGTCGTCAGGATCTCCGTCGAGAGCCCGAGTTGGATGACGAAGATACCCGTCAGCAGGACGACGAAGCGCCGTGAGCTGACCCGCTCATCGAGCCACAGCAGGACGAGATGCACGGTGGCGGGAACAAGAAACGTGAGGACGAGGTTGAGGTGACCGAGGAGATGACCGAGCTCATAGCTCGAGAACCCGAACAGGTAGCCGCCGATCAAAGACGGAGCCCAGCGGGCGGTCAGGTAACGACATAGGCGAAACGTGAACCATCCGGCCAGAACTGGCGCCGCGATGCTTAGCACGTTGTAGGACACGATCGGGCCGAACAGCGCAGTGATCGGCGACATCAACAAGCTGGCGGCCGGGATCTGCGCGGCAACGGCCACATTCGCGCCGTGTGGGGTCCAGATCGTGTGGGTCACGAACGGGTTGAGCCCGTGCAGTAGCGCGTGCGGCCACCACACGAAAGCCCACATGTATGCGGTTGGGTCGGGGAGACCCGAACACGCGCAAACGTGGGATGGATCCGCGATCGCCCCGCGGCCGATCAGCAGCAGCGATGCCCCCAAGTAGAGCGCGACCGCTGTGAGATCCTGCGTTCGTCGTTTGCTGAATATGGCCCTGTTCAACTGGCTGGATCGCTGGCGAGGGCAAGCCGGGGTGCTGGGGCCGACTGGATTCGCTTGGTGAAGCGTTGAGCCCGTCTACGAATCGGCGCCTCGATCAGCGCATACGAGAGCCAACCCGCCGCGACCGAGGTGACTAGCCCGAAGCCGAGCCAAAGGAAATAGATGCTCGGCTTCGTGCCGAGCGGAAGGCCAAGCGTCGTTAACCCAAATAGGAGCAACGGCATGTGGTAGAGGTAAATGCCGTAGCTCCTGTCGGCGAGTCTACGGACGATCGGATTTGCCAGCGGCCACTGCGCCCTCCGAGGTGCCAGCGAGACTCCCACAACGAGCGGGAGGAGGGCCAAGGGGACGAGGGTCTCGGCCAGCGCGTCACGATGGAACAGCGTCGTCACGGGTGCCGCACCGGTGTGATGTGGTACGTAGAGAGCGAGAAATGCAAGCGAGCCGAGGGCAGCGAGCAGCGCGGCAGCGGGCTGCCAAGGTCCGAGTGGACGGCGCTGCAGGCGCACGACGACGAGGGCACAGAGCATCCCGATCGCGAAGTCGCCCACGTAGGCCGGGAATTGGAGCATGAAACCGTTCGCTGTCGACGCCACCGCGGAACTGGAGGGGGTGTGGCCGAGCAGCTGAAGCCAGCCTGAGGTGATCGGCCCCGACTCAATGCGGAAGAGGGCCGAGAACGCGATCGCCGCGGCTGTCAGTGCGATCGGGCGTCGATACAGAGCTCGGGCGACGAATGGGAGCGTCAGGTAGAAGCATGCTTCAACCGAGAGCGTCCACATCGGTCCATCGGCGCCGAAGCCGATCGGCACTCTGTGGATCAGGCCAGGGAAGACGAGCGCCTCGGTGTGCAGGAAGGTGAGGTGACCTAGAACCGCGAGACCGCCGAACCACGAGAACGTGGGCACGCCAACGAGGTACGGATAAAACAACAGGACCAGGATCACGCAGGCGTAGAACCCCGGAATGATCCGAGCGAGGCGGCGGATGGCGTAAACGCGGACGCTCCCAAAGTCGCCGTCGCGAGCGGCCGTCGGGAGGAACATCACAAAGCCACTGAGGATGAACATCAAGTCGAAGCTGGGCAGCGCGTAGCCGATCAGGGTGGCTATGGGGCTGCCATGGAAGGCTCTGTACTGCGAGCCGCCCCAAACGTGGTAGGCGATCACCATGAAGACGGCTGTGACGCGCAGCCCGTCGAGCGCGGGCACGATCGGTACGCCGCTCTGGGCGCGGGCCCGCTTGCCGGGATCATCCGGCAGGTCAGCTCGGTCGATCTGAAGACGCCTTCGTCTTAGGAGGCCCACGTCTAACGGGCTCGCCGGAGCAGCCCCCTGCAGGTCCGCAGCGGGCGTGTCAGCCGCCAGCTTGTGGAGGCCTCCATCACCTCTATTCGCGTGGCAAAGACCTTGGCGGTGACGAGCTCCTCGTTGACTAGGTGGAGCTGGCGTCTGGTCTCCAGAAGCTCGGCGTTCTCGGTCGACAGCGCTTCCACCGCGGCGGTCGCGTTCGTCGCCAGGGCAGCGCTGTGCGCTTCGCTAGCCCGCAGGCGCTCAAGCTGTCGGTGGGTCGCCTGGAGCTCCGCGTGTAGCTCATCGAGGCGGTGCTGCCACAGCCGCGCGTCGTACGAATCGGTGAGCAGCGCAGACGGCGGGAGGGTTGGGATCGCACCGTCGGACGCCAGCGCGAGGATCGCTGTGCTGGCGCCGCCGGCTTCGCCATCGGAGGTCGATGCGCGGAGCGGCCCGTCGTCTGGGTCCCCGATCGTCGTCGCTGCCCAACTGCGTTGCCTTTGGAACCGGCAGACAGCGAACGAGCCGCAGATTGCGGCGTGCAGGTCCGCTGCTGCATATGCGGTCGAGCAGATCGCGGCCACGCCGGCCGGACGCAACACCCGGTAAAGCTCTGCGATGGTCGCGTCGAGGTTCGCGTTCGCGGCGAAGCAGACCGCAAGGTCGAAGCTGCCCTCCGCGAATGGAAGCTCATGAAGGTCGGCGGTCAGATGCTCGAGGTGGGGCGCATGTCCGGCCGCGTGGGCGACCGCCGTGGGGGAGGAATCAACCCCGACGACCCGGGCGGCGCCGGCAGCGGCGAGCATCCGCGTCCCATATCCCGCCCCGGAGCCCGCGACCAGTACTTCTTGGCCGTGGGCGAGTGGTGCGATCCATTGGTAGCGGGCGACGAGCTCGGCGTGGGCAACACGGCCGCCCATCAGTGACGCGGCGGCGCGCTCGTTAGTCGATGGCTGGCTGCCGGGTTCCGGCGGCCGATTGAAGGCAAGCGAGGTCATGGCTGGCTGAAAGCTAGCCAGAGGGTCGGAGGGATCCGGTGGCGTCTACCCTTGGCTCCCGATGCGACTGCTGATCACTGGCGCTGCGGGGATGCTCGGCCAGGATGTGTGTCTCGCCGCGGCCTCGGATCATGAAGTCGTGGCGCTCGCCCGCCCCGAGCTGGACATCACGGACTTCGACGCAGTTGCTGCCGCCGTCGGCGCGGCACGGCCGGATGTGGTGATCAACTGCGCAGCGTGGACTGATGTGGACGGGGCCGAGGGGGCGTTCGAAGCGGCCTCTCGTGTAAACGGCGATGGCGCCGGCAATGTGGCCCGGGCTTCGCGTGCAGCTGGCGCTTGGACGATCCAGATCTCGAGCGACTACGTGTTCGATGGCCGCAAACGCGAGCCGTACGTGGAATCGGACCCTGTCGCGCCCCTGTCGGCGTACGGCCACTCAAAGCTCGCCGGCGAGGAGGCGGTGGCGGCCGCTGCGCCGGAGCAGCACACGATCGTCCGCTCCTCATGGCTATTCGGTGCGGGCGGCCCCTGCTTCCCCGCGACGATCATGCGTCTGGCTGCCGAGCGCGACGAGCTCGCAGTCGTCGACGATCAGGTCGGGAGTCCCACGTTCACCGGTCACCTGGCAGGCGCCCTGATCGAAGTTGCCTCCGTGCGCCCGGTGGGGATCGTGCACGCGGCCAGCTCGGGCCACTGTTCGTGGTTCGAGTTTGCCGAGGAGATCGTCGCGCGCGCTTCGCTTCGGTGCGAAGTACACCGCGGTTCGACGGCAGCGCTCGCCCGGCCCGCGCCACGCCCCGGATTCAGTGTGCTCGGAACTGAGCGGCCGCCTTCACAGGCACCGCGGCTCCCGGAGTGGCGTGAGGGACTGGACGAGTATTTGAGCGCGGTGGTGTCATCGCGATGAGGCTGCTCGTCTGCGGCGGCGCAGGGTTCATCGGCTCGACGTTCGTGCGGCTGCGCCTGCGCGAGCACGGCGACGAGTTGACAGTCCTGGACAAGCTGACATACGCCGGACGGAAGGAGACGCTCCATGACGTGATCGACCAGATCCGCTTTGTCCACGGAGCGATCGAGGATCCGGCCGCCGTCGCCGAGGCCGCGGCGGGCTGCGACGCGATCGTCAACTTCGCCGCCGAGACGCACGTCGACCGCTCGATCTCCGACCCCGAGGGCTTCATCGTCACGAACATGCAGGGCACACACGTGCTGCTCGAGGTGGCGAGAACGCGGGGCCTCCGCTATGTCCAGGTTTCAACCGACGAGGTCTACGGCTCGATCGAGGAGGGATCGTTCACCGAGGAGTCGCCGCTGTGCCCCTCGAGCCCATACAGCGCGACAAAAACCGGCGCCGACCTGCTCGTCGCAAGCTATTTCCACACCTACGGGCTGGAGAGCGTGATCTGCCGCGGCTCGAACAATTACGGGCCATACCAATATCCGGAGAAGCTGATCCCGCTGATGATCCTCAACGCGCTGGCAGGTGATCACCTACCGGTCTATGGGGACGGGCGCAACGTCCGCAACTGGATCTACGCGGAGGACTTCGGCCGCGGGATCGGGCTCGCGCTGGAGCGGGGCGAGCCCGGCGAGGCCTACAACTGTGGCGGCCCGTCCGAATCCGAGAACATCGCGGTGGTGAAGCGGATCCTGACACTGACCGGAGCCGATGAGTCTTTGCTCGAGTACGTGACCGACCGGCCCGGGCACGACCGGCGCTACTCACTCTCCTCCGAGAAGCTCCGCGCGCTGGGGTGGGAACCCCGAGTCGAGTTCGACCAGGGGCTGGAGCGGACCGTCGAGTGGTATCGCGAGAACGCATGGTGGTGGGAGCCGATCCGATCCGGGACCTATCGCGACTACTACGAGCGTCATTACGGCCGCGCGCTGAAGGCATGAGGTGGCGCAGGTGCCGCCGGTAGCCAGGGGCCGCCACGCCCCGCCTCCCGAGGTCCGTCAGACCGTCCAGCGCCAGCGGCTGCTCCAGGCGGCGGCGGCCGAATTCGCCAAGCACGGCTACACAGGCACCAGCTCGGAGTCGATCTCGCGTCGGGCCGGGATGTCGAAGGCCACGTTCTACGAGCACTTCGCCAACAAGGAGGAGTGCATCATGGCGCTGTTCGATCGCGCCGCTGAAGTAGTCGCGCTTGCGATGGCGGACGCGGCCCGGGAGGCCGGTCACCAGACGCCGTGGATCGGATGCGTGCCGCAACGCGCGCCTTCCTGGCGACGCTTGCCGAGCATCCTGAGTTCGGGCAAACGCTGCTCGTCGAGATCATCGGGGCCGGGCCACAAGCGTCGCGGCGGCGTGATCAGATCATGCAGGCGTTCGCCGACATCCTCGACGCGGAGAATGCCGCCGCGGCCCGCCGTGGCCTGATTGGTCGCTTCGCCTCGCCTTACGACGCCTTCGCGATCGTCGGCGGGATCACTGAGCTCGTGTCGCGGCAGGTGCGCCTCCGCGAACCGGCCGATGTGATGGAGCTGGCGCCGGTAATCGACCGGCTGATCGGGGGAGTGCTGGCGTCCGGGGAGTCATGAGCCCGGCGTCGGGGCTCGAGGTGCTCGAGCGGGACGTCGTCGCGTGTCGCCGTTGCCCGCGATTGGTCAAGTGGCGCGAGGAGGTTGCGTCTGTCAAGCGGGCTGCGTATGCCTCCGAGAGGTATTGGGGGCGGCCGCTGCCGGGCTTCGGCGATCCGTCGGCACGCGTACTCATCCTGGGCCTGGCGCCCGCCGCGCACGGTGGCAATCGCACCGGGCGGATCTTCACGGGCGATCGCTCGGGCGACTGGTTGTTTGCGGCGCTGTGGCGAGCGGGGTTCGCGAACCAGCCCGAGTCGGTCTCACGGGACGATGGGCTGCGGCTGACCGATTGCTTTGTGACGGCGAGTGTCCGCTGTGCCCCTCCGGCCAACCGCCCGCTGCCGAGCGAGCGCGACAACTGCATTTCTTATTTGAAGAGCGAGCTTAAGCTGTTGCGCTCGCTGCGGGTGGTCGTGTGCCTCGGGGGCTATGCCTGGGATGTCGCGCTGCGCGTGCTGTCCGTTTCGGCCCGTCCACGGCCGCGGTTCGGGCACGGCGCCGAGTCTCATGCGGGGCGTCTGCCGATGCTTGGGTGCTACCACCCGAGTCAGCAGAACACGTTCACTGGCAAGCTGACCGAGCCGATGCTCGATCACGTCTTCAAACGGGCGAAGGACCTTGCAGCTGACCGGGCTTCAGATCGCTGACGATCCGGAGCGCTGGCGGGCGCTCGGATTTGACGTCCGCGATTCGGGGCTGGTGCTCGACGGGATAACGATCGAGCTGGGGGGCGAGGGCGACGGGATCACAGCATGGTCGCTGCCTGCCGTGGATGGGCTTGCGACATTCGTCCCGCTTGTCCCGCGGGCCGATCCGCTCGAGGTCGAGCACCCAAACGGCGTGAGCGGGCATCGACCACGTCGTTGTCGTTACGCCCGATTTCGATCGCACCGCCGTTCAGCTCGATGCAGCCGGGCTGGGGTTGCGGCGGATTCAGAGAGGCGGGTTCCTTTCGGCAGGGCTTCAGGCGGATCGGCCCCGCCATCCTCGAGCTGGTCGAGGTCGTTGGCGAGGATCCCGACGGGCCCGCTCGGTTCTGGGGACTGGTCCCGATTGTGGCCGACCTGGACGCGCTCTCGGCTAGGCTCGGGGAGCTTCTGGGGGGTGTTAGGCCAGCGGTTCAGCCCGGGCGTCGTATCGCGACGTTGAGCTCCGAGGCGGGCTTGAGCCCCCGCGTGGCGTTCATCGATCCGGAGCCATCGTGACCGCGACGGCGGTACGGCCTCAGGTGCGGGCTCGCGTGGACCTCAACTGGCTGCTCGTCGGCGTCGTAGTCGTGGGAGCTGCCATTCGGTTCTCGACGCTCGGCGAGCAGAGCTTCTGGTACGACGAGTCCATCACCCACGGGATCGTCGGCCATGGGCTCGGGCATGTCTTCTCGCAGGTTCCAAAGACGGAATCGACCCCATGGACCTATTACGTCCTGCTGTGGCTGTGGGCGCAGGTGGTCGGCCATGGGGAGGTCGGGCTGCGGTCCTTCTCAGCGCTCTGCGGGACACTCACGATCCCGGTGGTCTGGGCGATCGGCCGACAGCTGGCGACTGAGCGCGTCGGCTTGATCGCGGCGCTTCTTCACCGCGGTGAACCCGCTTCTGTTCTGGTACTCGCAGGAGGCGCGGGTGTATTCGCTGCTGGTGCTCCTGAGCGCGCTGTCGCTGCTCGCGCTCGTGCGCGCCCTCGCATCGCCGACCGGTCGCCGTCTCCTCGTTTGGGGTCTCGTCTCAGCCGCGGCGCTCGCGACTCACTACTTCGCCACGTTCGTGCTGATTCCGGAGGCGGCCTGCCTATTGATCGCCCTGCATCGCCGTGGCACGCTGAGCGCCTCCCGAGTCGGCCTCAGCTGCGGGCCGATCGTCGTCGTCGCGGCGGCGCTATCGCCGCTGGCGATCCATCAGGACGACGGCCGCGCGAGCTGGATCAGCAACCAGGCGGGCTCACTGGCCTACCGGCTGGCCCAGCTCGTCAAGCAGGACATCATCGGCGACGGCCAGCCGCACAAGACGCTGCTCGGTCTGATCGGAGGGTTGCTCGTCTTGCTGGCGGTCGTCCTGCTGTTGGCGCGGGGCAACCATGGCGAGCGGCTCGGTGCACTGCCTCCGATCATCGTCGGCGTGGGCGGCGTGTGCGTCGCGGTCATCGTCGCAGCTGCCGGAAGCGACTACTTCGACACCCGCAACATGCTGGCCACCTGGCCGGCCCTGGCGCTGGTCGCTGCCGCGGGCCTCGGCGCTGCACGGGCTGGCCGGCTCGGTCTGGTCGGGGCGGCTGGGCTCACGGTGCTGTCGGTGTTCTGTGTCTCGAACATCGTGCGGGACCCTGCGTTCCAGCGCGACGACTGGCGTGGGGCGGTGCATGCCCTTGGCGCCACCTCGCGGCCGCGCGCGCTGGTGGCGGATCTGTACCACGCGCTGCCCCCGCTTCAGACGTACACGCACGGGCTCGGCGGCTATCCGACTGCGGGAGCGCCCGTCGAGGAAGTCGACGTCATCTGGCTGGAGCGCAAGGGCTACGGCCGGCCGATCATCCCGGTCGCGCCCCTCACGCTGCCGGGCTTCGAAGCTCAGGAGCTTCGGACGAGCTCCTACATCGTGTTCCGCTATCGCGCGTCCAAGCCGACGGTCTATCCGGCGACGACGCTCGACCGCATCTACCCCCGACGGAAATCCGGCGCTGACGTTGTTGCAGCGGCCGTGACTTGGCGAGCCCGGCCCCTACGCGATCGTCACAAATCGCTCCAGCAGCGTCTGGTGAGCGTGTCGGACGCGGAGCGTGTGCTGCCCGCTGTGGAAGTAGCCGCGGTGGCGCTCGAGCGTTAGCTTCCGCCACGAGGTACCGACCCTGTGGAGCTTCGCTGAAGCGACCACATGGTCGCGGTGCAGCAGGTCGACGTGGACACGATCCAGCGATCCGCGATTGACGCGGATCTGCACCTGCAGCCCGCCTCGGCCTCGGGTGCGTTTGGGCGAGGGACACGTACGAGCTCGGCAGCGCGTCCTCGATCGCGTGGAGCGCGGGCTTGGCCCGCGCAACAGAGCCAGACTGCGTAAACCAGCTCATTGGCGCCCATCCGGAATTCGTGCAGTAGTCGGGCGCCCATGGGCGAACGCCGGCCAGCAGCCCGGTCTGCACCCCCCACGCGACGAGGTCGTGGGTGAAGTCGTACTGACCCTTTGTCGTCTGCGGATAGCCGGTCACCGCGTCGTTGAAGATGTACGGCGGCTGCATCAGCCCGGATGGGTACCCGTATTCGGAGACGAACAGCTGGCGTCCGTACCTGTTGTGAAGTCCCGTGGCGATGCCCCGCAGCCATGCAACGCGGTCGCTCGCTCCGAGGTCGGTCCGGCCGTCGGTGGGGTAGTAGGAGGTGCCGAAGAGGTCGGGGAGATATCCCACCGACTTGACGGTCTCCCAAAACGCGAGCTGCACGTTCGGGCTGCGTTGGCCGAAGTCGGAAATGTGAGTGCTGAACCGCGCGTTCGGCACCACCGAGCGAATCCCATCGGCGGCAGCGCCGAGCAGCCGCCCCACGTACGGCCACAGGTGCTGCTCACACCAGGAGATGCGCCCGCTCTCCGGCATCGCGACAAGCTCGGGAACGCTCATCGTCCCGATTTGCGGATCAACGTTGTTCGGCGCCTGGTAACTGGTCGTGGGGAAGAGCGGGTAGACGGCGACACCCGCCACTCCGTTCTCCACCTCGTTGCCGAGGTCCCAGTACTCGATCCGCGCACCGGTGTTCAGGATCTCGCGCGCCGCGAGCGCGCCGTACTGGCGCATCGGCGGCACCATCTCATCGATCTTCAGCGACGTCCACGGGCCCGGGAGCCGGATGCTCGGGTAATCGCTGAAGTCGGGGGGCTCCTGGTACGTCGCAGCATCCCCATAGCTGGCGAACAGGCCCAGCTCGGGGTTGTATGGCACCCCGATCTCACGCGCAAGCCGAGCACGCGTAACCCCATTCGGCTGACCGGAGACCTTCTTGGTCGCGATCCGCATGTACACCTCGGTCGCGCCATGCCGGAAGTAGAGCCGCTGGACGTCGGGCACGGTGCGAGCGGTGACGACGCCGTCCGTCAGCGCGACACTGCGGCGAGCACCTCCTCGTCAAACGGGTTGATCACCGACAACGAAGTCCGGAACGGGATCAGCGGCGCGCTGAACAGCTGGGCGGCAGTGCGCGCCCTGCTGGAAGCGATCGCCGCCCTGCCAATCGCCGTGTCAGCCAGCGCGGCGATGCCGATCGTCGACCCGGCAGCCGCGCTGCTGGCCAGGAACTCCCGCCGCGAAAAGCCCTCGTGATTCTGCCTGCCCACCATTCCCACGCCTCCTGCGCCGGTTTGGAAGCTCCGACGTGACATGTAAGCCCGGAAAATAGAGCATCCCAAAGGGGACGAGGTCAATGGACCTGGGGTTGTCCGCGCGGAGGCTGGGGTTGGCCGCGCGGGGCGGGTTGACCGCGCGGGGGCTGGGTTGACCGCGTGGGGGCCGGGTTGGCCGCGCGGGGGCTGGGTTGGCCGCGCGGGGGCTGGGTTGACCGCGTGGGGGCTGTGTTCGTCACTCTCGGTGTTTGCCGAGGGTCGAGTGTGACGTTGACGGCGCCTGTGGCCGTGTTCGTGACTCTCGGTGTTTGCCGCGGGTCGAGTGTGACGTTGAGAGCGCCTGACGCGCGCGAGACCCCCGCAACCCACAGGCGCGCGGCAATCGCGCGACCCCCGGCGCGCCGCGATCGCGCGACCCCAGACGCCGCGATGACAGCGCGACCCCAGAATCCCAAACCGCGATACTGAAGTTGATGGCCCTTGAACAGTTCAGCGAGCGCACCCGGACGTGGTTTTCAGACGCCTTTGCCGCGCCCACACCTGCCCAGGAGCAGGCCTGGCCCGCGATCGCGTCCGGCGAGCATGTCCTGATCTCCGCACCGACGGGATCGGGCAAGACGCTCGCGTCGTTCCTGTGGGCGATTGACCGGCTGCTAGTCGAGCAGGGCACCGGAGACCACGATGGAATCGGGCTCGTCTACGTATCTCCGCTCAAGGCGCTCTCGTACGACATTGACCGCAACCTCCGTGCCCCGCTGCGGGGGATCGGTGCCTCGGAGCTGCGGGTCGCAGTTCGCACGGGAGACACCCCGCAGCGCGAACGTCAAACGATGTTGCGTCACCCGCCGGACATCCTGATCACGACACCCGAGTCGCTGTATCTGATGCTCACGTCGCGCGCACAGGACCTGTTCGGGGCGCTGCGTTGGTGCATCGTTGACGAGATCCACGCTGTCGCCGCGACCAAGCGCGGCGCCCACCTGGCGCTGACGCTCGAGCGCCTGGTGGAGACGGCTGGCCGTGACTTTCAGCGGATCGGCCTGTCCGCGACGCAAAAGCCGCTGGACGAGATCGGGCGGTTCATGGTCGGCCCCCAGCGCGCCTGCAGGATTGTCGACACGGGTATGCGCAAGCCGCTCGATCTCAAGATTCACGTGCCCGTTGAGTCGATGATCGAGCCCGAGGCCACACCCGCGCCCGATCTCGATCCGCTGGCCGGCGGCTCCGAGGCCACTCGCCGGTCGATCTGGCCCGCGATCTACCCCGAGCTGCTCGAGCTCGTCCAGGCGCACCGCTCGACGATC
Source organism: uncultured Solirubrobacterales bacterium (assembly GCA_963849295.1). Lineage (GTDB taxonomy): Bacteria > Actinomycetota > Thermoleophilia > Solirubrobacterales > Solirubrobacteraceae > Palsa-465. The sequence continues at coordinate 37,417 of CAWKGU010000009.1, forward strand.
ATCTTCGTCAACAACCGTCGCGCCGCCGAGCGCCTTGCGATCCGACTCAATGGCCTCGCAGAGCACGAGATTGCCCGAGCCCACCATGGCTCGCTCGCCCGTGAAGAGCGGACGGTCGTCGAGGAGATGCTCAAGGCTGGCGAGCTGCCCTGCCTCGTCGCGACCTCATCGCTGGAGCTGGGGATCGATATGGGGGCGGTCGATCTCGTGATCCAGGTCGAGTCGCCGAAGTCTGTCGCCCGCGGCCTGCAACGGATCGGCCGGGCTGGGCACAACGTCGGCGATGTCAGCCGTGGCCGGATCTTCCCGAAGTTCCGCGCCGACCTCTTGGAATGCGCAGTTGTCGCCAAACGGATGCGTGAAGGCGAGATTGAAACGACGGTCATCCCACGGAACGCACTCGATGTGCTCGCGCAGCAGATCGTTGCGATCGCGGCGGCTGCCCCGGACGATCGGCCAGTGCGCGTTGACGACATCTACGACCTGGTCACGCGCACGCATTCCTACGCCGAGCTCGCTCGGAACCAGCTTGAGAACGTGCTCGACATGCTCGATGGGCGCTACCCATCCTCCGAGTTCGCCGAGCTTCGTCCGCGGATCGTGTGGGATCGGGTTGCGGGCACGATTCGAGCTCGGCCCGGCGCGCGTCAGCTCGCGGTGACGAACGCGGGGACGATCCCCGACCGCGGCCTCTACGCGGTGACGCTCCCAGACGGCCGTCGCGTCGGCGAGCTTGACGAGGAGATGGTGTACGAGGCCCGCCCGGGACAGACGTTCCTGCTCGGCGCGTCGACCTGGCGGATCGAGGAGATCGGGCGCGACCGTGTCACGGTCACTCCCGCGCCCGGGCTGCCGGGAGCGGTCCCCTTCTGGAAGGGCGACGGCGTGGGGCGGCCTCGAGAACTGGGGGAGGCGATCGGGGCATTTGCGCGCTGGGCGGTGGACCAGCCACCGGAGCGGCTCCAGAGCGAGTACGACCTCGACCGACGCGCCGCCGGCAACCTGGTCGAGTTCCTGCAAGAGCAACAGGCGGCGACCCGAGTCGTGCCATCAGACCGCGCGATCGTGGTCGAGCGCTTCCGCGATGAGATCGGCGACTGGCGCGTGTGCGTGCTGACTCCATTCGGCGGCCGAGTGCACGCCGCCTGGGGGCTGGCGCTCAGCGCCCGGATTCGCGAGGAGCTGGACCTCGAGTCAGATGCGATCTGGTCAGATGATGGAATCATCGTTCACCTCCCCGACGCGGAGGAGGCGCCGGCAGCCGAGCTGGTGCTGATCGATCCGGACGAGGTGGAGGACCGCGTCGTGGCAGAGCTCGCCTCAAGCGCTCTGTTCGGGGCGCGCTTCCGAGAGAACGCGGCGCGCGCGCTGCTGATTCCGCGCGCCCGGCCCGGGAAACGGACACCGCTGTGGCAGCAGCGCCTCAAGTCGCAGTCGCTGCTGGAGGTGGCGCGCAAGTACGACGACTTCCCGATCGTGCTCGAGACATACCGCGAGTGTCTGCGCGACGTGCTCGATGTTCCCGGGCTGATCGACCTTCTCCGCCGTCTCTGGCGCCGGGAGATCTCGTTGATCGAGGTGGAGACCCCGACAGCCTCGCCATTCGCCTCGAGCCTGTTGTTCGACTACGTCGCCACGTACATGTACGAGGGCGACACGCCAAATGCCGAACGGCGTGCCGCCGCGCTGTCGCTCGACCGCGATCTGCTCAGGGAGCTGCTCGGACAGGACGAGCTGCGCGAGCTGATCGACCCGCGCGCGCTGGCGCAGGTGGAGCAGGACCTGCAGTGCCTCTCAGAGCCGCGAATGGCCACAGGGCGCGATCGACTCCATGACGTTCTGCGAACACTCGGAGATCTGACAGTCGAAGAGCTCCGCGCACGCGTATTGGCAGGGCTCGATGCCGACGGGATGCTTGAGGACCTGGCCGCTGAGCGGCGGGTGATCCGCGTGCGGATCGGCGGGGAGGAGCGCTGGATCGACGCGGCAGACGCGGGGCTCTACCGCGATGCCCTCGGCGCGGCGCCCCCCGGGGGTCTCCCGGCCGCGTTCGTGGACGATGTCCCTGACGCGCGCGAGCGACTCGTCCGCCGGTATGCCTCAACACACGGACCGTTCGCGACCGCTGGGCTGCGCGGCAGGTACGGGCTCAATCTCGACAGAACGCTGAGCGAGCTCGAGCGCTGCGGAGAACTCGTCCGAGGCGAGCTGCGCCCCGGAGGAACCGAGCGTGAGTGGTGCCATCCTGACGTGCTCAGGCGACTGCGGCGTGCCTCGCTGGCCGTCCTGCGCAAAGAGATCGAACCGAGCGAGCAGCTGGCGCTCGCTCGCTTCATGCCTGCCTGGCAGAACGTTGACCGCCACCCTGCCACGGGCGCGGGCATCGACCGTCTGCGAGAGGTGCTCGTGCCCCTCCAGGGATTGGCGTTGCCGGCGGAGACATGGGAGCGCGACGTGCTCCCGCGGCGCGTGGGCGCGTACTCGCCGACGTGGCTCGACCAGCTGTGCTCCAGCGGCGAGGTGGTGTGGATCGGCGCGGGCGCGCTCGGGCGCGGCTCCGGGCGGGCCGCGCTCTTCTTCCGTGAGGACCTTGCGTTGCTCGGTCCACCACCATTCAAGGGTGATCCGCCGGCTGACCCGGCACACGAGCTGATCCGAGCGCGGCTTGCCGCGGGCGCATGCTTCTTCACCGATCTGCTCACCGACGTCGAAAGACTCAGTCCCCGGAAGAGCTCCAGGAGGCACTCTGGGACCTAGCCTGGGCGGGCGAGGTGACGAACGACGTGTTCGCTCCGTTGCGGGCGCCGCGGCTGACGCTGGCGCGCGCGCAACGCACCCGGACGCGACGATTCGCGGCTCGCCAGCGCGGATCGGGCGCACCCGTACAAGGCCGCTGGTCGCTCAGCGCTGCGCTCTTCGGCGAAGGCATCGATCCGAGCGCGCGCAGGCGAGCACTATGCGAGCTGTTGCTGGAGCGCTACGGCATCGTCTCTCGAGAACAGGTGCTGGCCGAGGGAGTGCCCGGCGGGTTTGCGGCGCTCTACCCCGAGCTGACGCAGCTCGAGACGCTGGGTGTCGCCAGACGCGGCTACTTCGTGGAGGGGCTGGGCGGCGCCCAGTTCGCGCTGCCCGGGGCGGTCGAGCGGCTGCGAGCCGCACCCGACCGCGACGAGCAACCGATCGTGCTCGCCGCGGTCGATCCAGCGCAGCCGTACGGCGGCGCGCTGCCCTGGCCGCAGCGGGGCCCGACCCGCGCCGCCGGCGCCTACGTCGTGCTGCTCTGCGGTGAGCCGATCATCTATCTGGAGCGCGGGGGGAAGGGACTGCAGGTCGCTCGTCGAGCTGGACGACTCCCGCGTTGAAGCAGCCCTGGAAGCGCTGGTTGCCGAAGTCCGTGCTGGGCGAATCAAGCGTCTCGCACTCGAGAAGGTGGGCGGCGAGCCGGCGATGGGCTCAGCGCTGGCGCCCCTCCTGGTCGCCCATGGTTTCCAGGAGGGGCCACGCCGGTTGACGCTCAGCGCGTAAAGCTTCCCCAGCGCCGCTCGACTCGTGCCTGAAGGGGACACAATTGCTTGGACCGCCAACCGGCTTCGGCCGCTGCTCGTCGGGCGGATTCCGGATGAGGTCCTGACGCCGCAGCCGCGACACGCGATGGACCGCTGGCCGCAGCGACTCGCCGGCCGCGCCGTGTCGGGCGTCGACACGATCGGTAAGCACCTGTTCATCCGGTTCGAGGGCGGGCTCGTCCTGCATTCCCACCTGGGCATGAGCGGGTCGTGGCGGGTTTTGGGTGAGGAGCGCGCCTGGCGGCGCGCTTGGTTTGTGCTTCGCGCTGCCGAGAAGTGGGTCGCGGAGTTCGATGGACCGACCCTGGAGCTGATGACCGAGGGCCGGGTACGGTTCGACCAGCGCCTCGCCGCGCTCGGTCCGGATGTTCTGGCCGAGGAGTTCGACTCCGAGCGTTTCCTGAAGCAACTGCGCGGCGACGATCCCACCCGACCGATTGGCGACGCGTTGCTCGACCAGCGCACGATCGCCGGGATCGGCAACATTTGGAAGGCCGAGGGGTGCTGGGAAGCGGGCCTGGACCCTTGGCGGTCGGTGTCATCCGTATCTGACGCTGAGGCGAGGGCGATCATCTCCGCTGTGAGGCTCCGGATGGAGCGCTCCGCTCGCTTCGGACCGCGGGAGATCAACGCACGCGTCTATCGGCTCGTCGGCAGGCCGTGTCCGCGCTGCGGCGCTCGGATCCGCTCGCGGGGGCAAGGCGACGCCAACCGCACGACATACTGGTGCCCGGGATGTCAGCGCTGAGGCGGGTAGGGCACAAAGGGGCGGATCTGATCGCGCCCGGTAACACGTTCTCAAGCTTCGACGCCGCTCTCGAGGCGGGCGTCGACATGATCGAGTTCGACGTGCTCATTTCCCGTGACGGCGAAGAGCTGTTGCTGGCGCACGACTATCGGGACGCGGCGTCGCGCACGCCGCAGACCCTGGAGGAGGGATTGGCATATCTCGCCTCGGAAGCGTTTGCGGGCATCGACATCGACGTGGACCTGAAGCTCCCGGGCTACGAACTGCGGGTGCTCGAAGCGCTGCGCTCGTTCGGGCTGCTGGGCCGCGCGCTGATCTCCAGCCAGTACCGCACGAGTCTCGACGTGCTGCGCTCCGCCGAACCCGACGTGCGCCTCGGATGGTCTGTCCCGCGGCTGCGGCGCGACCCGTTCCGTTCCCGAGCGCTGCTGCTCCCGGCGATGGTCGCGGTCTGGGCCGCTCGGATGGCCCTGCCCATCCGCGCCCGCACAGCGATCCGAAGTCGCGCCTGCGACGCGCTCATGGTGCACTGGCGGTTGGTGACGCCGCGGCTGGTGCGTGCGGTGCGCCGCGCGGGCGGAGAGGTCTATGTCTGGACGGTCGACGACGTCGTTCGCCTCCGCGCGCTCGAGACGCTTGGCGTGACCGGCGTGATCACCAACGACCCTCGACTGTTCGGCGCCCTCGCCTGACACGGCGTGCTGGCGGATACCTTGCCGTGCGCCAAGCCGTCGGACATCGTCGAGCCCGTCTCGAAACAGTCGTTTGACGACCGGACGGTGCTTCGGAAGCTGATTTGAAGTGCGGGGTGTGGTATCTCATCCCAGTGGCCGCGACGAGCGAGGAGACGATTGCGCTGCTGCATCGCGTGCCTGCGTTCTCGACGCTCTCCGACGAGGACTTGGCACGCGTGGCCGAGGTGGCCGTCCCCCGTCAATTCGGTCCAGGCGAAGTCGTGTTCCGCGAGGGCGATGAGAGCGACACCTGCTACGTGGTCCGCTCCGGGCGCACCCGAGCGATCCGCGAGCACACGGATGGCCGCTCGATCACGCTCGCGAACTTCGGCCCCGGCGACATCTTCGGCGAGCTTGCGATGTTCGACAACGAGAGCCGGTCGGCGACGATCGAGGCGCTGGAAAACACCGAGGTCATCGCGATCCTAGGGGGCGACATGCGGCGATTGATGCGCGAGCACCCCGACATCGCGGTGAAGCTCGTCTCGGCGCTTGGCCGCCGGCTGCGTGAAACGAACGAGCGTCTTGCCCGCCAGTCCTTCCAGACGGTTCAAAGCCGGGTCGCGGCCGTGCTCGCCCAGCTGGTGGAAGCGGCGCGTGCCGAGGGGGCTGACGAGCGCGACGTGCTGATCACCTACACCCAGGCCGATCTTGCCCAGCTTGCCGGCTCCTCGAGGGAATCCGCCAGTCGGTTCCTCGCCGTGCTCGAGCGCGCCGGAATCATCACTCAGGGCCGTGGAAAGCTCGTCGTCCACGAACCCCAGGCCCTGGAGCGATACGTCTATTAGCCCCGCATCGGAGTTCTCAGCGGGGGGAGTGGTGGTTCGCGGGCACGACGTTGTCGTGATCGTCCCCGTCAAGCGCGATGCGCGTGGGAAGCCGCGTTCTCGGACTTCCCAAGGGGCATCCCGACGGTGACGAGAGCCCAGAGGAGGCCGCGACGCGGGAGGTAGCCGAGGAAACCGGCATCACCGCCGACCTGGTCGAACCGCTCGGCGAAGTCGCCTACAGCTACGAACGGAGGGGCCGCCGGGTCGCCAAGACTGTCGCCTTCTTCCTGTTCGAATATCGCTCCGGCGACGTGGCAGACCACGACCACGAGATCGAGGACGCGCGCTGGATGCCGCTCGCCGAGGCCGCGCGCGCGCTGACCTACGAAGGTGAGCGTGAAATGGTCACGCGCGCGTTGTCGCGGCTTTCGGTAGATCGGTAGGCTGGCGCCGGTGCGAGTCCTGAACTTCTACTCGTCGGTGTTCGCCGACCAGTTGCGCCGTGGGCGAAAGACCGCCACGATCAGGCTCGGCGACAAGTCGCATAAGTACCGTAAGAACGACTGCGTGCTGGTCACGATCGGCTACCAGCACTCGCCGCGGGAGAAGATCTTCTACGCCGTGATCGACCAGGTGGAGGTCAAGCGCGTCCGAGACCTCTCCCCGCGCGACATCGAGCACGACAACCCCGAGTTCCGCAGGGTCGACGAGATGGTCCACTTCCTGGAGCAGATCTACGGGCGCAAGGTGGCGATGGAGGACACGGTCACTGTCGTGCGTTTCTCCCAGATCATCGAGAACCCGCCCGAGCTGCGCGACCGGCTCCACGGCCTCGGCGGCGCGCAGAACTGATTGGGTCCTGGAAGTTGACCGACCACCGAGTCGTCACGCAGGACGAATGGCAGGCGGAGCGCGACGAGCTGCTGAAAGCGGAGAAGGAGCTCACCCGGCGCTCCGACGAGCTCGCTCGCAAGCGGCGGGAGCTGCCCTGGGTCAGGGTGGAGAAGGATTACGAGTTCGAGACCGAGCACGGGACAAAAGACCTCGCCGGCCTGTTCGGTGGCCGCTCGCAGCTGGTCGTCTACCACTTCATGTTCGGGCCTCCATACGAGGCGGGTTGCCCGGTGTGCTCCTCGATCGCCGACACGCTGGCGGCACAGGTCCCCCACCTGCGAGCGAGGGACACAACGCTGCTGCTCGCCTCCCGTGCGCCGCTGCGGAAGCTCCTCGCCTACCGGGAGCGGATGGGGTGGGAGATCCCCTGGGTCTCGAGCGCCGCCAGCGACTTCAATCGCGATCTCGGCTTCGAGCACAGCGAGGAGGAGCTGAGGCCGTTCCTGGAGAGTGGGGCGATCCCTGCGACCGTCGAGCAGAACGCGCGGATGTGCGGGACGGACGCCAAGGACTACGTCACCGAGGGCCCGGGGCTGAGCGTCTACGCGCTCGACGACGGGGCCGTCTATCGCACCTACGTCACCACCGCTCGTGGGTTGGAGCTCGCGATGGCCTTCTATGGTCTGCTCGACCGGACGGCGAAGGGGCGCGATGAGGGCGCCACCGAGCCGCTCTGGCTACGCCGCCACGACGAATACTAAGACGTCTTCGCGCGCGTTGGCACTCTTTACGCAAGAGTGCCAAATCCGTGCTTGCATCGGCCTATAAACAAGCTATAGTCTCGGTTGTTGGCACTCTCAGTCTGAGAGTGCCAAGCGAGAGCATCCTCATTTTCAATTCGGAGGTTTCGTCAGATGAAGCTAAAGCCCCTAGGCGATCGATTGATCGTGCGGGCAATCGAGGAGGAGGAGACCACGGCTAGTGGGATCGTCCTGCCCGATACCGCCAAGGAGAAGCCCCAAAAGGGGAAGGTCCTCGCGGTAGGCGATGGCAAGGTCAACGAGGACACGGGCAAGCGCACGCCGCTTGACGTCGCCGAGGGCGACGAGGTCCTTTACAGCAAGTACGGCGGCACTGAGATCAAGGTGGACGGCGAAGAGCTGCTCGTCCTCCGCGAGTCAGACGTGCTGGCCAAGGTCCAGTAGACCCGTACAGGAGAAGAAATGGCACACAAGGAACTTAGGTACGACGCGGACGCACGCAAGGCGCTCGAGCAGGGCGTCGACGTGGTTGCCAACGCGGTCAAGGTCACGCTCGGCCCGAAGGGCCGCTACGTGGTCCTCGACAAGAAGTTCGGCGCCCCGACGATCACCAACGATGGCGTGACGATCGCACGGGAGATTGAGGTCGAGGACGTATTCCAGAATCAGGGCGCACAGCTCGTGCGCGAGGTCGCGACCTCGACAAATGACGTCGCCGGCGACGGGACGACCACCGCGACGGTCCTGGCCCAGTCGATCGTTCGCGAGGGCCTCAAGAACGTCGCGGCCGGCGCCAACCCGCTGGCGCTCAAGCGCGGCATCGAGAAGGCCGTCGACGAGGTCGTCAAGAACATCGAGTCCCAGTCGACCGAGATCTCCGGCAAGGAGCAGATCGCCCGTGTGGCGACGATCTCCGCCGGGGATGACGAGATCGGCGACGTGATCGCAGACGCGATCGACAAGGTGGGCAAGGACGGCGTGGTCAACGTCGAGGAGGGCCAGACGTTCGGCATGGACCTCGAGTTCACCGAGGGCATGCAGTTCGACAAGGGCTACATCAGCCCGTACATGGTCACCGACCAGGATCGGATGGAGGCGACCCTCGAGGATCCCTACATCCTGATCGCCAATCAGAAGATCGGCTCGGTACGCGATATGTTGCCCGTGCTCGAGCAGACGATCCAGTCGGGTAAGCCGCTGCTGATCATCGCCGAGGATGTCGAGGGCGAGTCGCTGGCGACGCTTGTCGTCAACAAGCTCCGCGGCACGTTCACCGGCGTTGCGGTCAAGGCCCCCGGCTTCGGCGATCGCCGCAAGCGCATGCTGGAGGACATCGCGATCCTCACCGGCGGCGAGGTGATCACCGAGGAGATGGGTCTCAAGCTCGAGAACACGCAGCTCTCGCAGCTCGGCCGCGCCCGTCGCGTGGTCGTCGCCAAGGACACCACCACGATCGTGGACGGCAACGGTGAGAGCGACGCGATCAAGGGCCGTATCAACCAGATCAAGACCGAGATCGAGAACACCGACTCGGACTTCGACCGCGAGAAGCTCCAGGAGCGCCTGGCCAAGCTCTCGGGTGGTGTCGCCGTCGTCAAGGTCGGCGCGGCCACTGAGACCGAGATGAAGGAGAAGAAGCACCGCGTCGAGGATGCGCTCCAGGCCACGCGTGCGGCACTGGAGGAGGGCATCGTGCCCGGTGGCGGCGTGGCGCTGCTGGCGTCGCAGGATGCGCTCAAGATCGAGGCGATGGAGGACGGCGATGAGCGCACGGGCGCAAATATCGTCAAGCGTGCGCTCGAGGAGCCGCTTCGTCAGATCGCTGAGAACGCCGGCCTGGAGGGCTCGGTCGTTGTCAATGACGTCCGCAAGGCGAAGAAGGGCGAGGGCCTGAACGCGGCGACGAACGAGATCGAGGATCTCGTCACCGCTGGCGTGATCGACCCCGCGATGGTCACCCGGTCGGCGCTACAGAACGCGGCGTCGATCGCGAAGAACATCCTCACCACCGAGGCGATCGTCGCCGAGATCCCAGACAAGGAGCCCATGGGCGGCGGTGGCATGCCCGACATGAGCGGGATGATGTAGTCGCCGCTGGTGCGGATGGGAGATTTCTCGGGTATAGGCCGAGAAATCTCCCAGCTGGCGCCGCGGCGGCTAGCCTTGGCGCCAACAGGCGAGTGTTTTCGAGGGCCCGGCAGATGCCGGGCCCTCGTCATTTCGTCGGCGCGGGCGTCGTTCCGGCGACGAGCGCGCGGTACAGGTTCCGCGTCCGTCTGGCCACCTCGGTCCAGTCGAAGCGAAGGACGTGCTCGCGCGCGTCGGCCACGATCTGGGCGCGAGCGTCGTCGTCGCTGAGCACCTCCTCGACCACCGTGCCGAGCGCATCCGCGTCGCGGGATGGGAAGCGGACACCGACCGTGCCGTCACCTGGCACCACCTCGCGCAGGCCGCCGGTGTCGGCGACGACGCACAGGCATCCGGACGCCATCGCCTCCAGCGCCACCAGTCCGAATGGCTCATAGATCGAGGGGACGATGCACAGGTCGGCGACCCGGTAGAGCGAGTGGAGCATGTCGTCGCCCACCCATCCGAGAAACGTTCCGTGCCGGCTGAGTCCGAGCCGACTCGCCTGACGCTTGAGCTCGGGCTCGGCGCTGCCTGTTCCCGCAACGACGAAGCGCACGCTCTTAAGGCGTCGGATGACGGGCGCGAGCGCGTCGAGTGCAAGGTGAAACCCCTTCTCGTACACGAGGCGGCCGACCAACAGCACGAGGCGCTCGTCGGGTTCCGCGTACCGCGCGCGGAGCTCCTGCAGGTCCTCGACGACCGGCTCCAGATCGCGGGGATCGACCCCATTCTGGATCACCGTGATCCGTGACGGCGAGACGCCGAATACCGCCGCGACGTGGCTGCGCATGTACCGCGAGCAGGTGACGACGTGATCGCAGCGGCGCACCATCGCACGTTCGACGGCATGAATCTTGGATTGAGGGCTGCGCTGCACCCAGCCTTGGTGGCGGCCGAACTCCGTTGCGTGGACGGTGGTGAGCCAGGGCCGGCCGGCACTGCTCGCGACGTCGTGGGCCGCGCCCGCCACCAGCCAGTCGTGCGAGTGCACCACGTCGAATTCGAACCGCTCGCAAAGCTCCGCGCCCAGCGTCCGCATGTGGCAGTTCATGTCGCCGACCCAGCGCACGAAGGCGCCGACGTCCTTCGGGAACTGCGGCTCACGCACACGATGGACATGAACGCCGTGTCGCCGCTCGTCACTCGCCAGTCGTCCGCCCCCCCGGGTGAGGACGTGCACCTCGACGCCGTCGAGCACAAGATGCTCTGAGAGCTTGCGCACGTGGCGACCGAGCCCTCCCTCGATCACGGGCGGGTACTCCCACGAGATGATCAGGACGCGCATCTTCGCGGGGCACCCTACCGGCCGAGCGCGAGCCGCACTCCTCCGATCTGAAGCTCGGTCTGCGCGTCGTCGCTGGCGCGCAGCTCGATCTCGATCAGGCCCCGCTCGTCCGCATCGGCGCTGAAGCGAAGCCCCTCGGGGAGCCCGCCGAGAATGAACTGCCAGCGCTCAGCGACGCTTTCGGGATCCTTCACCGCGACGGTCGCGCCCGTCAGGCGGAGATCCTTGGTGGTACGCCGCCCCCAATCCGGACCGCCCCACCGCCACGATCCAGGGGGAGTCGGCTGGCTCAGCGAAACGATTGCGCCGCGCATGTCCGCGGGATGCAGGTGGACCTCGTCCATGTCCGGCAGGGACACGTCGAACACCTCGCGGATCCCCTCACCCCGAGCACGTGACCGCCCGCCGGCGACATCGTCAAGCTGGACCATCACCATGTACCCGCAGTCGCCGCCGCGGCGCTGGAGCATCCGCGCGGCGGGAGCGTCGTCACGAATCGGAGAGATGACCTCCAGGAACGTGTCGCCGAGGGCGAACACCGCGTTGCGCAATCCGAAGTAGCCAACGGCCGGATCAGCGAACGGCTCAGCCAGGCCGAGCCTCGCGCGAAGGTTCTCGGCGACGCCGTCGAGATCGCGCGCGGCGATCACCGCCTGGCGGAGCCTCGGTTCGCTCAGTGCTTCTTGACCTTGAGCTTGGAGACTGTGAGCTCTGTCGAACGGCTTCCGTTGGTGTTCGTGGCGCTCAGGGTCAAGTTCACCGAGTCTTTGGGTTTCCCTGACAGGGCCTTCTTCGGCAGCTTCAGCAGGATCGTCAGCGTCTGGCCCGCGGTGACGCTCTTGCTGACTGACAGGCTGAAGCTCTTGGAATGCTTGCCCTTCTTCTCCTTGAGCTTCCCGATCAGGCTCAGACTCGCGGTCTGATTGCAGGTGACAGTGAGCTGCAGCACATCCTTCAGGCGCTTCTGCTTCTTGCGCGGATGCAGCAGCACCTTGTTGTTCTTGGCCTTCAGCGTGCAGGACGGACGCGTGGGCTTCGCCAGCTGGAGCTCAAACGCCCCGATGTCGCAGCGAGCGCCGGCGGGACGCAGGAGCCCGCGCTGATCGATCGTCAGCGGGTTCCCAGCCGGGTCGGTGCAACCGGAAGGGTTGCCGGCATCGATCGCCGGGCTGCCGGGCAGGAGCGCGCGCGTCTGCGTCGGCCCGCCGTTATTCGCCAGCGGGCCGAGGCCGACTGTGCTCGAAGGAACGACCTTGTCGCCGGTCGCCGTGAAGTTGCAGGTATCGGGCGAGTCGGTGAGGTTGTAGCCGAGCGAGGTGTAGACGGGCGTGCCGCCGCCGCCGTTCGTGCAGTCGGCGTTGCTGAAGGCGGTGTTGTTCGCGATGATCGAGTTCTTGGTGTCGATAGTGGAGCCGAGGTTGTAAACGCCGCCGCCGTAGCCATTCGGCGCGGAATTGCCAGCGATCGTGACGTTCGCGAGGACGTCGGGACTGGTCGCTGAGCTCTTGTTGACGTAGATGCCGCCGCCCCCCATCGCCACGAGCGAGCTGGCGTTGGTGCTGTTGCCCGAGAACGTCGAGTTCGTGTAGGTGTTCTCGGCACTTCCGCTCTGGTCCTCGTAAACGGCGCCGCCGCCCGAATCGGTCGGCCCGGAGCTCTCGTCGACCAGCGATTGGTTGTTGCTGAATGTGGTGCCAGCCGCCGTGATGTGCTGGAGCGAGTCGATCTGGACCGCGCCTCCGCCGTGGGAGTCGTCGCCTGCGGTGACGCTCGAGGTGTTGCCGTCGAGCGTGCTGTTCTGAAGCGTCTCGAATCCAAACGTGGAGTCCGCGCCGCCGCCGGAGCAGCAATGGAGGCCGCCGTTGTTCCCGGAGGGCCCATTGACAGTGCTCGTGTTGTTGTCCTGTGTGCTGTTCGTGACGGTCAGCCCTGTCCCTGAGCTCCCCGACACGTCCATGTAGATCGCGCCGCCGCCGTGACAGCACTGGCCGCTGGAGATCGTTGCGCTGTTGCCGTCGAGCGTGCTGTCCTGCACCGAGACGTTCGTATTGTTGTCCTGGTAGATCCCGCCGCCGCCCGAACAGCAGTTATTCAGACTGCCGGTGATATCGGTCTGTGTGCCGTTGAGCGTGAAGCTGTTGTTGGAAACCTGGCTGCCCGCGGAGATCGTGATCGGACCATCCCCGTTGACCGCGTCGTCGTAGATGCCGCCGCCGCCGTGATAGTGATCGCCGGAGCTGGTGACTGTCGCCGAGTTGTGAGTCACCGCGCTGCTGACCAGCGTCAGGCCGCGCTCGTCGGTGTAGATGCCGCCGCCACCGTTACAGCACGACCCCGTGCCGCCCGTCAACGTCGCGGTGTTGTTGGTGACGCTGCTGCCGGTAAGCGTTGTGGTCCCGCTGTTGTTATAGACGCCGCCGCCGCCGACGCAGCAGTTGGAGGCGCCGGTCGAGAACGTCGCGCTGTTGCCGGTCACGACCGCGTTGAGGAGGGCGAGATTGATCAACACCGAGTTTGAGACGAAGTTGACCAGGATCCCGCCGCCGCCCGTCTCGTTTGCGTTTGTGCCCGACGCATTTCCCCCGGTGATCGTCACGCCCTGGAAGGTGACCGTCTGCGAGCTCGCCGGGCTCGCCGTCACGTCGAACACCCGGCTCGATCCGCCCGTGGCGTCGATCACCGATGAGCTCGCCCCGGCGCCCTGGATCGTGAGTGGTGCGACGGTGATCGGGATCTCGCCGGACGTCACTTGGTAATGCGAAGAGCTCGCCGGCACGACGACCGTGTCGCCGGGGCTGGCGGAGAAGATTGTCGCCCGCAGGCTGCCGGGTCCCGAGTCGCTCTGATTGGTGACGGTCAATGTCGCCGCCTGCGCCGCGCCGGCGAACCCGAACAGCAGAACGCCCGCGAGTGACGCCCCGAGGGCCAGCCGTGAGAAGCCCAACCTCACGGCGCCAGTCTCCCAGGAGTAGCCGGGGATTGCAACGTCTCAGGCCCGCGCGATCGTGACCGGAGTCCCCAGCGGCAGGCGTTGCCTGAGCCAAAGGATGTCGGGGTTTCGCAGGCGGATGCAGCCGTGGCTGACGTCCGTCCCGACGAGCCATGGCTGATCGGTGCCGTGGATCCCGATCTGCCCGTTGCCGCCGCGGCCGAAGTGCTTCAGCACGCCCGAGTAGGCGGAGAGGCCGAATGCGTAGGGGCCGTATAGCCCTCCGGGATCGGGCTGCTTGAGTAGCTCGGTGATGAAGTAGGTGCCGGTCGGCGTGGGCGTCACCGACCGGCCGACGCCGATCTTGAAACGGCGCACCACCTGCTCGCCGACCCTGACCACTAGGCGGTGACTGCGCAGAAGCACAGCGAGCGAGTAGGCGGTCGTCAGGAGCTTGACCTTGCGCGAGTGAATCCAGCCGCTCGAGCCGTCCGGCCTGACCGGGAGATAGATCTGGATCCATGCGCCCCGCGCTCGCCTGACCAGCACTGTCAGCGGCGCACCGGCGGATATCTGCTTGCTGAGGCTCAGCGATGGCCTGGTGCCATGACGCGGTCGGCGGTATACGGCCAGGGTGCTGCCGCGCGCCTGGGCGACATAGCTCCATCCCTTCGGCAGCCCGGGCCGGTCAACGCGGCGGACCGGGGCAACTCTGGGCCGCAGCGGTGCGCCAGCGCTCGACAACATCCAGCCGATCGACCCAGAGACCAGGACGACGAATGCGAGGGCGACCGAGAATCGGACCCTTGCCCCCAGCACAAGTTGTAACGCGGTCGGTGCCAAGTGTGTTGGCGCGTCCTCGACTAGGGGTGGGTGACGCGCCGGCCGTTAAGTGTGGCGCGGTCCCCGAAAAGGGACCGCGCCAGAAACCTCAACCCGTGAAGCTGGCCTCAGCCTGGGTCGCAGGAGCGGCCTCGGCCGTGCCCTCTTCGCTGGTGGCCTCGTTTTCGCTGGTGGCCTCGTTCTCGGTGGAGGTTGCCTCGTTCTCGGTGCCCGACTCAGTGGAGCTGTCATCCCCGGAGGGCTCCACCGCCGAGTGCTCCGTCCCTGAGGACTCACTCTCCTGAGCGAGCGCCCAGCCTCCACCGCTGCCTGCAGCGAGGGCCAGAATCGCTGCACCTGTTAATACGAGACGCCGGTCTAGCGTCATAGGACCTCCCGATATTTAGACAGCGGTAGATATATCCAACCTGGAACGGCCACACGCTGTCAAGGTCAGCTGCCCAGCCGCTCGAATACGACAAACCCCTGCTCACCGAGCAGGCGGGCCGTCTGCTCGTCCGTGTCGAGGGAGTGCTCCTCCCCGTGCAGCACGTCGCGCCAGCGCCCCTCCAGCGACGGTAGGCGAGAACCCTCAGTCTCACGACCGACCGAAACCACGACGAGCACCGCATCCCCGCGCAGGTACGCGCACACGCCGGGACCCGCGTCCAGCGGCTGGTACGAACCGCCAAACGGCGCCGGCCGTCGCGCCCGCAGTCCGAGAAGCCGCAGCGTGAGGAACAGCTTGAACGTGGCGTCGTCTGGAGGCGAGCCTCCCATCAAGCGGCGCAGCATCGCCTGCCTGAGGCGCCAGTCGACCGCCTGGCGGTTGTCCGGATCGACAAGTGCGCGATACGGCAGCTCGTCCCCCTGGTAGATATCGGGGACGCCAGGAGCGGTCAGCTTCAGCACCAGCTGGGCCAGCGCGGCGCGTTCGCCCGCCCGCGCCACGCGTGCGGCAAACGGCTGAAAGTCTTCAATGAAGGGCTGGTGGAGGTAGAGCGCCCGGCAGAAACTCTTCACCGCCTCCTCCCACTCGATGTTCGGCGAGACCCAGTTCGTATTGCGCTTGGCCTCCCGTAGCGCCTTCTCCATGTACGCCTCGATCCGCTCGACGCCGATCGGCCAGGCCCCGACGAGCGTTTGAAACAGGAAGTAGCGCTCAACGCCGTCGGGGGCGCCGTCGATCAGCAACGGCTCGGTGAGGGAGAGCCAGCGCCCTACGTGCTCGCGCCACTCGCCCGCGAACAGCGTGAGCGCTCCGATCCGCGCGCGCACGTCGGCTGAGCGCTTGGCATCGTGCGTCATCGTCGTCAACAGGCCAAACGGGAAGCGCTCGGCCCGCTCGGCGTTAGCCGCGTGGAAATCATCCACCTCCAGCCCGAAGCGACCCGGGTCGCCGCCTACGTCGTTGAGTGCCAGCAGGCGCCCGTAGCGGTAGAACGCAGTGTCTTCGACCCCTTTCGCCATGACGGCGGGGGTCGTCTGCTGAAAGCGCGTTATGAATGGATCTGAGGAGACGTCATAGGTCCGGTAGACCGGCAGCGAGGCGAGGTCGAGTTCCAACGCGTCCCGGTCAACGCCGGGGCGCGCACGCATCAGCCACTCCACCTCGTGCTGGAACGTGGTGCGAACCTGTTCGAGCTTCGCCTCGAACGCGACCTCGTCGAAGGTCCGGCGATCTTCCGAGATCGCCTCCCACAACGACGTGAAGGAGTCCTCCGCGCTGCGATCGATGAACAGCGCACAGACGCTGTTGAGGAACTCGTAGCCAACGGTTCCGCATACTGGCCAGTCCGGCAGCCGTTCGCCGCGCTGCAGGATCTTCTCCACCCACACGCGCAGAACACCGCGCTCGCGCAGTCGCACGAGATAGCCGGTCGGGTCCGCAAGCCCGTCAGGGTGATCGACCCGGAGACCGTCGACGAGCCCGTCGCGAACAAGTGAAAGCGCGCGCGCGTGCGTCTCCTCAAAGACGCCGAGATCTTCCTGGCGCACGCCTGCCAGATGGTCGATGTCAAAGAAGCGTCGGTGACGGCCCGAGACGGGATCGAGGTCGAAGAACCGCTCCCGCAGCGAGGGATCGGCCCAGTACGGGTTGGCGTCCTCCGCGGCCAGGTGGTTGGGCACCACGTCCAGCACGATCCCCATGCCGGCGTCGCGTGCAGCGCCTGAGAGCTGCTCGAATCCCTCCGCTCCGCCGAGCTCCCGAGACACCTGCCCTGGATCTATGACGTCGTAGCCATGGGTCGATCCGGCCCGAGACTGCAACACGGGAGACAGGTACAGGTGCGAGATTCCGAGATCGCGGAGGTAGGGAACCAGCGAGCACGCTGCATCGAACCCGAAGGACGAGTTGAGCTGAAGGCGGTACGTCGCCCGGAGTTCGCTGACGGAGCTCGTCAACGGACCCGCTTGAGCACCAAGATCGAGTGCGACGGAACCGCAAGCTCCGCACGAGCGCTGTACCACGCGCTCGCCGGCTCGGCACGGGGATCCGCCGTCGAGAGCTCGAGCGCCCACTGGGCGCCGAAGCGCCGCCGCGGCAACACGAATACCCGCGCCTCACCGTGAGCGTTGAACAGGACGAGAAACGAGTCGTCATCGATGCCCTCGCCACGCGGTCCGGGATCGATGATCTCGTCCCCGTTGAGGAACATCCCCAGCACGGGCTCGCCGTCCTGCCAGTCCCGTCGGGTCATCTTTCGCCCATCGACGCGAAACCACCAGACGTCCGGCAGTCCCGACCCTCTCAGCTCCTCACCGCGCAGAAAGCTTTGACGGCGGAACACCTGATGCTCGCGGCGCGTCCGGATCAGGCGCTGGGTGAACGCATGAAGCCCGGAGACGTCCTCGTCCTCGTGCCAGTCGTACCAGGAGATCGGGTCGTCCTGGCACCAAGCGTTGTTGTTCCCCCTTTGGGTTCGTGCGCGCTCGTCCCCTCCAAGCAGCATCGGCGTTCCCTGCGACAAAAGCAGCGTCGTGAGGAAGTTTCGTCGCTGGCGCGCCCGCAGCTCGAGGATGGAGTGGTCGTCAGTCTCGCCTTCGACCCCGCAGTTCCACGACCGGTTGTCGTCGCTGCCGTCATTGTTGTCCTCGAGATTTGCCTCGTTGTGCTTCTGCTCATATGAGACGAGGTCGGCGAGCGTGAAGCCATCGTGGGCGGTGACGAAGTTGATCGAGGCAAACGGCTCGCGACCGTCCTGGGCATACAGGTCCGACGAGCCGGAGATCCGAGAGGCAAATGGCCCAGGGTTGGCGTGACCCCGCCAGAAGTCTCGAACGGTGTCGCGGTACATGCCGTTCCACTCTGACCACAGCACCGGAAAATTGCCCACCTGGTAGCCGCCCGGACCAACGTCCCACGGTTCGGCGATCAGCTTGACCTGGGAGAGCACGGGGTCCTGGTGGATCACGTCGAAGAATGCCGAGAGTCGATCGACGTCAAAGAACTCGCGGGCGAGGGCAGACGCCAGGTCGAAGCGAAAGCCGTCGACGTGGCATTCCACCACCCAGTAGCGGAGCGAGTCCATGATCAACCGCAGGACGCTGGGATGGACCGGGTTCAGCGAGTTGCCTGTGCCGGTGAAGTCCATGTAATGCCGGGGATCGTCGGGTACCAGCCGGTAGTAGGAAGAGTTGTCGGCGCCCTTGAACGAGAGCATCGGCCCCAGATGGTTGCCCTCCGCGGTGTGGTTGTAGACGACGTCGAGGATCACCTCGATGCCAGCGCGGTGGAGCGCCTTGACCATTCCCTTGAACTCGCGCACCTGCTCTCCGCGCCACCCGGTGGCGGCGTATTCGCAGTGCGGCGCGAAGTAGCCGATCGTCGAGTACCCCCAGTAGTTGCGTAGCCCCCTGTCGACAAGGAAGGCCTCGTCGGAGATGTGATGCACCGGCAGCAACTCGACGGCGGTGACGCCGAGGTCCACCAGGTAGTCGATCGCCGCCCGGGAAGCAAGGCCCGCGTAGGTCCCGCGTAGGTCCTCGCGGACTTCCGGATGGCGCATCGTGAATCCGCGCACGTGCGTCTCGTAGATGACCGTGTCGGCGAACGGGGTCCGCGGATGCCTGTCACCCTCCCACAGGAACGCGTCGTCGATAACCACCGACTTAGGCACCGCCGCGGAGTCATCCTCGTCGTCGGGCTCCAAATCCGCGTCCTCGGTCCCGTCCGGCACGTAGGGAAGGACATTCGCGTCGTGCGTCCAGTCGACGACGCCGTCGATCGCCTTGGCGTAGGGATCGATCAGCAGCTTGGCCGGATTGAAGCGGTATCCCTGTGCTGGGTCGTACGGGCCCCGTACGCGGAAGCCGTAACGCTGGCCGGGAGCGACGTCGGGCAGGTAGCAGTGCCAGTTGAGCGCTCGGCGCTGAGTGAGCTCGATCCGCGTCTCGTTGTCACCCTCGTCGAACAGGCACAGCTCGACGCCTTCAGCGGACTCCGAGAACAGCGAGAAGTTGGTCCCCCCGCCGTCCCAGGTCGCTCCCAGCGGGAAGGGCGCGCCCGGCCAGATTTCCATCAGGTGATCAGCGCCCCGGAAAGAGGGGCGATCTGCAGGTGCGGTGGGTTTAGGGCGGTGTCGGCCGACGTTGCGAGCCGGATGCAATCGCCGCCGCATGGCAGGCGCAGCGCTTCGCTGCCGAAGTTGCACACCAGCTCAAACCGCTCACGGCGAACGCGCAGCACGCGTGCATCCTCGTCGAAATCGATTCCGGTCGGCTCCCCGCCCGGCAACTCGCGGCGAAGCCTCAGCAGCTCCTCGTACAGCGTCCCCAGCACCGGGTCGCGGACGCGCCCCAGCTTTGAGCGCTTAAACGTCTCCCTTGCCTGCGGATCAGGAACTTCATCCCCGAACTGAGCAAACGCGGCGAACTCGTGCCGGCGGCCCTCACGCGTTGCGCGGGCGATCTCGGGGTCGATGTGATCGGAGAAGAACTGAAACGGTGCGGTCTCTCCGTACTCCTCACCCATGAACAGAAGCGGCACGAACGGCGAGAGCAGCGTGCAGAACGCGGCGAGCGGCCTGGCGGCCACGGGTAGGCGATCGCCAAGCGCACGGTTACCAACCTGGTCGTGGTTCTGCGCGTAGACCACGAAACGCTCGGGTGGAGCGTGGCGAAATGCCTCGGCGAGCTGCTCCACGCGTCCAAACGGCTTGTAGTAGCCGTCGCGCTCGCCGGTCAGCAGCACGTGCAGCGCGTGATGAAAGTCGTCGACCCAGATTGCATCGCAGGCGGGTGCGCCGTGTTCGCTCGGAGCCTCCATCCCGACCTCGCCGATCACCAGCGCCCGAGGGTTCACCTCGTGCACGTCGCGCGCAATTGCCGCGACGATGTGATGGGGGCTCGGATCGAAGATCGCGTGAATCGCGTCGAGCCGAAGCCCGTCGATCCCGAAATCACGAATCCAACCCACGGCGCTCTCGACAACCCAATTCCGAACCGCCTCGCACCCGAAGTTGATCGCTCGTCCCCAGAACGTCTCGTACTCGTCGGTGAAGTACGGCCCGAAGGCCTCAAGCGCCCTCACGCCAGACGCGCCGACGTGGTTGTAGACGACGTCGAGAATCACCGCCAGGCCCGCCGCGTGGGCCGCATCGACGAATGCCCGCAGAGCAAACGGCCCGCCGTACGACGACTGTGCTGCGGAGATGTAGACGCCGTCGTAGCCCCAGCCTCGCGAGCCGGGGAACTCCGCCACCGGCATCAACTCGACGGCTGTCACGCCGAGCGCCGCCAGATCGTCGAGCCGAGCCGCGGCCTCGTCAAACGTCCCTGCTGGGGTGAACGTCCCGACGTGGAGCTCGTAGATGACGAGCTCGGCCAGAGAAGGTCCATCGAACTCTGCCGGCGCCTGGTCGAACTCGAGCACACGCGATGGACCCCGCAGCCCGCGCGGCTGCCATTGGGAGCCCGGATCGGGCAGCGGCTCACCGTCAACGACCAACCAGTAATCCTCGTCTGGCGGCGGCGCCGGTGTTTCGTAGTACTCCTCGCCGTCGAGCGGAATGTCGCGGCCGCCGAGTCGCAGCGCCAGCGATCGCGCCGCGGGCGCCCAGACCTTCACTCCGAGGGAACCAGCCAGATGGCGGCAAGCGGCGGCAGCGTGATCTCCGCTGAGACTTGCTGCCCGTGCCACGGGATCGGATCCGGCTCGACAATGCCGAGGTTGCCGACGTCCGAGCCGCCATAAAACGTCGAGTCAGTGTTGAGCGCCTCGCACCAGCGGCACGCTCGCGGCAGGCCGAGTCGGTATGCGGGGCGCGGCACAGGAGAGAAATTCGCGACGAACACCACGAGTCGTGTTTCGTCGCTGGGGCCACTTCGCCCGGCACGAGCGAACGCGATCACGTTCGAGTCGGCATCGTTTGGCTCGAGCCACCAGAACCCAGCAGGATCGCTGTCAACCTCCCACAGCGCGGGCTCGGAGACGTACAACCGATTCAGGTCGCGCACCAGCGCCTGCACTCCCGCGTGATCACCGTGCTCGAGCAGGTGCCAGTCGAGTGAGCGCTCATGGCTCCACTCCTGCCGTTGTGCAAGCTCCGAGCCCATGAACAGCAGCTTCTTGCCGGGGTGGGCCCACATGTACGCGTACAGCGCGCGCAGGTTCGCCAGCTTCTGCCAGTGGTCGCCGGCCATCTTCGAGTACAGCGAGCCCTTGCCGTGCACGACCTCGTCATGGGAGAGCGGGAGGATGAAGTTCTCGCTGAACGCATACATCAACGAGAACGTCAGCTCGTGATGGTGGTAGCGGCGGTAGATCGAATCCTGCTGGAAGTAGCCGAGCGTGTCGTGCATCCAGCCCATGTTCCACTTGAAGCCGAATCCCAGACCGCCCAGGTACGTGGGCCGGGAGACCCCCGGCCAGGCGGTTGACTCCTCGGCCGCTGAGATGAGCCCCGGCTCCCGGCCGTAGAGCACCTCGTTGAGCTCCTTGAGGAACGCGACCGCGTCGAGATCCTCGCGGCCACCGTACGCGTTGGGCACCCACTCGCCCTCGCGCCGCGAGTAGTCGAGGTACAGCATCGACGCGACCGCGTCCACGCGAATCCCGTCGACGTGGTATTCGCGCAGCCAGAAGAGCGCGTTTGAGATCAGGAAGTTACGCACCTCGTGGCGGCCATAGTTGAACACGAGCGTGCCCCAGTCGGGATGCGCGCCACGGCGCGGGTCCGCGTGCTCGTACAGGGCCGTGCCATCGAACCGAGCAAGCGCGAAGTCGTCGCGGGGGAAATGCGCGGGCACCCAGTCGAGGATCACGCCGATGCCGCTGGAGTGCAGCCGCTCGACAAACGCCCGGAACTCGTCCGGCGTGCCGTAACGTGGGGTGGGCGCGAAGTATCCGGTCACCTGGTAGCCCCACGACCCGCTGAACGGGTGTGACATGACGGGCAACAGCTCGACGTGGGTGAAGCCCATATCGGTCACGTACGCGCACAGCTCGTCGGCAAGCTCCAAGTATGTGAGCGGGCGGTTGTCCTCCAGCGTGTTCAGTCGCCACGACCCCACATGCACCTCGTAGATCGAGATCGGCTGACGAAGCGGCTCGCCGGCGTCGCGGCGCTCGAGCCATCGTGCGTCGCCCTCCTCCCAGCGGTGCTCTGAGTGGAACACGACCGACGCCGTCTTGGGCGGCAGCTCAGTCTCGAATGCGTACGGATCGGCCTTCAGCGCGAGCTCGCCGTCGGCGGTGCGGATCTCGTACTTGTAGCGAACGCCCGGCTCCACTCCCGCGACGAACAACTCCCAGATTCCGCTCGACGCCAGCGATCGCATGGGATGCTTGCGCCCGTCCCAGGAATTGAAGTCGCCGACGACGCTGACGCCGCGGGCGTTAGGCGCCCACACGGCAAACGCTGTGCCGTCCACGCCGTCGAACTCGCAGACATGCGCGCCCAGCTTTTCGTAGAGCTGCTCGTGGCGACCCTCCCCGATCAGGTGCAGGTCGAGATCCCCGAGCGCGGGCCTGCGCTGAGCGCGGCCGGCCGTCCCGACGCCGTCGCTCGTGCGGACGCCGTCGCTCATGCCTCCTCCAGCAACCGCCTGATTCCGGCAACGGGAATCAAGACCCAATCGGGCCGGTTGTCCAGCTCGTACCGGAGCTCGTAGATCGCCTTCTCGAGCTCGAAGATCGAGAGCACATTTCCGATCGCAGCCTCGCCCGTCGGCAGCAGCGTGCTGTCGACCTCGGCGAAGTAGTGATCGAGGAACTCGGTCCTCGCCCGCTGTTCAAAATCGGCCGGCGCCGCGCGACCACGCAGGATCAGAGCAGCCGAGGTCACATACGCGAACGAACGAAGCATGCTTGCCACATCGCGCAGCGGGGAGCGCTTCTGCCTGCGCTCGGGCAAGGGCCGCGCCGGCTCGCCTTCGAAGTCGATGATGACCCAATCGCCGTGCGCATAGAGCGTTTGGCCCAAGTGGTAGTCGCCATGGGTGCGGATCACGCGGCCACCCGTGCCGATCTGAGCACGGGACGCGAGCCGCTCGCGGACGTCCTGGCCGCGCCCAGCGATCGGCGCGACGCGCTCATCGTCGGGAAGCCGAACGAAGATCCGCTCGATGTCCTCGTCGATCGATGCGGTCAGCAGCGACAGCGCCTCCTGGCTCGGTTCCTCGGGCGAGAACGCGGGGTCGCCGGCGTCCGACGCGAGCGCGGTGTGCATCCGGGCGGTCACCGAACCGAGGCTTCCCAGCAGGGCGAGAAACGCATCCGGTCTGTGCTCGATCTGATCGAGGGCGAGTTCCCAGCCGCCAACGGCGTCCGGCAGGAACGATTGCGCGACGCCGAGCGTCGCCGCCAGCGCCTGGCCGTCGTACTGGTAGTAGCCGTGTAGCGGCGCGATGTTCGAAAAACCGTGTGCGGTCAGGAAGCGAAGCAGCTCGAGCTCCGGATTGATTCCAGGCTCAAGCTTGCGAAAGACCTTCAGCACCAGCCGGTCGTCGAACACAACCGAGGTGTTCGACTGCTCGACTCCGACCAGCCGGGCGCGTCCGCCACCGGAGCGCAACGGCAGCGCGCCGTCGACGCGCTGAAACGAGAACACTCCCTCCGCAGCCGCCACCTCGGAGCTGTCGTCGATCCGCCGCAGCAGCTCGAGTGCGTTCTCGGGCTGGGCGAGCGCGTCGAACTGGCTGTCGCCAAACACCAGCTGGTAGAGCTCATGGGTACCTGTGGCGAACCGCGTTTGGACGAGCGCCAGCTCGAGTCCGTCGCGTAGGGGAAGACGCTCGACAAGCTCAATCGCCGCGACCGAGCGTGATTTGGACGCGTACCAGCGCTGCTGCTCGATCCACTCGCGGAGCTCGTCCGCGCTGCCCACGGCGTTAGGCATCGGCTTCGTCCGCGATGAGCTCAAACCAGAAGAAGCCTCGTGGAGCCAGCGTCAGCAGATAGGGCAGCTCGCCGATCCGCGGGAAGCGCGAGCGGCCGAAGAGCTCCACGGGATACCGCCCCTCGGACGCACGAAGATCGAGCTCCACCGCCTGCGCCGAGCGGGCAACGTTGTGAACGCACAACACCAGATCATCCTCGAAACGACGCAGATGGGCGAAGATGCGGGGGTTTGAGGTCTCGATCGGCTCGTAGGTGCCGAAGCCGAACACGGGGTGTTCCTTGCGCAGCGAGATGAAGCGGTGGATCCAGCGCAGCAAGGAGGTCGCGGTGCGGAGCTGAGCCTCGATATTGACGGCCTGAAAGCCGTACACCGGGTCCATCAGCGGCGGTGCGTACAGCTGCGCGAAGTCCGCCCGCGAGAAGCCTCCATTGCGATCGCCGGTCCACTGCATCGGGGTGCGGACGCCGTCGCGATCGCCGAGGAAGACGTTGTCCCCCATCGCGATCTCGTCTCCGTAATACAGGACAGGCGACCCCGGCAGAGAGAAGAGGATCGCGGTCATCAGCTCGATCTCGTCGCGGCCGTTGTCGAGCAGCGGCGCCAGCCGCCGCCGGATGCCGAGGTTGAGCTTCATCCGCGGATCCTTGGCGTACTCCTTGTACATGTAGTCGCGCTCATCGTCGGTGACCATCTCCAGCGTCAACTCGTCGTGGTTGCGCAGGAACAACCCCCACTGACAGCTGTCAGGGACGGATGGGGTGCGCTCGAGGATCTCGTAGATCGGGACGGCCTCCTCACGGCGGACCGCCATGAACATGCGCGGCATCACCGGGAAGTGGAACGCCATGTGGCACTCATCGCCGCGGCCGAAGTACTGCACGACGTCCGCGGGCCACTGATTGGCTTCAGCCAGCAGCACGCGGTCGGGATAGTGCGCGTCGACCTCGCGGCGCACGCGCTGCAGGTACTCGTGCGTCTCGGGGAGGTTCTCGCAATTGGTGCCCTCGCGCTCAAACAGGTAGGGCACGGCGTCGAGCCGGAAGCCGTCGAGGCCAAGCTCGAGCCAGAAGCGCAGCACGTCGAGCATCGCTTCCTGCACCTCGGGGTTGTCGTAGTTGAGGTCGGGCTGGTGCGAGAAGAAGCGGTGCCAGTAATAGGCACCCGCCCCCGGGTCCCAGGTCCAGTTCGAGGGCTCGGAGTCGATGAAGATGATCCGGGCGTCGGCATAGCGCTCGTCGGTGTCCGACCACACATACCAATCCCGTTTTGAAGACGTGGGGCCTGAGCGGGACTCCTGGAACCACGGGTGGTCGCTCGAGGTGTGGTTCATCACCAGGTCGGCGATCACTCTGATCCGCCGGGCGTGGGCGGCGTCGATCAGCTCGCGCACGTCCTCGACCGTCCCATAGTCAGGATGCACGTCGGTGAAGTCGGATATGTCGTAGCCCCCGTCGCGCAGCGGCGAGCGGTAGAAGGGCAACAGCCAGATGCAGTCGATCCCAAGCCACTGGAGATAGTCGAGCTTCTCGGTCAGCCCGCGGAAGTCGCCCGATCCGTCGCCGTTTGAGTCGTAGAAGCCGCGGATGTGGATCTCGTAGAAGACCGCCCGCTTGAACCACAGCGGCTCGGCCTCAAACCACTGCCTGCTCTGTGCCTGAGCGGAGGGGGTTTGCTCGGGCGCGTCCGCCAGATTGCGCTCGGACGCCAGCAGGTGGGTGAGCGTCGGCGGGCCTACGCTCATGATGCCTCCACGCCCAGCACGTGCGCTTGGCGCACGCCGGGCTCCAGCCGCACGTAGTTGGGGCCGATCCGCCATTGAAAGCGCTCGTCGCCGAGGAGGTCGTGCACCGTGAAGCTCGGCGCCAGTCCCAGCTCTGCCGGGACGATCGCGAGGCCCTCCTGCGTCTGGTGGGGGTCGATGTTGACCACCGTGATCACTGTGTTGCCCGCGGATTGCTTGGCGTATGCGATCAGCGCCTCGTTCGCCGTCTCGAGGAATCGCACATTGGAGAACGCCTGGAGTGCCGGATTCTCGCGGCGCACCTGGTTGAGCCGAGCGACCAGCGGCAGCAGCGGGCCGTCGAGCTTGCGGCGCCGAAGCTCGTACTTCTCCGAGTGCAGGTACTCCTCGGAGCCCTCCCTCACTGCAACGTTCTCGACGTTTTCATACCCGGAATAGATCCCGTACGAGGGACTGAGGGTCGCGGCGAGGACGAGCCGGGCCTCGAACGCCGGCCGGCCGCCGTGCTGGAGGTAGGCGTGGAGGATGTCCGGGGTATTTGCGAAGAAGTTCGAGCGGAAATACTCCTGTTCGCCGGAGTAGGCGAGCTCCAGCACGTACTCGCTCAGCTCGTACCGCGAGTTCTTCCAGGTGAAGTAGGTGTAGGACTGACTGAAGCCAAGCTTTGCAAGGTGACGCATCACCGCCCGCCGCGTGAACGCCTCTGACAGGAACACCACGTCTCGGTTGCGCGAATGCACCTCGCCGATCAGCCAGGTCCAGAATGCAAAAGGCTTCGTGTGCGGGTTGTCGACACGGAACACCTCGATTCCGCACTCGACCCAGTGCAGCACGACCTCCAGCAGTGCTTGCCACAGCGCCCGCCAGTCCTCGGACTCCCAGTTGACGTTGTAGATGTCCTGGTAGCGCTTCGGCGGATTCTCCGCGTACTTCAGCGTTCCATCTGGACGCCGGTGAAACCACTCGGGGTGCTCGCGCAGCCACGGATGATCCGCCGAGCACTGGATCGCGAAGTCAAGCGCGATATCCATCCCCAGATCCCGCGCGGCCGCGGTGAGGGTGCGGAGGTCATCCACGGTCCCGAGCGCCGGATCGACTGCGTCGTGTCCCCCTTCCGAGGAGCCGATCGCCCACGGCGAGCCGGGGTCGCCGGGGCCCGCGACCAGCGCATTGTCGCGGCCCTTGCGATTCGTTACTCCGATCGGGTGAATCGGCGGCAGATAGACAACGTCGAACCCAAGCTCGGCGAGCCTCGGAAGCTGCCGCTCGACTCCCTTCAGGCCTCCCCACGAGCGTGGGAACAGCTCATACCAAGCACCGAACCGCGCTCGCACGCGGTCCACGTCGATCGGCAGTGCCGCTTCGAGCGAGACGGCGCCGTGGCGTTCCTGCGAGCGCTCCACGGCGGCGAACAGCTCGGGACCGAGGGCGGCGTCGTGCTTGGCGGTCTCGGGGACCGCGTCGTCGGCAAGCGTCGCCAGCGCGTGCTCGATCAGCTTGCGGTCAGCGGCCGCCGAGGCACGGCCGAGCGCGGCTTGCAGCAGGACGACGCCCTCGGACATCTCGCCCGCGAGATCTGTCTGGCCCGCGGCGAGCTTGCGCTCCAGCTCGTTGCGCCAGGTCCCGAATACGTCGGTCCATGCCTCGATCGTGTATTCCCATCGACCGATCCGATCGACGGCGAAAGATCCCATCCAGCGCACCCCATCGATGTCCGCGTCGAGCTGTCGCATCTCCGCCTCCTTCCACGTGCGGCCGCGGGGCGCCCGGTAGCGAACGACGGCGCGCAGGAACTCGTGCCCATCGCGGAAGATGTCTGCGGTGACGACGACCCGGTCCCCGATGCAACGCTTGGCTGGAAAACGCCCGTTGTCGACGACGGGAGCGGGGTATTGGATGACGATCCGTTGCTCGGTCACGGTATGTCGAACATAACGATCGACTCCCTTACCCGCGCGAGCGGCGTGCAACTCCACATCACCTCACTTCCCGGTGGGCGTCTGGATGCTGATGCGTACCGCTTCGTCGACTGGCTCGCCGCCGCGGGTCAGTCGTGGTGGCAGGTGCTGCCACTCGGACCACCCGATCGACACCGCTCCCCATACAAGTCGAGTTCGGCGTTCGCGGCATGGCCAGGGCTGCTCGGCCAGCAGGCGCGTAGGCGCCCCGTGCGCCGCGAAGAGCTGATCGAGTTCCGCGAACGCGAGGCATTCTGGGCCATCGACTGGGAACACTTCAGCCGCCGGGGGGCGCTCGCCGACCAGGTCCGCTTTGACCGCGAGTGGCGCGCGCTGCGCCGCTACGCCGGGCAAAGCGGCGTCAGCATCATCGGCGACGTTCCGATCTACGTCGCGCCGAGCAGCGTCGACCATCGGGCGCATTCCGAGCTGTTTCAGCCTGGCTTCGTGGCGGGCGCCCCGCCCGACGACTACGCCCGCACCGGACAGCTGTGGGGCAATCCGCTGTACGACTGGCCCGCGATGCGTCGCCGGAGGATATCGCTGGTGGGTGGAGCGCTTCAGGCGGACGCTGTCGCTATTCGATTTCGCGCGGCTCGATCACTTCCGCGGCTTCGTCGCGTATTGGGCCGTGCCCGACGGCGCACGCAGCGCGATCGGCGGGCGCTGGCGGCGCGGACCGGGTCGCGCCGTGTTCGACGCGGCAACTCGTGCGCTCGACCAGGAGCTCCCGCTCCTCGCCGAGGATCTCGGTGTGATCACCCGTCCGGTCGAGCGTCTGCGTGACGCACTCGGATTCCCGGGGATGCTCGTGCTCCAGTTTGCGTTCGACCCTCGCGACGCGCACAGCCCCCACCGGCTGGAACGTCACCAAGTTGACCGGTTCGTCTACACCGGTACGCACGACCACGACACAGCGCGTGGGTGGTACGAGTCGCTCGACGAGCCGCGCCGCCAGCTCGTCCGGGAGGAGCTCACTCAGTCCGGGATCACCGAGCGCGAGCCGTGGTGGGGCCTGATCCGCCTGGCTCTGAGCTCTCCCGCACGCGTGGCGATGATGCAGGCCCAGGATGTCCTCGGCCTCGGCAGCGAGGCGCGGATGAACGTGCCGTCCCGTGCGTCGGGGAACTGGCGCTGGCAGCTGCAACCCGGCGCTCTAACTCCGGCGCTCGCCAGGCGTCTGCGGGCTGCGACCGAGGATGCTAGGCGCCTGCCAGCAGCGCCTTGAACAAGACCTTCAACCGTCGATAGACGTAGCTGCAATCGCCTCGCAGGCGCCCGATCCATGTCGTCTCGTAAACGATCAGCGACGACGGGCGCACCGCGATCCGCATGCCGTCACGCTCGAGCAGATCGAGCGCCCGCTCGGCGATGAAGATCTGCCCGAAGGCCGTGGGGTGCACCTGGTCGGCCATCACGAGGTTGCGCGCGCCAAAGCCGTGAGATCGAGGACAACGCTCCCTAGCTCCGAGGCCGCCCGCTCGATCGCCTCGTTCACGCTCGCTACCTTCGCACCCGCTCTCGGCCGGCCAAGGTCGAGCGGCACGGTCGCGGTCAGCACCCGGTCGCAGCGAGCGGCCAGAAACGAGAGCGCTTCCCGAAAGCGGGGCGCGAACGCGCCCGCGTCGAAGTCGAGCGCTCGCACGTCGTTGACGCCGATGTAGAGACAGCCGAGGTCATACCGGGCATCTGGATTCGCGGTCGCGCCCAGGAAAGCCGGGATCTGGCGGTCGACAACTTCGTTGACGGTCGCCCCGTCAGCAGCCCAGCCGGTGTACGCCATGCCCAGTCCCCTCGCCACCCACAACGCCCAGGACTGGAGCGCCACCCCCCACTGCAGCTCGCCACCGCCGTTGGTGATCGAGTCGCCGAAGGCGAGCACGCCGAGTTCGCATCGACCGTCCGGCAACGCGGGCAACTAGAGGGTACGCGGCTTGAGCTTTGAGATCTTCAGGTTGCTGGTGTTGATGCCGTTGCCGTTGCTCACCGCCAGCGTCAGGGCGGCGGACTCCTTCTTGTGCTTCGCCAGCGCTTTGACCGCGCCACCCGGCAGCTTGAGGGTGATCGTGAGTGTTTTACCGCCGGTGATCATGTAGGTATGCGTGCCGAAGTTGAAGTGCTTCGTGTGATGCTTGTTGCGCTGCTCGGTGAGCTTGCCTGACAGCGTCAGCGTGGCCGACTGGTTGCAGGCGGCGGTGAGCGTCAGCACCCCGATCTTCGCTTGCTTGTGCTTCTTACCCTTGGGCTTCTTGACGAGCACCTTGTTGCTCGCGGCCTGCAGGCTGCACGACGGAGGGCTTGGCTTCGAGGGCTGGAACTCGAATGCGCCGATGTCGCAATGCGCACCGGCTGGCCGCGGCTCCCCGCGCTGATCGGTCGTCAATGGCGCACCGGATGGATCGGTGCAGCCACCCGGATTGCCGCCATCGATCGCCGGACTACCAGCGAGCAGCGCGCGGGTCTCCGTCGGGCCCCCGTTGTTGGCGAGCGGCCCGAGCCCGACCGAGCTCGGCGGCACGATTTTGTCGCCCGTCGCCGTAAAGCTGCAGGTATCGGGCGAATCGGTCAGGTTGTACCCAAGCGAGGTAAGGGCGGGGGCGTTGAACATCGGATCTTTGAACATGAAGCAGTTGCTGTCAGCAGAGGCCGTGTTCAGCGCGACGATCGAGTCCTTGAAGTCGACCACTGCGCTCTCGGCGAGAATTCCCCCGGCATCTCCCGAGCTGGCCGTGTTTCCGCTCAGCGTCACATTCGCCAGCACATCCGGTGCAGTTGAGTTGACGGCGCCGGCGTAGATCCCCCCGCCGCCCTGCGGGACGCTCGCGCTCGACGCGTTCGTGCTGTTTCCGGACAGGGTCGAGTTCGTGTACGTGCTTGGGCGGCGGTGTC
Source organism: uncultured Solirubrobacterales bacterium (assembly GCA_963849295.1). GTDB lineage: Bacteria > Actinomycetota > Thermoleophilia > Solirubrobacterales > Solirubrobacteraceae > Palsa-465. The sequence goes on from CAWKGU010000009.1 coordinate 67,928, forward strand.
CTCGTACACACCTCCTCCTCCCGAATCGCCCGTTGACCCGGAGACCGGGGCGACGTCGGAGGTGTTCTGGCTAATGTTGCTGTCGAGCACCGTCACCCCATCTTTGGCATCGATGTTCACTCCGCCGCCGCCGTGGCAGCAGTCCCCGGCGTTGACCGAAGAGGTGTTTTGCTCAACGGTGCTGTTGGTGAGGCTCTCGGGACCGAAAACGGCGTCGGCTCCCCCACCGGAGCAGCAGTGCGTGTTGGAGTTCGCGCCTGACGGCCCGTTGACGGTGGCGGTGTTGTTGCTCTGGGAGCTTCCGTTGATGATCAGCGGGATATGGTCCGAGCTGGTCACGTCCATATAGATCGCCCCGCCGCCGTGGCAGCATTCGCCGTCGTTGATCGTGGCGCTGTTGCCGTCCAGTGTGCTGTTGAGGATCGAGGTGGTGCTGTTGGTGTCCTGGTAGAGGCCGCCGCCCCCCGAGCAACATCCGCTGGCGGCGTCGGTCGAGCCTCCGTTCAGCGTGAAGCTGTTGTCCGACACCTGGCTCCCGGTGATCATCATCGGAGAGATGCCGTTCGCTCCATCGCCGTAGACGCCGCCCCCGCCGTTGCAGCATTTCGAGCTGGTCACCGTCGCGGAGTTCTGCGTTACCGCGCTGCCTGAGAGCGTGACCGCGCTGTAGTCGTCGTAGATGCCCCCGCCGCCCTCACAGCAGCTGCCGTTGCTCATGATCGTGAGGGTGTTGTGGCTCACGGTGCTACCGGTGAGCGTGACGCTCCCGCCGTTGTTGTAGATGCCGCCGCCGCCCGTATCGCCGGACGTGGATGAGATCGTCGCGCTGTTCCCGGTCACCGTGGTGTTGGTGAGCGACAGGTTCACGGCAACCGAGCTCGACACGAAGTCCACCATGATCGCCCCGCCGCCCGCACAGCAACCGCTGCTGACGGTCGCGTTGCCCCCCGTGATTGTGACCCCCTGGAACGAGATCGTCTGGCTCGACGCCGGCGACGCCATCACGTGGAACACGCGGCTCGAGCCGCCTGAGGCATCGATCACCGACGAACTCGCGCTCGCGCCCTGAATCGTGAGCGGCGCGACCGAGATCGGGATTTCGCCGGAGGTGACCTGATAGTGCGAGTTGTTCGCCGGCAACATCACCGTGTCACCGGCGCTCGCCGAGGCGATCGTCGCCCGGAGGCTGCCGGGTCCAGAGTCCGCGGTCGAGGTGACGGTCAGCGTCGCCGCATGCGCGCTTGCTGCAGCCCAACCGACCACGAGCAAAACGACCGAAACCAGCCCCAAAAGCCGGAGTCTCATTGACCCCACACAACCCACGCAGCCACCCTCTCATAATCCCCCAGCCGGTGCAACCGGGAAGATTTCGCCCTACCGCGACGTCGTTAAGCTCAAGGAAAGCCATGCGCAGAGAGAACGAACCCCTTACAGAGCGCGAGCGCCAGATCGTCGAGCGCATCCACGAGACACACGCGAGCGTGCGAGCGCCCGAAGCCCTGCGTGCGCGAATCGAGGCGATGCGTCCGAGCCCCGCGCGAGCGGGCCGGCAGCGGGTCCGTTACGGCGGCGCGCTAGCTGGCGCGCTGGCGGCGGCCGCGCTCGCGTTGGCGCTGGTGCTGCCGGGCGGCAGCCCCGGCTCGCCGTCGGTCAGCCAGGCCGCGGCACTCGCCCTGAACGGGCCCTCGTCGCCCGCGCCGGCCGCCGACTCGTCCGCGCCGAACGTCAAGCTCGGCCGCGACGTCGAGGACGTCTACTTTCCCAACTGGGCGACGCAGTTCCACTGGCGCGCGGTAGGTCAGCGGAGTGACCGGATCGACGGGCGCGAGGCCGCAACCGTGTACTACGCCTGGCACGGCGCGCAGATCGCCTACACGATCGTCGCCGCCCCGGCGCTGAAGGAGCCCGCCGCAAGCACGAAGATGCTCAACGGAACGGAGCTGCGCACGCTGGATCTGGCCGGCCGCGTCGTCGTCACCTGGCGACGCGCGGGGCACACCTGTGTGCTATCGGGCAGCGGCGTCAATCCTGCCGTGCTGCAGGAGCTGGCGGCGTGGAAGGTCCCGGGGGAGATTCGCTGATCAGCGAGCTTGCAACGCGCTGGCGGGCGCGATGCAGCCGTGTAGTGATCGTCGCCTCCCGCACTCGCAGCATCCGCGCGGCCTCGCGGTAGGAGAGCCCGACCACATCGATCGCAACCAGCGCGTCGCGGAAATCGTCGGGGAGCGCCGCGATCGCCGTGAACAGCTCAGCGTTCTCGATCCGCGATTCGGGGGAGACAGCGCTGCGGTCCTCGATCAGGTCGAGGTCGTCGGGCAACGGCGCCGTCTGCGGGCGCCGCGCCGCCGCCCGCCGTGCGGAGAAGAAGGTGTTGCGCAGGACCCGCAGCAGGTAGCCGAGGTCATCCTCCGAATGCAGCAGCCGCGGCTTTTGCAGCACCCGGGCGAAGGTCTCCTGGACCAGGTCCTCGGCCTCCTGGCGCGAGCCACAGAGGCCCCACGCGGCTCGATACAGCCGGTCGATGTGGTCGCCTAGCGCCTCCGGGTCAAGCTGCCGAGTCAGGCCTGCAATTCTGACAGCGACCGCGGTCCCGGTCCGACGTATTTCGCCGTCGGGCGGATCAGGCGTCCCTCGCGCTTCTGCTCGAGGATGTGGGCCGACCACCCCGCCGTGCGCGCGCACGTGAACATCGAAGTGAACAGCTCGGGCGGGACCCTGGCGAAGTCGAGCACCACCGCCGACCAGAACTCAACGTTCGTCGCCAGCACGCGGTCGGGATAGCGGACCTGGAGCTCGGCCAGCGCCGCTTCCTCGAGCGCCTCGGCCACTTCAACCCGGGGTGAGCCGAGCTTGCGCGAGGTCTCGCGTAGCACCCGAGCGCGCGGATCCTCGGCGCGATAGATCCGGTGCCCGAAGCCCATCAGCCGTTCGCCGCGGTCCAGCAGGTCCTTGACATAGCGCTCGGCATCGCCGGTGGCAGCGACGTCGTCGAGCATCTTCAGCACGCGCGACGGTGCACCGCCGTGGAGTGGGCCGGACAGGGCGCCGACCGCCGCGGAGAGCGCGGCGGCGACGTCGGCGCCCGTCGACGCGACCACTCTTGCTGTGAACGTCGAGGCATTCATTCCGTGCTCCGCGGCGGAGATCCAATAGGCGTTGATCGCCTCCACATGCTTGGGGTCGGCTTCGCCGCGCCAGCGGATCAGGAATCGTTCGGCAATCGACGTTGCCTTATCGACCTCCTTCTGCGGGATCGGCGGCTTGCCGATTCCCCGCGCGGACTGCGCGACGAACGACAGCGCCATCACCGACGCGCGGGCGAGGTTATCGCGGGCCTCCTCGTCGGAGATGTCGATCAGCTGGCCGAACCCCCACTGAGGCCCGAGCATCGCCAGCGCCGCCTGCACGTCCACCCGCGGATCGCCCGAGCGGACGGACAGCGGATGCGGCTCGGCGGGCAGCATCCCGGGGAGCAGCGTCCCATCGACGAGCAGGCCCCATACCTGCCCGAAAGGCACGTTTCCGACCAGCTCCTCGATGTCGACCCCGCGATAGCGAAGCGCTCCTCCCGCCCGATCAGGTTCGGCGATCTCGGTGGCAAAGGCGACTACGCCCTCGAGGCCCGATTGAACTTCGGCAGTGGCGCTCATGCACGCAAGGGTACTGTTCGCCAATCGCTGACCTTCTCCACAGACCGGCGGTCGAGCTCGCGGGGCTGATCCGCGCCGGCGAGCTCAGCGGGGTCGAGCTCGTGTCGGCGTCGCTTCAACGCATCGACGAGCTCAGCCGCACGTCAACGCCTTCACCCACGTCGCACACGAGTCTGCGCTCAAGGCCGCGTCCGCGATCAAGCCCGGCGATCCGCGTCCGTTCGCCGGCGTCCCGATCGCGATCAAGGACAACAAGCCCGTCGCGGACATGCCCCTCACGATGTGCAGCGACCTGTTCGGAAACCTGGTCCCGCCATACGACTCATTCGCGGTCAGGCGGCTGCGCGATGCGGGCTTCGTGATCGTCGGCAAGACCGCGCTGCCAGAGATGGCGATCCTCCCCACGACCGAGTCGCGCCGAAACGGGCCGACCCGCAACCCCTGGTCGCTCGATCGCACGCCCGGCGGCTCGAGCGGCGGATCGGCGGCGGCGGTGGCAGCCGGCATGGTCCCGATCGCCCATGGCAGCGACGGCGGCGGCTCGATCAGGATCCCCGCGGCCTGCTGCGGGCTGGTGGGGCTCAAACCCGCGCGTGGGAGGATTTCGCAAGGGCCCGAGCTCGGCCAGAGCTTTCTGTCAACCGACGGGGTGCTGACCCGCACTACCGCCGACACCGCCGCCGCGCTCGACGTGCTCGCGGGCTACGAGCAAGGTGACGCGAACTGGGCACCGCCGCCGACCACGCCCTACGCCGAGCTAGCGACTCCCGACCGCCTGAAGATCGGCGTAACGCTGGAGCCGGGGCTGGCAGGCGTCGCCGTGGACCCGGTCTGTGCCCAGGCGGTGCGCGACGCCGCCGAGCTCCTCAGCTCGCTGGGGCACGAGCTTCACGAGGTTTCCGCTCCGTGGACGGGGATGGACCTGCTTCCCGACTTCACCCGCGCGTTCGGACCGATGGTCTCGATGGCAACGTTTGCGGGAGGCCGTATCGCCGGGCGCGAGCCGACCGAGACGGACGTCGAGCCGCTGACCTGGACGCTTTGGCGGCACGCGCTCGAGGTCAGCTCGGTTGACTTCCAGGCGTCGCTCACCCGGCTCGAGCGGGCGGCCCGCACGATCGTCGGCTGGATCGAGCCGCTCGACGCGGTGCTGATGCCGGCGCTCGCCCAGCGACCAGTTCCGATCGGCCAGATCAACGGCACGGGCGACGATCCCTGGGCCCACTACCGTCGCTCGAGCGAGTTCACTCCGTTCACCGCGATCTTCAACGCCAGCGGGCTGCCAGCGATCTCAGTGCCGCTCTACCATGGCGACGACAGCCTCCCCACGGCGGTTCAGCTCGCTGCCGGCCCCGCCTCCGAGCACGTGCTGCTCGGGCTCGCTGGGCAGCTCGAACAGGCGCTTCCCTGGTCGGACCGACTACCCGACCCCGAGCACGGCGCGCATCGAGCGGGGCACGACGCCTAGCCGCTCGGCGTCGGCCGTGCCGTGGCGCGTGGTCATCGGCACCTCGAGCAGTTCCGCCTCGTCCCAGGTGGCGAATGCCGTGGGGCCCATCAACAGCTCGATTGAGCGCAGCATCCGGCGGACAAGTCGCGTGGGCACATGCGCCACCCGCCGATGTCGGTGAAACGAACGCAGCGCGATCTCGACGATGTCCTCGTGTGTGAGCGTCTCCGGTCCCGCGAGCTCGTAGCGGGCGTCCTCGGCCGAATTCTCGAGCGCACGCATCACACAGTCGGCTACGTCCTCGGCCCAGATCGGCTGAAACGGCGCGCGGCCGGAGCCGGGGATCGGCATCACCGGCAGCAGCGACATCCGCTCCAGCAGCCGCAGATAGGGATCGCTCGGCGAATAGACGATCGATGGCGCGAACACCGTGTGCGCGAGAGAGGACTCCACCACGGCCCGCTCTGCGACGGCCTTGGCGCGCATCAGGCGCGCTGGGCTTCGGGTCGAGGCGCCGAGCGCTGAGAAGAACACGAAGTGCTTCACCCCCGCCCGTTCGGCGGCGCGGACGAGCCTCCAGGTGGCGACCCCCGCGAGCTCCTCGATCGAGCCCTGCGGCTGGTCGCGGATCACCGATGCAAGGTGGACGACGGTGTCGACCCCGCGCAGCGCGTGGCGGAAGCTGAGGTGATCCGATAAATCGCCGAGCGCGATCTGCACCCGGACACGCTCGGCGCCCAGGCGCCGGGGATCGCGGACGAGACACCGGACAGGGGTGCGGTTGGCCGTCAGGCGCCGCAGCAGCGGCAGGCCAATCGTGCCGGTGGCGCCGGTGAGCAGGAGCATCAAGGCTGAGCGTACGTAAAATGGCCCGACCTATGGCCTACGTCATTGCTGAACCCTGCATCGGGACCAAGGACAACTCGTGCGTCGAGGTGTGTCCGGTGGATTGCATCCATCCCACCCCCGACGAGCCCGACTACGACAACGTCGAGATGCTCTACATCGACCCGGAGGAGTGCATCGACTGCGACGCCTGCGTCGAGGCCTGCCCGGTGGATGCATGCTTCGCCGAGGACCAGCTCCCGGACGAGTGGACGAAGTACACCCAGGTCAACGCGGACTACTACGTAAAGAAGTAGGCCTGGCCGCATGCGGCCAGGCCCCGGCCGGTGCATGCACCGGCCGGTGGGATCGGCGCATGCGCCGATCCCCGGGGTGGCGCATGCGCCACCCCGAACAGCTAGATTAGGGTGCGTTGCGGAGGTTGAGGCTTAGACGCGCGCTGGCACTGGCGGCAGGACTGATGATCTGCGCGTCCCCGGCGGTCGCGCAGCCGGAGCTGCCCTACCCCGGGGGCGTCAATCAGCCGGCGTCGTCGAGCTACAAGCTCGCGCCCGGCACGACCCCGTCGAACTTCTCGGACTCGGGCGATTGGGAGCTCACCGGCACTCCTGACACGAGCACGGGCGAGACGCTGAACAACCAGCAGTCCGACCAGCTCTGCGGGATCCGCGGGATCAGCCTCGTCGACGCGGACGCGACCCAACCGGCTGGCTCGTGCGCCTCGGGCCCGGTACAGACGGCTTTCGAGGTGTCGACCGGCAACCCCGACGTTCACATCGCCGTGCTCGACAGCGGCATCAAGTGGAACGACCCCGGTGTCATGGCCAACGAGGCCGACAAGGTCTGGCTGAACACAGGTGAGCTCCCCGCTCCGCGACACGATCTCTCGACCCCGCTCGCGCCGCTGCCGGGTGGCAAGACCTGCGCGACCTTGGCCAATCCCACCGGAGGGGACTACAACCGGCTTGGCAACTACTACCCGGACGGCCACGGGAATGAGGTCGGCGGCGACTACGACATCATTGGCGACGGGGTCGTGAACGTGCTCGACTGGGCGTGCGACTCGCGCGTCGCGGGCGCGATGTCGAGTCCACGTCGGCACGGGCCTTCCGGTGTGCTCACCCCCGAGGACCTGATCCTCGCGTTCTCCGACGGCGTCGACCACGACCACAACGGCTACGTCAACGACATCGCCGGCTGGAACTACGTCGACAACAACAACGATCCCTACGACGACGTCCAGTACGGCCACGGCTCGGGCGAGGCGCGCGACTCGACCGCGGAGGCCGACACCGGCAGCACCGTCGGCACCTGCCCCAACTGCATGATCATGCCGCTGCGGGTCGGCGAATCGTTCGTCGCCGACGCCAACCGCTTCGCCCAGGCGGTGCTGTATGCGACCGACCAAAACGCGGACGTGATCCAGGAGGCGCTCGGCACCTACAACGCCCCCTACTTCGCGCGCCAGGCGATCGAGTACGCCTACCAGCACGGCACCACGGTGATCGCCTCCGCCGCTGACGAGGAGGCCGAGCACCACAACCAGCCAGGCTCATTGCCGGACACGATCGTCGTCAACTCGGTCAACTCCCCCGAGGAGAGCATCGGCCCGGTCAACGCGACGGGGTCCTCCTATCTCCAGCTCAATGGCTGTACAAATTTTGGCTCCCGCATCGATCTCGCGGTCGAGGGGTCGTCGTGCTCTTCGGAATCGACCGGGAAGAGCTCGGGCGTCACCGGGCTTGTCTACAGCGCCGCAGAGAACGCCCTCCACGACGGGCTGATCACGCCCGCTTCCGGGTGCACGCGGCCTGACGGCACGCCGTGCATCGTCACCCCGAACGAGGTTCGCCAGCTGCTGGCGTCGGGCAACATCGCCGGCGACACGACCGCAGGCCAGGGCAGTGCCAGCACCGGAACTGCCCCGGGGGATCAGGGCCTCGGGCAGGCCGACGACGTCAACTTCGCCTCGCAGCCCGAGACCTCGTGCGCCTCCGCGCCGACGCCGACGTGCACCGACCCGAACTCGAACACGACGTTCAACCCGCTCGACCCCACGCAGCCGGGCGGACTGATCGGGCCCGACACCTACCAATATCCGGCGCGCAAGGGGTGGGACGAGTTCTACGGCTATGGCCGTCTGAACGCCTACAAGCCGGTCGCAGCGGCCGCCGCAGGGCACATCCCGCCGCAGGCCGACATCACCTCGCCGGACTGGTTCACCCAGATCGACCCATCGCAGTCGAGCTTCGATCTGAACGGGGCGGTGTCCTCCCGCGGGTCGTATAAGTGCCAGGTCGATATCGCGCCCGGCGTGCAGCCCAACAACGCCGGCGACTTTCACCAGATCCCGTCGTCTTACTGCGACGGCTCGACGGTGCACTCGGCCGCCTACTCGGGGCTGCTGGCGTCGGTCAGCATCTCGAACCTGAAGTCGCTGTTCCCGCCGGGCAACCCCGGGTCATTTACCGGTAACGAGAACGGTGGGATCCCCCAGGACCAGTTCGGGCGGCCCAACACCAGCCCCTACGGGTTCACGGTGCGGATCGTCGTCTCGACCGCCTCCGGCGCGCCTGTCGCGATGACGGGCGAGGACCGCCGGCAGCTCTTCCTGCACCGCGACTCGGAGATGCTCGCGGGCTGGCCGAAGCAGCTGTACTCCGACGGCGACTCGAGCCCGATCCTTGTTGATTTGGAGCACTCCGATCGCAACGACCTGATCGTCGCCAACTCCGACGGCTGGATCCACGCCTACCGCCCCGACGGCAGCGAGGCGCCCGGCTGGCCGGTGCACACACTGGCGCTGCCATCGCACGCAGGTGAGCAGGCTTACAACGAGGTTGGCACCGGCCACTACAACGCGATCCTCGGCGGGCTCGCGGCGGGCGACCTGTTCGGCGATGGTTCGATGGACGTCGTCGCCGACGACATGGGCGGCGACGTATACGCGTGGAACGGACAGGGCCAGCTCGTCTTCTATGCGCACTCGAACCCGAAGTTCTCAGGCGCGCCGCTCGACTACCCGAGCAATCCAACCGGTGCTCTGGACAACGTCCGTCACGGTCCCCGCGATCGCGTCGAGGCCGGGTTCGTCACAGGCCCTGTGCTGGCGAGGCTGTCGGGGCCGACGGGTCCGCTCGACATCATCGTCGCCGGCGAGGATCGCCACCTCTACGCGTGGGAGCCGAGCGGTCACCCAGTATCGGGCTTCCCGGTGCTGATCGCCGATCCCGACAAGCTGACGGGCATCGATCCGACAACCGACCATCTGGCGTTCTCGACTTCGAAGGCGATCGCTAACCCGGGCATCTCGGAGGACCAGGGCAAGCTGATCGACACCCCCGCTGTCGCATACACCGATGGCCCGAACAAGCCGCCGGTGATCTACGTGGGCTCGAACGAGGAATACACGGTTAATGCCGGCGATGAGGGCGCGATCAATGCCTCGGATACCTCCTTGGGCGCGATCGGCGCCACCGGGATCCTGTCGTTCGCTAACGGGCGCATGTACGCGATCAAGGCCTCCGGGGGGACCATGACCTGCACCGGCGGTTCGTGTAAATCGTCGGCGATCGCGTCGGGCTGGCCGGTCAAGATCGGGATCATCGACGAGGGGCTGCTCCCCGACGTCGGCGAGGGGATCAATGGCTCGCCTGTCGTCGCGCCGGTGAGCTGCTCGAGTGGTGGCGCTGGGATGAAAGTCGGCGTCTCACCGGACGCCGGCCCCGCATACGTGCTGAACCCCAACGGCAGCTCGTGCTACGGCAGCTCGGGCGGCAAATACAACACGCTCGCGATCGACGACGGCAGCGGCGTCGATCATCCCGCGTTCGCGGCGGTTGGCTATCCGGCGTTCGGGACGCTCGACGGCAGCACGATCTCGCTGTTCGACCAGGGCGCGGGCGCCGTGCGCGCACTCGACGTCGCTGTCAACGGGGAGCAGCGCGGCGGACAGGACTTCATCCTCGGCTGGAACCCTGGCTCTGGTCAGTTCGCGACGGGCTACCCGGCCGTCGTCAACGACCTCGGCTTCCTGACGGGCGAGACGGTGGGTGACATCACCGGCGGCGCACCGGCGCAGGAGGTGCTCGGCGGGACGGCGTCGCTCGATGTCGAGGCATTCGGATCCTCGGGCCAGCCCGCGAGCTCGGCGTGGCCGAAGCTCTCCGGCGACTGGCTCGTCGCGACGCCGACGCTCGGCTCGTTCGGGACGCTCGACTACCAGGGGTCGGCCAAGAAGGACGTGGTCACCGTCACTCGCTCCGGGACCCTGTCGGTGTATTCGACCCCGGCATCGGCATGCTCGCCTTCGTCATGGCCGAACTGGCACCACGACATCGCGAACTCCGGCGACTACACGCGTGACGCGGTGCCGCCGGGGGCGCCGCTGTCGGTTTCCGTCTCTGGCGGCAAGCTGTCGTTCGTCTCCCCGGGCAACGACCTGATGTGCGGAAAGCCGGTGCGGTATGAGGTGGTGTCGGCGCCGGGCGCGTTCACCGCCGCTGAGGTTCCTTCGCTGACGCCCCTGAGTGGGGTCCCGGCAGCGGTCGCCGGCGGCAAGACCGTGACGATGAAGCTGCCGACGGGAGTGGGTGTGTGCCTTGGGGTCCGAGCGGTTGACGGCGCCGGCAACGTTGGGCCGACGGCGGTGCTCGGAAGAGATGGCGCCAAGTGCGGGCCGCCGATCGCGGTGCCCGGCTCGGGGAAGCCGCGCGTGCGGCTGATCATGTACGCGTGGGCCAGCACACAGAGCACGAGCAAGGTGATTCGCCTCGCGTGGCGGGCGAAGCCCGGCGCGGCGCCGATCTCGCATTACGTCGTGATGTACCGCAAGGCGGGGACGCGGAAGTGGCGGACGCTGCGCCGGAAGTTCAGGCGGACGGCTACGACTCTTCGAGGGCGGGCTGGGGACACGTACACGGTCAAGGTGACGGTCGTTGACGCGGCCGGCCAGACAAGTGTTGCCCAGGGCGTCGCGGGAATCCCGGTCGATGACCGCAGCCACGCGGTTCATCGCTCAGGCGGCTGGCACGAGCGTTCCGCGCGCAGTGACTACCTCGGGAGCCTCGCGCAGGGGTCGGCGGGTGCGACGATGCGGTGGCGGGGCTACGGGATGGTGTTTGCCGTGATCGGGCCGCGGTTGCGCCACGGTGGAGTGCTGCTCGTGCGGATCGACGGGCACCGCTGGCGGGTCCGGGTCCACGGCCACGGTCAGGCGCGGCAGGTCCTCTTCTCCCACCGCTTCCGGCGGAACGGGCGGCACACGATGGTTGTCAGCGTGGCGTCCGGGACCGTCGACGTCGACGCGCTCGGCGCGCGGCGGGCCTAAGGTCGCCAGGAAGTTGGGCGTTAACCCCAATAATTCGGGTTAACTTCCATACCTAGGCCATCGGCAGCGACATGCCCGCCGGCTTGGGGCTCGCGGCGGGCGCCGGCGCCTGCATCACGGGCAGCTCCACCGGCGAGAGCGCGATCAACCCGTGCGCCGCGTAACGGAGTGCCTGGGCCGCAGGATCATCGGGATCGTTGAGGACGAGCGGCAAGCCGGCGTCCGACTGCTCGCGCAGGGCCACCGACAGGGGGATGCTGGCGAGCAGCGGCACGTCGAGCTCCTCGGCCAGCAGCGCTCCACCGCCTTCGCCGAAGATCGGGCCCGACATGTTCTCGATCACCCCCGCGATCTCGAGCTTTAGCTTGCTCGCCATCTCGGCCGAGCGGCGCGCCACCTTCTGCGCCACCGCCTGCGGAGTGGTCACGATCAGGAACTTGGCCTGCGGCAGCAACTGGGCGAGCGTCATGGAGACGTCGCCGGTTCCAGGGGGCAGGTCGATCAGCAGGTAGTCGAGCTGGCCCCACTCGACATCCTCGAGGAACTGCTGGAGCGCCTTGTGGAGCATCGGGCCCCGCCATACGACGGCGGCGTCCTGCTCAACGAAGAATCCGATCGACATCACGCTGATGCCGTCATGCGCGGTGAGCGGGATCAGCTTGCGCTCGGCGCTGACCTTCGGCCGCTCGGCGCCGAGGCCGAGCATCCGCGGCTGCGAATAGCCCCAGACATCCGCGTCGAGCACGCCGACGCGCTTGCCCTCCGCCGCGAGTGCGGCCGCCACGTTGGCCGTGACGCTCGACTTGCCCACGCCCCCCTTGCCCGAGCCGATGCAGACCACATTGCTCACCTGGGCGAGGGCGCCCTCGGGCAGTGAGCCGCGGCCGAGCTTCCGGCCGAGCGCTTGTTTTTCGTCGTCGGACAGGACGTCGAAGGAGACGTTGACGTGGCTCACGCCCTCGTAGCTCGGCGACCGCGCTTGCGACCCCGGCTTGGAAATGGGAGCGGATCGGACAACCAGGCGTTGTCAGCGAGACCATCACGTCGATGACGCCATTGGGGTTGATGTCGATCGAGCGCACCATCTCGAGTTCGACGATGTCGCGCCGTAGCTCGGGGTCGATCACGTTGCGTAGCGCGGTAAGTACCTGGTCTCTGGTGGGCATGTTTTTGATTCTGGCAGACGGCGTTTAAAGACCGACGGGGTGCCACTTCCGTGGCACCCCGGCGGTTGAGGGAGGAGAGGGTGCTGCATTCGCCGGCGAGGTTATGAGGCCGGCGAACCCTTCCCACTGCTGAGCGTCTCCTCGGCGCCAGCGCGGGTGAAGTCGGTCAGGAAGCCGAGTTCAGGCGTCCCTGGGTCTCGTTCACGAGGCGCTCGAAGCGCGTCGTGACGACGTTCGACTGGCGCTGGAGGTCCTTGCGCACTGCGCGAACCTCACGCTCCAGACGGCGACGGTTCTGCCGGACGCCCCGCTCGACACGGGTGCGACGCTGACGCAGCTGCCGCTCAAAACGATTCCGGGCGCGCCTGACCTGGCGCTCGAAGCGATTCCGGGCGCTGGCGCCGCGGCGCTCGTAGCGCTTCAGCTCGCGCTCGAGGTTCGCCCGCGTGCTGTATTTGGTCGCAAGGCCCTTGACGCTCGAGACGAGGTTGTCCCGGACGAGGAGGCTCGCGCCAACCGGCACAAGCACAACGCGCTCGGCGATGACCTGCGCCTGCTCCACAGGTGTTCTCGGTTGGGTCGAGGTGGTCGTCTGCGTGGTGCGCCGGCGCGCCGCCGTGCTGCGCCGGGTCGCGCTGGTCTTGCGCGTGGCGCCCGTCTTGCGCGCGCCGCTGGTTCTGCTGGTGCTAGTAGCCATGCTCTAGGTCTTCTCCGCTGCCGTAGGACTAAGGATGTTAGTTCTAAGCTCGTTCGGTGAGAGAATAACCACCGAACATGTGTTTGTAAACCGGCTATCTCGGTTGGTTACATTCCGTGTTGAGGCGCCGTGATCCCTCCGCCCACGCATTACGCCCACAGCGGCGACGCGAGCATCGCCTATCAGGTGCTGGGCGAGGGTCCGCTGGACCTTGTCGTGATCGCCGGACCGTCATCGCACCTGGAGCTGATGTGGGATGAGCCTGGAACCGCGCGCAGCTACGAGCGCCTCGCCTCATTCTCCCGGCTGGTGCTATTCGACCGCCGCGGCACCGGGCTATCCGATCCCGTTTCGAGCCCGCCGACGCTGGAGCAGCAGATGGACGACCTCAGCGCGGTGCTCGGTGCTGCGGGGATTTCGCGTACGGCGCTATGGGGGGCCAGCGACCTCGGGCTCTCTGCGCTTTTCGCCGCCACCTACCCGGACCGGATCACCGCGCTCGTGCTCTCCGGGGTGGCTCCGCGCGGCCCCGCAACGCTGACGTCGGACCTTCGCGAGCAGTTCCTAGACGCAATCGAGCATCACTGGGGCGATGGGTCGCTGATGGAGCTCTACGCGCCAAGCCAGGCCGGCAACCGTGCGTTTGAACGGTGGTGGGCGCGGATGCAGCGCTCCGCGGTCAGCCCGGGAATGGCCCGGCAGCTGCTCGACATGATCCTTCAGACAGATCTGTCATCGGTGCTGCCCACGATCCAGGCGCCGACGCTCGTGACGCACGCCCGCGGCGACCGCCTGGTGCCAATCGCGCTCGGCCGTGAGGTGGCTTCGCTGATCCCCGGTGCGAAGTTCATTGAGCACGAGGGCGAGGATGCCTACGGCTGGACCGATCCGAGCCGGCTCGACGACATCGAGGAATTCCTCAGTGGGCGCCGGCCCTCACACCAGGACGTCGACCGTGTGCTCGCGACGGTGCTGTTCACCGACATCGTCGGCTCGACCGACCACGCTGCGCGGCTTGGAGACGAGCGGTGGCGCGAGCTCCTGGACCAGCACAACACGATCGTGCGCGATGAGATCGAGCGCTGGCGGGGCAACGAGATCAAGTCGATTGGTGACGGGTTTCTGGCTACGTTCGATGGCCCCGCTCGGGCAGTCCAGTGCGCCGCCGGGATCGTCGATTCGCTTGATCCGCTCGGCCTGGACGTTCGCGCCGGGCTGCACACCGGCGAATGCGAGCTCGTGGGCAGCGACGTGGCCGGAATCGCGGTGCATATCGGAGCTCGCGTGATGGAGCAGGCCGAGGCGGGCGAGGTGCTTGCCTCGAGCACGGTCAAGGACCTCGTCGTCGGCTCGGGTCTGCGGTTCTCCGATCGCGGCTCGCATCGCTTGAGAGGCGTGCCCGATGAGTGGCACGTCTACGCGCTCGACCGCTGAAAGCTGCGCCTGATCCAGGCCGTCGGGTTTTCGAGCTCCTCGAGCGTCGGGAGTGCCGCAGGGGCTGGAAAACACGTGGCGCAGCGCGTCCCGGCCTTCACGGCGTACAACCTCATCGCAGAAGTACTTACCGCGCTCGTATTGACGAAGCTTGAGGTCGAGTCCGAGCAATTTCGCGAGGAGTCGGCTGAGGCCGGATTGCGATCTGCGTCGCCGGTCGAGCGCCTCACGGAGCTTGGGAAGCGACGGCAGCAGGTCGGGCGCGACGGCGTCCATCACGTGTTCGGCGTGGCCTTCGATCACCGCCATCACCGCCTGCACGCGGTCGAGCGTCTCGCGCTCTGAGGTGGTGGTGACGATCGAGATCAGGTCACCCTCGCGGAGCGCGCGGCCGATCCGGCGAACCTCGTCGGCGCTTGGCATCCGCGGCTTGCGGGGCGTGTCGATCCTGACCTCGGCCTTTTGCAGCAGATCCCTCACCAGTCCGGCGACGTGCGGATGCAGCCACGGAACGCCGGCGAACTGCACCGCGTGGGTGACCTCGTGAAGCGTCACCCACGTCATGAACTCCTGCTCCTCGGCGCTGAAGGCCTCGACCGCCTGACCAAGGTTCGGAAGCACGAACAGCAGCCGCGGCGACCGATCCTCGATCGCCTCGTCCAGCAGCACGAGCTCGTACTGGCCGAGGACGCGCTGCGCCAGATATCCGAGCACCAGACCGACCTCGGTCGAGAGAAGCAGGCCGACTCCAATCTGCATCGCGGGCTTCAGTGGCCCCAGGCCGTCCCCGGCGCGCTGGAGCACCGGGTCGAGCAGCAGCCGCATCGAGTCGATGTTGGAGGAGATCCACTCACGCCGGCCGATCCCCTCCGGCGGCGGCAACGGCCGCGAGGGCTCGAGCCCGGTGTATGCGGTGACGCGAGCCTCCGACTCTCGTGCGAGTTTGTCGAGGTCAGCGTTGGGGGGACGGGCGTCGCCCTTTCCAGCCACGTACGTCGCGATGCGCTCGGCGAGGATCCAATCGATCACGCTGGAATCCCCTCCAGCAGTCTCAACGTCTCGGCGGTCCGAGCCGCGATGACGGGTGAGCTCGGCTCGGCGTCGAGCGGGGCACCGAGCGGCGAGTCGAAGCGGGGGAAGCTGACGATCCCGCCGGCCTCGCGCACGATCAGCTGGCCGGCCGCCGCGTCAACGCCACGCGAGTCGCGCAGGGTGACCATCGCGTCCATCCGAGCGGCTGCGACCTGGCACAGCGAGGAGGCGATCGTCCCCAGAGCACGGAGCCGATAGGCGGCCTGCTCGAGCCCGTCGATCGACGCCTTCACCCAGCGCGGATCCGCCGATTCGATCCCCACGATCTCGAGCCTACCGTCGTTGCCGCGGCGCTCGGTGAGGGTCGCATCGAGGAGCTCGCCGTCGAGCCAAGCCCCCTGACCGCGTCGCGCCCACCACTCCTCGTTTGGGCCGAAGTCGTGGACAAACGCAAACGCGACATCGGCCATCGTCCTACCATCGGCGACGGCCACCGACAGCGCATGGTGGGGAAGTCCGCGCTTGGCGTTGAGCGAACCGTCGATCGGATCGATGATCACGCGCACACCCGGATCTCCGTAGTCGATCTCCCCCTGCTCCTCCGAGTAGGCGGTGAAGCGATGGCCTTCCGCGCTCAGTGCGTCGAGCTCGGCGAGCACCGCCCGTTCGGCCGACTGGTCGATCACCAGCGTGCGATCGCCGCCACTCCCGCGAGAGCCCGTCTCTCTGGCGCGTTCCTCGGTGCTTGGGGAGCGTGCGAGCATCCGCTCGAGCCTCGCCGCCGCCCGCCGGCAGGCGCCAAGCCAGTCAGCGTCGATCGCCGAGCGGGTTGAGCTCATTGCCAACCTATGCTGTCAGACGTGGGATACCGCGTTGAGGGCGTCCTCCTCGATTGGCATGAGGCCATCACCTTTACCGGCGGACCACTGCTGGTTGCCGGTGGCGCGGGCACCGGAAAGACGAGCCTTCTGGAGGCTCGTTTTTGTTGGTTGGTCTCGGAAGGGGGGCTGACTCCCGAGCGCGTAGCGGTCGTGCTGCCGTCTGTCTCTCGCGCCCGCGCGATGCGGCGGCGTCTGGAGGAGCGGCTGGATCAGGGGTATGAGCAGCTGTTCGTGCTGACCCCTGTGGACCTCGCCGCCGTGATTTTGGCTCAGGGCGGATTGGACGATGCGCTCGACGGCGGGCTCGCTGCCGGTGATCGGCTGGCGCTTCTGTTAGAGCGGATCGACGAGCTACCGCTGAGCCACCACGACTTCGGCGGGAGCGCGACCTCGCTCCTCGGCAGCTTCGTGCGGCGGATCGATCGGCTGAAGTCCGAGATGGTCTCGGCCGAGGAATACCGATCCTGGGCTGATCGGAACGGCGGCGGGCCGGAACGCGAGTTTGCGGAGATCTATTTGACTCACGAGCGGCTGCTGGCAGACCTGGGGGTTCGTGATGCGGGCAACCTGCTGCTCGACGCACTGCGGATGGCGCAGATTCGTCAGTCACCGTTCGCGCACGTGATCATCGATGACGCCCAGGAACTCGACCTGGCAGCGTTCCGGCTGGTCCGCGCCGTCGCAGGCTCTTCCTGGACCGCCGCCGGAGATGCTCGCACTGCCCTGTCTCGATTCAGGGGGGCCGGCGCGGAGCGGCTCGGGGATTTCGATGGACCCGAGGTCAGGGTGGTGCGGCTCGAGCGATCGCTGCGCTCCCCGGAGCGTGTGGCGCTGGCTGCTCGTGCCGTGCTCGGTTCTTCTGGGGATCAGCCTGGGGTGACCTCTGGGGTCGCTTCGGAGGTCGCACCGTCGGCTGCGGGCGAGATCGCCTTCTGGCGTTGCGCGAACGAACGCGCACAGGCGCAGGCTGTCGCTGTCGAGATCGAGCGGCTGATCGCCCGCGACGGGGTGTCCCCCGAGGAGATCCTAGTGATCGTTCCCGCTGCCGCGGTCGAGGGGCGGACGGTTGCGGTCGCGCTCGAGGAGCGTGCCGTGCCGCACCGGCTGGTCGGCGAGGCGGCCTTCCTGCAGCGGGCAGAAATCCGCGACGTGCTCGCCTGGCTACGGCTTCTGGCCGACCCATCGGACGCGGGAGCGGTGGTGCGGGCACTGGCCCGACCACCGATCGATCTGCGCTCGGTTGATATCGCCCGCTGCACGCAGATCGCGCGCCGGCGAAAGCTCGACATGGTGGGTGCACTCGCGGCTGCGCTCGAGTCGCCCCAGGTCCCGCCGGAGGCCCGCGAGCGGATTCGCGGCTTCCTGAAGCTCTATCGGGCCGGAGTCACGGCGATCGACACGACGCGTCCCGATCTCTACGTCCACAGGCTGATCGAGCGGCTGGGGCTGCGCCGCCAGCAGCTGTTCGCCGCTCAGGCCGACGTCGTGGAGCGTCTGCGGGCGCTGGCGCGGTTCGGCGAGCTGGCGGCGGCATACGTGCGCAGAGCGCCGCAGGCGACCCCGCGCGAGTTCGCGCGCTCGATCAGCGCGGTCGCCGAGTTCGGCCTCTCAGAACAGGAGGAGCCGGCAGTTGTAGGCGCTACCGGAGTCCAGGTGGTTGGGATGGAAGCGGTGGGGGGGCTCTCCGCAGAGCACGTCTACGTGCTGGGGCTTCACGCCGGCGTCAGCTTCGACGGGGGCGCCATCGACGTGATCCCGGACGCGCTGCTTCACGAGGAGCTCCCGGCCGACGACGAGCAGCTGCGGCGAGCGCGCCTGCGGCAGTTCCTCTATGCAGCCGTGACCCGCTCGGCCGGCCATCTCGTGTTGTCATACCCGATCGTGGGAGGGGTGGATGCCGTTCGCGTCGGCGGCGGGCTCTCGCAAGGACCGTCCAGCGTCGTCGAGGAAGCGCGGATCGCGCTGGGATCGGAGTGGGAGGACAGGGAGGAGGAGCTGTTCGGCCCGGCGGAAACCCTCCACTCGACATACAGGCTGCTCCGTGATGAGCTGCTCGAGAGCACCATGCGCGCCGGGGGCAGGCTCGGTGAGCTGCGCTTCGACACCGACCTGGACATCTCGCACGCGGTCGTTCGCTACCTGGAGCTGCTCAAGCTCGCCGCGCTGATCGCCCGTCCCGAGGGTCAGGGCCTGGCTGAAGCGCTGCGGGACGTCAACGCGCGGATCCTGCAGGCGGTGAGCGCCGAGCAGCGGGAGATCTTCGGCTCCTCGGCGCTCGACGACTACCTGCTCGACGCCGAGCGCGACGCGCGCCGGCGCACTGCGGCGGTCGCGGCCCGCGACGAGCCCTCGCTCGAGGCTTTCCTGCCGCTGCGGGGCGAGGGGGTGGTGCTGTCTGCATCGGACATCGACACGTACCGCACGTGTCCGTTGAAGTACAAGTTCGCGCGGATCTTTCGGATCCCGCAGGAGCCGACGGTTCACCAGCGGTTCGGGATCCTCGTGCATCAGGTCCTGGAGCGCTTCCATGCGCGGGTGCCCTCCGAGGAGGGCGCGACCGGATCGCTGGCCGAGCTGCTGGGGTTGCTCGATGCACGCTGGCGCCGCGGGGGGTTTGGCGACTCCGAGGAGGAGCGCCAACTGCGCGCCAAGGCGGCGGCGTCATTGTCGCGCTATTGGGAGCGCTTTCAGTCGGAGGAGTCCGAGCCCGTGTGGTTCGAGCGCCAGTTCACTTTCAAGCTCGGTCCGCATTTGTTGCGCGGCCGAGTCGATCGGGTGGATCGCCTGCCCGACGGCGACTACGAGCTGATCGACTACAAGACCGGTCGGCCGAAGACGGCCACGCAACTGGCGGACGACGTCCAGCTCTCTCTGTACGCGGTTGGCGCACGTGAGGCCTGGAGCCTCGATTCTTCACAGCAGGCGTACTACTACCTGCTCGATGACCAGAAGGTCACGGTCCCCGTGGGCTCCGGCGGCGATCGTGGGGACTGGATTCGCGAGGTTGCGGTCGAGGTGGCGGAGGGAATCCTGTCCCAGGGCTTCGAGCCAACTCCGTCGTTCGCCGCCTGCTCGGTCTGTGACTACCGGCTCGTCTGCCCGGCGGCGGAGCGGTAGGGATCTGGTCAGCCCGCAGGTCCCTCTGCCTCGCCTCCACGCTGGCGCAGGAAGCGCTGCAGATCGCGGGCGATCGTCTCGCCTGAGGGCAACGGTCCCGTCTCCTCGCTCGGCTCCGACCCGGCGGCCTGCTCGAGTCGCTCGACGAATGCCTGCACGTCTGGGTCGCTTTGAACGGCGAGGTTGACCTGGCGCTCGTAGTCGGCGGCCGCGCTCTCCAGTTCGGACGCATCGACGGCGACTCCGACCAGGCCTTCGAGCTTGCGGACAAGCGCCAGCGCTGCCTTGGGGTTCGGTGCGGCAGCGATGTAATGCGGGACCGCAGCCCAAAGGCTGGCCGAGGGCACTCCGGCCTGCTGGCAGGCTGAGTGCAGGATGCCCACGATCCCAGTCGGGCCCTCGTAGGAGGAGGTGGACAGGCCGAGGCGGGCGACGAGCGTCGGGTCCGAGGCCAGGCCGGTG
Organism: uncultured Solirubrobacterales bacterium; assembly: GCA_963849295.1. GTDB lineage: Bacteria > Actinomycetota > Thermoleophilia > Solirubrobacterales > Solirubrobacteraceae > Palsa-465. The sequence continues at coordinate 87,992 of CAWKGU010000009.1, forward strand.
ACGGCAACCGGGCGCGTGTGCGGAACGTCGGCGAGCAGCGCGCCTAGGGAGACGGTGAGCTGCACGCCGATCGCCTCTGCCACATCGACGATCACCTTGCTGAACGTGCGCCAGCGAAACGATGGTTCGCTCCCGGCGAGCAGCACCAGGTCACGTGGTGCACGCGGGACGCGGGCCTCGTAGAGCTCGACCTCGGGCCAGACGACCTCACGCGTCTGACCTTCGGTGAGCTTGATCTTCGGGCGCGTGGCCTGGAAGTCGTAGAACTCCTCCGGGTCGACCGTCGCGAACCGCTTGGCGCCGAGCGCGCTGCCCACGAACGTGAGCGCGGTCGACGCGGCGTCGGCGGCGTCGTTCCATCCCTTGAAGGCGCAGATCAGCGCAGGAGCACGCAGTCCATCGGGACGGTATTCCCAGCGCAGGGGCTGCATCCGACCCACCGTACATCATGGGCACATGGGCCCGGACCCGACTGTCAGCGCGTTACGACCCGGCGAGGAAGTCCGTGCCGTCTTCGCCTGCACGCGCAAGGATCGTCTGATGACACGCAACGGATCCGCGTATCTGGCACTCGAGCTGCGCGACCGCACCGGGACGATCGCGGCGAGGGCATTTCGGGAGGCTGACGCGCTCGCCAGCCGCTTCGAGCGCGGCGAGCTCGTGCGCGTCGCCGGCCGCGTCGATCGGTTTCGCGACGAGCTGGTGCTGGAGGTCGTGGACATCGCGCGGACGAACGGCGATTCGGAAACCGACCCCGCGCTGTTCCTGCCGACGGCATACCGCGACCTGGACGAACTGGAGGGATTCCTTGAGCACCTGGCGGGCGAGGTTCACGACCGCTCCTTTAGTGGCCTGCTCGACTCGATTTTGGGTGACGGGAGGCTGCGTGCCGAGTTGCGTCGGTCACCGTGCACCCGGGCGGCCCACCACGCCTACCTGGGCGGGCTGCTCGAGCACACCGTTGCGGTCGCGACGCTTGCATTTGACCTGTGCCAACTTCACGCCCGCCTCAATTCGGATCTTCTGCTGACGGCGGCGCTCGTCCACGATCTGGGGAAGACGCGCGAGTTCACATACGGCGCAGATTTCGGGCTGACCGACGAGGGTCGCCTGCTTGGGCATCTCGTGATCGGCGAGCGTCTGATCAGCGAGCGGTGTGGGGGAATTGGCTTGAGCGACGACCGACGCCTTGCGCTACTTCACTGCGTGCTCACCCACCACGGTCCGAACTCCGCCCCCGGCGGGCGCTTCGGGTCGGTCGAGGCGCTGTCGCTGTACCGCCTGAACGCGCTGGACGCCGGGGTGAAGGGAGCGTTCGAGCGCGGGCTGGATTAGGGGCGGCAGCCGCGGGGGGTGCGGTTCGGTCTGGCGGCTACTGGGAGATTTCTCGCCCTATAGGCGAGAAATCTCCCAGCGCCGCGCGCCACTGGGCCGCGCGTACCATCACACCCGGCGCGGCAGGGGCCTGGTGGCCCATCCAGTCTTCAAAACTGGCAGGGCGGGGCAGCCCCCCGCTTGGAAGGTTCGATTCCTTCGCCGCGTCGTGGCTGGAAATGGCAAGGTTTCAGGCAAGGGTCGGTTCGGTAATTCGTGCCGAAATCGAAACTTTGTCCCCGGCGAGCGGCTCGAACTCGGGCTCAGCCGACGAGCTGGTCGGCAGCGGTTCCGTTCGCGAGCGCTTCCTGCCCAGCGGCCGTCGCCAGGAGGCGATTGCTCTGTCCGCGGTGCTGGACAAGACCTGCCACCTCAAGCGCCTGCACAGCCGCACGGATAGGTCGCTCTAGATCTCGCAAATATCGCGCCGATCGCCGCTGCGATCTCATCAACCAAGTTCCCAATTGCAGGAGATTGAGTTCCGGGGGATTCCCGCGTCCCGGTCCCTCGGAGCCGAAGGCAGGCATGATCTCCACCGCGAGCTCAAGGGCGGGCAGCGATACCAAACGCTCCGCCTCCGCTTTGGCCGCCGCTTCATCAGCAGCCTTCTCCGCCTTGTTGCCGAACAGCGGTGACATCGCTTCGATTGTCGTCAAAGCGCATGAGACCTGTCAAACAGCTCTCAGATCGTGGGCGCGATTGCAACCGACGATACGAACGCGCTCTCAGGTCAGCAGGCCGCGGACCTGACGTTCGTGGTTGCGCAGAAACAAGGAGCCGTACGGCTAGTCGTCGATCCACCCCCGGCACTGACCGAACGTGCTCGTCTCCACGGGTCACGAGGACCAGGGCGACGACCTGATCATTTGTCGTCCATCTCGATCACCTGGGCGAGCTGGCCGCCGGGTTCCGCTCGCGCAGGGAAAGCAGCGCCCACTGAGTTACCGCCGATCGTCGCCAGCGACCGACGAGCGGACGTCACGCTGGGCCCGCAGGTGGCGATTTGGGGGACCACCTCGACCACTGGGACCCTGCCCTGCTTTGCCTTGGCGACGGGCGTGTCGGGACTTCCGCTCGTGAGGGGGGCAATGCCCCATTGCTAGCGCCGGCGTCCTGAGCGCTTCCTCTTCTTGTGTGGCGGAGGCGGCGGCCGCGTCTCGCGCCGTGTGCGCGTGCTCGGGCCAACGGCCGCGGGCTGCTTTTCCTCGGGCTTGGGCTTTCCGCGCAGTAGCCCGGAGAGTCCACCACCCCCGCCGGGACCGTCCCCGTTGGCGCCTATGGCGGCGGGCAGGGCGCCGCGGCCGCCAGACGATGTGGCCGGAGCTGCCGGCGTCACCGGAACGACGGGCCCGATCCTGCGGCGGATCACCCACTGCTGGGCCATCGTCCACGTGTTGGTGGTGATCCAGTAGAGGACCAACCCGGCAGGGAAGCTGATGATGAAGATCACGAAGAACATCGGGAGCAGCAGCATCATCCGCCGCTGGGTCTGATCCGTCGTCGGCGCCTGCATCATCAGGCTTGAAGCCAGCTGCGTCCCGACGTAGAGCACGATCAGCGCGACCAGCGTCAGGCCGGTAGCGGTGTTGGCCAGGTCGTGGATGAACAGCCAGCTCGATCCGTTGAGCCCGTGACACGCGGTTGTGTGTCCGACCGCTTCCTTGAGCGGGATGTTGTGATGCAGCGCAAAGGCGTGCCGGTATGCCGCCTGGAGGACCGGACAGATGTCCTCGCGCAGCCGCGTGCGCAGCGTGTAGAAGAGGGCGATGAAGACCGGAATCTGCGCCACTAGGGGGAGAAACGACGCAAACGGGTTGATCTCGTTCTCCTTGTAGAACTTCATGATCTCCTGCTGCTGGCGCTGTTTGTGGTCCTTGTACTTCGCCTGGATCGCCTTCATCTGCGGCGCGGCCTGCTGAAGCTTCTGCATCGAGTGCATCTGCCTGAGGGCGAGTGGCAGCAGCAGCGCTCGTACCACGACCGTCAGCGCGATGATCGACCATCCCCACGAGCCGCCGATGATGCTGTGGAAGAAGACGAGGACCGGATCGAAGATGTCGATCAGCGGCTGAAAGATGTTGGCGAGGACCATGGTCAGGTGTGTGAGGCTGTGGCGCTCGGGGTGGGCGGAGGTCCTTACGTCCGGGCAGAGTCGAGCACGCTTTGCAGCGCGGTGCGGATGAGCTCGTGCTGGGCGCTCCACGAGGCCCACACTGCTGCTGCCCATTCCCGGGCTCGGCGCTCGTAGTCGTCGAGATCGTCTGCTCCGACCATGTTCAGCACCGTGCGCGAACCCGGCCCGTTGGTGCGCAGCAGGATGGGGAAGTCTCCGTGGCGGCGGCGAATCACCTCACCAAGCAGCCTCGTCGCGGAGGGATGCGGAAGGGCGTGTTCGAGCACCGCGCAGAGGCCGACGAGGTGGACGAACACCGATTGGCGGTCGCGCCGGTCGCTGCCGTCGCCGGGGTGCTGGGCCATGTAGGAGTCGACCACAACGCGGTGGGCGGGCGGGTAGCGAAATCGCTGCGCCTCATCCGCTTGCACCTCGCCGAATGTCTTCCAGCAACCTGGCGAACTTGGGACGTATTTGTGCACCGGACCGTCGATGTCCGGCACAAGCGCACCGCAGCCCTGACATGCTTCCGTATCGGTCATTGGTGCAGCTCGCTCATCGAGCGGACGTCGGCGAACTCACCATTCAGGCTTGCTTCTGTAGCGATGATGGGTTGCGGTTGGGGCGAGCGTCGATTAATCAGCAGCGTCACGGCGACGGTGATCAGCCAGAGGTTCTCGAGCGCCAAGACGGCGGGGTTGACGTCCGCGAACGCGACCTCGCTGAACAGGCCGAGCAACCCAAGGGCCTGGCTGGCGGCGCCGAAGGCGAGCGCGATCCACCCGTAGCTGCGGGGCAGCAGTCGTGTCTGGAGGATCACGAACCCGAGCGGGAGCATGATCGCGGGGGCGATCAGGAACGAGCGCCCGATCGCGTCGTTGCCAGGGCCGACCATCAGATCGAAGCTGATCCGCAGAGTCTCGTTATGACCGTGCGCGGCCGACTGGACCACCGAGATGATCATCGCCGAATCGACCAGCGTCAGTCCCACGACGATCGCCGCAGCGAGGGCGACGATCCGTCCCGCGAACCGCTGTCCAGCGCCGGCGAGGTGGACGATCGCGAGGATGAAGACGACGTACAGGATCGCGCCGGTGACCTGAAGCCACGCGGAGACCAGAATCACGTCCCGGTGCTCGCGCACGAACGTGGCAATCCGTGCCAGGCTTGCGCTGTCGGGCGGGATGTTGCCGGGGATCAGGAAGTGGGCGCTCAACATGAGAACGCCCGTGATACCGCAGATCGCGGCCGCCGCTCGTGTGGCTCGCTCAGTCATGTCCTTTCTCCTTTTGGTCTGCCTGGCTGCGCGTACGGCACAGCGGGCGCGCTGTAGGAATTCGTAAACCACGGTCAGCTGGGTCTCCGAGCTGGGAGGCGGCGCGCCGGCTCCTCTCACGTCAGCTGGCGCTGCCCAGCGCCTCGAGTGCGCGGCCGACGTACTGCATGAGCTCGCTGTCGACCATTCCGTGCGACGTGGCCTCTGGGCCCCGCTCGCGGTACATCGTGGCGAGCGATTGACGGAGGCCCTCGTCCCCGCCTGTGAACTGCTCGATCAGCCCACGCCACTGCCGCGCGAGCTCAAGCATCCGTGGATCGGTCGGATCGGTGCCGGCGGACTGCTCGGTCTTGACCGCGTCGATGAGGTCGGCCCACTCGCGTTCCGCCTCGCGAATGCGCTCTTCGCCGAGCTCGTCGCGTCGCCGCGCGAGCTGATCCTGCTGCTCGGGTGTGTAGTACTTCTCGATGATGGTGGTCTCCTCGATGGCCTGAATGAACTGGTCGAGGGTCGGCTCACGTCCCTGCTCGAGAAGCGCGAGCATCCGGTTGAGCGTGCGCCTGAGACGCCGCTGGAGCGAGAGGCTCTCCTCGACTCGCGCCAGGTGCTGGCGGATCGCGTCCGCGAGATCGGAGTTCTGGTCAAGAACCGAGGCGATCTCCTCGAGCGACAACCCCAGCTGCCTTAGCGCGACAATTCGGTAGAGCCGTCTGACGTTTTGTTCGGAATACAGCCGCCGCCCCGAGTACGAGCGCTCATCGGGCACCAACAACCCGATCTCGTCGTAATGGTGCAACGTGCGCACCGTCAGCCCGGTCGCCCGAGCCAGAGCGCCGATCTGAACGTGCTCTGCTGTGTACTCCTCGTCAGTCATGACGGTCACCGGACGCCACCGTAGGCCCTCACGCTACGTGAGGTTCAAGGGGAGGTACAAAAAATTTATGCCCCGCGGCCTCCCGGCCCTCTTCGTCGCGCGTTGCGGGTTCCGTCGCTGCTCCGCCGGGATTCATGCGCCGTGAGGAAGGCAGGTCTCGTGCGGGCGGGGTCTCGGCCCGCCCTCCCGCCTCTCCGATCACACGGCCGCGCCCGGTGATCAGTCAGACGTGCGATTCTGCTGCCGCACCTTGAGAGCGTCGAACAGAAGGAGCGGCAAATGCGACGCCAGATCGCGTTCGAAAAACTGGCGCCACGTCTGCCGCGCGATTGACTGTCTGCCCGAGGAGCAATCCAGCGCCTGTTCGCCTGTGGAGGCCCATACGTTGCGCAGCTGCGTTGAACGCAAAACGAGCGCTGGTGACTCACGCTGGGCCACGCGCGAAACAGTTTCCGGTGCCGGCTCTCAGCATGCTCGCGGGTCGAGCCTCTTTCAGCCCATGGGTCCTCGGACCCAAAGCCCTCAGCTGTGTGAGCGCCTATTTCGGCACGAAAGCGCGAAGTCGGCCATCCCAAGCCCCTACGTACACGGCTCCGTTGATCACTGAAGGGGCGCCGAAAATCGTGTGCCCCACCGAGCGAACCCAGAGACGCTTTCCAGTTCGTGCGTCGAGGGCCACGAGCGTGCCATAGGCGCCGGTGCCGTAGAAAACGACGCCCCCGGCGATCGTCGGGCTCGAAGTCGTGCCGCCGGGACCACGAGCCTGCCAGCGCAGCGAAAGGTGACAGCTGCGCGTGACACGGAACGCGAGGATCCCAGCCTTATACCCGCCCGCAGCGTGGGGATTGGAGACGTACACGGTTCGCTCGGAGGGCAGGTAAGCGTCAACCCCGATCAGGGCGTTGCTGCCAAAGGAGGATCCGCCGAGCGCGATGCGCTGAACCGGCCCGTTGCCGATGCCGTTGCGGTCGTACACAAAGAATGCGCCGGACTTGTTGCCCACAGCAAGCTGCGGGGGGCAACCGGGCGCGCGGTAGAGCATCGGCGTCGCGCCGAAGTCGGCATCACCGACTGTGGGCAGCCCGGGGTAATTGCTCGCGGTCACCCGTAGATGCGTTGTCAGGCGTACGACGCGCTCGGAGTATCCCTCGTGATCGGTGCTGGCGACCGAGTTACCCGTCGCTGCATAGAGCGCGCCCGCGCGCGGGTCGGCTGAGATACCTCCAAATCCCCAGATGCCGCCGCCGTTGGTAGGAGTGATGAACCAATGCTTGACGTGGCCAGTGCGAGTGTTGATCGCCGCGATCTCCCCCCGATAGGGCGGCCTGTCGCAGTAGCCCGCCAGCTCGGCGTACACAACTCCGCCCACGAACGTCAGAGCGCTGTAGTTGTGCCCATTCTCAGGGTTGTGAGTAATTCTCCAGCGATGTTTGATACGACCGGTGGAAAGGTCGAGCCGATCGACCCTGCCCTTGCCATCCCCGACGAACACGCTGTTCGTCGCGCGGTCGATCGTCGGAGTGCCAGTGACGCCGTAGTACGGCAGATCGCCGCAGCTGTCGTACCGATATCCAACCCTCCGCTCCCAGACGGTCCTTCCCGTAGCCGCATTGACCGCGGCAACCCGCCCCTTGTCCGTTCCAACAACGACCAAGTCCTTCACCACTCCGCCCGGAACGCCGGGCTTCGGAACAAGGACTGAAGCTGCGTACAGCGGCTGAGTGTTGATCACCCCGCCGACCTTCACCGTCCACGCCAGGCGGAGGCGATGCACGTTGTCGGGCGTCAGTTGCGTCTCACTCGGGTTGAAACCTTCGCGGGCGAGACCAAAGCCGTAGGTATCCCAGTCGATTGGGCGGGGCGGCGGAGGTTGGGCGCTGGCCACCGGCGACGAGGTGATTGTGGCACCCATTCCGAGCAGAACAGTCAGCAGCACGCCCCAACGGAGCAGAGGTCTGATCGAGCGGCACCAAGGACTGCGGACCATCATCGTCCCGCCGACACGTGCGGGTGCTTTGCCGCTGCAGTGTCCGATCCTGCCTCGGTGGCACTTGTGGGCCGCGCTCGCGCGCATGGCGTCCTTCCCCTGGGTACTCACAACTCTGGCTTTCTATCAACCCGTCATGGAGGTCGGCGCGGGCGCGCGGGGGAGCATGCGCGCGGGGTTGGTACATCGCAGTTCCCGCAGCCCGGCTTCTGTCGCGATGCACGACCTCCGAGCAACCCGGCACACGCCAGTACCGCTGCGCTTACTCAGTGCCCGGGCGCTCAGGGACCGTGACAGCTGAGCCTCCAAGATGGAGGCAGATCTGCCAGCCTCAGCTCACCTCAGGTTCAGAACGCGACTCTGCCGCCTGCGATTGCGCCCTGCGGCGTTGCGGCGTTGGTAACCGGCCGCGCATGAAGGCCAACGAAGGTGCTGCCGCGGGGACCGGTGTGCACCACCCTGTGCAGCGCGCTGCCGTGCATCCACTGCTTCCAGGACAGGAACCACATCGTCCAGCCGTTATCCCAGGTGCCGGCTCGCGGGCTGCCGGTGATCGTCACCGGGTCACCCGGAACCGCCAGGTTGTAGTAGATCGCAGCGTCGGTCGGCGACATGTTCACGCAGCCGTGGCTGACGTTCGTGAATCCCTGCTCGCCGACTGACCAGTACGCATCGTGCAGGTAGTCGCCGCTCCAGGTGAAGCGCACCGAGAAGGGCACCTCGATGTTGTAACCCGGACCCACCATGTCGACCGGGTTCGACTTCTCGATCGTCAGGTAGTTGCCGTTGGGGGTGTCGTCGCCGGGCCGGCCGCTCGAGATCGGCCAGTGAGCGAACAGCTTTCCGTCTCGGTAGACGCTCATGTCATGCCCGGCTGTGCTCGCCACGACGATCAGTGAGGAGCCGATCGTGAACGACTGGGCGAGCGTGTGGCTCCCGTAGACCCCCGGGGCGACCTCGACCCCGTTCAAGTGGCCGACGAAGCTGACATGGGTGTGTGTCGGCCAATAGTGCCTCGGCCGGAAGTACGCGCAGATCGGCGCGGTGCCGCACTGGTTGTCCCAGTACCACGCCCCGACGACGCGTTTGGAGGTTCTGATCTGTAGTGCCCCCTCCACCGCGGCCGTGTCGACGATCGGCCGGCTGAAGTAGAGAATGATCGGCATCCCCACGCCGTAGGTCTGTCCAGATCCCTCCAAGATCTCAGTCGTCAACGTCTGCGCAGGCGTGAACGTGCGAAACGAACTGGTCTGCGTGACCCTCTTGCCGGATGGCCCGGTCGCGGTGGCAACAACCGTGTAGTGCTGCGACACGTCGAGCGCCCATGTGCTGTGCCACACCGTCCGTGCGGCGGTCAGTTTTCCGACGACCCGATCGCCCCCGGTATGGACGACCACGCTGCTGAGCCTGCCTCCGGCAGCGGTGACCGTGATCCCGCGGTTGGGCGCCTTGTCGCTCGTGCCGTTGGTCGGCGTGATCGACACCCGCACCTCCCCTGCCCCGGAGGGGGCGCCGCCGTGTTGGCCGCCGTGACCGCTGCCGCCCGAACAGCCGACCGCCACGACGCCAATCGTGGCGCATAGTGTCGCCGCGCCGAGTCTGGACAGCCTCGACGGCCGGGACGAAAGACATGGGATCGAGTCTGGGACAGCCGCTGGGCGCAACTCCGACCTCGGCACTTCAGTCTGAAGAAAGCCTACGCCCACCGAGTACCCCGCTCGCCATCAGCTCACCGCCAAGCGCATCAGCCGGGCGCGGTAGAGGCTTGACGTTCGCGCTTGCAGAGGGACCAGCCCGCTTAGGGCGCAACGCCAGGCGATCCGCTCCGGCCCTGCCCTCGGTTTCACAAAATTCACGTTTGCCTGACTCCTTATCGGGTAACGATATCGTGACACGACATAGTTGAGGAGGATTGTCATGTGGCAAGACGTGGTTCCCGATGTGATGGCTGGAGAGCGTGCGCGGCGGATTCGTGAGCGACCCGAGATGCCCCGCCGGATTTTCGATCCGACCGACCCACGGTGCGGAGAGCTCGCGCTGCGGTCATCCGACGAGCGCCGGCGGCGTGAGCGCGGGCAGTCGACGCCGACGACAGATCGGGCCGCGCACTGAGCACGAACCACGCGATGTGAAATCCGAACGGAGGGAGTAACGATGGCTGACAAGACGGCGTCGGATCAGTTGGTGGAGCGTCTGATCGAATGGGGGATCGACGTTGTCTTCGGGCTGCCCGGCGACGGGATCAATGGCGTGATGGAGGCGCTCCGCGTCCATCAGGAAAAGATCCGGTTCGTCCACGTGCGCCATGAGGAGACCGCGGCGCTGGCGGCCTGCGCTTACGGGAAGTTCACCGGCCGGCCCGCTGCGTGCCTTGCGACGGCGGCGCCGGGGGCTGTGCATCTGATGAACGGTCTGTACGACGCGCGGATCGACCAGTCCCCGGTGCTCGCGATCACAGGCATGACCTACCACGACGTGATCGGCACCCACTACCTGCAGGACATCAACCACGACTTCGCGCTGAACGATCCATGCGTGTACAGCCAGCGGATCATGGGCGAGGCGCACGTGATCCCGGTCATCGATATGGCGGTGCGCTCGGCGATCGCGCAGCGCGGCCCCGCGCACGTGGCGTTCCCGATTGACATCCAGTCCGGCGATGCTGTCACTGGCGATCGCTCGATCAAAAACCTCGAGGGCCACTCCGCGGTGACGGCGATTGATGGCAGACGCCTCCCACCACGGGAGCGACTCGAGCACGCCGCGCGGGTGCTCTCTGATGCTTCCCGGCCGTTGATCTTCATCGGTGCGGGCGCCCGCGGCGCGGGCGATGAGCTCGAGCAAATCGCGGAGCGACTGGGGGCGCCGATCGTCAAGGCGATGCTTGGGAAGGACGCGGTGGCTGACGACAGCCCCTACTGTCTGGGCGGGTACGCGCTGGTGGGCACGCGTCCGGCGCAGGATGCGCTCAAGACCTGCGACGCGATCTTGGTCGTTGGCAGCTCGAGTCCCTACATCGAGTTTCTGCCTGAGCCCGGCTCGGCGGTCGGTGTTCAGATCGATGACCGCCCGGAGCGGATCGGGCTTCGCTATCCAGTCGAGGTCGGACTCTGTGGCGACGCCAAGCTCACCTTGCGAGAGCTCGCGCCGCTGCTGGAGGAACGGCAAGACCGCTCGTTCCTTCAGGAGGCGCAGGCGGCGATGGACGATTGGCGGCAGCTACAGGCCGAGCGCGCAAAGCCCGTCGATGGCCAGCCGATCAAGCCGGATGCGATTCCCTTTCATCTCGGTCGCGCGCTGGCGGACAGGGCGATTTTGTGCGGCGACTCGGGGACGGTGACGACGTGGGCGGCTCGGACCGAGCTGCGCCGAGGCCAGCTGTTCTCTTTCAGCGGGACGATGTGCTCGATGATGGCGGCGCTGCCGTACGCGATCGGCGCGCAGGTCGCCTTTCCCGACCGCCAGGTCGTTGCGCTCACCGGCGATGGTTCGCTGACGATGATGATGGGGGAGCTGGCAACGCTCGCCCAGCACGCGCTGCCGGTGAAGGTGGTCGTGATGCGAAACGACGTGCTCGGGCTGATCAAGTGGGAGCAGATGGCGTTCCTCGGAAACCCGCAGTACGGCGTTGAGCTCGCGCCGGTCGACTTCACCAAGGTCGCCGAGGCGTGCGGGATCAAGGGGGTCAGGGTCGAGGATCCGGAGACGGTCGGCGACCAACTGACCCAGGCGTTGAGCCTCGACGGCCCGGCCCTCATCGAGGCGGTCGTGGACCCGCACGACATGCCGATGACGCCGACGATCAACCCCGAGCACGCCAAGGGCTTCGCCTGGGGACTGGCACGCGGCGAGCCCAACCGCGAGCAGATCGCGCTGACGATGTCGCGCGTGCTTGCACGGGAGATGCAGTACGCGAGCAGCCCGGCGGGGGTTCTGGCACGCGCCAAGGATCGCGTTGCCGAGCGGCTCCCCGGGGCCGAGGGACCGTCAACGAATGGCAACTGACAGTCACACAGCAAAGGAGGTAAGCCATGGCTACCTACACCGAAGCCGCACCAGCCCCGAGGCGAGAGGTCTCGGATCGGCGCGGCCTCAAGACGGCGGAGGTGGGACCGGCCAGGTTCGTCTCTGAGCCGGCCGCGCTCGGTCTCGCCGCGTTCGGCTTGACAACGATGGCGCTCAGCTTCATCAACGCCGGGATCCTGTCGAGCAGGATCTTGCCGATGGTGGGAGCGCTGGCGCTCGCCTACGGCGGGCTTGTGCAGTTGCTTGCGGGAATGTGGGCGTTCATCAAGAACGACACGTTCGCAGCGGTCGCGCTCAGCTCGTACGGCGGCTTCTGGATCTCGTTCTACTTGCTCCAGAACACGTTCCTCAAGCAGATACCAGTCGCCGACCAGCGGGGGGCGCTTGCGCTCTACCTGTTCGCGTGGGGCGTGTTCACGTTCTATATGTGGATCGCCTCGACCCGAGTGAGTCTCGGCATCCAGTCGGTGTTCGCCACGCTGGTGCCGACGTACGTCCTGCTCGGGCTCGGGAAGGCACTCCCGTCGACGCTGCTGTTTCACATCGGCGGCGCGTTCGGGATCGCCACCGCGGCGTGTGCGTGGTACGTCTCAGCGGCAATCGTGTTCAAGCGCACGTTCCGCCGCGACGTCCTGCCCATGTTCGAGACCCGATCGGTCCAGCAGGATGTCGGCCCGTGACGAACTGGTCTTGTGGCCGTAGGAACTGAAGTCCTCCGGCCTCCCGCAGAGGGCGCGAGCCGAGAAATCGACGCTCGCGCCCTGGCGCGGGAGCTCTCCCTCGAGCTCCGCGGCGAGGTTCGCTTCTCGCCCGGCAGCAGGGCCCTGTACGCCAACGATGGCTCTGTGTACCGGCAGCTGCCGATCGGGGTCGTGATCCCGCGCGACGCGCACGATGTCATCGCAGCGGTTGGGATTTGCCGGCGCCACGGGGCGCCGATCGGGGCGCGGGGCTGTGGGACCGGTCTGGCCGGTCAAACGGTGAACGAAGCGGTCCTGTTCGACTTCTCCAAGTACATGAACAAGATCATCGAGCTGGATCCCGGCCAGCGGTACGCGCGCGTTCAGCCGGGGTTGGTGCTCGATTGGCTGCGCGACAAGGCCGAAGAGCACGAGCTCACGTTTGGCCCGGATCCGGCGACGCACAGCCGATGCACGCTGGGAGGGATGATCGGCAACAACAGCTGCGGAACGCACTCGATCATTGCCGGCGTCACCGCCGACAACATCGAGTCCCTCGACGTGCTCCTTTACGACGGCACCCGGCTGACGCTCCCGTGCGCGGTGAGGGAGGAGGAGTTCGCGCGAGCGATCGCCGCGGGCGGGCGTGAGGGCGAGATCTACTCGCGTCTGCGCGACCTTCGCGACCGCTACGCCGATCTGATCCGTGAGCGCTACCCGGAAATCCCGCGGCGGATCTCCGGTTACAACCTCGATCGGCTGCTCCCGGAACATGGTTTCAACTTGGCCGCCGCGATCGTCGGCACCGAGGCGACGTGCGCACTGGTGCTCGAGGCTCGGTGCAAGCTGATTGACAGCCCACAGCACCGCTCGCTCGTCCTCGTCGGGTACGAGGACTGTCCAGCGGCGGCGGATCAGGTGCCCTGGGTCAGCGAGTTTGGCCCGATCGGCTTGGAGACGTTCGACCGGCGGTTGGTCCGCAACGAGCTCGCGTTGGGACGCAAGCGAAGGACGGATCTGCTGCCCGGAGGCGACGGCTGGTTGCTGGTCGAATTCGGCGGCGACTCGAAGGAGGACGCAGATCAGCAGGCCGAGCGGTTCTGCGAGTCCGTTCGAAAGGCGGGAGGTCACTGCGGCGAGAAGCTGTACGTGAATCCCGACGAAATCGCCCAGGTGTGGGAGATCAGAGAGGGCGGTGTCGGTCACAGCAAAGTCCCGGGAGAGCATCCGGGGTGGCCCTCGTGGGAGGACGCGGCCGTCGCGCCCGAGCGGATCGGCGACTACCTACGCGACCTGGAGAAGCTCTGCACGAAACACGGTCGCCGGATTTCGTGCCTGTTCGGGCATGTCGGACATGGCTGCGTGCACTCCAGGATCGACTGGGACTTCCTCACGGCCGAAGGCGTCCGCAACTATCGGGCGTTTATGGAAGACGCCGGCGACCTGATCGCTTCCTACGGCGGGTCGCTGTCCGGCGAGCACGGCGACGGGCACGCGCGCGCGGAGCTGCTGCCGAAGATGTTCGGGCCGGAGCTCGTCGGGGCGTTCCGCGAGTTCAAGGCGATCTGGGACCCGGACTGGAAGATGAATCCGGGGAAGGTCGTCGACCCCTACCCACTCGACACGCATCTGCGGATGGACCCCAGCTACAGCACGCGGCCCGTCAGCACGGAATTTCGGTATCCCGCCGACGACGGTGCGTTCGCCGCGGCGGCAGAACGATGCTTCGGAGTCGGAGCGTGTCGGGATCAGAACGCCGTGATGTGCCCCAGCTACCAGGTGACTCTCGAGGAGAAGCACTCGACGCGTGGACGCGCCCGCCTGCTGTTCGAGATGATGCGAAACGACTCGACACTCGAAGACGCGTGGCGCAACGAGGAGGTCAAGGAGGCACTCGACCTGTGCCTGGCGTGCAAGGGCTGCCTGCACGAGTGTCCGGTGCGAGTCGACATGGCGACATACAAGGCGGAATTTCTCTCCCATTACTACGCCCGCCGCATCCGCCCCCGCCAGGCCTATGCGCTTGGGCTGATTCGTTGGGAGGCGGAACTCGCGTCACACGCTCCCCGCCTCGCGAACCTGATCACCCATGTCCAACCGTTCGCGGGGCTCGGCAAGCGTCTGGCCGGCATCGCGCCTGAGCGAGACGTCCCCTCGTTCGCCGAGGAGACCTTCAAGCGGTGGTTCCGCAACCGAGCGGAGCAGAACCATTCGGGCCGCCCGCGCGTGCTCCTGTGGCCGGACACGTTCAACGATCACTTCCATCCCGAGGTGGCGATCGCAGCGACCGAGGTGCTCGAAGCCGCAGGCTTTCAGGTCAGCGTTCCTGAGCGGTCGCTGTGCTGCGGTCGTCCTTTGTACGACTACGGAATGCTCAAGCTCGCCCGCCGGCTGCTTCACCGAACCCTCGACACGCTGCGCGAGGACATCCGTGCCGGTACCCCGATCGTCGCACTCGAACCGAGCTGTGGCGCCGTGTTTCGCAACGAGCTCACGAACATGCTTCCTCACAACGAGGAGGCGAAGCGGCTTGCGCGCCAGACACAGTCGTTTGGGGAATTCATGGCGCATCACGCAGATGACTGGGAGATGCCGCGCCTGGAGCGCAAAGCCGTCGTTCACCTTCACTGCCACCAGCGCGCGACCACCGACACGGACTGCGATCGTGCGGTCCTCCAGCGGATGGGGCTCGACTTTCAGATCCTCGATACGGGCTGCTGCGGCATGGCGGGGTCGTTCGGCTATGAGCGCGGCGAGCGCTACGAGCTGTCGATAAGGGCCGGAGAGCAGAAGCTTTTACCGGCGGTGCGGGCAGCGTCCCCGCATGCGTTGCTGGTGACGGATGGATTCAGCTGTCGCTCGCAGATCGAGCACGGGTCAGACCGAGGTGCGCTGCACCTGGCTCAGGTGCTGCAGATGGCGCTGCGCGACGGACCCAACGGTCCTTCCACCCCCAAGCCAGAAGAGCGCTACGCCTCGCGGGCATCAGCGCTCGTTTAGGCGCCCGCCCTGTGCGCCTCGGCGCGCAGCTCCTGCCTGTCCGCTTCGTTGCGGCGCAGCGCCCGAAGGAACGGAATGCTCAGCAATACCGCCCCGCCACAGACTCCCCACATCGCTGCATATCCATGGGTCGCCGATAGCGACGGGCGCAGCAATTCGACCGCCCCGCCGGCGAGGAGCGGCCCAAGGGTGATCCCGATCCCACGGCTCAGCGAGTAGAAGCCGGTCAATACGCCGTGCGAGCGAGCCGGCATCAGCGGCATCAGCAGCGCATACGGCAGCGTCATGATCACCGCGCCGCCGAACGCCAGCAGCGGCAGCAGCGGCAGCAGGATCGCCGGCGACTGCGTGAACAGCGGGGCGAGCAGCCCGATTCCATAAATCCACAACGCGACTGCAAGCACGGGCAGACGTCCGAACCGGTCAGCGAGCGCGCCACTGATTGGGGAGGCGATCAGGATGAACACCGCAGCCGCGCCCACGATCAACGCGGCGGTCGAGACGCTGTTGCCGAGCCCCTTCGTCAGGAACAGGATCACGAACGTCTTCAGGGCCCCCAGCGAGAGCTCCCACAGCGCGTTTGCCGCCATGTATGCCCGGAGCGCCGGATGCGCGGCGAGCAAGCCGCGCAGCTCCCGCACGGCGTGTCTCACGCCGACCGCGGCATGACGATCCTGCTCGGGCACGCCCCTGCGGCGAAGCATCGTCCGCGTGAACACCACGACCGCGGCCACGTACAGCGCAGCCGCTGCTGCGAAGGGTGCCCAGCGAGTCAGCCCCAGCAGCAGGCCACCACCGACCAGCGCGAACCCGGTACCAAGGCCTCTCCACAACGCCTGCACCGCCTGCGAGCGTCCGGCCGCTTCCTTGGTGATCAGGTCGGGGTAGAGCGCGCGATACGGCTCGTAGGCGATGAAGTAGCCGGCAAAGAACACGACCACCAAAAACACGATGATGGGCAGCGAGCGGGCGAAACCGAGCAGCACCAAGCTCGTCGCCAGCGGGGCCGTTCCCACGAGCACGAACGGAAGCCGACCGCCCAGGCGGGACTCAAGCTGGTCCGACCATGCGCCGGCTACCAGCGGCAACCACAGGGCGATCAGTCCTTCGGAGCCGATGATCAGCCCCACCACCGCTGTGGAGCTCGTGAACGACTGCGCGATCAGCGGCAAGTAGGTCGTTACGACTGTGGTCGAAAGCGCCAGCCCGAATGTCGGCACGCCCAGGAGGGCGATCAGCACCCAGTCCGACGCACTCAGCGAACGTGAGGATTTGTCCTCACGTCCGGGTGCGGATGCCCCGGCCGGTTTGGTTTTTGGCTGAGCGCTCACTGTCGGGTGTCACAGAACGCGCCCGGCGGAGAGAGACGACCGGGCGCGATCTGTCGGGGGAAGACGCAATCAGCGAGCGCCGTGCACTGTCCTCGTCGCGGACCGGCCTACATCGAATACGGACATGGCCGGCTGGCGAGAACCGATCGCCAGCAGCTCGTCCACCAACGTGAATACCGCCCGATGTGCTCGATCCGTGTGACTGACGATCCTGCGGGCCACATGTTCACCGACGGCCTCGAGCGAGGCACGGTCACGCGCCGGGCCGATGGGGCGTGGAGGCAGCAGGAACCGAGTCCATCGGCGCGGCTGATCAAGCTCTCCCCAGCTCGCCAATCGATCGGCTCGGAAGGCCTCTACTCGACGCGACGCACGGCTGCCGACCACCTTGGCGGCCAGCGCGTACAAATCCTGGCGATGCTCGTCGCCGACCAAATCGTTATATGC
>CAWKGU010000010.1:0-393848 GCA_963849295.1 uncultured Solirubrobacterales bacterium
AGCACTCGCGGAGCTCGCCGAATGCATGCACGCGCCCGGGAGCAAGCTGATCACCGTGCCGGGCGGGCATCACCGCTCGATCCAGCACGATCCGGAGCTGCAGGCCGTCAGCCTGCGTTTCATCGAGCGGGCTCTGTCTGCCCGCTAGTGCTTCGCTGAACCGCTGAGCACCCGATTCAGGAGCTTTCCGGCAGACCCGGTGGCGCCGGTGACGGTGTTGCCGAGCGCCTTGCCGGCTCCGCTGACCGCGCCTCCGATGGAGGGGGTGACTCCGCCGAGCTTGCCGCCCAGCGACCCGGTGACCCCGCTGACCGTAGAACCAACGCTGGAACCGGCGTTTGAGACGGCATTGCCGAGGCCGGATGCGGGAGAGCCGCCGCCTCCGCTGGTGGAAGGACCGCCCAGCTGTACGGGAGCGGGGGCATGAGGCGCCGGACCGAGCGGCGTGCTGGCACGCAATACCGGCGTCGCCGCGGCACCTGCACCGGGAGCCCCGCGGGCTGCCGGGGCAGGCGCTACACCGGCCGCCGGGGCGGGTGGCGCAAGGACCGCCGCAGCGGCGGCGGCGAACCGGCGCGCCTGGGTTCCGCCAGCGGCTTTGGCGGGAGAGGCGCTGACTACAACCGCCGCCGGCGAGGACTGTTCGGCAACCTGGGGCCAGCTGCGGAACGACACGACAGCGCTGGCGAGCACGAACACGAGGGCAGCCCCGGCCAGCAGCGATCCAGCGGTCCCGAAACCGGCGATGTATGCCCGCGTTGCACGCACCTGTTCCATCTATCGGCAGTTCCTTCAGGTGGCTTTAGCGTGATAATCTCGTGCGGGCCCGGGAACGGTCGGCTCAGCTCGGGAAAGCCGACATCGCATGAGTGTCCCGATGACACGAAAGCCGTCGCGCGCCGTTAGCTTCTTGCCTTCCTCAGAGCTGCGGGCGGCGTCGTGCACGGGGACCTCAAAGACCCGCTCTCCGCGCTGTATCAGCCGCGCGGTGATCTCGGGCTCGATCCAAACCCCTGTGAGCGCAGCGGAAACTCAGGAATAGGTCAGTTCTGATGATCTTGTGACAGCACATGATGTCGCGCATGTAGACGTTGAAAAGCACGTTGCAGACGAACGTGACAAGCCGGTTTCCAAGCACAAAGTAGAACGAGTGGCTCGTATAGCCATCGAAGGCGCGAGTGCCGAAACACGCATTCGTCCGACCCTGCAGGAGCGGGGCGAGCAGAGTCGAAAGATCGGATGGGTCGTACTTGAGGTCAGCATCAAAGATCGCGGTGAATTCGCCTGGCATGCTCGAGCCCGGTGCGAACCGCCTGGCCCTTGCCCCTGTTGCGCGGATGTTCGAACAGTCGAACGCGCGCATCCCAGCTGTTCTCGCGCAGGATCTCCCGCGTTCCGTCAGTCGATCCATCGTCGACGACGATCAGCTCGAACTCCGCCGGAAGCTCGGTCCTCAAGACGTCGGCGATCGCGCTCTCGACTCGGTCGCGCTCGTTGAATATCGGCATCACGATCGAGAGCATTGGAATCGGGCGCCGCGATCTTACGCTGGCACCACTCGCTTTGCTCGTGCATTCCCTGCGACCGCAGGCCCCCGCGGCGGGCGAGTCGCAGCAGCCAGATCGAACCAGCGATCGCAAGGGCGATGCTCTCGAGCTGCGGCGCGGTCGACCGATGACGATGCGGTGATTGCGGCGCAGGAACTCCACCAGCAGCCGCTCGAGGCCGGAGAGGATGAGATAGAAGGCGAACAGCGCTCCTGGACGAAAGCGATCGCGCATTCGCCACAGCCACCATGCGACGAGCCCCATCGCAAGCGTCTCGTAGATCGGCGTCGGTTGCACCTTCACCCCCGGCGGCGTCGGCACGGTGCCGTGGGGATAGGACATCGCCCATGGCAGCTTCGAGCCGTCGCAGGTGACGGGCGTGGCGCCGTGGTAGCACCACTTCCCGTAGTCGCCGTCGCCGGAGACCTGGCACCCGATGCGGCCGATCGCGTAGCCGAGCGCGAGCGGCACCGACGCGAGGTCGAGCAGCCCGAGCGTGAGCATTCCGCGCCATGCTCCCAGCCCAGCACGGCGATCGCGCCGCCTCACCCCGCCGTACCAACCGGCCTGATCCGAGAACAGGCTCCCAAGCAGGTCGTGCTTGACCGCGCTGTAGTTCTGGATGATGAAGTAGAGGCGAGATCCGACGAGCCCTCCCACCAGCGCCGAAAAGGCCATCTCGTACGCCCAGTCGACCGGCTTGCCGAGCTCTCGCAGGCGGCGTGCGAGGATCGATCCGGCGGCGAGGAAGCCACACGCGAAGACGATCCCGAAACTCTTCAGCGAGACGCCGAGGACATGGATTTCGGGCTTCACCGTGCTTCAGGTTAGGGGGCGGGCGATCACCAGCATCCGGTCATGAAAGTCTGGCGCCCACATGCGATCGTCAACCCGCGCGAACTCCGCGCCGCGGGTCAACGCTGCCGCGAACCGCGGCGAGTAGCCGCCGATGCGGCCAAGGTAATAGCGAACCGAGAAGGCCTTCGGCTGAGTCGTCATGCGAATCACGCGGAAGCCGTGTCGCTCGAGCAGCCCGGTCAAGCTGGCGCGTGTGAAGTATTGAACGTGGGTGGGAAGCACAGACCACCAGCGGGCTCCCATGCGCCGCGCCAGCCGGCTGCCGGCATCGGGAAGCATCAGGCACAGAACCCCGTCGGGTGCCAGCGCGCGGCTGACCTGGTCAAGGGCTTCTCCGGGGTTGATGAGGTGTTCGATCACGTCTCCCATCACCGCGGCGTGGAAGTAGGAGTCAGGGAGCTCCGCTTCGTCGAGGTTCTCCGTGCGCACGTCGAGGCCCAGCCGCTCCCGGGCAAACTCTGATGCAAACGTGCTTGGCTCGATGCCGACCGGTTCCCAGGACCGTGCCCTGGCCTCGTCCAACAGATAGCCGGTCCAACAGCCGAGGTCCACGATCGGTCCGCGGCCGACAAACCGCTCAATCTCGTCAAGCACGGTTCTGGCTGTTTCGCGCTGACCTGCCTCCTCGGCGATGTAATCCTCGGAGGCAGCCTCGCCGTACCCATCGGCAAGCTCGTCCGCTGCGGGAAAGCGCTCGAGCTGCATGTGCCCACACACCTGGCACCGCACGATGTCCCCCCAGCGCCTGGCCGTAGCGGTCGGTGCTTGGGATTAAGCCGTCGGGGCCGGTCTCGCCGCCAACTCGCAGATGCAGCGGCAGGTCGCTCGAGCCGCAGACGATGCAACTTGAATCAGTTGAGCTGTTGACCATCGATGAACAAGGTAGCCCAGGGCGGCTTGGCTACCATCCGCCGCCGGTGGCAAGCGAACGGGAGAGCAAGCCGTCGGTCGCGGTTGCGATCCCGGCGTATAACGAGGCCGACGGACTCGGCGGATTTCTCGTGGAGCTCGACCGTGCGCTCGCTCCCCACGCGAGCTCGCTTCTGTTGATTGTGGTCGACGACGCCTCTACGGACAACACCTCCGGCGTCGCGGAGCAGACCCGCTCGGAACTGAACGCAAGTCTGGAGTTGATCAAGAATGATCGCAACCTGGGCCACGGTCCGAGCCTGATGGAGGGCTACCGCCGTGCAGTCGCCGCGGAAACGGATTACGTCCTGCAGGTGGACGGCGATGGGCAGTTCCACGGCAGCGATCTGCGACGCGTACTGGTGCTGCTCAAGGACGAGGCCCATGCGGTATCGGGCGTGCGCCGCTTCCGACAGGACCCGTGGTTCCGGATGATCATGACGCGGCTGGTTCGCTCATACGTTCACCGAAGCTTCGGGGTGCTGGCAAGGGATCCGAACTGTCCGCTGCGCGGCTATGACATGTCGGTCCTCCGTGAGCTCCTGCCCCTGCTTCCGGGGGGTGCGCTCGTGCCCAACCTATACCTGACCGTGCTCGCTTCTCGCCGCGGCTTGGCCCTGCTGGAGGTCAACGTCAGTCACCGAGTCAGGCGTGGCCGCTCGGCCGAGGGCAGCACCTGGTCGCGAAGCCAGGGCTCGCCGATCCCATGGCGGCTAATACGCTTTTCGCTCGCTGCCCTGCGCGAGTCGCGCGCATTCCGCAATCGGATGGACACCCCCGAGTGGGCGCGCGGAGCCGTGACATGAGTCGCCGTCGTGGGGCCACGGTGTGGTTCACGGGGCTCCCGGGATCCGGCAAGACAACCCTCTCGAGCGCCGTCGAGCGGGCGCTGCTCGACGATGGTCACTCCGCCTACCGCCTCGATGGTGACGAGGTGCGAATGACGCTCTGCGCCGATCTGGGCTTCGACCGCGTCGCGCGGGGCGAGAACGTGCGCCGCGTCGCGCACATGGCGCGGATCCTGGCCGACGCCGGTGTGATTGCCCTGGTCGCGCTGATCAGTCCTTACGAATCGGATCGCGCAGATGCGCGCCGGGTACACGAGGATGTGGGCCTGCCGTTCATCGAAGTCTTCCTCGACACCCCCGTCGAGGTTTGCCGCGAGCGGGATCCGAAGGGTTTGTACGGCCGAGCGCAAACGGGTCAGCTGCATGGCCTAACCGGCGTGGATGACCCATACGAGCCGCCTCCACACCCTGACATTGATCTCATCCCGGGTCCGCTTGAGCAGAGCGTCGAGAGCGTTCTCGGGGCGCTGGAGCGCGTCGGAGCGCTCAGCCCCGCGCGGAGCTGATCAGCTCAGAGGCGGCGTCGAGACGGAAAGAGGGGGGGGGGGTGGCGACGTCGGGACAAACTCGGAAGGTAGGAGTCCAGAGCCGCAGGCCATGGAAGATCGCCGCGTAGCTGAAGCCCGCCCACCACAGGCACTGCACGCGCCCCCGGACAGAGACCACGGAAGCCGCGGGGAAATGGTCGCGGCGCGGCGTGCACACGTGAGCGAAAACGAACGTGAGCCGTGCCCGCGAGGTCGACAGCCAGTGGTGATGACCCCAACCCACCATGGCCGAAAGCCGTAGCTCTGCCCTCTAGCGCGAGGGAACCTCGATGTACCCGCTGGCGACCTGACCGACTAGTCAGAGCCGATCGGGTCGCGGACGTCTCGAGTGTCTGCGAACAGATGGCAAAGTCAAATTGCCTGTCGGCAAACGGCCACGGCTCGCGGGAACAGATATCGCGTTGCACCCACGTGCTCGCGTCGAATCGTTCTGCGACGGGATCCGCAGAGGCTGCGTAAAGCCGCGCTCCTCGTAGGCAAGGATGTCGATCACCCAGTCGGAGGGGAATGGGCTGCGGCGCCAGTCAGGAGAGATGCGATGTTGAGCTGCAAGGATTGTCGCGGCTGCGCCCGAGCATCAGCGGCGCCGCGCCTCGATCATCACAGTCCCACCCGCGCCTGCCAGGACTTCCGCAGCTGATGCGATGACTGCGGCTGGGAGTAGCGCGCCCCCGAGCGCCAACGTGAGCAGGCGTTCGGCCGGGTTCATCCGTCGCTGGCGTGCCTGAGGCTGACGAATTGCCGCATACAGATCGAGGCGCCCCGGCAGGCTGCCGAGCAAGCCGTGCAGCCAGCCAAACACGACCTGGCCGCCGCGCCAGAAGCTGACGCGCTCTATCTCTAGGTCTCGGCTGCGGAGCGCGGCCGCGAGCGCGCCCGTGTTCAGGTGCACCAGATGCCTAGGGACATCCAGCGCGAACCAGCGTGCTCCGAACAGTCGCGCCTGCCAGCTTGCGCGATTCGGAACCGCAACGACCAGCAGGCCGCCCGGCGCCAGCAGCTCGCATGCGCGGTCGAGCGAGGCTGCGGGCCCACGCATGTGCTCGAGCGAGTGCCAGAGCACGACCGCGGCCCAATCGCCGGTGCGCTCGCCGAATCGAGTCAGCTCGACGGCGTGAACGTCGGAGCGGTCGCTAGCGCGCTCCAGACCAAGCGCTTCGCGACCGCGCGCATGCAGCGCGTCGAGCAGTGCGCCGTCGCCGCAGCCCACGTCGAGCACCGCACCCGGCGGGCTCCGACGGTCAATCCGGCGCGCCAGCGCGCCGCGCGAGTGGCGTAACAAAATGTCCCCGCCGGCGCTGAAGCGTCCCGTCGGGGGGCGATACCAGCCCTCATACGCCGCATCGAGCTCCGCTTCAGTTGGTTGGGGATGAGTGGTCGCCACGCCGCATCGCGCGCACTCGAGCAGGTGCGGGCTACTCGATTGGGCTGGAGCCCCACACCAGGCGCAGCGCGACTCCACGCGGGGATGTAGTTCGCGCTCGGGGGACGCGTTCATCTCCTCCGTGAGCCTAGCCTCGATTGCTACCGTCGCCCGCGAGTTGAGCTCCGAGACGATCGCGGACGTCGCACTTTGGTACCACACGCTCGCCCTCCCCGGCGACGTGGTCACCCCTGGGTGGTTCGACCTGCGTGCCCAGGTGCACCGGCTCCCGTGGCCAGATGTACGGGGCAAACGCTGCCTCGACGTAGGCACCTACGACGGTTTCTATGCCTTCGAGCTCGAGCGACGAGGCGCGGCGGAGGTCGTTGCCACCGACATCCCCGACCATCGGGACTGGGACTGGCCCGCGGCGATCCGCGCACGCGGCGGCGAGGCTCTCGCCGGGCTGGCGGGCGAAAAGGGGCGTGGGTTTAAGGTGGCAAGAGCGGCGCTTGGCTCGCGAGTGCAGCGTGAGCTGGTGAGTGTCTACGACCTGGATCCGGGTGAACTCGGTCAATTCGACGTGGTCGTTTGCGGCAGCCTGCTGCTGCATCTGCGCGATCCGGTGCGCGGGCTTGAGGCGATCGGGTCGGTCTGCAGAGGGTCCTTCATGTCGGTGGAGCAGGTGTCGCTGTCGCTCAGCATGCTGTTTTCGCCGCCGTCCCGTCGCTGAACTTCGTTCAGGGACTGACCTCTGCCAGTGGTGGGTAGTCAACGCCGCCGCGCACAAGCGTCTGCTCGAGACAGCCGGGTTTGAGGTGGTCAAGAGCACCCCGCCGTTTCTGGAGGCGTTCGGCGCGGGGCATCCCAGCTTCAATGTCGGCCTCGGCCCGAAAGACATGGCGGCGGTCGGCCGGCGCCTGCTGCTCGGCGGCCAGGGCGTCCCCCACGCGGCGTTGCTCGCGCGGCCAGTGCTCGGGTAGCGGGCTACGATCCTCGCTGTGCCGAAGCCACCGCAAGGCGCGGGGCGCACGCGCTTCGTGCTCGTCGACTCGATGCGCGGGCTTGCCGCACTCGGCGTTCTCGTCTACCACGTCTCGTTCACGTTCGGTACCCCTCGCTCGGCGGTGTGGCAGCTCGTCTCAGAGCGCTCGAGCGGAGTCCCGATGACGGCTGTCGTCGTGTTCTTCCTGATCTCGGGATTTGTGCTCTACCGGCCGTACGTCGCGGCTCGCTTCGACGGCGCGCCGATGCCGAGCCTCCGGCGCTATGCCGTACGCCGCATCGCCCGGATCGTGCCCGCCTACTGGGTGGCGCTGCTGATCGTCGCCATCTGGTTCGGCATGCATTACGTGTTTACCGCTCACGGGCTCCTCACCTATTTCGGGTTCCTCCAGCTCTACGGCAGGCCCTCGACGCTGAATGGCGGGATCACGCCCGCCTGGACGCTGTGTGTAGAGGTGACGTTCTATGCGGCGCTTCCGCTGATCGCGCTACTTGCCAGGCGGCTCGGCCGCGGTCGGCGAGCGCTGCGTTCGGAGCTGTTGCTGTGCCTGGTTTTGATGCTGATCTCGCTCGCTTGGCAGTGCGCTGTATTCGTGACCACCTCCCACACAGCGACCGAATCTTCGGGCTGCTGACGATGCTCCCCGGATCGCTCGTGCTGTTCGCGGCGGGAATGGCGCTCGCGGTGCTCAGCATCGCGGCCGAGCGGGGCGAGCTTGATGGTGGGGCGCTCAAGCTGGTTGCCAGGGCACCCTGGCTGGCATGGCTGGCGGCGCTGGGCGTGGAGTACGCGGTACAGGAGCTCGGCTTCCTCTACCGCCACGGACTCGCGGCCTGGTGGCTACCGACGCTGGTACTCAAGGCGCTGGTGGCCGCGCTGCTGCTGGCGCCGCTCGTCTTCGGGACCGACGCAGGCGGTTGGCTCCGCCGCGCGCTCTCCGCGCGCGTGCTCCTCTGGCTTGGGGCGATTTCGTATGGGTTCTATCTGTGGCATCAACCGCTCCTCGACAAGCTTGCGCCCAGGCTCGTGAGCGACGGCCCGGTGCTCACCGGTGTGGCGGCCGCGGCCGTCACCGCGGCAGTCGCCAGCCTCAGCTACTACGCACTCGAACGCCCCGCGCAGCAATTCGCAAATCGGTGGCTGCGGCGGGGCCATAGATCCGGTATGAGCCATCGTCATACAGCGCCGGCGTTGGGCCCAGACAAGCCTGCGCCGATCCGAGCGGCGGAAACAGCACGCCCGGGTGACCCGGAAGCGGCTGTGCCCGCGCCACGCGAATGACCACCCAGGCTTGCCGCGTTAACGCGGCGATTTGAGTGCATGTCGCTGTCTCGCTGATCAGCGAGACGCGATGTCGGAGCCGATCTCCAGCCAATGGTCCCAGCGCGTCGGGTGCGGCTGCGACCGCCATCCGCCCGCTGCTGAAACCCGGCTGACGTGCGAGGAACCCAGCGGCCGCAGCGTCCCACTCCGTCACCACCTTGGCGTGGCGCGCAAGGTAGCCGCTTGATCCGAGCGCGAGCCCGACAGCGGATGCCAGCGCGGCGGTGACCGCCGCCCCGGCTCTCGGTAGCGACCGCGGGCGGGCGAGGGCTGGGGCAGCCGCTGCGAGTGCCGCGCCGATCAGAACTCCTGGCGCCAGCCACGAGGTAAACGGAATGAAGAAGCTGTGCTGGAGGTCGGAGACCAGCGACCACGCCAGCGTCGCGCACAGCGCCGTCAGCGCTGTGAGCCGAGCCCCGATCGACCGTTCGCGCGCTGCCAGCGCGAGCGCGCAAGCCCCCGCCGCGAAGACCGGAAGCAGGTAGCGGACCGAGCTTTGGACGGCTCCGTAGAGACCCGGAAGGTCGGGCAGACCGGTGACCGGCGCGTTCGCCCACGCGATCGTTCCGATTAGTACCGCCGCGGATGCAATAAGCGGGGTGCGGCGGCGAGTCAGGACTGGGATGAGCGCACCGCCAGCGATCAACAGGGCTCCGCCCGAGAGGTTGGAGATGTAGGAGCTGAGGTGGTCAAGCAACGTCACGCGAAAGCGGTCCGCGAGCGAGTGCGACACCAGCCCCACAGTCAAGGGGACGTGGTCCCCCCAGGGCGCGGCCAGAAAGGGCCAGAGCGGGGAGCCGTGATCGATGAAGTTGCGCAGGTACCAGACTCCGCCCACGCCAACCGCGGCGAGCACGGCAATCACGAGCGGTGTGGCGATCGCGCGCACGCGCCTCCGCTGGCTCCACAACGCCAGGCCGAGCACCACCATTCCGAGCAACACCGCGGTGGTCTTCGTGCCGACAGACAGACCGAACGCAATGATCGCGGGGACGAGCAGAAGCGGTCGCTCACGGGCACAGGCACAGAGCGCGGCACAGCACACAAGCCAGGTGGTCGTCGCAAGATCGGTGTCGGGTATGGGCAGCCCGGCGACCACTAGGGGGCTGATCATGAGGGCGACGAGCGCCAGCGCCCGCGGCGCATGCGGCACCCCAAGGGATCTCAGCCCCAACCAGCCAGCCGCGAACAGAAGGAGGTAGCACACCGGCGACCACAGCGTCAGCGCTGCGAATCCGTGCGAGATGCCCGTGAGCCAAGCGAGCAGCACCTCGTTCGTGATCGGGTAGTTGCCGACCGGAAGCCCGTAGTAGAGGCTCAGGACGCTCCCGGTGTGGCCGGACTGGACGAAGCCGACAACCTCGGGGATGTGGTAGGTAATGCCATCGAAACCAGGCGTAGGGCGATGGAGAATCGTCACGCCGACCGCGAGAACGCCGCCGCCGAGTGCCCCGAGCGCCGCGCGGGACGGTAGGTCGAGCCCGCGGTACCACCGGGCCAATTCGCTGATTGCTGCGATAGTGGGCGCTGGGAGCCAGACGCGGGCGGCAAGGTACGTCAACAGCGCGGCGGCGGTGAGCGCGGCGGTCGACCCTCCGAGCCCCACTAGCCCTAGCGCCAGCGCCTCCAGCACCGCCCCCGCCGCAAGCAGCACGGCGCTGCTCACGGCCCGCTCCAGACCGGCTGGGCTCAGCAACGAAGACAGTCGGAAGGCGGCCGTCCACAGCGCCCCGAGCGCGACGACGAGCAGCACGTGCGCGGCGAGGACCGACAGGCCCATCAGGGCATCAGCTTGCGCGAGCGCCACAGGCCGCGCCGGTGCAGCACCAGCCGCGTGGCGGTCCAAAGCGTCTTCAGCCCATACACCGCCGCCGGGCCGAGCCTGATCGAGGAGGCGTCGTCGAAGTAGCGAGAGCGCGCGGGCACCTCGGCGATCCGGAAGCCGAAGTGGATCGCCTGCATCAGCATCTCAGAGTCGAACGCGTAGTCGAGCGAGTTGCGCAGGAACGGGACCGTCATCAGCAACTCACGCGAATAGGCGCGATAGCCGGTGTGCAGCTCGCTGAGGCGGGTCCGGAGCACCCGGTTCTCGAATGCGGTGAGCGCGCGGTTAGCCAAAAACTTGTAGCGCGGCATGCCTCCCGCGATCGCTGACCCTGGCTCGGCGAGACGCGAGCCGAGCACCAAATCCGCCTCTCCGTGGATGATCGGCTCGATCAGCTTGGGGATCAGCTCGGGTTCGTATTGCCCGTCAGGGTGGAGCATCACCACGACTTCGGCCCCCCGTTGGAGCGCCTCGAGGTAGCACGTCTTCTGATTGCCGCCGTAGCCGACGTTGTGCGGATGCCAGATGAAGTGCAGCGGCAGCGCCTGCGCGAGCTCCGCAGTGGCATCGCTGGAGCCATCGTCGACGAGGATCACTTCATCGACCGTCTGAGT
This sequence comes from uncultured Solirubrobacterales bacterium, assembly GCA_963849295.1. GTDB lineage: Bacteria > Actinomycetota > Thermoleophilia > Solirubrobacterales > Solirubrobacteraceae > Palsa-465. The sequence goes on from CAWKGU010000010.1 coordinate 10,842, forward strand.
CGGGATGGCTCGAAAGGTCTTCTCGAGCGTGCGCGCGGCGTTCAACGCCGGCATCACGACGACTACTTTGGGATCGGCCATCAATCCAGGTCGCAGACGGCGATCAGATCGAGTGCTTTGTCAAGAGGCTCGTGCTGGAGCGAGAAGTCCTCAGGGCTGATCTCCACGGCGCCGGGGAGCGGAACCTTGCGACTGCGAGTAAGCCGCCGGTCGTAGAGCAGCTGGCGGACGCGACGGGGGACCAAGTGGCGGAGGCGGAGCGGATCGAGCGCCAGCACCCGATCGAGCTCTCGGCGTTCGCGTTCGACGATCGATTGGTAGCGCTCCGAGCCGTAGAGCCCAAGCAGCTCGACGGTGGCGAAGCGCGTCAGACACAGCTCACGCAGTGCCTGCGGGTCGTATTCGACGAAGTGGTACGGATCGATCACCTCGTCCGGCCGGCTGAACGTGAGCCGATTAGGGGTGACGAACAGCGCCCGTCCGCCTGGTTTGAGCACCCGGGCCGCCTCAACGAGGACGCGCTCCGGGTCGGGGACGTGCTCGATCGCCTGCACGCAAATGACCGAGCTGAAGCGATCGTCGGCAAGAGGAAGGGCGCGCATGTCAGCGGCGTGGGTCTCGCGCTGCTGCCCGCGCAGCGCACCGGGGTCGATGTCGACACCGACCGTCTCCCTCGGCGCCAGCTCGCGGTAGGAGTGGCCGGTCCCGCAGCCAAGGTCAAGCGCTGGACCGTCCGGCAGCAGGTCCGCGCACAGCCTGTAGGCGGCTACGTGGCGCTGAAAAGTCGGGTTGAACCCACCGCGCGCAGTCGTGACGCGTTCGCCAGTGATCACGGCACTCGCTCGATCCAGAAGGATGTGGCGAGCCGTCCAAACCGGTTTTCCACCACCGGCCACAGTGCGTCAAAACGGCCCGCTGGTGGCGAGCACCGCGTCAGCCACCAGCCGGGAAACCGGATGCGGAAGTCTTCGCCCCCGCCTAGCAGGAACGCGGCGAGCAGGTACTGCTCGCCGTAGACACGCCGGGACCATGTCGGCGGATAGTCCCACGGCAGGAACACGTCATCGATTCCGACGAGTACCCCTGCGGGCAGTCGAGGAAGAACGTCCAACATGAAGACGGTGGCGTCAGAGCCCATCAGGGCAACGTGCGACCCGTCGAGGAACACCACGTCGTCTGCCGCGAGGCGCTCGGCCAGCGAATCAGCGACCTCATCAAACGGCTGCCGAATGACCTCATCGCAGCACGCGTCAACATCGCCCCGCGGCTGCGGGTCAACCGACACGATTCTCGTTCGCAGGCTGAAATCCGCAATCGCGCGGCGAGCGAACAGCGTCGACATCCCCGAGCCGATCTCGAGGTAGAGCGCCGGGTCGCGCTGCTTCAGGGCGGCGCACTGCACCAGTGCGTCGAGCGTTCCCCACCAGTCGTTTTCCCAGCACGGCACACCGGCGTCCGTGGTAGTGCGGGGAATGTTCCGGGCCCAGTCGACTAGCTCACTCGCGGCAGTGATCGTGTCCTCGTAATCAGCGAAGCTGGCCTCGAGTCTCGCCGCAAGCGGCTCGAGCATCGTCGCCCCGTCCCAACCCCAGCGCGGCTTGAGCTCGAGCGGGTACTCCGGCAGCAGCACCGGCCGCGACCGATTAAGACGCTGCAGAGCCCTTCGGAGCAGCGAATCGACCGCTGCCTGCGAAGCTGACCGCGAGCGCCTCATCGCTGGTTGTACTTATCGGGGCCGCCGCGAAGCCAGGCCTCGGTACCAATTCGCCATCGGCCGCTGTTGCGCAGGGCGGTGGAAGCCGAGACCTCGGATCTGGTTGAAGCCGGCCGTCACCAGCCAAGCGTTGAGCGTCGCGGCGTTCGGATACCACCAATTGAAGTCGGTGTCGGCCGCCTGCATATGGGCGACCGGCCGTCGGGGATGAAGAAGCGAGAGTCGAAGCGAGACGCCCTCGAGCTGATAGAGCTCACCGCCAGGTGTCAGTGTCTGGAGGATTCGCTCCAGCGCCTGCACCGGATCGCGCAGATGCAGCAGCAGGGCTCCCATGAAGGCGACATCCACCGGACCACCGATCGCATCCGGGCTCAGCTCGAGAACGTTGAGGGGGACTCGGCGCGCTCGGGAGCCGAGGAGCCCGGCTGCAAGCCGGAAGCCATTTCCGATCTGGAGGTTCATCTCCCTCGCCGCAGCCTCCAGCTTCGGGCGGCTCGGCGACGGAAGCTGGGCTTCGCTGGGACGGTCGATGTCGATCGCAACCACCTCAGCCCCCCGCTTCTCAAGTTCGAATGCCCAGAAACCATCGAAAGCCCCGATGTCTAGCGCCCGTTTTCCATCGAGATTGCTCGGCAATACCTTCGCGGCTGTGTTGCGGAGGTCGATTCGCCCCGGAGTCGTCACCCCCGGAGCCAGCTCGAGCGTGTGGTACCAGTGTGGATTCGCCGAAACCGCGCGGCGCGCGGCCGCCACACGATCCACTTCGGGAATCGAGGTCGCCATCTGCGGCGATCGTACTAGCGACCCTCGCCCGGCTCCGGCTAGAGGATCGGGTGAGACTGATGATTCGACATACTTGCCCACCCCATGCCGCGTCGGTGCAGGATGACGAAGCAGCGAACCAACGAGCTCGACACGCCCGTCCAGTCAGATTTCTAAAAGCGCGGCGCAGCCCAGCACAGTGCCGGAGAAGCTCAACGTCGCGCTGCTGCATCCCTGCTATTGGCCCGAGGTTGCACGTGGCGCGGAGCGGATTATCAGGGAACTGTCCTCGCACCTCCTCGCTCGCGGGCACGCGGTACGGCTGATCACGAGCCATCCTCGGGCGCCATCCCGCTCGACAGAGGACGGCCTGCAGGTGGTGCGAACGTGGCGGCCACCACAGCGGATGTTGCGGTGGGCGGGCTACGAGGACTACCTGACCCACGTGCCGTTCTCATACCTCGCGCTGAGGTTGGGGCATGACGATGTCGGCAACGCCCTCGCTGCTCCCGAAGGCGCTGTGGCCGGTCGCTGGGCCCGACGCAGCGGCCGGATCGCGGTGTTCAGCTACATGGGGGTTCCCACGCATCAGCACCTCCGGGAACGCCGCGCGAGGCTGGCGCTCACGGTAGCCGCATGCCGAAGCGCCTCCGCGGTGGTTGCTCTGAGCCAAGCGACTGCGAACGCGTTCTGGGAGGTGTTGGGGGTCCGCGCACGCGTCATTCATCCGGGTGTGGATTTGCGCCGCTTTTCGGTGCGTGAGCCTCGCGACGAGGCACCGACGGTTTTCTGCAACGCGTCTGCCGAAGTCCCTTACAAGCGAGTCGAGCTGCTCTTGCGGGCCTGGCCCCTGGTACGAAAGCAGCAGCCTCGTGCACGGCTCCTCCTCCTGCGACCTCGCGATCATGACCTTGCTGAGCGACTTATCGAAGCGTGCGAAGGAGTGGAATTGATCCCACCATCGGTGGGCACTGACGATTCCAGTTTGGTCGACGCTTACCGGAGGGCGTGGGTATCGGTTCTCCCGTCCAGTGGCGAAGCGTTTGGGATCGTGCTCGGTGAAGCCTTGGCGTGCGGGACGCCCGTGGTTGGCAGCGCCTCGGGAGGGATCCCAGAAGTTATCGACCGACCTGGAATCGGGCGGCTATTCGACGGCGGCGAGCGGGAGCTGGCCCGCGCACTACTCGAGACGATTGAGCTCTCGATGACGCCAGGTATCGCCCACACCTGCCGTGCCCGCGCCGAGGAGCTCTCCTGGGAGAGGATGGCCGAATCCTACGAGGCGCTCTACCTTGAGCTAATGGAACGATGAAAGATGCGCCCTAACATCCTCCTGATCGTGCTCGACGCGGCCCGCCGCGACGCGCTCGAGCCCTACGGCGCAGACCCCGGAGCGACGCCTGCGATCGCCGAGCTGGCGAGGCGCGGCTCCGCCCTCCCGCGGGCCTATTCGACGGCGAGCTGGACGCTTCCCTCTCACGCGTCGATGTTCACCGGACTGCTGCCGCGAGCCGCAGGCCTCGTCCAGGCGCCCGGCGGGGGTACTGATGGCGCCCGGAAGGTGATGAAACGGTTGGGGCGGCGTTCAATCACCGCGCACCTCCGCGATGCCGGCTATGCGACCGTCGGGGCCAGCACGAACCTGTGGGCTTCCCAGCACGCCGGGTTCGACGTCGGTTTTGACGACTTCCAGTACGTAGCGACTGCCCGACAGGGGCGGCTCAATGGGTTGATCGGCGAGGGCCCGCGTGCCAGCGTGGCGTGGGCAACCGAGGCGCTTCGCGCGAGCGCCGACGATGGTGCGGCGAGCGCTGGGCACGCGCTGCGCCGCTCAATCGCCGCGTGGTCGGGGCAGCCTACCTTCTGGTTCGTGAACCTGACCGAGTGTCATTCCCCTTATTTGCCACCGCGCCCGTGGAACGACCTGGGGGCGCTGGAGCGGATTCGCGCAGGCCTCGACGCCAAGCGTCACCTGAACTTCATCTCGATCTGCCGCTATTCGGCGGGCAGCCATCGCATCCCGGAGGACGCTCTTGCGCGGATGCGCCACCTTTACCGCCGAGCGGTCGCTTACATGGACGATTGGATCGCGGGCGTGCTGAGCGCTCTCGACGAGCGCGGGATCCTTGGAGAGACGCTCGTGATCGTCACCGCTGACCACGGGGAGAACCTCGGCGAGAACGGTCTGATCGCCCACGGCTTCTCGGTCGATGAACGGCTGATCCACGTGCCGCTGATCATGGCGGGACCGGGCGCGCTTCGGACCGAGCAGGTCTTCAGCCTCGCGGAGTTGCCACGGTTTCTGGCGCGGGTCGCCCAGCTAACCGAGCCACCTTGGGATGAGCGCGGGCTCCCAGAGCGCGTGGCGGTGGCGCAGTACGACCCAATGGCCCCGCGCGGGGACAGCCGTATGCTCAAGTTAGGCGAGATGCTGGAGCTGAGCGACAGCGGCCTTGATCGGCTGAGCACGTCGTTCACAGCCGTCACGGATGGCCGATTCAAGCTCGTCGTGCGCGACGGTGCTGAGCTGCGTTATGACCTTCTCCGCGACCCCGACGAGGCAGCAGTGCTAGGGCCCGATTTCCACGATCCCGACGGAGCATTCGCAAAGCTGCGGACAGCCCTCGAGCATCCAGCGGTGAGGGCGAACGCTGTTGTCGACGACGGTGGGGCCGCGGCGCCCCTCAGCCCGGAGGAACGGGCGTCGATCGAGCAACAGATGAAGCTGCTCGGCTACATGTGAGGGACGCGGGTCTCGTCTAAGCGAGGACTTCGGGGGATCGGCTCTCCCGCGATAACGCTTGCGGATGCATGGTGGACGACCTGACGCACGGACCAACCCTGGGTCGATGGCAACTTGAAGCGAGCGTGCTCTTCGACCTGGTCAAAACCGGCCGTGCGGATCATCCGTCGCCAAGCTCGGCGGCTGGGCAGCCAGAAAACCACGGAGGAGTCCCGGTCGGCGCGGTAGCGGACGGCCGGGAATGGCAACCAGCCAACCGTCACATCGGGCTCCTCTGCAGAGATGAAAACCCCCCGGCAAAGCCTGGCGATCCGCTCCAGCGCCAGCAGCTGGTCGCGGAGATGGAGGAGCACGAATCCGCAGAAAACGAGGTCGAAAGTGCCGAGATCTGCCGGGTCAGCGTCGTAGATGTTGCAGACGACCCGTTCGACCGAAGACTGGTAGATCTCTTTTGCGAGCTTGAACCCCGCTCCGCGCGGAGCGTTCGGGAAATTGCCGCGGACGCCGCCGAGGAGGCCAGTCGAGCTCGCGCTCGTCGTCGAGGTCGAGCGCCACGACCTCCGCCGCGCCACGACGCTCCATTTCGAACGCCCAGAAGCCGTCCCAGGTGCCGACATCGAGCACGCGCATCCCGTCAAGCCGCTCCGGCAGCCCGTAGCGATCGGCGTAGGGACGCAGGTCAAACATGCCGCCCGTGACGACGCCGTCGCCAAAGTCGAGCGTGTGGTACCAGCCGAGCTTCTCAACCCGTTCGCGAAGATCCATTTGATGCTCAGTATGCCGACGCCGACCGTCGCTTAGGATGCGCCGCCGGATGCGTGTGCTGGCGGTAGGCAACGTCTATCTGCCGCATCAGCTTGCGGGCGGGATCGAGGTCGTCTGGCAAGGCTTCGTCCGTTATCTCCGCGAGCGCGGCGTGGAGGTTCGCGTCCTCACGACCGTTTCCGACCCTAGTGCTGATGAGCCCAGTGTCGAGGACGACGCCGACATCCATCGCGAGCTCCGCTGGTACTGGCAAGCCCACGAATGGCCACCGATGAGCCCGCTGAGCCGGTTGCGCCTGGAGCGCCACAACGCACGTGTGTTCAACCGCCATCTAGATGGCTTTGCACCTGACGTGATCACGTGGTGGGGTCTCGGAGGAATGTCGCTGAGTCTGGTCGAGCGGGGACGACGCGCCGGTATTCCGGGGGTTCTCTTCGTGCACGATTACTGGCCTTCGTATGGCCCTGAACGCGACCTGTGGACGCGGATGTGGAGCGCCAGGCCGCGGAGGGCAGCCCTCGCCGAACGGCTCACCGGCGTGCCGACGCGTCTGGATCTCGGTGGAGCGGGGCGGTGGCTCTTCAATTCATCGGCGGTCGAGGAAGAAACGCTCCGGACCGGGCTGGAGGTACCCGACCGCAGTGTGCTCTCGCCGGGAGTAGACGAGCTCTATTTGGATTGCGCTCGCGAGTCCGGCGCGCGTGAGTGGAGCTGGCGGCTGCTCTACGCCGGCAGGGTCGTCGAACAGAAAGGAGTCCGGACCGCCGTTGAAAGCCTGGCCCTGTTACCGAGCGAAGCGCATCTGACGATCGTCGGGGACGGTGACGCCCCGTACCACCGCGAGCTGGAGGAACTGGCACAAGCGCTCGGGGTTGCGGCACGGACGAGGTTTGAGCCGCCCCGGCCGCATGCGGAGTTGATCGACGCCTATCGCGACGCCGATGCGGTTCTGTTTCCTGTCCAGTGGCCGGAGCCGTTCGGCCTGGTGCCGCTGGAGGCGATGGCGATGGGCCGGCCGGTGATCGCAACGGGCATGGGAGGCTCTGGGGAGTATCTGGCGGATGAGGTCAACTCGCTGCTGTTCGCTGCCGGCGACGCGCAGGCGCTCGCGGCCGCGATCAGTCGTGTCGCGAGCGATGCGGCCCTGCGGGAACGGCTCGTCGAGGCGGGCTATGACACCGCGGCGCGCCACAGCGCGCGGACATTCAATGAACGGGCCCTGGCGGAGATCCAGGCGCTCATCGCGCCCACAGCTCCTCCTCCTCGCCCGTGACGAGACCCCGAGCAGCGTCGATGCCCATCTTCACCGCGTGATCCATGTTCCCGATCTCGTAGCGCCACGATCCGAAGCGCCCCCGGGAGAGGATCTGGCGCTCCATCAGCCAGGGCTGAATCTCCGCAAGCGCCGCATCGCGCTCGATCGTCGGAACCGGGTATGCGTAGTCGATCTCCTCGACGTGTACCGAAGCCACCGGGGGTTGTCCATCGATTACACCCGCAGCGCGCAGACCCGCCTCCACCCGCTCCTCGAGGCCTTCACGAGGCTCGGGCTTTTGGTCAGAGAATGAGGTCTCCGTCATGTAGGCGCAGTACCGCGAGGTGTCCGCCTCGGGAACGTTCGCCGCGGCGTATTTGGCGAAATTGGTGGCTCGGTAGAAGGGTGTCGTCTGCTGAGGGAAGTACATCCAGGACTTGTCGTCCTGGAGCGGGGCCTCATACCCCACGCCCACCATGTAGACCCCGTTGTGCCTCAGCTTCGTGGCAGCTTGAACCAGCGTGTCCGGACGGTCCGACAACGCTTGCACGAGCTTGTCCAGCGGCATAGTCGAGACGAGGGCGTCGTAGTGGAGCTCGTCGCCGTCGGCTGTTCGGACGCGTTGGGCAATTGGATCGACTTCAGCCACGATAGCGCCGTAGCGGATCCGGTCGGGGAGCTTCCTGGCGACCCGTAGGTAGATCTCGCCAGTACCGCCCAGCGCGGGGAACACGAACGTGTTGTTGGGCCCCCACGCGACGTCGTCTCGCCCGTCCTGAACGTTCCTCAGGACCCGCTCGTAGTCGATCACGGAGACCCGCTCGGCGATCCAGGTCGAGGACATCTCCGCGGGAGCGGTGGCCCACACCTTGAAGTTGTATGGGTCCATGAAATGGCGAGTGATCCCCTCACCGAACACCGCGAGCATCCACGACGCAAAGTCCATGCTCGCGATCGCCTCCGGGCGCGACCGACAGGCCCTGGAGACATTCGTCGATCACCTCCCGCGGGAGATGGCGGAGGTTGTTCTGGAACGGATAGGGCACCCAACGATCGTCATAGCGGATGTATGAGGACCGGTCGTGTTGCCAGATGTCGCCGTCCATAACTTCCTCCAGCAGGGCATCGAACTCGCCGAAATGGCTGAAGACGACGTGCCCGCCGAGATCCCACGTGAAGCCCGCAGGATCGATGACGGACGAGGCGAGCCCCCCGGCGTGATCATTGCGCTCGAGGATGATCCAGTTCTGCTCGCCGAGCCGGTCGAGCTCGCGAGCGCACGCAAGGCCACAGGGGCCGGCGCCGATGATCACGATCTGGCGGTCAGGGGAGGTCATGTCAGCTTCCGACGGGCGGCTGCGTTCGAGATCTCCGCAAGCCAGCGATCGGCGTTGCGGTCGTGGATCTCCTGAAGCGTGGACTCCAGGTCCGTGGCGTGGCTCCCAGTCCGGGTAATCGCTACGGAACTCGCTCAAATCGGAAATCCACCAGCGGTGGTCACCTACCCGAGGTGTCTCGGATAGCTCCCAGCTCAGCTCGCGACCCGAGATCCGCTCGCAGAGCTCGATCGCCTCGAGCATCGAGCAGTTGCTGAACCGGCCCGCCGCCCAGGTTGTACACGGCTGCGGCGCGCGGGTTGGAATGAAACGCGGCGAACGCAGACGCCACGTCCGCGGCGTGGATGTTGTCTCGTACCTGCTTGCCCCCGTACCCGATGACGGTGTAGGGCTCTCCCGTGACCGCGCAGCGCATCAGATACGCCAGAAAGCCGTGCAGCTGAGCGCCGGCATGGTTGGGCCCGGTCAGACAGCCGCCCCGGAAACACACCGTCGGCATGTCGAAGTAGCGGCCGTATTCCTGCACCATCAGATCGGCGGCAGCCTTGGACACTCCGAACAGCGAGTGCGTACACCGGTCAAGCGGCATAGCCGTGTCGATGCCCCCGTACCAGCGATGATCCCGCGGCAACTCCAGGCGGGTGTCGTGCTCTTCCAACGGCAGGTCGTTGGGCCGGTCGCCGTACACCTTGTTCGTCGACGTAAAGATGAATGTCGCGTCCGGAGCGTGACGCCGTGCGGACTCGAGCAGATTCAGCGTGGCGGTCGCGTTGACGCTGAAGTCGGTGTGCGGATCCCGCGCCGCCCAATCATGCGAGGGCTGCGCCGCTGTATGGACAATCAGCTCGACGGTGCCGGCGTTTGCGGCAAACAGGCGGTCCACGGCGTCTGAATGGCGGATGTCGACGTCGTATGGGTGAAACTGCGCGTACGCCGCCGACAACGCGTCCGTTACAGGGCGCGTGGACGCGTCGGGGCCGAAAAACGTCGCCCGCATGTCGTTGTCCAGTCCAATCACGTCGAATCCTGCCTCGACGAAGTGCCGGACCGACTCAGAACCGATCAGCCCCCCTGAGCCAGTGATTATCGCTGTCGGCATTGGCGCAGAAGGTTAGTGAGCCGATCCCGGATAATCCGAGCCGTGCTGCCCAAGGTTGCGATTCTGTGCGGCGGCCGCGGGACCCGCTTGCAAGAGCACACCCACGAGATTCCGAAGCCGCTCGTCGAGATCGGCGGGCGGCCGATCCTGTGGCATGTGATGCAGATCTATCTTGCTCAGGGGTTTCGACGCTTTGTGCTGCTCACGGGCTACAAGGGTGAGCTGATCGAGGGCTTCGTTCGGAGCGAGGCCTGGCCTGAGGGGACGGAGATTTTCTGCTTGGACACCGGGCTGGAGACGCCCACCGGAGGGCGGATACGCAAGGCGGCCGACCACCTCGATGAGACGCTCTTCTGCGCGACATACGCTGACGGCGTCGCAGACATCGACTTGCACGCGCTGCTCGCCGAACATCGGGACCATGGTGCCGCCGCCACCGTCACCGTGGTCAGGCCCGAGCTCCAGTTCGGCGTCGCTGAGCTCGACGGTGACGGCATCGTGAGCGGCTTCATCGAGAAACCCCGCAGTGAGCATTGGATCAATGGGGGTTTCTTCTGCTTCGAGCCCTCCGTGCTCCGGGAACTCGGCGAGGAGGACGTGCTCGAGCGCGAGCCGCTGGAGCGCCTCGCGGCGGCCGGTCAGCTGCGCGCGTTCCGCCACGAAGGCTTTTGGGACTGTATGGACACGTACAAAGACGCAGTTCTTCTGAACGACCTATGGACAGCTGGACGCGCACCGTGGAAGCTGTGGAGTTAAGCGGACGCTCAGTTCTCGTCACCGGCGCTTATGGCCTGCTCGGCTCGTGGCTTGTCAAGGCGCTGCTCGAGCGGGGAGCAACCGTCACGGTTGTCCGCCGCGACGAGGTGCCGGGGTCAGCGCTGCGCGTGATGGATCTGGAGGGGCACGTCAACGTGATCGCCGGGGACATCTGTGCAGATGACGTCGTACGCCGCGGCCTTGCCGAGTACGAGGTCGACACCGTCTTCCATCTCGCGGCGCAAACGATCGTCCCGATCGCGAACCACTCGCCGGTGCCGACATTCGAGACAAACATCCGCGGCACTTGGCTACTCCTCGAAGCGTGCCGCGTGCACGGTGCCGAACGCGTGATCGTCGCCTCTTCCGATAAGGCGTATGGCCGACACGCCGAGCTGCCATATCGCGAGGACTACTCGCTTCAGCCGGAATACCCCTACGACGTTTCGAAGGCAGCAACCGACATGCTCGCGCGCTCGTATTGGCACACCTGGCAACTGCCCGTCGCCGTCACCCGGTTCGCCAACCTCTACGGAGGAGGCGACACGAACGCGTCGCGGCTCGTCCCCGAGGCGGTCACAGCGGCGCTCGCCGGCCGTCCGCCGGTAGTCCGATCGGACGGCTCACCCGAGCGAGATTTTCTGTATGTCGAGGATGCCGCTGCCGCCTACCTGGCGATTTGGGAAGTCCTCGGCGACGGCCGCGCTAACGGCGAAGCGTTCAACGCTGGAAGCGGCGGGCCTTCTCGCGTGCTCGAGGTCGTGGAATTAATTTGCCGGCTCGCAGGAACTGAGGTCAAGCCAGAGATCCGGGGCACAGCCACCCCAAGTGGAGAAATCGACCGTCAGTGGGTCGATTACAGCAAGCTCAACGAGCTCACCGGTTGGCAGCCAAAGGTCACACTCGAGGAGGGCCTACGACGGACGATCGAGTGGTACCGTGCGCGCGCTTGACCGCTGAGCCTTTCTCGACGTCCTGGGCGAAGACGTCGTTCGGGCGACCGCGATAGCTCCGCTATCCGTCCAGCGACGGTGACCGGACTGCAGGGACAAGGGCAGCCCGCCGAGTCGCTGCGAAATGACTCGGTTCGGATGTATCCGGCCTTGCCGTCTTCTGCGTGCGCTCGGGGTGGTAGTTGCGTTGGGCGTGGTTGGCGGTGCGGGCTGCGCGAGCGCCGCTCCCTTGCCGGCGAGCTTCTTCGGTGTCAATGACGAGCAGCTGTTTGCGATGCCGCAGTCGCAGTGGCCCGTGCAATTGACGGCGATGCAGAACGGAGGTGTCAAGTTCGTGCGCACGGACGCAGACTGGGGAATGGCAGAGTCGACGCCGCCGGTGGGAGGCGTTCATACATACGACTGGTCCCAATTCGACGCAGTCGTCGCTGCGCTCGCCAGCCATCAGCTGACGTGGTTTCCGATCATCGATTACTCCGCTTGGTGGGCGTCGGCGATATCCCACGACCCCTACGCCCCGCCGAGGAACGACAGCGACTACGCGGACTACGCCAATGCGCTTGCGCAGCGCTATGGCTCGGGCGGCGTCTTCTGGCAGCAGCACCCTGGGCTGCCATATCTCCCGGTCGAGCAATGGGAAATCTGGAATGAAGAGAATTTCACCAGTGCGTACTGGCAGACGGGGTACGATCCCGGCCGCTACGTCGATCTCTACCTCGCCGCACGCAGCGCGATTCGCTCGGCTGACCCCTCGGCGAAGGTAGTCGTCGGAGGGCTCGGGGACGGCCCCGGCAGCTACACCACCTACATCGCGCGCATGTATCAGCACCGTCCCGACGCGAAGGGCCAGATCGACGCGATTGGGCTTCACCCCTACTCGCAGGACGGTGGTCAGACGGCGGCGAGCTCAATGCAGGCGATCACCACGCTGCGGACATATCTGAACTCGGTTGGGGACACAGACGTTCCGATCGAGATCACCGAGGTCGGCTGGACAACCGAACCCAACGGAGGAGTCGCCGATAGCTTCCGCGCGCAGCAGCTGACCCTGTTGATCGACGACCTAGCCGCCTCAAACGAGGGCGTCACCGAGTTCATGCCCTACTCATGGGTAACCGATCACACGGTCCCCGATTACTTCGGCATGTTCAACTCGGACGGTACTCCCACGCTAGAGGGAACCGCCTACCTGGATGCGATCAAGACTCTCACGGCGAAGTCTGGCGGCGGCACCGGCGGCACCGGCGGCACCGGCGGTGGGCAACGTCGGCCACGGCGGCCACGGCGGCCACGGCGGCCACGGCGGCCGGAGCGGCACCGGCGGCGGCTCTGGCGCTCCTGCGATTATCCTCTCGGCGCGCTGGCATGCCCGAAGTGAAACCGTCCGGGTGACGCTGAGGTGCCGGCGCATCCAGAAAAGATGCACCGGGGTCCTGAGCGCGAGCATCCTTCCGCAGCTCCACTCGTACCTTGCATTGCTCCGCAAGAAGCACTCGCCCAAAGCGAAGCATTACTCCCTCCGAGGAGGCACGCAGCGCACCGTGCGTCTGAAGCTTCCGTCTGCCCTGCGCCGGCTCGCACGACGAAACAGGTTCAAGGTCCACGTACAGATCGAGGACTTGACTGCGTCACTGAGCGTGCCAAGCATCTGGCACGTCGTCGCCCTCGTTTAGACGGACGGCCAGCGGGCAGGTCACGTCTGCGAACATAGGCGTATTCCTCCCAACGACCTCGCGGCCCCGTCACGTCGAGGACCAGTGAGACCGACGGTGCTGCACGTGCTGGAAGCCTTCGCCGGGGGCACCGAGCGCCACCTCGTCGACATCGTGCGACACGTCACCGGGTTCGAGCACGTGGTCGCTGTGCCGTCGCGCCACCACGGCAAGAGCACGGCGCTCGCGGCTGCCTCAATCGCGAGCGCCGGAGCGACGGTCGCCGACATCGGAATGACCCGCTCGCCCGCGCCGCCGGGCAACGCGGCGGCGCTGATAGCTCTGCGCCGGCTCATCAACCGACTCCAGCCAGACATCGTCCATGGGCACAGCTCGATCGGGGGCGCGCTCGCGCGGCTGGCAACCCTGGGCACCGGTATCGCTGTCGTCTACACACCCCACGCGCTGAGCCGGTCTCAGTGGGCGCTGATCATGGAGCGCGCTCTTCGGCGGTGGACCGATCGGTTCATCGCGGTGTCCCGCAGCGAGGGCGAGTTCGCGATAAGCCAACACGTGACGAGTCCTGACCGTTTGACGGTGATCCCCAACGGCATCGATCTCGAGCCCCCACCAAAGCTTGACCCGCCCCTGCGCACGAGGCTTGCGCTCGGCGACGACGTGCCTCTCGTAGGCTGCGTAGGGCGCCTCACCTCGCAAAAGGCACCGGAGGTGTTCGTCTCCGCGTGCGCGATCGCCAGCTCGCAAGAGCCGGGCGCTCACTTCTTGCTGATCGGCTCGGGCCCAATGCGGTCGGTGCTTGACCAAGCCGTCGCGGACCGCCGCTTGTCGGAGCGTTTCCATCACATCCCTTCCCTGCCGAACGCCGCGGCAGCGCTCGCCGAGCTCGACGTGTACGTGCTCGCATCCCGCTTTGAGGGCGCGCCATACACTCCGCTCGAGGCGATGCGTGCCGGCACCCCGGTCATCGTCACCGATGTGGCAGGCAACCGCGACGTGATCGAGAACGGCGTCAGCGGCGTCGTCGTCGCACCCGACGACGCGCATGCAACCGCCGACGCCATCGTGACGCTGCTCCAGGACCCGGGGATGCGCGAATCGCTGGCTCGGGCTGCCCGCGAGAGGCTAGTCGCGTCGTTCGACGTGCGCTTGATGGCTCGGTCGACCGCCGCGGTCTACGAGGAGCTCCTGGCGTCGTCCTCTGCCTCGGCGCCGACAGGAGGCAGAACCATCCGCAGCGCCGAGAGGCGACCTAACCAGTAGCTGGCCAGTAGTCGCGTCATCACCGTGCCCCTGCCGTGGAAGACGTCGCTGCACAGCGGCTTCCAGAGCTTCGCGATCTCTCGGGCCAGGCCGATCCGATGGCCCAGCGTCGGAGCGTGGCCTTCAAGCTTCAGCAGGAGTTCGTCGCTGATGCCCTGAGCGAAGTCACGCTTGATGAAGTACCGGACGGTCAGCCGCTCTTCGGGGCACGCAATGCACCACGCTAGCTGCGGGCTCGTAGCGCAACCTGCCGCCGGCTGCCCGCAGGCGGCGAAAGAATTCCGTATCGCCGTTGGAAACGAGCGACTTGGCGATCCTGTCGAGCCCGAGCCGAAATCCGCCCAGACGCTCAAAATCGCCGCGGCGGACCGCGCAATTGGCACCGACAGGATCCGGATCGTCCTCGAGCCAGCGAGCGTCGGTGCCGAGGTCGTACTCGGCGAGGTAGTACCTCCGTTCCCCAAGCCAATCCGGCTCCGGAGCCGCCAAGCTCAGCTCGACCCGGCCGCCGACCCCTGCGCACGGATGGCTGTCGAACGCCCGCAACAGCGCCCTAGCCCAACCCGGGGACACGAGCGTGTCGTCGTCCAGGAAAGCCAGAACGTCGCCGCCCGCCACAGAAGCACCTCGGTTCCGCGCAGCGTTCAGACCGGTGAGCTCCTGGCGCTCATATCGCATCGGGATCGAGCCCTCGGCCGATACCGCGGCCACAACTGCTCCAATATCGACCTGAGAGCCGTCGTCGACGACTACCACCTCGAACTCCGAGGCGCTCACGTCTTGGGCCCGAAGTGTCTCGAGACACTTCCGTAAAACGACTGGGCGGTCGTGGGTCGGAACGATCGCCGACAGTGTCATGCGCGGTCAATTTAGCGCCGAACCGGTCGGTCTGGCCCAGTCTATTGACGCGGTGCAAGCACATACACTGGTGCTGGTGGAAGGCAGCGCTGCGACCGAGTCACTTGGTTCTGCTCGACCGGATCCTCTGGCCGCTGCCCCCAAACGCATCCTGGCCATTGGAAATTTGTATCCACCCCAGCATGCCGGCGGCTACGAGCTCGCCTGGCAGAGTGCGATGCGCCACGCGCAGGCACTCGGCCACCAGGTCCGGGTGCTTGCCTCTGACTACCGCGAAGACGCCGACCGGGAAGAGGAGGACCCGGACGTGCACCGCACCTTGCGGTGGTACTGGGATCTCGAGCGTTACGAGTTCCCACGTCTCAGCCTGGCGGCGCGCCTGCGGCTCGAGCGTCACAACGCCGCCGAGCTTCGCCGCCATCTCGCGGAGTTCAGGCCGGATCTCGTCGCATGGTGGCCGATGGGATGCATGTCACTGTCACTCATCGAGCAGGTAAGACGCGCCGGGATTCCGGCGATATTCATCGTGCACGACGACTGGCTCGTCTACGGGTGGGAGCACGATCAGTGGATCCGCACCTGGCAAGGTAGGCGGCGCCGCCGGCTGGCCCCACTGGTCGAGCGCGTGTGCGGCGTGCCTGCCGATGTCGATGTCAACCGAGCAGGCCCGTTCGTTTTCAACTCGCGCTATACGCTCGAGCGGGCACGGGAGGTTCGCCTGCATCGGGCCACGGACGAGCGTCGTTCATCCCGGGATCGACGAGCGCTTCCTCGAGCCGGCCGCGCCGGAACCGTGGCGCTGGCGCCTTGTGTACGTGGGACGCATCGATCGCCAGAAGGGAATCGACACCGCTGTCGCGGCGCTCGCACACCTGCCGCCGGACGCCACGCTCAGTGTCTGGGGCAGCGGCGATGACTCGTACATCGCCGAGATGAAGGCGCTCGCCGATCGCCTCGGCTTGGGGGAGCGAATGAGGTTCGAAGGCTTCGTCAGCACGGAGGCATTGCGATCGGTCTACGCGGCCGCCGACGTCGTCGTGTTCCCCGTTCGCTGGAACGAGCCGTTTGGACTGGTTCCGCTCGAGGCGATGGGGGTGGGGCGACCGGTCGTCACGACGGCGCGAGGAGGTACGGCGGAATTCGTTCGCGACGGCGCGAACGCGCTCGTCTTCCCGGCCGACGACGCAGCAGCGCTGGCTCGCTGCGTGGAGCGTCTCGCCCGGGATGAGACGTTGCGCTCCCGGCTGCGAGAGGAGGGCCGCCGGACCGCTGCGCAGTACACCGTGGCGCGCTTCGCCGAGCGCACGGTCGCAGGAGATCCTGCGCTCGGTACCGGCCGGGATCGGGGCTGCCCCGTCCCGTGAGGGCGGATGAGGGTTCTGTTCGTCTCCCAGGAGCTTCCCCCAGAGACGGGCTGGGGCGGGATCGGGACGTACGTCGACGTGCTGTCGGAGGCGCTCGCCGCGAAGGGCGTCGAGGTCCACGTGCTGTCGGTTGTCGACGGGACAGCCAGTCGAGCACGAACGGATCGTCTCCGGCGTGACCGTCCACCGCCATCCGCTGCCGCGGGTCCGCGGCGCGGATCGTCTTCCACCGGAGACGTGGCGCCGGATCTGCTGCCTGCGACCGTCGCGCGTCTTGATCCACCGGCTGCGCGATCGCTCCGAAGCGTGATCGAGTGTCCGGAGTGGAGCGCCGAGGGCCTGGCGCTCGCGCTGAGAGGAAAGGTGCCGCTGGTTGT
Source organism: uncultured Solirubrobacterales bacterium (assembly GCA_963849295.1). Taxonomy (GTDB): domain Bacteria; phylum Actinomycetota; class Thermoleophilia; order Solirubrobacterales; family Solirubrobacteraceae; genus Palsa-465. The sequence goes on from CAWKGU010000010.1 coordinate 27,758, forward strand.
GCGCCTGCACTCGAGCGCCCGCCAGCTGTTTCCGTACACCGGCCAGGGACATGGGTGGCGCGGGCTTCGACGGGCGGCTCGCGGCGCGGCTCGAGGAGAGCCTCTGCACGCCGTGCCAACGTGGTCGTCAGCACCCGATTCGAATCTTGACTGAGGTGGCACGTCAAGCATGCGGCTCGACGAGCGGCGCGCTGCACGCGATTCCGTACCCAGTGCGACTGCCGCCGTTGAGCCCGATGCCCGACTGGCGAGTCACCCGCGTGTCACGTTCGTGGGGCGGCTCGAGCCCCGCAAGGGCCCCGAAGTGGTGCTCCGAGCCGCGCCAAAGGTGCTTGCCGAGGTGCCGGATGCCCGCTTCGTGTTCGTGGGACGCGATGCGATCGCACCGGGCTCGCCCCCTTCCACGGATTGGCTGCGCCGCGAGGCGGAGCGCCTCGGCGTGGCGCACGCGGTCGAGCTCACGGGGCAGCTCGACCGAGAGGGCGTCGCCGATCAGCTACGTCGCGCGAGCGTGTGTGCGTTCCCGTCGCGCTGGGAGAGCTTCGGCAACGTCGTCGCGGAGGCCTCGGCCACGGGCCGGGCGGTCGTGGCCTCGCCGATCCCGCCGTTCCGAGAGCTCGTCGAGGACGGCGTCACCGGCCGGATCGCTCCGCTCGCCGATTCGGATGCGTGGGCGACGCGCCCTGATCGAGCTGCTGCGCGACCGGGACAAGGCGGCCGCGATGGGCAAAGCCGGCGCGGCGCATGTCGCAGCGCATCAGCGAGCCTGGACATGTCGCGGATCTGGCAATCGCTGCCCATCAGCACGCCATCGAACGTTGGCGGCGAGGCGAGCGTGCCGGTAGGCGCTGAGCCAGTCGACGGGGTCGCCGACCAACATGCGCTCTCGGCGGGTTCTGTGGGTGTCGGAGGAGCCGCCCGATCGGGCGCTGGGAGGCGGGAACATTCGCCAGTCGTATCTGTTCGAGGCGCTGGCCTCCGTCTTCCCGACGGATCTGCTCGTGGTTGGCCCGGTCACAGACGAGCACGTGTCTTCGCGAGCGGCGAGCATCACACAGCTGCCGAAACGGCGTCCGCTGTGGACGGACCATCCGGTCGGGCGCCGGGCGCTCGAGCTTGCAATCACGCTCGGCTCGCGATACCCGATGCCGGCGTATCCGGCTTACCCCGGCCGCCGAGCGCTGGGGCGTGCGATCAGCGCGCGGCGAGCGCAATACGAACTCGTCTGCGTAGAGCACGAGGCGCTCGCTCCGCTGGTGCCCCGATCCCGGGCCCAACCGTGGATCATCACGTTTCACCATCTCCTCTCCGGGATGATCGAGACCGAGCTCGGTCTGGCGCCGGGACGCCGTCAGCGATGGTTCCGGCGGCGGGACCTCGGCAAGGCCCGGCGGCTCGAGCAGCACGCGCTGCGTAGATATGACCGCTGCGTCGTCTGCTCCAGCCAGGACGCCGTCGCGCTGGGTGCGCTTGGCGACCAGGATCGCCGCGATCGCATAGCCGTCGTCCCCAACGGCGTCGACCTCGCTGTGTTCAACCCTAGCCCCGTCCCACGCCAACCCCGAATCCTGCTTCCCGGCACGCTGGCGTGGGGGCCAAACGTGGACGGAGCTGTGTGGTTCTGCGCGGAGGTCTGGCCTTCGATTCGAGCCGCGGTACCAGAGGCGACGCTGGTGCTCGCCGGCCGCTCGCCGGTCGACGAGGTCCTGGATCTTGGCCGGCTTCCCGGAGTGAGCATCCACGCCGACGTCCCGTCAATGGTGCCGTACTTCGAATCGGCACGGCTCGTAGTGGTGCCGTTGCGAGTGGGAACGGGCACCCGCCTGAAGGCGCTCGAGGCGATGGCGGCGGGCCGGCCTGTGGTGGGGACGAGGATCGGGCTCGATGGGATCGGAGCCGTAGACGGAACCGGCGCACGGGTCGCCGATGACCCCGAAGCGTTCGCTTCCGCGGTGGTAGAGACCTTGACCCGCGACGACGTCGCCCACTCACTCGCGAAGTCGGGACGAGCTCACGTCGAGCGCCACTTCGGGTGGGATCGCATCGGCAGCCAATTCGTCGCGATGGTGTCCGAGCTGCTGGAGCGTGAGGAGGCACGTCACCCAGCGCCTAGCTCGCCGAGCAGAGCCGAATAGTTCACTCCCACTGTGTCCAGGCCCCTGAGACCTGTACTTTCCCCGACCACCATGCACCAGATCGCAATTACCGACGGCGAGCAACGTAGCTTAATCTCAGTGGACACGTGGTTCGCGGCACTCCGGACATATGGTCCAGCCCTAATTTCTCGCTGGTGCGGTCCGCCGCATCGATTCGTGATCCTCACGACTGGGCGGACCGGTAGCGAGTTGTTGGGCTCGCTGCTCGACTCACACCCGCGGATCGTATGCGCCGGAGAACTGCTGAAAGAGGGAAGAGCGTTCCCCAGCCAGTACGTCGAAGCACGCGCCGCCATGGCCGGTCTGCGCCGTATGGAGGCCTACGGTTGGAAGCTCCTGCTAGCCCAGTACCGGAATCCGAGTGGCACCGTGCGCGGGATCGGTGATCCTGACACTTATCCTGCTCGTCTCGACGCGATGGGCTACCGGCTGATCCTGCTGGTGAGACGGAACCTGGTGGCGCAGGCGATGTCGTCGATCAGGGCTGAACAAACGCAATTCCACCATTACCAAGGTGATCGGACAGCCTTCACTCCGACCGAGGTCGATCCCGTGACGCTCATGGCCTTCACCTGGGTTCGCGAGGCTGAGACGACCGCCCTAATGGAGACGATCGGCTCGGTGCCCCACCTTCGACTCACTTACGAGGACGATCTGCTCGATCCTGCGTGCCACCAGGACACCGTCGACCGTGTGTGTCGCTACTTGGGCATGGACTCCGCCCCAGTGAATAGCCGCCTCGTCAAGGTCGCGCCTCGCGGCCTTCGCGAGATGGTGACGAACTTCGAACAGGTCACTGGAACTATTCCGAGATACGCGCTATGCCGGCTATCTGGAGGATGACGGGCAACCAGCTAGGCCTCAGCTCGACCAGAGCTAGACCAAACCCTACAATCGCGACTGCGCTCCGAGTGGGTAGGAACAAGGATGTCCGACATCTATGCCGTTCGAGACGGCGGGTCACGTGTAGCCAAATCCCCCGCACGCCGGCGCCATGACCCTCGAACATCTTCCTAGACCACCCCAAGATCCATCACACTGCCGCTAGACGACTTATCATGACTCGCGCATGGGTTCGGCTACTGCTCGGTTCATGAGACGGGCGTGGGGGCGGATCGCACGGATGCTTCCGCCCGATGTGGCGGTGGGCGTTTCCGACGCCGTGTGGTCGATCCCGCTTGCCGTCTACAAGCTTTCGGGTCGGCGCTTCGCGTGTTCTGGAGAGCTGTACCGAGCGGGGATCTTGCGGCAGCAGAGGGAGCGGTCACGTATCCCGGGCATGACGACGATGACTGAGCGAGCCTACTTCAAGTGGCACGCCCAAGAAGAGCTCACGGGTACAGGAGCCGTGGTCGATCTTGGCTCGTGGCTTGGATCCACTACCGCCGCGTTGGCAATGGGTCTGTCCGCCAACCGCCGGCGGGCGGCTCGCGACACCACGATCCATGCCTACGATCAATTCAGGTGGGAATGGACGATGGACATCCACTCGCCACCCACCCGCCTGGGCCCCTACAAGCCTGGTGACTCCTTCCGGCCAGAGTTCGAGCTGGTGGTCAGACGGTGGCGCAGCCGGATTGTCGTGCACGAGGGTGATCTGCTGCAGGAGACGTGGCCCAGCGAGCCAGTGGAACTGCTGCTCGTGGACGCGATGAAGTCTTGGGAGCTGGCTTCACACATCGTGCGGGTGTTCTATCCAGCGTTGCTCCCAACGAGGGGCTATCTGATACATCAGGACTTCAGCCATTGCTTCACGCCCTGGATACCACTGGTCTCGTATCGACTCCTCGACTACCTTGTCCCGGTGAAGGACATCCCGCGGTCCGAGACGCTGGTCTTCCGCCTGGTGCGGCCATTGCCACCGGCCGGTTTGGAGCTAGCCCGCTCGTCGTTTGACGAATCAGAGATAGAGCGGGCGTTCAGGCACTGGCTGGATGTAACGATCCCGAAGAAACACTCGGGGCTCCGTGCCTCCAGAGTGCTCCTCACTCATTACGACGGTGACTCTGAGCGAGCGGACTTCTTGAGGAACATCGCTGAGCGAACGTGGATTACTTAGCGACTTTCACGTCAACACGCTTGACGCAGTCATCGGTCCCGCGCCGCGTTAGCGCGCCCTCACGCGAACCACGCGGACGACCGGCCAGTCATGTAGCAGCTCGCTCAGCAAGCAGGGTGGCGTACTCAGCTCCTATTCTCTCCCACGAGTAGCGCTCTTCGACAAGCGCGCGCCCTTGCCGGCCTAAGCGCATCGCCAGCTCACGATCAGCCAAGCACCGGGCCACATGATCTGCAAATGCGCCTGGATCATCGGCAACGATTAGGTCGCGTCCAGGACGAGCTTCCAGCCCACCGAGACCGATTCCCGTTCCGACCACCGGTCGTCCCGCGGCCATCGCCTCGAGTGCTTTCAGACGGGAGCCACTGCCGATTCGCAGCGGGACGACCGCAACGCACGCGCGCTCGAGAAAAGGCACAACGTCCGGCACATCGGCGTGAACAGCGACCCCGTCGCGGTTGCCGAGGGCGAGAACATCAGAAGGCGGTCGCGCACCTACGATGTCGAGGGTGGCATCAGCGACGCGGGCCCTAATTGCCGGCCAGACCTCGGCGCAGAACCAACGGATCCCGTCGCGGTTTGGCGGGGTGTGAAGAGCGCCGGTGAAGACAACACGCGGTGCCGGTGGGGGCGGCGATGGCCGAAAGCGCGCAACGTCCACCCCATTTGGAACCACCACCGCGCCATCAGGGATCATCGCCGCGTCTTCGCGCGACACCGTGACTACGACGTCGTAAGCGCCCACCGCCCAATGCTCGAGCCGCCTGGAGTTTCGCTCCTCCACCGCGAGCATCATCCGCTGACGGCGGCCGGGCGCGATGACCGCATTGTGACGAGCCATCGCGGAGGTCAGATTGTGAAGGGTCAGCGCCCACAAGCCGCGTCGCCGGGGGGGCAGTAGGGGCGCGAGACCGATGTACTCGATACAGACGACGTCTGGCTCGGGCGGCGCGGCTATCAGGGGACTCAGCGCCCGACGGATTTTCGCATGACGAGCGACCTCGTCAGATCGGCGCTCGACGACCAGCCAGCGGATGTCGCGCAGGCGCCGCCTCCAGTCTCCGGGAGGGTCGTCCGCAAGCTTGACCGGCACCTCTCGTACCGAGCTCAGCCGGGCGCGGACGCGTTCGTCGTGCAGATTGCCTGCCAGCAGCAAGTGCACCTCAAAGCGTTCGGCCAGCGCATCGAGCAGATGAGCCTGTCTGATCTCACCCCCGCCGCCCGCGTCGTAAGAAGGCGCGATCGCGGTGACCCACAACAGGCGCATCGCTACGGCACGCCTTAGGCTCGGACTCGACCAAGTAGTCGCCGCAGCGTGCTGTGAAACGTCTCGTCGTGCCGCCTTATGTCAGCCCAAGCGACTTGCTCGCGCGAAGACTCGATCAGGCTTCGGGCGAACGGCGGATCGGCGAGGACGCGTTTGAGGTTGGAGCGAAGCTCTTGGTCATCGGCGTGCGCGGGAAGGCTTGGAAACTGGGACGTGAGGGCGGGAATCGCCGATATCAAGGTCGGCACTCCTGCCGCGAGTGCCTCGTATACCGCCATGCACTGGGTCTCCGACCTCGAATTGATGATGGTGACGGAAGCCCATGCCAGCAGCTCGCGAATTTCAGCTCGTGAGATCCATCCGGTCACCATTACCTGCTCGCCTATACCGAGCTCAGCAGGGCGACGACTGATCATCTCCGTTACATCGGGCTCGACGGACTGATGACCGGTGAGGACGAGTACGTAGGAAGGGTTGGCTGCAAGTAACGGCGCGAGCGCATCGAGAAGCTCGACCAGCCGCTTGTTGCGTGTGAAGGCCGCGTTGGAGACAAGGACGTGACCTTGGGGCACAGACCATCCCCTCTCCGTCCACCAGGATTCACGACGCGGAGTGGTGGCGCTCCACCATTGCACTTCAACCGGGTATGGGAGATCGACCTCCCTGGTGTCTTTAACCGTCCAACGGCTTCTGTCAAATGGATTCGTGAAGGACACCGCATCGAACCCGCGAAGCGCTACACGCTGCAGCTGATGCCAACGAGGATGTGCGGCCGGTAACGGATTACGAATCCAGCTTCGGGCAGCAAGTGCGCCTAGCAACGCGCCATAAGTGCTCGACTCGACAAATAGCAGCTCAGGTCGCAGTCCGACAATGCGACGGACCGTGCGTGCAGTGCCAGGCTCTACCCAAGCCGTGACGCCATCTAGCTCGCGTCGCTCATCTGCGGTTCCGCGGGTCACAGCGTGTACCTCGAAGCCTGCGTCCCGAAGCAATGCCAACGGCCGAACCACCGGATGATGATTCACATCAGACGGACGATTCCCGACAGTGACATTGGCAACCGCGACCCCGGTGCGCCAAGGCCCTATCGTCGGCATGGCACGCAACCTAGCACGGGTGTTTGGTAGCCATCACCGCTGCGATCGCCGTTGCGCACCTCACAACCCCAACGCAGCGCGGTAGATGCCCTCGAGCCGACGAAGGTGTGTGCGCAAATCCCATTGGTCAGCCCAAAATCGTTGGTACCCGGCGCGTCCGAGACGGCTCGCGAGCTCCGGCTCTCGGTGAAGCGTCGTGAGCTTCGCGGCGAGGTCGTCCACGTCGCCACCACGAAACCACATTCCTGTCACACCATCGACCACTGACCCTCTGGCTACGCCGACATCCGAGACGATCGCTGGCACACCATGTGCGGCAGCCTCCAGCGGAGTCATGCCTTGGGTTTCGTACAGCAAAGATGCGCTGACCAGCGCGCGAGCACTGCGGACCGTCGAGCGCACTCCTGCCGAATCGAGCCAACCCGTCAACTCGGCAGCAGGATAGGCTCGCCTGATCGCGCCAGCCTCCTCTCCCGCGCCCACGAAAACCGCGGGAACCTGTGCAGCACGAGCGGCGTGGGCGAAGACGACTGGGCCCTTGTCGCGCTGGAGGCGACCGACGAACACGAAAGCAGCGTTGCGGGCTACCTCAACGGGAGGCATGTGGGGCTCGGGAACCGGATTGGGGAGGACGTGAACGCGTGCATGAGTGGGAAGAAACGGCTGCAGAATGTCAGCGGCGAAGCGCGAGGGAGTGATGAACTCGCTGAGGCCCCCTGGCATCGCCCCAAAGCGCTGCTGGACGGCTGACCGAGCGACACGCCAAAGCTTGTGGGAATACCCACGGGCATCGCAGTTCGTGGCGACACACCGTGCCGAGAGCGGTGTCAGATGGCAGATCTCACCGCGGGGGTAGATGAAAAAGGCGCCGTTGGGACAAGCGGCGAAGTAGTCGTGCAGCGTGGCCACGACCGGCAGCCCCGACTCCACGGCGGCTCGAACCACGCTCGCGGACAGGACCTTGGTGAATCCATGCACGTGAACGACGGCTCGCGCCGGATCGGCCAGACCGGCGACCTCTCGCACCAGGGCGGCTGACTTTCGGTTCCAAATGCCTCTTGCCGCGGCGCGCAAGCGATTCGGGTCACCCAACGTGGTGAGCTGCCCGGTGCCTCTTACGTGGACACCCGCCTCGGCGAGCTCCGATGCCGGTTCACCGTGCCCTACCACCAGCGTGACTCGGTGGCCTCGCTCGGCGAGTCCAACGGCTTCCGTCGTTGCGATTTTCTCGACTCCCCCGACGACTGTCGCAAAGTCGTTGACGATGATCACTTGAAGCGTCGCCTCATCGGCGAGACGCGGCGCGCGCTCAGTCTCGGGCGACGTCATCGTAGATCTGGAGCATCGCCTTCGCGGCGCGCTCCCAGCTGAAGGTCGCCGCCCAGCGCTCCCCCGCCGCCGCTAGCTCCGCCCGAAGCTCGGTGCTGCCCAGCACATCCATCAGCGCATCGCCCCAGGCCTTTGGCTCCATCGGCTGATCGATCAGGATGGCGGCGTGGCCGACAACCTCAGGGACCGACGAGGCGCGAGCGGCGATAACCGGCGTGCGGACAGCCATTGCCTCGAGTGGCACCAGACCGAACCCCTCCCCCAGCGAAGGGTGCAAGAGGACCGCAGCACCGCGGACGAGGGCGGCGGTCTCCGCATCCGAGAGGAAACCGGTCCGGAGGACGCGCACGGTGCCGTCGAGGCGCGCTATCTCGGCATCGACCGTCTCGGCCCCGTGGCCATCGGGACCGACCAGCAAGAGCGGGATTCTCTGGCCGGGAAGCTCCGCCATCGCACGGATCAGCGGGATCAAGTTCTTGCGTGTCGCCACCCAACCAACGCACACGGCAAACCGTCCCGGTTCGACTCCGAACCGAGCGCAGGTGGCCGCTATGTCGTGCTCTGATTGCACACTGGCAAACGTGCCGCTTACGCCGTGCGGAACCGTCTCGATGCGTGCGGAGTCGACATCGAGCAGTGCCACAAGCCGGTCTGCCATATACACCGAAGGAACCACGATCCGCCGTGCACGGCGCAACACCAGTTTCGCGGTGCGCCGGAAAATCCACCGCTCGGAGGGCGGATACCACTCGGGGTGCTCGAATGGCATCACGTCGTGCACTGTGACGAGCTGGGGTGCCGCGGTCTTGACCGGCGGGAAGGGTGTAAGCAGGTGCGCCACGTCGACTCGTCCGAGGCTCCGCTCAAGTCGCGGACCTGCTCCGAGGCACCATGCCGCCTGGACGGACCGCCGCGGCCACGGCAGGAGGTGCGTCCGTACGCTTCGAGGAATCCAGTTCGCGGACTCGGGCTCGCGCGTCGAGGCGAGCACGAGCTCAACTCTGCTGCCGACTGCTTCATCCAGCGCGCGAACCAGCTCGCGAACATAACGCGATACGCCGGTCGGATTCCTCTGGGCTAGTCGATGTACAAACAGTCCGACCCGCATCCCACTATCTATTCCCCCGTGAGTCGGTTCAGCCGTCTCCTAAACAGGCCCGCTACTCTAGAGTAATGCTGGTGCCGGTCGCACCTTGACCACCGTTCTTATCGACGGCTACGCGCTGTCAGATGGCTCACGGCTACGGGGAATCGGGACCTACCTTAACCGTGTCATCGCGGGACTGGGCGAGCAGCCAGAGCTTTCGGTCAAGGTTCTCGCAGATCCCAGCGTGCCACTTCCCGAAAGCGTCGGGAGGGTCGGGTTGCGCCTCCACGCTCCGCAGCGCTTTCGCGCCTTGGAGCACGACCTCAGGTTGCCTGCCCAGTTGGATGGACAGGCAAGCGACGTGTTCCACAGCCCTGCCCAGGAACCACCACGCCGAAGCTCCGTCCCGTGGGTCCAGACGCTCCACGACCTGACCCCGCTGACGTGGCCCCACCCGCTGTTCGCACGTGATCGCCGTCGGTGGCTGCGGGTCGGGCCACGGTTACGTCAGGCAGCCGCGGTTGTAGCGGTCTCCCGCTTCTCGGCGGATGAGGCGATTCGCCACCTCGGCCTCGATCCGAGCGTGATGCAGGTGATTCCGCATGGCGTCGACCCGGACATCTTCCATCCTGGCGCACCACCAGCAAGCGAGGTCCCATACCTGCTGCACGTCGCCGCGTGGGGACCACATAAGGGCTTCACGGAGGCGCTTTCGGTCATCGCCCATCTGGCCGAGAGCGGATTTCCTCACCGGCTGGTACTGGCTGGACCTCAGGATCCGTGGATGCTGGCTCAGGTGCGCGCGGCCGTCGCAGCCAGCCCGCGCCCTGACCGGGTGCACATAGCGGGCTACGTTGACGATCTGCCCGCCACATACCGCGGCGCCACGGCATTGCTTATGACCAGCCGATGCGAGGGCTTCGGGCTGCCTGCGCTCGAGGCGATGGCCTGTGGCACTCCTGTGGTTGCGTTCACTAACAGTTCGGTGCCCGAGGTCGTCGGTGACGGCGGGATCCTGGTACCCGATGGTGACGTCGGCGCGATTGTCACTGCGGTGCGGCAATTGGTGCAGGTACCGGCTGTCCGCAGGGAGCTGGCCGAGCGCGGCCTTGCCCAGGCGGCGCGATTCCGTTGGGCGGATACGATCGGCGCCCATGTCGAACTGCTTCGCTCGGTCGTCCGGTGACGGGCGTCCGACTCCAGGTGGCGTTCGACGTCACGCCAGTCATCTCCGGAAGCACCGGCATCGCTCGCTACGTGACACAGCTCGGTGCCGCTCTCGAGCGACAACGCACCGATCTGCACCGGTTCGCAGTCGGGCGAGGCGCCTTCCCACTTCCGCCGGAGACGAGGCATCTCGGCGTCCCGGCCCGGCTCGTCGACCGGTGCTGGCGCACGGTCTCCTGGCCTCGCGTCGAGCAACTGTTTGGCGACGCGGATTTGGTACACGCGACCGGGCTGCTGACGCCCGCTACCCGCCGCCCGCTGGTCGTCACGGTCCACGACGTTGCCGCAGTGCGACGTCCGGATTTGCACCCCGCGCGGCATGTGCGCCAACAGCAGGCGCAGCTCGATGCACTCGATCGGGCGTCCGCGATCGTGACAGACTCCCGCGCCACGGCCGACGATCTCGTTTACCTCGGGATCCCGCCTGACCGGCTCGTGGTGGCGCCGCTGGGAGTTGCGCCTCTCCCTGCGCCCCCGCAGCAGCAGTCGGGAGATGAGCCCCCCACACAGCGCTACCTCCTAGTCGTGGGCGAGACTTCCCCTCGCAAGGGCTACAGCGTCCTTCTGCGATCGATGGCACGGCTTGATCATGACGTCGGTCTGGTGATCGCGGGACCGCCGGCGGGCGACGAGCAACGCCTGAAATCGCTGGCCGCTGCGCTTGGGATCTCGACGCGCGTTACACGCCTCGGCGCAGTGAGCGACGCCTCGCTAGCAGGCTTGTACGAGGGGGCGATGGCACTTTGCTTCCCAAGCATCGCCGAAGGATTCGGCCTGCCCGTGCTGGAGGCGATGGCCGCCGGCCTTCCTGTCCTGGCCAGCGACATCCCGTCTACCCGCGAACTAGCTGCGAACGCGGCGCTCTACGTCGCGGGAGGGGACGAACGGGCGTGGGCCGACGCGATCGGTTCCCTGGCCTCCGACGCGCGTCTGCGAGCGAGGCTCGCCGACGCTGGCCGAAGGCGGGCCGCTGAGTTCACCTGGGAACGCACGGCCACGACGACGCTCGGCGCCTACCGGCTGGCGCTCGAAGCTGCGCCTTGAAGCGGTGAACCGTAAGGGGCCAGGGCAGGCATCGGCTTGTCGTGTGCCTCAGTCGCACTAGCAACGGTGGCTGACCGATACGTAAGACCCAACATGGCGCCGGCGACGCCCCAGAAGGTCCACGCGACGGCAAAGTCGCTCCAGGTCTGGAGAAACCAGGCCGCGACGGCGAGGCCGGCGCTTGCAGCCCACGCGGCGCTTACCAAGGCCTCGGGGCGCTCCCGGGCGGTACGCCGCAGACGCAGGATCAGCGCGAGGGTCAGTGCCGCAAATACCAGCATCGGCAGGACGCCGAGCTCGTCTCCAACCTCGAGGTAGTTGTTCTCGGGAATCGAGTAATCCGTGCCAAATCTCTGTCCGGTTCCCGCTCCCGTACCGAGCCCGAGTCCCAGCGGGTGCCTGAAGACCGTGTCGACCCCTTGCGTGAAGCCGCGGAGGTGGCCTGCGGTCGACTGATCGCTTGAGGTGTTGGCCTGCGCGACACGCGTAGCTACCCCCGTGGCGAAGGCAGTGGGAATACCGACCAAGCGCCAGCCCGCCGAGCAGGATGGCCCCCTGGGTACGCCAGTGTCGACCTCGACCGGCCGCGGGCTGGAGAGTGAGAAAGGCGACGACAAGCGCACCGAGAATTGCGCTCCGCGTTTGCGTCAGCAGCAAAGCAGCGCCAACCAGTAACGTCGCCAGCAAGACCGGAGGCGAGGCGTGTCGCCGGACGGCTCGCTCGAGGCCCACGGCGAAGGGAAGGATCAGGTACCAGCCGCAGCTCAGGTCACTGAGAAAGACGGACCCGACCCGCACGGCACCGATGCTGCTGCCATAGGAGCGAATGTCGTTGGGGTGAGGCGGGTGGTCGCCAAGGACGATCAGCTGGTAGCCGGGGTACTTGATCGTCTGGACGACGAAGTGATTCCAGGCGGAGGAGTCGATCGCCTCGAAAACGCCGACCCCCGCAACGACGGCGCCAACCGCAAGCACCACTCGCCCGGCGCGCTCGGTGAAGCCAGGCCCCAATGGCGCGTGGCGTGCACCAAGCAGCAGGAGCACGAAGCCGGCGGTCTCGCGAAATCCGAGGAGCCGGATGCTGCTCGTGGAGGGCGCTCCGCCCGGCACGATCTGTGCCTGGAACACGGCGTACAACACGGCAAACGCAACGAACCCGAGCGCCAGCTTGTCAACGGCGTCTGCGCGTCTACCTTCAGCGATAAAAGCTCGAGCTCCGGCAAGAATGACGCCAAGCGCCAGCGCCTCCTTCCAGGCGCCCAAATGCTTCACAACCGATACCGGTAGGCCCCACGACCATAGCTTCGCGAGCAGCAGTCCTTGGAACGGCAGCAGGACGATCAAGGCGATCAAGCTGCGGTCCGGCCGCCGCGCGGCAAGCAGCACAATCCCGAGCGCGAGAAGGTAGGTGACCGCCGTCTGCGCCGAAAGCACGTGCCGTGGCGAGAAGTAGATCACCCAGATCGCGAGCACCGGAAGGATCCAAATGAGTGCCTCCCGTGCAACCGCGCGGACGTTGCGCATGCGCAACGAAGCCGTCCGCCTCCAGGCTGTCACGTCAGGAGCTCGCACCCCACGAAATGGTAGTTGCACAATGCGCCCCGTCAGCTAGCTCGCACGTCATACCAGCTCGGCTGACCTGAAAGTACGCGCGACACCTGCGATCGTAGGAACCGTCTTGAGGCTGGCCCGCAATAGTCCGTCGCGCCGAATGATCGAGACTCGAGGAATCGCGTATACGTTCAGTGGCCGCACCCGGCCAGGTATCGCAAAGCCCGCCTCGAATCCTGCCGCGCGCGCCGCTGCGTGGACGCGCTCGTCTTCGTCCCCGTAGGGGTAGGCCACCACTGGACAAGGTCGCCCAAGCTTCGCCTCGATCTTCTCGCGTGACTCCCGCAACTCGCGCTCAAGTTCGAAGTCCGTGAGCATCGTCAGATGGGGATGCGTAACCGTGTGAGCACCCACCTCCACCCCCGCATCAGCGATGGCCCGCAAATCATCCCAAGTCATCGTTTCGAGTTCGAGCGGGGGCGCACCGGGTGCGAGAGCAATCGACTCGGGAATGTGTCCCGGTTGTCCATCGTCACCGATGAAATCCGTACAAGCGAAGACGGTGGCTGGGACACCGAGCCGACTGAGCACAGGAAGCGCCTGGCCCGAGCTCCGGTAGGCGTCGTCGAATGTCACGTGAAGGAGTCGCTCGTTGCCAGTCAGAACGTCGCGCACGGTGGCCGGACGGTAGCCTCGACGTAATAGGAGGCGGACATGTCTCTCGAGCGCTCGAACGCCGACCGCGAGTGGATGATCCCAGCCGTCGCTCACGGCGTGAAAGGTGAGAATTATGGGACGAAAACGTCGTGCCACCAGCCGACCGACCGCCTACATGTATCCCATCAGCCGCATCCGCCGCTCGATGTCGGCAACCTCGTCCGCGGGCACTGTGTCCGCCGGCGGAGCTGGTCCGGCCGTCAGCTGGGCAGCGGGGTGGTGAACCGCTGAACGCAGAGCCACGAGCTTCTCACCAGCGCGTGTGGTCATCTCGGCACGGTCCGTGATCGGTGCGAGCTCGAGTGGATCGGCCGCTAGGTCGTAGAGCGTTTCGTCATTCTCGGCAGCGCCACGGACCAGCTTGAAATGGTCAGAGACTGCGCACGTGAGCGGGGATGTCATCCGTCGTACGGCCTCGTCGGTGAGCCGCCACTCGTGGGTTAGCTCGGCCACTCGCCCGTCGGTGAGTGAGTACTGGTCCCACTGCGCGACCGGGAGACCGAGGGGAAGGCCGCGGTGCCACGGGTGCTCGTCGAGGCCGACCGCCGCCGCAAGACGCGCCGGCAGCTCCGCCAAGCTGAGCATCCCGGAGAACTCGCCGCTGGAAGGGCCTGAGGCGATGAATGGCACGCGGAGCAGCCGGTCGTCGACTGACAACATGTGCGCCATCAGGCCGTCCTCGCCAAAGTTCTCCCCGTGATCCGAGCAAACAATCACAAGCGTGTCATTGAGGACACCTATATCAGCGAGAGCGCCCAAAATCCGCTCAATCCAGTCATCTACGTAGCGCAGTGAGCCAGCATACATGTGGCGCATGCGCTCAAGCGCACGGGGCGGAACAGCGACGTTCCCGAGGCAGGCGCGTGTGAGTGCCTCGAAGGTGAGAAAACGGTGTGCCTCATCGGCGACTCTGAGCCGTGTCAGCGCGGAGGCGCGATCGTGAGGCGCCGGCGGCATATAGGGCGAGTGACACTCGACCAGGTTCACGAACCAGAAGAAGGGACGGCTGTCGAGATCCCGGACCCACTGCTTGATCACGCCCTCCGCGGCCGCGGCCCCGTCGTCTGCTCTGGCTCGCATGCCCTCCAAGTCCCATTTCAGTCGCTGACGGACGCGCGGTCCTCCCATCAGGTTCTGGCGCGAGCTATCGAGGTCGACGAAATCGTCGAAACCGGTGTCGAACCCACTCTTCTTGCCGGCCCAAGCGTTTGTGGTGACACCCGCAGTGGCGTAACCGGCACGGCGCAAGACCTCGGCCAGCAACGAGTCTTGCTGCGCCCTGACAACTGGGGCGGCGCTCTGCGGCGACCGGTCGGGCGCCTGACCGAGCCCCAAGCCGCGTGCGAGCTCTCCGGTGAACATCGCAATGTGCGCTGGCAGTGTCCAGCTAGCAGCTGAGCGCACATTGGGGACTGCAACCCCCCGCCGTGCCAGGTCCGCCAACGCCGGACTACTGCCGGTGGACGCTCCGTACGGCTCGACGGCATCGGCCCGGAGCGTGTCCAACACGAGCAACAGGACGCTTGGCCGCTGCGAACGATCGATTGCCATCACTCCTCACACAGCCAAACCTTCGACAAACGGCACCTCGAACACCTTCTCGTGGGCGATCGGGCCGTGGCCGAAGTAGCGCTCTTCGCCAAACAGCTCACCATGGTCGGAAGTGACGATTACCCAAGTGTTCGATGGCAGCACGTCGAACAGCCGGCGGAACACCCCATCCAGATATTCGACTGCCTTGATCTGACGATCGCGCAACTCCGCGAGGGTACGCTGGTCAAAGAACTCCGAGGGCTCGGTTGGGACTCCTCCTGCGGCTAACTCACTACTCAGGTGCTTGAAGACTCCGTGGACACCCGAGATGCGCGGCCACTGTGACGGATCCTCGTCGGGCAACGCGTAGGGATAATGGGTCTCGCCGACATTGAGCATATAAAAGGAGGGCCGGTCCTCACGAAAGTGCAGCCGATCGAGCATCGCCGCCATGTCGTTGTGCTTAGGCATCAACTCGTAGCTATCGAAATCGCGGTTGATGATCGTGTGGCGGTTGAGCACTGGCATTGACACCATCGCGTGCGTTGAATAGCCGAGCGAGTGCTTCAAATACGTTGGCAGGAAAATTGAGGGTAAGACGCTCGCAAAATCCATCCCCTCGACACCGAGGCGCTCGCTGTACCTGAGAAAATCCTGCTTGTAGTACTCGGACGCGTAAACCTCCTGCGGGCTCGAGTGGGGCAACAGGCCCATTAGCAGGTTGTAGTGAGAAGGAGCGGTCCAGCTCGCATAGCTCCAGCGCCGTTCGACCTTCCCAAGCGCAGCTAGGGTCTCCGGCTGGGCCTCGATCCACGAGTCGTATCGGAGGCTGTCGAGCACGACGAACACCAGGTTCCGCGCCCCTTGAGGCGCAGCGGGTTGCGAGGGACCCTCGGTGCTTGTGGCAGCAGAAACCAGCCTACTCGCGCGCCCCCAACGTGTCGATCCCAACATCCGATTCAGGATACCCAGTTCACATCCCTCGCCTGCACGTGGGCCACGGCTGCGCGAGCCGAGCGCAAGCGCCGCGTGAGCCCCACCGCGCACGAGCCTATATCAGAGGCGACGGTCAATCTGACCCGATCCGGTAGGGTCGCTGGCGGTAACATGGGTTGTGCTGTTGTGACTGGATTCAACGGACGCATAAAGGATGCGTTGAGGGTGTTGCGCGCCGCGCGTAGCCGCGCGGTTGACACATGGGACGCACTCCGAACGGCCGACAACCTGCGTGTGGGGTTACTTTATCCTCCTGGCCCGGGGCCGCGTCTGATGTCGTGGTTACGCAAACGATGGGTGATCTTCCGCCATCCTCATGCACATCTCGAATTTCATGGTCCGGTGTATCTAGGTCCCGGATTCAGCCTGAACATGCCACACGGAGGTACGTTTATTGTCGGCCCAGGGGTCGAATTCCGTCGTGGATTCCGTGCCGAACTCGGGGGACCGGACACTCGGATCACGATAGGGCCGCGGTCTGTCTTTACGTATGACGCGATCCTTCAATGCACTACCTCTATCGACATCGGAGCGTATTGCGCGTTCGGCCAAGCCTCATTGGTAGTTGACGGAAATCATCGATTCCGCGATCTCGACCAGCCTGTGTTCGATCAGGGCTACGAGTTTCGGCCAGTGGTGATCTCGGATCATGCGGTCATCGGGTCGAAGAGCACCGTGATCGCAGCTAGCATCGGTGAGCGGACGTACATCAGCGCGAACTCGCTGGTCAGCAAGGACGTTCCCGCGTACTGTGTGGTCGCCGGCATACCGGGACGAATCATTAATTACTTCGGGCCTCCAGAGCAAGAGCCACGGATCGATCGAGCACGCCGGGCGCAACAGCGATCACCGGACTAGGTAACAACGAAGGCTGCCACCCCCGGCACCGGAGTGTCGGGTGTCGCCGGTGGGTACGGGACCCCAACAAAGCCCTGTTCGAGCGCAAAGCCTGCTGACTTCAAATGCTCATGCACATCCTCGGGGCTCTCGTATAGATAGATGTGATCGATGTGGGCCGAATTAAGCGCCGCGGTGATAAACGCCCGGCCTCCGGGCAGCAGGCTCTCGCGTAACATCCGCAGAAACGAGGGCGGGTCTTCGAGATGCTCGAGGACCTCGATGCAGACCAACCACTCGCATGGGCTGATTGGGTTCGCAAGGACGTCCTGCAGCACCGCCTCATACCGGTCCTCTACTCCGAACGCTCGTAGGTGCGCTTCCGCGAAAGACTTGGATCCAGGACTCAGATCGAAGCCGCGTCCGGAAGCGGAGGGGAGCTGCTGTAACAGGCGCCGGGAGTATAGACCGGTACCGATACCAACTTCCACAAAGGACGGCTTCGGGTGCATCTGCATCTGCGTGACAAATGCCAAGTCAAAGAATCGCGCATGCCTCCAGTGGTGAGGCCACAGAAAGTGCGATAGCAGCAATCCCGGGAGATACTCAGAAAGCATGTAATCGTCGTCGAGATAGACTTCGCGAGCCGCATCTGCATATGCCTTAGGCAAGTACTGTCGGTCCCTCTCGAACCGCTTCTGCAGGCGCATGAGCGCCATGACGAAGTGAGCGTAGCCCTTTGCCGCCCTGGCCAAAGCCGCCTTGCTCGGGAACAACCCTTGCAGAGTGTGCTCGAACTCGTCAATCCACGCCTGCCCAAAGGTTGCTGCACCGCGGTCGACAATGTCCTTGAAGAATCCGTATTCGTGTCGGAAGAGTTCGCGTAGCTCTGTGAGCCGAGCCGCGTCGCCCAGGTCGATTCCTTCTCCGCCACTCGTCGCGAGCGAACCTTCCATCAATCCTCGAGATGTCTGCGTACGATCGTCAAGATCGACGGTAGCGTTACCGCCGTGGTCGCCTCTTCATCGTCGAGGCTTATGTCGAACTCCTCTTCTAGTGCCAGCACGACAGTCAATTGCTGAAGCGAGTCCCATCCCTCGACTGTCTCAGCTGACGTCTCGGGGCCGATCGCCTCGGGTTCCAAGCCGAACACATCAGCGAGGATCGCCCGCGCCCGCTCCTCGACAGTGTCAACGCTCATCTTTCAGCGTCCTGGTATATGACTTCTAGCGACTCCGGGAACGAGGGAAGCCCGCGCGAGAGAGTCCAGCGCCACAGCAGTCCCTCGTCGCTCTCTTCTGGCCCTTGGAAGCCCTGATCTCTGTAGAAGTTCGCCACGAGAGCATTTCGCTTGCTCGGAATGTACTCACCAACCAGCGTCGCTGCCCCTCTGTCATGTGCCAGTTTCGCAAGCACGTGGACCAGCACGGCTTCTGCCCCACGTCCGATCACCCTGCAACTTAGCAGCAGCGTGTCGATCAGCGCGTCGTCCCCCTGATTCCGCAGGATCCCGCAACCGACGATTCCGCTGGCACCGAAACGGTCGCATAGATCGAGCCATACGACCGCCGCGTGTGGCGCCCGCATCAATGACTCCAGCGCGGTCATGTCGTGGCGGCGAGTCGTGAGGTTGAACTGGTTTGTGCGAAGAATGAGCTGTGCTACCCGCGGTAAATGCTCAGGGCGGGCCTGCCCGACCGTAGCGACCATGTTCAGCGACTTAAGGTAATCCGCCAGCGACCCAGACCTTTGCTTGGCGACGCGCCGCGCGGTTTCTGCACGATAGGCCTCGGTTCGCCCGCGATCCTCTACTGTCAAGCCCAGGGTGTCAAACAGACCAAGGTCGTCGAGGGTAAGCGACCCCTCGAGATCCCGCGGCCACTCGATTACCTGCACCTCGGGAAGCTGGGTCCGCACCCATTCGCATTCGGCCGGATTGTCGTCAAGAAGGACAACGTGCTCGAGACCGAGGTTCAGCTCCTCCGCAATGGAGACGATGTTCTCGGCCTTGTCTCGCCAATTGATCCGCATTGCAGCGAAGTCGTCCTCCCGAAGCAGCATGTCGGGGTGAGTGCGCAGCACATCGAGCACGTCTGCCGCCTCGTTCTTGCTGCAGATGGCGAGCACGGTTCCACGTCGGCGCAGATTGACGAGGTCCTGTTGGAGATTTCGGTGCTTGCGCCCGGCGCCGCTCTCGCCGAGGATGAGGCGCGCGATCCCATCCTCGCCCACGACGCCACCCCAGAGCGTGTTGTCACAGTCCACAACGAGGCACTTCTTGGCCGGCCCACTAACGGCTCGGATGTGTCTGACCTGCGCGCCTGCGAGCGCCCGAAGGGCTGCCGCGCTGAGGGGAGCTCCGGCCACCCGGGCGCCACGAGCGTCTTCGCATTCTTGCAAGCCGACTTGGGCGAACAGATGGTCAATGTCGAGCATGTGAATGCTCTTGAAGGAGCCAGCCCCAGCGGCCAGGTCAACGTTCATGCGACGTACCGAGTTCAACAGGCCGTGGGCGGTTTGGCTGTCGCTCAGCCCACCAGGCGGCTTAAGCGGTGTTACAAAATTGTGGACTAGGATGGGTGCTGAATGTCGCTGGTGGGCATCCTTTCCGAGCGTCAACAGTCGGTCGACCGCTTCTGCCGCGAGCTCGGCCGCCGCGCTCGAGGAAAGATTGAGAAAATCTGCGATTAGCCGCGGCACGAGTTCCTCGAGCCGCAGCATCACCAAAACGATGTCGACATCAACATCATCGATGCTGCCGACGTCTACGCTGGTGCTTGCGTCGTATCCGCTGTAGAACAGCTTCAGGGCGAGCCCCGCCCGGTAGCCAGCAACTTTGAGGAACGGCTCAATAGCTTCGATTGTAAAGTTGCGAATCATCAACACATTTCGAGTGGCAAAGAGATCAGGTTGCTGTTCCCACAGCTCGTCTAGTTGCCGACATGCACGCGCGAACCTGCTGACTGTCGGGCTCTCATCGAGCCAGGCCAATACCTCCGGGACAGTCTCGCGCGTAGCCGTCGGTGACAATCGTGATCCAGTCACCTCATCACCCATTCGCTGCTACGTCCGCGGCTGGAAGTCAGGGCGAGTATGGTCGCTAACGTTCCGATTCGTGTGTCCATAGTGAGCATGAACGATAACTCAGGCGCAATCAGGGCGACCAATAGTGGCCGCCGTACGGCGAGAAGCTTGCGGCGCGGCGGCCTCTGCGTTAGGCGCTGACCGGGCGCTCCTTCTTGTGCAGAGGGACGCGCCGACTTCGCCAATCTGGAATGCTCCGCAGGATGAACACTCTCCCCAGCACGTGATCGGGCAGGGGGCCGCGCCGCGTGCGAATCATGTGTATTTACGCTCTTACTTTCGACGGGCGCGCCGTCAGCGTCGCTCGGTGTGATCTTCCGTCAGGGCGTCATTGAGACGCTGACGCTTGCACCGGTCGAAGGACGAGCCAACCGGTCGTGAGGAGGGAACGCCTGTCATGCGATTCCATCACCTGGGCATCGCCACCACCTCACTCGCACGGGATGTCAGCGCGTACGCGCTACTTGGCTACCGTCCGGAGGGCCAGGAGTTCGAGGACGATCGCCAAGGCGTTCGCGGCCTTTTCCTAGTCGACGCTAGTGGGCCGCGGCTCGAGCTGCTCGAGCCGCTTCCGGGTTCGCAGACGCTCTCGCCGCTCCTGGAGCGTGGAGTCAAGTGCTATCACCATGCCTATGAGGTTCAGGCGCTGGAACCAGCAATCCGTGAGCTCAGAACAGCACGTGCAAGGTCGGTCCGGGCCCCGTTGCCAGCGGTGGCATTTCAAGGACGTCGAATTGCTTTTCTAATGCTGCCGAACGGATGGATGGTGGAGCTTATCGAGTCGCGTCGAGCAGGCTGACGCCGTAGCTCGCAGCACTCGTTCCGCAGTTACAAGACGGGGTAGCGCGAGGAGATGCTGCCCGCGAGCAGCCCGGCGAGCGTCACTACGTCTACCGCCGAGGACCCCAACACATGTGCGGCCGCTCGACGTACAGCCAATCGGCGTGAGCCTCGACCATCGAGGTACAGCGTGGCCTCTCGTCGAAGCCGCCTGATGTAAGGAAATGCGCCAAGTAGCCACGACCTCCGCCGCGTGATTAGGGCAGCGGCGAACGCCACGAGGGCGAGATCGAACTGTGCCGTCCAATCTGCGAAGAACCAGCGGCGGTAGAAGGTTGCATCGCGCAACTCAGGGACCAGCTGCGCGAGCGCGGCCATGTCCCTCGCCCAGTGCCACCTGTCTGCCATCGCGTCGCGCACACCCCCGGGGACGACGGCGTGATAGACCAGCGCGTCAGCTGCGAAAGCGCTTCGGGCCCCATTCCGGCACGCGCTCCACGCGAACAGGGTGTCCTCGCCGATCGGCCGTTGTGATGCAAGCCGCCGAGGTCCATCCGGCGAGAATCGCCACCATCCGGTCCGCCCGAGCGTCCAATCTTTGAACCCGCCCACCGCGTCGAAGACCTCGCGTCGCACCATCAGATTTGCCGTCTGATAGAAGCCGCCATCATCCTCGACATAGAGCGTTCGGTCGAAGGGGGTCCGCGTCGCCAGCGGGTCGGGGCGAACGGCGCCCTGAACGAGATCGGCGCTCGAGATCGCCTCGAGGCCGCATGCGAGCCATTCGGGGGTGGGAAAACAATCTGAGTCGGTGAAGGCGAGTACGGGGGCGCGCGCGGCGCGGACTCCCCGGTTGCGAGCCGCCCCGGCCCCCTGGCTTTGGTCGTTGCGGATCAGTTTGACGAACGGCTCGTACTCGGCGACGAGCGCGGGAGTCTGATCGCGCGAGCCATCGTCAATGACGATAATCTCGAATGGCTCGTCGACCTGCTGCCCGCGCAGTGCCTCGAGCGTGCGCCTGAGGGTGGGGGCGGAATCGCGCGCCGGGATGATCACACTAACGGTGGGACGTGTGTCCACCTTGTGCCTGGCACCCGCGATTCCGTTCATTGAGGCGAGAATACAAAACGGGTGGAGTAAACTCACCGACGATGCGATCCGCAGTGCCGGGGCCCGTGGCAGATCTTGTGCGGTACCCGCTCCGTCGCGCGGCACTGCGAGCTCGGCTTACCCGGCCCTACTGGAAACGGCGTTTCTATTCTCTCGGAGAGAATGCGATCGTCCACAAGCCTGCCTGGATCTTTGGAGCCCGCCAGGTCGCGATCGGGAGCAATTCCGTGATCCTTGGCGGCTGCTACCTGTCGGTCGAGAAGCCGGCGTGGGGCCTATCGCCGCCCGTACTGCGCATCGGCGACCGTGTCGGGATTAGGCCGTACTGCATGTTCAGCGCGTCTGAGTCGATCGTGATCGAGGACGATGTGATCATCGGCGCGTTCAGCAGTGTGATCGATTCCGACCATACGTTCGCGCAAGGAAATCCGAACGTGATGCACAACCGTGTCCGTACGGCCCCGATCCGGATTGGGCGAGGAACCTGGATCGCCGAACGCGTCGCCGTGCTGCGTGGGAGTTCGATCGGGCGCTGCTGCATCGTCGGCGCCAACAGCGTCGTTCGCGGTGACCTGCCAGACTTCGCGATCGCGGCTGGTGCACCGGCGCGCATCGTCGGGCGCGTCACGGGTGTCGATGCGGATTCCCCACCGGTCGCTCACACGCTTGTATAAGCGCGGACGACGAATCCAGCGCGGGCGACGAATCCGCGCGTTTTGGGGGAGCGGCCAAGCATGACGCGCTCCGATTTCACAAATAGCGCTACTGACACTGTGATGACGGATCCCGCGGAGTCCACCGCCGAAGCGCGCGGCGGTCGCGATGATCGGTGGCACGGGATCCGTGACCTCCGTAGCCATACCGCGAAGGGAGCACTGATCAACGGGGCGTACCAGATCACCCTGGTCGGCGCCAGCGCGGTGAGAGCGCTGGTGGTCGCAGCGTTCCTGACGAGAGCCGACTACGGAGTCTGGGGCCTGATCGGCTTGACGCTTTGGACCGCCATGGGTCTCAAATGGGTCTTCGGTGCAGGTGAGAAGTACGTCCAGCAGTCCGACGAGGACCAGGAGCGTGCCTTTCAGGAGGCGCTCACCGTGGAATTCATCTATACGGCGGCGGCCGCTCCGGTGGCGGCTGGAATCGTCGTGGCGTTCGGCCTGGTAACGGGACACACCGTAGTGATCGCACCGGGGCTGATCATGCTTCTGTTGCTTCCGGCGACGGCGTTGCAATTCCCCTTCGCGGCGCTATACAGGCGCATGGACTATCGCCGGCAGCGGACACTGGGGGCCATCGAGCCGATCGTGGCGACCGTGTTGACGATTGTGCTTGCGGTAGCGGGCGCTGGCTATTGGAGCTTTGTCGGCGGTGCGCTCGCCGGCTCTTGGTCCGGCGCAATCGTGGCACTGATTGCATGTCCCTACCGACTTGCGCTGCGTTACCGCCGGGGAACACTGCGCAGTTATGTCAGCTTTTCGGCACCCCTTCTCATCGCTGGATTGTCAGGGCTTGCAATGTTTCAGGTGATCGTCCTCGTTGGGGTCGGTCCACTCGGGCTGGCAGGTCTGGGTGCCTTCACGCTGGTCGGTAACCTCGTCCAGTTCACAGATCAAGCGGATGCGATCGTGACGGAGACGCTCTACCCCGCGATATGCGCAGTTCGTGACCGTGTTGAGCTCCTGTCCGAGATCTTCATTAAGTCAAATCGTCTTTCCCTGATCTGGGCTGTGCCATTCGGCGTGGGCATGACTCTCTTTGGCTCCGATCTTGTGCACTTCGTCATAGGTCGACAGTGGCTGCCCGGCGTGCCCCTGCTGCAAATCCTCGGAATCACGACCGCAGTCCACCACGTCGGCTACAACTGGACTGCATTCTTCAAAGCGCAGGGGCGCACATGGCCGATTGCGATCGCAGCCGTTGTGACATTTATTGCCGTGGTCGCCGCGGCGATTCCACTGATGTACAGCGATCATCTGGTTGGCCTTGGCTACGCGTTCGCCGTCGGCGAGGTAGTTGGGCTGACGGTGCGCGGGATCCTGTTGGCCCGGCTCTTCGAAGGATTCCGGATACTCAGGCACCTGCAGCGGGCATTCGCTCCAACGGTGCTTGCCGCCGCCCCTGTAATCGTGTTTCGGGCGCTACACGGCCCGGAGCACAGCCTCGCGGCGGCACTTGCCGTATTTGCCTCTTACGTAGCGCTCACGGTCCTCTTTACGCTGGCCCTAGAACGCCCACTGCTTCGAGAGGTGGTTGGCTACTTGGCGCCCCGCCGTACTCAAATCGCCTGAAGCCAACGCACGGGCGATCCACGGCTCAGCGCTGGGCGCGAGCGCGTCTGTCTTGTGCTTGTCTATATCCGTGGTGCGGGTGATGCGCAAGGTAACCGGCGTACCGGAAGCGAGTGCGCCGGAGTGGTGGCTGCTTTGGGGCGCGATCGCGCTCGGCGTTGTGGTTCGGGTCGCATACGTGATCCTTACACGCCATTACCGGCTCGGTAGCGACGCTGGCGAGTACGACGCTGAGGGAGTATTGATCTCCCACGGCCGCTGGTTCTGGACCCAGGTTCCTTATGGAATCCTGCACGCAGGGGCATGGAAGGCGCCGGCCTACCCGGCCTGGGTGGGCATCTGGTACACGTTGATAGGGCACCATCCCGTCGCCGTGAGGCTCGTGCAGGTGCCGCTCGGCGCGCTGACGATCAGCCTGACGTGGGTACTAGCGCGTCGCCTGTTCGGGGCACGCGTGGCGACGGTTGCGGCATTCGTCGTCGCGCTGTATCCGCTCGCGTGGCAGTACGAGGAACTGCTCTATCCGGAATCGCTCGCAACTCCACTGACGATGGCGGCGCTGATCGTGATCCTCACGAGACCTCCGACGTGGCGCCGGGCGGTGGGGTTCGGCGTGCTGTGCGGGATAGGACTCCTGGTGCGACCCACGGGCGAGATTTTGATTGTTTGCGCACTTGCCGCGTGGTGCGCGGTGGCCGGCTGGCGGCGCGGATTGGGGCTGACCGCGGTCGCGACCGTGGCCGCCGTGCTCGTGGTCGTACCGTGGACGGTTCGCAACGCGATCGTGCTGCACGGCTTCGTTCCGATCTCGATGCAGGATGCCGCTCTTTATGGGACGTTCAACTCACAGGCCGCCCACGATCGCGTCAATCCCTATGCCTGGCGCGACTTACCTCCGAATGTCGCGCCGCTGCTCAACCATCGCCATCCCCTGAGCGACGTCGACCTGCGCTCGCGCTTGATCCACGCTGGAACCTCCTACATCTCCGAGCATCCGACAGCGCTGTTCTCCGCATTCTTCTGGAACGGCCTCTCGCGACTGTGGGATGTCCGCCACCGCTCTCATTCACTCGCGGAGGTGCCCTTCGAAGGACGAAGCCGATTCGTCACCAACCTCGGCTTGGACTGCTACCTCGTCCTGTTGCCGCTGGCGATATTCGGCTTGTGGCGTGCCCGGCGGCGCCGCCCCCTCGTGCTGGGGGTCCTTGCGCTCGCGCTAGCAATGTCGGTGGTGTTCACGGTCGAAGGCGGGACGCGATACCGCGCGCCAATCGAGCCACTAATTGTCGTACTGGCGTGTGTCGGTGTGCTCGGCGCGCCGTTCTTGAGGGCGCCGCCACACCGGGACGCTGACCAATCACCAGTCGCCGTAGCCGGATAGCTTCCGCCGCTGTGGCCTCCGCCGTCCGAGCGTTTATTGCCGCGCATCACGACAACCGCTACCTCGAGCGGCTCGCGAAGCTTTGCTGGCAGTACCTGCTCGCATACCGCAACTTTGACTACGACGCCAGGACGAATGGTGAGTTCCGCATCCTGGAAGCGATGGGGAGGCTTGAACCTCGCTGTATCTTTGACGTCGGGGCGAACGTTGGCAATTGGACGACACACGCGACTGCGGTGGCTCCACATGCATCGATCCATTGCTTCGAGATAGTGCCTTCAGTGGCCGTAGAGCTAACGCGGAGGTTCGTGAATCACCCAATGGTCAGAGTAAATCCGGTGGGCCTTGCTGATCGTCCAGGGACCGTTGAGGTGATGTTTTATCCAGATACCCCGGAGCTGTCTTCGATGTTGGATGCCCCCCTCAGCTTCACTGCGGACATCGCAAAAGAGGTGATTGAAGCTAACGTTACCACCGGAGACACGTACTGCAGAGACAACGGCATCGAGGAAATCGACCTATTGAAAATCGATACTGAAGGTAAGGAACTTGATGTACTTCGGGGCTTCAGCGAGTTGCTCGGAGCTAGACACGTTCGAATGGTTCAGTTTGAGTACGGGTTGGGGTCCGTATACACAAAGGATCTTCTACGCGATTTCAACGAGTACTTCGCCGCGCGCGGATACGTGGTTGGCAAGGTCTTTCCTCGCTCGGTGGACTTTCGGCCATACACCGTTGCTGATGAAGATTTCATTGGGCCGAACTACATCGCGATCAGACACGACGATCGGACGCTGGCAGAGATGCTCGGGCCCGGGTGTAAATGAAGGCAGCGCCCGAGAGTAAGACGGGCCAAACGCCGGTTACGATCGCGGTCGTATCGTGGAACACGCGGGCGCTACTTGTTGAGTGCCTCGACTCGTTCCGTGACGACATGAGCGCAGGGCTTGCCGACGTGTGGGTCGTCGACAACGCCTCATCGGACGGTTCAGCCGAGCTCGTTCGCCAGCGCTTTCCTCGGGTGAATCTCATCGCCTCTGCGGACAATCCGGGATTCGGGGCGGCGGTGAACGCGGTCGCGGCTCGAACGTCGGGAGCGTGGATCGCGCCCTCCAATGCTGATGTGCGACTGAGTCCCGGAGCGCTTGACCGGCTCGTTTTGGAGGGCGAACGTCATCCGGAAGCCGCTGTGATCGCCCCCCGGCTCGTCCTCCCGGACGGCACAACTCAGCACTCGGTGTATCCGTTTCCCACGATTCCATTCACGCTCGCATATGCGTTCGGGGCGATCAGTGTCAGCGATCGCCTGGCGCGATTCTGGGGGATTGATCGCGGTTTCGATGAAGACCAGGCGCGCGAGGTATCGTGGGCTGTCGGCGCCTTCATGCTCGTTCGCCGCTCGGCATGGGAGCAGGTCGGAGGCTTTGATGAGGCCCAGTGGATGTACGCGGAGGATCTCGACCTTGGTTGGCGGCTGAGACGCGCTGGCTGGGTCACGCGTTACGAGCCGGATGCGTCCGTGTTTCACGCCGAATCGGCGGCCACCACCCAAGCGTGGGGCGCTGCCCGGCATGCTCGCTGGCACGCGAGTACGTACGCCTGGATCGCGCGCCGACGTGGCCTCCTAGTCGCCCGCCTTGTCGCGGCGTTATACGTCGCCGGCTTCCTGCTGAGGGCCGCCGCTTGCTCACCCGGGGCGTTGGCCGGCAGTAGCGCTTCACGGCGCGCTCTGCGCCATGCTCTCGACGCCGCGCGAGTCCACTGTGTTGGACTCCGGCCGCGCCACCTCCTGCAACAGGTGAGATAGCTCGCTCCGCCGTGGCCGAGATCAGCATCGTGATCCCGACGCTGGGACTGTCGCAGTCACTCGACGCGGTGATTGCGGGCCTGGAGCAGCAAGAGCCTCAGCTACACGACGTCGACGTCATCGTCGTCACTGACGCTCGTGCAGCCGGGCAAAGCTCGCGCGCGCCAAGCAACGCGGCGCGAGCGTTCGAGCTGAAGTGGCTCCAGGCGAGGTGCCCAGGCGCTTCGGGCACGCGTAACGCGGGATGGAACACATCGAGCGCGCCGTTGACGCTCTTCTTGGACGACGACATCGTCCCCAGCAAACATCTCGTCGCCGAACACCGGGCGTGGCACCAGCGCCATCCCGAACCAGAAGTGGGGGTGCTTGGGAAGGTGCGTTGGTCGCCGCGCGTCAAGGTCACGCCGTTCATGCGCTGGCTCGAGATGGGAATGGCATTTGACTACGGAAGGATCGAGAGCATCGAAGCCGGGTGGCAGCGGTTTTACAGCTGCAATGTCTCAGTAAAGCGAGCGATGCTCGAGCGGGTAGGGGGCTTCGATGAGCAGCGATTCCCGTTCGGCTACGAGGACCTTGACCTGGCGCGACGGATGTCCGAGCACGGCTTCAGGCTGCTCTACAACAGGGCGGCGATCGGCGAGCACCTGAAGACTGAGACTCTCGACGGATGGCGACGCAACATGCGACGGATCGCGCAGGCCGAGCGCCGGTTCGTTGAGCTTTACCCCGGCGAGCGCAGGTACTTCTACGACCGCTTCAGCGCGGCAGCCGCAGCCCCTGTCGCGCGCGGCCGTTCAGCTCGGCTCGTTCGTTACGTGCGGCCAGGGGTGCCAGTGTTAGGACCATTGGTCTGGCGCAGCTATGACCTCGTATGCCGCCAGCAACTCGCGCCGGAGTTTCTCTCTGAGTGGGAGGCGGCAGCCTAATTGCTGCTCCGGGTCCTTCGACAACGTCGGAACGCCATCCAGACGGAGCTTCGAATCCGCAGGTTCCGGCGGAGGTGGGGGTTCGCCCCTCCTCCCCCTTGGTCTGATTCCGTCGGCTATGAGTCGCTGCTCGAAGAGATTGAGGATCAGAACCTCGATCGCCTGGACGGCGATGTGCTCGAGATCGGCGCCCTGCTGGGCGGTGGAACGGCAAAGCTATGCGGCTGGTTCGCAGGCCACTCCGCGGGCAAGCGCGTGATCGCAGTAGACGTCTTTGACCCTGGTTTCGACCCCACCACTACGGTCCAAGGTTGGACCATGGGCCAGCTCTACGCCCACCTCATCGGAGATCGGAACCAGCGCGAGCTGTTTGACGAAGTCACAAGCGGATACGCCAATCTCACTGTGATCGCCGGAGACTCCACCTCGGTCGAGATCCCGACAGATCGTTTGGTGTTTGCATTTGTTGATGGCAGTCACGTTCCGGCAGATGTGCTTTCGGATTTCGAGCGTGTTTGGACACGTCTGGTACCTGGCGGCGTTGCGGCATTCCATGACTATGGAGGCGATCTGCCAGGAGTAACTCAGACACTTCATACCTGTATCGGTCGGCACGCCGAGGAGATCGCGCACATTTGGACGCGTCAGCCGACGCTTCTATTTGTGCAACGGGCCTAGGTACCGAAGTTGGCACGGCCGACCGCGCCGTGGAGCATCTCGACGTAACGCGGCTTGAGGCGGTCCCAGCTGAAGTTCTCGTACACGAATCGGTGTCGCGCCTCGGCGTCACCTCCGTTTAGCTTCTGTCCTAGCAACGCGGCAAGCGCGCCCCGTTCCCTGAAGTCCGCAAGCCGGCCGTGCCCGCCCATTGCATAGTCGGCAACCGCGTAGTCGTGTGCGAGACATGGCAGGCCGTGGGCCATGGCTTCGACCAGCGCCCGAGGCAAGCCCTCGGCGAGTGACGCGAGTACGAACATGTCGCTGGCGCGCAATAGCAGGTCCACCTCGGGCCGCGGCACCGTCCTGATGCTGTGACCGTCGTCGCCAAGCAGCTCAGCGGCGAGTGAGCGGATCCCGTCCGTCTCAGGCTCGGGCGCGCCGACGAGCAGCACGAACGGCCGCGGCTCTGGGAGCCGAGCGACCTCCTCGATCACGTAGTCCAGACGCTTGTGCGAGCGGTTGAGAGCAGCCACGCTGATCAGAATCGTGCGACCGTTCGGCAGGGAGAGCCGCTCTCGCAGCGCACGACGCTCCTCGGCCGTCGGGATGTCCGCGACCGGCCTGATGTCGAATGCGACCGGCAAGAGGATGTGCTTGGCAGGATCCGCGCCCTTCGCCAGGACATACTCGAGCATCGGCGCGGTGTGCTGATGCACCCGGTCAAACTGGTCGAACCCGTCCGCCAGCATCGACCCGTTTGAGAGCACCAATGCGTATTGCTGTCGGTTCAGCTTACGCAGTGCGGCGAGGCCCTTCCCCGTGTACCACTCGCTGAAGTAGATGACATCGGGACGGCGGCGGAGAATCTCGAGCTGGAGGCTGATTGCAAACGCAAGCTGCTCCACCTGCAACGCCCCGTGCCAGAGCCGTCCCAGCGCCCGGGCAAGACCGTCGTCGCGCTTTAGCGCGCGCACCGCAAGTTCGCGGTCACCATCCGGACCGGTCGCCTTGACGAGCTCGAGATCGAGCAGTGGCTCGTCGCGGAGGACCTCGAAGCACTCGCGTGCGAACGACTCGAATCCGCGGTGAGTGTGCTCGAGGCCGGAACAGGCGAGGAGCACTCGTGCGGGCCTCGGCCCTCCGTTCAACGTGCGTGAACCGCCTCGGCCCAGAGCGAGCCAGCGATGCGGGCGAGGTAGCCCAACCGCGCCAGCCGGGCCATCCGCCGCCACTCGCCGGGGTCAAAACGCTCGGCGGAGTGGCCGATCTGACGCAGCGCTCGGTCTCCAACCAACCCCGGGAGGGGATCGCGCCACGCTCGATACCCGGCACCGAGCCGGTAGAAGGCCTGGTTCACCGAATACCCATGGAGGAAGAAGCGCTTCAGCATCGGTCGTAGCTCGCGCTCGCCCGCGTGTTCGACGACTGCATCGGCACAGAACGCAAGCTGATAACCGCGCGCTCGCGCTCGCACGCAGAAGTCGGCGTCCTCGCCGATGTGCCGCCACGTCGGGTCGAACCCGCCGACGGCGTCGAACGCGTCGGCGTGCACCAGCAGGTTCGCGGTTGCCGCCCAACCCTGCTCGACCCAGTTCTTCTGCCCGAAGCGCCAGAGCGCTTCAAAGCGCTCGATCGCGTTGGGATTGGGGCGCACCCGGACCTTCACGTCTCCCGCAACCAACGGGCCGAGGTCGGCAGCGGCGAGCAGTGCCTCGAGCCACCTCGGCTGAGCGACGCAGTCGGCGTCGGTGAACGCGTACAGCGTGGTCCGCGCCTCGGCGGCTCCGCGGTTGCGAGCACGTGCGCGGTTGGCGATCGGCTCGTGGACGACGCGCGCACCCCACGTGGCAGCGATCTCCGCCGTGCCGTCGGAAGAGCCGTTGTCGACGACGATTACTTCGAAGTGTTCGCGCGCGAGCGTCTGCGCCTCGAGGCTCCCCAACAGCGCTGGGACGGAGTGCGCGCCGTTGCGGACCGGCACAATCACGCTGATGCTGCATGCCGAGCTTTCCATGGCGGCGGATGGAAGGGTAGTCCGGTAGCTTGCGTTCCGTCCCATGCGGCCGACCCAACCCAGCATCGATCGCGCTGACCTTGAGCGGCGCATAGCAGGCAATCACGACTGGTACCACACGCTTGAGCTCGCGCCCGGGGTCGTCACACCCGGCTGGGTCGATACGCGGCCCGTGATCGATCGCGTGCCGATGCCGTCTTCGCTAGCAGGCCTGCGCTGCCTCGATGTCGGAACGTGGGACGGCTTCTGGGCCTTCGAAATGGAGCGCCGTGGTGCTGCTGAAGTCCACGCGGTCGACGTGCCCGATCCATACCTGTGGGATTGGCCGGCGCGGACACGGATCAAGGAATCGTACGTCGGCGGCAAGGAGAACCTCGACACCATCAAGCGCAACGGCAATGGGTTCCCGATCGCTCGCGACGCGCTCGGCTCGTCGGTTGAGCGGCATGAGCTGACCGTCTACGAGATCTCAAGCGAGATCCTCGGCTCCTTCGACTTCGTGTTCGTCGGGTCGATCCTGCTCCATCTTCGGGACCCGGTTGGCGCACTCGAGCGCATCCGAACCGTCGCGGACGGCGAGGTTGTGCTCAACGACTCCATCGAGTACGTGCTAAGCAAGCTGCGCCCCCGTACGCCGACGGCGCGACTTGACGCGGAGGACCGCGTGTGGTGGTGGCAGCCTAACCTCGCCGCTCTGCACTCGATGATCGAGCAGGCAGGCTTTGAGATCCTAGAACGCGGGGAGCCGTATTTCGTGCCGTTCGGACCGCGCTACCCACGCCCGCGACAGAGTCCGCGCGATGTCCTGAAGCACCTGCGCACGGCAAAGGGCTGGGAGGAACTCGTCATTTATCGGCGAGGTATTGCGCACGCCGCGGTGCGCTGCCGCCCGTTGGCACCCTGAAAAGACTGGATCTCAGACTGCACGCCAGGTCGATGGAGCCTGCTACCTTCACTGGGGGCAGCCAGGGGAATGACGCCTTTGCGCGCAGCAGCTGAAGCATGACGAGGAACTCCTGAAGATGGAACCCACCGGCCATTCCGTTCGTTACCTGACGCTGCGCGACTATCTTCGGGTCCTACGTCGGTATCGCATCGCGATCGCGCTGATCGCCGTTATCGGCGCCGCCGCCGGGTATGTCACTGCCAAGCGGCAAACGCCGGTTTATCAGGCGACCGCTGCGGTGGCCTTTCAGGATCAGACGCAAGACCTCCAGCTCGTTGGACTTGGAGGCAACTCCGTCGAGTCGCCGGCGCAGCTGGCAGCCGAAAGCTCGGAAACGCTCACCCGTCGCGACATCATGGAGCAGGTCAAGCGCATGCTGGGGACGCCGTTGCCAATCGGTTCTCTTGCCGCGGAGATATCCAGCCTCGTGTCGACGCAATCCGGACTGCTCGACATCACTGCCCAATCGTCGAACCCGGCCTTCGCCCCCGCGCTCGCCAATGCGGTGGCGCAGGTAGTCACCACCCAGGCTAACCAACAGACCCAGGCTCGCTTCGCCGCCGTGGCCAACAGCACGCGCAGACAGATCGCCAGCAACGGCGGCGGCTCGAACGCGCGTTTATTGCCCAACGAGCTCCTCTTCTACCAGGACGAGCTCGCACGCCTGGATACGCTCAGCAAGTTCGCTCGCAGCGCGCAGATCGAGCAGTTCGCGCAGCGACCTGGCGCTCCGGTCTCGCCGACGACGACGCGCAGCCTGCTCATCGGCCTGGTACTCGGCCTGCTCCTGGCGATCGCGTTGGCATTCTTCCGCGATTCGCTGGACCGACGCCTGCGCAATCCGCGCGAGATCGAGTCGTACTTCCGGCTTCCGGTGATTGGGCACGTGAGTGATCCGATCATGGGGCGGATTGCTTACGCCGCCAACGGCGACGGCCGGGATTACCAAGCCGACCGCGAGGCGTTTCGGATCATCCGGCGCAACCTCGAGTCGCTTGATCAAGAGGCTGCGCCGCGTTCGGTAGTAGTGACGAGCACAGTGCCGGAAGAAGGGAAGACAACTGTCGCGGGGTCACTGGCGTTCGCCATGGCCACTGCCGGCCGTCGCACATTGTTGATCGACTGTGACCTGCGGCGGCCTACCCTCAGCGCCCGGCTCGGGGTGGAGCAGGTGCCGGGGATCAGTGACTTCTTGGCTGGTCAAGCAACTCCACAGGAGGTTCTGCGCACGGTCGAGTTCGGTGAGCCTTCGAGCCCCAACGGCAAGTCAGGCAGCAATGGAGACAGCCCGAGCGCAAACGTCCACAAGCTCGTATTCATACCCTCCGGCTCGCCCACATCGCGTGCCGCTGAACTGCTCGGATCGACACGATTCGAAGCATTTCTGGGACAGGTGACAGGGGTTTACGACGTCGTTATTCTCGACTCGAGTCCACTTCTGCCGGTCGCCGACACGCTCGAGATGATCCCGCACGTGGAAGGGATCATCGTCTGCGCTCGCGACCTCCAAACCACGCGCGACCAGGCGCTTGCGGCGAAGGCCGCCCTGTCGCGGTTCCCCGAACGTCCGACCGCCGTGGTCGTCACCGGGATCAAGCGGCACCGTGAGGACTACGGGATCTACACGTACTCGTATAGCCACGACTGACGTGCCCAAACCGGTTAGAACCCCTGGTATAACGAACCGGAAAGTGGAGCAGCATAGGAGGCGGGCACACACATGAGACATCGGATGGCGATAACCGCAGTTCTTGCGACGATCGCCGTGCTACTTGCCTCCGCCGGCGTGGCGGCCGGCTACGCGACAGCCCCGGGCTATGTCGCACACGATTACGTGACCGGGTTCCCGGAATCCGCGCAGAATCACTGGGGGCCGCTGGGCATCGCGTTCGACCAATCGAGCAACCTGTACGTCGCTGACACCGTGGACGGCAACATCTACCGCTTTCAGCCGGGCGGTGGCGTGGCATCTTCGGCGACGCGTCTGACCAGCTCCCCGATTCCCGGCGCTATCACCGGCTTGGCGTTTTCCCGCTCCGGGCAGCTGTACCTGGGCCGCTTCAAATTAGGCGACGTGGTGCAGGTCGACCCGGCATCGGGTCAGATAATCAGGACCATCGCCTCAGTCAGGTGCGCGACCGGCTTGGCGATCGATCCCGTCAGCGGCGACCTGTTCGTCTCACAGAACCTCTGCGGCAACACTATCTGGCGTGTATCCCTGTCGGGGAGCAGTGTGGGCACGGTGACCCGATATGCCACTGCACCCGCTGTTGATGGCGTGGCCTTTGACAAAGACGGCGACCTGTACGCAGAGAGCGACGGGACGCTCATGAAGATCGACGGAACGGCGAGACCGACGCCGGGAGTCGTGAAGTCCATTGCGAAAGTGCCAGGGGCGGACGGAGTCGCCTTCGGAACCCATGCCTCGGGCTCGCCTCCGTTCGTGGTCACGAACCGTAACGACGGAATCGTCACGCGCGTCGATCTCACGAAAACACCACCAACGCAGAGCGACATATTCACCGGCGGTAGCCGAGGCGACTTCGCGGCCGTCGACTCTTCCGGCTGTCTGTTCATCACACAGTCGTCGAGCATCGTGCGTATCAGCGGAAAAGGCAACAGCTGCGCGTTTGAACCAACGACGCCCGGAACGACGCCAGGCGTGACCATCACGGTGCTGGGTTCACCACCGACTTCATGCGCGGGGATCGGATCGCTGAAATTCCGGATCCGGCAAGCGCGGACGTTTTCGTCTTCGGTCAGCGAAGATCTATATCAATGGCAAAGTCGTAAGGAAGCTGCATGGGCGCGCGGTCACTGCGCCTATCATCCTTCGACACCTACCGAGGTCGTCGTTCACGCTCAGGGTCGTCGTCACGACGAAGCGAGGGAAGAAGCTGAGGAGCGTCCGCCACTTCATCCTGAACTGCGGATGTACAAGAACCAAACGCCTCACCCTGCGCGTACCGCGGCACGGCAGTCGGACCGTCCGCGTCGTCGCCTACGTCAACGGGCACCGCGTCAAGGTCGTGCGCGGCCACAGCATCAGGAGAATCGTGCTCAAGCGTCTCCCGGCCGGCCGGTTCACCGTCAAGCTCGTTGTCGTAAATGCCCATGGCAAGCGTAAGACGACGAGACGAACATTCGTCGGCTGTTCGGCAAAGCCCTAGCGGAGCCCGCCCATCGGCGGGTGGCACTTGCGCTGATCGTGGTGTGCATGCCCGTTCTCGCTGGGTGCGGCACCATGCCTCACTTCGTCTCTCGTTCTGG
The DNA here is from genome assembly GCA_963849295.1 of uncultured Solirubrobacterales bacterium. Taxonomy (GTDB): domain Bacteria; phylum Actinomycetota; class Thermoleophilia; order Solirubrobacterales; family Solirubrobacteraceae; genus Palsa-465. The sequence continues at coordinate 62,927 of CAWKGU010000010.1, forward strand.
CGACGGATTGACTCTGAACGGCCGCGCCTGGCGTTTCATCGGCTTCAACGACTACGAGCTCCCCGCCATGGCTGGGCACACGAGCTGCGGACGATCAATCGACCAGCGCACCTTGGACTCCGTCATGCAGGACGCGGAGGAGAGCGGTGCCGCAGTAATCCGTACTTGGTTCTTTCAGTCCTACTACGACATGAGCAACGCGAGCGGCGGCTGGCATCAGATCATGCCGACTTGGACGGCGTTCGACCGCGTCCTCCGCGCAGCCGCCGCTCATCACCTAATGGTGATCCCGGTGCTCGTGAACGAGTGGCCGGACTGCGAGCCAGTACGGGCTACCAAGGACATCGCCTTTTACCGGACCGGCTATATGCACCCCGGTTATGGCTATCCGCTCTCGTTCAGGCGCTATGCAATGACGATCGCGCGCCACTACAAGAACAACCAAACGATCGCCTTCTGGCAACTCGGCAACGAGCTCCACAGTTACACCCCTGGGCGCTGCTACGGAGCGTCAGAGCGCGAGCGTTCTGCGCACGTTCGCCGACGACATGACAACTGCCGTCAAATCCGCCGATCCGAATCACCTCGTATCGCTTGGGACGATCGGAGGCGACCAATGCGGCCTGGTCGGCAGCGACTACAAGTACGTTCACTCGGGACGGGTCGACGTCTGCGAATACCACGACTACGGCGTTGTGACCCGCTCCATCCCAGGCGGTGCCGACAGCTTGGCGCAGCGGATCGCGCAGTGCGCCGCTCTGCACAAGCCAATGTTCATCGGCGAAGTCAGGAATACCAGCCGACATCAACGACTTCGGTCACTCGACCGGCATGATCACCAGCACGTCGCTGCAGCTGCGGGCAGGCTTCTTCAACGCGAAGATATCCGCAGCTTTCAACGCCGGGCTCGTTGGCTACGTGATCTGGGAGAAGCAGCAGGACGCCTCGAATTCGGCCATCAATTACCGCGGCGGCCGCCCATCGTGGGCCCGGACGACCCAACCAACGAAGTCACTGCAATGCTCTCGAGAACCTTCGGCACGACGCCAGGATCGCTCAGGTTCAGCTTTGAGGACGGTCGCGTCGACGGCTGGCGCACGGTCAGTGGATCCGGGAGCGCAGCCCTCTCGAATTCCACGGTCGAGGCGTGGGACGGGACACATTCGCTACTCATCGTGCTGCGCACGAGGGCCCGTTCAGTGACCGTCGCCACCTCGGCCACCGGCGGTGCGGGACCAGGGAGCACGATCACCTACCACCTCTACCTTCCTTCTGATGCGCCATCCGACGTCGCAGCGGCGCCATACGTACTAGGCGGCTCCGGCCTTCGCCCGCTTGGGGCCTCGACGCCACTGCTTCCGGGATGGAACGTCCTGCAATGGACGATCCCGCGCAGTATCTCCGAGCCGCTGCGCTCGATCGGGGTTGAAATCAACAACCAGCCCCGGTTGACAGGACTCCTCCTGCTCGACGACGTTAGCTGGTAGGAATCGATCCGCGGGACGGCCTAGTTCATCATCTACGCTCGTCGCGATGAAGTCGGACATGCGGCGGTTCTGGGATCTTCGGGCTGATGAGGACCCCTTCTACTTCGTCGACAACCGCCTCACATATCGACGGCCCGATCTGGATCGTTTCTGGGCAGACGGTGAGCGCGATCTCGACGCTCTGCTCAGCACCGTCGGCCTGTCGATCCAAGCTCAGCGATCGGGTACTAGAGATTGGGTGCGGCGTCGGCCGGCTAACTCGCGTGCTCGCGCAGCGAGCCGCATCTGTTCAAGCGCTCGACGTGTCGCGTCGCATGCTGGAGCTCGCGCAGGAACTCAATCCCGGTCTCGACAACGTTGAGTGGATCTGCGGAGACGGCACATCTCTGGCTGGGATTCCGTCGGGCAGGATCGACGTCTGTGTCTCGCATGTCGTCTTTCAACACATCCCCGACCCAGGAATAACGCTCGGTTACGTCGCCGAGATGGGTCGGGTCTTGTGCCCGGGAGGATCGGCTGCCTTCCAGGTCTCAAATGACGCTCGACTACATCGCCGTCGTCCGATCATGGCGCGCGCGAAGCACGCAGTTGCGGCGCTGGTCGGCCGTGCGCCGCGAGGCCAGGACGATCTCGCCTGGCGCGGTTCGCACGTCGAGCTCGACGACATCAGGCGAGCCGCAGCGGCTGGCTCTATGGAGGTCGAGCGCGTCGTTGGGGTGGGCACGCAATTCTGTTACGTGCTCGCGCGCCGGGTGGAGCACACATAACGGACGCGTGTCTTACGGTGGCCTCGCGATTCGTTGACGGTCCGCTTATCCCTTCTGCCAACATTGCTGTGCTATGCCTGCTCCAAGATCATTCGGACGCGACCGCGGCCTCCAGACGCGGATGCTGCTGACGCTATTCCTACTCGGGCTCGTCTATGCGGTCCTGATCGGAGTGCTCTTCGCGGCCGGCGCCGGAGCCGTAACGATTGCGGTGATCGCCGCGATCCTGTTCCTGATCCAGCTGTTCACGTCGGACAAGATCGCACTGCTGTCGATGGGCGCCCGCGAGGTCAGTCCGCAAGACGCACCGGAGCTCCACGCCATCATCGAGCGGCTCTGCCTCACAGCAAATCTGCCAAAGCCACGCGTGGCGATTGCGCAAACGCCGATGCCCAACGCCTTTGCGGTGGGGCGCTCGCCGAAAGCCGCAACGGTATGCGCGACAACCGGGCTGCTTGAGCTGCTCTCCCCGTCGGAGCTCGAAGCCGTCTTGGGCCACGAGCTGACCCACGTCCAGAACCGCGACGTGATGGTGATGACGCTCGCGAGCTTCTTCGCGTCCATCGCCTCATTCATCGTGCAGATCGGCTTTTGGTTTGGCGGCTGGGGCGGCGACGACGAGGACAGCGGTCCGAGCTGGCTTGTGGTAATCGCCGTCTCGGCAATCGTCTATGTCGTCTCTTGGCTGTTGCTCCAGGCGCTCTCGCGCTACCGCGAGTTCGCCGCCGATCGCGGGTCGGCGATCATCACCGGGCGTCCCAGCGCGCTGATCTCGGCGCTGATGAAGATCAGCGGCAATATGCAGCAGATCCCGCAGCAGGATCTCCGTGCTGCCTCTGGAGAGCTGGCGGCGTTCTACATCTTCCCGCCGAAAGCCAAGCAGACCGTCGCGACGCTGTTCGCTACGCACCCGCCTCTGGAGGCTCGGATAAACGCGCTTCAGCGCCTCGAGCGCCAGCTGCAAGGAACCGCTTGATGGGCTTCCTAGACGTGATTACCGGCAAGCGGAAGCTCGCCGGACCAGCTCCGGACCGCTTGTTCGCGATTAGCACCGCCTACGTGACGCTCGAAACTGGCCTCGGCGTCACGTCGCGCAACGCCGCGGCGATCGTGTTTCAGCCTCTGGCGACGGCCGACTTCGAGTCGATCGTCCGTGACATGGAGGAGGTTGTGAGCGCCACCGCCAAGGACAGCGGTACAACTCTGCGCTCCTCCGATGACAACTACGGTTTCCGCTGGCTCGTGCTCCAGGGACAGAGCTTTGACGACCTGGTCGTCGGGATCAACGCGGTCAGCACCGCGCTGGAAACTGGGGGCTATGGCGAACGGGTCCTCTGCGCCGTGTTCGCCTTCGAGAATTCGCAGCGGCGAGCGCTGTACTGGATCTACAACTACAAACGCGGTGCGTTCTACCCGTTCGTGCCAGCCGCTGGGGCCGAGCAGCGAGACAATGAAAGCGAGCTCCGCCTGAAGGCGCAGATCGGAGCCGAACTACCTGTTGAACAGGATCTCTCGCGGTGGTTTCCGCTGTGGGGGATTCCGATCTGATCGCCCCCGCGTATCGCCGGCCCCTATTGCTCTAGAGGTAGCCGCCGCTAGCTCGGAATGAGCCCCTCGCCCTGGAACTCCGCCCGGGCCTCCTCCAAAGAGACGTCCGGTGGCGGAAGGATCACGTCCGAGCCTCCGAGGTGATCGGAGGAAACCTCATCCCCGTTAGTGCGAACGAACTCGAGCAACGCCTCAAACGCCTCGTGAAATCCCGCCTCATCGTCAGCTCCACATGCATCCACGGCCCGCTCGTCGAGCTCGTTAAATCGCTCCACTTCGCTCTCCGCCAACTCGTACTGCCCCTCGGTCGCGATCCTTACGATCACGTCGAGTGCTCCTGAGCTGATCCTGCGCCCTGCGCACCTTCAGCCGGCTCGCTGTCGCCGGCGCCGAGCTCGCCCGCCGTGGCTCCACTTCCAAGCTCCGCCTTCATCTTCTCGAGGTCTGAATCCACCTCGCTGGAGCTAGAGAGCTGCTTGAGCTGGCGGTCGATGTCGTCCTCGCCGGAACCGAGGGCCGTGAGGTCCTCGAACGTCCCGGCCGACTCCAGCTCCTGTACTGCGTCCGCCCGCGCCTTCATGTTCTCGGTCTTGTCGAGGGCGCGCTGCATCGCCAGACCGACATCTGCCATCTCCTCGCCGACCCCGGTAGCGGCCTCGGAGATGCGTACCTGCGCCTCGGCCGCGGAATACTGCGCCTTGATGACCTCCTTCTTCGAGCGGAACTGCTCGAGCTTGGTTCGCAGCTTCTGCTCGGAGGCCGTCATCTGATCCTGCTGCTGCTCGAGCTGAGCGATCTGAGTGTCGAGCGACTGGAGCTCAGTCTGCACCACGTTCTTGCGCTCGAGCGCCGTCCGCGCTAGCTCCTCGTTGCCCGCCGCAAGCGCCTGACGCGCCTGGGTATCGAGCTTCAGAACCTGCTGCTTGAGGGTCTCCTCTTGAAGCTGCAGGCGCTTTTTCGAAGTGACGACGTCGGCGATCCCCTTCTTGACGTTCTGGAGCAGCTCGATCTGCTTCTGGTAGCTGTAATCGAGCGTCTCCGACGGATCCTCAGCGCGATCGAGGAGCTTCGAGATCTTGGCTTTGACGACGGTTGACATGCGTCCGGAAAGTCCCGGCATCGCATCCTCCTTGGCGGGTTAGCTGGGCGACGGATTCAAGCGTAGCGGGACTGCGAACTCACCCGTACGATCACCGTATGGATCCGCGGCCCGTTTCCGACTCCTGCTCGGTGCTCGCCCACTGGATGGGTATCACCGATGCCAACAGCGCCGGCAATGTGCACGGTGGAACGGTGATGAAGCTCGCCGACGAGGCCGCTGGGCTGGCCGCGATCAAGCACTGCCGCCAGCGTGTCGTGACGGTCGCCATGGATCGGATGAACTTCCTCTACCCGATCTTCGTCGGCGAGCTCGTGACGCTGCGAGCGATGGTGAATGCTGCGTGGAGAACATCGATGGAGGTCGGCGTCCGTGTCGAGGCCGAGAATCCACGAACCGGGGAGACGCGCCACACAAACACCGCTTACCTGACGATGGTCTCACTTGACGACAGCGGCAACCCGACGCCGGTCCCGGCTGCACGGGCAGTCACTGGCTCCGAGCAGCGCCGGATGCGCGAAGCCGAGCTCCGGCGGAACAATCGCCTGACTGAGCGCGCGCAGATCCTCGCAGGCCGCGACGGGGTCGGAGGCTGATCGTCGTGCCGCTGAGACCGCGAAACTACTCCTGCGTCGTTGCGGTCATTGCCGCAGGGCTGTGTCCTAGCACGCCTTCCGGGAACCCCGCGAGCACCCCGCAGCCAACGGCAGCGCAAGTCAAAGCGTACTGCCGCTTCAGCCAAGCCGTTACCCACACCCGGCGCGAGCGTCTCGGGGTCTTCGCTCCCGACTCTGCGATCTCCAACGGCCCACTTGTCGACTGCGCGCTCGGGCAGATGGCTCACGATCACTTGAGCATCATCCGTGACGACATGCAATGGGCAAGCGTGGAGAACAAGCCGGGCCATTTCGACTGGAGCTTTTACGACGGAATCATTGCCGCCCTCGTCCGTCACCACATCGCGTTCCTGCCAATCCTCGACGATCCCCCGCGCTTTCGGACCGCGGCGGCAGGGAACCCGCATCCACTCCCCGGCTGGTACCCGCCGAGCCATGACGCTGATTTCGCACACTTCGCCAGCCTCGCCGTCGCGCGCTACGGACCTGGCGGCGCGTTCTGGCAAAGCAATCCGCAACTGCCGTACTACCCCGTGAGGGCGTGGCAGATCTGGAACGAGGAGAGCCTGACGGCTTACTGGGAGCCGGCGCCGAACGTTCAGGCGTACGTCAACTTGCTGAAGGCGGCCTATGGTGCAATCAAGACCGCCGACCCAGGGGCCACGGTAGTGACGGGCGGGGTCCCATGGAACGGCGGCAACGGCCCTGGCTACCTGACCCAGATGTATGCGGACGGAGCACGCGGAGCATTCGATGCTCTCGCGCTTCACGATTACGCCGTGACGCCCGCGGAAGTCGTTCGCGCGGATGGTCGCAACCCGCCATTTGATGAACCGCGCCGGTGACCGGCGAACGCCGCTTTGGATAACGGAGTTCGGCTGGGCAACGGCAGGACCACCCTTCCCTTACGTGGTTGGCCGTCGCCAACCGCGCTACGTGTCCGAGGTTCTCTCCTATGTGCGCCGCAAGCGACACAAGCTTCACCTGGGCACGGTCTTCTACTACAACTGGATCGACACCCCGCCCTTGGATCCGAGCCAGGACTTCTGGGGCGATCACATGGGCATGTATCGCGCAAACCTCGTGCCAAAGCGCGTCGCCCGAGTGATCAGCAAGGCGGCGGCCAGGCTCAACGGTTGAGGGAGCCGTGCGGCGAGCGCTGCTACGTGGCGAGCCGTCGGCGGTTACGCATCCGCCGCCCCTGATCAACTGCAGCGAGCAGCAAGGCGAGTCCGCCGAGCACCAAAACGATTGGCAGCCACAGCGAGGACGTGCTCACCGATCCGGACTCGCTAGGTGGTGCCGACGATCCAGCGGCCGGATGGACCCGGTGGTGCACCGCCGCAGCAGCCGGAATGAACAAGAGGAGTCGAGCGACCGGGTTTAGCCACAGGCGGAGTGCACGCGCGCGCGGAAGGGTCCTCGCGAGCTCAGGAGTCCTCGGCCCGGTACCGCTGCCGCCGGTGGAGGAAGGAATGACCTCGCAGTACTGGTTGATCGCGCTGGTCGGTTGCCCCGCGCATGTGGTGCTGAAAGAGCTTGACGACCGCGCGGCGAACGCAGACTGGGACCCGACAAGCGCCCCCAGAAGCGCGCAAAAGATGACAGTCGTATGTACGGGTCTTACCATGGCGGGCAGGGAAAGACACTGATGGTAGTCGAGCGAGTGTCTCCGGCAAGCAAGCCGGACGAGGGCGGGGAAACGGCGCAACGCGAGCGGTGGCGGCGTTTGCTCGCACGCGGCCGCGTTGGCGCACCCTCGGCAGCGGCATTCCTATTTACGTTCGCGCTGATCGTCCTGTACGCGCTGCGTGGAGGCTCGTACGACGTCGTCGTCCGCCAGGAAAACGGCCTAGTGATCTGGTGGGTGCTGGCAGTCGGCATCGCCTTGGGCCTACTACCGCGCTGCAGACCCCACCCGGTCGTCTTGATCCTGATCGGCGCCCTGCTCGCATACGCATCCTGGACGGGCTTGAGCCTGCTGTGGACCGAGAGCGCCGAGCGCACAACAGCAGAGATCGCTCGCGTCCTTGACTATGCCGGCCTGATCGCACTGTTCGCAATTCTGTTCGATCGGCGGACCTGGCGGCGAGCGGCGATGGGGCTTGGCTTTGGCGCAATGTTCGTCTGCGCGCTTGCGGTTGCCAGCAGACTTGATCCGTCGTCCTTTCCGATCGACCAGGCGGCCCGAGTGTTTCGCGCCGATCGCCTCGACTATCCGTTCGGTTACTGGAACGCCGTCGGCGCCTGGGGCGCGATGTCTGCAGCGATGGGCCTGGCGTGGAGCAGCCATGACCACTCCCGCATTCGCCGGGCGATCGCGCTCGGGCTTGTCCCGGTCGCCTGCGTCGCGAGCTACCTCACGTACTCCCGCGCGACCGTCGGAGCAACGGCACTGGCCCTCGTTGTGGTCCTCGCCTTCAGCCGAAACCGCCTGACCGCAACGATTCACGCTGCGGTAGCCGCCGCCGGGACGGCCCTGACGATCCTGACGATCCGTGCTGCCCCCCAGATCGCTCGCGCTTCCGGCACGCGAGGCGCGGGAGGCGTACTGGCAGCGTTGCTGTTCGCGTGCGCGGTATGTGCGGCGGTGGCGGTCCTGACCGGCGCGCTGCGAGCGGACCGTCTGAGGGTGCCCAGGCCGGTGGCGCGGCAAATCAGCGTAGCCGTAGCAGGACTGCTCGTTGATAGCGGCAGTGGGGCTTTGGCCCTCACTTCGCCAGCCGCGCCTGGCATAGCTTCAAGAACACGGGCACGACCGAGTCGAGCAATCCAACCGCGCGGCTAACGAACCTGAGCGGCACCCGCTACAACCTCTGGCGGGTCGCCCTCGACAGCTTCAGCGCCCGTCCCGCGACAGGAACCGGCGCAGGTACTTACCAGTTCTGGTGGAGCCGTAACCAGCGCGATTCTGAGTCGGTCCGAAACGCCCACTCGCTATGGCTCGAGAACATGTCCGAGCTCGGAGCACCTGGGCTGCTGCTGATGATCGGCGTCGCGGTGGCAGCGCTGGCCGTCGCGGTCGCAGCCCGCCGGCGATCAAAACGACATGTGTCTGCTGGTGCGATCGCCGCGGTCCTCTCGATGTTCGTGGTCTACCTTCTGGCGGCGAGCGTTGATTGGATGTGGCAGTCAACTGCGGTTACCGTCCTCGCGCTCGGCGCTGTAGCCGTGGCCGGTGGGCGCCTCGCTCGTCCCGCGCAGCGGGTCCGCCTGCCGGTGCGAGCGTTGCTCGTCGGGCTCGCGCTGATCGCGGGAGCGATGCAGTTCCCGGGATTGCTCTCAACTGCCGAGATCAGAAAGAGCGAGGCGGCGGCGCGGGCTGGAGATCTGGGCAAGGCGTTGGCATGGGCTCGTGATGCCGTTTCCATCGAGCCGTGGTCCGCGAGCGCTTACCTTCAGCGGGGGCTCGTTCTCGAGTCCGAGAACCGTCTCGGCGCGGCGGCTCAGGATGTGAATCAAGCCATATCGCACGAACGAACGAACTGGGTGCATTGGCTGATCCTCGCCCGGATCGAGACCGAGCGCGGTCGCTATTCCGCTGCCCTGCAGGACTACTTTCAGGCCCGTCGGCTCGGGCGGCGTGCCCGGGTGTTCGGACTCTCGCCAGCGTATGGACTGTTTTAGGTCGCGGAGAAGCAACGATGTGGTTCAGGCGACTGTGGCGCTACGCTCTTGTCGCGGATCCAATCCACCTCTCAGGGGAGTGCAGTGAGCGAACGCTCTGAAGCGCAACGTGGACGCCGGCTGGGCCGGTGGCGGCGAGGCTCGCAGCCAGAGGCGTCCGAGGACGGCCCGTCCGCCATGACTGACCCGCAATCACCCGACCCAGGGGCGGCACAGCCTGCTCGTTCACAAGAGACCGTGACTCCTGTTGCTCCGAGTGACATGTGGCAACCGCCAGAGCTGGCGCCCGAGGAATCGACTCCTTCGACCACCGAGGACGACCTGGCGGTGACGCAGGTACTTCCGCCGGGTGAGGACCTTGAACAGGCACTGACCGAAGACAACGGTCAGGCGCCCCCCTCGGAATGGTTACCCGGATCGATGTCGATCGTTTCGGCGGAAGCCGATGCTCAGCCCGAGCCGGAACCGGAAGCCGCATCGGAGCCGGAACCGGAAGCCGTGTCCGTACCCGAACCGCAAGCCGTACCCGAACCGGAACCGGAGACCGCCCCGCAGGGTCAGCCGCCAAGCCGCCAGCAATTCCTTGCGCTCCAGGCGTATTGCCAAGAGGTTTGCGCGCCGGGGCGCACCGACCGGGCTGTCGCGGATGCGCTTGCGGGAATCGGCTGGGATGCGAGCACCGAGGAGCTGCTGCGCGCCACGCGGACGGCCGCCGCGGCCCATGCGCCGATGCCGAGCGGCGCAGCCCGATTGCGCCAGCGACTCCGTGCCTCAATGTCCGGCGAGCACCAGCATGACTGCCGCCTCACCCCCACGCGGCTCGCGCGGAGGGCGAACAACGAGCTCGACCCGGCCCGCCAGCGCGCGCTCGAGGCTCACCTCGGCAAATGCGAAGCCTGCCGTGAGGCGGAGGCGCGCGCCGGACGCGGAGAAGAGATTTTTGCCGCCGCAATCGCGGGGGCGACGATCGCCGAGGCGCCCGCCGCAATCGACCAGCCCGAGCCCGAACCAGCACGGGAACCCGAACAGAACTGCAGGCCGCACCGGAGCCCGAACCCGAACTGCAACCGCACCGGAACCCGAACCCGAACTGCAGGCCGCACCGGAACCCGAACCCGAGCCAGAACCTCAGCCCGAACCCGAACCAGAGCCAATCGCGGATTCGCCATTCGCCCCGCCCGCCGCCGCCACGGCAGCCGTGGCCCTGGAAGCCGAGGAGCCTGCGCCAAAGCGAACCGGACGCATCAGCCGCCGCGCCCTTGCCCTCGCCGCGGGCTCACTCGTGCTGCTGGCGGGTGTAGCCGGTGCGGTCGTGGCGCTCAACTCGGGTGGCAGCTCGCCAGCGCGGAGTCAGGCCGCCTCGACGACGCCGGCGCCGACAACCCCTGCCACAACCCCGACGCGCCATCGCCACAAGCCTGCAGCGCGTCACCACGCGCGGCCAAAGCCAAAGCGCAAGCCCAAGCCAAAGCCGGCGGCACCGGCATCGTCCGCGCCGGTTCAGGTCGCGCAGACGCCAACCTCCCCCATCACTCCGTCCCCCAGCGCGACGGTAACCCCAGCCCCGTCCTCGCCAGCCCCCAGCTCCGGTGGCGGTGGCTCGTCGGGTGGGGGCGGCTCGTCAGGTGGCGGCGGCTCGTCTGGCGCCTCGTCGCTCAGCGCCGGCTCGCAGGGAAGTCTCCCGCCCGCTGGTGCAAGCCAGCAGGGAATCGGCAAACACTAGCCGCGTCGATAGAGCCTAAGGGCTCGGCCGAGGCTAGTACCCGGCCGGGTGGCGTGCGACGTACGAATTTCCGTCCGCGAGCTGTGAGCCGACCATCGATTGCGGCTGCCAGCGCGGGCCGCTACCGCCCGGCGTCGTTGAGGCGTAGTGGGACGTGTCAAACACGATGCCGGCGATCACGACGAACGCGTGCGCTGGGCTCGTATAGATCGTGATCCAGTGGCCATGTCCGCCCCTGCCCCAACTCATGAACTCGCTTGAGTCCATCGGAGTGCTGAGCATCCCCCCGCCATGAAGCAAGTACGAAACCGAACCCGAGCAGTCGTAGCCTGAGTCGTTGAAGCTCCCGTGACCGCCGCCGTAGATGTAGGGCTTGGAGCGGATTCGGTTGCCCGCCCAGATGGCGCGCTTGACCTGGAGCGGGGCGCTCGCTGGTGCGTACGCGATGCCGTGAATGATCTTCGCCTTGTTGCCGGCGACGACCGGGTGTGTCCGCGTGCTTCGCGGCTTCGCCGGGGTCACTCCGGCGCCGCCGGAGCTGGCATTCGCGGATCCGCCACCCCGCGCGGTCGCACCACCGCTGGCGGCAAGGGCTTGGGAACCGCCGCCCAGCATGAGCGCAGCAAGTCCTGGAAGTATCAGCTGTCTAGCCCGCAAAACGTTCTCTTTCGGCGGCCTGCGGGGTTAGCTGACGGGCTGGCGCTAAAAGAGCCTGCGCCTCCCGCGGTTTCACCGCGGGATTAGCCCCAAGTAAGTGGGTCCCCCGCTCCACGGATTTCGGCGGCCCGTGGATTAGGCGTCGCGGCAATATACAAACTTCGCCGGACGTTGTTACGTCTCCCTAACTTCGCCCTGCTCGCGCCGAGTCCTTCCTGAGCCCGGCGGCCCCCAGGCGCCAAGCCCGTCCTCCGAACCCGGCGCCCGCTGTCGCCCGCCCCGGTAACGTCCGGGCGCGAATGCGGAGGATCACGGTGATCACGGCGCTCGCAATCTGCGGCGCGATGCTGGGATGTGGCGGAAAGACGCAGCTGATCAGCAGCCCCGGGCCCGTCGTCGTCGGAATTCAGTCAAAGACCCCACAGGCGGGCCAGAAGCTCGGATTCCCAGCGGTCGCGACCAAGAACACAACCCGGGTCGCCGGTGGCGACCCGGTCGCAGACGCCGCCGGCGTCGCGCTGGCCGTCTATCCCTCATCGGGGCCTGGCACCCATCCCGGCGCCGTCGTGCTCGCGCCCACCGATGACTGGCAGGCCGCCCTCGCATCCTCAGTGCTGATGGCCTCGCCGATCAAGGCGCCGATCCTCTTTTCAGGCTCCCGCGGCGTGCCATCGGCAACCAGCGACGCCCTGAGCGCGCTCGCTCCCAATGGCGCCGGGTCGGCAGGCGGAGCTCAGATCATTCGGATCGGCGATGTCGCCGCTCCAACCAACTTTCGCGCAGCCACGATCTCGAGCAACGATCCCTACTCGCTAGCTGCGGCGATCGACCGCTTCTCGAGCGCCGCGCGTGGAAACACAAGCGGCAACGTGGTGATCGCCTCCGGGGATGCTCCGGCCTACGCGATGCCGGCCGCTGGGTTGGCTGCTGAGAGCGGTGATCCCGTCCTGTTCGTCACATTCTCAGGCATCCCCCAGCCCACGCGGCAGGCGCTGCTCTCGCACCAGAGCCCTCATATCTATGTGCTGGGACCGCCAAGCGTGATTCCCGACAGCATCGTGTCGCAGCTGCGCAGGTACGGAACCGTCAAGCGCGTCGGAGGCTCCGATCCCAGCTCCAACTCGGTGGCCTTCGCGGTCTACCGAGACCCGCCGTGCGCCTTCGGCCAGCCGTGCGCCCACGTTCCGGGGAGCTTCGGCTGGGCGATGCGCAGCCCGGGCCACGGCTATGTGCTTGTCAATTCCCACCGGCCGCTTGACGCCGCGGCTGCCGCGCCTCTTTCCGCCAGCGGGGACTACGGCCCACAGCTCGTCATCGACGACGCCTCTACGCTTCCCCACTCGGTGCTCAACTTCTTTCTCAACTACGCCACCCCCGGGTACACCCAGGAGGGGCCCACAGCGGCTGTCTACAACCATGGCTGGGTGATCGGGGACCAGAACGCGGTGTCGGTGCCGGTGCAGGCCGAGATGGACAACCTGCTGGAGGCGATCCCCCAGCGATGAGCAGCTGGATGACTCGAGCGGCCGCCTTACAGGCGAGCCCGGAAGGCGAGCGGCGGCCATGAGCAGCTGGATGACTCGAGCGGCCGCCTTACAGGCGAGCCCGGAAGGCGAGCGGCGGCCATGAGCAGCTGGATGACTCGAGCGGCCGCCTTACAGGCGAGCCCGGAAGGCGAGCGGCGGCCATGAGCGAGAGCGAGCATCCCGACCGCTTGCGAGAGGGGCGAGAGGTCACCGTCGACGATGTACGGCAGCTGATGGGAGCCTCCACGCCCCACTTTGCGCTTCAGCTGCGCGAACGGATCCGCGCGCTGATCAAGGGTCTTCCAGCAGGCCACCCAGCGAGAATCGAGGGCGAGCGCGAGATCACGCGGCTCGACCGAATCGCGTTCGCCGGGGAGATCCGCGGGTACGAGGCAGAGCCGGGCCTGAGGCCCCTCCCGAGCCTGGCCGACGACCGCGCCAACTGAACAGGCGCGCCCGCGCCACTCCGCGCTCACAAGTACGTTTAAGCACTCCCGTGAGCCTCGACAGACAAATTTCCGTTATCGGTCTCGGTCGCGTGGGCCTGCCGCTCGCTCTGTCGTTCGCCGACAGAGGCATCCAGGTCCTGGGCGTGGACCACAACAAAGCGATTCTGGAGTCCGTCAAGGCAAGCCGCATGCCGTTCAAGGAGGCTGGAACGCAGGAGCTTCTCGACCGCGTCGCCAAGACCGGCAACCTCCAACTCTCCGAGCGCGCCGCGGACGCCGCGCAGGCCGACGACATCATCATCACGATCGGAACTCCCTCGTTCTCGCATGTCGAATCGGACCTCCGACAGGTCCGCTCTGCGGTGGATGACCTGCTGCCGCTGCTCAGGCCAGGCCATGCCCTGATCCTTCGTTCGACGATCGCACCTGGGACGACGGAGTTTGTCGCGGGCTACATCGAGAAGCGCAGGGGACTCAAGGCCGGCGAGGACGTGTTCGTAGCGCACGCCCCTGAACGGATTGCCGCAGGTCGCTTCCTGGACGAGATCACAACGCTTCCCTGCATCATCGGCGGCGTCGACGAGGCGTCGACCGACCGCGCCGCGGAGACCTTCGGTGTGTTCGGCGCGCCGATCGAGAAGACAACCCCGGTGCAGGCGGAGCTGGCCAAGATCTGGACGAACATCCTGCGCTACACGGCCTTCGCCCTGCCCAACCTGCTGATGATGGACTGCGAACGCCACGGCGCCAACGTCTTCGAGGTGATCGATCTGATCAACCACGATTACCCCCGAGGTGGCATCGCGATGCCAGGAATGACCGCGGGAACATGCCTGCGAAAGGACTTCGCGTTCTCTGAGGAGCGCTCGAACGCTCCCGGCATGCTGCTCGCGGTCTCGCGCGTGAATGAGGCCGTTCCGCTGTTTCTCGTGGAAGGGGTGAAGCGGCGGCTGGGAAGCCTCGCCAGCCGTAAGGTCGCCGTCCTGGGCCTTACCTACAAGCGCGACACCGATGACGAGCGCGACTCGCTCTCGCACAAGCTGATCCGCCTGCTCGAACGCGAGCTCGCCGACGTGGCCGTCTGCGACCCCCATGCCCCCACGCCGACACAGCCGCTGACCGAGGCGGTGAGAAGCGCGGATGTGGTGATTGTCGCCACCAACCACAGTGAGTTCGAAGGACCCGACGCCCTGAAGCAAATCGTCAGCGCGGCGTCCGGCGACTGCCTGCTTGTCGACCCCTGGAACTGCCTCGGTACCGCCCAGGTGTTCCTCTATGCCGCCGAGACCGCCGCGCTCGCACCCGCACCCGTCCAAGTTCGCTCGACAGAGCCGAGATGAGCCGGGTGCTGGTGACCGGCGGAGCCGGGATGATCGGCTCCGCTGTGGTGCGCCGACTGACGTCGCACGCCGAGTACGAGGTGCGTGTCGTCGATCATCGGCCGGCGCCGACCTGGATGCGGGAGAGCGCCGAGATTCACCCCGGAGACCTGAGCGATCGCGATACAGCGGAGCAAGCGACCAAGGGCTGCTCCCATGTCATCCACCTGGCCGCGATCGTCGGCGGGATCGCCAATTTCCACAAGCTGCCCTACACCCTGACCGAGGCGAACAACGCGCTCACAGCCTCAGCCGTGAGCGCCGCAATCGAAAACCACGTCGAGCGGTTCGTCTACGTCTCCTCATCGATGGTGTTCGAACGAGCGACCGAGTTTCCGACGAGCGAGGTGCACCTCGACAACTGCCCCACGCCCCGCTCGGCATACGGTTTCTCGAAGCTGTCCGGCGAGATCTACACGCGCGCGGCGCACGATGAGCACGGACTTCCCTTCACGATCTGCCGTCCTTTCAACGCCTATGGCCCTGGAGAGCTTCCCGATCCCGAGGAACCCGGCATCGCGCACGCGGTACCCGACCTCATCGCGAAGTCGCTAACTGGCCAGCGCCCGCTGCAAATTTTCGGCGAGGGCACCCAGACTCGAACCCTCACCTACGTGGAGGACATCGCCGACGGGATCGTCACCGCGATGGCAGCGCCCGCTGGAGAGAACGAGGACTTCAACATCTCGGCAACCCAGGAGCTGACCGTCGCCGAGATCGCCAAAATGGTCTGGGAGGCGTGCGGCAACGACCCCGACGACTTCGAGCTTGCACACGAGCAATCGTTCGAGGTTGACGTCCCGCGCCGCTGGCCCTCGGTCGAGAAAGCGCGCCAGAAGCTTGGCTGGAAAGCGCGGACGGATCTGAATCACGGCCTCGCGCGTACAGTCGAGTGGATGCGCGGGGAGCTGGCGGTTCACTGATGCCGCGCGCAGCTCTGATCACCGGTGTGACCGGTCAGGATGGGAGCTACCTGGCTGACTTCTTGCTCGAGCAGGGCTACGAAGTCCATGGGATGGTCCGACGCTCGTCGACCGAGCGCTTCGAGCGGATCGAGCACATCCGCGACCGCGTGACGCTGCACCAGGGAGATCTGCTCGATCATCGCTCGCTCGTCGACACCCTCCGCGCCAGCAAGCCGGATGAGGTCTACAACCTCGCCGCGATGTCGTACGTCGCCGCCTCCTGGGTGCAGCCGACGTTGACCGCCGAGTTCTCGGGAGTCGGGGTCACGCGGCTGCTTGAGGCAATGCGCGAGGTTTGCCCCGAGGCGCGCTTCTACCAGGCGTCCTCCAGCGAGATGTTCGGCAAGGTGCTGGAGGTGCCCCAAACCGAGCGAACGCCGTTCTATCCGCGCTCTCCGTACGGCGTTGCCAAGGCGTACGGCCACTTCATCACGGTCAATTACCGAGAGTCATACGGCCTTCACGCGACGAGCGGGATCCTGTTCAACCATGAATCGCCACGCCGCGGCCTCGAGTTCGTGACCCGCAGGATCACCTGGCATGCCGCGGCGATCAAGCTCGGTATCCGGGACCAACTGCGTCTTGGGAATCTGGAGGCAGAGCGCGACTGGGGTTACGCCGCCGACTACACGCGGGCGATGTGGCTGATGCTCCAGCAGGACCAGGCCGAGGACTACGTGATAGCCACCGGCACCGCCCACTCGGTCCGCGACTGCGTGAACGTCGCGTTCGACCACGTTGGGCTGAATCCCGACAAGCATGTCGTCACCGATCCCGCGCTGCTTCGACCCGCGGAGGTCGAGCATCTTGTGGGCGATGCCAGCAAGGCGCGCCGGGTCCTGGGCTGGGAGCCGCAGGTGAGCTTCGAGCAGCTCATTCGGATGATGGTCGACGCGGACCTCGCGCTGCTCAAACGGTGAGCCCCGGGGGTCGCGACCGAGCGGTCAAAGGAGCCCTCGGCGCGATCCTGCTGCTCGGCGCGGCGAACTTCGTCTGGCAACTCGGGGCGATCAACTACTTCGCCGACGAGGTCCTCAGCATCTGGAACACGACGCCGTCGCTGAGCCACGTCATCGCCCAGGTGAACAGGACCGAGTCCAACCCCTGGACCTACTTCGTCCTGCTGCACGAGTGGCTGGGTCATACAGGCGCGGGACGCGAATGGAGCACTCGTCTGCCGTCTGTCCTCGCGGGCATCGCACTGATCGCGGCCGTGTTCTGGCTGGCCCGAGCGCTCCTGCCGCGGGCCGCCGCACTAGGCGCGGCAGCGCTCACCGCAATCAGCCCGCTGGTCCTTCAGTACGCCCAGCAGGTGCGCATGTACGTATTCGTGATGCTGGCGGTGACGTTGGCGGCTGGCGCGGCGATCCGCGCCCCCGGGCAACCTGAGCGTCGAAAACGCCTGCTGGTGCTCGGTTCGGTCGCGTCGGTCGCGGCGCTGTGGCTGCACTACTTCGCAGTCCTCGTGATCGGACCGCTATGCGTCTGGGTCGCCGTCCAGCACAGCCTCACCCGGCGCCAGCGCATCGCATTCCTCGCTACCTCAATGGTCGCCGAGCTCCTAACCCTCCCCGTGTTCATCGAGCAGTCACATAACACGGGCGGGTTGCACGGGATCGCCGACCTGAGTCTGACCAACGTCCTGTACGTCCTCGGCAGTCCGTTCGGGGGGCGTTTCAACAGCCCGACGTGGCTCCAGGTCGCCGGGGCAGCCGTGGTCGTGCTCGCCTGTGTGAGGCTGGCCTCCGCCGACCGAGGGCTCCTCGCCGCGCTCGCGCTCGTCCCTGTTGCGCTCCTGATCGCGATCGGGATCGGGGGGAAGCCGGTCGTCTCGACCCGTTACAGCTCAGTGGGCGTAACGCTGATCATCGTCGCCGTTGCAGCGGCCGTGGCGACGTTGCCAAAAACGGGTGCGCTGCTTGCCTCGCTCGTGACCGTCTTCCTCGCGACGTACGGCACGCTCATCAGCCACAGCAAGCCGGGCTTTTATCCCGAGTCCGAGCAGATCATGGCCTACATCTCGCGGCACCGACAGCCTGCCGACTCCGTTGCGTTTGGCCTGCGCCAAGGCATTCAGTGGCCGTTTGAGTACTACGGGACGCGGGAGATGCATCCGCCGCCAAGCTACATCGAGCCCGGTGACCTGAAACACCTCGACCAAGCGTTCCGACGGCGACAGCGAGTCTGGCTGATCACTCAGGCCCCGCCGCGACACTACACACGCAGCATGCTCATCCGGTCGGGGACGTTGTTCGTGCAGTCGTATGGCTATCGCGTCGCCGACGCACGTTCCTGGACGACGGCGTTCAGTTACATCGCGTCATTGGCGGTGCCGCGCTGACCCTCGCATAGCGGCTCCCGGAAATGGGCCGGTCCCTCGGCAGCGGGTTGCGCCGGTTCAAGGAGTCGCTTGATGGCGTGACCCAGCCAGGTCAGCCAGGTCAGCCAGCTCCGCCACCCGCTCCCGATGCAACCGAGCGTCTCCAAACGCATACGCGTTCGACTTTGCCCGCTTCAGATAGAAGTGCAGATCGTGCTCCCATGTGAAGCCGATCCCGCCGTGCACCTGTAGCGCCGACGCCGCCACGCGAAAGCCCGCGTCGCTCGCGTATGCCTTCGCCATCGCGGCGGCTCGCGGGCCGGTCGCGGGCTCGTGGTCGAGCGCCCACGCCGCCCAGTAGGTCAAAGATCGGGCGCCCTCGACCTCGAGCAGCATCTGCGCACAACGGTGCGACACGGCCTGATAGGAGCCGATCGCGCGGTCGAACTGCTTGCGGTCCTTGGCGTACTCGATCGCCATTTCCATCGTCCGCTGTGCGACACCGACGTTCTCGGCGGCGAGCGCCGCCAGGATGGTCGCCTCGGCATGCTCGCTCGGAGGCTCGGCGAGCGGTTCCCCGGATCCCGTCGCGAACCTGAACAGCTTGCGGGTGGGATCCAGTCCTGCGATCGGCTCGGACTCAAAATCCTCAAGCAGCTGCCCGTCCGCGATCACAAAATCCGCCGACCCCGCGTCGGGGGCGACGTCGGCAAAAAGCGCCACCGTCCCGCGCGCCTCCCCCGATGCGATTGCCGGCAGCCACTTCGACCTTTGCGCATCCGATCCGCCGTCCACGAGCAGCAGCGCGGCGCAAGCGTCGGAGAACAGCGGCGCCGGCGCGAGCGCGTATCCCATCTCTTCCATGATCACCACGAGCTCAACCGCACCCAGCCCCAGGCCGCCATAGGACTCCGGAATGATCACTCCAGGCCATCCGAGCCCTGCGATCTCCTGCCACTGCTCATCGGTGAATCCGCGGTCGTCGCCGGCGAGCTCCCGCACCACCTCCGGCTTGTACCGCGCCGAGAGAAAGTCGCGCGCTGTGCGTTTGATCGCCTGCTGGTCGTCTGAGAACTCGAAGTTCATCGCATGCGCGGTAACCCGAGCACACGCTCGGCGACGATGTTCTTGAGGATTTCGGTGGTGCCGCCCTCGATCGAATTCGCACGCGCTCGCAGCAACCGGTACGTCCACTCGCCCTGATCGAGCGTCGCCTCGGCGCCGAACAGGTCCGTTGCCAGCTCGGTGAGCGACTGGTTGATCTCGGACCAGTGCCACTTGCCAAGCGAGCCCTCGGGCCCCGGCACCCCCGTGCGCATCGTCGCCGACAGGCCCCGGTAGGCGTTCAGCCGCAGCACCTCGCACTCGATCTGCAGCTGCGCGAGCCGCTGGCGCACAACGGGGTCGTCCAGCAGGCCGCGATCCCGCGCCAGTGCCAGCACCTCATGAAGCGCGATCTGCACGCCCACCTGGAGGCTGAACGCGAGCGTGGCGCGTTCGTGCATCAGCGTCGTGATCGCCACGGCCCAACCGTTGCCCTCGCCGCCGACGATATTCTCGTCCGGGATCCGCGCCTCCTCGATGAACAGCTCGTTGAATTCGGCCTCGCCGGTGATCTGGCGCAGCGGCCGCACCTGGACGGCGTCCTGCTCCATGTCCATCAGGAAGTACGTAAGGCCCTTGTGCTTCGGCGCCTCGGGGTCCGTGCGCGCGACGAGCATGCACCACTTGGCGTGATGGGCGAACGTCGTCCACACCTTCTGCCCGGTGACGACCCACTCATTCCCATTGCGAACCGCGCGCGTCTTCAGCGACGCCAGGTCCGAGCCCGAGTCCGGCTCTGAGAAACCCTGGCACCAGATCTCCTCGGCCGAGAGGATCGGCGGAAGGTAGCGGTGACGCTGCTCCTCGCTGCCGTGGGCGATCACCGTCGGGCCGCCCATCGCCAGACCCAAGACATTTGCCACCTGCGGCGAGCGCGCTCGCGCGGTCTCCTCATTGAAGATCGCCTGCTCGATCAGGGTGGCGCCGCGGCCACCGTACTCCTGCGGCCACGAGAGACCGGCCCAGCCTGCCTCGTTTAGCTGCTGCTGCCAGCGCCGCCGGAACTCGAAAGCCTCCTCGTCGGCAACCGGCTCCCGCCCCGGGTTGTTCGCCTCGAGCCAGTCCCGCACTCGTCGCGAAACGCCTGCTCGGCGGGTGAGAGGGTCAGATCCACGGGGGCGGGATCGTATCCTGACTTCAGGCACCGATGACTCATCCAGAGCAACTCTTCAGCGACCAGGTCCCGGACAGTGGGCTGCCCGGTCCCTACCCGGTCGGTGCATACGCCGAGCAGCTGCAGGCGCGCCTCCGGGAGTTCGCGCGCGTCCAGCTCACCGGCGAGGTGTGGGGGTTCAGGGCAGCTCGCGCGCGCGTCTACTTCGAGCTGCGCGATGCTCGGGGCGCGCTCCCCTGCTCGATGTGGCGAAATGAGTTCGAGACACTCGGCATCGCGCTCGTCGACGGGATGCGCGTGGTCGTCGGCGGCGGCTGCGACTACTACCCGGGAAGCGCCACGTCTTCGCCGTCGTTCAGCTTCGCGGTCTCGGAGCTGCGGGTCGCGGGCGAAGGGGACCTGCTCGCGCAGCTCGAGCAGCTGCGCAAACAACTCGGTGCAGACGGCCTGTTTGAGCCACAGAAGCGCCTGAGGCGGCCGCTCCTGCCCAAAATGATTGGTGTCGTTACAGGCGAACGCGGCAAGGCGCGCGATGATATCCGGGCGGGCCTGCGGCGCCGGGGATGGGCAGGGCGGATCGTGTGGGCTTTCGCGCCTGTCCAGGACCGGCACGCCGCGCCGCAGATCACCGCAGCCCTGACCGAGCTTGCGGCGATCCCACAGATCGATGTGGTGATCGTGGCCCGCGGGGGTGGCTCGCTCGCCGACCTGTTCGCGTTTTGCGACGAGGGCCTCTGCCGGACGGTGGCGCTGCTACGCGTACCGGTGATCTCCTCCGTCGGCCACCACACAGACCGCACGCTGATCGACGACGTCGCCGCGGTGGCGTGCTCGACGCCCACCCACGCTGCCGAGGCGGCGGTGCCGATCGACTGTGGCGCCGCACGCTCACACCTCATTGTCGTCACCCGCCGCCTGCATGCGCACGGACGGCGGGCGATCCTCGACCGCGCCAAGACCCTTGGCTTCCTGTCCCGCGCGCCGGCGACGATCGTCGCCCAACACCGCCGCCGACTGCACCAGCTGCTGCGCGAGCTGCGTGCCAGCGCCCGTCGCGCGCCGGCCAAGGGGCACGAGCGCGCCGCCCAGCAGCTCCGGCTGCTTGCCGCCCACGATCCCAACCGGACGCTCGCCCGCGGTTACGCGCTCGTGTCCGACACCGACGACAACGCGCTGACGTCCGCGAACGCCGCCCGTGCCGCGAAAGACGTGCGCCTGCGCTTCCACGACGACGTCGCCGACGCGCGCGTGACCTGATGAACAACGAGCGCACCTACGAATCGGCGGTCACCAGGGTCGAGGAGATCATTCGCCGGCTCGACTCCGGGGAGGCGGGCCTGCGGGAGACGCTCGACCTCGTGAAGGAGGGCCGCGACCTCGTCGAGTTCTGCGCCAACGAGCTCGACGAGGTGTCCGGCAGTCTCGAGGAGCTCCGCCTCGAGGAGCTCGTGGCGAGGCTGGAGCGCAGTGAGCGCCACGTTCGACCTCTGCAGACCTCCCGCTCGAGGTCGAGGGCTACACGCTGGAGGGGCTGCGGGCGAACGTCTCGAGCGGCTTTGAGCGGCCACACGGTCCTTCACCTGCGCGGCGGGGGCGCCGAGGGAATCGGCGAGGACGTCGTCTACGACGCCAAGGACCACGTCGCACTCCAGAAAGCGGGCCCGGTTCACGAGGACTCGCCGGCCGCCACTCGCTCGACGAATTTTGCGAGTGGTCGATTCGCTCGATCTGTTCCCGAGCCCCCTGTGCGCAGAGACGTTCACGCCTCTACCGCCGCTGGACGTTCCACAGCGCGGCGCTCGATCTCGCGCTGCGCCAAGCCGCCGCCGCTGCACGAGCAGCTCGGCCGCGAGCCCCTCCGCTCACTTTCGTCGTCTCCCTGCGCCTCGGCGAGCCGGCGACGATCGAGCCGATCGAGCGCGGCTCGAGCGCTACCCAACGCTTCGCTTCAAGCTCGACCCGACGAGCTCGTGGACTCCCGAGCTGATCGGCAGCTGTCGCGACCGGGCTGTCGACTCGGTCACTTCAAGAGCCTCTACCGCGGAACCGTCGTCGATCAGCCAGCCGACCCGGTGCTCTATGAGCGCGTCATCGACGCCTTCCCCGACGCCTGGATCGAGGACCCCGACGTCGAGAACGAGAGACCGCGGCGGTCCTCGCCGACCACCACGACCGCATCACCTGGGACGCGCCGATCCACTCGATCGCCGACATCGAGGCGCTCCGTTCCCGCCGAAGATGGTGAACATCAAGCCCTCGCGGATCGGTGGTCTGAAAAAGCTATGCGACACCTACGACTACTGCGCGGAGCGTCAGATCGGCGCCTACGGGGGTGGCCAGTTCGAACTGGGCCCAGGCCGTGGCCAGGCCCAGTACCTGGCTTCGCTGTTTCATCCCGACACCCCCAACGACCTAGCTCCGACCGGCTACAACCAGGACGACCCCCGCCGGGCTGCCTTCCAGCCCGCTGCCGCCGAGCGGCAAGCGAGGTCGGTTTTCGCTGGGATGGCTGACTCGCAGCTGGACGACTCGAGCGCCGCGATCAGGCGACTGAGCCGAGCGCGCGGACAACTCGACGGGACGGTGGCGCTGGTGACCGGCGCCTGGAGCGGGATCGGCGCCGCCAGCGCGGGCGCGCTCGCCGGCCGGGGCGCGTGTCGGGTGGCCGCCCGCCGCGCGACCGGCTCGAGGAGCTCGCGAGCCGCATCGGCGGGCGGGCGCTGGCCATCGAGGCCGACGTGACCGAGCAGGCCCAGGCGGCGGTCGAGCGCCCGTGTCCGAGCTCGGCCGCCTGGACACGGTCGTCAACAACGCCGGCGTCATGCTGCTCGGGCCGGTCGAGGACGCGCCGGTCGAGGAGTGGGAGCGGATGGTCGAGCTCAACGTCCTCGGGCTGCTCTACTTCGCCCACGCGGCCCTCCCGCACCTGCTGCGGCGGCCGAGGACGGGCCGCGCCGGGTCGCCGACATGGTCAACATCAGCTCGGTCGCCGGTCGCGTGGCGCGCATCGGCTCCGGCGTCTACAACCTGACAAAGCACGGCGTCGGCGCGTTCAGCGAGTCGCTGCGCCAGGAGGTCACCAAGCGCCACGTCCGCGTGTCGCTGGTCGAGCCGGGTGCGGTCGAACCGAGCTCCCCGACCACAACCGTCCCGAGATCCGGCAGGTCGATCGAGCAGCTTCGGCGGCATGGAGCGGCTCGAGGCGCGGACATCGCCGACGCGATCGCCTACATCGTCACCCGCCCCCGGCACGTCGCCGTCAACGAGCTGCTCATCCGGCCGACCGAGCAGGCAAGGTAAATACCGCGACGCAGCCAAATCGCCGGACGGACCCCAGCCGCGCGAGCGCCGAGTCGAACACCGGGGCCTGCGCCACAGTCGGAGAGCACGAACCGGGGCCTGAGCGTGGAAACCAAGCTTACGATTGAAGCCCTGCCGTCGAATGCGAGTTCCGCCTCGGCTCGGCGCTTGACGAAGTCGGGCGTCCACGTTGTCTCGCCCATCCACGTCCGCCTCCCCGTGTACGCGGGAATCGCCATCCCGAGGTAGTAGCGCGAGAGCACGCCACCCGGAGTCGGGACGTGGTCCAGGTAGGCCAGAGCTCGGCGCTCGTCGGGCTTGAACGCGTACGGGGCGAAGCCCGAGTGCAGACTGTCGCGCAACGTCGTGAGCTCGAAGGCGGGCCCTGCGACGACCGCCGCAACGAGCGCAACGATGCCCAGCAGCCGCGCCCGCGGCACCTGCGCGCACCCGGCAACTGCAAGCACCGCGAGCGGCAGCGTGATCCCCTGCAGCGCGTGGTAGCGAAATTGCGGGGAAACGAGAAACACAGCCAACGACGCGAGCGGCCAGGCAACGAGCAGCGTGCGAATCGTCCCCCGAGGGATCGCTCGCACACCCCAGACGGCCGGCACCGCCAGCGGCAGCAGTGCGGCCAGGAACATCCAGAGCGGCCCGATCGCGACTCCGTTCTGGCCAGAGAGCGTGTGCCAGCCCGCATCGACGCGCGGGAGGATCGCCAGATATGCGAGCGCAGCCAGCACCGCGAGCGCCGGGGGGATCAATGCGCGCGCCGGCGCACGGATGCACAGCGTCCCGACAACAAGCAGGAAGATCGCGCCGCTCCACGGATGGATCCACGCCGCGAACCCAGCGCACAGCGTCACGCCGGCGATCAGCCGGCGCGACCGGGAGCCTCCAATAAGCAGGACCGCTCCCGTCAACGCCAGCGCGAGCAGGCCGATCGCCACGGCGGCGTGCGGATATCCCCACAGCTCCCATGCGGGCATGCTCTCCCCGGACGGGAGGTCTAGCCTGAACGCGTCGAGCCCGGTGACCGCGCCGGTCCAGCGAAGCAGCGGCACGAGCGGTGAGAAGTAGAAGAGCGCGAGCAGGATCGCGGCAAGGCGCGCGCCCGATCCGGCGATGCAGCGCACGACGAGCGCGCACACGCCGAGCGCGAGCACCGGAGCCGCGAGCAGCTTCAGCGCCCAGAACGCGGCCGCGACGGACAGCCCGGCGCGCCACAGCAGTCCACCGATCAGGTACAGCGGCTCGAGGTAGACGGCGTGGCCGATCGTCAAATCGAAGTGCTCGCCGATCAGCAGATGCGCGCCGCTCTGACGGATGTAGTCCATGTACAGGAACTGATCGGACCCGGCGAGCGGGCCGTCCGAACCCGACAGGACCCCTCCGCGCACGGCAAGGATCGCCACAGACGTGAACGCCCAGGCTAGGGCGATCCCAATAGTTATGGGTACGGGGCGGCACATGTGCCCTCGGGCTTTCGGCCCGCTCAGCATCCTGCCTCGCTTGTTGGGCCGAGCCCGAGCCATCCTGCTGCGGGGCGGCGCATGCGCCGCCCCGAGCCGGGCCGCATGCGGCCCGGGGCCGGGGCGCATGCACCCCGGCCTCCCGCCCTCACACCCGCTGGATCAGCGTCCCGGTCCCGAGCCCGCCGCCGCAGCACATCGTCACGAGCCCGACTTCCTTGTCGGAGCGCTCGAGCTCGTGCAGCAGCGTCGTGATCAGACGCGCGCCGGTGGAGCCGAGCGGATGCCCGAGCGCCATCGCCCCGCCGTTGACGTTGACGCGGTCCATGTCGGGTTGTGCACGCGGCGCCACGCGGCGACGACCGGTGCGAACGCCTCATTGATCTCGATCAGGTCGATGTCGTCGATCGACATCGAGTTGCGCTCGAGCAGCTTCTTCGTCGCCGGGATCGGGCCCTCGAGCATCTTCACCGGATCACAGCCGACGGTCGTCTGATCCATGATCCGCGCCCGCGGCGTCAGGCCCAGCTCGTCGGCCTTCTCCGCGCTCATCAGCAGCACGGCCGCCGCGCCGTCGGAGATCTGCGAAGAGTTCCCGGCGGTGATCACGCCGTCCGGCTTGAACACCGTCTTCAGCTGGCTGAGCGCATCGAGGTTGGTGTCGGGGCGGATCCCCTGGTCTGAGACGTAGGTGTCGCCGTTGACTTGCATCGGGATCATCTCGCGCTCGAAGCGTCCCTCCTCGGTCGCGCGGTGCGCGAGCTGGTGCGAGCGCAGTGCCAGCTCATCGAGCTCGGGCCGTGGGGTCTCGTATTCCTCGGCGATCAGCTCGGCGCCCAGGCCCTGCCCGACGATGTTGTGCTTTTCCATCAGCTCCGGCGTGAACGCGTAGCCGAACTCCTCCTGGGTCTTCATCGTCGCGGCAAACGGCAGCTTGCCCATGTGCTCGACGCCACCGCCGATCACGACCTCGTGGACCCCCGCGGCGATCTGCGAGGCGGCGAGGTTGACCGCCTGCTGCGCCGAGCCGCACTGAAGGTCGATCGTCGTCGCCGAGGTCTCGATTGGAAAGCCCTGCTGTAGCCAGGCGTTCCGCCCCACGTGCAGACCCTGCGGGCCGTACTGCGCGACGCAACCGGCGATCACGTTCTCCACGGCTTCGGGCTCGATCTCGGCGCGCTCGACCACCGCGCGATACGCCGCGCCGAGCAGCTCGTTCGGATGGGTGTCCTTGTAGTAGCCCTTTTCGAGGTGTCCTCGTCCGATCGGCGTGCGCGCCGCCGCGACGATCACCACCTCACGGCCATGTCCTTCGGGCATGCAGCCTCCTTGGTTTCAAAGAACGGTTTCGTACTGTACCCCCGCATGCAGGAACGGCTGGGAATAGCCGGCGCGGGCGTGATCGCCTGCGGGCTCGCCGCAACGGCGGCCCGCAGCGGCGAGGTTCTGCTGTGGGCGCGCTCCGATGAATCGGCCGAGCGTGCCCGCGCGACCGTGCGGCAAGGGCGAGGATGGACTGATCGCCGAGCGCGTCCAGGTGGTCACGGAGCTGGAGGCGCTGGCCGACGCGACGTTCCTCGTCGAGGCGATCGTCGAGCACCACGGACGCAAGGCCGACCTGCTCTCGGACCTGGGGGAGCTCGCGCGCCAGCCGGCACGACGCGCTCCTCGCGACGACCACCTCGTCGCTGTCGATCGAGGAGCTCGCGCTCGAAAGCGGCCATCCCGAGCGCTTCGTCGGGCTGCACGTGTTCAACCCGGTGCCGCGGATGAAGCTGATCGAGCTCTGCTTCCCCGCCGAGGCGGCCGAAGTGACCCGGGAGCGCGCCCGGGCCCTGTGCGAAGCGCTCGGCAAGATCGCGGTGGAGGTGCCGGACATCCCCGGCTTTGTGGTCAACCGCCTGCTGTTCCCCTACCTGTTCAGCGCGGTGCAGCTGGCCGAGGACACGGGCGTCGTCCCAAGGACGTCGACAGCTGCATGACGCTCGGCGCCGGCGTCCCGATGGGGCCGCTGGCGCTGCTGGACTTCGTCGGACTCGACGTCGCGGCCGCGATCGGCGACGCGATCGGCCCGCCCGTCCCGGACCGGGTCCGCGGCCTGATCGACGAAGGAGCGCTCGGGCGCAAGGCCGGGCGGGGTTTCTACGAATACGGCTAGGCGCGGCGCGCGCGCACCGCGCCCACGGCCGCCAAAAGCGACCCCTTCCGATCCTTATGAAGCCCACGCGTTCTATTTAGGCCGAGGTCTTGCGCGCAAAATTCCACTCGCGACGTACCTCATAGCAGCACCTCCTCCCCAGAAGCACGAGCCGGCCCGTCCCCAGCGGGCCGGCTTCTTTTTGGGGGTCGGTTGAGTGGGCGCCTGCGTCGCGTGGCGGTGGCATCGTCATCGCTCGGCGGCAACTTCGTCGCCAAGCGGCAACTTCGTCGCCAGCGGCAACTTCGCCGCCAGCCTCTCACTTCGTCGCCAAGCGGCACCTGCGTCGCCACCGCGACCAAATCCCCCGCGCTGGCGACGTTCTTGCCGCTGGCGCGCGAAGAACGTCGCCACCGCACTCGCAACCCGGGCTGGCGACGAAACTTCCGCCCCCGGACACGACGAAGCCGGCCCGAGGGACCGGCTTCATCTCTCCTCTCAACCACCGGTACAAACTACTCAGCCCGGCGGTGCAGGGGAAATGTAACGAATGTCGCGAGATCATGCTGTGCCCGGCGCTGCCGGATCCGCACGGCCTCGATCCGGTTCTGACGGACCGACTCGACGCGGATCGAATAGCCGTTCGCGGTGATCGTGTCCCCCCGCTTCGGCAGCCGCCCCAGCTGCGCGAATACGAACCCACCGACGGAGTTGTATGCGTCGGTGTCGACCGGCAGCTCGAGCCCGTAATCCTCCAGGTCGGTGATGGCGACGTGACCGCGGACGAACCAGTCGCCGTTGGCTAGGCGCCTCACGGCGCCGCCGGCGGGGTCGGTCTCGTCGGCGATCTCCCCCACGACCTCCTCGATGATGTCCTCGATCGTGACGATCCCGGCGGTGCGGCCGTACTCGTCGATCACGATCGCGAGCTCGGTGCGCTCGCGCTGGAGATCAGCGAGCAGATCGTCAAGCGGTTTGGTCTCAGGGATGATCGGGGCCTCGCGCACGAGCTGCCGGAAATGCGCCTCCGCTCCCTCGGACATCATCAGCTTGACCAGCTGGTTGACGTGCACGATGCCCTTGACCCGGTCCTGGTTCTCGTCCTCGGTGACGACCAGCCGGGAGTGACCCGTCGAGACGCAGGCGCAGCGCCTCTTCGACCGTTGCGTTGAGGTCGACCGTGACGACCGCGGGGATCGGCGTCATCACTTGCCGCGCCTCCTGCTCATGCAGGTGAAAGACGCCGGTCAGCATCTCCGCCTCGCCGACATCCAACTGGCCGCCGGTCTGCGACTCGGCGATGATCCGCTTGAGCTCGTCGGGCGTGCCGCCCTCGGGTTGGACGCCGGGTCGGTGCCGAGCATCCGCAGCAGCCGGAAGGACGCGGCGTTGAGCAGAAGATGAACGGGGTGAAGATCACCCTGAAGAACCCGAGCGGTCGAGCGATCCGCCGCGCCACGCCCTCCGCGTGCTGGATCACGTAGAGCTTCGGGACGATCTCGCCGACGACCTCTGCGCGCTGGTGATCAGCGTAGGCGATGATCACCGCGATCGCGACCGAGGCGGCGTGGCCGACCGCGTTGCCGAACGGCTGCTCGAGCAGGTGCGGGAGCGCGGGCTGGCCGAGCGCCCCGATCCCGATCGACGCCATCGTGATCCCGACCTGACAGGCCGAGATGTAGTCGCCGATCGCCTCGATCTGCGCCATCGCGAGGCTCGCGCCGCGCCGCCTTCCTCGGCGAGCGTCTCCAGCCGTGTGCGGCGTGAGCGCACGAGCGCGTACTCGGCGATGACGAAGAATGCGTTGACGAGGACCAGCAGCCCGGCCAGGACGATGAACAGGACCTTCACCGAGGGTCTCGCGCGGGCCCGCCCGGCCGCGCGCGGCTACTTCGAGGCAGAGGGTCGTCGTCCGTCATTCAGCGACCGGGCGAACGGTAGCAGCCGCCACCACCGTAGTCACTGCAGCGCGTCGAACTTCTTCGCGACCTCGAAGTCCGTTGCAGTCAGGCCGCCCGCCGAATGGTTGGTCAGCGACAGCCGGACCTTGTTCCAGCCGTGCACAAGGATGTCGGGGTGGTGGTTGGCCTCCTCGGCTACATCCGCAACGCGGTTGACAAACGCGATCGCCTACTTGAAGTCCTCGAACTTCCAGTCGCTCACGATTTGTCGCCCTCGCGCTCCCACGCGTTGTCCTGAAGCCGGGACCCGATATCTTCGTCACTGAGCAGGTCTGCCATATCGTTTCTCCTTGATGCGAATTGTCAGCCTCGTCCCGTCTGCCACCGAGATGCTGTTCGCGCTCGGCCTCGGACCCGACCTTATAGCCGTCACACACGAGTGCGACTACCCGCCTGCCGCCCGGAGCTACCAAAGATCACCCGCGACGTGCTGCCCGCGGGGTTGAGCCCATCCCAGATCGACGCCGCAGTCAAGGAGCACACCTTGGCGGGGAGTCGATCTACGAGCTCGACACCGAGACGCTGCACGACCTTCGGCCCGACCTGATCGTCACCCAGGCGCTCTGCACGGTGTGCGCCGTCTCCTATGACGATGTCCGGGCGATCGCGGAGGAGATCGAGACCCGTCCGCGGGTGATCTCGCTCGACCCGCAGACAGTCGGCGAGGTGCTCGGAGATGCGCGCACGCTCGCGCAGGCGACCGACCGCAAGGACGCCGCGGTGGACCTGGTGCGCGATGCATCGGCGCGGATCGACAGGGTTCGGCTGGCGGTGCGGGGGCCCGGCGTCCACGAGTAGTGGCGCTCGAGTGGCTTGATCCGCCGTACGCCGCCGGCCACTGGACGCCGCAGCTGATCGAGTACGCGGGCGGCGAGGACGTGCTCGGGTTTGCCGGCGAGCATTCCGAGGAGCGGACCTGGGAGCAGGGCAGGCAGCCCAGCCCGACGTCGTGATCGTGATGCCGTGCGGCTATGACGCCGAGATCGCGCACCGCGAGGCCGAGATGCACCGCGACGAGCTCGCGGCGGTGGGGGCCGGCGAGGTGGTGGCGGTCGACGCCTCCGCCTATTTCTCGCGGCCGGGGCCACGGATCGTCGACGGGCTCGAGCTGCTCGCCCACATCCTCCATCCTGAGCTCGTGCCCGACCCCCCGGGTGAGGCGCTCACGGTCGAGCTCTGAGCCGTCCGGTACTGTTCCTGCACTCCTCGAGCGGCCGCTACGGCGCGGATCGCCAACTCGAGCTGATCACGACCGGCCTGGACCGCGACCGCTACATCCCGATCGTCGTGCTACCGGAGCCGGCGAGCTTGGCGCGGCGCTCGAGGGAGCCGGGGTCGAGGTGCCTGTGCGTCCGCTGGGGGTGATCAGGAGGGAGCTCGCCAATCCCTCGTGGAGCGGCCTCTGTTGTCGCTCGCGTCGCACGTGACGGACTGGCGCGCGGGGGCTCGTCCGCGCAGGGGAATGGCGCTCGTCCACTCCAACACCTCGGTGATCCTCGGCGGGACCGCGGCCCGCATCGCCCGCATCCCGCACATCTGGCACGTCCGTGAGATCTACTGCCGCTTCGGTCGATCTTGGCAGCTTATCGACGGATATTCGGACGGGAGCGCGCTTCCGTCTGTCTCGCGCGTGACCGCGGCCCAGTTCGACCCAGATGCACGCATCCAGGTCGTCTACGACGGGCTGGCCACCACCGTGCCGCGTACCACGCCGGCCGCGCGTCGCACCCTCGGGGTCCCAGACGACCCACCGTAATCGCGGTAATCGGACGGATCTGCGACTGGAAGGGCCAGGAATGCTCGTCCGCGCCCTCTCGGCACCGGAGCTCGGAGGGGCGCCATCGGACTGGTCGCGGGTGAACCATGGCCCGGTGCGGAGGACCGGCTAGAGCGGATCGCAACTGGCGGCGAGGCTTGGCGTCAACGAACGCGTCCATTTCCTCGGTTTCCGTGAGGACCTCGCGAATGTGTATGGCGCGGCCGACCTCGTGGCGGTGCCGTCGACCGAGCCCGATCCGTTACCTGGAGCCGCGATTGAGGCAGCCGCTGCGGG
This sequence comes from uncultured Solirubrobacterales bacterium, assembly GCA_963849295.1. Taxonomy (GTDB): domain Bacteria; phylum Actinomycetota; class Thermoleophilia; order Solirubrobacterales; family Solirubrobacteraceae; genus Palsa-465. The sequence continues at coordinate 94,232 of CAWKGU010000010.1, forward strand.
CTGCACTGTGATCGCCAGCCGCGTGGGCGGGTTGCCCGAGATCATCGAGACGGCGACACAGGTCGGCTCGTCTCGCCCCGCGATCCCGCCGCGTTCGCGCCGCCGCCGCCGAGCTGCTAGAGGACGACGCGCGGAACGCCTCGGCGCCGCGGCAGCTGCGACACTCGCGACGCTTCGCACCCGAGCGGCTGCTCGAGGAGCTGCAAGCGCTCTATGACGCGGTGCTCAGCGTGACGCCGATTCCGTTCGGCGCGATCCCGCGCTGCCCGCCACGGCGAGCGCCCCGGCCACGCTCAGCACCGCGACCAGCGCGAAGCCCGCCAGCGCAAGCGGCTGCGAGCGCCGGCGTTCCGCTAGCTCGATGACCAGCACCCCGGTGATCAGCCCAGCCACCAATCCTCCGAGGTGGCCACCCAGCGAGATCCCCTTGATGCTCACGCTGAGCACGAGGTTCAACACCAGTACGACTCCCAAGCCACTCTGCCAGATCGGGATGCCGCGGTCGCGCGCGACCACGATCAGGGCACCGAATACTCCGAAGATCGCGCCCGAGGCACCCACCGTCAGAGCGTGCGGCGAGAACAACAGCGCGCCGAACGACCCTGCCAGCAGCGACGCGAAGTACACGGCCATGAAGTTGATTTCCCGATCGCCGGCTCGAGCACCTGGCCGACGAAGTAAAGGGAGATCATGTTGATGAAGATGTGCGCGAGTCCCTCGTGCAGGAAGCCCGAGGTCAAGATCCGCCAGTACTCGTGCTGCTGGGCGATCGCGGGCCCGTAGAGCGCGCCCTTCTGCAGCACCTGGCCGCCGGTTCCCGTCCCCAGCGGGCCTCCCGCCGCCGCTTCCGCGATGAACACCGCTACGTTGATCGCGATCAGCGCCTGCGTCGCGACCGGCGCCACCGGCCCAGCGCGCAGTCGCGTGACCTTGGTGCGCTCCCGCGAGCATTCGGGCAGCGCATCCCGACCGGCGTCGGCGTCATGCAGTCCGGGCAGATCGGGCGGCCGCAGGACGAGCACGAGACCCCGGTCTCGCGCGAGGGATGTCGGTAGCAAACGGCCACGGCCCTGAACGCTAGCTGACGGCTCGGCTGCGCTACCGATCGGGCAGGATCCTGCGTGCCTCCTGAGCGATGTCGGACAGCGTCCGCTCGGCGAGGTCGATCAGATTCGCCGACTGCTGCTTGCGCGGCGGTGCTGTTGCCGTACCCGCAGTGCAACCAGCGCGCTGCCGGCCGTGGCGCCGACGACAACCGCTGCGGCGGGCCGTGCCCAGTTGCGCGGGTCGCGCATCGAGCGGAGCTCCCATGACTCGAGCTCGTCCTGCGCGAGCTCGGCGAGGCTCGTCAGGGTCTGCTCGAGCCGATTCGCGAGATCCGCGGGCGGCTCCACGGGCGCCAGCGCCTCGCGCAGCAGCGCTTCCAGGTTGGTCGCGCTCATCGGCTCGCCCGCGGGTTCGGCGACGATGCCCTCCAGCTGGCGGATCGCGCGGTGCAGGAGCACCTTCGTGGCGCCGTCGCTGCGCCCCAGCGCCCGGGCGATCTCGCGGTTGTCCATCCCCAGCGCGAAGCGCATGATCAGCGCCTCACGGCGGTCATCGGGGAGCTGCTGGAGCCCCGCAAGGATCGTCTTCAGCTCCTCGCGCCCCTCGACGAGCGATCGGTCGTGTGCGGTGAGGAGATCATGCCGGCGTCGTCGATCGCAGACTCGGGTTTGCGCGAGCGGTCGCGATAGAAGTTCGCGGCGAGGTTGTGCGCGATCCGGATGAGCCACGGCCGCAGCGGACGGCCGTTGGACTCCCGCAGCGCGCGCTCGAAGTGCCTGTACGCCTGGAGGAAGGTCTGCTCGGTGAGGTCCTCGGCGTCATGGTGATTGCCGACGCGGTAGTAGCTGTACGAGTAGACGTCTCGCAGGTGCGCGCGGTACAGCTCGGTGAAGCGAGCATCGAGCTCGCGTTTATCTCCCGGTGCCGTCTCCACCGCATCAGAGCGTACCCCTGCTAAGCAGCGCGCACGGAGCCCAAGGGCGTACCTGCGTCGGGCTTGGTGACGGTCGCCGTCCACGTCTCGGGTCCGATCCGGCCCTCGACGAGCGCAGCCAGGCTCTCCAGTGCCGGCGCTTCCAGGCGCTGATCGCGCGCCACGGACGCGAGCAGCGGCACCGCGTCTACAGCTTCCGCAACCTGACCCAGCATCGCGTCGATCTCCTGCGGCGCGATTCCCTGCGAGAGCAGCTCCCCGGCGCGACGGTTTCGCGAGCCCGGCGCCACCACGCTTGCGACGAGATCGCCGGCGCCCGCGAGCCCTGCGAACGTCTCGGGCCGACCGCCGCGCGCGCGTGCAAGCGCGTCGACCTCCGCGAACACCTTGCCGGCCGCGGCCCCGGCGATGTTCGGGCCCGCCATCGAGGCCGCCGCGGCCGCGAGGACCGCGGCGTTCTTCGCGCAGCCCGCCATCTCGACGCCGGTCACATCGGCGCTGCGCGACACGTCCATGCCGACCGTGGTGAGCGCATCGGACAGCTGGCGCGCGAACCCGCGGTCAAGCGATGCGACCACGACCGAGGCCCCGTGCTCGAGCACGTCGGCGGCGTGAGACGGACCGCCCAGCACCGCGATCGCGCGCGCGTGACACCGCTCCGCCGCGTACGCCGACGGCAGCCCGCCGAGCGGCGGGACGAGGCCCTTCGACAGGACGAGCAGCCGGCCCGCCGCGGAATCCGTTCTCCGTGCGCCGCGAGCGCCGCCGGGAGCGCGCGGGCGGGCACCGCCAGGCAGATCAGATCGTGGCCTCCAAGCTTGAGGTCGGCCGCACGCATCACCCGGACGCTGTCGGGCAGCGCGATGCCGGGGAGATAAGCCTCGTTCTCGCGGGTCGTGCTGACCGCCTGCGCCTGCTCGTGCGTACGGCAGCCGAGCTCGACCTCGAAGCCAGCCCGCGCCAGGGACACGGCCAGCCCCGTGCCCCAGCTGCCCGCTCCGATCACCGCCGCCCGCCGGATCGGCGGTAGCCCGCCAAGCCACTCCCACTGGAGCATCACGCACGGCCAGATCCGCGAGGTGACCGCGCGGGCCAGGGTCGGCGTCACGTGGCCGACCTCGGGGAAGGTCAGCGGCCGGCCGGCCCGGATGCGGATCTTGCGCGGGCGGATGCGCCAATTGCGTCGCACGTCCTCGGTGCCGATCACCGCGACCGGGATCACCGGAGCCCCCGTCTTGAGCGCCAGCCGTCCAACGCCGCTTCGCGGCTTGCCAAGCGAGCCGGGCCGGATCCGGGTGCCCTCGGGAAAGATCAGGACGATGTCGCCCCGCGCCAGGATCGCCTTCGCGGTCTGAACCATCTGTTCGTCGCTCTCGCCGCGCTTGACCGGAAACGCCCCGAGCGCGTTCAGGAACCATCCCTGCCAGCGGCGCATGAACAGCTCCTGCTTGGCGACGTAGTACATCGGCCGGCGGGCCATCGTCCCGATCACGAACGGGTCGAGGAAGCTGCGGTGATTGGCCGCGAGGATCACCGGACCATCCGCCGGGATGTGCTCGCGGCCCATGCGGTGAAGCCGGAAATAGATCCGGAAGAAAGGCTGCAGCACTGCGCGCGTGATCCAGTAGACGACGGGATTGACCCCTCGCTCGCGAGCACGCTGGTGAAGGCGTTCGTGCTCCATCGCACATTGGCGTACCCGGCGGAGCGACGCCCGTTACAGTTGCGTTTCTTGAGCGGAGGGATCGACCGAGCCCGTACCCTGAGAGGAGCGCTGTGCGGCGCCGTCGCGGCGGGCGTTTGGGCGCTCCAGCAACCGCTCGACAAGCTCGTGTTCGACAGCGATTACGATGACGTCGAGCTGCTTGGAAAGGCCGTGGCACGGGATCAGGCGGCCTGGTACCCGGCCGGGCTGTTCCTGCACGTTCAGAACGGCGCGATCTTCGGAGCGGTGTACTCGCTGCTGGCGCCGGCGGTGCCGCTCCCGCCGGCCGTGCGAGGACCGGCCGTGGCGCTGGCTCGAGCACCTCACGCTTGTATGGCCTCTGGGCGCGGTCAGCGACCGCGTGCACCCCCACTGTCGCGAGCTCGTTCCGCTGTGGGGCAACCGTCGCGCGTTCGCGCAGGTCGACGGGTGACCATGTTCGGCGTGGTCCTCGGCGAGCTCGAACGGCGCCTCAACGCGGGGCCGGAACCACCCCCCCGCCCCCGAGCCGGACTTCTCGAGCAACGGCCACGGCAACATCGAGCACGCGGTGACCGTGTCCGGCCGGGCGGCTCTGAGAGCTGAATATACCAGCTTTGCTTGTGATAATTCGCCGACACGGGAGCCTCCGGATTCGCCGGCGGCTTACCTGAGCACCGACCCCTGCAAGGCGGCCGGGGACGAGGTGCTTGGGGTCTCGCGGTCCCCCTCGGTGGGCGCCGGCGTAGCCCTGGATGTCTCCGACACCGACGGGCTGCGGCGGATGATCCTCGAGACTCCACCCCCCGAGGTGATCTATCACCTCGCGTCGCTCAGCTCTGTCGGGCGCTCGTGGGAAGAACCGGCGGCGACGGTGGAATGGAACGTCGCGGTTGCCGTGAGCATGCTCGAGGCGGTTCGGCGCGAGGCCGCGGACGCCCGTCTTGTTTGGGCGAGCGGCTCGTGCGAGGTCTACGGGGACGCTGGACGGATATCTCCGACTCCGGAGACGGCGCCGCTGCGGCCGGCGAATCCGTATGCCGTGTCGAAGGCGACCGGTGACCTGCTGGCGGCCGTCTACGCCGATGCGCACGGCCTCGATCTCGTGCGGGTTCGCCCCTTCAGCCACGCGGGGCCACGCCAGCTCCCGATCTTCATCCTGTCCTCGCTCGCCCGCCAGGCCGCGATGGAGCGACTGTCCGACGCTCCGGTCGTGCGGCTCGTCACCGGCAACCCATCGACGCGGCGGGACTTCACCGACGTCCTGGACGCCTTGCCCGCCCGGCGGTTGCTCGCGACACAGGCGCTTTCAAACCGGGTGACTTTTTATTCTACGTCGCCTCGGGGCGAGTCCGGTCAGCGCCGCCGAGCAGGTGCAGCTGCTGGCTGAGCTGCTCGCGCCGACGCCCGTTGAGCACGTCGTCGACTCCGGCGCTCGTTCGCGCCCACGAGGCGACCGACCTCCCAGGGTCGATGCGTCGCGCCTGCGCGCGGCGACGGGGTGGCAGCCGGAGATCCCGTTTCGTCAGACCGTCGCTCGACGCGCTGGAGTGGTGGGAGCGGGAGCTCGGGGGTGCTGTGGGTGACAGGGCCTCCGTCTTGTGGCGCGCGGCGGTCGCGGCGCACGGTCCGGCCTGCACCCCAATCTCCCGGCCGCCGACGATGTCACACTCGCGGCATCGCCCGGCTTGAGTGTGACGTTGTGCGCCACTATCGACGTCAACGTCACGCTCGGCCAAGAATCCGGGCCGAGCGTGACGTTCTCGCAGCTACGGCGAAAGCCGCCTTGCATGCCACACTTCACTGGCGAGCGACCGGCACGATCGTCCGTCTGAGGCGACCTCCGAGCGCCTGGCGACCACGCCCGCCTAGCTCAATTGGTAGAGCACTTCACTTGTAATGAAGGGGTTTCCGGTTCAAGTGCGGCTCGCAGCGCGCGGTCCGGCCCGCTCGCAGCGCGGTCCGGCCTCACCCCAATCTCCCGGCCGCCGACGATGTCACACTGGCGGCATCGCCCGGCTTGAGTGTGACGTTGTGCGCCACTATCGACGTCAACGTCACGCTCGGCCGAGAATCCGGGCCGAGCGTGACGCTCTCGCAGCTACGGCGAAAGCCGCCTTGCATGCCACACTCACTGGCGAGCGACAGGCACGATCGCCCGTCTGAGGCGACCTCCGAGCGCCTGGCGACCACGCCCGCCTAGCTCAATTGGTAGAGCACTTCATTTGTAATGAAGGGGTTTCCGGTTCAAGTCCGGAGGCGGGCTTCACCGAAAGTGCCTGCAAAGCGGTGTGTTTTGCGAGGCATGTACGAGTCTCGCATACGCGTCACTTGGCCCTTATGGGCAACTGAGGGGCAGCGTAGCTTTCGCGAGCGGCCAGAATTGCGCTCTCGGCGTCCTGCCGTGGAGCGTCCTCAAGCTCGTCTATCACGTGCCCGTAGGTGCCGACGTGTGAGTTGTGCTCCGTGGCCGAGCTGTCGGGCGACGTAGATCACCGAGCGACCCTCGTGCAAGAGCAGCGAGGCGAAGCTGTGGCAAAGGTCGTACGGGCGTGCGTGCTCGACGCCGGCAGCTTTGAGCGCACCGTCCGAAGGCTTGTCAACGCCACGAGCGGTAAGCCTCTTCGCTCCACGGCTCTCCGCTCGCGGACGGGACGATCAGCGCGCTATCGGGTGGTCGTCCGCAGCGCAGCTTCCACTCTGCGAGGTCGCGGCGAAGCGGATCGAGCAGCCGCACGGTGCGGTGCGCCGTCTTCTCTGTGTCCTGCACGGCTCCGAGGCTTACGGCCCGCTGGACGATCAAGGTTCGTTCACGCACGTCTGACATCGGAGCGCCAGTGCTCCGCCCGGTCTGCGCTCTACACCGTCATGGGAAAGCTGACGCAGGCGTACTCGGTGATCGCAAACGTGGCCGAGCTTGCGCTACGAAGACACCCGCCGCCTTCGCGCCCAGTTAGACAGGCGTACGCCAGCACTGCGGTGCTAGTGCAACGAAGCCTTCCGCGCAGCGGGCGTGGTAGACGCCCTCGGAGGCCCTATGCGGAGGTTCACTTCACGATAGTCACAATCAGCGTCACTATCGCCGCGGCTACCGTCAGCCCGGCGAGTACCGCCATCGCCACGTTGATCTTGTAGAGGTTGCGCTCTCGGGAGGCCGCTCGCTGTTTCTCTTGCCTCCGCGTCTGCCGCGGCTTGCTGAAAGGGCCGCGCGCATGCGCCTATCCCTCGCCTCGGGCGTACCTCCGCACGGTACATCCCGTTGGAGTTCACGAAGTTCCACGACCGAGTTGTGTAGGCCGACGGTCTCGCGAGTGTGCGTCGCCGAATAGATCGCCCTCGCGCCGATGAACGCCGCCGTCGCGTACGTGGTCCGCCTGTCTTGCTCGACCTCCTCTCCTCGAACAGCGCGGACAATCAGGTTGAGCCACGAGACAAACGCGGCGTACGCCGCCATCCAGGGACCGAAACCAAACACCGAATCGAAGACATCGACGTCCCCAAAAAGCCGTCGGACAAGACGGACAGCTGCCATACCGCCGCACAGTAGGACGCGCTCCGGATGACGCAACAGGCTGGCGGCCTGCGACCGACTGTGGGCTACATGGGTTGGCCCCACGAGCCGAGCGCGGGCCTAGGTTGGGCCTGGGCCCGGAATGGGGTTTTTCAGCAAATCGGCTAGTCAACCGCCGCGGCGGCGGTTAGGTTGGTGGCGATGATCACCGAACCCAAAAACCTCAATCTGTATCTCACCGAGTTCGTTGCGGCGGGCAAGACTGTGCTGCAAAAAGCAGAAGAAGCTGCGGAACTCTACGCCGCTGGGGACGCTCAGGGAGCGTGCAACGCCGTGAACGTGATGCATTACAAGACCGGCCACCTCGAACACCTTCGGCTTGCCGTGGCACGGGACTTCGAGGAGCAAGGCTTCAAGCCGGGCCTAAACGTCGGCGGCTGACAGCCAACGGCTGCCGGTCATGGTCAACTACCCTGCGATCATGCGCGGTCGGAGACTCCTAGAGACCATCGCCGTTCGCACCGGAAACCGGTATCGCCTCGAGGCGCTGCGAGCGGTGGGCAATGCCTACAGCGAGTACAGGAACAGTCGCGACGATGCGGCTCTTCTTATGGTCATGGCAGCAGTGTTGCGGACGGATTCGTGTTGCATCGACATTGGCGCGCATGAGGGCATCATCCTGCGACATGTACTGCGCTTGGCTCCGGAAGGGAAACATTTGGCCTTCGAGCCACTTCGGGACCATGCCCGCCGCCTGGCCGAGGCCTTTCCGGCGTCGACGTGCGCAACGTGGGGCACTCGGTGATCGCCGCGGCCGTGCACATTTCATGCAACGGGCAGAAACAGCCCTAGAGTTCGCTTGAAACGGTGCCGCCGGGTGAGGATCCAGAGACATGGAAAGGACCCATACACGACGGGGCCGAGCGTGTCATCGTGAGCGTGACGCGCTTAGACGATGAACTGCCGGAAGAATTTCACCCGACGTTCATCAAGATCGATGTCGAGGGTGTCGAGCACGCCGTCCTCAACGGTGCGAGGCGCACTCTGACGAAGCATCGGCCTGTAGTCGCCGTCGAGCACAGCATCGGTGCGACCCACCCACGGCTATCCGGCAGGCGGGATATACGAAGTGTTGACGGCCGCAGGACTGCGGATTTTCGACGCAGAGGGCAAAGGCCCGTACGACCAGCAACAGCTGGAACGCACTGTCCTGGAGGGACGGATGTGGTTTTATTTCGCGTTCCCAGACTAAGCGCGTTGGCCTGACGACCAGCGGTCACCATCGACTGCCTGTCGCACCCAGGTGTTACCTACGGTATAGCTGCACCCAACATTCCGTTAGACGATGGGGATGCGCGGCGCAAGCGAAACGGACGCATGTTCGATGGGAACGGAACCCGGGCGCTCCCTTGCGCCTCAAATGTGGCCCCCCTTCTTCCAGGCTCTTGTGCGTGGCGAGCGCGGGTAGTCTCATCGCGACCTACAGCTAAGGAGGCCCGATGACCAACCACGTGCGCATGGCTATCTATTCGATTACTCAGGGAACGTATGGCTGAGCTCATGGAGCGGGCCCGGGCGGGCATGGCGCCGATCCTGCGAGAGAGCCCTGGCTTCGTCTTCTACTCGACCACCGATGTCGGCGGCGGACGCTTCGTGTCGGTCAGCACGTGGGAGACACGCGAGCAGGCGGAGGCCGCCACCGAGAAGGCGGCTCAGTGGGTCAGCGAGAACCTCGCCGACTCCGATCTCGCTGGAGGAGAACCTGATTGGTGAGATGACCACCCTCGCTGCGACCGAGCGCGCCGCGGTCTAGACGGCACGACTCGACGAACCGGCCGCACCCCAGTTAGCGGCGCTGCCCCCAGTTAGAGCGCGGCATGGTGCCACACACCGATGCGCCTCAGGCGAGTCACCGATGCACGGCACAGGGTCAGGACAGCGCCGGAGAGCGACCTACACCGACGCCAGACGCGAGACTGTCATTCGAGCCCCGGCAGGTCCGTGCCTCGGGCGGTGCGTATCGGTGATGGAGCATCAGCGCGTGCCCGTCCGGGTCTTGGAAAACGGCCATATGGCAGACGCCGCTGTCCATCGTCTCGCCAAGGAACTCGAGTCCCTAACGACTCAAGTTGTGCGCGCGCCTCGTGGACGTCATCGACGTGGAGCGCGATCGGGTTCCGGTTGCGGTTGAAGTGCTGGCCGAAGGCCTCGGCCTGCAGGATCTGAAGCGTGAGGGTGCCGGTCTCGAACTCGCCACCGGGCATCTTCCCGTACTGCTTGGACTGCTGAAGGCCGAGTACCTCGCCGTAGAAGCGCTTTGCCGTGTCGAAGTCTGTGACGGGGATGTAAGCGAAGTCGACGCCGGTGATGCGGATTGGAGTAGTCGTCATGTCGAGCATCTTCGCGCAAAGAGGATCCGTTCACGTCGCGGTCGTGGCTCCGGTGGTGCTGTGCTGACCGCGCTTCGAGTCGGCTCGCGAGTTGACCAGGTCAAGCGCAATGTCCGGGCCGGTGTCTGGGAATAGCCGCATGCCCTGGCCGACGACTACGCGCACGATGACCAGGGTCATCTTGTCCACGCGGTCGTTCGCGAGCAGCCACCGGATCAGGGCGCCGCCGCCGTGCGCCTGGAGCTCCACCCGCCGGCTCAGCTTTCATCTCGCCGACGGCCGCCGCGAGGTCACCGGAGAGGAAGGTCGTGTTGGCCGATTGCGGATCGGCGATCGTGGTCGATGCCGCCGGACCGGGTGAAGGTGAGGTGGGTTGCGCCGCTCGGTGTCGAGACCGCCTCGACGTCGTCAATCCGCCTCGAGCGCTTCGAGGCCTTCCCACAGCCGCCACCCCGCGGCCGAGCACGATCGGCACCAGTCGCGATCAGAGCAACGGTGGCAAGCACCTCAGCCATGCTGCGACGTCGGTAATCACGCGACTCAGTTGCCACCGAGGCAGATGTGCTTGTGAACCTCCTCGGTCAGCTTGCTCAGGCTCTCAGCGAGCTGGTGGATCTCGACCGTGAGGTCGGTGTCTTCTGGAGCAGGTCCTGGTTTGCCTGTGAGAGCTCGTCGCGGTGCTTCGCCGAGGCCTCCTCGTTGGCCTTATCGGTTCGCGTCTGCGCCTTCTGGGCGATGATCACAAGCGCGCCGGTGAAGAACGCGACCGCGGAGAACACAAGGTTGAGCAGGATCCACGGTTCGCCATCGAATTGGTGCCCGTCCGTGATGTTCGTGACCGTCTGGGAGATGTAGTGGGCCGCGCCGTTGGCGAACACCCACGCGAAGATCACGATCGTTGAGACGACGATGAAGGTGACCGTCCCCATCCCAGACGCGACGCTCTCAGAGACGCGCTCCATAAAGCTACTTCCGCCGGCGTAGGGAGACTCCCTGCCCTTGCCGTCGCTTTGGTAATGCTCGTGATGGCGCAGCGGATCCAGGCTGACGGCTGGGGCAAGATTGAGGTGCGACCGTTGTGGTTGGCATACCCCAATTAGACCGGACCCCACGGTCGCCACGCCTGCTCGCGGCCTCTAGCCAGCGACCCAGGGCCGCCACGGTGGCTCCCACAACGCTCCGTTCTGGCCGGCCCACAAATGCGATCGTCCAAGCGTGCCCGTGTCGAAGGCTCGACTTTGCTGCTAATCGAAGCATGAAACTGCTGGTTGAAGGCTCTGTCCGGGTCTGGCCTTAGGTTCAGCTGATCCGGGACAGGGGCTTTGTTTGGGAGAACGCAGACGGGTAGGCCGTTTTGATCGATGGGCTTCGAGCCCGGGCTTTTCGTTCGGCCGCCCCTGCGACTTGCTTGGATTGAGCCGTTGAGCTCGTATCGGTCTATGTCGTTGTCCCGCTGGTTCTCCCGCACTGACAACAGCTGTGGAGGTGAGAGATGGGATTGGCGAGATGGGTCGGTCGCGCGATCGGCCTGGATGTGCATCGCAAGTTCTGCGAGGTCGCGATCTGCGAGGACGGTAAGGTCCGCTCGGCCGGTCGGGTGCCGAGCACGCCTGAGGGGATCAGGTCGCTGGCCGAGAGTCTGCTGGCGTCCGACCGGGTGGCGCTGGAGGTGACGGGCAGCTGCTGGGAGGTCGCGCGGATGCTCGAGCCGCACGTGAACCGGGTGGTCGTGGTCTCCCCGGATGACACGGGGATCGCGAGTGCTCGGGCGAAGACGGACAAGCTCGACGCTCGGGCGTTGGCGAGTCTGCTGTGGAAGGGTGAGCTTGAGGCGGTGTGGATGCCCGATGAGCGCTGCCGGATCTTGCGCCGGCGGCTGGCGCGTCGCGAGCAGCTGGTGCGGGCCCGGACGCGGTCCAAGAACGAGATCCACGCGGCGCTGCAGCGCCGGCTGCAGGCCAAGCCGCCGTGCTCTGACCTGTTCGGCGTCAAAGGCCGGGAGTGGCTGGCCGAGCCTGGAGCTGCCGTCCGAGGAGCGCGAGTCCGTCGACGCCGGGATGCGTCACGTCGAGTTCCTCGACACCGAGATCGCGGCGGTGGAGAAGTTGATCGCCCAGCAGGCGCTGTCCTGGCCGGAGATCCGCGGCTGATGACCGTCCCCGGGGTGAACCTGATCTGCGCGGCGTCGTTCATCGCCGCGGTCGGCGACCCCAACCGGTTCCTCACCAGCCGCAAGCTGGTGGCCTATCTCGGCCTGGACCCGAAGGTCAAGCAGTCCGGCGAGGCGCCGGCCCGCAGCGGCCGGATCTCCAAGCGTGGATCGGCGTCCGCCCGGTGGGCGCTGGTGGAGGCAGCGTGGACCGCGGTGCTGCAGCCCGGGCCGATGCACGCCTTCTATGAGCGCACCAAGGCCCGCCGCGGGCACGGCAAAGCGATCGTCGCGACCGCCCGCAAGCTCTCGGTGCTGTTCTGGTGCATGCTCACCCGCGGCGAGGACTACGCCCACCAGCAGCCATCGCTGACCCGCAAGAAGCTCCGGCGCCTGGAGATCACCGCCGGCGCGCCCAAGAACACCCGCCGTGCCGCCGGGATCTGGTCAACCAACGTGATGATGCGCCAAGCCGAACGCGAACTCGCCCGCCAAGCCGAGGCCTCATACAAGCGAATGGTCCAAGACCAGCTCGCCGGCGCCCCGGCGAGAAAAGTGGGCGCGAGCGTGACACTGGAGCGCGCATAGGTTAAGTCACTCAAAGAGGACACAAGTCGCGCGGCAGACCCAAGCTCCTGACGTCTGCGCTTCGCTACGTCATCGCTCGCGCCCAACCAGAACCTACGCCGCGACCGCCACGCTGACAAGACCAAGGAGATACCACCCGCAAATACCGGCCAAAAACGACTTGACTTTCATCGGTCGATCAGTCTGGGTCTAGCCCTCAAGCAAGGCGGCGAGCTCGTCCGGATATTGACCGAAATGTCAGCGTCGGGATCCTCACGCCGCGGTGAGTCCGGCCCGTACTCGAGTGGTCGCTCGAGGAAGGCGGTGCGCAATCCGGCGGCGCGGGCGCCTTTGAGATCGGCGGGGTGCGCCGCCACCATCATCACCTCGCGGGGCTCGAGCTCCAGCAGTCGCAGCCCAGTCAGGTAAATCTCCGCCTGGGGTTTGTAGACCTGAGCGAGCTCGGCCGAGAATAGGCAGTCAAAACGCAGGTCGCCGTGCCGCACGAGATCGACGAGTAGCGCCAGGTTCCCGTTCGAGAGTGCAGCCACAATTCGCCGTTGACGCAGGGCTTCGAGCCCCGCGCGGACACCGGGCCACGGATCAAGGCGGTGCCACGCTCTCACCATCACGGCACGGCACTTGCTTGAACAGTCGAGGCCGCGTGCGGCGAGGAGCTCGTCGAGCGTCACCGAGTGAAGCTCATCGAAGCTTTGCCACGGCCGCTGCCCCCGGTTTACCTCCTGGGTAGCTGCGAGAGCGCGGGCTCGCCAATCATCGACCAGTTCTGCCGGTCGACCTCTAGCCCGCTCTCCCGCAAGGCGCTGGCGACCGTGGAGCGCCAGTCCAGCAGCGTTCCGAACACGTCGAACGTGAGCGCGCGAACGTCCATCTCCTACTCGCAGCTACGCGCGGCAAACCGCGCCGCCCCAGCGCCGCAGCGAGCCAACCCGCCCTCTTCGCCCGCGACGGACAGCGAGCAGGCTCCGTGATCCGCCAGATCGCTCCACGCGCGCGTTCCACGTTCAAGCCGGCGACAAGCGCCAACCGATCGAGCGGACCTTAGGACGCCGGAAGCTGACGCGGTCGTGCTTTCGGCGGAGTTTTCTGCTTCGTGGACAAGTATTTTCCGCTCTACCTCAAAAAACTGTGAGATTAATACCTCTTCTGCGCAGTGAGGCATCACCGCGGGTCATCGAGGCATGGAACTTCGGCTCTGGAGGCTCTGTCCGGTCCTGACCTTACGGTCGGGCGATCCGGCACAGGGGTCATTTGGGAGAACGCAGACGGGTAGGCCGTTTTTAGATCGATGGGCTTCGAGCCCGGGGTTTTGTTCGGCCGCCCCTGCGACTTGCCTGGATTGAGCGGTTGAGCTCGTATCGGTCTGTGTCGTTGGTCCCGCTGGTTCTCCCGCACGTCAACTACGAGCTGTGGAGGTGAGGTCGGCAGAGATGTAGCCGTTGAAGCCAGATGGGTCGGTCGCGCGATCGGCCTGGACGTGCATCGCGACTCTTGCGAGATCGCGATCTGCGAGGACGGGATGATCGAGAACGCCGGCCGGGTGCCGAGCACCCCGGACGGAATGGAGTCGCTGGCGGAGAGTCTTCAGAGCACCGACCGCGTGGTGATGGAGGTGACCGGTGCGGCGTGGGAAGTGGCGAGACGGTCTTGAGGCGCAGGTGAACCGGGTGGTGGTGGTCTCACCCGATGACATGGGGATCGCTCAGGCTCGCACGAAGACCGACAAGTTCGACGCCCGCGCGCTAGCAAGCCTTCTGTGGAAGGGGGAGCTCGAGGCGGTGTGGGTGCCTGACGAGCGCGCCCGGGTCCTGCGGCGCAGGCTGGGCCGCCGTGAGCAGCTGGTGCATGCCCGCTCCCGGGTCAAGAACGAGGTGCACGCCACGCTTGATGCGCCGGCTGCAGGGCAAGCCGCCCTGCTCGGATCTGTTTGGGGTCAAGGGCCGCAAGTGGCTGCAGACGCTGGCAGCGGGATCTGCCCGTCGATGAGGCCGAGACGATCGAGGTCGGCGCTGCGGCACATCGAGTTCCTTGACCGCGAGATCGAGGACGTCGAGCAACTGGATCGCCAAGCAGCTGCTCACCTGGCCGGAGGCCAGCGGCTGTATGACCGTGCCGGGGGTGAACCTGATCGCCGCCGCGCGTTCCTGGCCGCCGTCGGGGACGTCAAGCGGTTTCAGAACTCCAAGCGAGTGGTCGCCTACCTCGGTCTGGATCCTAGGGTGCGCCAGTCCGGCGAGCAGGCCGCCCGCTCGGGCTCGATCTCAAAGCGTGGGTCGGTCTCCGCACGCTGGGCGCTGGTCGAGGCGACCTGGTCGGTAGTCCACCACCCCGGGCCACTACGGGCCTTCTACCTGCGGGTCCGCTCGCGCCGCGGGCACGGCAAGGCGATCGTCGCCACCGCCCGCAAGCTAGCGGTGCTGTTCTGGTGCATGCTCACCCGCGAGCAGGACTACGCCCACCAGCAGCCCTCGCTGACCGCCAAGAAGCTCCGGCGCCTGGAGATCACCGCCGGCGCCCCGGTGCGCAAAGGCCAGCCCTCAGGCGTGTGGGTCACCCACCAGCGGATGCGCCACGCCGAGAAACACCTCGCCGCTCAAGCCCAAGCCTCCTACGAGCGCGCCGTCCGCGACTAGAAGGCAACCGGGCCCAAAAAAGCGCAGCCCCAAGAAGCGGGCGCGAGCGTGACAGCGGAGCGCGCATAGTTCAAAGGCCCTGTGGCGGGCAAGTCGCGCGGCAGGCCCGCGAGCTCCAGACGCCTGCGCTTTGACACGTCATCGGCTCGCGCCCACCGCACAACCTACGCCTCCCCACCGACGTCGACAACCTCGACGAGGACCACGCCTGCCGCAAACACCGGCCGGAGCGCCCCGATCGTGGCCGACCTCCCGGAAACCGAGCTCACAGGAGGCGATCTAACGCCCTCGACGACACCGCCGCGACCGATACGTCACCGCGGAATCCGACGCAAATTGCGTCAAACCCGTGCACCGGCACCCTTGATTTTCATCGGTCGTCCAACGCGTGCGAATGAAAAGCTTGCGCGATGGGTGTGCGCGCGCAGATCGCGGGGCAGGCGAAGACCCCGCCGACGCTTGTTTGCCCGGGCGGAGCGGTGCCGATCCTCCTGTTCTGGCAGATCGTTCACCGACCGGGAGGCTGTGCGGTGGCGCAGGTCGAGTCATGCAAAGCGGCGCGGCTGATGTGGTTGATTGCGTCTGCCGCGTTGATAACAGTGATGGCGCTGGTCGAGGTTTGCGGCGCCGTTGGCGAACCGTTGATGTCTTCGGTAGCTCGGACGACGCGCTCTCTCGATGCCCAGCAATCGGATGGCCTCGCCGTCAGTGGACGGGAAGGCACATGCGCTCAGTATGAGCCGGGCAGGATCACCATCGGCGCCGGAGGACAATCGATCTAAGGAACTACTCGGCGAGCGGTACTGCGAAGGACTTCTTTGGCAAGATGCCTGACGTTCGACGTATTCGCAACCGAGGTCTGGTCACAGCTCGGACCCGACATCTGCGTGCCGCTGGGCCAGACCGCCACGGCTATCGACACTCAGGTGGAGAACGGTCGGGAGGCACTTCGTTTACAGCGACCATGCTGTCGGGAATCTCGACGACACACGAGGGGTCGTCACGCAGGGCGAGTTCAAAGGCATGCACGTGCATTTCGTCGGCCCCGTCAGCATGGATCCTGATGACCCTGCGGGCACTGCGGCGGGCGCAGCCAAGGCGTGCGGGTGCCAGCAGGTGGCGAGCAACATCCCTCTCTTCTACGTGGGTGTAGGGCGCTTCACGTAGCGCGCATCATCCCGGCTGACCACAACCTGTCGATTCTGCGAGACGGTGCGACCTCTGCTGGTAACGCGTCGTTTCGATGGCGCAGCTTGTCCTTCGCGCTAGCACCGATGGTGCTCCCGCTGGCCGCTGCTATGTGTGGGAAGGCGGACAGCGGATGAACGTCCAGCCGACAAGGGTGCCCGGGCGGGGAGGCGATAGAGCGTGGGCACGCGAGCGTCGAAGGGATCGTGGTGGCGACTGGTCGTTCCTCACACGCCTATATGAGCGGGTTGGATCACGGGTCCTTGTCGTCTGGATGGCCAGCATGGATGTGGCGATACTTGCGACGGGCGTGGTATCGACAGTTCTCGGTGCCCGCTACTTGTCGCTCTCGACCTCGCAGGCCGTCGCGATGTACAGGGTCGGGGCGGCGAACTTCATGGTTGCGTCGTTCGTTGAGACGATCCCGAGCCGCGACCTTATCCGGACTGTGCTTGCGTGGTCGGGAGAGGGTCGAAATGCTTTGCGCGCCCCCGAGGTCTGGAAGGCGATCGTCAGCGTGCCGATCGCGCTGGGCCGTTGTGCGGCGCTCGGGGTCGTCTTCATACCGGCGACTGCTGCGTACATCTTCCTGGGGAGCAACAAACCGTGGTACGGAGTGTTGCCGGTGATCATCGGCCTTGGCGTGGTCCTTGTCGGGGTTTGGGCCGTGGCGGTGCTTGTGAGCCAAGCGATGTTGCGCCCAATGCAGGAAGAGGTCGCGATGTTCCTGCCTCGCGATTTCGAGGCTCCAGCGAGTGGCCTGACGCTGCGCTGGAAAGCGCTCGCGCCTCTGCCCGCGGTCACGTTCTACGCGGCTGTGATCGCTGGTGCGTTCGCGAATCTCACGATCAACGGCACGCTGCGCTTCACGATCGCGCTAAGGGCTGCTTTGGGGATCGCACTCGTCGCGGCCGGGATCTTCGCGATCGTCACCCGTTCCGCGCTTTCCCCGATCGATGACTTGCTGCAGCGACCAAGCGCGTCGCGACAGGAGATCTCCGAACGCCTGTGCCGGTCATCACCGCAGACGAACTCGGTGAACTCGCGCAGAGCTTCAACGAGATGCTCAGAGACTTGAGGTCGCACACCGACGCGCTCAGCCAATCTCGCACCGAGCTGCGCGAACAGGCCAACGAGCTACGCTCTTCCTGGGAGCGGAGACGCCACGGCGATGGCGCGAGACGTCGGTGGAGCGCGACCTGCACGACGGCGCACAACAACATTTGGTGCTTCTCAATCTCAAGGCTTGCGATCCGCCCACGCAAAGCGAGGACGCGCCCGAGAGCCGCGAACGATGCACGATGAGCTACGCGAGGATCTTCAGCGCGCCCTAGCCGAACTACGCGACTTGGCGCACGGCATCTATCCACAGGCTCTCGAGAACGAGGTCTTCCCGGCGCGCTCAAGGATGCCGTCGAGCGTGCCGCAATCCCGACCGAACTCGAGTGCGACGTCTCGCGGCGCTACCGTCCGGAGCTCGAGGCGGCCTCGACTCGCCGCGTAGAAGCCCTACAAAACGCCAGCAAGCACGCCGGCGACGATGCAACCGCAAACGTCCGGCTAGCCCAGCGCGACACGACGCTTGAGTTCCAGATCTCCGACAACGGCCAAGGCTTTGATGCCGCTACGGCCAACTCAGCGCCGGCGTTCAGAACATGAGCGATCGGGTCGGCGCCTTGGGCGGCACCCTAACGATTGACTCGGCGCGCGGGACAGGCACAACCGTAACCGGCACGATCCCACTCAGCTAGCCGCCGCCATCTACGTCCGGGCGGTGCGGCTCCGCCACGAGGGCGACGGCGGCGCGGTCGTCGAAGTAGGCATCAGCTCGGGCCCGCCGCGCGGGCGAAAGCGGGCGTTGTGGTCTGAGATCAAGCCCCACTCGATTTCTACTCGATGAAGAGGAGGGCCGCGGCGGGGGAATATCGATCAGCTAGGTCTCGGTGCCCCGTTGGCCGGACGCGCCAAAATGGCTAGATGACCGCAGCGGAAAACGAGGGCGAGCCCATCACCGAGGCGGGTCTTGAGGCTCTCAAGGCGGAGATCGGCGAACTAGAGACGGTCGGGCGCCGTGACATCGCCGCGCGGATCCTCACCGCCC
This sequence comes from uncultured Solirubrobacterales bacterium, assembly GCA_963849295.1. Lineage (GTDB taxonomy): Bacteria > Actinomycetota > Thermoleophilia > Solirubrobacterales > Solirubrobacteraceae > Palsa-465. The sequence goes on from CAWKGU010000010.1 coordinate 112,457, forward strand.
GCGGCCATGGCGACCTTAAAGAGAACGGCGAGTACCACGCCGCCAAGGAGGACCAGGCCCATCTCGAGACCCGGATCCGCCGTTTACGGCAGCGGTGGCGAAACGCTGTGGTGGTTGAAGTTGACGAAGGCCCTGGGGATGCGTTCTCGTTCGGGCGCTCCGCCGAGGTGCTCGACGAGGAGACGGGCGAAGTACATCTTTGGACGATCGTCGGGGTTGCGGAGGCCGACCGCGAGCAGGGCAAGCTCTCAGCGGAAGCCCCAGTCGGGAAGGCACTCTTGGACCACCCGGCTGGTGCCACGGTAGAGGTCCCAACGCCTCGAGGTATCCGACGACTCACAATTGAGCGGATCCTCTAGGCGCTCAGGGGCGCCATTCGTCCCCGACCAGACGGACGGCTGCAACTGCTTCGGCGACGGAGCGCTCGCCGGCTGCCGGTTGTCCATCATTGCGACAGTCTCGGTGACGAGCACGGCGGCGCCGGAAGGCACCGAGCGTAGACTCAGATAGGTAGGTCCACCTCAGAGTGTCGAGCTCTCGCATTCTCCCGTGGCACATGTTCCAAGGGAGCGAGTAGAAGGGTGGATCGCGATGACCGACTTACGCAGCCCGGGCCCGGGACGATCGACCGCGGACGAGGCATTGAGCGAGGTCAAGAAGCAGGTGGCACGCCGCAACGATGAGGCCCACAAGGCGGCCCGAAAGGCGCGCGCCGCCCGCGAGAAAGAGCAGCTCGTGCAGCGCCGCAAATGGGATCGGCTCTGACGCGCCTACAGCTTCTTCAGCGCCCGCGCGCGACCCCCTAGTCGATCAAGCGGAAGCGCCGTCGGCTAGGTGGGTCGAGGGTCGAAGCCGCGGTTCGTGCCGGAGCAGCGGAAGTGCCCTACCACTTTGTAGTGAGGGGGTTTCGGGTTCAAGCCCGGAGGCGGGCTTAGGTTTCTGAGGCGCCACCGGGTGTTCCGCGGAACACCATGGCACCGGCCTGTCCGGTAGTCCGCGGGTGATCGATCCGCTCTAATCCGCCTGGCATGCGCAGGCTCCTGGCGATGGTCGCGGCGATCGTGCTCGTGGACACGATGTTCTACGCGGCGATTGCGCCGCTGCTTCCGTACTACGCGCATCACTTCCATCTTGCGAAGGCTCAGGCCGGGGTCCTGGCCGCGTCGTATGCGGCGGGCACGCTGCTCGGGTCGATCCCCGCTGGCTGGATGGCTGCCCGCGTTGGCGTGCGGGCCACGATCCTCACCGGGCTTGGCCTGATGATCGGCTCAAGCGTCGTGTTCGCTTTCGCGCGGGACATCGCGCTCCTCGACGGTGCTCGGTTCGTACAGGGCGTCGGCGGTGCGGGGTCGTGGGCAGCCGGGCTCGCGTGGCTGATCCTGCGCGCCCCCGCCAACCGACGGGCGGAGTTGATCGGCGCGGCGCTCGCGGCGGCGATCGCGGGCGCGCTTTTGGGGCCGGTGATTGGCACTGCGGCCACCCAGACGAGTCCGAAGCTCGTGTTCCTGCTGGTGGCGGGGCTCGGGTTGGTGCTTCTGGTTTGGACCGTCAACGAGCCAGCGCCCGCGCCCGGCGGCGCATCCGGGCAGGTGGCCTTCACTCCCGCGCTGCGCGACCGTCGCGTGATTACAGGAATGTGGCTAACGATGCTTAGCGCTCTTCTGTACGGCACACTCGCTGTACTAGCACCGCTCAGGCTCAGCCATCTCGGCGCCAGCAACGTGACGGTCGGCGCCGCGTTCCTGCTAGGCGCAGCGGCCGCCGGGGTTCTAAGCCCGTTCGTCGGCCGAGCGGCCGACCGCCGCGGCCGGCTCACGCCGGTGCTCGCCGGCCTGTGCGCGTCAGCGATCTGGGCTCCGCTGCTTGCCCTGCCACGGAGTGTGGCTCTGTTGTTCGCGCTGGTGGTCGTGGCCGATCCGCTATTCGGAGTCCAGTACCCACCTGCCGGTGCGATGATCTCCGACGGCGCGGAGGCAGCGGACCTCGCCCAGACGTACGCGTTCGGGCTCTTCAACCTGGCCTGGGCGGGCGGTCAAGTTATCGGCGGTGCCGGAAGCGCCGGCCTCGCACAGGCGACCTCGGATGCAGTGCCCTACGCGCTTCTCGCGGGGCTGTGCGTTGGGACCCTTCTGGTCCTAAGAGCGACGGGTCAGCGCCCGCGAACGTGACCGGTAGCCATTCGCCCGAACTCGAAGGCCGCCGTCCCACTCGTCACTACCGGGTCCTGCGCAGCGAACTCCCGGAGCGCCTGCTCGTCGTCGGTTTCGACAACCGCAAGTCCGTACGAGTCCTCATCGGTGAGGATTGGGCCGAACACGACCATCTCACCACGCTCGAGATACGGGCGCCAATGGGCAGCGTGGCGGCTCATGATCTCCCGCTCGGAGTCGGTGATGGTCTGGGCAAAGGCCGGGCGTGGAGCGATGAGGCGCAGGGCGAAGGTGGGCATGCGGCGGACTCTACGACAGCCAACCAGCGATCGTCAGCCCTTTTCTGAGCCGGCGTGGCCAAAGGTCATTGCGACGACGGATAGATGTACTTCTGGGCGCGGTTTGCGAGCGCCATCTGTCCGGGGACGCGCCCACGCCCACGTCGCTTGTCATTACCTGCGCCGCTTCCGCCGCACCCTTGACGGATGGATGCGGCGTCGCAGCTGAAGGCGAAGCAGCCGACGACCCGGCCGCCAGGGAATCGAGGCGCCGACCGGCGCCGAATCGGCCAGAAGGTGCTACCACTACGACGCCAGCACGCGGCAGGGCAGACGGCGCGTACGGCGATCGATCGACACAGCGGGAGCACGCATGCCGAGAAGAGGGCGGGACAGGAAGTGGGCAATTGCGAGCGCGGTCGCAACGGCTGCAGCGGGGGCGATCGCCACAGCGATTCCCGGCGCGAGCGCAGAGCCGCAGAGCACGGCACGCGCACACCATCCCAACCCCCACACGCGGAGCCACAAAGCCAAAGGAAACGCCCCGTTAATCGAGGTCATCTCGTCACGATCCGATCTCGTCTCAGGCGGCGAGGCCCTCGTCGCAGTGACGCTTTCGACCCCCGCCAGCGCGAAGCACATCAGCATGCGTCTAAACGGCCGCAACGTCACCTCGCAGTTCGCACTCCGTACGAATGGCCTGTACGAGGGCCTGCTTACAGGCCTCAAGCTCGGCCGCAATCGCCTCACCGCCAAGCTGCCAAAGCGCCCCACCGCGAAGGCGACCCTCATCAACCATGCCATCGGCGGTCCGCTGTTCGCGGGCCCCCAGGTGAAGCCGTGGCAGTGCACCAATGGCTCCAAGGACAGCCACTGCAACGCCCCGACGACATACAGCTACAAGTACATGTCGTCGGTCACGCACTCGTTGCAGACATACAACCCCAAGAGCCCGGCTACGGACGTGGCAACGATCACAACGCAGACGGGCGCGACCGTCCCGTTCATCATCCGCTTTGAGACGGGTTACCAGGATCGCGACCAGTATCAGATCGCGCTCGTCTATCAGCCCGGGAAACCGTGGAGCGCATGGGCACCGCAGCCCCAGTTCAACCACAAGCTCCTGATCACCCATGGCGCGAGTTGCGGGATCGATCACCAATCGGGAACCGCTCCGAGCACGACCGGCGACACCGTCGGCGTGCCCGGTGGCCCCTCCGCCGGCTCGAGCCCGACCACCGCCCTGAGCATGGGCTTCGCTGTGATGTCGACCGCGCTCGACAACGCCGGGCACAACTGCAACCTGATCACCGAGGCGGAGTCGCTCGTGATGGCCAAGGAGCATCTGATCGCTCACTACGGGACGCTCCGCTACACGATCGGCACCGGGTGCTCCGGCGGGTCGCTGGTCCAGCAGCAGGTCGCAAACGCCTACCCCGGCATTTACCAGGGAATCCTCCCGCAGTGCAGCTTCCCGGACGCGTGGTCAACGGGTCAGCAGCTGGCCGGCTATCACCTCACCCGTGGCTATTTCGAGAACCCGAGCAAATGGGGGCTTGGAATCGTCTGGACCCCGACCCAGATTGCCGCGGTCGAGGGACACCCCAACCACGGCAACGCGATCATCTTCGACTCGATCTACTGGAACTCGCTCGCCAACCCCTCAAACGCCTGCGCGGGCGTTCCCAAGAGCCAGCTGTACGACGCCAAGACCAACCCCGGCGGCGTGCGCTGCACACTCACCGACTACATGATCAACGTCTTCGGGCCACGACCGAAGCGCGAATGGTCCGCGGCGGAGAGGCGCGTCGGCCATGGATTCGGCGACATCCCGCTTGACGACGCCGGCGTGGAGTTCGGCCGTAACGCGCTGATGGACGGGACAATCAGTCCCGCCCAGTTCGCCGACCTGAACGCAAAGATCGGCGGTGAGGACCTCGATCTCAACTTCACTACTGCGCGGACCGTTGCCGACCGTCAGGCATTGCGCGCCGATTACCGCAGCGGATCGATCAACGAGACAAACAACCTGGTCGCCGTCCCGATCATCGACCTCCGCGGTCCCGACCCGGGAGCCTTCCATGACGCCTACAGATCCTGGACGATCCGTGCCCGCCTGGAAGCGCAGGAGGGCCACTTCCCCACCAACGACGTGATTTGGTTCGGCGAGACCCCGCTGATCGGTGATCCCAACTACACCGTCGAGGGACTTCAAGCGATGGACCGGTGGCTGAGTGCCGTGGAGACCGATCACCGGAACATCCCGCTCGCCGAGAAGGTGGCCAGCGACCGTCCCGCCGACGTGCACGATCAGTGCTCGAACATTCCTGGGCTTCAGGCCGTGAACCTCCCCGGCGTGGGCGAGGTATGTGAGCTCCCGCAGGTACAGACGAAGTTCGCCACGCCGGCGATGGAGGCTGGGGAGAGCATTGCCACGGACGTCGAGAAATGCCAGCTGGTGCCGCTGCGCCAGAGCAGCTTCTATCCGACGACATTCACCAGCACGGAGTGGGCACAGCTCGAGAAGAGCTTCCCCAACGGCGTGTGTGATTACAGCCAGCGCGGCATCGAGCAGCAGAACACGATCCCCTGGCAGACCTATCAGTCAGACGCGGCGGGCACCCACGTGATCTACGCCGGCAAGCCGCTGGGTCCCGCTCCGGCCAACTCGGGAAGCGGCTGGACGAGTCCGTCATTCAACTGGTGGTTGCGGCCCTAGTCCTCGTCCAGCACCTGCTGCAGCAAACCGCGTAGCTGCCGCTGATCGGCGGCGGACAGCCGCGTGAGACCAGCGGGCGGTTGGGCCACGCGCTCCAGCAGTCGATCTCGCAGACGCCGCCCAGCAGCCGTCAGCACCACGTGCTTCACACGACGATCGTCGGCGCTCGCCTGACGCGCCACCAGCCCGCGACCTTCAAGCCGGTCGACGAGCCCCGTGACGTTGGAGTTGTCACACACGAGCAGGTCCGCCAGCTCGTGCATCGGCAGCGGCGAGGCGAGGTGCAGCAGGGCTCCGGCCTGCGCCGGATGCAGCTCGAGCTCAGACGCAGCGATGAGAAACCGGCGGCGCTGCTGTCCTAACAGTGTGCGCAGCAGATCCCACGCATCGGCGCCGGTCGCACCATCCGCGCCGGACCCGCCTGAAACGCGAGCGGTCGGACTCGACGTTGTCGTGCTCATCAAAGAAGACATTCTATTGACATGCTAGATCGTTGACAAGCTCAACCTTTTGATAACCTGCTGTCAGTGACCAATCAACCCGCTATCGAAGTCGAGCAGCTGGTCCGTGAGTTCCGTAAGGGACCACGTGCTGTCGACGGAATCGACCTCACCGTCTCCCCCGGCGAGATCTACGGTTTCCTCGGGCCCAACGGGGCCGGCAAGTCGACAACGGTGCTGATGCTGACGACGCTGCTGCCGCCCACGAGCGGCTGCGCACGCGTCGGCGGCTACGACATTGTCAAACAGGGCGGGCAGGTGCGCTCGACGATCGGCGCCGCATTGCAGGAGGCTGCGCTGGACGCGATCCTCACCGGTCGCGAGCATCTGCTTCTTCAGGCGACGCTCCAGGGACTGCCGGCAGAGGACCGCCGTCGGCGCGCGATCGCCCTGCTCGAGCGGGTCGGTCTGACCGACGCGGCCGACCGGCGCGTTGGGGGCTATTCGGGAGGGATGAAGCGCCGTCTTGACCTGGCGCTCGCGCTGGTGCACTCCCCGCGGATCCTGTTCCTCGACGAGCCGACGACCGGACTCGACCCCCAGAGCCGTGCGGCGCTTTGGGAGGAGGTGGCGCGCCTTGCCCACGACGAGGGGATGACGGTCTTCCTCACCACGCAGTACCTGGAGGAGGCCGACGCGCTCGCCGACCGGATCGGGATCATCGACCACGGCCGGATCGTGGCGGAGGGAACGCCCGGGCGGCTCAAGGCCGAGATCGGCAGCCCAACCGTGGAGGTGACGCCAGCAGATCCGGCCGTCAGCGACAAGCTCGCGGAGCTCCTCGGAAATTTCGCGGGGGTTCACCGCAACGGCGGCGGGAGCGTCACCGTGCAGCTGCCGGGGGGTGAGAGCCAGCTCGCCGAGATCGTCCGCATTCTTGACCAAGCGGATCTTCACGTCGAGACGCTCCAACTGCACCAGCCGTCGCTCGACGACGTGTTCCTCGCCAAGACGGGGCGCAAGCTCGAGGGCGCCGCGGAGGAAGTCTCCGCAGAGCCGCCAGCACCGCGGCGGGGGCGCGGCAGGAGGCGCCGTGGCGACTGACGCAAGCGGTGTTATCGAGCAAACGCTCGCGGTCGCGCGGCGCGCGGTCACGCGAACCGTGCGCCAGCGGGCGCTGATGATCTTCCCGATGATCTTCCCGCTGATCCTGTTCGCGATCAACGGCTCGGCCCTGGGCCCGGCCACAAAAATCCCGCGGTTCCCGACGAGCAACTATCGGGACTTCCTGATTGCGATGCCGTTTGTGCAAGGGGCGATGTTCGTCTCGATCACTGCGGGCGTCGATCTAGCTCGTGATATCGAGAGCGGCTTTCTCAACCGGCTCGCGCTCACGCCGCTGCGCGGCGAGGCGCTGCTTGTCGGGCAGCTCGGCGGTGCCCTGGTGCTCGGGATCGTGCAGGCGGTCGTCTACCTGCTCGTCGGGCTGGCCACCGGCGTCACATTTGCAAGCGGCGTCGGCGGCGCACTCGTGCTGCTGGTCCTCTCGATCCTGATCGCATTTGCGTTCGCCAGCCTCGGGGGTCTGCTGGCGCTGCGGTTTGGAACCGGGGAGGCGGTGCAGGGAATCTTCCCCCTGCTGTTCGTGACGCTGTTTCTCAGCTCCTCGAGCCTGCCGCGCAACCTGATCAAGGCCAGCTGGTTTCGCGACGTGGCCACCTACAACCCCGTCTCCTACCTGCTCGAGGCGCTGCGGAGCCTCGTGATCAAGGGATGGGACGCGCAGGCGCTCGCGCTCGGCTTCGCATTTGCCGCCGCGCTGCTGGTAATCGCGCTCGCGCTATCCCAGTCGGCCATGCGGACGAGGCTGGCGCGCAGATGACTCGTTTCCTCAACGTAACCCGCGCCGTCGCGTGGCGCTCGATCCACAACACGCTCGTCAACCCGGCGATCCTCGTTCCCTCGATCGTGTTCCCGCTGTTCTTCCTGATCGCGTTCGCAGGCGGCCTCTCCCGGATCAGTGACGTCCCCAACTTCCATTACCAACCCGGCTACACGGCGTTCCAGTTCGTGTTCGTGTTCCTGCAGTCGGCGGCGTTCGGAGGAGTGTTCACCGGGTTTGCCGTGGCGCGCGACTTCGACTCTGGCTTCGCCCGCCGGCTGATGCTGAGCGCGCCGCGGCGCAGCGGGATCATCGCCGGCTACGTCGTCGGGGCGCTGTTGCGGTGGGCGATCACCGGAGCGGTCGTCACGGTCGCGGCGCTGATCGCGGGAATGAACGTCGATGGAAGTGGCATCCAGCTCTTTGGGCTGCTCGGTCTCGGCATCGCGATGAACCTCGTCGCCGCGTTGTGGGCATGCGGGCTGGCGATGTTTCTGCGCACGGAGCAGGCAGGGGCGCTGATCCAGATGCCCGTGTTCGTGCTCCTGTTCCTCGCGCCGGTTTACGTGCCCCTACCGCTGCTCACCGGATGGATCCACGACGTCGCCAAGCTCAACCCGGTGACGGCCGTGCTCGAGGCGGGCCGGGGTCTGCTGGCGGCCTCCCCGGTCAGGGTCGCGGTCGCGTTCACGGGCTTGGCCATCGCCGCCGCGCTCCTGGCGGCCTTCGCGCGGCGCGGCCTCGCCTCCGCTGAACGCGCCGGCTAATCGGAGCGGTCCGACCGAACCTCGGAGCTCTGCCGCGAGGCGGCCGCGGTGGCCACATCCCGGGGGTATGTATGACGGGCGCGCAGCAGGAACACTCCGGCCGCGGCCAGCGTCACAAGCAGCAGCAGGAAGCTGATCTCGAGGCCCCTTGCGGTGCTCGCGGAAACGATGCCCGTGTGTGTCCCAATCGGCGCCTGTGCAGGGAAGATGCCGGCGATCAGCTGCGACAGGCCTCCGAACAAGATCGGTGCCAGCGCCTGCGCCAGTGATCGAAGGACGGTGCGGGTGCTCTCGGCCCGCCCCCACAGGCCCGCCGGCATGATGTCGAGCCTGGCGGCGTCGAGCGGTGGATTGGCGGCGGACAGCAGTGCCGCGCCGGCCACGTCGAACCAGATCGCGGGCGTGAGCTTGCTCGCGACGAGCCCGGGGATAAGGAGCACGCTCGCGCCGAGGTAGCAGAACGCCGGAACCCAGACACGCACCTCGAGCCTCCCCCGGCGCAGCAGCGCGTCCGTCACCCGTCCACTCACGAGCGTCCCCACCATCGAGCCGGCGACGAGCAGCGCCAGCACGAGCTCGGCCGTCGCCTGGCTCGCGTGGTAATGACCGCGCACGAACAGCAGCGCGAACGTCGACAGCCCAGAGAAGAAGAAGTACCCGAGCGATGAGCTGATGATCATCAGCACGTTGGTCGGGATCGAGAGGATGTAGCGCACCGAGCGCACCAGACCCATCGCCCGCGGGTCCTCGGTCAGCACGAGTCGTGGATCTGGCCGCACGCCCAGCCGCCGAACCGCCTGCTGGGCGAGCTCTCCGGTGTCCGGCTCGGTCTTCTCGGCCTCCGCCTCCTCGGCCTGCCCAGGCGGCCGCGCCGCGCTCTCGGCAACCGCCTGCTTGAGGTCGACGACGCCCGGCTGGAGCTTGCTCTGGCCGCCGCGCAGCGGCTCGGGCACGGTGCGGTAGAGGCTGCGGGCCAGGAAGAACCCCGGGAGTCCGAGCAGCACGAACGCCGCCCGCCAATCGATCAGGCTCGCCACGCTGCCGCTGACGATGAAGCCGGCGGCCGTCCCAGCGATCTCCCCGCCGAGGATGTAGGCGTAGACGCGACCGCGCTCGCGCGCCGGGAAGTAGTCGCCGGTGAGCGACGCGATCGCCGGACCCGCGGTGGCCGTCACGGCGCCAAGCGCCAGACGCGTCAGCAGGAGCGTCGAGTAATTGGCCGCGAACGCGCTTGCCAGCGACGCGATGCTCCACAGCACGACGCTGGCCGAAAGCATCGGTACCCGCCTGAAGCGGTCGACGAGGAACCCAACCGGAATCGTGAACACCGCCCCGACGAGCAGCGCGACCGAGGTCAGCAGACCGATCTTGGTGTTGCCGATATGCAGCGCCTTCTCGAGTTGCGGCGCGACCGCCCCGACGGTGGCGCTGTCGGCGCCGTTGAGCGCCAGTACCGCCCCGAGCATCAGGATCACGCGCGCGCGAGCTGGCCCCCCTACGCGCCGGATCACTTCGCCGCGAACCAGATGAGCAGTCCATCTGCTCGCTCGCAGCGTGCCACGCAGCGCCGTGCGCCCCGCGCCGGCAGCGAGCTCGCCCGCGGTCATCTGAAGTCCTCCGCAGGGCCTCCGGCCCTGCGTTTTGATGCAGCTGCTCGGCCTCCGGCCTCGCTCAACCGCGAGCGCTTCGCGCTCACTCCTAGGCGATCACGACGACGATCGCAGCGCCGCTACCGGCCGCAGCCTGAGCCGTAGGATCGATCGGCGCGATCTTCGGCGAGCCTTGGAGCAGCGCCGCGAGCCGCGACGCCTGGACCTGCTGACCTGGCTGGTACAGGATCCACAGACCGGCGGGACGCGCCTCCGCGAGATTGCCGACGGTGCTCGTTTTCACACCCTTGCCGTTCAGCTGCTGAGCGAGCCGATGCGCGGCGCCCGCTGTCGCGCTTGCATTCAGCACGGCCACCGGCACCGACGGCAGCGGCTGGCTCTTCACCCCAGCGCGAGTGCCCCGGAGCGTGCTCGGAGCGCCGCCCGAGTGGGTCGCCCGGCTGACGAGCACCGCAGCGGCTCCCGCCCCTGCCAGGACCGCGACGATCAGCGCGATCACGAGCGGACGGCTCAGCCTCCGACGTGGCATCGCATGAACCCGGATCGACGGGTACATCGGCGAGGAGTTTCCGGCCAGCTCGGCAACCGCCGGGCGGACAGGAACGATCGCCGCGAGCGCGCGCGCGCCGCCAACTGCGGCGGTCAGCCGCGCCTGCCGGTGAAGGCTCGAGTCGAGCTCCGAACGTAGCCGCACCAGCTCGCGCCTGCGCCTGAACAGCCCAAAGGCGAGCAGCGGAGCTGCGACCAGCGTGATCAACCCGCCAACCGAACCGATCGTTTGTGCGGTTGTGAGCCTTGAGGCGCTGCTGGCGCTGCCTATGTTGGGCGGCGGAATCGAAGCCGGGCCGCGCGCCCTGATCGGGCCCAGCGGCTGGGTTCGTTCGGCGATCGTGAGCATCTCAGGGTTCCCGAGTGCATCGGTCAGCGTGTTACGCACCCAGTATGCAGCGCCGTGCTCGTACCAAGCAACCATCTTCAGGTTCGATCCCTCGTAGTACAGGAAGTACTTCCTACCCCCGACGCGAACCGTCTGATCTGGGCTGTCGAACTGGGGAGCGGTGGTCCAGGTGGAGCCCTGAACGTCATAGAACTGCCCGAGCTGACCGGCCGCGAAGGTCGCCACGTAGATCTGGTAGGCCGTGCCGTCCGCCGCGTGGATCAGGTAGCCGCGGTAGTTCACGGGGGTTCCCGTGCCGCCTCGATCCTGGACCCGCGGGTATTCGTAGGCCGGCACGGCTGTGTTCCGGGCCGCTCCGCGCGCCTGGGCGAGCTCACTTCCGGGGACCGGAGACACCGGCACTGCGGGCGGAGCGGTTGGCTTGTGAACCACCCGCGCGATCCGCGAGGTGCTCTGCTTTGGCGGTGGCGAGGCGCCGAATAGGAACGAGTTGACGCTCGCCTGAATCTGCTGCGGACTTGCGGTGTCGTACGTCGGCAGCAGGTTCGCCTGGAAGTGGACCTGCCGCACGCGGCGCGCTGACGAGGAGATCAGCGACCCGAGCAGGTTGAGGATCCCGGTGGTGCTGTGGAGCCCCGGGTCCGTTTGCACGGCCTGTCCGAAGATGTGCTCGAACTTGTGGGCGTTGCTGGCCAGCGTTGGGCCGTACTGCTTCTTGACGTCGAGCAGGAAGCTCTGATCGCGCGCATCGCGCACGAGCGAGGTGTCGCCATGACGGTAGGAGACGAACTGCAGCGCCTGGCTGCCGCAGAGATCCTGATACCCGGGCTGGAGATTGATCTCCTGGTACTGCTCGCCGCCCGGGACGTTGACGTGGAAGTAGCGCCGGTCGATGGTCGAGTAGACACAACCCATCTCGTTGACCGCCCGCTTGAAGCGCCCGAAGGTGATCACCATCACGTGGTTGACCGGAAGCCCCAACACGCGCTTGATCGTCGAGACGAGCAGCGGGATCCCGCCCGCGGTGTAGGCGTAGTTCAGTCGGGTGGTGACAGGTGCCTGGCGCTTTGGGTAGATCGTCACCTGGAGTTCGCGCGGGATCGACATCATCGAGATCCACGGCTTGCTCGGGTCGATCCGCACGAGCAGCATCTCGTTGGAGTGCGGGAGCACCGCGTGCTTGTAGTACTTGAACTCGCCAGTCAAGGAGCGCTGATCGTCTCCGACCAGAAGCAGCGTCTGCGGGTCACCCCACCCCGCGTTCGCGAGATCTCCCGCTCCGAGCTTCAGGCTGGGGTTCTGGCTCAGGTCTGCCCGCAGCGTCTGAACCTCATTAGAGACGAACACGGCGCTCGTCCCCGCCGCGCACAGGAATACGACCAGGCAGCCGAGAATCACCCGGAGGAGCATGGGCTTGCGCGGCGTCTGCTCCGGGGCGGTGGGCCCCGAATCGCCCGGGGGAATCTGGCCAAGCGGTCCCGGCTCGACTGGGGGACGAATGGGTGGGCGGGTGGTTACGCTCACGTGCAGGGGCCAGGCATCGGCAACATAATAAGAACGCTGGTCGACACCCGCCCGCGGGACGGTATCCGGTGCACGCGCCGGCCGGCAGCCGCGGCGCTTGCGAGAATCGGCGCCGATGCTCTCTCTGACAACACGGCGCACGGCGCCCTCGGCGCCTCAGCAGGCCGCAGAGGGCTCGCGCTGGCCGTGGGTGTCCCTGATTCCATTTGGGCTCGACCTCGATCCGAACCTCGTCGAGGCGTGGCGCGAGCGGACTGTGTTCTTGCCCCGCTGAGCGCGCATGGACTCGGAACGTCCCACCTTCGACCTTCAGAGCCATTCGCAGCACTCGGACGGCGCGCTCACGCCCGCGCAGGTCGTCGCAAGCGCTGCCGCTGCCGGCGTGGAATTGCTGGCGCTCACCGACCACGACAGCGTCGAGGGGGTGCAGGAAGCGGCGCGTGCGGCGCGCGAGCGCGAGTTGCGGCTGGTACCGGCAGTCGAGATCACCGCGATCGACGAAGAACGCGACCTCCACGTGCTCGGATACCTCGTCGACACGGCCGATCCTCAGCTGCGCGAGCGGCTGGCGTCCTCCCGTGCACAGCGCGAGCATCGCGCCACCGAGATCATCGAGACCCTCGAACGTCTCGGCTGGAAGCTCGACAAATCGGGGCTCCAGGAGCGAGCTGCCGAGGGCAAGTCGATCGGTCGACCCCACCTCGCCGATGCCGTCGTGCGCCATCGGGCAAACGCCGAGCGGCTCGCCGCGGAGGACCTCCAGGGCCTATCGCCCTTCCTCGAGGCGTACCTGATCGAGGGGCGGCCGGCGTTCGTGCCCCGGCGCGGTCCGTCGGTCGCGGCGGCGATCCAGATGATCCACGAAGCCGGCGGCGTGGCGATTTGGGCACACCCCTTCTGGGACATCTCGGCGCCCGACGAGGTGGTCGCGGCGCTTGACCGCTTCCGCGCCGGCGGCCTCGACGGGGTTGAGTGCTTTTACCCCACCCACGACCGCGATCAGGCGACGCTACTGGCGGACCGCTGCGCCGCGCTGGAGCTACTCAGCACCGGCTCGTCCGACTTTCACGGCCCCGAGCACCGCCTTTTTGCGGAGTTCCGAGCCTTCAGCACCTACGGCCGAACGCCGCAGCTAGGGCCCATATCAGCTGTGTAAGCCGGCGCACATGTGCGCCGGCTGGCCCCGGCGCATGCGCCGGGGCTGGGGGCGGTGCATGCACCGCCCCCTCCTCTTAATGAATCACGCGGCTACGTTCCGCTCAGCCAGATGCGCGCCGACCTTGCGCTTGACGCGCTGCAGCGCGTTGTCGACGGTCTTGCAGTCGCAGCCGAGCCGGCGTCCCACCTCCTCGTAGGAGTGGCCGTCCAGGTAGAGCGCCAGCACGCGGGACTCGAGCTCCGACAGGGCGGTCGAGATACAGGCGACGAGCGCGCGAAGCTCCTCCGAGGAGATCACCTGGTTGACGGGGTCGTGCACGGAGGAGCCCGGCAACATCTCGTCGAGCGTCGGCTCATTCTCTCCGGTGGCGCCGGCAGGCGTCGTCGAGAAGGAGACGTACTGGTTGAGAGGCGTGTGCTTGTTGCGGGTGGCGGTTTTGACCGCCGTGATGATCTGCCGGGTGATGCACAGCTCGGCGAAATTGCGAAAGCTCGACTCGCGGTCGGTGCGATAATCGCGGACCGCCTTGTAGAGCCCAACGAGGCCCTCTTGGATCAAATCGTCGGCGTCGCCGCCGGCGAGAAAGTACGACGAGGCCTTCAGCCGCACGAAACCGTAGTAACGGCGGACGATACGGTCGTACGCGTCCGCATGTCCCTGTTTCGCAAGCGCGATCAGGAATCCATCCTCAACCTGAGGTTGAGCCTGAGGAGAAGCAGACAGTCGTGCCACGACGATTCCCTTCCCGGCTCGCCTAGACGGCCAGCCGACTAGCGTTCGTGGCGCGTTACCTCCCCTGGCGCCGCACCTTATCCGTGTTCCAGGGGCGGGTTTCACGGCCGCACCCTCTCGGCCAAACCAGAGACTCAAGCTCGAGTTGACCGTTATCTCCCGGCGCGAGCTTGACAGAGGGTCGCGGGCTTGTCAAGGCCGTGCGGCGTACAGCAGGACCGCCGCGGCGGCGCTCACGCTCAGCGACTCGATCTGCCCGCGCAGCGGAATCGCTACGAGCGAGTCGCAGGCAGCGGCAACCCGTGGGCGCAATCCATGGCCTTCGGAACCAACCACGAACACGACCGCGCCCGCGTAATCGACCGCGTCGTAGCGCGTGTCCGCGCCGGCGCGGGTGCCGTAGATCCACGCCCCCTGACGCTTGGCAACACCAAGAAAGTCGGCCAGATTGCGCACCCGCGCGATCGGCAGATGCTCGACTGCGCCCGCCGAAGCCTTGCAGACCGCGGGCGTGACCTCGGCTGCGCGCCGCTCCGGGATCACGAGGCCCGTGGCCCCGGCGCACTCCGCCGTGCGGCAGATCGCGCCGAGATTATGGGGGTCCTGGACCTGGTCGAGCGCGAGGATCAGCGGAGCGTCGGGCGCAAACAGCTCAGCCTCATCCGCATAGCGAAATTGCGAGACCTCGGCACACACCCCCTGGTGCTCCGGCGAGCCGCAGAGGCGCTCGATCTCCTCAGCCGATGTCAGCCCGCGGTCCGAGCGGGGCCAACCACTGCTCGCGCGCGACGTTCTTGGTCGCCCACACCCGGAGCACTTCGCGCGGTCCGCGGATCGCCTCCCGGAGGGGATTGCGGCCGTAGATGATCACGGGACGGGAAGCAGTTCCGGCCCGGCGGGACCGTCGCGAACCTCCCACCCCAATTGCCGCAACTGCTCCCGCAGCTCGTCGGCCTTTGAATAATCTTGCGCCTCGCGCGCGCGCTCGCGCGCGACATTGAGCTCCAGGATCTCAGGCGGTACGTCGGGCACCGCGGCCTCGAGCAGGTTCTCGAGTGCGAGCACGCTCAGCATCTCCCGCAGGTCATCGCCACCGACGGGGCCGCTCTCCCGATTGGCCTCGCGGACCCATTCGAACACCGCAGCCAGCGCGCGCGGTGTGTTGAAGTCGTTCGCCAGTGCATCGAAGAACCGCTCGTGCAACGGGGCCGAGAACGGCGGCGACGGGCGAGCAACCATCCCACGCACGGCTTCCTTGATGCGCTGCACGCGGACGGCCGCCTCGCGCAGGCGTTCTTCGTCGAACTCGATCGGCTGGCGGTAGTGCCCACCGCAGAAGTACATGATCAGGGTGTCGCGCCCATATCGCTCAAGGGCCTCGTGCAGCACGAAGATGTTCCCGACCGATTTGGCCATCTTCTCGCGCTTGAGACGGACCATCCCGTTGTGGACCCACAGCCGAGCCAGGGGTGCACCGCGCGCGGCCTTGGTCTGCGCGGCCTCGTTCTCATGGTGGGGAAAGATCAGGTCAGATCCGCCCCCGTGGATCTCGAAATCGACCCCGAGCAGGCGCTCAGCCATCGCGGAGCACTCGATGTGCCACCCCGGGCGGCCCCTCCCCCACGGCGAGTCCCATGCCGTGTCCTCCTCTGGCTTGTGCGCCTTCCACAGCGCGAAGTCGAGCGGGTCGCGTTTCCGGTCCGCTCCCTCCACGCCCTCTCCCTGGTCCATCTCATCCACCCGGCGGTGCGATATTTCTCCATATTCCGGGTAGGAGCGCACTGCAAAATAGACGTCCCCATCCGCCGCGTACGCATGACCTCCAGCGACCAGCGCCTCGATCAGCTCGATGATTTCCGGGATCGTGGCGCTCGCAAGCGGTTCATGATCGGGGCGCCCGAGCCCGAGCGCATCGGTGTCGGAGACGTACGCGGCCGTCATATCGATCGACAGCCGCTCGCTGGCCACCCCCTCCGATTGCGCAGCGGCATAGATCTTGTCGTTGACGTCCGTGATGTTTGCCACAAAGTCGACGTCGTATCCCTCGTGGACGAGAAACCGCTTCAGCAGCGAAAAGACGACGAACGGGCGTGCGTTGCCGACATGGATTCGCCCGTACACCGTAGGGCCACACGCGTAGATTCCAACCCGTCCCGAGGTACATGGCGCGAGCAGCTGGAGCTCGCCGGAGCGCGTGTCATGCAGGGAAATCTCGCGCAAGGTCCGGCAACCCTAGCGGCAAGCGAATCATCTGACTGAGGAGATGGATAGGGTGCCCGCCATGCCCGCCCAGGCCCCGCATGCCGAGCAGCTGGCTGCGGTCGACGAGGCATTCCGCTCGCTCCCGGATCGCTATCTGGGCGCGGATCCGGAGTTCGACTCCACCTACCACATCCGCCTGTGCGACCTCGGTCATATCTGGGAGGTCCGATGTACCTCGAGGGCCGCACGCGTGCGCAAGGGCGCGACCCGGCGCGAGCCCAACGTGACCATCGAAACCGACGTGGCGACGTGGATGCGGTTGCGTGAGGGCGAGTTGTCAGGCATCGAGGCCTTCCAGCGCCGGCTGCTGAGCGTGCGCGGCAATCTCGACCATGCGGTCGCGTTTGAGGGGCTGTTCCGGCTCCCGAACGGCCGCCCGCCACTGCTCCAGATCTACGACGTGCCCGTCGGAAGGCACCGGATCTCGACGCTGACGATGGGCAATGGGCCCGACGTGCTGCTGCTGCACGGTCTGGGCGGGACCCGCGCATCGCTGTTCGATACCGCGGCTGCGCTGTCCCGGAGCTACCGCGTCCACGCGCCCGATCTTCCCGGCTTCGGCTCATCCAGCAAGCCGACGCTGGGCGCGTACAACGCCCGGTGGTTCGCGGAGATCATGATGGGTTTTATGGATCAGCGCGACCTTGAGGAGGTAAGGATCGTCGGCAACTCGATGGGCGGCCGCGTAGCGATCGAGATGGGGCTGATCGCGCCCGAGCGCGTCGCTGCGCTCGCCCTGCTGTGTCCGGCCGTGGCGTGGGTGCGCCGCGGGCTACATCCGATCGTGCGGCTGCTGCGCCCCGAGTTTGGTCTGCTCCCGCACGCGTTCCGCCGCTCCACGGTCGCGTCCCAGTTCTGGAGCATCTTCCACGACCGCGACGTGATCGATCCAGCCGTTGGCGATCTGATGGTCGACGAGTTCCGGCGGATCTACCATTCCCCGGGGGCGCGTCTGGCGTTCCTCGCCTCCGCGCGCAACATCTACCTGGAGGCGCCTTTCGGGCGCGACGGCTTCTATCCGAGGCTGGCGAAGCTGGCGCCACCGGCGCTGTTCGTCTGGGGCGGCCAGGACAAGATCGTCCCTGCCACCTTTGGCCGCCACGTCCACAAGTGGCTCCCCGATGCGCCTCAAGTCACGATCGAGTCGTGCGGGCATGTCCCGCAGGTTGAGTGCGCCGATGAGTGCAACGCCCTGATCGAGCGGTTCTTCGCCAGGGCACAGCGGACGCGCACGACGCTGCGGGAGGCCGCCTAAGATCTGCCCATGGCGACCGCTGGAGTCTCTGGCCGGGCCCGGCACAACGGGCACGTAGCAGAGCAGGAGAGCCGCGTTCACGGCGCGCAGCCCGAGCGTGGGTCGCTGGTGACGCGGGTCCTGCGAGAGGTCGCCGATCAAGCCCAGCGCAGGATCCCGCGCGCGGATCTCGACGAGCGCGACCCTGACTTCATCCGCGAGCGCCTCCCGCTCCTATGGCTGCTCGCGAGCATCTGGTTCCGTGGGGAGGTCCGGGGCCTGGGCAACATCCCGGAGAGCGGGCCGGTGCTGCTCGTCGGAAACCACTCCGGCGGCAACATGACGCCTGACACGCACGTCTTCACGCTGGCCTTCTCCACGTACTTCGGCGCCGAGCGCGCGTTCTACCAGCTTGCGCACAACCTCGTTCTGTCGATGCCGGCGCTCGCCCAGCTGCGCAAGTTCGGGACGGTCGCGGCGTCACCGGCGAACGCGCGCAAGGCGCTGGAGTCCGGAGCCGCGCTGCTCGTCTACCCCGGCGGCGACTACGAGGTCCACCGGCCGAGCTGGGATCGCAACCGCGTGGACTTCGGCGGGCGTAAGGGGTTCATCCGGCTCGCGCTGGAGCAGGGCGTTCCGATCGTCCCAGTCGTCTCGATCGGCGGTCAGGAAACGGCCCTCTTCATCTCCCGAGGCGAGCGCCTGGCGAAGCTGTTCGGCTCTAACCGCATGTTCAGGCTGAAGGTGCTGCCGATTTCATTGGCGCTGCCCTGGGGGCTGAACGTGGGGGACATGCTCGGGCACGTCCCGCTGCCGGCGAAGATCACGATCGAGACGCTGCCTGCAATCGACCTTCGGGAGGAGTTCGGAGCCGATCCCGATGTCGACGAGGTATACGACTACCTGATCCGCGTTATGCAGGAAACGCTCGACGCGCTCTCCGCCGAGCGTCGCCTGCCCGTCGTGGGATGAGGGTCTCCGCTCAGACTCGGATCGCCGCACCAATGGAGAGCGTCTGGGAGATGGTCTCGGACCCCACGTCGGTGCTCAGCTTCATGTCCGGCGTCACCCGCTGGGAGGTCGCGAGCGATCCGCCAACGGGGCTGGGGGCTCGCTATCGGATGCTGTTCCGGATCGGCTCGGCCGAGGTCGGCGGCCTGATCGAGATCGTCGAATGGGATGAGCCGAGTGAGCTCGCGCTGGACTTCGGTCACCGGCCTCGATCAGCGGGGGCGCTTTCGTCTGCGCGGGACCTCGGGCGGCCAGACGAACGTCGAGCTGCGGCTCGCCTACGGAGTCGCGGGCTCCGGGCTGTCTGGCTGGATCGCGGAGCGGGTCGCCGCGCCCACCGTGCAGGGGGCATGTTCGCCGCAGCCTCCAGCAACTCAAGCGCCTCGTCGAACATCAGCAGCAGCGCGACCGTGCGGCGGCCCGCCGCGCGGCCCGAGCCGGCTAGCCGACCGCGGACGGCTTGAACGCGCGCCAGCGGAACGAGCCGTTGCTGCGGTCGACGACCGGGGCGCTCAGACCGGCGCTCTGCAGACGGTCCGGCAGCCCACCGGGGTCGATCGGCAGCAGTGTGTCGCCGATGTGGATCAGTCTGAACAGCGTTCCGGTCCCGACGCTGTCTGTGCCGGCGAACACGCCGCCCGGGGCGAGCACGCGCGCCACCTCCGCCAGCGCACGATTCTGCTGCTCGCGCGCCGGGATGTGGTGGAGCATCGTGAAGCACACGACCGCCGAGAATCGATCGTCACCGAGCGGCAACTGTGTCGCGTCACCCTGGATCACCTCAGCCCGGTCCCCGAGCTCCGCGCGAAGTCGCTCGGCGTAGCGCTGCTCGAGCTCCACCACGGTCAGCCGGCCTGCCCGCCGCGCCAACAACCGCGTCGTCGCGCCAAAGCCGGGGCCTACCTCCAGCACGTCCTCGCCAAGCTCGACGTCGCGCAGCCCCCAGGGCACAAGCTCGTGCTCGACCCGGCGGGCCCACCACGAACTGGAGCAGAGCAGGTTGTGGATGTGGTTCATGTTCGCTCCACTGTAGCCACGGCCAGCGCGGCGGCGCCCTCCCCTCTGCCGACGAAACCCATCCCCTCCCCGCGGGTCGCCTTGACGCTGACGTGGGCGATGGAGATGCCGATCGCTCCCGCGAGCGAGGTGCAGATCTTCTCTCGGAGCTCGGCGAGCCGCGGGTGCTCGATCACGACCGTGGCGTCGACGTGAACGATCGCGTAGCCGTTGTGCGCAAGCAGCGCGACGGTCTCCTGCAGCAGTCCCAACGAGTCCGCGTCGCGATATCGCTCGTCGCTGTCGGGGAAATGCTTGCCGATGTCACCGAGCGCCGCCGCCCCCAGCAGCGCATCGATGATCGCGTGTGTGAGGACGTCGGCATCGGAATGCCCGGCCAAACCCTGGTCTGATGGGAGCTCGACCCCCCCGAGCACCAGCCGCCGCCCGGAGGCAAAGGGATGGCAGTCGTAGCCGATGCCGGTCGCGATCATCGCTTCGCCAGGAGCAAGTCAGCCAACTGCATGTCTGCCGCGGTTGTCACCTTGAAGTTGTGCTCACCCGAATCGAGGACCAGAACAACGCCGCCCTGCTGCTCGATCAACCATGCGTCGTCGGTCGCCTGGGTGAGCAGGTCCTCCCGTTCGAGCGCTTGCTCCAGTGCCTCGCGGCGGAAGACCTGTGGCGTCTGCACAGCCCACAGTCTGGAGCGGTCGAGCGTCCGCGTGACGGTTCGCCCGTCCTCCGCCGTCTCCTTGACCGTGTCAGAGACCGGAGTTGCCGCGATCACGGCGGCTGCCTCCGAGGACGACAGCTCGGCAAGCAACCGCTTGAACAGCTCGCTGCTCGCAAGTGGGCGCGCGGCGTCGTGAACGATCACCGGGTCGCCTTCCCCCGCTGCCCGCCAAGCGTTGCGGACCGACTCCGATCGCACCGCTCCGCCAGCGACCGCAACCGTCCCGGCTGGGGCGGCATCGAGCGCGTCGGCGGGCAGCGCAACGACGATCTTCTCCACCTCGCCCACCGCCCGCAGCGCCATGACGCTCCATTCGAGCATGGGCCTTCCAGCAACCGTGACCAGCGCCTTGGGTCCCCCGGACCCAAGGCGCTCTCCACGGCCCGCGGCGACGATCAGTGCGACCGCCATCCGCGATTGAGCTACTTCGCGGCGACGGCCACCTTGCCGTTGCCGTTCGCCGGTTCGCCGAGCAGCGAGTAAAGGTGCTCCTCAACCTCGTCCTCGTCCATCTCGAGTGCGTACATCAACTCGGATGCGAGGATCTTCTTCGCTCGCGTGAACATCTGCTTCTCGCCGGTCGAGAGACCTTTCTCGGCCTCTCGGATGGCGAGGTTGCGTACTACTTCAGCCAGCTCGTAGATGTCCCCCGTTTTGATCTTGTCGCGGTTGTGCTTGAACCTGCGATTCCAGTTCTTGGGCATCTCCGAGCACTCATCTTGCAGCACGGCGAGCACCTTCTTGACGGTCTCCTCGTCGATCACGCGACGCAATCCTGCGAGCGCCGCATTCTCGGTTGGGACCATGACGGTCATGTCGTTGTGCAGGATCTTGATCGTGAGGTACTCACGCTTGTCCCCAAGAATGTCCTTGACTTCCTTGCGGATCACCTTGCCTGCCCCATGGTGGGGGTAGACGACGTTGTCGCCGATCTCGAACTCGATATGCGGTAGCTCTTCGGGCTCGAGATCCTCAAGGTGCTCTTCCATTAGCTCTGTGATGACTGTCCTCCTCTGTCCGGGCTCACGCGTGACCGGGGCCTCGCGCGTCTTGCACTACGTCTGCAGGTAGCGATCGACAAGATTGATCTCCTGCTGGCGGCGAAGGCCCTCGCGGATGTCCTTCGCCCGGATCTCACCAACCCCGTCGACGGTTTCCAGTTCGCCATCGCTGGTGGCGAGCAACTCCTCGAGACCTCCGAACTCGTCGACGATCCGCTGCACTACCAGCCTGGGCAGTCGCGGAATGCGACCCAGGATGCGGATCCCTCGAGGGGATACGGGATAGTCGAGGGTGTTGAGCTTGCGGTCGTAACCCAGCAGTTCGGCGAGACGACCGAAGTCCAGCAAGTCTTGATGGGGCAGTCGCACAAGCTGATCGAATGCGATCGAGAAGCTCTCGTCGGCGTCCTCGATCAGGTAATCGTGGACGAGCGCTCCCTTGTCAGCTGCGACACCCACCATCGTCTCGTCGAGCTGCATCTCGATCAAGCGGCCTTCGGTCCCCAGCTCGACGATGTAGCGCTCGATCTCGACCGCCATCCTCGTGACGAGCTCGGCGCGCTGAAGCACCGTCAGCACATCGTGCAGCGTGGCCCCTCCCTCGAACTCCAGCGCCGTCAGCCTCGTCGAGACCTGATCCAGCCGGCTGCGGTACTTGTCGAGCGTGGCCAGCGCCTGGTTGGCCTTGGCCAACACCACCGGGATGTCCTCAAGGATGTACTTGGCGCCGTCGACCCACAGCGAGACGACCTCGCGCCGCTCAGAGACAGCGATCACGAGCGCATCTGTCTGCTTGGAGACCCGCTCCGCCGTGCGGTGCCGCGTACCGGTCTCGAGCGTGAAGATCGTTGGGTCGGGCGTCAACTGCACGTTCGCGTGGGCGATCTTCGTCGCGTTCGAGCTGAGCACGATCGCCCCGTCCATCTTCGCCAGCTCATACAGCAGCGAGGGCAAGTAGTCCAGCTCGAGCTTGAGCCCCCCCGAGAACAGGAACGCCAGCTCCTCGGCGTCCCCCATCACGATCAGCGCCCCTGTTCTGGCGTGGACGATGTTGTCGATCCCCTCGCGCAGCGCCGTCCCCGGCGCGACCATCTCCAGCGCCCTCAGCATCCGGGGCTCTTGCCGAGACTCGAGCTCTTCTTTGAGCTCTTCGCCGGATCGTGGCGCCATTCAGCCAATTTTAGCCTCGATTTACGTGTCTTGATCGTCCCCCTGTCGGCACCGCGCTTTACGCGAGTGCCTCCGGGCGGACCGATCAAGCCCCGTTAAGCGGCCATCGCGCCCGAATGATTTGAAGCAAATGCGCTCCCGAGCGCATCGCGCAGCGTACGCACCCGCTCCGGCTCGATCACCGCCCCGAGCCCGAACCTGGCCGCTTCTGCCAGCCGGCGATCGGCGTGGGCGACCGACCGCAGCTCGCCCGTCAGACCGAGCTCGCCGAAGCAGGCGAGTGGAGCGCCGGCCTCCGGATCGAGGAGCGCCACGTTGCGGGCGGCGCTGGCGACCGCGAGGGCCACGGCCAGGTCCGCCCCCGGCTCCTCCACGCGAACCCCGCCCACGACGTTGACGAACACGTCCGAGGCGCCGAGGCCGACCCCGCCATGGCGACCGAGCACGGCCAGCACGAGCGCCACACGGTTGCGGTCAAGGCCGCTGACAACCCGGCGGGGCGGTACCAGCTCTGAAGCCGAGACGAGCGCCTGAACTTCGACGAGCAGCGGTCTGGACCCCTCAATCGCGCACAGGACAACGCTCCCGGGGGCCCGCGTCGCTTCGCCCACAAACCGCGCCGATGCATCGAGCACTTCGACCAGTCCGTCGTCGCGCATCTCGAACACCCCCGCCTCGTTCGTAGAGCCGAAGCGGTTCTTGACAGCGCGCACCGTCCTGTAAGTGCGTTCGCGCTCTCCCTCGAACTGAAGCACACAGTCGACCAGGTGCTCGAGCACCCGCGGCCCGGCCAGCGCGCCGTCCTTGGTGACATGCCCGACCAGCAGGACGGCGATCCCGAGCTCCTTGGCGCTGCGCATTACCCCATCAGCGACCTCGCGTACCTGGGCGACCGATCCAGCTGTGCTCGTGAGCTCCGAGCTGTGGAGCGTCTGCACAGAGTCGATGACGCATACCTGCGGCCGCTCCCGCTCCAGCGTCGCGAGTACGGCATCCAGGTCAGTTTCCGCGATCACGGGAATCTGAAGTGGCGCGCCGGCAGTAAGGCGCTCCGCTCGCAGGCGGACCTGCGCTGCCGACTCCTCAGCGGAGACGTATAGGACGCGGTCGCCACCCGCGACGAGGTTCGCGAGCACCATCGTCGTCAGCGTCGACTTGCCGATTCCGGGCGCGCCGCCGATCAGCACCATCGAGCCGGGCACGAGCCCGCCGCCGAGGACGCTGTCGAGCTCGCCGATCCCAGTAGACAGTCGATCGTGCTCGGCCGCGGCGACGTTTGCGAGCGCCACTGGCGCCACCACCGTGCCGCGGCGCCGTCCGCTCCCACCGCCGCCTCGCCCGGTGCCCGTTGTCCGCCGAGCCTCCTCGACGAGCGTGTTCCACTCGCCGCATCCTGGGCACTGTCCAGCCCAACGGGCGGTCTCGTGCCCGCAGGCTGAGCAGACGTGAATTGAGGCTGGCCTGGGCATTCGTTCGCGGTTCAGGCTACGCGCCGGTCCTGACGGCAAAGCCCTCAATCGGGCGAATCAAACGCCTTGTAACAGTCTTGTTGCGAACTTGTTCGAGACCGCTACGGCTTTACGCCGGCGGCGATGCAGGCCTGTGCCCAGCCTCTGCCGAGCGCCTGCCCGCGAGCGTTCGCCGTGCTCGGATTGAGCGCGATCTGTTCGATCACGGAGGACGGCACGTGCTGGGCCTTCTGGACAACGCAGTTCTGGAAGGCCGGCGAGAGCGACTGCGAGCGCAGCCCGACTTTGATCTGGGCGAGGAAGCCGCTGCGCAGCGCGGTCAGGACGCCAGGCTGAGACAGGCACTGGCGAGCAAGCGAGACGCCGAGCTGCCGGCCAGCCGCCGACTCCGCCGCAGCACTAACCTCCGCCTGGCTGACGACTCCCGCGAGCTGCGAGTCTGGGATCGCTTTGACCTTCCCAAGCACGCAGTTGACCAGGGCCGGCGGTGTGCTCGAACTTGTGCGCGCCTGGAAGCTCGAGACGATTGCAGCGTGGATCGCATCACTGCCGTGGCCCTGGGCGACACACGTCGAGGCAAAGCCGAACACCAGGCGTCGCGTCGCCGGGTCTGGGTTGTTGTCAGCGTTGGCCACCTTGCGAAGCTGAGCGGTCGGCTGGCCTCGCAACTGGTTCAGGACGCAGTTCGAGAGGTCCGCCCCGGAAATAGAGCTGCTCAGCTGGCCGGAGATCTTGCTCAGCAGCTGCGAGCGCTCCTTTGAGGAGCTCGAGCCACCGCAGCCGGCAAGTGCGAAAACTAGGACCAGCGCCAGCGGGACCAGCGCGCGGCCCCGCGATGACGCGCTCAGGCGCATCGCCGGGTGGTAGCAGATCGGCTCAGTTCTCGTACTCGTCGTGGCGGGTGGCGCGATAGATGTCGGTCCGCCCACTGGGCACGAAATCCAGAAGCTGGAAGTAGTAGGGCGCGAGCTGTGGCCCGTCGGGTGCATGGCTGGCGTATGTCTGGTAGACGACCCCGTCCTCGAGCGCGAAGGCGTTCCAGCCGGGCCCCTCGCGCAGACCAGAGCGCAGGTCGGTGTCCACTGACTCGCGCCACTCGTGAAGGAACTCGGGCGGCTCGTTCAGCAGCTGCTGAAACGCATCGCTCGCCATCTGTTCGTCGCTGAGCGCAAACCCGAAGTCGAAGTGGTAGTCGCTGTCGTGTGAGGACACCCACGGGAACGTCCAGCCCATGCGTCGCTTGTACGCCTGGAGCTTCGGAAGCGGTGCGCGGGAGATGGCAACGAACGACACGTCACGGTGGCGCAGATGTACGACGCCGCCGTCGAACTGGTCCGCGAGGCCCGAACAGCCGGGGCACGCCCCCGAGTAGGTGGGCCCGAACATGATGTGGTACGCGAGCAGCTGCGAGCGGCCGTCGAACAGCTCAACCAGCGTCTTCTGCCCCTCCTCGGTGGCGAATGTGTATTCCTTTTCGACCGCTACCCATGGAAGCTCCCGGCGGCGCGCAGCAAGCTCGGTTGTGCGCTCTGAGAGCTCCTTCTCGGCTTCGAGCAACTCGGCGCGGGCCGCCTGCCACTCTGCTCGTGGGGCGATTTGATGCTCAGGCATCGCGTGTACCTCCCAGGTTTTTCTCGGTGTACTCTCTGGCCAGGCGCTTCGGTGCCCTCACGAGCCACGCCTCGGTGATCACCTCTTCAAGATCCTCGACGCCGATCCGCTGAAGCTGGACAAGCACCGCGGGGAAGCCATCGAAGTGGGGCGTTGTGAAGAACACGTCGGGATCGTCGGCGAGCACCGCCTCCTTCGCGAGCAGGTGCTCGACGCGGGCGCCCAAGATTGGGCCCGACGGCGCCGCCTCACCGAGCGCGCGTAAGTCCGACCCTCGGAGCGGCCGTTCCCACACGAACCCCTTGTCCCGGACTCGCCAGAAGGCATGCCCGCGCGACTCCTGCTCGCTCGTCTCGGGGAGGCCGAGCGCGATCCGCCGGACGTCGTCCCATGTGGCCATGCCGCCACATTAGCGGCGGGTCAGCTGTGGATTATGCTCGAGCGCCACCGCCTCGAGCCCGTACGTCAGCCCCAAGATCAGCTCGCCGCCGTTGCACCAGCAGCCGCGGCGGTGCTCGTCGAGGACCTGGCCTCCCAGGTAACCGAGCGGCGGCCGCGCCGACGCTCGTCCCAGCGCCGCCGTGAGCATCCGCTCTCCGAGCGCCGTCCACACCGACGGATCCCTGCAGACTCCGGGCAGCGACGCGCACGCCGCGGCGAGGTGAAAGAGTCCCGCCGCCGTGATCACGCCAGCCGAGACGTCGACCGGCGCGCCAGGGCGCGCGTTGTAATCCCACAGCGGGATCCCGTTTGCGGGCAACCGCCGCGCCACGTATCCGGCCAACCGCAGCGCGACCTGCAGGAGCCCCGTGTCGCGCAAGGACGAAGCCAAAACGGAGAACCCGTAGAGCGCCCACCCCTGGCCCCGAGACCAGGTGCTGGAAGCCGAGATTCCCTGATGCGTTGCAACGCGAAGCACCCGCCCCGTCCGGCGGTTGAAGTAGACAGCTTGCGCGGTCGACCCGTCCGGGCGAACCAGCAGCGACGCGACCCGGCTGGCGTGTCGCAGCGCCAGCCGCGAATAAGCCGGGTCCCGCGTCACCGCGGTCGCCCACGGCAGGATCAGCACATTCATCATGCTGTCGATGATCGTGTCGGCCCTGGTCGTGCGATCGGTCGTCGGCACCGTGCCGGCGCGGCGGTTGGTCGCCGCCAGGGCCCGCAGCTCATTCGCCGCCGCCAGCACGCTCGCTCGCAATCGCCCGCATACGTGCTCGCTCTGCCCAGAAGAACACAGCGCCTCCCAGGCCAAGAGCGACGACTCGCCGTACATGAAGCCCACATCGTGCGTGTCAGATCGCTCGAGCCCAAGGTGCGCGACCGTCGCGCGAAGCGCCCAGTCCTCAAACATCCGCCCCCCCGCGCCGCCAACCAGCGCAGACGCCTCCCACAACGCCCCCGGCCAGAAGCCGCTCGTCCACCCACGTGCGCTCAGATGCAGCCGGTCAAAACGATCGGCGCCCTCGGGAAACTGCCCCGCCCCCAACCGCGCGTGCAGCTCCGCCAGCCGGTGGAGCAGAAGCGCGCTCCGGTCAGACAGCGCACTGATGATCAGTGCTTCTGCGGGCGCCCGGACGGTCACCGTCGAGGAATGCACGACCTCCTCTACGTGACGCGAGCCCACGTCGTATGAGACCGCGGCGGGATCCGGGATGTGAAAGCGCGCCAAGGCGCGAACCGACGGCACGACGATCGGCGCGAACCGCGGCGCACTAGCCGAGCCCAGTCCCGCCGCACAGGCGACGAGGCCGGCGACGCACGCCGCCGTAGCCGCGAGGCGGCTACTCAGCTTCGGCCGGCTCGTCCGGAGCGGCCGGCTCCGAGGGGGCCTCGCCCTCCTCGCTCGAGCCGCCGTCCGACGCGCCCACCCCGACCGGCGTGGGCTTCGGCGCGGGCTCGATCACGGTGAGCTTGACGTCGCGCTCCTCGGGATCCTCCGCCTCGGCGGGCTCGACGAGGACCGTGGATCCCTCGGGCACGTTTGAGCGAAGCACGAAGTCCGCAAGCGGATCCTCGACGTAGCGCTGGATCGCCCGCCGCAGCGGCCGCGCGCCCATCGCCGGGTCCCAGCCCTTCTCGACGAGCATGTCCTTGGCGCTCTCGGAGAGCTCGAGCTGGAGCTCGCGCTCGGCCATCGACTCGCGGATTCGCCGCAACAGCAGCTCGACGATCTCCTTGATCTCGTCCTTTGTGAGCTTGTGGAAGACGATCACCTCGTCGATCCGGTTGAGGAACTCGGGTCGGAAGACCTTCTTCAGCTCTCCCATGATCCGGTTCTTCATGTCGTCGTAGGTGATCCCTGTCTCGTCGTCTGAGACGGCAAACCCGAGCGGCGTGTTGCGCGCGATCTCGGCCGCCCCGATGTTCGAGGTCATGATCACGATGCAGTGCCGGAAGTCGACCGTCCGTCCCTGGGCATCGGTCAGACGACCGTCCTCCAGGATCTGCAGGAGGATGTTGAACACGTCCGGGTGCGCCTTCTCGATCTCGTCGAGCAGCAGCACGCTGTAGGGCTTGCGCCGGACAGCCTCGGTCAGCTGGCCGCCCTCGTCGTATCCGATGTAGCCCGGGGGCGAGCCGACCAGACGCGAGACCGCGTGCTTCTCCATGTACTCGGACATGTCGATCCGGATCATCGTCTCCTCGTCGCCGAACAGGAACTCGGCGAGGGTCCGCGCGAGCTCTGTCTTCCCGACGCCGGAAGGCCCGAGGAAGATGAACGATCCGGTCGGCCGCTTCGGGTCCTTGAGCCCGGCACGCGAGCGCCTGATCGCCTTGGAGACGACCTCGATCGCGGGGTGCTGGCCGATCACGCGCTTGTGGAGCTCGTCCTCCATCCGCATCAGCTTCGCGGTCTCGGCCTCGGTCAGCTTGAACACGGGGATGCCGGTCCACATCGAGACGATGTCGGCGATCTCCTCCTCGCCGATCGAGGGACGCTCGGTCGACTCGCCGGCCTCCCACTGCTCGGCCAGCTCGCGCTTCTTCTGCGTCAGCCGTCGCTCCTTGTCGCGCAGGTTCGCGGCCTTCTCGAACTCCTGGGACTCGATCGCCTCCTCCTTGGCGCGCCGTGTCTCCTCGATCTCGTCCTCGAGCTCGCGGTAGACGGGCGGGGAGGTCATCGACTTGATCCGCATCCGCGATGCCGCCTCGTCGATCAGGTCGATCGCCTTGTCGGGCAGGAAGCGGTCTGAGATGTAGCGGTCGGCCAGGTCGGCGGCTGCCTCCAAGGCCTCCTCGGTGATCTGGACCTTGTGGTGCTGCTCGTAGCGGTCGCGCAGCCCCTTCAGGATCTGGACGGTCTCCTCGGTCGTCGGCTGGTCGACGGTGATCTTCTGGAAGCGCCGCTCCAGCGCGGAGTCGCGCTCGAGGTACTTGCGGTATTCCTCGAGCGTCGTCGCGCCGATCGTCTGCAGCTCGCCGCGCGCGAGCGCCGGCTTGAGGATCGAGGCGGCGTCGATCGCGCCCTCGGCGGCGCCGGCTCCCACCAGGTTGTGGAGCTCGTCGATGAACAGGATGATGTCGCCGCGCTGGGTGATCTCCTTCATCACCTTCTTCAGGCGCTCCTCGAATTCGCCCCGGTACTTCGAGCCGGCCACGAGGGCCGCCAGGTCCAGTGTGTAGATCTGCTTGCCCTTCAGCAGCTCCGGGACGTCGGCGTTCGTGATCCGCTGCGCCAGGCCCTCGACGACGGCCGTCTTGCCGACGCCGGGCTCGCCAACGAGGACAGGGTTGTTCTTCGTCCTACGGGACAAAATCTGCATGATCCGCTCGATCTCGGTTTCGCGTCCGACGACCGGGTCGAGCTTGGCCTCGGCGGCGAGCTTGGTCAGGTTGCGACCGAACTGGTCGAGCAGCTTCGATGACTTCTTGCCCTCGCCCTGGGCCGCCGGGCCGCCGCCGGCACCGCCGCCCGAGCCGCGCTGGCGGCTGCCAGGGCCCGGACAGCATCCGGATCACCTCGTTGCGGATCTTCTCTGAGTCGGCGTCGAAGTCGAGCAGGATGCGGGCGGCTACGCCCTCGTTCTCGCGGACGAGGCCGAGCAGGATGTGCTCGGTGCCGATGTAGTTGTGGCCGAGCGAAAGCGCCTCGCGCAGCGCGAGCTCCAGGACCTTCTTGGCGCGCGGGGTGAACGGGATCTGCCCGGAGGTGACCTCTTCGCCGGAGCCCACGATCCGCACCACCTGGGCGCGCACGCGCTCCACGGTGATGTCGAGTGACTCCAGCACACGCGCGGCGAGCCCCTCCTCTTCGCGCAGCAGGCCAAGCAGAATGTGCTCGGTGCCGATGTAGTTGTGCTTGAGCGTCCGCGCCTCTTCCTGCGCCAGGACGACGACCTGTCGGGCTCGTTCTGTGAATCGCTCGAACATGATCCTTCTCTAATGCTAGGAGGTGAACCGAGGGAGTCGGGGGCGGTGTTTTCCGTACGCGGGGACGCCGAAGATTCCGTCGCACCCATCTATTCGGCTGGCGGGCCGCATTGGATGAGTAAAACGGTCTCGTACCGGGGCCATGGGCAAGTTTACCAACAGGGTTCCGCGTCCCTGCGCAACCGAATTCCCGCAGTGTGCGGTTGTTCACACGTCGTTCTTATGTCGTTCGGGCCGGCACATGTGCCGGCCC
The DNA here is from genome assembly GCA_963849295.1 of uncultured Solirubrobacterales bacterium. Lineage (GTDB taxonomy): Bacteria > Actinomycetota > Thermoleophilia > Solirubrobacterales > Solirubrobacteraceae > Palsa-465. The sequence goes on from CAWKGU010000010.1 coordinate 142,730, forward strand.
GCCGGCGGCGCATGCGCCGCCGGGGCCTGGCCGCATGCGGCCAGGCCTTAATTAATCCCTCAGGGCGGGAAACAAAACGACCTCGCGGATCGACGGGCTGCCGGTGAGCACCATCACCAGGCGATCGATCCCGATCCCGATCCCGCCGGTGGGCGGCATCCCCTGCTCGAGCGCCTGCAGGAAGCTCTCATCGACCGGCTGTCCGGTGGCCTCGAAGCGCGCGCGCTGCTCGTCGGGATCGTTGAGCTCTGAGAACGCGTTGGCAATCTCGATCCCCCCGACATACGCCTCGAAGCGCTCCACGTACCCGTCCCGGGAGCGGTGGCGCTTGGCGAACGGCGACAGCGCGACGGGGTAATCGAGCAGCAGCGTCGGCTCGATCAGCGTCGGCTCGACGTGCTTGGTCACGAGCTCGTCCACGAGACCGGGGCGGTCTTCATCCTCGGGAACCTCGATCCCGTTCGCGCGCATCTGGCCCGGTAGGTCTTCGCTGTCGATGTCGACGCCGGTGCGGGTATGGATCGCCTGGCTGAGGGATTCGCGGCGCCAGGGCCCCCTGAGCCCCACGGCCTCGGTCAGGCGCTCGAAGCGCGCCGCGACACCCAGGTAGTCCGAGTAGGCCTCGTACCACTCGAGCATCGTGAACTCGGGGTTGTGCTTTGGCGAGAGGCCCTCGTTGCGGAAGTCCTTGCCGAGCTCGTAGACCCGCTCCAGCCCGCCCACAATTAGGCGTTTGAGGTAGAGCTCGGTGGCGATCCGCAGGTACAGGTCGCGGTCGAGCGCGTTGTGATGGGTGACGAACGGCCGTGCCAGCGCGCCGCCATAGACTGGCTGGAGCACCGGCGTCTCGACCTCGACGAAGCCCTCGCCGTCGAGGAACCGCCGAATCTCGGTGATGACTCGCGCGCGCTCGATGAACAGCTCGCGCGCTTCCTCGTTGGCGATCAGGTCGAGCTCGCGGTGGCGGAAGCGAGTCTCCACGTCGGTGAGGCCGTGATGCTTCTCGGGCGGCGGTCTTAATGATTTGGCGAGCAGCGCGTAGGAGCTGATGCGCAACGTCAGCTCGCCGCGGCGCGACGCGAACGCGGTTCCGTCGATTCCGATCAGGTCGCCGAGGTCGAGCTCGAGCAGCCGCTCGAGCTCCTCGCTCCCCTAGCTCATCGACCCGGGCCTGGAGCTGGATCCGCCCGGAACGATCGACGAGGTCGAGAAACGCCATCTTGCCCTGGCCGCGGCGCGCCGCGAGCCGGCCGGCGACGCGATGGCGCTCATCGGTCTCCGCGCCAGGATCGAGCTCGTCATGCGCGGCGCGGACCGCCGCGATCGGCACGACGTTCTCGAACTGGTGCGGGAAGGGATCGACTCCCGCTGCTCGCAGCGCCTCGAGCTTTGCCCGCCGCGCCGCGAGGAGCTCATCGACATGCGGGACTCACTTCGAAGCGACGTCGATCTTCGTGACCTTGAGCTTGCGCTCGCCCCGGGGCGTCGTGACCACGACCTCTTCTCCCCGCTTTCGGCCGAGCAGCGCCTTGCCGATCGGCGACTCGTTCGAGAGCTTCAGCTCCGCGGGGGAGGCCTCGGCGGAGCCGACGATCGTGTACTTCGTCGACTTGCCGTCCTCGCCCTTGACGTGGACGATCGACCCGACACGCACGACATCGGTGCCCAGCTCGGTAGCGTCGATCACGGTCGCCGAGCGCAGCTTCTCCTCGAGCTTGGCGATGTCTGCCTCGAGCATCGCCTGCTCGTTCTTGGCGTCGTCGTACTCGGCGTTCTCGGAGATGTCGCCGAATTCCCTCGCCTCCTTGATCCGGGCGGCGACTTCGCGGCGCCGCGTGGTCGACAGGTGCTCGAGCTCGGCCTTCAGGTTGGCGAGCCCTTCGGCTGTGATCACATAGTCCTTGGGCATTGCTTCGGGTGGTTCGTTGGTCCTGTCTAGACGACAAAAAACCCGCTCGCGAGGGCGGGAAACGCGCTTTCGATTCGCGCGGGCGGATGAGTATAGAGCGAGCCGCAGGCGAGCAGTCAAGCGAGGCCAGACGCCGAGTTACTCGTTCAGAACGCGGGGCCGGATGCCCCGCGGAGGAACCTCTTAGCGGAGCTTGAGGACTGCGCTGAGGCCGTCCGTATCGAACGCTCGGACGGTCACGCCGCCATCGAGGGATTCGCCCGTGCAACAGCTGCTGCGTGCTCGATTTTGCGAGTTGCACGGTCACGCGGGCGATCCTTGCCCGGCGCCGGCCGCAGGCCCCGGGAATCGCGCGTCCGCGGCGGCGGGTGACGATCAGCCGCGGGGCGCGTAGCCGTCCGTGGCAGGCAAGCCTGGGGGCCGCCACCGCGAACGGGCCCGCGGCTTCGCGCCAGCCGCGCGCCGGCGCGGCTCACCGCCAGACCGGCGCCGGCGGCCGCGAGCGGCTGGAGCTTGGTCCCCCTGCACGCGCGGCGAGGAATGACCGCCGGTTCGGGAACCTTGTGGCCGAGCACGCCATGCTGGGCGAAGGCCGGGAACACATCGACGTAATAGCGCGCGATCGGACATCCGCCCCGGCCGATGACGACGATCCCCCGGGTCGTGATGTCGGGCGATGCCTGAGGTTGTCCGTCGTAGTCCATGAACACCCCGGTCTGATCGACCGCGCGGCGGCCGAAACCTGCGGTGCGCGGCGCGCCGATCAGCCTTCCTGACTGTGTCAGCAGCACCCCGACCGCGCCCGTCGGCCAGCGGGAGAGCGAGCCGTCGGCAAGCACATAGCGCCCCTGGACGATGTGCGCGGTGGCGTCGGGCTCGGCGCCGAGCAGGCCCGACAGTTCGCCCGCGATCTCGTTCGCGCCGGTCGGCCCAACCGACTCGGACTCGAGCTTGTGTCCGTGACCGTGGAGATCCTGCGAGCAGACATTCGGCGTGAACAGGCCAGGGGTTCCGCTGGCGAATCCCCACGCCGGGATCAGGTAGCCGAGCAGATCATCGGCGAGCCCCACCGAGAAGCGATAAGGGGCCCGCGCGTGCCAGATCGGTACCGCGGGGTTGGGCAGATTGCAGCTCTCGTCCTCAACGCCGAACGGACTGCCGAGGATCAGCGCAGGGAACGCCTCCCCAGGGATGTCGATGAGCTGGAGGTCCGGACCGATGTCCGTATAGCCGACGAACGTGCGGAACTTGCTCGAGGCGGTGGGAATCACCGATCCATTGGGGATCGGCTGCTCCGGCTTGTTGTGCTGATCGCAGATATAGCCTTGGCGCAGCCCGAACTCGCCCGCCGCCGCGAGCGCCACGAAGCCGTTGTTTTCGAGCGGGACGCAGATCTGCTTGCGGGTCAGCGTGACCGGCCCTGCGTGCAACTGCTGCGCGGCTGGCGCGACCGCCGAGACGATGCTCGCAAAGCGCTGACCGGTCGCCTGCGCCTGGATGAACTGCGTGGCCTGGTTTGAGTGGTTCTCGGAGCCGTTCTTGATGACCGGCGGGTATGACTCGGGGTCCTCCTCGGACCCGTTGTCGGCGACGAGGTAGATCGCGACGCCGGGGTGGGTAGCGTCGAACGCGTGCTCAAAGGCGCCCGGCCAGTCAGCGCTCAGTCCGGTGCCCGCGTTCCCCATCTCCTGGTTGTGGGCGGCGAGGCTCATCACGGTGAAGATCGGGGTTCCGTTCGCGGTGCGCGCCTGAAGCACACCCAATTTCGTGTCGACCGCGGCGACGCGATCGTCTCCAGGCAACGCCACCGACGTCGGAAACTGGTCGGAGATGCGCTGCGACATGCCCTGCTAGCAGCGGGTAATGGTCGCCGCTGGCGCCGGGCGGAAGCTTGCCCTCCACCTGGAGGGCGTACAGGTTGGCGGGCTGCATGTTGTGCACCGCGTCAGCGGCGGCGCGCGCGATCCGGTCCTCTAGAAAGCGCATGTAGTACTCGTCGATCCCCGAGCGGATGCCGATCCCCTCGAATTCGGCGTACGCGCCGTAGAGCCCGATGCTGTCGGGCGAGCTCTCGTTGTGGTCGGCGGAGACGACCAGGTCGGCGTTGACCTTGTAGGTGTCGATGAGATCGGCCCGGGCCGCCTCGGTGTAGTAGTCGAAGATCCCGATCTGGTCGACCGACGCGTACACGACGGGCCTGTGATTGCCATCCGAGATGGCGAACGCGCGTACCTCGAGCGGGTCGTGAACCCCGGTCACAGCGCCCTTGCCGTTGTCGGCGTAGAGCTGGTCGCGGCGCCCGTTCGCGTTCGCGTCGCAGTAGCCGCCTGGGCCCGTCGGCTCCTGGAGCGCGAACAGCCCCTCGTCGGGGTACAGCGACTTCGGGCAGCTCGACGCGCTCGGTCCGAATTCCTTGTCGGCGAGTGCCCCGGCGGACGTTCCAGCGGCCGGTGGCGTAGAGTCGATCGTCGCCGCGCCGGCCAGAAATCCGGACGCTCGTGCCGGCGCCGGCACGACCAGCGCGACTGCGATCGCGATCAGCTGAACACGTCGAGCCATACGCGTCGCCCGCGCGAGTCGAAATAGCCTCGCGTGTCGCGATCCGGATGCTTCTGCGGCATGCCGCTGAGCGACATCCAGGCAGTGGGCTTGATTCGCTTGCCGCTCGACAACTGGACTGCGACCGCAGTGTGCTTGGCGGCGGTGAAGGTCTTGTCCGTGTTGCACTTGAGCTCTTCCGGGCCACCAAGGGGGTCGCGCGAGAGCGAGCCACCCGGCAGCACGTATCGCCCGGTGACGATCGTCTCGGGCGCACCGTCGTGCGCGTCGAGCATCTTTACCAGCGCCGCGCCGATGATGTTCCCGGCTTGCGCCGATGCCGCCTCTGAATCATCGGAGTGCCCACAGCCGAAGCGGTCGGTGCCCGACGGGTTGGGGTTGGAGGTCGTCGGGATCCCCACCGCGTTGCCCGCCGGGAAGATGTAGCCGACCATGTCCTCGGCGAGCCCGTCGATGAACCGGAAGCGGGCGTGCATGTGCGTAATCACCCATGGCGGCAGCGGCTGCGAGCTGTCGGGCATGTCCTGCGGCCCCAGGAACCCACGCAGAAACGTGAACGGAAACACCTCGCCCGGAACGGAGATGAACTCCCCATCGCCGATCCCGAACGCAGCGACCTGGGATTGGACGTCCGAGCCGCTTGTCGAGCCATCTGGGAGCACCGGCTCCTGCTGCGAGCAGTTGCCGTTGTAGCCTGGGCGCGCGGCGAACACGCCGGCCGTCGCGGCAGCAGCGAAGAGCAGGTTCTGAAGCGGGATGCAGATGTTGGCGCGCTCGCCCCACAGCTCGCTCGAGTGGGAGTTGGAGTAGGCGCCTGATCTGAGGGCCTTGATGATCGGCCGGGCCATATCCTCGCCGAACACCTTCGTCTCGCCGTCGTAGCCAAGCGCCACGTGAAGCTTTCCGGCGGCGTCGGTTTGCGCTCCGACTCGGAACAGGGTGCGGCAGCCGGCCGGATGACTCGCGTCGACGAACTGCTGCGGCGTCCGGCTGATCTGCGTGCCGTAGACCTCGGGGCTCTCGACCGACCCGACCGCGCCCGCCATCTCGATCGCGATTCCACCGAGCTTTTGCTCAAGCGTGGTCCGGAAGAAGTTGACCCAGTCGGCCGAGACCCACCGCTTCTGCTCGTCGAGGCTCGGCGTGCCGCCGTTGAAGCCGAGCGTCTCCGCGTGCTGGCTGACGCTTGCGAGCGTCGCGATCGCCTTCGGATGGCGGCCAGTCGTGACCGCCTCAAGGACCGGCACGTGCTGGTCGTCGATGAATGGATAGGACGACCAGCACTGGCGCAGGTTGTGCGGCTCGAGCACCTCCGTGTAGCGGATGCGCGCCGGGCGCATCGCCTGGTAGGCGTGCTCGATCGCCTTCGCGCTCTGGGCGACCATGTACTGCACCCAGAAGTTGTTGACGCCCGACGTGGTGGCGGTCACCCCGCCGAGGCCGAGGCTGTCCGGTGCCGACTCGTCGTGGGTCGCGGAGATGAAGATGTCGTTCAGCCGGTAGCCGTCGGCAGCCACTCTGGCGCGAATCTGCTGCTGGTAGACGTTGAACAGCCCCTCCTGGTCGACAACCTCGACGGCGAGCGACTCCGTGCCGTTGGAAACAACCATCGCCCGGGCGGTGACAGGGTCGGCGACCTTGTCGAAGAACCGGGGCGTGCTCGAGCCGCCGCCCAGCAGGTTGCCGTCCCAGCGGCCGTCGTGGTTGCAGTCGACGTAGGGATCGCCCGGGAAGACGCCCGAGGGATTCGTGACATCGGTCGGCCCGTCGTAGTGGCCGTCGTGCTTGAGGTCCATGTAGGGCTCGATGAACGCGAACGGGCGTGCTCCGCTGAAGCCCGAGTTGCTCGAGCAGTCGGCTGGGTCGTTTCCCCCAGGCGCCTGCCCTTGCGAAGGAGGCGTGAAATCGCCGACGGCGGCGCCCACCTTGAATTGCGCGGCGTGACCATGGTGATAGGGGCCGTGATAGCCCCCCGCGGGGCTCAGAAGCGCCGCGATCGCAAGGGCTGCGGCTTTAGGGACCAGTCCAGGCTCCCGCGTAGCAAGGCTTGCTGCCGCAGGGGTCGATCACGCTGCCGTCGGGCTCCAGGAACGCCGACTTCTGGGCCTGCGCGAGCGACGACCGGCGCGGCCACTCGTGCGGGTCCTCGCCGATCGCGGGGGGGGTGTTGGTCAGCGGCGGGGGCGGTGTGCCGCAGGGGGTGTCGCCAGCCGGACACGGGGTGCTGCGTTGGGGGCCGATATCCCACAGCGTGTAAGCCGATCCGCCCCAGGGGAAGGCCTGGATCGGGCTGAGGCCGTACGGGACGCCGCCGACGTCGAGATCGCGTCCCGGGTCGGCCCACGGCAGCCGGATCCGCGCGCCGATCGTGCGCGCCTCGACCTCGGCGGCGAACTGTGTGACCTGGTGGTCGCCGAGGCCACCCTGCATCAGCACCGTATGCGCGGGCGTGTCGGGCAGCGGGTCCGACGTCATGTGCCACGCGAGCCCGTCGGGATCGGAGTGATCCCACATCTGCTGCATCAGCGAGAGGATCAGCTGTCGCTGAAGCACGTTTGGGTACGCCTGGTAAAGCGGGTAGGCGTACTGGGGGATGAACGATCCCGGATCGGTCGGGTCCGGATGCGGCGCCTGGCCCGTGCCGAAGTCGCTCGAGCGCTGAAGCAGCAGGCTGTAGTTCATGCCCGGAACGCCGATCACGCCACGCGTGATGTCGGGCTCGAGCGCGATCAGCGAGCCACCGAAGATTCCGCCCTGGCTGTTGCCGTCGTAGTACAGGTGCGAGGTGTCGAGCAGGCTGTTGCCATGCGCATCGTGGAAGGCGGCGTTACTGGCGAACCCCTGCGGATGGATCAGTAGGCGTCCGAGGTACATGAAGTTGACGAACGCCTGGTCGACGCGGTCGACGAGCGTCGGGAAGTTGGAGAGGTCGGTCTCGTCGGCGATCGCTGTTGGGACGTCGCAGTCCGGCGTCGGGGGGACATGGCCCGTTAGCACGTAGTCGGTGAACAGCGCCTCGGCGCTCTGCGGGTCGGTCGGCGGCAGGTCGGTACAGGCCATCCCGACCCAGTCGGTCGCGCAGAAGACGATGTCGTGGCCCTGCGAGAAGTCCTGGAGTTGCTGCTGGTTGATCTCGTCTCGGCTGCCGAACAGGCCGTGGCCGTACAGGGAGACGCGCGCGCCGCCCTGCTGCATCGCCACCTGTGGGATGTTGCAGCTGAACTTGGCGGTCATCGTGTTGCCTGGAATCCACGTCGGGGTGTCACCGGTGGAGCTGGCGTACAGGAAGCGGCTCCCGCTCGGGCAGCCGGGGAGGTTGAGGTAGCAGGGGACCGTGAACGTGCCCTGAACCTGGCGCGCGATCTCCGGCATGCCCGACGGGTTATCGGTGACGTTCGTGACCTGGAAGCTCGGCGCCTTGCCCTCGACCTTGAGGTCGGTGAGGCTCGTGTCGCCGAGCTGCTTGTAGGCATCGTTTCTGATTGTCAGCTGGCGGTTAGAGAGGCTGTGCTCGCTGGCGACCGTGAAGTCCCATGCGAGATACAGCGAATCGCGGTCGACGCCGGCTTGCGCGAGCGTGTTGAAGATGCTCTCGAAGTGCGCACGGCGCGCCTCGATCGTCTTGTTCGTCGTGATCACGCGGTCGCGGTAGAGGCGGAAGCCGCTGCTTGGCTGCAGCAGGCTCCCGTTGCGATCACGCAGGTTGCGCAGCGCGACGATGTAGCGGGTCCCCTCCAAAAGATTGACCGCGGGACGGATGATCAGGTTGACGTCCGCTGGCGTTGTTGCGTTGGCGTCGATCTCGGCCCAGATCAGCTGCCGCTGGAGCGTCTTTGCGTTGATCACGACGACCGGCTGGCTGGCGTCGTAGGCGCGGGCGAGATCGTTGATCGGGACGATTCCGGTCTTCGCTACTGCCTGCGGATTGTCGAGGCCGGGCACGTGGGTCACGATCGGTGAGCCGGGACTGAAGCCGTCGTTGCGGTTGATGTCGCCCGGGTCGATCGGCTTGCCCGCCTTGTTTGCCGGCATCGAGAGGATGTTGAGGTCGACGCGAATCCCGGTGTGGGTCGTCTTGTCAGGGACCGTGAAGTAGTCGTTCGGGAACGGCTGCAGGCAGACCGCTGGGTCGATTACGTCGCAGCGATCGGCGTTCGGCGCCGAGTAGGAAATCGGCTTCGCCGTGGCGCCACCGCCGCTCGCTGGGGAGCGCGAGCAGAAGCTCGCGACCACCGCGAGTCGGCGTCGCGCGCTGCGGGCCTGCCTGCCCGGCGTGTGGCGCTTGCCGTGCAGGAGCGCGGCGCGGGCCTGCAGCAAGCGACTGCTCGCGCACCCGGAGAGCGCTTGGCGGCCGGCCCTTACGAGTTTCAGCGTGAGCGTCCGCCATTTGCCCGGCCGCCTGATCCTCACCGTCGCGGTCCGCGTGAGCACGATCGTGCTCGCTGGACGGCCGGCGACCCGCGCGGTGGCGTACACCCGGAGGAGGCCCGGGTGGCGCGTGCGCACCCTCACCCTGATGCGCCCCGTGCGGAGGATCGGCCGCTGCCCGCTGCTGAGCAGCTTCACGCTCAGCGCCGGCAGCCCGCGGCCATGCTTATGGCCAGCGCTCGCCGCCGCCTGGCCGTGGATCAGGAGCGCGCCCGAAACCGCGACCAACGCAAGCGCAGTCAGCGCGACCCGCCGGTCCGCGCCGTTCGCCACTCGCCAACCTCCTCCCATCGGACGCACCTTAACACGGTGCAATGGGCTGCGCGAAGATTCGATCCGGCGCGCTCGCCTACCGCGGGCCGTGTCCCTGCACGCCGACGGCCGAGCCGTTTTTCGGCAGTCCCGCGGCCGAGATGGATGAAACCCCCAATTATTGGGGCTTTCATCCATGTAGCCGGTCGCGTTGGAACCAGGTCGGTGCGCGGCGCCAGGTCGCGCGCGCGGGGACCCGCGCGCTCGCCTACCGCGGGCCGTGTCCCTGCACGGAGACCGCCTGCTGGAACGTCGGGCGGTTGATCCACTCGATCAGCGGTTGGCTCACCGCCCCCACGACCCGGAACTGGATCGCGTCGGAGCACATCTGATCGCCGGCCTTGCAGACGCTGTCGGCCGGATACACCTGGCTTGGAGATTCGGCGATCGCCGCTCGCAGCGAGCTCTGGAGCGCGGCGCGGCAGCGCTTCAGCGAGCCCCTGCCGCAGTAGATCCGGTTCAACGGACCGAGCACCCGCTTGCCCAGCACCTTGCGAAGGTCTTTTTGAACGATCCCGTAAAAGCCGACGTCCCAGGAGGAACCGAGGTGATTGCCCGAGGTTCCGTGGCCAGGCTGGTCGTTGATCGGAAAATCTGTCTCGATCTGGCCCAGCAACTGCGCACCGAGCACCGGCTCAAATTCCGATTTGATCAGCAGCGGCCACCAGGCATCCATGATCCGCACGGCATCGCTCTGGTCATAGCTGCCGCTCGTCCCGGGGTGCGCACGGTTGATCCGGTGAGCCCCTGAGGCGACCCATGCTTTCAGCTCGCTGACGGCGCGGGCGAGTGTCGGATCGCCGGGGTGGCCGATGATCCGCAGCGCGTAGGGCAGCACTTCCACACCGCGCAGGTCCTCCGTCCCGGCGTTACCCATCGCGTTGATCAGGTCGGCTAGCGTGATCTTGCCGCCACGGAGGCGCAGGTAGTGGTTGATGTTCTTGTCGAGCAGCTGCGAGCGGTAGACGGAGGCGAATTCCTGGGCGGTCGACGTGTCGTTGTAACCGGGGGACTGCTTGTTGTTCCAGCTCGTGAGGTATGACTGGTCGATCACGTGCGGGTGGGCGTTCTCAGGCGTTCGCTGCTCGGTGAGGCTGTCCGGCGTCGTCACCGCGGCGCCCTGATAGCCCCGCCAGGCGTCGCGTGCCCAGCTCGGGAACAGCGAGTCGGTGTGGCGTGCGCGCACGGGGTTGAGGCCCGAGTTGAAATAGGCGATGTGCTTATCGTCGGTGTAGAACCAGTTGAACGTGTACTCGATCTGGTTGGCGGCGTTGAAGAAGTCCTGCGGACTGCGGATCGCGTTCGGGTCGTTGAGGAGGTAGAAGCCGGCGGCGGAGTCGAGCTCGTGCATGTAGGTCGAGCGCAGGTTGGTGTATGCCACCGGTCGTCCCTTGACCGTCGCGCGGGCGATCACGATTCCATACGCCGTTCGCTGTGTCTGGAGCGTGATCGAGCCGGGCGAGGTCATGTCGGCGAAGTTCGGCTTCCAGCTTTCCGAGCGGGTCAGCGTCTCCATCGGCACGCACTGACCGCGGAGCAGGTAGTAGTTGGAGCTGGTCGAGGCGGCGCCACCGCCCGGGTTACACAGCGGGACCGCAAACGTGTCGATGATGTTCTGGCCCGCGGACGTGGCCGACCAGGCGTAGTCGCGGCCATGGCCGAGCTCGACGTAAAGGTTCACTCCGGGGAAGGCCGCTCCGTCGGCGTCGACACCAGGGCCGTGGATGTCCTCTTCCATCAGGATCTCAGGCGTGAAATAAGCGACCTGCGGCCCCATCACCGCGAGCGGATGGCCGGTGGAACTGTGGGCAGCGCTGACGAGCAGCGCGTTCGAGTCCGAGCGCGGGAAGGCGAGCAGGCCGCGAAGCGACGTCGCGCCTCGGTCGCTGGCGGGCGCCGCGCCGCCGACGACGTGGTTGACGAATCGGACGGAGCCGGGGTCTGGCAGAGCGATCGTGCGCCTTACCTTATGGCTCGGCACGGGGAGCACCTGGTAGGGGAATGACTTGCCCCTCACCGTGGTCGGGGCTTCCGGGTCCGACGGGTCAACGAAGCTCATCAGGGTTCCGAAGCCGGACAGGTCGCTGACCCCTGCGGTCCGATGCCGGCCGTGTGTGCGGCGTGTGGCGTGGGCCGGAAGGGGCCGCGTCGCGCGCTCCGGCGACCCCGGGATCCCGTAGTGCTCGGAGCCGAACTTCTGCTTCAGGCGCTCGTAGAGCAACGCATTTGAGAGCTGGCTGCCGCCCCCTTTTCCGAAGATCCCGCCGACCAGCGTCGCGATCGAGACCAGATCGTTGAGCGTGAACGGCTGCGGAAGGGTGCCCAGCGCGGCGTACTCCGCCGGAAGCATCATCGCGCTGTACAGCGGGTTGCTCGCCTTCGCGATGTACGCGTTGATTCCGTTGACGTAGCTCTGGGCATCGCTGAGAACGGCTTGGCCGTAGGGCGAGTGCCCCAATCCGAAGTCGACCTGGTTGGTCAAGTCTTGTTGCGTGTAGGGCTCGCTCGCCCACACGCTCTCGTCCATCGACACGTTCGAGCCGCCCGCGAACTGCGCGAGGTCCCCCTGACCGGCATGCCGGAGGACGTCGATGAAGAACAGGCGATCTTCGGCAGTCGCCCAACCGATCCCATACATCAATTGGGCGCGCGTGTCGCCGTAGATGTGGGGAACCGCGAACTGCTTGTCCCACACGATCGTGACCCCGGGCTCGGGCGATTCGGTGGTGCCCACTTGTCCAGCCGGCACCCCGAACGTCGCGTCCTTATAGAAGTCGGGGATCGTCGCGCTGGTGATCCCCGGCGCCGCCGTCGTCAGGTTCGAGTACATCGCCAGCTGGTCATCGTTATGCGGCGGGCGGTTGTTGTGGTTGACCTCGTACGCCGCCAGCTGGCTTGCGTCGACCAGACCGTTGGTCCCCGGGGGCAGGATGTTTCGAAAGCCCCCGAAGTCGTTCGTGCCGTAAGGCTGCACCTGCGCTGCGGCAGCCGGAGCCACGGCCAGGGCCAGCGCCAGCACGGCACCGACCGCCACCCTCCTCGCTGCGCACCCGCTCACCGGGCGGCAGCCTACTACCGGCCGATCAACTCCCGCGCCCGTTCAGTGCTCGGCGCGCGCTGAACCTCGGCCTGGAGCTTGCGCGTCCCGCCGAGCCGCTCGACGTACCACGGGTAGAACTTGCGCAGGTAGCGAGCTGCCCGCTCTCGTCCGAGGTGCTCGCAAGCGCGCTCGATCACCCAGTCGAGCTCGGCCAGGATCTCCTCTTTTGTGGGCGCCTGCTCTTCGTCCCGGCGCCCGAGGAGTTCCTCGAACAACCACGGGTTACCGAGCGACCCGCGCGCGAGCAGAACCGCGGTCGCACCGGTCTGATCGAACGCCGCACGCGCCTTCGGCGCGGTCTGAAGCCCGCCGGATATGAGCACCGGTATCGGAAGCTCCTGCACCAACTCGCGCGCCAGCTCGTAGTCGGGTGAGCCGCTGTGGCGCTGCGAGGCATGGCGGGGATGCAGGGACAGGCCGGCGACGTCGGCGTGTTCGGCCAGCTCGCGGGCCACTCTGATCCCGCTGTCGTCCCCCGGGCGCTGGCCCGAGCGCAGCTTGACCGTTACCGGGAGCCCGCTCCCCTTGGCCGCGGCCTTGGCGAGCGCGATGGCGCGGTCCGGATCCTCCAGCAGCGCCGCTCCAGCGCCGGTCTTGCACACCTTCGGAACCGGACAGCCCATGTTGAGGTCGATCAGGTCGGCGCCGGCCTGCGCCACGCGCTCGGCCGCAGACGCCATCACGTCAGGGTCGTGCCCGAACAGCTGCACGGAGACCGGATGCTCGTCGGGGTGGATGCGCAGGAGCTCCCTGCAGGTTCGCTCGTTGCGGTAGTGCACCGCGAAGCTCGAGACCATCTCCGAGACCACCAGGCCCGCTCCGTAGCGCTTGGCTTGAAGGCGGACGAACCAGTTGCCGATGCCGGCCAGCGGCGCGAGCACCACCCGGTTGGGGATCTCGACCCCGCCAAGCGTCCAGCTGTCAGTCAGCGATCGCTGCTCGGTCAGAAGCTCCGTCATGGCTTTCATGGTACGAATGGGGCAATGGATCTTGGTCCCCTACTCGCCCCATGGACCGAGATCGTCCATCAGCGCGTCCCCGAGATCGAGGTGTTCGACGCGCACACGCACATCGGCCAAAACGATCCGGACGGGATGCGCCAGAGCGCCGAGCAGCTGCTCGAGGGTCTGCGGACTGCGCACGCCCTTGGCGCGTTCGTTTTCCCGATGCACGAGCCTGACGGTTATCCGCTGGCCAACGACGCCGTGATTGAGGCGGCGCTCGCATCCGACGGGCTGCTCGTCCCGTTTTGCCGGGTCAACCCACATGACGGGGCCGTCCGGGAGGCGGAGCGCTGTCTGGCGGCAGGAGCGCGCGGGATCAAGCTCCATCCCCGCGCCGAGCAGTTCACGCTCGACCACGCGGAGGTGCGCGTGCTGATCGAGCTGGCGCACGACCGGTCGCTGCCAGTGCTGATTCACGCGGGACGCGGGATTCCAGCGCTCGGATTGCATGCCGTCGAGCTTTCCGCTGAATTTCCGAACGCCCGGCTGATCCTCGCGCACGCCGGCATCTGTGACCTCTCGTGGATCTGGCGCGCCGCCCCGGACCACCCCAACCTGCTGTTCGACACCGCCTGGTGGATGCCCGCCGATCTGCTCACGCTGTTCGCGCTCGTTCCTCCTGGTCAGATCTTGTTCGCCAGCGACGCTCCGTACGGGATGACCGCGATGGCGGCGTCATTCCAGCTGCGCTGCGCGATCCAGGCGGGGCTGAGCATCGAGCAGATTGCGTCGGTCGCGTCCGGCCAGTCGTTGCGGCTCGCCGCCGGCGAGCCGCTGGTCCCCGTGGGCGAGGCGGTCGGCGAGCGACTGCGGGCGCCCCATACGCTGCTCGACCGCGTCTCGGAATTCCTGCTGGTCGGAACGATCGCTTCGATGCGGGGAGTTGATGCCGCCACCGAGATGCTCGCGCTTGCGCGACTGGCATGCGACGTGCCCGACGAGATTGACGACGCGCCTGTGTTCGCCGCGATCCGGCGCCTGATCGACATCCACGACGCGATCCAGGCCGAGGATCCGAACGATCGCCGGCGGCTCGCGTTCCTGATCCTGGCGGTGACGGCGGCGCGGACCCCCGACGTGCCGGTCCCGGGCCCCGACTACTCCTCAGCCTGATTTCGCTCCCAGATCAGGCGGAGCCCAACCAGGGTCAGCAGGTCATCGACCTCGTCGATCGTCTCGCGGACATGCGGCACCACGACTCGAGCCAGACCTCCCGTGAGGATCACCTTGAGCTCGTCGCCCAGCTCGGCGCGCAGCCTTCTGAGGATCCCCTCGACCTGCCCCGCGAAGCCGAAGGCGATCCCGCTGCGGATCGCGTCGACAGTCGACTTGCCGATCAGCGAACGAGGCTCCGCGAGCTCCACCTTCGGCAGCTTGGCGGCGCGCTCATACAGCGCGTCGATTGAGATCTCGGCACCCGGGGTGATGATCCCGCCGAGATATTCGCCCGCGGCCGAGACAGCGTCGTAGGTGATTGCCGTGCCAAAGTCCACCACCACGCACGCGCCCTTGAAGCGATCGTACGCGGCGACCGCGTTGACCAGCCGGTCGGCGCCGACTTCGTGGGGATTGTCCATCCTGATCGGCATGCCGGTCCTGATCGCAGGACCGACGACCAGCATCTCCTGGCCCAGGTAGCGCTCGGCCATCGAGGTCCATTGCTCGGAGAGCTGGGGCACGGTCGAGGAGACGATCGAGGCGTCGATGTCGTCGAAGCCGAGTCCCCGCAGCCCGAGCAGGTTTGAGAGGGCCGCGCCGAGCTGGTCGCGGGTCGACTCGCGAATCGTCGCGAAGCGCCAATCTTCGGTCGGCTCCGCGCCGCCGTCCGGGAAGACGCCGAAATGCGTTTGCGTGTTGCCGACATCGACGACGAGGAGCATCGTCTGGAATATATGCTGCCGGGCGAGATGCGCTTGAGGCTCTACGTGGTGCACGGCTCACATCCGTGTGCAGCAGTCGAGAAGGCGCTGTCGCTAAAGGGCCTCGATTACCGGGTGATCGAGTGGCCGCCGCCGCTGCAGGTGGTTGGCCAGCGACTCATCTTCGGAGGGCGGACGGTGCCTGGCCTGACGCTCCGTGATGGCGGGCCGTCACCGGGCGCCGCCGAGAAGGTGCACGGGTCACGGGCAATCATTCGCAGGCTCGACGAGCTGGTAGCCGAGCCGCGCCTCGTTCCGGTCCGACCTCGCCGAGCGAGAGCGTGTCGAGGAGGCCGAGACTTGGGGTGATGCGGTCTTCCAGCCGGTCGCGCGCGAGGTGCTCTGGGCGGGGATGCTTCGAAACCCGGGAGTGATGGTCAGCTATTCCAAGCATTCTCGGCTGCGACTGCCGGCCCCGGCGGTGCGCCTCAGCGCGCCGCTGATCGCGCGGGTGGCGGCGCGGCTAAATCGCACGAACAGCGAAGTCGCCCGCAGCGATCTGCTCGAGCTGCCGGGACAGCTCGACATGATCGATGGCTGGATTGCCGATGGGCGGATGGGCGACGCCGATAACCCAAACGCGGCCGATCTACAGGTTCTCTCGACGGTCGCGCTGCTGATGACTGTGGGCGACGCTCGCCGGCTGATCGAGGGCCGTCCGTCTGCGGAGGCTGCGCAGCGGCTGTTCCCCGACTTCGACGGCGACATGCCCGGGGGAACGCTGCCGAGCTAGACGAGCGGCTCTCCAACTTTGGTCACGCGCTGCCCGGGCTCGAGCGCCGTGAGCACGTCGTTCAGTCGCGTCCCGTCTGGAAGCTTCAGCTCCGGGTCGAGCTCCAGCAGCGGTACGAGCACGAAGCGCCGCTCGGCGACCTCCTCGTGCGGAAGCCGGAGCCTCTCCGAGCGATACCTCTGAGCCCCGAGCAGCAGCACATCGACATCGATCACGCGCGGGCCGTGGCGCGGGCCGCCGGCTTCTCGGCCCAGAATCCGCTCCACCTCCTTGCACGAGTCGAGCAGCGCCTCGGGATCGTGGTCGGTCTCGATCCGGACGCAGGCGTTGAGAAAGTCGCGCTGGTCGGTGACGAGCCCGACCGGCTCCGTCTCGTACACGCTCGATGAGGCGAGAACGGCTACGCGGTGAGTTGGAAGCTCGCGGACGGCTGCCTCCAGGTTGCCCCGGCGGTCGCCGACGTTTGAGCCGAGCCCCAGATATCGGTGCCATCAAGCCTCCGCCGGCATCCGACCAAGACCAGGCGGATGCCGCGTCAGTCACCTCTGCCTCGCGCCAGACCTCGACCGATACCTCCTCGACCGGGAGCGCCAGGGGCGGTTCCGGCTTGGCGGCCTTAACCCATACCGACTCCGCGTCGAACTGCTCGAGCAGGTTGTCGGCGATCGCCGCGCATAGCCGCTCGAGCGTTTTGTACGTCCGCCGTTGCGCGACGAGGTTCGCCTGCTCGCAGACCGCTCCGTAGTCGATCGTGTCCTCGATCCTGTCGGTTACGGTGGCGTCAACTTCGCCGACGTCGAGCCGTAGGTCGAGGACGAGTCGCTGGCCAACCTCGCGTTCGGCCTCCGTCACGCCCACGTGCGTGAACAGCGAAAGGCCGCTGACCTCGATCGTCACCTCGGGCTCCGGATGCCCGTCGTCCTCGCCCTCTACCTCGTCGTCCTCGAACTCGTCGGCTTCCGGGGGCGCCATTAGCCGAACGTAGCAGCAGCGACCTTGAGCGCGTCCCGCACCGGGGCGACGTCGTGGACGCGGAAGATCCGCGCGCCGTTCCGATACGCGACCACGTTGGTGACAATCGTCCCGGGCAGTCGGTCGTAGGGATCGGTCGTCCCCGTGAGCATCCCTAGAAACGACTTACGTGAGGTGCCGATCACGACCGGTCGGCCGATCGACGCGATCTCGTCGAGGCGCCGGATCAGCTCGAGGTTGTGCAGCAGCGTCTTGCCGAAGCCGATCCCCGGGTCAAGCAGGATCCGCTCTTCCGCGATTCCGTTGGCGATGGCGAATTCGAGCCGCTGCTCGAGGAACGCCCGCACCTCAACAACGACGTCGTCATAGCGTGGATCCTGCTGCATCGTTCGTGGCTCCCCGAGCATGTGCATCAGGCAACAGTCCGCACCGCGCTCCGCGACCACCTCCGCCATCCCCGGATCGCCCCGCAGCGCGGTGACGTCGTTGACGAGCGTCGCTCCCGCCTCGATCGCGGCCAGCGCCACGGATGCCTTCGACGTGTCGATCGACAGCTGCGCTTCCGTGTTTGCGGACGCGAGCCCCTCTAATACGGGAACCACGCGCTCGCGCTCGCGCGCCGCGGGAACCGGCGCCGCTCCCGGCCGCGTCGACTCCCCGCCGACGTCGAGGATGTCCGCCCCCTGTTGCGCGAGCTCGAGGCCGTGCTCGATCGCCTTCTCGGAGTCGAGGTACAGGCCACCGTCGGAGAACGAGTCGGGCGTGACGTTGACCACGCCCATGACCCGGAAGGCCTCCACCAACCTATTCATCAGGCCAGCGCCCGTGTCGGTCGAAGTACTCCCGCGCCTCCTCTTCCTGCTCGCGCTCGCGGTTGCTTTGAAGGCTCAGACGAAACAGCCAGTTGATCATCCACACCATCAGCGCGACCCCGAGCAGCACCACACCCGCGCCTGACTCGACCGAATGCGTGTCCGCCTTCGACGAGACGCTCGCGTGGCCGAGCACGATCAGGACCGCCGCCACGACGGCGATCGCGAGCGGGAGCCATATTCTTGCGAGCTTGAGCATCCTCGCTCCGGGACGTTACCTCGCTGACTTTGCGCGGTTTGTGGCGCAACGCGGGAGCCAGGAGCGCCACGACGCCCAGGCGCTTCGCGAGCTCGAGAGCCGCGAGCTTGGTCTTCCCGCGGCGCTAAAGCTGCGCTGGCTCGGGGTCTCGGGGTACGCGATGACATACGAAGGAAACACGCTCCTGATCGACCCTTACGTGTCGCGCGTGTCGCTGGGAGCCGTGATCCGGCGCGAGCCGGCGATTCCCGACCCGGCGCGGATCGAACGCCATCTGGGAGGGCTTGAACACGTGGTCGGCGTCCTCGTCGGGCACACGCACTTCGATCACGCCGTCGACGCGCCGGCGATCGCACGGCGGTTCGGCTGCCGGGCCTATGGCTCGAGCTCGCTGACGCGGCTGATGCAGGTCCACGCGCTTGAGCAGCAGGTCGTCGAGGTCGAGCCGTACAAGACATGCGAGCTCGGGCCGTTCACGGTCAGCTTCACACCGAGTCTGCATTCGAAGCTGATCCTCGGGCTAGCGGTGCCGTTCGCCGGCGAGCTCACCTGCGAGCACCTCGACGCCCTGAGCCCAGGCGCCTATCGCTGCGGCGAGGTGTATGGGATCCGGATCGACGTCGCCGGTGTCAGCTTCTATCACCAGGGCTCAGCAAACCTGATCGACGACGCGATCCGGCCTCACGAACGCGGGATCGATTACTTCCTTGCCGGCGTGGCGGGACGGGGCTTCACGAACGACTACTGGGCACGGATCCTGCGGCGCTTGGAGCCGCGGGTGATCGTCCCCACCCACTACGACGACTTCTTCCGGCCACTCGACGCGCCTGAAATGGGCTTCACGACCAACGTCCACCTCTCGCACGTGCCCGACGAGGTTCACGCAGTCAGTCGCGATTTCGAGGTCGCGGCCCTGCCGCTGCTCGCTTAAGGCTGCGAAGCGGCGATCGTCGACGAGCTATTCGGCCGTCCCGCCGGCCAGTCCCGGCCGCGGCAGCGGACGCGGGCCCTCGCGCCCCGGCGAGCGCTCGGAGGCGCTGGGCGGCGGGATCGGTACCTCGGGCGGGGGCGGCGCCTCGGCGCCGAACACCTCTTCCTCAGTCTGGCCGTCGAGCAGGGCCTCGAACTGCTCCTTCTCGATCGTCTCGCGCTTGACGAGGATCTCTGACAATTTTTCGAGCCTGTCGCGGTTGCGGCCGAGGATGTCCTTGGCCTGCACGTGCGCGGCTTCGACGATCCGCCGGATCTCGTCGTCGATCTCCCGTGCGATCTCGTCGCTGTAATCCGGCTCGGCGCTGAATTCGCGCCCCAGGAAGGGCTGGCCGTGGTCGTGCCCGAACACGCGCGGACCAAGCTTCTCGGACATCCCGAAGCGCATCACCATCTGCTTGGCGGTGGCGGTGACCTTCTCCAGATCATTCGAGGCGCCTGTCGTGATCTCCCCGAAGATGATCTCCTCGGCGGCGCGTCCACCGAGCGTCATCGACATCGTGTCCTGGAGCTCGGCGCGCGTTGTCAGGAACTTGTCCTCGGTCGGCAAGGAGATCGTGTAGCCCAGGGCTTGTCCCCGAGAAATCACCGAGATCTTGTGGACGGGATCGGAGTTGGGCAGGTAGTGGGCGACGATCGCGTGCCCCATCTCGTGATAGGCGGTGATCTTGCGCTCCTTGTTGCTCATCACCCGGGTCTTCTTCTCCGGGCCGGCGATCACCCGCATGATCCCTTCCTCGAGCTCGTCCTGGGCGATCTCGCGCTTGCCGTTGCGCGCCGCCAGCAGCGCCGCCTCGTTGACGAGGTTCGATAGATCGGCGCCCGTGAAGCCGGGTGTTTGGCCCGCAAGGACATCGACATCGATTTCCCTCGCCAGCGGCTTGCCGCGCGTGTGGACCTCCAGGATCTTCTTCCTACCGAGCCGGTCCGGCCTGTCAACGACGATCTGGCGGTCGAAACGTCCGGGGCGCAGCAGCGCGGGATCCAAGATATCCGGCCGGTTCGTCGCGGCGATCAGGATGATGTTGTCCTTCATCTCGAAGCCGTCCATCTCGACGAGCAGCTGGTTGAGCGTCTGCTCGCGCTCGTCGTGACCGCCGCCCAGTCCCGCACCGCGATGACGGCCGACGGCGTCGATCTCGTCCATGAAAATGATGCAGGGGCTGTTCTGCTTGGCCTGCTCGAACAGGTCACGCACGCGCGAGGCGCCGACGCCTACGAACATCTCGACGAAGTCCGATCCCGAGATCGAGAAGAACGGGACCCCTGCCTCGCCTGCGACGGCCCGCGCCAGCAGGGTCTTCCCGGTACCCGGCGGGCCGTAAAGCAGCACCCCCTTCGGGATCCGCGCTCCCAAAGCCTGGAACTTCTTCGGGTTCTCGAGGAACTCCTTGATCTCGTGCAGCTCCTCAACAGCCTCGTCGACGCCCGCCACGTCGCGGAAGGTGATCTTCGGACTATCGACCGACATCCGCTTCGCGCGTGATTTGCCGAACGACATGACCTTCGAGCCGCCGCCCTGGACCTGGTTCATCAGGAAGATCCAGAACCCGATGAAGATCACGAACGGGAGGATGTAGGTCAGCAGCGACAGCCAGCCATTTGAAGCCTTCCCCTGCACGTCGAGACCGCCGCCGCCTCCCGGGATGTCCTTCTGGGCGGTGTTGATCAGCGTCTGCGCGTAGTCATCCGGATAGCCGACGGTGAACTTCTGGCCCGTGTTGAGCGTCACGGCGACCGTGTTGTCCTTCGTATGGATGGACATGCTCTTGACCTGATTGCCCTGGAGCTCGGTCAGCAGATTCCCGAACGTCTGCTTCTGGGCGTGGCTGGAGTTCCCGATCAGCTTCTGGGCGAAGAACGCCAGTACGACGACGATCAAGATCGGGAAGGCGGCGCTCTTGAAGAACCTGCTCATAAGGGGTTTCCGCGCATGGGCCTCGGTGCCGGAATGTTCAAGCGTAGCACCTGGGTTTGGACCATTTGACGGGCTGCACGAGCCATCTCAGTCCTTCAACGCAGCGACGAACGGCAAGTTTCGGTAGCGCTCGGCATGGTCGAGGCCGTAGCCGATCGCGAACCGGTTTGGAATCTCGAAGCCGACGTACCGAGTGCGGAGCTCGACCTTGCGCCGCTCGGGCTTGATCAGCAACGCGCAAACCTCCAGCGAACGAGGGCTCCGCCCCGCCAGGTTTCGCAGCAGGTACTGCAGCGTCAGCCCCGAGTCGACGATGTCCTCGACGATCAGCACATCTCTATCTTCGATCACCGCGTCGAGATCTTTGAGGATGCGCACCACGCCCGAGCTCTTGGTCGCCGACCCGTAAGAGGCGACCGCCATGAAATCGACCTCGACTGGAATTACGAGCTGCCGCATCAGGTCCGAGAGGAAGAACACCGCTCCCTTCAAGACGCCGATCAGCACCAGGTCCTTTCCGGCGTAATCGCGCGAGATCTCCTGCGCCAGCTCTCGCACACGGGCCGAGAGCGCATCGGCCGGGACGAGGATTTCCCCGATCGCGTCGTCGTCGCTCACGGCTATCAATTATTTATGGGGGCAGGCTCCGCCTGCCGTCTGGTTCGGCTTTCGAAGCTCAGCGCGCCCCGCTGCACCACCGCGCGCACGCCGTGCGGAAGGTCGAGCGACGCGTTCTCCGCGAGCGCCGCGATCTCATCCACCCGCCGTGCGGTGCCCGGCGCGGGCCGCCCCGCCGCCGCGTCCGCCAGGCGCTGGACGACCAATCGGCGCACCGCCGGTGGGAGCTGGCGAAGGCGGGTAAGGGTGATCTCCCTGCGTCCTTGCAGCGCCTCGTCGACGATCGCCTCGAGCACCTCAGCCTCGTCGCGGAGCAGTTCCGCCAGCGCCAGCACGTTCCGCTCGGCGGCGGGATGGATCTGCCTGAGCGCCGGCACGAGCGACGCCCTCACCCGGTTGCGCGCAAACACGTCTGATTCATTGCTCAGATCCTCGCGCCAGCCGAGCCCGCGCTCGACGCAATAGGACTCGGTTTCCGCGCGCGTGAATGAGAGCAGGGGCCTGACCAACGCACCCTCGCGGGGGCGCATGCCGAGCAGAGCCCGGCGCGAGGGCGAGGATGCGAGCCGGTAAAGGATCGTCTCCACCTGGTCGCTCGCGGTGTGTCCGGCGGCAATATCCGAGCCCGCCGCCAGCGACACCGCCTCTCCATACCGAACGTCGCGAGCCCACGCCTGGAGGTTTCCGCTCTCGGGGCGGCGGGGTCTGGGCACGGCGAGCGGCACTCCCAGCTGCTCGCACACGCCGGCGCAGTGTGCCTCGTCGTCGTCGGCCTGCTCCCGTAGCCCGTAGTTGACGTGTATCGCGCGCACCGAATCGGCCCCGGCGATTCTCACCGCGACATCGAGCAGGCAGGTCGAGTCACGGCCTCCCGAGTACAGCACCACCACGCCCCGTCCAGGCGCCAGCAGCCCGTCCTGGCGGATTCGCTCAATCACCGTCCGCCTGCCTGGCCAGGAAGATCTCCGTCGGCTCGGTGAACCCCTTCAGCCGAACCTCGGCGATCCGCTCGAACTCCAGGTGCGAGCCCACATGCTCGACGACCGGCCGCGTCGCGAGCACCTCACCGCCGGCGGCTCTCGCCGCGACCCGCGAAGCGATGTTGACGTCCCGTCCGTAGTAGTCGCCGTCGCGATACAGCGCGTCCCCATAGTGGACGCCGATTCTTGGCAGATGCTCGCCGCTCTGGAGCCGCTGGAAGCCGACCGCCCAGTCGGTCAGCGTGGCCGGGTCGGAGCCGACGACCATCACCTCGTCGCCGATCGTCTTGATCACGCGGGCTTCGTCAGGCAGCGTGATCTCGACTGCCTCGATGAACCGCTCCACCACGTCGACTGCCTCAAGCTCGCCCTCCTCCTCGGTCAGCCTCGTATATCCGGCGAGGTCCGCGAAGGCGATCGCGACGCGCATCCGGCCCAGGTCGACCTGCTCGTTCTCCAGCTCGGACTCCATGTGTCCGACGACGTCCTGCTCGACGAAGTGCTGCAAATAGCGCTGGTGCACCTGGTCCATGACCGGCGAGGCGAGCGGAAGCAGGTTGCGCGTCAGCCCCAGCATCTCCTCACCCATCTCGATGTTGGTCGACCCGGAGCGCATGAGCGGCTCGTGCACATAGAGGTGGAAGAGCCTCACCTCCGCATCGGCCACCTGCGCCATCGCCAGCCCGTACACCCGCACGAGCTGAAGCATCGCAACCAGAGGCAGCCCCGCCGACAGCACAGCAGACACGTAACGCAGCAGCTGGATGTCATCCTCCGAGAGCGAACTCGAGTGCAGCGGGCTCACACCCAGGGCGGTCACGATCCGCTCGATCAGCGCCTCATCCAGCCCGGTTTCGTCTGCCGCCTGCGCAAGCGAATAGATCGCTGCCTCCGAAGGGAACAGCTCCTCCACGTAACCGAACGCAAGCCGGCCCTCCTCGGTCGCGCGCTTGATCTCCTGTAGCGAGTGTCCGCGCTCGCGCATGCGCGCGACCAGCCTTGCGAATCCGACGGCGGCCGCCGTCCAGTTGCCGTCGTACTGCGGAATCACTCCGGCCCGCGCCCACCGCCGCAAGGTAGTCATGGATACGCCAGCGTGCTCGGCCGCCTCCTGCAGCGAAAACCGGTGCTCATCGATCTGGGCCATCGACCACAGTGTGCTACCCGGCCGCAGCCATAAGCTCGGCGGCGGGACCTCGATGAGAACGAGGCCCCGTCGCCCGCGGGCGAGACGGCCCGCCGCGTCGGCCGTGGGCGCTCGTCACGTTTCCGGCGGCGCCTCGCGGATGCTGGCCTGGGTCTCGCCCGGCCCCACACCCACGTTCCGGCCTGTTGCCTTATTGGTCAGGCAAGGTCTACTCGCCGTGCGGCGGTCTGTCAATCCCTCCCGGACCGCCACTGCGCAAATGCGGACTTTTAAACCTCCAGGTGTGGGTACTCCGCGGCGACCATCTGCCGGTAGCGCTGAAACAGCGGCTTGGTGATCGGGATGATCGCGAGCGCCGCTTTCACATCTCCACCGGCCTTGATCCGGCGGCGGGCGATCGCGATTGCGACGTTCTCCTTGCCTTGGAAGTAGCGGTTGGCCGTCTCGGAAGTCATCGTCATCTTCACCTTCGGCTCCCACGAGACCTCATCTGACCACTCCCACACGAGGTTGGGTTCGTCCGATCCGCCGGCCCGGATGTTCACAACCATGTCGAGGTCGGTGAACTCAAAGCGCTGCGGCGTGTCTGCGTCGCGGAGCTTTGGCCCCATGTCCGGATCCTCGCTCATCAGCATGAACGTGCGGTCCATCACGGCCCGGAACTCCTCTGATGAGGTAAACGAGCTCATCGGGGGCCGGAGTCTAATCTCATACCTTGACCTCCACGATCCATTTGCATCCGACCGCGCCCCTAGCCGAGCGGGTGCTGCTGCCGGGCGACCCAGGGCGCGCGCTGCTGCTCGCGCAGGCGCTGCTGGCGCAGCCGAAGATGTTCAACCACAACCGTGGGCTCTGGGGCTACACCGGAACCGCGCCCGACGGCGAGCCGCTCACGATCCAGAGCACGGGAATCGGTGGACCCAGCGCGGCGATCGTCGTCTCGGAGCTGGTTGTCCTGGGCGCCCGGCGGCTGCTCCGGGTTGGAACGTGTGGCGCGCTCGATCCCGCTCTGCAACTGGGCGAGCTGGTAATCGCCGAGCAAGCCCTCGCCACGGACGGCGCGAGTCGGGGCCTGGGCGCGCCCTCCAGGATCGCAGCAAGCGGAGAACTGCTTGCGGCGCTGCGTGCAGCCGCCGGTGACGAGGCACGAGCGGGGCTGATCGTCTCGACCGACCTGTTTTACGACGGGCGCAGCCACGAGGGCGAGTGGGCGGCGGCTGGCGCGATCGCTGTCGAGATGGAAACCGCCACCCTTTACGCGCTCGCTCGCAGAGAGGAGCAGCTTGATGCCGCTTCGCTGCTGATCGTCAGCGACCTGCTTGTGCCCGAGCGCCGACGGATCGATCCTCCGCGGCTTCGAGCGGCTGAGCTGCGGCTAGGTGACATCGCGATTGCCGCGCTGACGAGCTCTGCGATCAGGCCCTGAGCGCCACGGCAGCGACGTAGCGCTCCGCTAGCCGCAGGTCGGAGATCCTCCAGCCGCGCGGAGCTTCGTCGCTGACGCAGTCGCTCGCCAGGCCGTGAGCGATCCCGGTCCCCAGGCCCTTCAGATACGCCTCCTTGCGCGCCCAGATCCGCGCAAACGTTGTGGGCCGGCTCGCCTTCAAAGAGCGCTCGATGGCTGCCCGCTCCGCGACGTGAAGGAGGGCTCCCACGTCGCTCGCCATCTCCTCGTCGGGGACCGCTTGGACGTCCACGCCGATCGGTGCCTCGGAGACGCCGACGAGCGCGATCGGAGCGCTGTGCGAGAGCGAGAAGTGCATCGCGCCAGCCGGAGCGACCAACACCGGCCTGCCATTGGGGCCGCCGCAGTGTGAACAGCGTTCGCGGCCGTACTCGATCTCCTCGGGGGAGCAGCCCAGCTTGCGGCTGAGCACGTGACGGAGAAGCGCGTGCGCCCCAACGAACGCCTGCCGGTCGCGCGGCCGCCTCAGTCGACGGGCACGGCGTCGTTCTGCGGCATCGAGCAGCGCCTGCTCCAAAGGCCCGACGTCGACGTCGGAGACCTCGAGCGCCCAGAGCTCGAAGGACTCCTCCTCTCCGAGCGGGCGCCAAGCGTGGTCAAGCGGAGAGCCCATCACCGCCTGCGGGCGATGCTCAACCCTCAGCAGACGCTCGCGACGCAGTCGCCAAGAACGCTCAGGCCCTGATCGAGCTCCTCATCGCTGAGCGTCAGCGGTGGCAGCAGCTTCACGACCTCATCCTGTGGCCCGGCACGCTCGACGAGCAGTCCCCGATCGAAGGCCGCAGCGCTCACCCGGCCGGCGATCTCGCCGCTGCCGAAGTCGAGCCCGCGGGCCATGCCCCGGCCCCGGAGCTTGACCTCCATGCGATCGACCGCGTCCGCGATCGCCGAGAGCTCCATGTGCATCCGCTCGCCATTCGCCAGTACACGGCACTCCAGCGCATCGTCCTGCCAGTACGTGTGCAGCGCGGCCGTCGCAGTGACCAGTGCTGGGTTGAACCCGCGGAAGGTCCCGTTGTGCTCGCCCGGCTCCCACACGTCAAGCTCGGGTGCAATCAGCGTCAGCGCCAGCGGGAGACCGTAGCCGCTGAGCGATTTGGAGAGACACACAAAGTCGGGCTCGATCCCAGCGATCTCGAAGCTGAAGAATGGACCGGTCCGTCCGCAGCCCATCTGGATTTCGTCGAGGATCAGGGGAATCTCATAGATCCTGCAGCGCTCCGCCAAGCCTCGCAGCCACTGCGGGCTCGCGACGTTCACGCCACCCTCGCCTTGTACAGCCTCAACGATCACGGCGGCGGGCCGATCTGAGCCTTGCTGCTCGAACAACGCCTCGAGCACGCTGAAGTCGGGATCCTCGGCGTCGGCGAAACCCTCGAACGAGAGCCTCGTGGTGTGCATCAGCGGCACGCCGGCGGCTCGGCGGTGCAGCGGGCTGGCGGTCACCGCCAGCGAGCCGGCGGTGGTGCCATGGAACGCCCCGCTGAAGCAGATCACGTTGGTCCGCCCCGTCACTTTTCTCGCCAGCTTCAACGCTGCCTCCACGGCGTTGGTGCCGGCGGGGCCAGGGAACTGGATGCGGTACTCGAGATCGCGCGGGCGCAGAACGGTTTCGTTGAACACCGCCAGGAACTCGCGCTTGGCGGCCGTGAACATGTCGAGCGAGTGGATCACGCGATCCGAGCAGAGGTAGTCCAGTAGGGCCTCCCGCAGCAGCGGATTGTTGTGTCCGTAGTTGAGGGCCCCAGCGCCGCAGAAGTAGTCGAGGTAACGACGGCCATGCTCGTCGTAGAGGTAGCTGCCGCTCGCCCTGTCGAACACGACCGGCCAGCTGCGGCAGTACGCGCGTACCGAGGATTCGAGCTCCTCGAACACGCTGGTCGTGGCGGTGGTGAAGTTGTCCTCGAAGACTGCCATCGCCTTCACATCCTGTTCGCCTGTGCTTGATCTCGCCGACCGGCCGCTGCCCGTCGTCCCTGTCGGGCGTGGTTATCGGCAATCATCGGACGACTTTGAGGGTTGAGCCACGGGGTCGTCCCGCTCGTCTGCGGGCGCTGCCGGCCGGCCGAGATTTGATTGGACGCCGCGGGCGGTACTCCTTCAGCTGCACGTGACGCACACGCGCGGAAAGAAAAGGTTGTGTGCATGCTAATCGGTACTACCGAGCCCCCGCGGTTTTCAGGCAGCCCTGCCTGTTGACAGAGCTTTTGTCCCGGCCGACGCCCGGTCGCAGCCACTACAACCCGGCAGACGGCCTGATGTTTCGCCGGGCCGCTGATTTTTCGTTAGTGCGCGGTTAGCACTGGCTCGTTCGTGCCGGTTAGCGCTGGCCGCCCGCCGACGGCGCTCCGCCCGAGCTTGCGACCTCGATCCGCTCGAGCTTCGTCTCGATCGCCGCGAGCCGTTCCTCGATGGCGGTCGATGCCCCAAGCCCCTCGATCCGCTGCTCGAGCCGGTCGAGGCCGTCCTCGATGCCCTCGAGACGCTGCGAGACTCCGCGCAGACGTCGGGTCAGTCGCTCCAGGTCACTCGCCGAGGGCAGGTTGAGCGCACCCATCGCGACTTCCTGCGCCCGCATCGCCCGCTCCCGGGTCTCGAAGGCCGCGGATAGCGCGCCGCTGACCACCGGGTTCTCGAGCAGTTCCTGCGCGAGCTTGCCGATCGCCTCTTCCCCCTGCCGCGTGACTCGCCCTCGCAAGCCTTCTTCATCGCTCATCTGTTTGCTTCCGCCTCCTGATTGCCGAGTATTCACCCTAGCGCGGACCGTCCTGCTTGGGGGGCCTGCGCGAGCGGCGATGAGACCGAACCCGTCCAGTAGAGATCGCTCAAGGTCAACTCGAACGTCAGCCTCGACGTTGCCGCCGGTGCGCCGGTACAGTGTGGGCGTCTTGGAGCCGGTGCGCCAGGCATGGCTCGGGCCCGCTGCCATCAGAACCGCCGGCTGCTTCTCGTCCACACGAGTCACCGACAAAGACCCAGCGCAAGCAACGGTTCGACATTGCAAAGCTTCGTGGCAGTCAGTAGCGTCCGGTGGACGCCACCGAGCGGTCACGGGACTGGCGTTGCGCACACAGATGGCGGGAGGAGATAGGCCATAGCTTTGAGGAGCAGGAAGCTAATCGTCGCCGCATCTTGCGCGAGCGCCGCGCTCGTCGTCTCCGGGCTCGCCGCGATCCCCAACGCAGTAGCCGAACAGTGCACGGTGACGGTCACCGTCGTCGGCGGCCATCAGTACACCTTCACGGTCAACGTCCCGCCCGGAACGCCAGTCTCGGCGATGGGCCTGCCGATCAAGCTGCCGATCGTCGGGGCGCAGGAGTCGTGCGCATCGTCCTCGTCGAGTCCTTCGTCTTCGTCCTCGCCTTCCTCTTCGTCGCCAAGCTCGTCGTCCTCGAGTACCTCCTCCCACTCGAGCACCTCGACAAGCGGCTCGCACAAGTCCTCCGGCAGCGGGAGCAAAAAGGGGTCGAGTACTAACACCAAGAAGAAGTCGAGCAGCCAGACCAACAGCGGCTTCACCGGCGGCAGTTCAACCAGCTCCAGCCACAAGCCCTCCGGCGGAGCCCCGACGAAGCCCACTCCACTCAGGACCAAGACCGGCGTGCCCACCCCGTCGAATCCGACGTTCTCGTTCTCGCTTCCGGGCCCCGCGCCGATCGGCGTCCCGAACTTCTTCATCGACAGCTTCCGGATCCCGCCGTTCCTGCTGCCGATATACCAGGCCGCTGGGATCGAGTACGACGTGCCGTGGCAGGTGCTGGCGGCGATCAACGAGATCGAGAGCGATTACGGACGGAACCTGTCGATCTCGAGCGCAGGCGCGGTCGGCTGGATGCAGTTCCTTCCCTCGACCTGGAAGACCTGGGGGGTCGACGCCAACGGTGACGGCGTCGCCGATCCGTACAACCCGGTGGACGCGATCTTCTCCGCGGCGCGCTACCTGCATGCAGCCGGTGCCTCGAAGAACCTGAGCCAGGCGATCTTTTCCTACAACCATGCCGGTTGGTATGTGCAGTCGGTGCTCCTGCGCGCGAAGCTGATCGGCGGTATGCCCGATCAGCTGATCGGTGCGCTGACCGGGCTGGTCGAGGGTCACTTCCCGGTCGCGGCGCCGGCGAAGTACGCCGATGACTCGGTCGAGCGGCTCGCTACGCGGCGCGTCAAGGGCGCCAACGCGGCGATCCCCATCTCCTCGAATCCCAACGCGAAGAGCGTCTCGGTTTTTGCCAACCAGGGCTCGCCCGTGATCGCGGTCAACGACGGCAAGGTCCTGAAGGTTGGCAACAGCGCGCAGCTCGGCAGGTATCTCGAACTCCAGGATTCCACCGGCAACATCTACACCTACGCACAGCTTGGCTCGATCCCCAAGCTCTATCCCGTGCCCAAGCCGGTGAAGCTCACCGCCGCCGACTTGGCCAAGGAGCTCTCGGCGCCATCCTCGCCGAAGCCGTCGGCCCCCGCGACCGCCGGCGCTCAGCAGATCCCGGCAACGCCCAGCACCGCGAAGGCGACCCGCGAGGCCAAGAACGCCCCGATCTCACTCCCGGTCACCCCCGCCCCGGCGTCGAACACGGCGCAGATCTCCTCGCCGATGGTCAAGGAGCGGCTGTTCGGCTATCCGCAGCGTGCCGCCTCCTACGCGGCCGGCGGCGCGCTTCAGCTGAAGAACACGACCGCTGAGATCACGAGCTTCCAGAACTACTTCTCCGACGTGCTGCACCTGGGACGCAACCAGTACACGCTCCAGCCGCTCAAGCCGGGCGCGATCGTTGTCGCCGGCACGATCCTCGGCCGGATCGGCGTGCCCACGGGCGGCAAGGCCTCGCACCTCGAGTTCATGATCCGCCCGGCCGGCAAGAACGCCCCGCAGATCGATCCCAAGCCGATCCTGGACGGTTGGAAGCTGCTCGAGGCGACTGCCGTCTACCGCGCCGCCGGCGTTGATCCGTTCTTCGGCCCTGGGGCAAAGAACCCGACCGTCGGCCAGGTGCTGCTGATGTCAAAGGAGCAGCTCACCAACCGGATTCTGTCTGACCCACATGTCCAGATCTACGCGTGCGGACGCCGCGACATCCAGGCCGGCCTGATCGACCGCCGGATCCTGGCAACGATCGAGTTCCTCGCGGCCTCCGGCCTCGACCCGTACGTCTCCGGGCTGGAGTGCGGACACTCGCTCGCCGCGACTAACGGGGTCGACGCCGCCGGCGCGACGGGCTCGAGCGTCGACATCTCGAGGATCAACAACATCCCCCTCCTTGGCCATCAGGGACCCGGCTCGATCACCGACATCACGATTCGCCGGCTGCTCACGCTCCAGGGCGCGATGAAGCCCGACGACATCATCTCGACGATGAGCTACAAGGGCCAGTCCAACACGCTCGCGCTCCCCGACCACAACAACCGGCTCCAGGTCACCTTCACACCGCTCTTCGGGAATAACAAGAAGCTCTCTCAAGAGATCAAGAGCATCCTCCAGCCCGGCCAGTGGATCCAGCTGATCAACCGCATCAGCCAGATCCCCGAGCCCGTCGTGCCGATCGCCCCCAGCAAGTACGCGATCCGCACCGGCGCCCGCTGACAGAAACGACACCCCTCTTTCGCTTCAGCCAGATCGAGGTCCCCTGGGCGCTCGGTCCGCCCGACGGCCGCTATCTGCTGCGTGGTGTAGGCCAGCATCCGGATGCGCCACCGACCCACGTGCTCGTGATCGCCACGCTCGGGGCCCCGGAGCGACGCCGGCTGCTCGCCGCGCGCAGAGAGCAGCGTCAAGCTGAGGCTGAGCCTGAGCCTACGCCGGTCACAACGGGGCGCGCGACGATCATCGACCTCGGCGATCCGTTCGAGGCGCCGCAGCACGCCAGCGCATGGCTGAAGAACGCCGGCGAAGCAACAATTCGAGGCTGACCTGGCAATCCTCAACCGCGTGCTGCACACATTCCGGCTGGTTACCGCAGATCCGTACGTCGGTCCGCTTGGCCGGCACCAGGCGCTCGTGGCGAGGATCGGCTACGGCGCGGGCGAGCAGGTCGCCGACGGGCTCTGGTCCGACGCGGTCGAGCTACTGCGCAGAGAAGGGTGGCAGCGACGGGTCAAGGTGCTCCAGCCCCAGGCTCGGCTTGCTGCTGTGCTCACCGGGCGCGAGCGCGTGCTCGCCTGCGAGGAGCTCGCACTCAGGGCGCGCCTTGATCTCGAGCAGGGGCGCGACCGTGAGGCCGCGCTCCAGATCCTGGTCGCGCTCGATGCCACGCTCGCCGAGCTCCCCGCCGACCCGACCGCGGTCACGCTCGGCGATCGACTGGCCGAGCTGCGCGACCAGCGCGATCCCGTGGCCCTCGCCGCTCAGTCGGCACTGGCGGGACCGCTCAGCGACGCCGAGCGGGAGGCGATCGCGTTCACGCTCGGGCGAATCGAAGCCGCATTGCGGGCAAGGGCGGTTGCCAACGCATGACGAACGCTTGACAATCCACCCAGGGGGCGGTGGACTCTGCCGACAACACGACGCGGATCTGAGGTAGCGGATGGCTAAGGTGGCGCGGGGGCAGACAAAGAGATCCGTTGGTCCTGACGCCAACGGCGCACGCGTAGCCAAGAGCAGAACCAAAGCCAACGGCCGGGCAGCCGATCCTGCCCTGATGCGCCTGGAGCAGGCGCTCCGCGCTGCCAGCGCGGGCGACTTCGGCGTCCGCCTGCCCGCTCGCCGCAAGGATCAGATCGGCGTGCTGGAGGCCGCCTACAACGAGCTCGCTGCGCGGAACGCCGCACTGGAGGCCGAGCTCGTCAGGATCGGGCAGATCATCGGCCGCGAGGGCCGGATGACTGAGCGCGCGCGGCTCTCGAGCGCGGAGGGCGGGTGGCGGACGACAATCGACTCGCTCAACGGACTAATCGACGACCTGGTCCGTCCCACCACGGAAGTCGCGCGGGTAATCGTTGCCGTAGCCGAGGGGGACCTGGCCCAGAAGATGGCGCTGGAGATCGAAGGCCGGCCGGTCAAGGGGGAATTTGCACGGATCGGAACAGCCGTGAACTCGATGGTCGACCAGCTCTCGAGCTTCGCCGACGAGGTCACACGGGTAGCGCGGGAAGTCGGAACCGAGGGCAAGCTCGGCGGACAGGCAGAGGTCCCCGGCGTCGCCGGCACCTGGAAGGACCTGACCGACAACGTCAACTTCATGGCGCTGAACCTGACATCTCAGGTCCGGAACATCGCCGACGTCACGACCGCGGTCGCCAACGGCGACCTTGGCCGGAAGATCACGGTCGACGCACGCGGGGAGATTCTCGAGCTCAAGAGCACCGTCAACACGATGGTCGACCAGCTCTCCGCGTTCGCGGATCAGGTGACCCGCGTGGCGCGGGAAGTCGGAACCGAGGGCAAGCTCGGCGGACAGGCAGAGGTCCCCGGCGTCGCCGGCACCTGGAAGGACCTGACCGACAACGTCAACTTCATGGCGCGCAACCTCACCGACCAGGTGCGCAACATCGCTCAGGTGACGACCGCCGTCGCCAACGGCGACCTCAGCCAGAAGATCACGGTCGACGTCAAGGGCGAGGTGCTCGAGCTCAAGGACACGGTCAACACGATGGTCGACCAGCTCTCGGCGTTCGCCGATGAGGTGACCCGCATGGCGCGGGAAGTGGGAACCGAGGGCAGGCTCGGTGGACAGGCAGAGGTGCCAGGGGTCTCGGGCACATGGAGCGACCTGACCGACTCGGTCAACTTCATGGCGCTCAACCTGACCTCGCAGGTGCGCAACATCGCCCAGGTGACGACGGCGGTGGCCAACGGCGATCTGAGCAAGAAGATCACGGTCGACGCACGCGGGGAGATTCTCGAGCTCAAGGACACGATCAACACGATGGTCGACCAGCTGCGCTCGTTCGCCGCCGAGGTGACGCGCGTAGCACGAGAAGTCGGCACCGAGGGCATCCTCGGCGGACAGGCAGAGGTCGAGGGCGTGTCCGGCACCTGGAAGCACCTGACCGAGAACGTCAACCTGATGGCCTCAAACCTGACGACCCAGGTCCGCAGCATCGCCAACGTCACGACTGCGGTCGCCGACGGGGACCTCAGCCGCAAGATCACTGTCGACGCCAAGGGCGAGGTCGAGGCGCTGGCCGAGACGATCAACCGGATGGTCGATCAGCTGCGCTCGTTCGCCGCCGAGGTGACCCGGGTGGCGCGCGAGGTCGGCACCGAGGGGGCTCTCGGCGGCCAGGCGGCCGTCCCCGGCGTTGCCGGCACCTGGAAGGACCTGACCGACAACGTCAACTTCATGGCGCGCAACCTCACCGACCAGGTCCGCAACATCTCCCAGGTAGCTACCGCGGTCGCCAACGGTGACCTGTCGCAGACGATCACGGTCGACGCCCGGGGAGAGATTCTGGAGCTCAAGCTGACGCTCAACCGCATGGTGGCGCAGCTCTCGAGCTTCGCTGCCGAGGTCACGCGCGTCGCGCGGGAGGTGGGCACGGAAGGCAAGCTGGGAGGTCAAGCAGAGGTCGAGGGGGTCTCAGGGACCTGGCGGGGGCTGACGGAGAACGTCAACCAGCTCGCCGGCAATCTGACGACTCAGGTCCGCGCGATCGCCGAGGTCTCGACCGCCGTGACCAAGGGAGATCTGACCCGGTCGATCTCCGTCGAAGCCCAGGGCGAGGTCGCCGAGCTCAAGGACAACATCAACCAGATGATCGCCAACCTGCGCGAGACCACCCAGCGCAACGCCGAGCAGGACTGGCTGAAGACGAACCTCGCAACGATCTCGGGAATGCTCCAGGGCCAGCGCGACCTCACGACGGTGACCCAGCTGATCATGAGCGAGGTCACCCCGACCGTCAACGCCCAGCACGGCGCATTTTTCCTCGCCGAGCCAACCGCCGACGGCGGGAGCGAGCTTGTGCTCGCCGCGGCCTACGGATTCACGCCGAGGCGCAGCGAGCTGCGCAGCCGCTTCCAGATCGGCGAGAGCCTCGTCGGCCAAGCTGCCCTGGAGCGAAAGGTGATCGCGCTGACGGACCTGCCCCCTGGCTACATCAAGATCGGATCGGGGCTGGGAGAGGTCCCCGCAGCTGGGCTGCTGGTGATGCCCGTGCAGTTCGAGGATCAGCTGCTCGGCGTGATCGAGCTCGCCTCGCACCGTCCCTTCTCGGCGGTCAACCGCGACTTCCTCGATCGCCTCACAGAGACGATCGGCGTCGTGCTCAACACGATCCGGGCGAACATGCGTACCGAGGAGCTGCTCACCCAGTCGCAGAGCCTCACGCATGAGCTCCAGAAGCAATCGGAGGAGCTCCGCCAGACCAACGATGAGCTCCAGGAGAAGGCACGCCTGCTCTCCGAGCAGAATCGCGACATCGAGATCAAGAACGAGGAGATCGAGCTTGCGCGTCGGGGACTGGAGGAGAAGGCCGCGCAGCTTGCCCTCTCCTCGAAGTACAAGTCGGAGTTCCTGGCGAACATGTCACACGAGCTGCGCACGCCGCTCAACTCGATGCTCATTCTCAGTCGGCTGCTGGCCGAGAACGAGGATAGATCGCTGACGACGCGCCAGGTCGAGTTCGCGCAGACGATTCACGGCGCGGGGGACGACCTGCTCTCCCTGATCAACGACATCCTCGATTTGTCCAAGGTCGAGGCGGGCCGGATGGAGCTCGACATCGGGTCCGTCGCGCTGTCGGACATCCGCGAGGGAGTGGAGCGATCCTTCCGCCAAGTTGCTGAGGAGAAGGGCCTGCGGTTCGACGTCGAAATCGATCCCGCTCTCGGGCCCGCGATCGTCACCGACGAGCAGCGCCTGAACCAGATCCTCAAGAACCTCCTGTCAAACGCCTTCAAATTCACCCACGAGGGCGACGTCACGCTGTCGATCGCCCCGGCATCCCACGGCGAGCACTTCGGCACTGACTCGCTCTTGTCCTCCCCCGAGGCGATCGCGTTCAGCGTCGTCGATTCGGGCATCGGCATTCCCGACGACAAGCTGGCGGCGATCTTCGAGGCCTTCCAGCAGGCCGACGGGACGACGTCCCGCAAGTACGGAGGCACCGGGCTCGGGCTGTCGATCTCCAAGGAGATCGCGCTCCTGCTCGGCGGTGAGATCCACGTGGACTCGACGCTCGGCGGCGGAAGCCGCTTCACGCTGTTCCTTCCGCTGAGCGAACTGCCCGTTCAGACTCAGCTTGATGGTGGCACCGGCGCGGCCGCGGAGGCGACCGCACGCGAGACGGCTGCGATCGCGAGCCTGGGTCTAGCCGACGACGGTGACCGCGTCGGGGAGGACGACCGGATCGTGCTGGTCATCGATCCCGATGCCGCGCGGGCTCGGGCGGTGCTTCGCGCGGCGCACCGCCGCGGGGCCAAGGGCCTGATCGCGCGTCGCCTCACCGCCGGTCTTGGTCTGGCCCGGGAGCATCGCCCGCAGACCCTCGTGCTGGCCGGCGAGCTGTCGCAGGCGGAGCATGTTCTGGCCCAGCTGAAGAAGCATCCCGAGACCCGTCATCTGCCCGTGCTGGTGATCGGCCACGAGTCCGGTCGGCTCGATGCGCTGCGTGCTGGCGCCGCCGCCTTCCTCTCCGAGCCGCTCGATCACTCGATGCTTGACGCCGAGCTGTCCAAGCTTGAGGAGTTGCTCAGCAGCCCACGCCGTGGCTTGGCGCTCATCGCCTCAAGCGACGAGCCGGTCCCCGAGATCGTCGAGCTCCTTTCCGGCGACAAGTCGCTTGAGCTCGAGCGGATCGAGCTCGACGATGCGCTTTCTGCGCTTCGAGAGCGCACCCCAGCCCTCGCAGTGGTGGTGATCGATTCGCAGCGCAAGGAGGCCCTGCGTCTGCTGCGTGAGCTTTCAACCGACGCCGCGCTGCGCGAGCGCCCGGTGATCGCCTACGTCGCCCGTCCGCTGCCGAAGCCCGATCGGGCGCGCCTCGACGCGCTTTCGAAGGGTGCCGTGATCAGCGTCGCGGACTCTCCTGAGCGTCTGGTGGAGCGCGCCGCAATGTGGCTGCACCGGCCGGAGTCAGCGCTGCCGGCGGCGACTCAGCGACTGCTCGACGAGCTCCGCACGGGCGATGCCTCCCTACAGGGCAAGAAGGTGCTTGTGATCGACGATGACATCCGCAACGTGTTCGCGCTCACCTCGACGCTCGAGCAGCGCGGGATGAAGGTCGTCTACGCGGAGAACGGCCGCGAGGGGATCGAGCGCCTGCACCAGCACCCCAACACCGATCTCGTCCTGCTCGACATCATGATGCCCGAGATGGACGGATATGAGACGGCGCGGGCGATTCGCGCATCGTCACGCTTCGAGCAGCTGCCGATCATCTCGCTGACCGCAAAGGCGATGAAGGGCGACCGCGACAAGGCGATCGCCGCCGGCGCTTCGGACTACATCACGAAGCCGGTGGACGTCGACCAGCTGGTTGCGATGATGCACGTGTGGCTCGACGCGTAGAGACCGATCCGCCCCCGCCGTCGCCTTCACCGGGACATAGCGCTCCCGGCGAACCGCTCGTCGATCTCGGGACAGAGCAGCTCCCGATTTTGATCGTCGACGATCGCGAGGAGAACCGCCGGACGCTCGAGGCCGTGCTCGCGCCGCTCGGCTTTCCGCTGCGAACGGCTTCATCCGGCGGCGAGGCGCTGCGCGTGTTGCTCGAACGCGATTTCGCGCTGATTCTGCTCGATGTCCGGATGCCGGGACTCGACGGAATCGAGACCGCGCGTCTGATCAAGGCGCGACCGCGCACCCGGGACGTTCCAATCGTGTTCCTGACGGCCGCCCGCGATGAGATCTCCGACATCGTGGTCGGATACGGGGTTGGCGCTGTCGACTACGTGCTGAAGCCGTTCGATCCGGATCTGCTGCGCTCCAAGGTTGCGGTGTTCGCAGAGCTCGAGTCTGGGCGGCGCGCGTTGAAGCGCTCCGAGGCCTTCCTGCGTGGCGCCTTCGAGGCCGCGCCTATTGGCAAGACCGTGCTTGACGCCTCGCATCGAATCATCCGCTCGAACCCCGCTTTCGCCCGGATGGTCGGTCGCAACCCCGAAGCGCTTCGCGGGATCGCCGTCGAGGAGCTTTGCCATCCGGACGACCGCGGCGTGCTGGCCGACGCGCTCATGCGCGTTGGTGAGGGCCAGCGCGACCCGGCCTCCGCACACCGTGGCGTCGACCTTCGCCTGCAGGGAACGCTCGGGAGCGAGCTCTCCGCGGCCGCGGTGAGCTCCTCAATCGAGCAGGACGAATTCGCCGAGAAGATGCTCCTCGTTCAGTGGGTCGACCTCAGCGCCCGCCGCCGCGCCGAGGAGGCGCGGGCGGAGTTGCTCGTCGAGCAGTCGGCCCGCTCCGACGCGGAGGCGGTGGCAGAGCGACTGGGGAAGCTGCAGAGCCTGACCGCCCCGCTCGAAAAGCTCGCGCTCGATGAGCTGCTCGGCGCGCTTGCCCTGCGACTCGCGGACCTCTTCGGCGCCAACATCGCGGAGGTGCAAATCGACGACGCATCCGAGCCGCGTACGGTGCGAGCGGTCGACGGTCAGCTTGTCGGCGACGCCCACGAGCCCGGGCTCGATGCGAAATCGTGGCTCGAGGCGCCGATCCAGATCGAGGGACTGCAGGCTGGTCGCCTGCGGGTCGCCCGCGACTCCGAGGCAAACTTCACCAGCGGTGAGCTTTCGCTGCTCTACGAGGCGGCGGAGCGCGCGGCCCTATCGATTCGGCGCGCGCAGCTACACCACGAGGAGCACCGCATCGCGGTTGAGCTTCAGCGTGGTCTGCTGCCCCAGCAACTTCCCGATCTCCCGGGCGTAAGGCTTGCGGCCCACTACGAGGCCGCAGGAGTCGGAGCCCAGGTGGGGGGCGACTGGTACGACGCATTTGTCCTGGACGGTGACCGGATCGGGGTGGTAGTGGGCGACGTCGCCGGACGTGGGATTCCCGCCGCGTCGACGATGGGGCAGCTGCGCACGCTGACTCGCGGGTTCGCTCTCGCCGATGACCGTGCGCGCAAGCCCGGCGAGGTGCTCACCAGGCTCAACGAGTACCAGCTCGCGCTGTCGGCGGATGACCTGTTCACGATCCTCTACGCGATCGTCGATCCAGCCGGAGGAAAGCTGTGGTGGGCCAACGCCGGCCACCCACCGCCGTTCGTGCGCTCGCCCACGGGACCTGGCCGGTATCTGGAGGGTGGCGAGGGACTGATCGGGATCGAACAGGTCACCTACCAGGATCTGAGCCAGCCGATCGCGGCGGGCGACTCGCTGGTGCTTTACACCGATGGACTCATCGAGCGCCGAGGAGAGTCACTCGACATCGGGATGCGCCGACTCGCGGATGCCGCCCAGTCGGGACCAGACGAACCCGACGCGCTGTGCCAGCACGTGCTCGCCGGCGCTCTGCCGCCAGAAGGAGGGCTTGACGACGACGTGACCGTCGTCGTGTTGGGCCTGCTCTAGCGGAACCATTCTAGGGCGCGTGGTCGAGCTCGAACCACACCGAGAAGCGTCCATCGCCGTCGCTGGTGCCCCACCGGGACGCAGCCTCGTCGAGCAACAGGAGACCGAAGCCACCACCACTCGCGGGGCGGCGCGACCCGACGCTTGGCACGAAACCTCGTCCTTCATCGGTCACAACCACCCGGGTCAGCGAAGGTCCCGTGACCAGACTCAGCTCGATCGGCGAGTCGACCGCGGCGTCGGAATGCACGACTGCGTTGGTCACCACCTCGGATACGAGCAGCGTCAGCGTCGGCAGCTCCGCGGCTGCAGCAGCGTCGTCGCCGACCCACTCCTTCAGGGCGTTTCGAGCTCTCGCTGGAGCAAGCTCTCTGCGTTCCAGCGACATCGCCAACCTGCGCTCGCCCCCGGTCTGCTCCCTGGCGCCGGCCACGCGGTCCTCACTCCTCGGCCCCGAGGAACGGCAGATGCCTCTCGGCTCCGGTCACTTCGAACACTTTCATCGCTCGCTCCGTGGGTCGCGTAAGCGCCAGTTCCCAGCCGTCCTGCTGGGCGAGCCGATGCGTCTCGAGCAGGAACTTGAGCCCGCTCGAGTCGACGAAGTCGACCTGGCGAAGGTCGATCAACAACCGCTCAGGCCGCTGACCGAGAGCGCGTTCTCGTGCGCTCTCCAGCTCAGGAACCGCCGCGATGTCCACGTCACCTTTCAGCACGATCCTCGTGCCTTCCCCTCCAGGCTCGATCTGGAGGTCAAATTCCCGTGGGTCCGCCATCACGAATCCATCGCGGCCAGGACGGCCTCGAGCTCGTCGACCACATCGCCACCAAGGCGCACTGTCGCCCTACTGTCGAACGGGGTTGGTCCCTGGGTCACGATCGCGACGGTGCCGCCCGCCGACAGCGTCACTGCCGGCAGCTGCGCCACGGGATAAACCTCGAGCGAAGAGCCGATGCACACGAGCAGATCGGCGGCTGCCGCCAGCTGCTCGGCGCGGGCGAGCTCCTGCTCGGGCAGGTACTCGCCGAACAGCACGACATCTGGCTTCAGCGGCTCTCCACACTCGCAGCGGGGGACTCCCTCCGCATCCCCCACCTGCCGCGCGCGCACGTCATCCAATTCATAACGTAGCCCACAGACGAGACAGCTCGAATGGGCGATCGTCCCATGTACCTCGACCAGCTCTCTGCTTCCGGCGCGAGCATGGAGCTGATCGATGTTCTGCGTGATCACGGCGTCGAGCAGTCCCCTGCGCTCGAGTTCGGCAAGCACCTCATGCGCGCGGTTCGGTCGCTTGTCTCTGAGCGTCTGAAACCGCGTCCCGTAGAACTTCCAGAAACGCGACGGATCGCGCCTGAAAACGTCGATGTGCGCCACCTCCATCGGATCGACGTTCTCCCACAATCCCGTCCCGGGCGAGCGGAAGTCCGGAATGCCCGAGGGGACCGAGATTCCCGCGCCGGTCAACGCGACAACCGAGCGCGACTGACGGATCAGCTGCGCCAACGCGCCGGCACCGCGATCAGTTGCGATGCTCACTTACCCTGGAAGCTCGGCGTGCGCTTCTGCAAGAACGCGGAGATCCCCTCCCGCGCGTCCTCTGATCCAAACACCGTCGCAAATCCCTGCTTTTCGGCCTCGATCCCCTGACCCAGGTCACCCGCCGCCGAAACGCGCTTGATCTGCTCGATCGCCAGCGGTGCCTGACCGGAGAGCTTGCGCGCCCACGCCAGCGCGGTGTCGAACAGCTCGTGATCCGGAACCACGCGCGTGGCGAGCCCGAGCTCAAACGCCTCGTCGGCTGCGATCGGATCTCCGACCAGGTTCAGCTCCAGCGCCTTGGCCTCGCCGACCAGCCGTGGGAGTCGCTGCGTGCCGCCGAAGCCCGGGATGATCCCGAGGTTGATTTCCGGCTGCCCGAACGTCGCCGACTCCGCCGCGATCCGGAAGTCGCAGGCCATCGCCAGCTCGCAGCCACCGCCGAACGCCACCGCGTTGACCGCGGCGATCGTCACGACGCTGGAGGACTCCATCTCAACAAGCAACGCGTGCATGTCGTCGAGCAGTTCCTTGCCGCCAGCCGGGTCCATCTGCGTGAACGCCTTGATGTCGGCGCCGGCACAGAACAGCATCGGGTTCGCCGAGGCGAAGATCAGCGCACGCGACTCCCCCTTGACCTCGTCCCACAGCTTGCGGATCGCCTGCACCACCTCAGGGGAGATCGAGTTTGCCGGTGGCCGGTCCAGCCAGGCGATCGCGATCCGGTCACGCGTCTCGAGCTTGACCGGGCTCTCGTCCCAACCCGCGTCGGGCTTCGAATAAGGGAAGAAGCCCTGGCCGGTCTTGACGCCGAGACGGCCCTGGGCCACCAGTCGCCTGAGGATCGTCGGCGGCTCGAAGTCCTCGCCCCACTCCTGCGCGGCCGCCTGAAGCTTGCTCAAGACCTCGTCCAACCCGATCTGATCGGCTCGAGCGAAGGGGGGCGGGATGATCCCGGCCCCGGCCATCATTCCGAGATCGATGTCCTTCAGCGATGCGATGCCCTCCTCGAGCACTAGGCAGCTCTCGACGAGCGCCTTCAGCGTGAAGCGGTCGACGAGCGCCGTGCTAGTCGATGCCGGTCTCAGCTTGAGTGCTCATAGAACCCCTTCCCGGTCTTGGCCCCGAGGTCGCCCGCGGCCACGAGCCCCTGCATCTGCTTGTGGACATAGAAGCGATCGCCGTATGAATCCTTCAGGTGCTCGGCGACGTGCAGCACGGTATCGAGACCGAGCAGATCGGCCAGGAAGAACGGCCCCATCGGCGCCGCCTTCGACTCCGAGACGAGCTTGTCCAGTTCCTTGATGTCGGTCCCGCTCTCCTCCTGAAAGCGCCACAGCTCGGAGACGCTCGAGTTCAGGATCCGGTTGACGACGAAGCCCGGCGCCTCGCCGCAGCGGATCGGCATCTTCCGGATCGCCTGGGCGAAGTTACTCGCCGCCTGGACCGTATCCGCGGAGGTGTCCTCACCCTCGATCACCTCGATCAACCGCATCACCGATGCGGGATAGAAGAAGTGAAACCCGACGACCCTCTCCGGCCGGCTTGTGGACTCTCCCATCTCGGTGATCGACAGCGACGAGGTGTTGGAGGCGAGGATCGCGTGGCCAGGTGTCGCCTCGTCGAGCTCTGAGAACACCGAGCGCTTGATCTCGATTCGCTCGGGCACCGCCTCGATCACGAAGTCGACGTCGCCGAACCCGTCGTACGACGTCGTGCCGGTGATCAGGCCGAGCTTGCGGTCGCGCTCCTCTTCGGAGAGCTTCCCGGCGTCGACCCGTCCCTGCCATAGCGAACGGGCCTTCTCCAGGCCCGTGTCAACGAACTTCTGCTCGACGTCCTTGAGCACGACCGGGATATCGGAGTTGGCGATCGTCTGCGCGATCTCCCCACCCATCGTGCCGGCGCCGACCACGGCGGCTTTGAAAACGAACATGCGGCCAAAGCTACCCGAACTTTTCCCGCGGGCGCGGCCCCGCGAGCTCTGCCCCGAACCGGGACAGCGTCGCCCGCAGCGATACGGCGATCGCGCGGCGGATGAACAGGGCGTCGACCATCGGCGTGAACAGCGAGCGCTGAAGCAGCTCGTACTCCAGCCTCAGCGATACCTCGACGCCGGCGTCCACCGGCGTAAAGGTCACGCTTTGGCGCCCGCGGACAGAGTCATCCTCAACCGCGACTGTCTGACCACTCAGCGGCTCATGCTCGAGGACGCGCTCGGTCACCCGCCCGCGCCCAGCCGGTCCCGACTCCCAGACGACCACCGCACCAACTCCGGGCCAGCCATCCGTGACGGAGTCCACCCGAGCCAGTCCGTCGACCCACGACGGCCATCGTGCAACGTCGTACCAGAGCGACTCGGCAGCATGCACGGTCGCGTCGAGGTGCGCGGCGACCGCGACGGCGCGCATCAGTGCGTCAGCAGTTCTTCGCGGATCAGCTCGATCGTGGCCGAGATCGCGTTCAGGTTCGGCTCCAGCTCACGCGCGAGGCGGCGCCGCTCCGCCCTCCCGGCCGCGGTGATCGAGTAGAAGCGCCGGCTGCGCCGCTCGGGGTGCTCCCACGCCCCCGCCACGAGCCCCCGGGCCTCGAGCGAGCGCAGGAGCGGATACATCGTGTTCGGATTGACCGCCACCGCCCCCGCCGTGAGCGTCTGAATCCGGTCGATCAGCTGGTTGCCGTAGCCGGGCCGGTCGGCCACGTAATGCAGCACGAGCAACGTGATCAGCCCTGATCGTCGCAGCTCTCCGACGAGCGGGTCGGCGGAGCCGGGTCCTGCGGTGGCCATTGTCGCGATTATCGCGTCCCGGCCGGATCGCCAGGCATCGCCAGGCATTACGCTGGGTCGCAGCCATGCTGCCGGAGAACGTCGAGCCGTACGCGAACATCTCGAGCAGGGCCTACGAGCATCCCGCCGACCGGGCCGCGACCGCGGCGCTCAAGGCGATCCCGATGCTCGACACGGTCGTCCGCAAGCTGGTCGAGTGGCGCTACGAACGCGCACTGCGCCAGTTCTACCTCGGCAACTCAGTCAAGGTCTCCGAGCAGCAGCTGCCCGAGCTGTTTCACTCGCTGCAGGTGGCGGCCCGAGTGCTCGACATGCCCGACACCTACGACCTGTACGTAACGACCCCGGTACGCGGCGGCGCCCAGGCGATCGGCTCGGGCAAGCCCCTGATCGTGATCGACTCGCTGCTGCTCGGGCGATTGCATCCGCCCGAGCAGCGGGTCGTCCTTGCCCACGAGCTCGGCCACATCCTTTCTGACCACGTTCTGTACATGACCGCGCTCGACATCCTCCTGAGCGTCGGCAACGGGCTGCCGTTCTTTCTCGGCATCCCCTTCCGCGCTGTCCAGGCGGTTCTGCTCGAGTGGTACCGCGCCGCCGAGCTCAGCTGCGACCGGGCAGCGACGCTGGCGGTCCGCGACCCCCGGATCGTGTGCCGAACGCTGATGGTCACCGCAGGCGGCCTGCCGGTCGACGAGCTGAACCTCGATGCGTTCATGGCGCAGGCGCTCGAGTACGAGCGCTGGGATGACCCAACCGACCGTGTCCGCCGCTTCTTCAACGAGATCGGCCAGAGCCGGACCTACGCCGTCACCCGTGTCTCGGAGGTGATGAAGTGGGTCCAGAGTGGCGACTACGACCGCATCGTCCGCGGGGAATTTCCGACCCGCGACCAGCAGACCGACGTCCGCGAAGAGGCCGGCGACGCGATGGATTTCTACGCAGAGCGCTTCCGGACGATCTTCCGCGACGCGGGCGACAACGTCATCAACCTTGGCTCCCAGATCGGCGACTGGATCAAGGCGCGCCGGGGCTAATACTTGCCGGAGACGATGTCTGAGCAAGCGATCGTCGTTCACGACCTCCACAAGCGCTTCCGCGACGTCCACGCCGTCCGTGGCGTCGACTTCGACGTAGCCACCGG
This sequence comes from uncultured Solirubrobacterales bacterium, assembly GCA_963849295.1. Taxonomy (GTDB): domain Bacteria; phylum Actinomycetota; class Thermoleophilia; order Solirubrobacterales; family Solirubrobacteraceae; genus Palsa-465. Next base: position 186,762 of record CAWKGU010000010.1, read on the forward strand.
CGAGGTGTTCGGCTTCCTCGGCCCCAACGGCGCAGGCAAGACGACCACGATCAACATGCTCTGCACACTGGTGAAGCCGACCTCCGGCGAAGCCACGGTCGCGGGCTTCGACGTCGTCACGCAGCGCGACGATGTGCGCCGCCACATCGGCCTCGTCTTCCAGGACCCCACGCTGGACAGCTACCTGACCGCGGAGCAGAACATCAAGCTGCACGCCGAGCTGTACGGCATTCAGTCCGCCTTGGTCGTGCCGCGGATGCAACAGGTGCTCGAGATGGTCGGGCTGTGGGAGCGAAGGAACCACGTCGTCGGCACGTTCTCGGGCGGGATGCGCCGCCGGCTGGAGATCGCCCGCGGCCTGACGCACTCCCCGCGCGTGCTGTTCCTCGACGAGCCGACGATCGGCCTCGACCCCCAGACGCGCCGCTCGATCTGGAACTACATCCGACTGCTCAAGGAGACCGAGGAGATCACGATCTTCATGACCACGCACTACATGGACGAGGCCGAGTGGTGCGATCGGATCGCGATCATGGACCACGGAGAAATCGTCGCGCTTGATGCTCCACAGCGCCTGAAGGCGGAGGTCGGCACGGACCGAGTCACGATCCACACCGACGACAACGAGGCGGCGATCGCCGCGCTGGAGCGGCGCTTCGGCATCGAGGCCAGGATTGCGGAAGGCGCCGTCACGATCGGCGTTCCCGGCGGCGAGGAGTTCGTCCCGCGCCTGTTCGCCGAGCTCGACGTTCCGATTCATTCGGTCAGCGTCTCTCGCCCCACCCTCGACGACGTGTTCATGTCGTACACGGGCACCACGATCAGGGACGCCGAGGAGGACGCCGCCAAGAACCGCGGGCGGATGATGATGCAGGTGATGCACGGAGGTAGAAGGTGAGCACGACGACCACCGCACCCGCTGCGACCCAGACCCGACAGCCCGTTCGCGTCCAGGTTCCGCAGCACAGCATCGCCTCCGAGCTGCGCGCGATCCGGATCATGTGGAAGCGCGATCTCGTGCGCTTCGTCAACGACCGGATCAGGATCGCCGCCACCCTGGTGCAGCCGCTGCTGTTCCTGTTCGTGATGGGCTCGGGACTCCAGCGCCTCTCGAGCGCCGGCACCCACGGGGTCAACCTGAAGACCTTCATCTACCCCGGGATCCTCTGCATCTCGGTGATGTTCACCGCGATGTTCTCGGCCGCGTCGATCGTCTGGGACCGGGAATTCGGGTTCCTGCGCGAGATGATGGTCGCGCCGGTCAATCGCAGCTCGATCGTGATCGGCAAGTGCCTCGGCGGGGCGACCGTCGCGAGCTCGCAGGGGATCATCATGATCGCGCTCGCGGGGCTAGTCCACGTTCCTTATGACCCGCTGCTGATCCTCGGGATCCTCGGACTTCAGCTGCTGCTGGCTTTCGCGATCACAGCGTTCGGGACGATGGTCGCCGCGCGGATCAAGCAGATGCAGGCGTTCTTCGGCGTGATGCAGATGATCGTGATGCCGATGTTCTTCATCTCCGGCGCGCTGTTTCCGGCCACGGGCCTGCCCGGGTGGCTGACCGTGCTCAACCGGATCGATCCAATGACCTACGCGGTCGACCCCATGCGCCGGCTGGTCTTCAACCACCTCACAATTTCCCCGGTTGCGCGCCACATCCTCGCGCCGGGCATCACCTGGTGGGGCTGGCGCGTCCCCGCGCTCGTCGAGGTCGCGGTGATCGCCCTGCTGGGGCTGCTGATGCTGGGCATCGCGATCTGGGAGTTCTCAACTATTGAATAGGAAGGCCCCGGCGCATGCGCCGGGGCCCCGGCGGCGCATGCGCCGCCGGCGGGGCCGCACATGTGCGGCCCCGAACAGCCTGATACCGCGCCCGCAACACCTAATCTTCGTTCCAGATGCTGCGCCCCGTCTCCCGGATCTCCCACGGCGGGCGCGTGCTGGCGGCCGACCACGTCGACAACACGCCACGATGGCGTGAGGGCGACCGGCTCGAGGCCGTCTTCGAGCAGCGTTGCGACGAGATCCCCGACCGGATCGCGGTGGAGCTCGAAGACGGGTCGCTCACGTTCGCCGAGCTCGACGCGCGTGCCAACCAGCTCGCGCGCCACCTGCGCCGGAGGTACGACGTTGGCCCGGGCAAGCGGATCGCGCTCCTGCTCGAGCGCGCGATCGACAGCTACGTTGCGATGCTCGCCGTGCTCAAGCTCCGCGCGGCCTACGTGCCTCTCGACCCGAGCTTCCCCCCGGACCGCTGTGCGTTCGTCGTGGAGGATGCCGGCGCGACGCTGACAATCACTGGATCACAGCTCGATCAGGAGGCCGAGCTGATCGCCGCCCAGCCGAGTGGGCGACTCGCCCCGGACGAGGTGGGCGATCCCGTCGACGAGCTCGCCTATGTGATCTACACCTCAGGCACGACGGGCCGGCCGAAGGGGGTCGCGGTCAGCCACGCCAGCATCGTCAATTTCGTGCGCGTCGCCGCGGAGCTGTACGGCTACCAGCCCGACGACCGCGTCTACCAGGGGCTAACGACCGCATTTGACTTCGCCGTCGAGGAGATCTGGGTGCCGTGGGTGGCGGGCGCCACGCTCGTGCCTAAGCCAGGACCGACGAGTCTGCTTGGTCTCGAGCTCCAGGCCTTCCTGCGCGACCGGAGGATCACCGCGCTCTGCTGCGTGCCGACGCTCCTGGCGACACTCGAGGAGGACCTGCCGGAGCTCAGGCTGCTGATCGTCTCCGGTGAGGCCTGTCCCCAGGACCTTGTTGAGCGCTGGAGCGCCCCCACACGGCGCTTCTTGAATGTCTACGGCCCGACGGAAGCGACTGTGACCGCGACCTGGACGGTGCTCGAGCGCGGGAGGGCTGTGACGATCGGAGTGCCGTTGCCGACCTACTCGATCGTCATCCTCGATCCTGACGCCAACGAGGCGAGGCCGCTCTCGCAGGTGGGCGAGATCGGGATCGCCGGAATCGGGGTCACGGATGGCTACCTGAACCGGCCGCAGAACACAGCGACCGCGTTCGTCCCCGACTTCTTGAAGCTACAGAACAACCCGTCCGGACGCATATACCGCACCGGTGACTTAGGACGGGTGAACCCGCACGGCGAGCTCGAGCACCTCGGCCGGATCGACACCCAGGTCAAGATCCGCGGCTACCGGATCGAGCTCGACGAGGTCGAGGCGGTGCTGCGCGACGCCCCCGGGGTTGCCGAGGCTGTCGTCTCGACCTACCAGCCGCAGCCGGGCGTCGACGAGCTAGTCGGCTATTACCTGCTCGATGGAAAGGGGCCGATCGACGAGGCGGCGGTGTACGCCCTCCTGCTCGAAAAGCTGCCGTCGTACATGGTCCCGAGCTTCCTTGAGGAAGTCGAGCGGCTGCCGCTGATGCCAAGCGGGAAGCTTGATCGCGCCGCGCTTCCCGAGCCGAGCGGCCCGCGGCGTGCGGCAATACAGCGTCCGCACGTGGCTGCGAGGACGGAGACCGAGCTGGTGATGGCGGCCACCTTGGGCAAGGTGCTCGATCTCGATGAGGTGTCGATCGAGGCGCACTTCTTCGAGGAGCTGGGCGCCAGCTCGCTGCTGATGGCCCGCTTCATCGCCGAGCTGCGCCGCGCGCGGCCGGAGTCGCCCACTGTCTCGATCCGCGACGTCTACGCCCACCCGACGATTCGAGGGCTGGCGGCGGCCGTCGACGAGGACGTCGCCACGGACGTGCCGGCGTTCGAGGATCCGGCGCAGCCCGAGCCGGTCGGCACTCCACACTATTTCCTCTGTGGGCTCCTCCAGGCTCTGACCTTCATCGCCTACGCGAGCCTGGCCGCCGTTGCGCTCGACGCGGCCTCGAGCTGGCTCGTCGCGGGCCACGGAGCGCTCTCGCTCTACCTGCGAGCAGTCGCGATCGGGGCGGCATTGGTGGTGGGAATCGGGATCTTCCCGATCATCGTGAAGTGGCTATTGATCGGCCGCTTCAAGCCCCAACGGATCCGGGTGTGGAGCCTTCCGTACGTCCGCTTCTGGATCGTCAAGACCCTGGTGATAGCCAACCCCGCGGCGCGCCTGCTCCGAGGCACGCTCTTCTACCGTTACTACCTGCTCGCACTCGGCGCCCGCATCGGGCGCGGGACGCTCATCATCACCCCGCATACGCCGGTCTGCACCGACCTCATCAGTGTGGGGTCCGGCAGCGTGATCCGCAACGAGACCTACTTCAACGGCTACCGCGCCCGCGACGGTGTGATCGAGATCGGCCCGGTCAGTGTTGGCGACGATGCGTTCGTCGGCGAGCTGACCACGCTTGACATCTATTCGAGCGTGCAGGACGGTGCGACCATCGGCCATGTTTCCTCGCTGCAGCCGGGCCAGGTTGTGCCCGCAGGCGAGACGTGGCATGGCTCACCGGCTCGTCCCGCGCCAGCTGACTACCACTACCGCACGGTGCCCTCGCTGCCCCTGAGCCGTAACCGGCGGATCGGCTTCAACGCGGCGATCCTGATGTTCGCCATGCTGGTGCTGGCGCCGCTCGAAGCCGCGCTCGTCTCGCTCATCCTCACCCACCCCAATTTCATCGTCAAGTTCTCGCTCCTCAGCGCTCTCTGGATCGCCGCGGCGCTCATGTTCGGCCTGCTCGGACTCAGCCTCATCGTCGTCGGAATCGTGCCCCGCCTGCTATCACGGTTGCTCCAGCCGGGCAGGGTCTACCCGCTGTTTGGCTTTCATCATGAGCTGCTGCGGATCATCATTCGCGTCTCGAACATCCCCTTCCTGACGCACCTTTTCGGAGACAGCGTTCTGATCGTCGGCTATCTGCGCTATCTCGGCTGGCGCCTTAAGGCGGTTGTGCACACGGGGTCGAACTTCGGGATCGACGTCAAGCAGGAAATCCCGTCGCTCAGCCAAATGGGGACCGGAACGATCGTCTCCGATGGGTTGTCGATGCTGAACGCCGAGTTCTCAGCGACAGCGTTCCGGGTGATGCCGGTCACGATCGGCGAGAACTGCTTCCTCGGCAACCGACTCGCCTGGCCGTCTGGAGCCCGCACCGCCGACAACCTGTTGCTCGGCACCGGGACGATGGTTCCGGTGGGAGGCCCGGTGCGCGAGAACACCGGCTTGCTCGGCTCGCCGTGCTTCGAGATCCCGCGCGCCGTGGAGGGCGACGAGTTGTTCGCCGAGCTGATGCGCGAGCCGACGCGCAGGCGGCTGATCCGTGCCAAGACCCGGCACAACCTCGTGACGATGGCGCTGTTCCTGCTGAGCCGCTACCTGTTCGAGCTGGCGGTGTTGATCATCGCGTTCGCCCCCCTGGGGGGCTGGTTCGGGACTTCCGGCTCGGGGCTGCTCGACGCTTTCCTCCTGCCCATCGCTGTGCTGGGCTTGGCTGAGATCGCCACCGGCGCGCGTCGCCTGCGGCCCCGCTTCTGTCCGATTCTCGACCGCCAGTTCTGGCGCCACGAGCGTTTCTGGAAGGTGAAGTCAGACCGCTACCTGCATGTCTTCGACGGCACCCCTTTCAAGTCGCTGGTATGGCGGGCATTTGGCGTGCGCGTTGGCAAGCGTCTCTTCGACGACGGCGCCTCGATTATCGAGCAGTCGCTGGCGAGCATCGGGGACGACGTCACCCTCAACATGGCCTCTGAGCTCCAGTCGCACTCACTCGAAAACGGCGTGTTCAAGTCAGGGCCGATCGTCATCGGCGACCGCTGCACGCTCGGCGTCGCCGCGCTGATCAACTACGAGGCGAAGATGGGCCCCGGCTCGATCCTCGAGACCGACTCGTTCCTGATGAAGGGCTCAGACGTGCCCGCGGCCGCGCGCTGGCGCGGAAACCCCGCCGAGGAGGTGCGGGAGGCGGCCCAGCGGTCGCGGCGGGCGATCTCCTACTCGGCCTAGCGCCTACGCCGCCGCAGCGGCGGCCTCGGGCTCCTCCACCCGCCGCGGCAGCAACGTCTCGCGCGCGATCACGAGCCGCTGGATCTGGGCGGTGCCCTCGTACAGCTGAAGGATCTTCGCGTCGCGCATCAGCTTCTCGACTGGATAGTCCTTGATGAAGCCGTAGCCGCCGTAGACCTGGACGGCGTCGGTCGTGACCTCCATCGCGATGTCGGCGGCAAAGCGCTTCGCGTGCGAGGACTCGAGCGTGTTGCGCTTGCCCTGGTCGAGCAGCACAGCCGAGTTCCACGTCGCGAGCCGCGCCAGGTGGACCTTCGTCGCCATGTCGGCGATGATGAACTGGATCGCCTGGTGCATCGCGATCGGGACGCCGAACTGGACGCGCTCCTTGGAGTACTCGATCGCGAACTCCATCGCCGAACGCGCAACGCCGGTCGCCATCGCGGCGACGCCCGGACGCGTGCGGTCGAGCGTCATCATCGCGATCTTGAACCCTTTGTTCTCCTCTCCCACGAGATGGTCGAGCGGGATCTCGACCTCGGGGAAGGTGATCGCCGCCGTGTTCGAGGCTCGCTGGCCCATCTTGTCCTCGTGCTTGTCTACGACGACCCCGGCGTCGCGCGGGACAATGAAGCACGAGATTCCGCGGTGCCCGGCCTCCTTGTCGGTCTTCGCGTAGACCGTGTAGTAGTTGGCGTACTCACCGTTGGTGATGAACGACTTCGAGCCGTTGATCACCCACTTGTCGCCCTTGCGCGTCGCGGTCGTCTTCATCCCGCTGACGTCCGAGCCGGCGTCGGGCTCGGTCAGGCAGAAGGACACGAGCAGCGGCGCCTCCGACAGGCGGCCGAGGTACTCCTTCTTGAGCTCCTCGGAGGCCCCGATCACGATCGGAGCGGTGGCGAGCCCATTACACGCCAGTGAGGTGCCGATTCCCGAGCAGCCCCACGCGATCTCCTCCTCGATCAGCGCGCCGTCGAAGAAGCCCAGGCCGGGACCACCGTATTCGGAGGGAAGATGGCTGTTCATCAGTCCGAGCTCCCAGGCCTTCTCGATGATGTCTTGCGGCCAGGTGCCGTCGCGGTCGTAATCCCAGGCAACCGGCCGGATCTCCTTCTCGGCGAACTCATGCGCCATCTCGCGCATGCTCTTTTGCTCCTCGGTGAGCGTGAAATCAACCATTGGTGCGCATAGCTCCTTCGTTCGGCGGCCGGGGAAGATGTTGCGGCCGACACAAGATGCGGCCTGGCCTAAACCGGCTCGCGGCCTGGCCCAAACCGGCTCGCGGCCTGGCCCCGGCTCCCGGCTCGTGGCCTGGCCCCAAAACCGGCTCGATTGACTAGTCAGTCAATAGCTGGATGGTAGACGATTTGCTGGGTGCGCAACACTTAAACCAGAGTGCATGCCGCCTTCGGAACAGTGCTCTGGATCGTCTGCGCATTTGGCGTGGTCGCTGCGGTCGCCACGCTGATCCTCAACGGCAAGACCTGGGAGGAATACGGCAAGCACCGTCTGCTGAGCGACAGCGATGTCCCGCGCGGGCCGAAGCCCGGGTCGGCGGCGGCGATCTTCGAGCGCGACGACGAGATACGGCAGCTGCTGGAGGCACGCAACGCACGGCGTGCTCGGCGCGGAGAGGCTCCACTCGACGTCGAGCAGGAGCTGCGTCGCCTCACCACCCCCGCGATCGACGCCGAGCTGCGCTCCGAGATCCGCGATCTCGTGATCGCGCGCAACCATCGCCGCGTCCGCTCGGGCAAGCCGCCACTCGACGTCGAGGCAGAGATCGAGCGCGAGATCACCGGTCTCAGCGGCATCTGAATCTGATTTTCCAAACCGGGTAGGCTGCTTGGCAATGGCCGATCCGCGCAAGTTCGAGCTCGACGAGCTGGTGAACCGCCCGGGGTCGTACTTCAATCCCCAGACCGAGGTTCTGGTGGTGGTCGACGATTCCCCCGAGCTCGACGCCGAGATCTTCAACATGGAGGAATACGAGGGAGCCGACTGGGTCCTGATCACCGACGAGACCCCGCTCGACGAAAACCGGCGCGACGAGCTGCTCGAGGCCTTCCAGGTCCGCTACTCGAACTCGATGCCCGACCACGGCGACGACGAACCCGAGGAGATGGAAGAGGACCTCGAGGACGTCGGCCGGGAGTAGCGCCTACTTCCCGTTAATCAGGGCGGCGCACTTCTGCATCTTCGTGATGTCCTGCCCGGCGGCCTGGATGCACTGGCTGTAGCTCTGGACCTTCGCGGACGACCCGGTTGTGCTCGTCGAGCCTGTTGCGCCGCTTGCGCCGGTTGCGCCGCTTATCCCCCCCGGCGTGACGGTGCTCTCGATGCCGGCGAGGAAGGTCCGGAGCTTGGTGCTGAATTCGGCGAACGGCCGCGTGCTCGTCGGCGCCGCGATCGTCTGCGGCTGGTTCAGATTCGCGTACTGCATGGTCAGCCCGATCTGCGCTGAGCGCAGACCGCCGAGCAGCGTCGAGATCGGTCCGGTGACGGGAATCGTCAGGCTGATCGCGAGTTTGCGGACGGTCTTGTCGGCGGTTCCGGTCCACACATCGAAGCTCGGGCTCTGCACTTCGCTCGCAATTCGGCTGCGCGTCGCGTCCGGGATCCTCGAGGGGATTCGCGCCGTACTCGAGCCCAACGAGGAGGCTTTCTGAAGAAACGTGTTGAGGTCGACCAGCAGAGAGCCGACGTTGACGCTGGCGCGGATGTGCGTCGTCTGGGCCCCCGCCACGCTCTCGTTGCCGACCACGGTCGGGTTATGCAGCCAGCGGAGCGGATCGATTCCCAGCTTCGAGAGTGCGCCAGACCCTCCGGAGGAGGAGCCCGAGACGCTGGCGAAGCTCGACTCCAGCCGCTGGAAGGTGGCCTGCGGCAGCTGATAGCTGTTTCCGGAGAGCGTGACGTAGCCGCTCGAGCCCGTCGAGAGGATTCCGAGCGATCCACTCTTGCCGCCGGCGCTGAGGCTGACGTTGAAGTCTGACGCCGGCAGCTTGCTCTTGCCAAGACTTTGGAACGGACCGCCGAAGCTGAGGCTGATCGGACCCGTCAGCGTGCTTGACCCGGATGGACTGAGCGTGACGTTGAAGCTCAGGTTTCCGCTGTTGACCGTGTGCGATCCGCTGAAGGTCTGGCGCAGCAGGCTCGTCGCGTTGTTGTTGGAGCTGCCACAAGCACTCAGTCCGACCACGATCGCGAGCAGCGCTAACGCGCCAGATCTCTTCATGCGGGCGAATCTAGCATTGGGGCCGTGAGAAGCCGCCGATTGCTCAGCGGTATGAGATCACGACCTGTGAGACTCCGTGCTCTTGCCAAACAGGACGATTTCGATGCGATTCGTGGCGGACGGCATGGCGGTGCCTGGCAGGAGCTCGACGAGAAACCTTCCGTGCCCTCCGAGCGCTGGGGCGGGAGTCGTCGATGCCAGCGGGATTGCGCTCCACCGCCTACCGTCATGGGAGCGGTACGCGCGTAACCCGAGGCCCTTCTTGTAATAGACCTTCAGCTGGAAGCTCGTGACGTGGCGGGCGCGGTAGATGAGCGCCAGCGGTTTCCCCGTCTTCGACCACAGACGCGAGCGGTCGTCGTTGAAGCGCGACGGCGCGCCGTGATCGAAGGTGAAGCCCCTCGTATGGCTCGACACGTGCCGCCAGTCGTCGAGCTCGTCGACGAACTCGTGCGTCCCCTCCTTCAGCTTGATCGGCTTGATTGTGGTGAGCACGACAAGGCTTCTCGCCGGTAACTCGACCCGGATCCCGTGGCTCAGGTTGACCCCGGTGAGGAGGCTCGTCGCGCCGAGGTAGTCGTAGCGCTCGAGCCTGAGCCGTCGGCGTGCGGACGGCACCGTGATCGTGATCGACTGGGAGGTGTTGCTGTCATCGACGGCCGCGATCGAGAGGCTGTAGCGATCTTGGCCGACCGGAAGCTTCGCTGCGGCAATCCGAACTCCGGAGATGCCGGTGCCCGGCACCGCCAGCGGCCTGCTCCCAGCCGGGAAGGCGCGCGAGAGCGCCGACCAGGCGTAGTACCAGGGTCGCGGATTCAGATCCGACGCGGGATAGCCGTCCTGGCCGCCCAGCGAGTTCCAGAATCCCCACTCTTTGAGGTTCTGGCTGCCGTACTGACCGCCGACGTGCATCGCGTCGTCGAGGTCCCACGCGCTCGCGCCGGAGATCCCGGCGTCGAGGGCCTGGCTGATCAGGTCCCCCATCCACAGCCCGTATCGCGGTTCGCTGATGTGCGGTTGGCTGTCGACGAACGGGCTGGCGGCCGTCTGCGCGCTGGGGTCGATCGCAGCCGCGAGCTGCGATGCGGTCAGATCCCGGGCCGCGAATGGAGAGACCTGGCGTGCGGTCATCCCAACTTCGCCTTCGAAGTAACGCTTCGTCGGCGAGTCGGTGTTTGAAATCTGCTCGCGACGCGAGCGCATCTGGTCCTCGTAGATGCCGTGCTCGATCCCCCAGATCGTCGCGTAGCGGTGCGAGTCGTACGCGCCGATCAGGGTCGGGACTGCGTTGAGAGTCTGGGTGACCCAGGAGTCGCCGCCGAGGGGGTTGTCGTGGTCGAGGCCGACGGTCGTGTCAAGGCTGTACGCGGCTGCAGTGTCGTCCCACGAATTGGCGTTGTCGGGGCCGATGAGCTGGACGCCAGCGAGGCTCCCTGCCAGCTTCCTCACCATTCCAGCCCAACAGGCGAAGTCGCAATTGGATTGGCCGTTCGGCTCGTTGATCAGGTTGTAGTAAAGGACGTTCGTGAAGCCGTAGGTGACGCGGAGCTGCTCCACGAAGTCGACAGGAATGCGGACGTCGCCGCCGATCATCGGATTTCCCCAGTCCCCGAGGACGATGGTGATGCTGCGGCTCTTGGCGTAGCTCAGGATCGTGAGCAGCTGCTCGACGTGGCGTGAGTGCCAGCGGTACGTGGGGTTGTGATTCGAGTCGTAGCCCTTGAAGTAGTCGGAGGCCGGCTCGACCACGCGAAGGAAGCCTGGGCGCATGAAGTCGAGGCGCTGGAAGGTCCTCGCCCAGTCCTGAAGGGTCGGCACGTAGTTGTCATAGGGATCGAGCTCGACCCCGAGCCCGATCAGCGGTGGCCCGGCGGGTTGGTCGGTGTGGATGGTGAGGGTGGCCGCGGTGGCCGGACCGGCCCCGGTCAACCCCAGTGTCAGAACGACGGCCGCTGCCCACCTGCGCACCGGCTGGAGGCTACTTCTTCACACCCTTCAGCATGTGGATATCGACGCCGCGCCGCCTCGCAGTGGCAACAGTGATCGTGGTGGCTGGCCTCACGGCGCAGCTGACGATCGGCGCAGATCCTCCCGGACGATCGCTCGCTACCAGGCCCCACACCAATCTCCTTCATGGGTCGGGTCCACGAGTGGAAGGCGGCGGTCCAGACCTCGCTTGACCACCCTTTTCGGCGGAGCGCCGGGGTGCTCGGCTTGGTGCTCGGCATCGGCCTCTACGCCGGCGCCGCCGATGCGCTGTGGCGGGCGCGAGCCTCGCCGGCGCTGTGGCTGCTCGGTCCGGCCGTCGCAGCGTTCCTGGTTGCGAACCTCGTCGACTGGCCGTGGCACCTGGCCGGCCTCGGTGCGGCATGGGCGCTCGCGGCCGGAGGACTTGTGGCGGCGGCGCAGAGCAGCACCTAGACTCGGCCGATCATGGCGACGCGCACGATCCTGTACACGGGGAAGGGCGGCGTCGGGAAGACGTCGGTGGCCGCCTGCACGGCGCGCAGCTGCGCCGAGGCGGGGTTGCGGACACTCGTGATCTCGACCGATCCGGCGCACAGCCTCTCGGAGTCGCTCGAGGCCGAGCTCGGAAGCGAGCCTCGCGCTGCCGGAGGGCAGCTGTGGGGGCAGGAGGTCAAGGCCCAAGAGGAGATGGAGCGCCACTGGGCGGGGGTGCAGGAGTGGCTCGGGGAGCTATTCCTGGAGCGCGGGGTCGATCGGATCTCCGCCGAGGAGCTCACCGTGCCGCCGGGCATGGACGAGCTGTTTTCGCTGCTCCGGCTCCAGGAGCAGCATCAGTCGGGTGAGTGGGACGTGATCGTGGTCGATTGCGCGCCGACGGGCGAGACGCTGCGACTCTTGTCGTTCCCCGACGTCGCGCGCTGGTGGATCGAGAAAGTGTTTCCGAAGGAGCGACAGATCCTCGCGGCAGCGCGGCCGATCGCGCGGTCGATGCTCGACATCCCCTTGCCGAGCGAGGCGGTTTTCGCCGACATCCAGCGCCTCTCAGAGAACCTGGTCGCGATGAACGGGATCCTCCGCGACCGGGGCCATTCGACGATCCGGCTGGTGATGACCCCGGACAAGATGGTGATCGGGGAAGCGATGCGGACGTTCACCTACTTGAACCTATACGGCTACCTGACGGACGCTGTGATCGTCAACCGGGTCTTCCCCGAAGGTGTCGGCGACTACTTTGCGACGTGGCGTCGCGTGCAGGAGGAGCACCTGGAGCTGGTTCGCTCGGCGTTCGCGCCCCTGCCCGTGCTTAGCGCGCCTTACTTCGAGTCGGAGGTGCTGGGGAGCGAGATGCTCGACCGGCTCGCACTCGAGTTGTTCGCAGCCGCTGGCCACGACCCGGCGGCGATCCTGCATGACGCGCTCACGCAGGAGCTCGTTGTCGCCGAGGATGAGGCTCGGCTGAGGCTCTCCATTCCGTTCGTCCGCAAGGGAGACATCACCCTCAAGAAGATCGGGCTGGAGCTGATCGTCGGCGTCAACGGTCAGAAACGCACGATCATGCTGCCCCCAGCGCTCGCCGCCTTCCAGCCCTCGGCGGCGACATTCGAGCATGATTCGCTGGAGGTCAAATTCAATGGAGCCCAGCGAGAGCCCGCGAAGTAGCGACCCGGACGAGCTGCTCCGGCGGCTGGAGGAACGGCTCGACCGCGCCTCGGAGCGCGCCGAGGAGCTGCTCGCCGAGGCAGCGAGCGCAGCCCGACGACCTCCTCCAGCGGGTTGGCAGGTCCCGACCGAGGAGTCCCAGAACGGCGCTCGTCCCGGTGACCTCGAGCTGCTCGTCCAGGTCCTTCAGTCCCTGCGCGAGGTGATCCCGCCGGAGCTGGAGCGCCGGCTGGCGGATGCGCTGCGGGAGGTGCTCCTGGCGCTGCGGGCGTTGATCGATTGGTACCTGGAGCGAGCGGAGCGCAAGCGCGCCGAGCCCGATGAAGTACAGGACATCCCGATCTTGTAGGTGCCACCGCATGTCGACCCGCCGATACGCCGTGGTGCTGATCGCCGCCGCATTCGCTGTGGCCTCGCAGGTTGCCGGCGCATCAGCGGCCCACCAGGCAGCGACACGCACAGCCGCGATTGTCTGCCCCGTGTCTCAGAAGCGCTCCACCTGCTGCGGTCCACCAACCGCCGCAGCCGACTGGCGCGCGAGTTATCCGTGTTGCTATGGAGCGGAGCCCGCACAACCCATCTGCTGCCCACCGAACGCGCTCTGCGTGGTCCCGCTGACGATCGTGGCATCGCCCGATCCCTCGACCACCGGCCGGCAGGTGACGATCAGCGGGCGGTTGAGCAGCAGCGCGTCGGGAGCGCAGGTCGCGCTCTGGCAGAAGCTTCCGGCACAGAGCAGCTTCCACCGGGTTGGCACGACGACCACCTCGTCGAGCGGCGCCTACTCCTTCCGGCGCGATCCCCGGACGAATCTGACGTGGTACGTGACGAGCGGGTCGCTTCAGAGCATCACGGTCTCCGAGCTCGTTCGCGCGAAGATCACACTGCACGCATCCACAACCTCGTCCCCCGGAAGGCTGGTGCTATCCGGACATGTGTATCCACGCCACACTGGCGAGCAGCTGCTCGTTCAGCGCTTCAGCGGGGGCGCCTGGGTGAGGGTTGCCCAGACACAACTCAACGCGTCCTCGCACTATCGCGTGTCCGTCTCGTTCACGGTGGGTACCGAGAAGCTCCGAACCAAGCTGCCCGCCGACGCCCGCAATGCGGCCTCGGTCTCGCCGACGGTCAGCGTTACGGCGGTGTCGTAACGCTGGATATCCGTACGTAGGTTCGCCGGGTGTATTCCTGGGCAATCGCGACGAGCACCAACTCAATCTCGCGCTTGATTTGCCGCCCCGTGAAGCGCAGTACCTCGATCCCCGCCGCCTTCAACGCCAGGTCCTTACGGTGGTCGCGCTCGATCGCCCGGCGCGAGCTGTGGAAGTCGCTCCCGTCGACCTCAACCACGAGCTGCGCTTCTGGCCAATAGAAGTCGGCCTGCCACCGGTCGATCTCGGCGTTTACACGCGGCCGGGGCAAACCCGACTTGCGGAGGTGACGCAGGAGCGCAAGCTCGCCGCCGGACCGGGTCGCCTCACCGCTGCAGCCCCCGTCCACCAGTTCGGCGAGACGCGCCGCGCCGCGGCGGGTCGAGTACCGCTTGAGCACCGCCCTGACCTGCGCGACCGTGACGAGCTTCAGCGCCAGCGCCTCGTGCAGCGCGCGCTCAAGCTCACGTTCCTCTTCGATGTCGGCCGCGATCTCGAGCAGCGCCCGAGCGGGGCTGGTGAGCGGGATGCCTTCGTGGTGCTTGAGGTCGGCGCCCGCGAGCGAGGTTGTGCGATGGACGCGGATGCGTGCTCTTTGCCTGGCCTGGCGACCAACGGTCGTCACGTGGATCCGGCCCGGCTGTGGCCCAAACCCCCACACGTACGCGGCGGAAGCGTGGCTGACTAGCGCGCGTGGTTTACAGGCAAGGACCGCAGCCATCTCTTCGCTGAACGGTGGCGTTGCGGTGTGAGCAAGCGCATACACGCCGCGGTGGCGGGGATACAGGCGACCGCGACGAATCCAGTTCTGGATCCCCGCCTTTCCGAGCCCGGCGGCGAGAAGCTGCTCGAACGTCAGGTTTCCCTTTTGCCGGTCGGCGATCCTCGCCACCGCGCGATCAATGTCACGCTCGACCCGCTGCGGCGGCCGATCGTGACGTTTCCTGCCACCATCGCAGTTATCGTCACGCTCGCCTCCGGCGGCGCCCCGAGCGTGACGTTGTTCAGGCGGTTCGACAGCAGCCACCTGCCCACCTTCCCGCCCAAACTCTCAACTACCAAGCAACTGGCGCACATTTGTTGCAAATCGCCAGGCGCGGAGCGGCGCAATCGCCCGGCGCAGCGGAGCGGGCGCGCGCGCCCGCTGCAACGCGGGCGCAATCGCCGGGCGCGGGCGGGCGCGCGGGACCGGCGGTCGCACGACGAACCCCCTACTGGCTCGGCTGCAACACGAACGAGAAGTACGCGCTCACCAGCCCGATCACGAGGATTCCCGTCAGGATCAGCGCCCGTGAGCGCATCAGATGGCCGAGGATCGCCACCGCCAAGCCAAACCCCAGCACGACCGAGAACAGCACCAGGTGCGATTGGCTGGCGGCGAGCACGAGGACGACCACGCGCTAAACCCTATTCTTGACCCATGACCGAGCACCCCACCTCGGTGACGAGCGAGCACCCCACCTCGGTGCAGCAGGTTGCAGAAGGGCTCAGAAGCGTCGGCTATCTGCCCGCCGAGTCGACGGCGCTCGTCAGCTTCCTGGCGGCCAAGCTCGGCAAGCCAGTGCTGGTCGAAGGACCGGCTGGGGTCGGAAAGACCGAGCTCGCCAAGGCGCTGTCCAAATACCTACAGCGAACCCTCGTAAGACTCCAGTGCTACGAGGGTCTAGACGAGGCCAAGGCGCTGTACGAGTGGAACTACCGCAAGCAGCTGCTGCGGATTCAGACCGAATCCGACGACGCGTCCTGGCGCGACGTGCAGGACGACATCTTTGGCGAGGAGTTCCTGCTCGAGCGGCCGCTGATGACCGCGATCGTCTCGGCCGAGCCGGTGGTCCTCCTGATCGACGAGATCGACAAGACCGATCAGGAGTTCGAAGCGATGCTGCTCGAGCTGCTCAGCGACTTCCAGATCAGCATTCCCGAGCTCGGTCGCATCACGGCGAAGACACATCCGGTGGTGCTGCTCACCTCCAACAACACGCGCGAGCTGACCGAGGCGCTGAAGCGCCGTTGCCTCTATCTCTGGCTCGACTATCCCGATCTCGAGCACGAGCTGGCGATCGTGCGCCTGCATTCACCCGAGCTCGACGAACAGATCGCACGCAAGCTCGTCGAGATCATCCACCAGGTCCGCGAGCTCGACCTCAAGAAACCCCCCAGCATCGCCGAGTCGATCGACTGGGCGCGGGCGCTGATCCTGCTGGGCGCGAGCGATATCGACGCCGACACGTTCCACGAGACGATGAGCGTGATCGTCAAGCATCGGACCGACCTCGATACGGTCGCGGCGCGTGTTGGCGTAAAGCTGTCGGATGCCGCCACTGCCGCCTAAGAACATCTACGGCGGCATTCCCGACCGCGGTCCCGGCGCCTTCGACGGCCAGCTGCTCTCGTTCGCCGAGGACCTCAGAGACGAGGGGCTGAAAGTCGGCACCTCGGAGCTGCTCGATGCGTTCGAGGCGCTCGACCACGTCCCCTGGACCGAGCAGGCCGACTTCAAGGAGGCGCTTGCGGCCACGCTGGCCAAGTCACAGGACGACCGGCGGGTGTTTGAGCTCGTGTTCGACCGCTTCTTCTTCCGTGCCGCCGAGGCCGAGGCGGCCCGCCAGGACATCACGGAGGCGCCCGCCGGCTCAACACCGGACGCCGCCACCGACATCAACCTCGAGACGCTGCGTCAACAGATCGCGCAGGCGCTGCGCGACGGGGACGATGCCGCGATGCGCGACCTCGCGCGGCTCGCGATCGCCGCCTTCGGCCGCGGCGAGGGCTCCGGTGTGCTCGGGGTCGACGTACAGCGGATCAGGCGTGCGCTGGGGCTCCGAACTGAGCCTCAGCCCGATTTGCCCGACACCGACCCAAGACAACAAGGAGTCCCAAGGGAGCAGCTGAGGAAATTCGAACAGCACCTGCGACGCGAACTCGAGCGCGACCTCGTCGAGCGCACCAAGTCCCTTCCCCCAAAACGTCCTCTGAACGAGCTCGACCGCTCGCTTCCTAGCGGCCCGATTCAGGACCTCGCCCAGGTCCACAAGGTCGTTTCCCAGCTCAAACGCCGCCTCGCCACCCAGGGCCAGGAGCTCAAGGGCCACAGGCGCCACGCCCATGTCGACGTCCGGCGCACGATGCGGGCCTCGCTTCAGACCGGCGGCGTGCCGCTCACGCTGAAGTACCGGCCCCAACGCCCGAGGAGACCCGAGATCTTCGTCCTGTGTGACGTCTCGACCAGCGTTACCAGCGCATCTACCTTCTTCCTCAGCGTTCTCCACGCCCTCCACGATGCATTCCGGAAGCTCCGCTCATTCGTGTTCATCGAGCGGATCTCTGAGGTCACCGAGGTATTTGAGCGCGAGCGCGACTTTCGCGCCGCCAGCGAGGCAATCTCCAAGGACGCCGGCGTCGCCGACATCTCCGGCTACACGGACTACGGCCGCGTGTGGACCGAGTTTCTGGCGACGATCGAGGACGAGCTCCACCCGCGTGCGACGGTGATCGTGCTCGGCGACGCACGCACCAACGGCCGGCCGCCACGCGAGGACGTGTTCGCCGCGATCACCGCCAAGGCAGGCCGCACGTTCTGGCTCAACCCCGAGCCCCGGCTGTACTGGAACTACGGCGACAGCGTGATCGCCGCATACGAGAAGTACTGCATCGCGTTCGAGTGCTGGCGCACCGATCAGCTCGAGGAGTTCGTCAAGGCGCTGACGCGCGTGGCGGCCGTAGGGTCCCGCCGACCCCAGAACTCCGCCTCCTGAACCCCCAGCTCAGTCGCCGGCTCACCGCCGATCGACTCGAGCATGATCCGGTGCCAGTTGCGGCTCGCCCGCAGCTGCCCCAGGACCGCGAGCACACTCGTCTCGACCCGCCGCAGCCATATCTCCTCAGGCGGGATCTTCATCTGGCGCACGAGCCTGAACGCCCCTTCGAACGCCCGCGGATCGATCAGCGACTCGACGATCCGCGCCACATAGTCGGGATCGATTCTGAGCTCGCGGTCGCGCAGGTACCAGTCGCCGACCGTCACCGCCTGCGTGAGCAGTAGCTCGCGATCGATCCTGTCCAGATTGCGCACGTAGCCCAGATCCGCGGCGCGCGCCGTGAACCGGTCGACGTCGCCTTCCAACACAGCCCGCAGCGCGCCATGCATCAACTCGAGCGACTCGGGCCGCACCTCGACCGTGTTCCCGAAGTCCAGGAAAGCCATCCGCATGGGCGCTCGCCTGCTCGGCGTCCCGCCTCGCTGACCGGCGGCGCCCATGTCATCCGGCTCCGCCATCAACAAGTAGTTCCCCGGATGCGGGTCGGTGTTGAAGCGGCCGATCCGGTCCATCGACCCGAGGAAGAAGCGGACGATGACCTCCCCCACCCGGTCCCGCTCAGCCTGGTCCAGCTCGAGCACCGAGCCGAACCGACGTCCCTGCACCCACTCGGAGACGAGTACCCGCCGCCGGGATAACGAGGTTACGACCTCCGGCACGAACACAAACGGATGTCCGCGATACGCGCGCGCAAACGTGCGTTGCTGCTGAGCCTCGAGCTCGAAGTCGAGCTCTTCGAGCACGCGCTCGCGCAGCTCACCAGCAATCACCTCCGGATCCATGCCTGGGGCGAGCGCGCGACCGAGCCTGATCAGCACCGACGCGACGTCGAGGTCGGCGGCGAGCGCGTCGGCGATCTCCGGATACTGGACCTTGACCGCCACCTCACGCCCGTCCTGCAGAACCGCGCGATGAACCTGGCCAATCGACGCGGCGGCAACTGCCTCCTCCTCCACCGATGCCAACACAGACGAGACCGGCTGCTCCCATTCGCGCTCGAGCACCGCGGCGACCTTCCGCCAGCTCATCGGCGGAGCGGCGTCGCGCAGTGCGCCGAGCTTCTCCTGATAGATAGCGCGGTACTCCGGCGGCAGGAACTCGACATCGACGAACGACGCGAGCTGGCCGATTTTCATCGCGCCGCCACGCAACGAACCGAGCACCTCGACTGCCTGCTCCGCGACCTCGAGATGACGTGCCTCAAGCACCTCGCGCGCCCGCTCTGGCGAGCGCGCCAGCGACGCGATCAGGCTGCCGGCGAGCCGAGCGCTCGACGGTCCGAGCGCTGCCGTGGTGCTCGTCGCCCGGCGGAGCTTGCCCGTTGGGATCTGGTTGCGGTCGCGAGGCATCGTGAAATCAGACGATAGGATCCCTCATAGCAGTGGAAACCCAGGGGGGCTGGCGGGAAAGCCGGCTGAGATAGCGCCCCACCCCACCCGGCGCTGACCCTTCGAACCTGTGGGGTAATGCCCGCGAAGGGAGCAACCAAGACACCCATCGAGGCTCCCACAGAGGAGCCTTTGGCGTTCACCGGCGTCTCCGTCGAGGCGGTGAGCCATGCCTATGGCGCAACCCGGGCGCTGGAGCACATGTCGCTGCGCGTCGCCGAACACGACGTCGTCGTAGTCGTCGGGCCGAGCGGCTGCGGCAAGAGCACGCTGCTCGAGCTGATCTGCGGACTCCAGCAACCCGACTCAGGCACGGTGGACGCCGCGGCCACGGTGCTGATGCCCCAGCACGATCTGCTGCTTCCGTGGTACAGCGCGACCGACAACGCGAGCCTCGCGCTGCTGGCCCGCGGCATGCCGCGCGAGCAAGCCAGAGCCACCGCCAGACCGTGGCTTGAGCGGTTTGGCCTGGGAGGGTTTGAGGACGCCCGACCGGCAACGCTCTCGGGAGGTATGCGCCAGCGGGTGGCCTTTCTGCGAACGTTGCTCGCCGGTAAGCCGGTGCTCGCCCTCGACGAGCCGTTTGCCGCACTCGACGCGATCACCCGCGCGGAGATGCAGGCGTGGTTCACGCACGTGCTCGAGGCCGAGCCGCGCACGGTGGTGCTCGTCACGCATGATGTCGAGGAGGCTGTCGTACTGGGTGATCGCGTCGTGGTCATGTCGCCGCGGCCCGGCCGGGTGATCGCGGATATCGACATTCCTCTCGACCGGCCCCGCCGCCGCACGGATCCCGCCGTGGTTTCGCTGCGCGAGGAGGCACTGAAGGCCCTGGGGGTGCCCACATGAAGCGGATCATTCTGCCGGCGTTGGTGTTGCTCGCGCTGCTCGGAGCGTGGGAGCTTTACGTCGACCTCGGCGGGGTCGACTCGCTGGTGTGGCCGAGCCCCCACCAGGTGGCCAAATCTCTGTGGGTCGATCGCGGGCTGCTGTGGCACAGCTTTCTCGTGACCGCACCCGAGGTGCTGCTCGGGATTCTTGCCGCGGCGATCGCGGGGTTCGCGCTGGCGCTTGCGATCCACTTCTCACGGACCACCCGTCGGGCGGTCTACCCACTGGTGATCGCATCGCAGGCTGTCCCTGTCCCGATCCTGGCCCCGCTGCTCGTGTTCTGGCTCGGCTTCGGGATCCTGCCGAAGCTCGTGGTCGTCGCGATCGTCTCGTTTTTCGCGATCGTCGTCGCCACGCTGGACGGGCTCGCGACTGTGGATCCACAGCTGATAAAGCTGATGCGCACATTTGACGCGACCCGCCTCAGAATCTTTCGCCATGTCGAGCTCCCCGCCGCGCTGCCGGGAGTCTTCACCGGCGCGAAGATCGCGGTCGCGGTGTCGGTGATCGGCGCGGTGCTCGCGGAGCAGGCGCCCGGCTCCTCTGGAGGGCTTGGTCTACAGATCGAGCTCTCGCAAAACCAGCTGCTGCCAGCGCGCGGGGTAGCGATTGTCGTGATTCTGTCGGTGTCGGCGGTCGCGCTGTTCGCTGTACTGAGCATCGCCGAGCGCCTCGTCGCGCCCTGGGCCTATCAAGTCAAAGGAGAACGCTCCCCATGAAACGCATCTCGGCCCTCGCCATCCTGGTGCTCTCGTTCGCACTCGCTGCCTGCGGCGAGAAGAAGGATGTGCTCTCGTCCTCGAGCGCGACCGCGCAGCCATTCACGCTGATGCTCGACTGGGTGCCGAACGCCGACCACGTGGGCATCTACCAGGCGCTTTCCGAAGGCGATTTCAGTCAGGCGGGTCTCGATCTCAACGTCCAGGTGCCCTCCGACCCGGCGACGCCGCTGCAGCTGCTCGCGGCGGGGAAGGTCGACGCGGCGATCTCCTATGAGCCGGAGGTGCTGCTGGCGCGAGATCGAGGCGTGCCCGTCGTCTCGGTGGCGGCGATCGTGCAGAAGCCCTTGACCTCGATCGTGTCGATCGGCTCCAAACACATCACGAGCCCGACCAACCTCCGTGGCAAGCGCGTCGGCGACGCCGGGATCGCATACCAGCGCGCCTACCTCCGCACGATCGTGGCGCGCGCCGGCATCCCGACGAACAAGGTCACGGAGATCAACGTCGGCGCGAACCTCGTACCGGCGATGCTCTCCGGCCACGTCGACGCGACGCTCGGCGCCTATTGGAACTACGAGGCGATCCAGCTCGCGCAGCGGGGCAAGCACCCCAATGTCATCCACATGGAGCAGGTCGGGGTTCCCACCTACGACGAGCTGGTCGTGGTCGTCCGCCGCACCACGATCATGGCTCATCCCGACGTCGTTCGCCGCTTCGTCCAGGCGCTCGCCCGTGGATACGAGTCGGCGCGCCGTGACGAGCGCGCGGCCGTCGCCTCACTGCTGCGCGCAAACCCCGGCCTCGATCCAAAGCTCCAGACCGCGAGCGTCAAGGCGACGATGCCGGTGTTCTTCCCGGGATCCGGCGAGCCGTGGGGCTGGCAGAGCCAAAGTCAATGGAACTCCTACGGCCAGTGGATGCTCGACCACCACCTGATCTCAAATCCACAGGCGATCGTGAACGCGTCCACCAACGAGGTGCTGGCCGGCCAGGGGCCGTAATGGCCTGGCCGGATGCCAGCCAGTTCGGGGGCGCACATGTGCGCCCCCGTGGGGCGGTGCATGCACCGCCCCAGGCAGCGGCGCATGCGCCGCTGCCGGCCGCGCCGCATGCGGCGCGGCCACCCCCAGTAAATGGAACGCGAGCCGCGTCGCCAGTGCCATGATCGTCTCTTGCGGGTTCACCCCGAGCGCGCTGGGGACCGCCGAGCCGTCTGCCACATACACCCCTTCGATGCCGTGCAGCGCGAGCTGCCCGTCGACGACACCATGCTCCGGCCGCGCGTCAGCGCGAGCGGTGCCGAGCGGATGGAACGCCATCAGCCGCAGGTCGCGGCGGCGCGCTTGGTGGGGCGCGACTCCCGCGGGGAGCGGCAGGATCACCTCGAGTGCGCCGGCCGCCCGGAACAGTTCATCGATCCGCCGCAGGCCGGTTCGGAACTTCTGAAGGTCGGCATCGTCGAGGTCGTAGCGGATCACGGGCTGCCCCGCGACGACGTGCACCCGCCCGCGCGAGCTGTCTGAGACCATCAGCCCGAACTGCGCCAGGTGCCGGTACTGCGCCATCACCTCGGCGTGGCGGCGGCCGGTCATCGGCAGCGAGATCGCGACGTACGAGGGCGGCCCGGCCACCCCCTCGAACATGATCCCCTGCTCGGCGAACTCGTCGACGTAGAAGCTCTGCGGGACCCCACGCGCCATGTCGACCACGTGCTCCATCAGGGCGAACGCGGCAGTCGCGGGATGCAGCGACAGGTTGTGGCCGAGCTCCCCGGACGCGGCACCGAGGCCGCTACGCGCGAGCAGCGCCGGGGTGTGGATCGTCCCGGCCGCGACCGCGATCACGGGCGCCCGGACATGCAGCGCCGAGCCATCCGCGCCCCTGGCCTCCACCGCTTCGGCGCATCCGTGCCTGGTCTTGACGCGCCGCACGTTGGCACCCGTGATGATCGTCGCGCCCGCGTCCCGCGCGCGCGGGATGTAGGTGATCCCCGTGTGCTGCTTGGCCGAGGTCGGACATCCGAACGCGCACACCCCGGAGCCGACGCAGCCCTTGGCGTTGCGCCTGAGATAGCCGTGAGACCAGCCGAGCCGTTCGGCGCCGCGTCGGGCGACGGCTGCGTTCTCTCCCGCGAGCTCGGGTGTCACCTCGGAAACCGACAGCGCCTGCTCGACGCGCTCGAAGAAGGGACGCATCGCCGGCTCGTCCACGTCGAGTCCGAATTCGCTCTGCCAGCGATCGAGCACGTGCGACGGGGTTCGAAAGCACGTGCCGGAGTTGATCAGCGTCGTCCCGCCGATCCCGCGGCCCAGCGGTAGCACGATCGGCGGATCGCCGAGCGTGACCGTCTGGCCCGCTTCCCGATACAGCCGCGCGAGCATCTGCGGCGGCCGTGCGGTGAAGGTGTCGGGATCGTGTTCGGGCCCCTGCTCGAGCACAACCACGCGCATCCCGCCCTCGGCCAGCTCCGCTGCGAGCACTGCGCCGCCCGCGCCCGCGCCGATCACGCAGACGTCAGCGGTCAGGGTGCTGCTCGTCATGGACGGCCTTCTTTGCGCCTGAGCTCGCGTCCCCGGGCAACCACCGCCTCGGCGTCGTAGCCGAGCGCCCTCGCGCGTTCCGGGTCGTCGTAGCGGGCGAGCGCGACCAAGCCGGCGCCCGCATGGTCGGCGGGACTCAGGAGCTTGAGGAGTCTCAGGCCACGCGGGCGGCGGGCGAGCGCGAGCAGCGCGCGCTTGCCGGGCCGCTGCCACGCCGGACCGGCGGCGATCAACTCGTCGAGCGCTTCGTCGTTCACTTACGTTTGACCTTCAGCATCCGCGCCTCCTGCGCGGCCGCGAGGGTCGTGATCGCCTTCGCGGCGACGTCGGGTTTGTGGTCTGTGATCGCCTGGGCGGCGCGAGCGTACAGCGGTGCCAGCTCGCCGCGCCCGCTGACGACCGCGGCGAACGAGGCCACGTTAGGGAGGTACAGCTCGCGGACGGAGTTCATGATCAGCTGGAAGACGAGATTCCCGGCCGCCTGGACGACCACCACCATGAACGCCCAGTCGGCGAGCAGCGCGGCGTTGTCGTCCTGCGCGTTGGCGACGGCGGTTGCGTATTCGGCCAGCGCGGTCGCCTGCTCGTCGCTGCGCCTATGCGCCGCGAGCCGGGCGGCCTCGGTCAGCAGCAGCCGCCGCGCCTCAAACAGCTCGCCGATCATCTTCTTGTCGACGCTGCCGAGGACGGCGAGCGCCTCGAGGCCGCCGGAATGACGCCAGTCCAGCACGCGCGTCGCGTCGCCGTGTCGCGTCTCGATCAGCCGAAGCTGCTCGAGGCGCCCAAGGGCCTCGCGCACGGTGGCCAGATTGACCTCAAGCTCGGCGGCCAGCGCGCGCTGCCCAGGCAACCGTTCGCCCGGCTTGTATCGCCCACTCAGGATCGAGTCACACAGCTGAGCGAACACCAGGTCGGGAACGGACGCGCGCGGGAGCGGGCCTTCCACGACGACCATCTGGGCAGAGTATCAGTGTTCGGGACTCTGGAAGTCTGGGAGTCTGTGGAACTTTGAATGAGGGACCTGGCTGCGATCTCGCCGTTCCAGTATGCACAGGCACGCGAGACGCCAAAGTTCTGGGCTGAGGCGCACGTACTCGGTTGATCGCGACCGGACGCCGGAACGCGATACGCCAAAGTTCAGGCGAGGCGGAGTCGAATCGTCAGGGGCGTCGGACGCGAACTCGCCGATCAGCTCCGCGAGACGGTCAGGGGCGTCGAGCTGGGCGAATGTACGCGCGTTCTCGATCCGCTCGAGCCGGGACTGGGGCAAGGTCGCGGCCAGGCGTTCGGCGTCGCTGAACGGAAAGAAGCGGTCGCGCGTCCCCCAGGCGATCAGCGCCGGCCGGTCGTAGTCGCGGAGCCGTTCGGCCGCGGCGAGCGTGTGCGATGGGTCGATCCCACGCAACACCTTGACCAGGTCGCGACGGACGCCGCGGTCCTTCAGCGGCTCAAGCCACCCCTTGAGCAGCTCATCCGGCAGCGGGTCGACGGTGAGCGGCGCGATCGACATCGTGGCCTGCCGCATCGGCCGCAGCCGCCCGAGCAGCTCGAGTCCGGCGACCGCGCCTGGCACCCGGCCCAGCGCCCGGACCACAAGGCGAAACGCGGGCGGGGGGAAATGCTCGAACGAATCACAGTTGACGAGGACGAGCCGCCCGATCCGCTGCGGATGATGGACCACGGTCAGCTGGCACAGCGCCCCGCCCGTGTCGTTGCCGACGAGGGTCACGTCGTCGAGATCGAGGCGCTCGAGCAGCTCGGCGATCAGTCGCGCAAGCCCGAGTGGCGAGAGGTCGGCTCCCGGCTCGAGCGGCGTCCGATGTGATCCGAGCGGCAGGTCAGGAACGATGCAGCGGGCCCGCTTCGAGAGGGCCGGAATGAGCCGTTCCCACACGGTTCCGTTGACGAGCAGACCGTGGATCAACACGACGGGCGGGCCCGAGCCCGCATCCCGATAATGAAGCGTCCCGGCTGAGAGCTGAATTTCCGGCATCGGCACCACCTCACGCTAGGGTTACGTACAGGGTGTACGGATCCTCACATACAGGCAGTACGCATGTCAAGAAGTGAGGCCCCGCCAACGCGGGAGAGTCGACGGGGCGCGAGTGCCGCGGGCAAGCGCGGCGCGGATGAGGCGGTCAGAGCGCAGGATGCCTCCGCCGCTGCTCCCCGAACCAAGGCTGCTCAGCGAGAGGCGACGACCGCTGCGCTGATCGAAGTCGCGCGCGAACTGTTTGCCGAGAAGGGATATGCGGCAGTGGGCACCGAGGAGATCGTTCAGCGTGCCGGTGTGACCCGAGGCGCTCTGTACCACCACTTCAAGGCCGGCAAGGAGGAGTTGTTCCGGGCCGTGCTGGTGCAGGTGAGCGCTGAGATGACACGGCAGATCACCGGCGCTGCGCTGGCGCACAACGATCCGTGGACGGCGCTGCTGGCCGGGATCGACGCATTTCTTGACGCCTGTGAACGGCGGGACGTCCAGCGGGTCGTGCTCGTCGACGGCCCCTCCGTGCTCGGCTGGGATGTGTGGAGGGCGATCGACGCCGAGTACAGCTACGGCCTGATCGAGGGCGCTCTAAGGGAGGCGATGGAGGCGGGCCAGCTGATCGAGCAACCGACCGATGCGCTTGCGCACGTGCTCATGGGTGCGCTGCAGGAGGCGGCGATGGTCGTGGCCCGGTCCGGCGACCCGGCAGCTGCCCGAGAAGAGATGGGTCGCATGGTCAGGCGGCTGCTCGAAGGGCTCCGCGGCCCAAGCCTCTAGCTCCCGAACCCAGGGCGTGGAGCCCCGCAAGTCCCGCCCACTCACCATACGGAGCAAAGAACTCCGCGACCTCGTCCTCGCTCGCTCTGGCGTACGGATCACCTCCGCTGCGCAGGCGGCCCACCAGCTTCAGATACGCAAGGTCACCCGCGGGGAGCTGATCGAGCCGCCCCTGGCCGGTGAAAGCGAGCATCTGCACGGTCCAGCTCCCGATCCCACGAATCGCCCGCAACCGGCGCCAGCCGCGCTCATGATCCTCATCTAGATCGACGTGGCCGGACCCCACCTCGCGCGCCGCGCGCACGAGCGCAACGGCGCGTCCAGCCGACAGGCCGAGCGACTCGAGGTACGCCGGCGCCTGGGCGGCGATCGTCGCTGCTGGCGGTGAGTCGCGCAGCCCGGTCGATTCGCAGCGGCGCCCGAGCCGGTGGACCAGCGCTCGCTGGATCGCAGCGGCGCGCTCGACCTCGATCAGCTGCTCGCAGATCGCCCACGCCAGCGCCTCGAATGGGGACGGCTTGCCGGGCGGGCGCAGCCCCGGTCGGGCGCGCACCGAGCGGCCGATCAGCGGATCGAAGCGGAAGCGCTCGTAGAACGGCCTCAGGTCCTGATCCACGCCCAGGGCGAAGCGCATCCGCTCAATCCCCCACTCGGCTGCCTGGCGATCCGCCGACCGCGCTCCGAACAGCAAGCGATCGGCGCGTAACTGGGCGATTCGCACGACCACCGGCTCTCCCTGGGGTGTATGCAGCAGCCGATTCATCACGCCACCGCGGACGCGGGTGAGTCCGTCGAGCCAGCCGCGCCGCGGTAGCTCGAAGAACCAGCGCGGGCGAAGCTCGAGGCGGAGCTCGCTCACTCGCCGGGCTTGGCGAGCAGGTGGACGTCCACCAGGAACGTCCGGCTGCCGACGACCGGCAGCATGTCAATCGGCCGGCGGTGCAGGCTCCGCTGGGCGCGCGCGAGCTTGCGGGCGCTGTGTCGCCGTACGAGCGCGACCGTCGCCGCGCCAGCGACAAAGCCGGTCGCCGCGGCGGCCGCCGCCTGGACGGCGGGGAGCGCCGCCGGCGAGACGCGCTGGACCGGTCGAACCTCGGCCAGCACCGGCAGGCCGTCGACGGTCTCGACTTCGTCCTGGCCCTTAATCAGGGAGGCGAGCTCGACGTCGTCGCTCATCGGTATCCAATGGTGCCACCGCGCGCGGTCATCTTCAAAGAAGGTTTCAAAGAAGCTTCTCGTAGACGCGGTACGTGCGAACGATCCTGCCCCCCATGCCCTCCATCGCGCGGTTCATCGAGCTGTTGGTCTCAAGGATCCAGCCCATCTCGCCGCCCGTCTGCGGGGTGCGCTCCGCGGCGTCGAAATGCAGCTCGTAGAACTTCGCCGCGATGCCGGTGTGCTGCCATTCGCGCTTGACGCCAAGCGCGAACACGCGCACCCGGTCGATCTTGCGCCGGTACCACAGCGCCTTGGCCCAGCCGAATGGCAGCAGTCGGCCGTTCAGGTGCCTGAGCACCTGGTTGTAGTCGGGCAGGGTCAGAGCGGCGCCCACCACCTCATCATCCTTCTCCGCGACGAATGCCCAGTGCTCGTCGAGGATCGGCTTGAGGTCCTTGGCGTAGTGGCGCACCTCCTCCTCGGTCAGCGGGACGAACCCCCAGTTGCGCTCCCATGCTGCGTTGTATACCTCGAGGAAGCGCCCGATCTCGGCCTCCATGTCCTTCTTGCGCATCGACCGCACGCTGATCCCGTGTTTTGACTCAACTTCATGAGCCACCCGCCAGATCGCGTCGTGGACCCGGGAGCGGTCCGAGACCTCAAGGTTCCACATGTAGAGGTCCATCGACTTGGTCAGCCCCGCTCCCTCGATCAGCCCCGGGTAGTAGGGATGGTGCCAGTTGGTCAGGATCGTCGGGAGCAGGTCGTAGCCGTCGATCAGAACGCCGCACTCGTCATTGGTGGTGAAGTCCATCGGTCCGACCATTCGCCCGCGGCCGCGGGCACGCAACCATGCCTCAGCTTCGCTCAGCAGTCCCGCCCGCCGCGTCAGCGTCGTTTTCGCACTCGAAGAAGCCGAACATGCCCCAGTCGTGCTGCTGGAACTCGTTGAAGTGGCTGTCGACATGGGCGGTGATCCGCCCGACAGCGCGACCGTCGCGCCACGCAAGGAAGTACTCCGCCTCGGCGTGCTGGAAGAACGGGTTGCGCTCCCGGTCCAGAAACCGCTTGCGCTCGAACAGCAAGGGGGGAACCCAGTTGGGCTCGTTACGATAGAGCCGCCACGGCAGCTTGATGAACGTGTTCAGCTCGCGCTTGGACGCGACGGGGCGGACTTCGAGCGCCATCGGCCGAGGAAACCTACATGCCCACGTCAGTCGACGTCTTTGCAAAAGCCCGGGAGCACGAGCGCCTGGAGCAGCTGAAAACCGCGCGCGAACTCGATGCGCTCCCCTACTTCCGGGTGCTCGAGGGACCGACGCTTCCGGTGGTCGAGATGGAGGGCGAGCGCCGGATCATGCTCGGTTCAAACAACTACCTGGGACTGACCGGCGACGAACGGGTCAAGCAGGGAGCGCTCGACGCGCTACACCGGTATGGAACGGGGATCACCGGTTCGCGCTTCCTGAACGGCACGCTCGATCTGCATGTCGAACTCGAGCACGAGCTGGCGGAGTGGCTGGAAACCGAGGCCGCGCTCGTGTTTACGACCGGACACCAGGCGAACCTCGGGGCGCTCGGGACGATCCTTGGTCCGGGCGACACGGTGATCGCCGACGCAGGGGATCATGCTTCGATCCTCGACGGAATCCTGCTCTCGCGGGCCAAGCTTCGGGCCTTCCGTCACAACCGGCTCGATCGACTCGAGCGCACGCTCGAACGGGCTTCCGAGGACGGCGGGGGCATCCTCGTCGTCGTCGACGGCGTGTTCTCAACCGAGGGCGATGTGGCGCCGCTGCCGGAGATCGCGGAGCTGTGCTCACGTTTCGGTGCGCGGCTGATGGTCGACGAGGCCCACGCCCTGGGAGTGCTGGGGGCCCGAGGAGCCGGTGCGTGTGAGCTGCTCGGCGTGGAGGATCGGGTCGACCTGAGAATGGCGACATTCTCGAAATCGCTCGCCTCCTGCGGAGGCGTGCTGGCCGGCCCGGCGGACGTGATCGAGTTCCTGCGGATCCAGTCCCGGCCGTTCATCTTCACCGCATCAGGTGTGCCCGCCGCCGTCGGCGCCGCGCTCGCGGCAGTCAAGATCTGCCGATCCGATGAGGGCCGCGCCCTGTTCGCGCGGGTGCTCGAGAACGCCCGATACCTGCACGAAGGTCTGCGCGAGCTGGGCTTCACCGTGGTCTCGCCAACCACGCTGGAAGACGGCACGGAGTTGGTCACTCCCGTCGTCCCGGTGCTGGTCGGAGACGACTGGAAGGCTGTATTTCTGTGGAAGGCCCTCTATGACGCGGGGGTGTACGTCAACGTCATGATCCACCCGGCGGTGCCTCCCTCGGGGGCTCTGCTTCGCGCGAGCGTGATGGCGACCCACGACCACGTGACGCTCGACCGAGCGCTCGAAGCTTTTGCCTCGGCCAAGAGGCAGTTCGAGGCTGAGCACGGTCCGCTGTCGTCATCCTCCTAGACGGCCGCCCGAACCCGCCCGGCGACCACCCGCCGAAGCCAGCGCCCGAAGCGCTTCCGCTTGTCCACTACCGCACAAACTGCAAGCGCAAAAAAAAGTACGCTCTAAGCACATCCTCGGGCAGTTGTTGCCTTGCTGTTACCGACGCTGTGACGTAGCTTCCGGGCCGTCGTAAAGGTGGTCGGCCGAGTGGCTCAGGATCGGGAAGTGTGGGGGTAGAACCGGTCCGGTCGCAGAGGGGCGACAGCAGCGACTTGGTCGTATAGCAGGACAAGGAGTAACCGGCCGAAGCGGCGAGAGCGTCGCGAGCGTCGGCATTCGTCAACGTGCGTCCGCACTTGGGGCGGACCTGACCGTAGGAGAGAGAGAGTCAGATGATGGAGACGGCCACGATGACGCCAGGGCCACGGCAGCGGCTGCGGGCCCTGGAGCGAGCCAATGAGGTGCGGCTCGCGCGTGCTGAGCTGAAGCGGCGGATCGCGGACGGGCAAATCACCGCCGCTGCTGTCATTCGCGAATGTCCCTGGGAATCCGCGAGCTGGTCGATCGCTGAGCTGCTGATGAGTCAGCGCCGTTGGGGTAGCACAAGGTGCGGGAGATTCTTGAGGCGCAACGAGATCAGCGAGCTCAAGCCAGTGGGAAAGCTGACCGAACGCCAGCGGCGGCTCCTCGCAGATCAACTCGAGACGTGCGGTGCGATCAGTGTCGCGCTTGACACCGCGCCAATGGCCGGGGACCTCCAGCTCGCTGTCTAGCGTCTACGCCCCCAAAGTCGGTCCCACGCCACCGCGCGGCGTGGGACCGACGCCCCCCCGCCGACCGACGCCCCGCCGCAACGCAGCGTGAGCCAGCCCCTTTAGAGCTGGATCCCGACGGGGACCGGGCTGGTCCCGGCGAAGAAGAAGAACCACACGACAAAGGCGGCCAGGGTGAAGCCGGCGCTGACTACGAGCACGCCCTCGAGCACGAAGTGGCCGGGATCGTCAAGCCCGCGCGCACGGCAGTTGGCTCGGTAGACGTTGCTGAGCTTCGCCAACAGCGTCGCGAGCAGCGCGATCGTCGCTAGCACGCCGATGAACATCACTCCCAACGCAGTTCCGAGGGATTCGGTCGCGCCCTGGATCTGGGAGCCGAGCCACAACCACAGCAAAGGCGTGCCGACCCACAGCACGAAGCTCCCCACGAACATGATCAGCACCACCAGGACGGCACCGGTGCCTGTCCTCAGGAGGTTGTTGCGCATCCGTGGCTCAGCATAGCTCCGGGCCTGGAGCCGGATCAGGGGTTCAGTGGACCGACACGGAAGGCCGCCGGACGAACCGGCGGCCGGTGGCTAAGGGACAGCCGGAGGAAAGCTTGACCTGCCACCAGCCCATCAGCATCCCGATCAGCCCCAGCCGCGGCCGGACCTGCCAGACGCCGCAACCGGGCTCGCCGATGTCCTGGCGTGAGACCCTGACAAAGCGATGCCTGTTCGGCGCGAGCAGCATGCGTTCGAGCAGCAGACGGTTCGCGGCCTGAACCTCGGCACGCCGCGCGATCGTGAGTTGAGCGCGACGCAGGCGTTCGGTCAGCTCATCGCGGCTGCGCTCGAGCTCCCCGAGGTCAAGCAGCCGAGGCTCGCCAGGGGGCTCCGAAGGAAGCTCGATTCCGCCCATCGTGTACGCGGTCACGAACGCGTGAGCCAGCTCACGCTCGAGTTTCGCGATCTGCCCCCGCAAGGAGCGTCGGGCGGCAAGCTCCGCATCGTCCGTGACGCGCGGCGAGCTCGGAAGCGGTACCTGTGGAGCGCTGACAGTCTGGGGCAGAAGCTCCATCACTTCTCCTTTTCCTCGGCGAGGCCAGCTTAGCAGGAGTTCTGTGGCCGAACCGCCGCTTCAGTCGGCGGGCGACGGGCGCCCGCTTCAAGGTTTCGGTGCACTCACGGCATCCCCAGTGTCTCGACGCACAGCCACAACGCCTCCTCCAGGTGGATCACAGGAACCCCGTCGACGCCAACCGTGAACAGCACGATCCGCCGCGTCCGGCGCGTGACCCCGTGACCCGGTGCGACCTCCCCGAACAGGAGCGCATGGACCGAGCTGGCGTCGGCTACCGCCAGCCGGTCGGGCGGGAGATGGCTGCCGTATTCGGTCGTGCCCAGCCGGTCGCCCTCGACCGTCGGGCGGATTCCCAGACCCCCTGCCTCCACGAGGTCGCCGTCGAGTGCCCACACCGGAACCCCGGTTTCGACCAGTGCGATCAGCAGCGCGTCATCCACGACATTCGTCGAGCGGAAGTTGCCCTGGAGCAGCCGCGCCACGGCGGCCCGCTCGATCGGAATCCTGGTCGTGTCCGGGTCAAGGCCGATCTGGCGGAAGAACGCGCGGTATGCGTGAGGAATGGGCTGCGTTCGCATCGCCACCACGTTGGCTCCGCGGTAGCGGTTGGACAGCGATCTGAGGCGTAGCTGCACGTCGCGGGGGCTTTCCCTTTGACTAGATGCGACGCTAACCCAGTCGAGGCGCAAACCTGGGAACTCCGCCTGAAGCTCGGGCGAGATGAAGCCCGACGCGGCGCTGAGTTCTACCTCCTCGGACACAGGCCTCCCTAGAGCAGCCGCTGCACCTGCGTGGCGAGCGCCGACCTGTTCACCCACTTGTCGCCAATCAGGCGTGCCGCCACCATGCCGCCACGATACGCCAGCTCGACCATCGGACAGATCTCGACGCCGTAGAGCGCGCCGAGCGCCCCATCGCGGTCGTAAGCGATCGGGATCGTCCAGTGATGTGAGCGCACGAGCGCAGCAGCGTCGTGCGCGCTCGAGCGCACGGCCACCGCCGCGAACTGGATTCCGCGCGATGCGTAGTCCGGCGCCAGAGCCTGAAGCGTGTCCACCTCGCGGGTGCAGCTCCCCGAGCCGGTGACGAAGAAGGCGAGCACAATCGGAGTTCTGCCGCACACGTTCAGTCCCTCGACGTTGACGTGGGCAGGATCACAGCGGGGCTGGGTGTTGGCGTCGAGGTTCAGGCCGCTGCTGGCGAGTGGGGCAACGAAGTAGTGAAGCTGCTTACCCGCGGCCACGCCCGGCGACCCCACTCCGTGCTTAGCGAACTGGTAGATGGAGGCCGCGACCACGAGGACGAGCCCGAAGATGCCGATCATCCAGCGGTAAGGACGGGTGTCGATTGCCGGGGGTGGAGGTTGACGCGCGGGAGGCGTAGCTCCGGATGCGGCAGCCGCTGCGTCGGGGTCGAGTCGGTGCCGGGGGATCTGTGGGTCGCGCCCCTCGGGCGGGGGATCGCTCACGCCGCGCTCACGCGACACGCGCGCGACGTCGGGGCCGCGGGACCGCCTCCCCGGCCGCCCGTAGGAGCGTGCCGATCCGCTCGACCACGCCCTCACGCTCAGAGACGATGAGCACCGCGGGCAGCACCAGCAGCACCCCGGCCAGCGACACCGACAAGTCGATCAGCGTGACCAAGCCGAAGTCCCGAAGCATCGTGATGTTCGAGAACACCAGCACGCCAAAGCCCGCGATCGCGGTGACACCGGAGGCGAGGACCGCGGCGCCGGTCGAGCGGTACGTGCGCGCAAGTGCCGGGCGGGTCGAGTGGCCGGCGGCTCGCTCCTGACGAAAGCGCTCCGACAGCAGCACGCTGAACTCGGTCGAGATCGCGATCACGAGCGTTCCGAGAGTGGCCGACATCGGGTTGAGCGGGATCCCCACCAGAAACAAGATCAGCGAGGACCAGCCCGTGGCAAGCGCGATCGGAATCACGGGTACGAGTGCCCGCTCCGCCTGCCGGAACACCGCGAGCAGCACCAGCCCGACAGCCACGAGTCCCGCCAACAGGGTCAGCAGACGGCGGCTGGAAGATGAGAGCACGGCGTTCGCCTGTGCGGCCAGCACCGGAATGCCCGCGAGGTGGGCACTCACCCCGCGTGGCGGATGAAGCTGGGAGCTCATGTAATCGATCACCCGCTGCTGTTTGGCCAACGGCATCAGCCGGATCCCGAATGCGAGTGTCGCGTCGTGGTGGTCTGGTGTGATCACGGCCTGCGAGAAGTAGGTGGGCACCGCCCCGAGCAGGCTCTTGATCGAGCTTGTGGTCAAGGAGCTCGCGGTGCTCTGGGAGCCCGTTCCCGCCGAGAACAGATCCGGCAGCGAGAGCGCCGGGCACAAGGTCGACTGCGAGCATCCTTTGCTCTCGAGATACCCATAGTGCCCCAGCAGCTTCTGTTCGTAGCTGATCATCCACCCGACCGTTTGAGGCGTTGCAACGTTGGCGGCATGCACCGTGACGTCGATTTCTCCGGAGACCCCTGTCACCCGCTCTAGCTCGCGTAGGTTGCGCAGCGCGGGCATGCTCGATGGCACCAGCTTGGTCACGTCCGACTGGACCGAAGTCTGGGTGTCGGCGACCCAACCGAGAAGGGCGAGGACTGCCGAGATTGCGAGGATGCGCCCGGGGTGGGCCAGCAACATCGACAGGCGAGAGGCGCCCGCCGCCCGTGCGTACCCTGCGCGTCGCGCGAGGTACGCCCCAACGGGAGCGCCCCTCCGCCTGACAAGCGCAACTGGCCGCCCCAATGCATCTCGCACGATCTCCCCCGCTCCTCTAAAAGCGGCACCAAAACGCCCAAGATTCGCGCCCCGCCATCACGAGTGCCGCCGAGCCCGCGGTCAAGGCGCAGACGAAGGCAATCGCGATGCCGATCACGAGCAACAGCCCGAATCCGCGGACCATCGGCACAGGCGAGAGCAGCAGCACGAGGAAGCCGGTAGCGGTGGCCAGCGCCGCAGTCGCGATCGTCGGTCCCGCGACCGACGCCGCGCGCACGGGCGACCCTTCCTCGTGCGCGCGCGACTGGAACTGGATCGCGTAGTCGACCGCGAGGCCGATCAGGATCGGCAACACGGCGATCGAGGCCATCGTCAGGCTCGCGCCGACGAGCGCCATCGCTCCGAAAGTGATGCCCACCGCGACGAGCGCGATCGCCAGCGGAAGCAGCCGCAGTCGCCGCCTGAACACGATCAGCAGGACCAGGGCCATCACGATCAGCGCGGCGATCAGGAGCACGCCGATCGAGCCGGTGATCTGCGACGCGAGATCGTTGATCACGACGGGGACGCCAGTGACCGTGTAGGTCCCCCCGTAGGCGAGCTGGAACATCGGCATCTTCACTGCGTGGCGGATCAGCGAAATCGCTCGGGCCTGCTGCGCATCGCTCAACGACGCCTTCAGCCTGACCTGGATCAGTGATGAGGAAGCGGTGGGGAACAGATAGGCGAACCGCGACTTGGGCTGGTTCACCCCGCGCGTTTGGTCGAACACGATCTGCGGGATGAACTGCGGATCGTCGATCCGCGGCATCCCGCTAATCCCCGATTGCAGGTAGAGCTGCTCGAGCTGCTGGGTTTGCTGCTGCTGCTCGAGCTGCCCTGCGGCGTTCGCGGCCGCCAGCGCCTGCTTACGGCTCAGGCCCCGGCCGAGCGCCAGCTGATAGGCGGCGCTCTGGGCGCCTGTGACCGATTGCTGTGCGGATTGCAGCAGCGCCTGCGTCTGCTGGTTGACGGCCGCGACGGCGCGATTAAGGAATGTCCCGGGGCCATAGACGACCTGCACCGGCTGCTCGCGCATCAACGCTCCGCAGGGGCTCCCGTACCCTCCATACGGCGCGTGCGATCCGGGCGGCGCGGGCTGGAAGGACTGGAGCTGCTGGCTTGCGACCACATACTGGCCCGCGAGGCAAGCCTCCAGGAACGTGAGCGTCGCGAGGTCCTTCGTCTCCACCAGGTCGGTGAGTGGCTCCTTGATCAGGATGATCACGGCGTCGCCGCCGAACTTCCGATGGTCTGAATCCGTGGCCTGGAAGCTCGACGAGGACCGCGACACGAACGTGTCGCTGCCGGCCGAGGGCTTGAGTCCGAGTGCAAGCGCCGCGCCGCCCAGCGCGAGCACCAGCACGATCGCCACGGCGAGCCCTGGACGTCGAGCGGCGCCCGCTGCCAACGCCTCGAGCCTCTCCTTCATGGCCCTGAGGCTATCGGGGGGTGCAGCGCCTCGCGCTGCCTAGTCCATCGTCAGCGGGCCCTGCGACTCCCCGGAGAGGAACTGGCGAATGAAGGGGTTCTCCGAGTTCAGCATGTCCTCCGCCGGTCCCGCTTCGACGATCCGCCCCTTCCACAGGACATTGATGTAATCGGCGACACGGCGGGCGCTCATGATGTCGTGGGTGATCACGCAGAAGGTGGGCAGGTGCTGCTTCTGCTTCTCCTTGGCCTCGTCCATCATGTCGCGGTGGATCTCCAGGATCAATTCCCCTAGCAGCGCCGTGCGAACCGGGTCAAGCCCCGAGTCGGGCTCGTCGAACAGCACGATGTCGGGCTCGAGCACCAGCGCCCTCGCGAACCCGGCGCGCTTGCGCATCCCGCCCGAGAGCTCGTTCGGCATCTTCTCGCGCGCGGTTCCGAGGCCCACCTCGTTGAGCCGCCGCATGACGATGTCCTCGATCTCGTCCTCGCCCTTCTCCGTGTGCTGCCGGAGCGGGAACGCGGTGTTGTCGAACAGGTTCATCGAGCCGAACAGGGCGCCGTCTTGGAACAGCAGCCCGAACTTCTTGCGCATCTCGAACAGGTCGTCGTCGGGCATGTTCGGCACTGACTCGCCGTGCACGAGGATGTCGCCCTCGTCGGGATAAAGCAATCCGACCATGTGCTTGATGCACACCGACTTCCCGGTGCCCGACGGGCCCAGGATCATCGACACCATCCCCTCCGGCAGGCCCATGTTGAGCCCGCGCAGGATTCGCGAGCGCCCGAACGCCTTGTAGGTGTCGATGAACTCGACCGCATCCGGGCGCCCCGAGGGATACACCCGGTAGGTGTGCCACTTGTAGTCCTCCTCCGAGGCGCCGGACGGCGGGGCGGGACGCGGCGGCTGCTCGTCGACTACCGAAACCCGCGAGGATGACTCGGGCTCGGCGTGCTCGGCGGAGGTCCCGCTCGACTCCCACGGCGGCGGTGAATCATCGCCAGCAGAGGACTCCGCTTCCGCTCTGGGCTGCTCGGTAGCTTCGGCTGCGGGCTGCTCGACGACCGGATCCTGCTGCTGCTCCTCAGGCTGATGCGGCTCCTCATGCGCCTGCTCGGTTTCGGTCGTCGGCTGCTCTTGCTCTGATGGGATTGGCGCCGGCTCGTCACCGTGCGACTCCCAAGACTCCCGCCCGGGGGGCAGCCACGATTCGCTCGAGCTTGATTCGCCCTCTCCGGACCCGCCGCCCTCTCCGGACCCGCCGGCGGCCACTGGCTCCCCGCTCGACTGCGGGTAGAGCTGCTGCTCGACGTCCGTCTCGTCGCGCTGCTCGTCCGGCGCGCCTTCGGCGTCGTCGCCTGCGTCTTTGCCTTTGCCGAATGAGAAACGCCGCATTGTCAGCCTCCGATTGGTGCCCTGGGGTTGGCGCCCCAGAAGAGCTGGGTTCCGAGCATCCCGATTAGGTGCACGCCCACGATGTTCAAGACCATTGACTTCGCCGTGGCAGTGCCCACACCGACAGGACCGCCACTGGCGTTGTAGCCGTAGTAACAGCCAACGAGCACGATCATAGTGGCCATGAACATCGCCTTGATCAGGCTGTATACGAGATCCGGCGGGTTCTGGAACTGCCAGAAGATCAGGAAGAACCCCCCGGACGACACGTCTCCGATCTGCTGCACGACCGCGAGATACGAAGCGAAGAACCCCGCGCCGATCGAGCACAGATAGACGAACGGGAGCACCATCCACGCCGCGAGCAGGCGGCTGGCGCAGAGGAAGGTCATCCCGCTGATCCCCATCACCTCGAGCGCGTCGATCTCGTCGGAGATCCGCATCGAGCCGAGCTCGGCGACGATCCCGGTGCCGACCTTCGCGGCCATCATGTAGCCGAACACGAGCGGCACCAGCTCACGCAAATCGCACCACGCGGCGAACACGCCGGCGTAGGCGGGTGCGCCAACCGAACGGTTGAAGTAGGCGCCCTCGATCCCGCACTGCAACCCGATGATGAACACCAGCCCCCAGATCACGAGCGTCGAGCTCACAATCAAGATCCCCGCCTGACGGAGCGCCTCGCCGAAGAACCGGAACACGCGCAGGCGGTACACCTCGCCGACGATCCGCGACGTGAACTTGACGATCTCCCCGAAGGACTCGATCCAGCCCTTGGGTGTGGCGATCAGGGTTTCCACTACTTGACGATCGTCGTGATCTCCGGGTGCGTGGCGAGCAGCACCTGGGTGAAGACGTAGTTGAAGGCGAAGATCCCAAGGAAGGCGATCACGACCGCCTGGTTGACGGCGCGCCCCACCCCCTCGGCACCGCCCGAGGCGGTCATCCCCTTGTAACAGCACACCACCGCGATGATCGCCCCGAACAGCGTCGTTTTCACCACCGACCCCCAGAGGTCGGTCGTCGAGGCGTTGTTGAAGAACGTCGCCCAGAACGGACCAAGCGGCGCGTTGTTGACGAGCGTCGCCAGGATTCCGCCGAAGATCCCGAACAGCAGCGCGTAGATGTCGAACAGCCCGGTCACCAGCATCAGCGCCAGGAACCGTGGGACGACCAGGTTCTTGATCGGGTCGACGCCCAGCACCTGGAGCGCGTCGAGCTCCTCGCGGATCTTCCGCGCGCCGAGGTCGGCCGTGATCGCCGTCCCGGCCACACCGGCGAGCACGATCGCGTCCACGAACGGCGCAAACTCCCTGATTGAGGCGAGCACGAAGAACCCGCCGAGCCGGTCGAGCGCGCCGAACAGCACCAGGAAGTTCGCCGCCTGGAGCCCCGGCGCCTCGTACCCGAACGCGATCGTCGAGATCAACAGCGGGAACCAGCACAGCCTCAGCGCGAACATGAACTGCCCCACGAACTCGCTGCCGTACGGGTACGGCGGGCGGATCGCCGAAGCAATCGTCTTGCCGGTCAGGATCATCATGTTCCCGACCTCCTCCAGCACGTTCTTGGTCGGCAAGAACGCCCTGTCAGCGACAGCTCGGATCAACGGTTCTCGTTCCTCCCACGGTCCGCGTTGCTGTGCGCGCGGCTCACACGAGAAAGCCTACGGCAACTGCGCAGCTTAGGCCAACTAGGAACCGTCATTGGCCCGCGCCACACCGTGGTATGTTCAGCTCCGCTTTGAGCGGGATGAGGGTGTTGATTGCGGCGATTCTGGCCGCGCTCGGGTTGAGCGCGTGCGGCGGAACACGCCAGGACGTGAACGAGCCAAAGGGCAATTTCACCGTCGCGGTCTCGAAGGCGAGCTTTCCGACCTCGCAGCGGCCTCGCTCAGCACTCGCACTTGGTGATCGCGGTCCAGAACACAGGCACGAAGACGATCCCGGACGTGGCGGTGACGATCACCAATCCCGCCGCGGGCGACGCGGCGCAGTCATTCAGCGAGTTTCTCAGCCAGGAGCGAGGCAAACTCGCTTGGGCCTCGCCAGCCGCTCCCGTCCGGTATGGATCGTCGACCAGCCGCCGGGACTGTGTGGCTACAGCTGTAAATCCGGCGGACCCGGCGGCGCCGTCACGGCGTACACGGACACATGGGCACTCGGGCCGCTCAAGCCGGGAGCCACGGCAACGTTCGACTGGGGCGTGACGGCGGTACGGGCTGGGAAATGGGTCGTCCAGTACGAGGTCGCCGCCGGCCTCAACGGCAAGGCCAAGGCGGTGCTTTCGGACAATGCGCTCCCTGTCGGCCGCTTCAACGTGACGGTCCACAGCAAGCCCGCGCAGTCCTACGTGAACAACTCCGGGCAGATCGTCACCACGCCGTAGGCGTCCAGGCAGGGCTGCGCCGGAACCCGTAGCCTGCCGCCCATGCCTCGATTCCGCCAGCAAAACGTGATCGCAGCACAGTGGGCGCCCAACGGCGGCTCCCTCGGCGCGGTCGATCTAAACAACCCGGACAACCAGATCTTCGGGCTGAACGTCTTCAGCCCCGCGGTTCAGCGCCAGCGGCTGCCCGACGACGTCTTCCGCCGGCTCGAGCAGACGCTCGCGCACGGCGAGGCGCTCGACACAAGCACCGCCGACGCCGTCGCCCTCGCGATGAAGGAGTGGGCGCTCGAGAAGGGCGCGACCCACTACACGCATTGGTTTCAGCCGCTGACCGGCTCGACCGCGGAGAAGCACGACAGCTTCTACGCCCCGACCGGCGAGGGGACCTCGCTCGCCGAGTTCAGCGGCAAGGAGCTGATTCAGGGCGAGCCCGACGCCTCCAGCTTCCCGACCGGCGGCATTCGCGCCACCTTCGAGGCGCGCGGGTACACCGCCTGGGATCCCACAAGTCCGGCGTTCATCCTCGAGAACCCCAACGGCGCGCTGCTCTGCATCCCGACCGCGTTCGCCTCGTGGACGGGCGAAGCGCTCGACCACAAGATCCCGCTGCTCCGAAGCATGGACGCGCTCAGCAAGTCGGCGATCCGGGCGCTGCGACTGTTTGGCAATACGAGCGCGCAGCGCGTGTTCACGACCGTCGGCGCGGAGCAGGAGTACTTCCTGATCGACGAGCAGTACTACTTCGAGCGCCCCGACCTCGTGACCACGGGCCGCACGTTGTTCGGCGCGAAGCCCCCCAAGGGCCACGAGCTTGACGATCACTACTTCGGCTCAATCCCGGAGCGGATCCTCGCGTGCATGCTCGAGACCGAGCGCGAGCTTTCGAAGCTGGGGGTTCCGGTCAAGACTCGCCACAACGAGGTGGCGCCGAACCAATACGAGATAGCCCCGGTGTTCGAGAACTCCAACGTCGGCTCCGACCACCAGCAGCTCACGATGCAGATCATGCAGAACGTCGCCCGCCGCTACGGTCTGATGTGTCTGCTGCACGAGAAGCCCTTCGCCGGCGTCAACGGCAGTGGCAAGCACAACAACTGGTCGATGGGCACCGACTTGGGCGAGAACCTGCTCGAGCCCGGCGCGACGCCGCACGAAAACCTCCAGTTCCTGTTCTTCTGCGCGGCCGTGATGCAGGCGGTGGACAAGCACCAGGGGCTACTGCGCGCGTCGATCGCGTCCCCCGGACAGGATCATCGCCTCGGCGCGAACGAGGCGCCGCCGGCGATCATCTCGATCTTCCTCGGGAGTGAGCTGGAGAAGGTCTTCGGCGCGCTGGAGCGCGGCGAGGCCTCCGAGACCACGCCCGAGTCGTTCCTGGGTCTGGGCACGCCGGTGCTGCCGCCACTGCCGCGCCACGGCGGCGACCGCAATCGAACGAGCCCGTTCGCGTTCACCGGCAACAAGTTCGAGTTCCGGGCGCTCGGCTCGAGCATGTCGCTGTCGTTGCCGAACACCGTCCTGAACACGATCGTCGCCGAGTCGATCGACGAGCTCGCCGACGAGCTGGAGCAGGCGCTGGAGGGTGAGGCCTTGGAAGGTGCGCTGCGCCCGATCCTCCAGCGCAGCTACGCCCAGCACAAGCGGATCGTGTTCGGCGGCGACAACTACGCCGATGAGTGGCACGTCGAGGCAGACCAGCGAGGGCTGCTCAACCTCCGTGCCACGCCCGATGCGCTCCCCTATCTGCTCAAGCCGAGCACCGTCGAGCTGTTCTCGCGCTATGGGGTGCTCTCGGAGCGCGAGCTCTCCTCGCGCTACGAGGTGTTCCTGGAGCAGTACGTGACGAAGCTCAACATCGAGGCGGAGACCGAGGCTTCGATCGCGCGCACGATGCTGCTGCCAGCGGCCGCCCGGCACCTGGCGCTCCTGCGCGACGCGCAGCTGCCGGAGCTGCTGGCCGAGTCCGAGGAGCTGGTGGCCCGGCTGATCGAAGCGACTCGGGCGCTCGAGTCCGCAAACCTGGCCGAGAACCAGCCACACGAGGACCTGCTCGAGCACGCCAAGTACATGCGCGACGTGGCGATCCCGGCGATGGACGCGGCGCGCGAGGCCGCGGACCGGCTCGAGAAGATCATCGCCGACGACCTCTGGCCGCTGCCGAAGTACTCGGAGATCCTCTTCATCAAATAAGGGTGGGCCGCATGCGGCCCACCCCCGCCGGCGCATGCGCCGGCGGCGGGGCCGTGCATGCACGGCCCCGAACAGCAATAGAGCGCAACTTGCGAATGCCTTCAGGGTTATTCGCTACGGTGGATTCCCGTATGGGGAAACGTCGGGCGCGGTGGTTGATCGTGGGAACGCTGGCTGTGTTGCCGCCGCTCCCAATCCCCTCACTAGGGTCAACCGGTGGGGCTGGTGCCGCGCCGAAGCACAAGCATCACCACGCGCACAAGGCTCAGGCCGGCCCGTTCAACGGCCGTGGCATGTGGATCTGGTACGTGTCGGCGTCGAATGGCGGCAACGTCAGCTCGATCATTTCGACAGCCCACCGCTATGGGGTCGGCACGCTGATGATCAAGAGCGGAGACGGAACCTCGACCTGGTCTCAGTTTTCGACAAGCCTCGTCTCGGCGCTGCATAGTGCCGGCCTCAAGGTGTGCGGCTGGCAGTACGTGTACGGCTCCCATCCGGTCTCCGAGGCCCGGGTCGGGGCCTACGCCCAGCGCCAGGGCGCCGACTGCCTGCTGATCGACGCCGAGTCCGAGTACGAGGGCAAGTACGTCTCGGCGCAGACATACATCACGAACCTCCGCAAGATGGTCGGCGCTAGCTTCCCGATCGCGCTGGCCAGCTTCCCCTACGTCGACTATCACCCGTCCCTGCCGTATTCGGTGTTCATGGGCCCGGGTGCCGCCCAGTTCAACGTCCCGCAGATGTACTGGGTCGACATCGGCGTCTCAACCGATGTCGTCTACTCGCATACGTATGTCTTCAACCGGCCTTATGGCCGCACGATCGCTCCGCTCGGACAGGTCTACAACCACCCGCCGGCGAAGCAGATCAGGCGCTTCCGGGCGCTGTCGCGCTCGTACGGCGCCCATGGCGTGAGCTGGTGGGACTGGCAGGAGAGCCCCGGCTACGCGTGGCGCGCGATCTCCCGGCCCGTCGGCAACCTGGGCGGCTTCACCCCTGACAACGCGTACGCGAACGTGGGCCAGGGGGCGCAGGGGGACCTCGTCGTGTGGGCCCAGGAGCACCTCTACAGCGCTGGATACCACGTCATGATCGACGGGTCCTATGGGACGCAGACCAAACGGGCGGTGCGGAACTTCCAGTCCGCGCACGGACTCGGCGTCGACGGGGTGATCGGGACGGCTACCTGGCAGGCGCTGCTCCGTTATGCGCCGGTGGCTGTGACATGGACCAGCGGCGGCGCCCAGGTGGCGCGCGCGGCCAGCGACGGGGGCCTCGCGATGCGTGTACCGAAGTCGGCGAGGCTGCACGCCAAGCGCTACGAGATCCCGCGCTCGCTCGGCCGGGGCTAAGCGCTACGCGAACAACCTCGGGTCGGCGGTCACGATCCCGTCGACGCCGAGCGCGCGCAGCGCCTCGATCTCGGGGCGCTCGTTGACCGTCCAGGCGTACAGGGACGCGCCTCGTGAGGACACCTGCTCGCGCAGCCGCGCGTCGATCAGGCGGTGCTGCGCCATCAGCGCGTCCCAGCGGCGGGCGGCGAGTCCGGCCAGCACTTCCGTGCGCCAGTCGCGCCAGCGCCGGCTCGCCCTAGCCAGTCTTCCGCCCACGGAGATCCCGGTTCGCGCGCGCGGCTCGAGTGCCCTGATCCGGTCGAGCACAGCCGGCACCTGACTCGAGAGGACCGCGCGCTCGAGCAGCCCCTCCCTTCGTAGCCCCGCCAGCACCGCCGACTCGCAGCCTACGTGCTTCAGATCGACGATCAGGCCGAGATCGGCGAAACGCCGCGCCGCGAGATGCGCGAGCGCCTCATCGAGCTTGAGCGTGTGGCGCAGTCGCGCATGGACGATCGTGTGTGCGAGCACCAGCTCGCCTCGCCATTCGCGCACATCGAACTCGAGCGTGTCGACGCCAATCTCGAGCGCGGCTTCGAAGGATTCGAGCGTGTTCGCGCGGACGAGCGCGCTCGCCCCACCGTGCCCGATCCGCTCGAAGTTCATTGCAGGAGTGTCCCAGCCGCGACGGTCGTAGCGCCATCGACGCTGAGCTCGACCGCGCCGCGCACGACCACGCCGCCTGCGAAGGTGACGTCCCCGCGCACCACGAGGCGCTCCGCCTCTCGCAACGATGGTGAGCCCTCGGGGAAGCGGGCCTCGAACTGATCGAGCAGCCGGTAGAAGCGCTTGTCCAACTCGACGAACGGGAGCCCATCCCTGCGCTCGGGGATCGGCTCGACGATCAGCCCGTCTGAGACCCGATACACGTCGGAGCGCAGGACGAGCAGGTCGTCGGTCGTCTTGACAGGGACGAACCGGCTGCGCGGCACGCGCACCAGCCGCGCGCCGCCGAAGACGCCGATCGCGGCGCCCATCGCGCTCTCAAGCTGAAGCACCGCCGGCGACTGGGGATCGCGCGGGTCGACGGTCTTGCGGTTGACGATCAGCGGAAGCTCGCAGCACGCCGTCCCGCTCGCTTGAGGCGTCGCGCGAGCGCCTCGCAGGTCGACCCACAGGCTGTTCGTGTTGTAGTAGCGCCAGTGGCGAAAGTCGGTGAAGGAGTCCTCGTCCTCGGGCGGCACCTGCGCGATCTCGCGCAGCACCAGCTGCCCGTCGGTGCGCCGCCGCGCGATGTGGCCGCCCTTGCGCTCGGCCGCGGTGCCCTCGACGACCTCCATCAGGAACGGGATCTCCTGGTCTGAGGCGAAGGCAGCGATCCGTGGATCGAGCGTCGCGCCGAGGTTGTCGGAGTTGGAGATCATCGCGTAGCGAAAGCCCCGCTCAAGCAGCGCTGCGAGCAGCCCTGAGCGCCGCAGCGCGCCGTATACGTCCCCGTGGCCCGGCGGGGCACCACTCGAGCGCGGGGGCGTCGGGCCAGCTGACGGGCGCGAGCGTCTGCGCGTCGAGCTTCGGGACCATGCTCTGGCGGAACTCGAGCGGCAGCCCGTCGACCCTGTAGCTCGCGGTGGCGCGCGAGCGCCCCGCGCGTGGCGGCCTGCGGTCGCCTCGCTGTTCATCAGCAGCAGCGGCAGCCGCGCCCCGCTCGAGCGTCGCAGCGCGAGCATCTGGCCGACGATGATCTCCAGGAACGAGCGGCCGTCGCGCGCCTCGACCAGCGACTTCGGCTGCTGGAGTCCCATCGTCGTCGCAAGGCCGCCGTTGAGCTTGATCATCGACGACGCTGCTCGAGCGCGCTCGTCCGCGTCGCCAGCCGGCAGCTCCTCGAGTCTCGGCACGTCGTCGACGG
Source organism: uncultured Solirubrobacterales bacterium (assembly GCA_963849295.1). Taxonomy (GTDB): domain Bacteria; phylum Actinomycetota; class Thermoleophilia; order Solirubrobacterales; family Solirubrobacteraceae; genus Palsa-465. Next base: position 231,662 of record CAWKGU010000010.1, read on the forward strand.
GCTCGAGCTCGGCGCTCGGGAGCAGCGCCTCCTGCGCCGGCCACCAGCCGCGCGGTACGCGCTGCGGAAGCTGCGCACCGCCTCCTCGCCCTGCCCGGCTGCGCGCAGCTTCTCCTCGGCTGCCTTCAGCCCGTGCTCGCTCATCGGCGAAACAGAGTAGCCCTGGACATTCACACGAGTCATCTCGGTACACTCACGTACCGTGGCCGTTGTAACGGAACCCGTCGCGCCCGCGCGAGCTCGAGGCGCCATCGTCTCCCGCCGGCCCGGTTGAGGACGGCGCAGCGCCTCGGCTGCCGCCGGCCCGGAGCGCACCGCGGCTCGTTCAGACGATCTGGTTCGGCATGCGCCCGCTCGACTACAACCTGAGCGCCGCGCGGCGCTTTGGCGATGTCTGGCAGGTGAGGATCGCCTCGCGCAAGGAGGCGTTCGTCGTCACATGCCACCCGGACCACGTCGCGTCGCTACTGAAGTCAAAGCCCGAGGATGCTCCGTCGCTAACCGGCGAGACCCCACTGCGGCCGATCCTCGGCCCTAACTCGGTCCTCACCTCGGTCGGCGAGCGGCACATGCGCCAGCGCAAGCTGCTGCTGCCCGCCTTCCACGGCGACGCCGTCCAGCGCTACGTCGAGATGATCGCCGCCGTCGCCGAGCGCCAGATCGATCGGTGGCCGGTCGGTAGGCGGTTCGCGCTCGCACCGCGGATGCAGGCGGTCACGCTCGACGTGATCATGAGCGGGATCTTCGGGATCGAGGGCACCCCGGCACGCGGCACCGCCGAATACCGCCTGCGCCAGACGTTTCGGACGCTGTTGCGTCTTTCGACGACTCCCCTCTTCCTGTTGCTCGATCTGGTGAACGCTCGTCGCCGCGAGCCCGACCCGATCCTCGCCAGCTTCCTCGGGCTGCTCGATCGCCAGCTGTACGCGCTGATCCGCGCGCGCCGGCAGGCGGGGCCGAGCGAGCGGCATGACGTCCTGTCGCTGCTGCTCGAGGCGCGCGACGAGCAGGGCGAGCAGCTCACCGACCAGGAGCTGCGCGACGAGCTGATGGGGCTGGTCCTGGCGGGGCACGAGACCACCGCCAACTCGCTGGCCTGGACATTCGAGCGGTTGCTGCGGACGCCCGCGGCGTATGACGCCCTGCGGGAACGCGTGCGCTCGGGTGGGGCCGAGGCAGATGAGTACGTCGAGGCCACGATCCACGAGGGGATGCGCCTTCGCCCCGTGATCCCGATGATCGTGCGGATGGTGAAGCGCCCGTGGCGGTTCGGCGATTACGTGCTGCCCGCCAACACCCCTGTGGCGGTGAGCATCGTTGCGCTGCACCACCGCGAGGACGTCTATCCCGAGCCGTTCGTCTTCAAGCCGGAGCGTTTCTTGGAGTGCAAGCCCGGGACATATACCTGGATCCCGTTCGGCGGCGGTATCCGGCGCTGTCTTGGCGCCTCACTCGCGATGGCCGAGCAGCGTGTGGTGCTGCGGGCAGTCGCACGACGCGTCGACCTGGCAGCGGCCAGAGCCCGCCCCGAGGCTCCCCGCCAGCGCAACGTGACGACTGTCCCCGGCCGCGGTGGCAGGGTCATCGTCGAGCGCAAGTACGCTGACTGAGTGACCACTGAGCAAGCGCCGGCGCGTCCGGCCGAGCCCGGACATCGCGAGCGGCTGATCGCCGCGATGGCCGCGTCGATCGAGGAGAAGGGCTACAGGGAGACAACCGTCGCGGACGTCGTCCGGATCGCGCGGACCTCGCGCCGCAGCTTCTACGAGCACTTCGAGGATCGCGCGGCGTGCTTCCTCGCGCTGTTCGAGGAAGTGAATGAGGAGACGATGGCGCAGATCGCCTCCGCGGTACATCCTGACGAGCCGTGGGAGCAGCAGGTCGATCGCGCGCTCGACGCGTATCTGGACAGCGTGATCGCGCGGCCGGCGCTTTACCAGAGCTTCGTGCGGGAGTTGCCGGGCCTCGGCCGGGCCGGCGCGGACAGCGGCCTGGCGGTGATCGAGCGCTTTGCGCGATTGCTCGTCGCGCTCGTCGAGTCAGGGCGACGCGAGCAGCCCGGCGTCGTCACGCAGGCCACTGACGCTCGACATGGCCGTGATCATCGTCGGCGGCCTGCGGGAGCTCGTCGTGTTCTCGCTGCGGGAGCGTCGTGACCTGCGCGAGCTTCGCGAGGGAACCGGCGAGGCGGTCAAGGCGATCCTCGGCGCCGCGGTGCTCGGCCGCTAGCCGGACGGGGTAGCGCACGCTCTGTGCGCACAGTTACACAGCGACGGCTCGCGGTATGGTAACGTACCGTGGTACGCGTATGTACCGGGACTCGTCAGATACCCCTCACTGCGAGATCGCGATCGTCGGGGCAGGCTTTTCGGGGCTGGGGATGGCGATGGCGCTCGAGCGGGCCGGCTTCGACGATTTCCTAATCCTCGAGCGGGCCGATGATCTCGGCGGCACGTGGCGCGACAACAGCTACCCGGGCTGCGCATGTGACATTCCCAGCGTCCTGTACTCATGGACCGCCGAGCAGAATCCTCACTGGAGCCGCGCCTTCGCCGGCCAGCAGGAGATCTGGGACTACATGCGCGAGGTCGTCCAGCGCCAGAACCTGCAGCCGAAGATCCGCTACGGACACGAGGCGCTGGCAGGCCGCTGGAATGAGGACCGGTCCCTCTGGGAGCTCGAGACCAGCGGCGGCGCCCTCACCGCGAATTTCGTGATCTCGGGCGCCGGCGGATTGTCCGATCCCTCGATTCCCGATCTCCCCGGGCTCGATCGCTTCCGTGGCAGGAGCTTCCACTCGGCCCGCTGGGACCACGATCACGATCTGACCGGGCGCGAAGTCGCCGTGATCGGGACGGGCGCGTCCGCGATCCAGTTCGTTCCCGAGATCCAGCCAAAGGTGCGGCGCCTACACGTGTTCCAGCGCACGCCACCGTGGATTCTCCCGCGCGAGAACGCGCGGATCCCGCGGAGCTGGCGCAGGAGCTTCGAACGTCACCCGCGCCTGCTGCGGCTCGTGCGCTATCTCGTCTTCTCCCTGTTCGAGTCCTTCCACGTGATGTTCAGGCATCCACCGCTGGCGGCGTTTCCGGAGCTCCGAGCCCGGCGGCACATCGCCCGCCAGGTCCGCGACCGCGAGCTACGGAAGCGGCTCACCCCCGACTACCGCCTCGGCTGCAAGCGCGTGCTCGGTTCCAACGACTGGTACCCGGCGCTGGGCGCTGAGAACGTCGAGGTCGTCAGCGACGCGATCGCGGAGGTCACCGAGACCGGCATCCGCGACGCTGCCGGCGTCGAGCGCGAGGTCGACACGATCATCTTCGGCACGGGGTTTCACGTCACCGATCCCCCGATGGGGCACCGAGTCACCGGTCGCGACGGACGCACGTTGATGGAGGTGTGGCAGGGAAGCCCCAAGGCCCACCTGGGCATGAGCGTCCCTGGCTTCCCGAACGCGTTCCTGCTGCTGGGGCCGAATACGGGACTCGGACACAACTCGGTGCTTTTGATCATCGAGGCCCAGGTCAAATATCTGATCAAGCTGCTGGATCACTGCCGCGAGAACCGGATCCGCACGATCGAGCCCACTCCCGAGGCGTTCGCCAGCTACGTTGAGGAGGTCGAGCGCGGCACCAAGGGCAGTGTGTGGACCGCGGGCGGCTGCCTCAGCTGGTATGTCGACGTCACCGGCCGCAACTCGACGCTTTGGCCGGGAAGTGTGCGCGCGTACCAGCGTCGGGTCGCACGGTTTGCGCCGGACGAGTACGAGTTACTGGAGCAGCCGAGCGCCACGCCCCGGACGGACGTCGAGCGCTCCGTCGGGAGCATGCCTTCCGGGCGGCATCAGCCCGAGGACGTGCCCGCCGAAGCCGCCGCCGACGATGCGGGCGCCAAGCGCGCCGGCGCGCCTGAACCGGCTCACCGCTGACTCAACCGCCGGCGTAGAGACCTCGTAGTCGTCGCGCAGGCTCGCGTGGGAGGCGTCAAGCAACTCGCCGAGGCCCTCCCAATCGCGTTGCCTCAGCGCGGTGATCGCGTGCTCGACACGGTCGTTCTCGCTGACAACGTGCCTTACGCGCCTGGCAAGCGCCGAGGACAGCCGCGATGTGGCGTCGAGGTCTGCGTCCCTGAGGCTCTGGATCCCGAGCAGCTCGCAGGCTCTGGCGCACTCCGCACGCCGGGCGTTGTACCCGGACGCGGCGTTGGTATGACGCTCGCCGGAGTCGAGCGTCACCAGCCGGTGTTCGCCGAGCGCAAGCGGTACATGCTCCAGCTTAAGTGAGCGGAAGTCGATCCTTATCGCCCGCTCGGGCTGGCCGCACAGCGACGCGAGCTGATCGAGCAGGCCGGCCTGCGCCCCGACCCAGTCGTTCTCGATCCTCATGCCGATGCGCGCGAGGTCGCGCTCGGGCGGAGGCTCGACGCCGGCGAGGCCGAGCATCGCCAGGCACAGGCCGATCTCGAGCGCGCCTGACGAGGCGAGGCCCGCGCCGCGGGGAAGGTCCGCGGAGATTTCGAGGCGGGCGGGGCGCAACTCGATCCCCTCGCGCTGGAGCTCGGCCGCGGCACCGCGGACGTACGCTCGCCAACCCTCGGTCTTTGGAGGCTGCCTCAGGTCGAAGCTATCGCTGGCGCCGAGGTCGAGCGCAACCGCCTCGATCCGCGATCCCGCGATCGCCTCGGCCCGCACCGTGACCCCGAGCTCGATCGCGAACGGGAGTGCCAGCCCCTGGTTGTAGTCGGTGTGCTCGCCGATCACGTTCACGCGGCCCGGCGCAAATGCGACGGCATTACGATTCGCGGACATGAGGGAGATTCGCGACTCGGTCGTGCACGGGCTTGTAAGTGTGGTCGGGTTGGTGTGCGGAGTCCTCTCTGGCCTCACGCTGGTGGTAGCGGCGGCGATCTCGGCGACGCTGGGATTGCTCGCGTTCTTGGGGGCGCCGCTGCGGGCTCTGGCCGAGCGCCTTCAGCGCACCTAGCTGCAGCGCGGTGGCACTGCAGGAACCCGCGTCAGGTCGATGTCGCTGACGAACGGCAGCGCCCCCGCCGCACACGCGTTGCGCACCGCGAGCTGCGTCGTCGCCGCGTCCCCCGCGGCCACGTAGTCGGTCGCGAGTGTGAGCAGCCCGCGCGCAGCCATTCGCTGCAGCGCGCGCGTTGCCTCGCTCACCTCGGCCTGTGGCTGGCGAACGTACCGGTGGCCGTCGTAGGTTGCGCTCACGTCCTCGCGGTTCCAGCCATCGTAGTAGCGGAGCATCGGCCCGATCACGTCCTCTCCGTTCTGGCCGAACAGCAGCTTCCTCTGCCCGTGGACGAGCTGAGCGAGCTTTGCGACCAGCTTTCGCATCCCGCTTGCCTGGCCGCGATGGGTCTCGATCATGTCGGTGTTGTCCAGAAACAGGCCGTCGAAGCCCTTGCGCAGGATGCCCGGTGCGATCCGGCGTCCGATCGCCCGCCGGAAGCCGCGCGCGTCGACATCTGCGTACCACTCGCCCCACTGTGGCCAGTAATTCAGGCGGTACGGCTTCAGCGACGCGTACCATGGCCGGTAGGGCTCGATCGTGCCGACGTCGAGATAGGCGATCACGAGCTTGCCGGCGCGGTGGAGCGCGGACAGCTGCTGCGCGGAGGCGCCCTGTCCATCGAGCACGAGCATGTCGTAAGCCGCGTAGCGCTTGACGAGATCCCCCTGCAGATCACCGTTGCCGATCGCAAATGCCCAGGTGTGGACGGAGCGCAGACGGGGATTGCTGATGAGCGCGGATGCGGGTCCGACGCCAACGGCCGTGCTCAGCAGGACCGCCACGACCGCTATGAAACCTTTACAAAGTTGTGTCAAGGTTGGGCCATTCCCTTGCTACGATGCCTGAAATGCGGGATTTCCTGGCGACGACGCGCGACCGAGTCATTGTCTACGACGGCGGCATGGGCGCGACGCTCGAGCAGTTTGACCTGAGCCTGGAGGAGGACTACAAGCTCCCGGGCCGCTGCCACGAGGCGCTCGTGCTCAATCGTCCCGATGTGATCGAGGGCGTCCATGCCTCGATGCTCGAGGCAGGCGCGGAGGTCGTCGAGACCGACACCTTCCAGGGGTCGCGGCTGAAGCTCTCCGAGTGGGGACTGGAGGAGCACACGCTTGAGATCAACGAGCGCGCGGCGCAGATCGCCCGCAAGGCGGCCGGCGATCATCGCTTCGTAGCGGGCTCGATCGGTCCGACCGGCTATCTGCCGGCGAGCGACGACCCGAGCCTCGGGCAGATCCGCTTCCCGGAGCTGGTCACGGTGTTCACCGAGCAGGCCCGGGGTCTGGTGAAGGGCGGCGTCGATCTGATCATCATCGAGACCGCGCAGGACATCCTTGAGGTGAAGGCGGCGGTGTTCGGCGCTCGCGAGGCGTTCAAGGAGCTCGGCAAAGCTGTCCCGATCCAGTGCAGCGTCTCGCTCCTTCCGCAGGGCGGCAAGATGCTGCTCGGCACCGATATCAGCGCGGTGCTGGCGACGTTCGAGGCGCTTGACGTTGACGTGATCGGCCTCAACTGCTCGACCGGCCCCGAGGACATGCGCGACGCGATCCGCTTCTTGGGAGAGAGCTCGAGCAAGCCGGTGCACTGCATCCCCAACGCCGGCCTCCCGCTCCAGGGCCCGGATGGCGAGACGATCTTTCCCGAGCAACCCGAGCCACTTGCGGCGGTGCTCCAGGAGTTCGTCGAGCGCTACGGCGTCTCGATCGTCGGCGGCTGCTGCGGGACGACACCCGACCACATCGCGGCGATCGCCGAGCGGGTCAAGGGACGAGTTCCCGGGGAGCGGCCGCAGCCGAGAGCGCCTCATCTGAGCAGCATGATCGCCGCGACGGCGCTCGTGCAGGACCCGCGCCCGACGCTGGTCGGCGAGCGCGTCAACTCCCAGGGATCACGCAAGGCCAAGGAGATGCTGCTGGCCGACGATTACGACGGGTTGGTGACGGTCGCGGAGGACCAGGTAGGCGGCGGGGCCCACGTGCTCGACGTGTGCGTCGCGCTGACCGAGCGCCAGGACGAGGACGAGCAGATGCGTCAGGTGGTCAAGCGCATCTCGCTGACCCAGCCAGCGCCGATCCAGGTCGACTCGACCGAACCAGAGGTGATCGAGACTGCGCTTGAGCAGATCCCCGGGCGGGCGATCGTCAACTCGATCAACCTCGAGGCGGGACGCGACAAGCTCGACCGCGTCGTCCCGATCGCGAAGGCGCACGGGGCCGCATTGATCGCGCTGACGATCGACGAGACCGGGATGGCGAAGACAGCCGATCGCAAGGTCGAGATCGCCCAGCGGATAAAGGAGCTGTGCTGCGACGAGCATGGGCTTGATCCACGGGCGCTGATCTTCGACTGCTTGACGTTCACGTTGACCACGGGCGACGACGAGTGGAAGCCGAGCGCGATCGAGACGATCGAGGGGATCCGGCGGATCAAGAACGAGGTTCCCGACGTGAAGACCTCGCTGGGCGTCTCGAACGTGTCCTTCGGCGTCTCGCTGCCCGCGCGCAGCGTGCTGAACAGCGTCTTCCTGCATCACTGCGTCGAGGCGGGGCTCGACCTGGCGATGGTCAACCCCAACCACATCACCCCATATCCCGAGATCCCCGAGGCCGAGCGCGAGCTCGCCGACGACCTCGTGTTCAACCGCCGCGACGACGCACTGGAGCGCTTCATCGCGCACTTCGAGTCAAAGGGTCCCGAGGAGGCGGCCGAGGCGGAGGACCCAACGAAGGAGATGGAGCCCGAGGAGGCGCTTCACTTCCACATCCTCCGCCGCAAGAAGGAGGGCGTCGAGGACTGGATCGACCGCAGCGTCGAGAAGATCGGCGCCGTGCCCACGCTCAACGAGGTGCTGCTACCGGCGATGAAGGAGGTGGGTGACAAGTTCGGCGCCGGCGAGCTGATCCTGCCGTTCGTGCTCCAGTCGGCAGAGGTGATGAAGCGCGCAGTCGCCCAGCTCGAGCGCTACCTCGACAAGATCGAGGGCTACACGAAGGGCACCGTCGTGATCGCCACGGTGTTCGGCGACGTGCACGACATCGGCAAGTCGCTGGTCAACACGATTTTGACCAACAACGGCTACACGGTCGTCGACCTCGGAAAGCAGGTTCCGATCTCGACGATCCTCGACGCCGCCGTCGAGCACGACGCCACGGCGATCGGGCTCAGCGCGCTGCTCGTCTCGACCTCAAAGCAGATGCCGGCGTGCGTCCAGGAGCTACATCAGCGCGATCTTCAGTTCCCCGTGCTGGTCGGCGGCGCGGCGATCAACCGCAACTTCGGCCTGCGGATCCTGTATCCGAACGGCACCGAATCGGACGAGGTCTACGAGCCCGGCGTGTTCTATTGCAAGGACGCGTTCGAGGGCCTGGCGAAGATGGACCAGCTGATCGATCCGAGGCGCGCGAGGCGCTCGTCGCCAAGACGCGCGATGCCGCCAGCCGGCTGCGCGAGAAGGCGTGAGGAGCCGGAAGACGACGCGCCGCCGACGACCGACGCCAGCGTCCGTAGCGCCGCACGCACCGACACGCCGATTCCCGAGCCGCCGTTCTGGGGCGCCCGGGAAATCGAGGTCGAGATGGACGAGGTCTACCACCACCTCGACACGCACGTGCTGTTCAAGCTCCACTGGGGCGGGCGCGGAGTCAAGGGCGAGGAGTGGCGCAAGCTACTCCAGACGGATTTCCAGCCGCGGCTGGAGCGGATGTGGAATGAGCAGTCCTATTTGCACCCCCGTGCGTTGCTGGGGTACTTCCCCTGCAACGCGGACGGCAACGACCTGATCGTCTGGGACCCGGACGCGCCCGGCGAGCGCGAGCTCGAGCGCCTGGTGTTCCCCCGTCAGCCGAAGCACGACCGCATCTGCCTCGCCGACTTCTATCGGCCACGCGACTCGGGCGAGACTGACGTGGTCGCGCTCCAGGCGGTCACCGCCGGCGACGAGGTGACCCAGCTGCTGGCGCGGCTCGAGGCCGACGGCGAATTTGCCGAGCAGCTGTTCGTCCACGGACTCGGTGTCCAGACCGCCGAGGGCATGGCCGAGTGGCTGCACTCACGCGTACGCGCCGAGCTCGGGATCGCGCCGGGCCAGGGTCGCCGCTACTCGTGGGGCTATCCCGCCTGCCCCGAGCAGTCAGAGCACGAGAAGGTCTTCGGGCTTCTCGACGCTCCGTCGATCGGCCTCTCATTGTCAAACGGATACGCCGTCGAGCCTGAGCAGTCGACGCTCGCGATCGTCGCCCACCACCCCCAGGCGGTCTACTTCGGGATGAAGTCCGGCTTCTTGCCGAAGACCGACAAGCAGGCCGCGGACGAGCTGATCGCGGGCACCGACAAGGACCCCGCTCGGCTCAGCGAGCTGAGCGACGACGAGCCCGCGCTCGAAGAGTCGGCCGCCTAAGCCGCCGGCCTCAGCGCCTCGAGCTCGCGACTCTCGGCGAGCTCCTTCAGCGCCTTGCGCTCCAAGCGCCGGACCGTGTCCGAGGAGATTCCCAGCCGGCGGCCTGTCTCGACCAGCGGCGTCGGGTCATCGCCATTGATGCCGTAGCGGAGCTTCACTACTTCCCTTTCCTGCTCGGGGAGGCGATCGAGCGCCTCGCGTAGGACGTCCTCGCGCAGGCCGATCTCGACTTCCTCCTCGGGCCCGCGGTCGTCGCTTGCCAGCAACGCACCGAGCGTGGTCTCCTCTTGTTCGCCGACGGGACGGTCGAGCGAGGTGACGACCCGGGCGGCGTCCCGGGTTTCGCGAACCTCGCGAACCGACAGCTCCGCAGCCTCCGCGATCTCCTCGTCGGTCGGCTCGCGCTCGAGCTTTGCCGTCAGCTCCTGCTGGACGCGGCCGATCTTGCGCTCACGCTGACCGATGTGCACGGGAATCCGGATCGTGCGCGAGCGATTGGCGATGGCCCGCTGGATCGCCTCGCGGATCCAGAAGGTCGCGTACGTCGAGAACTTGTAGCCGCGGCGGTAGTCGAACTTCTCGGTGGCTCGGATCAGCCCCAGGATCCCCTCCTGGATGAGGTCGAGCAGCGGCAGGTCGAGCCCCTGGTACTTGCGGGCGTTGGAGATCACCAGCCGGAGATTCGAGTTGACCAGACGCTCCTTGGCCTCCAGGTCGCCGCGCTCGATCCGCTGTGCAAGCTCGACCTCCTCCTCGCGCGTCAGCAGCGGATGCCGGCGCACCTCGGCCAGGAACAGCGACATCGCGTCGGTGGTTTGAGCCGCCAGCTCCCCGTTCTCGTAGCTCGTCTCCTCGGCCGCCTGGCCACAGTCGTCGCGCAGCTCGATCCCGCGCTCCTCGAGGATGTCGTGGAGCGCCTGCGCCTCCTCATCGTCGAGCTCGCGCTCCTGTACGACCTCGCTCAGCTCGGAGAGCTCGACGCACCGGCTGTCGCGGGCATCCGCCCGGGCGGCCAGCTCGTCAGCGAACTCGTTCAGCGACTCTGGTTGGCGTTCTTCGGCCATGCGTGGAAGTTACCCGCTCTGGCCGTGCAGGCAGCTTGACGGGAGCAGCGTGCATTGCACGCAGTCTGACCTCGCGCCACGACATACCCTCCTTGAGCAGCGCCGGCATCCCCATCAGCACGGCCGTCGAGACCTCAACAGCCTGCAGGATCACGCCATAGGCGACGCCGTCGCCGTAGCTGACGTGCCAGCCGGTGTGCAGCACCGCCACGCATGCGGCCTGGAACACGCCCAGGTTCGCCGGCGTCGCCGGAATCACTGCGGTGATGTTGACCGCGAACAGCACTCCGGCTGCCGCGGCGATCCCGGTTCGCTGATCGAGCCCCAACGCGACCAGCAGCACGTAGCACGACAGGCACTGCAGCGCCCATGCGGCGAGCTGCGCGCCCGCGGCCTGCAGCCCCAGCCTGGGCCGCCGGAACACGGTCAGGCCGGCACGCACCCGGAACAACCCACGGCGGACCTGTGCGACCACCGCATAAAGGCGGCTGAAGCGGGCGCGCGACCTTCCGTGCCTGAGCACAATCGGCGCGATGAGCAGAACGAGGAGCAGCGTCGCGGGGGCGATCGCCGCGATCAGCAGCGCGTCCTGATGCCCGTTGAACAGGTCGACTGAGGAGAACATGATCGATCCGAGGATCGCCAGCGCGACGAGATTGATCAGGGTCTGCGAGACGAGCGTGCCGAGCACGACGGGCAGGTTGTCCCGCGGACGCCCCGTGCGGCGCGCAACCACCAGCGCCCGCGAGGGCTCGCCGAGACGCGCCGGCAGCGTCGAAGACATCAGCACTCCGATGAAGGTGCCCTGCATCGCGTCGGATAGCCGCACTCGCGCCCGGGGCAGCGCAGCGCGGAGGATCGCGTGCCACGAGAACGCCCGCAGCACCATCGAGCTGCACATGATCGCCAGCCCCAGCAGGACGAACGTCGGGCTCGAGTTGATCAGCGCCGAGGCGATGTTGGTGAAGCCGATCTTTTGAAGTGCCAACCACGCGAGCACCACGCCGCCGAGCGACACGCCAAGCAGCGCGATCCGCCTGATCGCGGCGAGCACCGGCCGCCGCGAGCCTGCCGCAGGCTTGTGCTCGAGGCCGGCCAGCCGCCGCGCCGGCACATGCGGTTTAAGGTCGGCGGCGCGGGCGCCGACGCGCACGGCCGCGCTCTTCAGCACCCCAGAGGGCGCCGGCGTCGCGATCGCATCCTCGTACGCCTCCATTACCTCGGCGGCGACTCGCGGCCAGGCGAAGCGCTGCACCTCGTCGGCAGCGGCGCGCGCCATCTCGAGCCGTCGCTCGGGCTCCTCATAGAGATCGCGGAGCGACTCGGCGATCGCCTGCGCATCTCCTGGGGGTATGAGCAGGCCATCGACCCTGTCGCGAACGACGTCGCGATACCCGGGGATGTCGGAAGCGATCACCGGGGTGCCTGCGGCGAACGCCTCGGTCAGAACCATGCCGAAACTCTCGCCTCGCAGCGACGGCGCGACGAGCACGTCGGCCTCTTCGAGCGCGAGACGCTTCTCGTCGTCTGAAACCTTGCCAAGCGCCCTGACCCCACGAGTGTCGAGCAGCATCGGCGCCAGCTCCTCGGTACTGGGCCCAACCACGGTCAGCTCCGTGGGGATGTGCTCGCGCAGCGCCTCGAAGGCGCTCAGCAGCAGCGGCAATCCCTTGCGCTCCACCGACTGGCCGACAAACACGATCTTGAGCTCGTCACCTCGAGGCCGGTTGGCGGCCTCGGCGGCGTGATCCGGATCGGCGTGGACGCCGTTGGGGATCACCCGGTAATGGCCGCCAAACCACCTCCGGCCCGTCCATGCTGCGGCCTCCGAGACGGCGATCCGCACGTGCAGGCGATTGAGCACTCGCCGCGCTCCGAAGAAATTGGCGAGCCCGTTGGCGACGTGGCTCTCCGAGTAGGAGTGGAACGTGCCGACGAGCGGGAGCCGGGTCCAGTCGGAGGCGACCCATCCCGCCATCGGCGCGACGGGCTCGTGGATGTGGACCACGTCGTAGCTCCCTGTCCGGAGCTCCTCGTGCATCGTGGCCAGACCGTACGGCGTGATCGAGAGATTTGAGACCGCGCCGTTGGCTTTGAACCCCACTGTGCGGCCGAGCGAGACCAGGTAGTCGGGCGCCGGCAATCGTTGCGGTCGCGCGCCGCGATGCAGCACGGCCGCCCGGCGATCCGGGGGGTCCATGGGAGCGAGCACGCGGACGTGATGACCGTCCTTGAGGAACTGCTCAGCGAGCGCCCCGATATGCCTTGTCACGCCCCCGGGATACGACCACGAATACGGCGACACCAGGGCGATGCGCATTGCCGTCATGTTAGTGCGTAACCCTCTGAGGAACCTAAGTTTCTCTGGCCTATCATGGGATTGCCTTGGCCACCCGGCACTACGTCAAATACACCTTTTTGAAGGTCGATCCTGCCTGGCGGCGCCTCGACGAAGAGCGGCGGGCCGCCGACAAGCGGGAATTCATCGCCGCGTGTGCGGACTTCGCCGAAGACCACCTGCTGCGGGCGTTCTCGCTCGTCGGCACGCGTGGCGACGCGGAGTTGATGCTGCTCAGCCAGGCCGAGAATCTGGAGCGAATCCACGAGTTTCACGTAGTGCTAGCGCAGAGTGGGCTGATGAAGTGGTGCACGGTGCCCTATTCGTTCCTGGCGATGACCAAGCCCTCCGAATACTCCGAGGAATCGCGCCTTGAGGTTCGACCCGCACACGGCAAGTACCTGTTCGTCTACCCGTTCGTCAAGACCCGCGCGTGGTACGCGCTTCCGGCTGACGAGCGCTGGCGGATCATGCAGGAGCACATCAAGATGGGCCGCGAGTACCCGAGCGTGGACCTCAATACCAGCTACTCGTTCGGCCTCGACGACCAGGAGTTCGTGGTGGCGTTCGAGACCGACAACCCGGCCGACTTCCTCGACCTCGTGCAGCGACTGCGCACCACCGAGTCGAGCTCCTACACGCTGCGCGACACGCCGACGTTCACCTGCATCTCCTGCTCAGTCGAGCGGGCCTTGGGCGCGCTGGACGGCGCCGCATTGACTGTTACCGCCCCGTGAGCTCAGATTTCGACGAGGTTCGCGACGTCACCGTTATCGGCGCAGGGCCGGTCGGGATGTGCACGGCTTTCTGGGCGGGGATGCGCGAGGCCACCTCCCGGATCATCGACTCGCTGCCCGAGCTCGGGGGACAGCTGACGACGCTGTATCCCGAGAAATGGGTGTTCGACGTCCCGGGCCATCCCCGCGTGCTTGCCAAGGACCTCGTCGAACTGATGCGGGTGCAGGCGCTCGAGCAGTTCGACGTCCCGGTCCACCTCAACACCACGGCCGAGACGATCTCCTGGGAGGACGACATCGTCGTGCTCCACACCGACAACGGGGCCTTGCGCTCGCGGACGGTGATCGTCGCCGGCGGCCACGGCGCGTTTGAGCCGAAGAAGCTGCCCGGTTACGACATGACCCCGTGGGAGGGCCGCGGAGCCCACTACATCGTCGGCGAGAAGTCGGTGTTCGAGGGCAAGCGCGTGATGATCGTCGGGGGAGGGGACTCGGCGATGGATTGGGTGATCAACCTGCTCGACACGGCCAGCGAACTCAGCCTGGTCCACCGCCGCGAGGGCTTCCGCGCCCATGAGCTGACCGTCGGCCAGGTGCTCGAGGCGGCCGACCGGGGCGACGTCGCGCTGCATGTCCCCTTCCAGATCAAGGAGGTCCGCGGCGACGGCAGCGTCGAGCACGTGGTGCTCTTCAACTCCGAGGATGAGGCGCACGAGATCGAGGTCGAGGTCGACGCGATTCTGCTCCAGCTCGGCTTCAAGACCGCGCTCGGTCCGCTCAAGGACTGGGGCTTCGAGGTGGTGAAGGGCGCGATCGTCGTCGACCAGGTGATGAAGACCTCGCTCGAGCGCGTCTGGGCCTGCGGCGACATCACCACCTTCGACGGCAAGCTCAAGCTGATTGCGACCGGCTTCGCCGAGTCGGCGATCGCCGTCGCCCAAGCAGTCCACGAGATCCGCCCCGAGACGAAGATCCAGCCCAAGTACAGCACCAACACCGGGGTCCCCGGGGCCGTTGCCGGCCAGCCGTAAGGCTGCTGTCGATCACCTGCGCGCCGCCGACCCGGTGATGCGCGAGCTGATCGACTCGATCCCAGACCTCGGCGACCGCCGCCGTGGGCGGCCCACTGACCTGTACGGGGCCCTGGTGCGCTCGATCGTCGGCCAGCAGCTCTCGACGAAGGCGGCGAGGGCGATCTACGGCAGGCTTGTCGAGCGTTTCGACGGGCGGCCGCCGACGCCGGCGGAGGTCCTCGCCGACGATCCGGAGGAGCTCCGCGCGGCTGCCGGCCTCAGCCGGGCGAAGGTTGGCTTCCTGCGCTCGCTGGCGGAGCACGTGATCGACGGCTCGCTGGAGCTCGATCTCCTCAACAGGCTGCCCGACGAGGAGGTGATCGCCGAGCTCGTCGCGGTCAAGGGGCTCGGCGAGTGGAGCGCGCACATGTTCCTGATGTTCACGCTTCAGCGCCCGGACATCCTGGCGGTCGGTGACCTGGGGATCCGGCGCGCGGTGATGCTGCGCTACGGGCTGCCCGAGCTGCCGACGCCATCCGAGCTCGAGCGGATCGCCGAGCCCTGGCGGCCGTACCGGACGCTGGCGTGCCTGTATCTGTGGCAGTCGCTGGACGCCGTGCCGGCGTGACCGAATTACGGTCGGGGGCGCGCATGCGCGCCCCCGCGGGGCGGTGCATGCACCGCCCCGTCGGGTCGGCACACGTGCCGACCCGGGCCGGCGTGCATGCACGCCGGCCACACAGGAACTAGACCGCGGAGACCTCTTCCTCGTCGGCGACGCGGAAGGACGAACCGCACCCGCACGCAGCGGTCACGTTCGGGTTCTCGACCTTGAAGCCCGCGCCCTGGAGGCCGTCGACGAAGTCGATCACCGAGCCCTTGACGTACGGGAGGCTGGGGCCGTCGACGAGCAGGCGGATGCCCTTGTCCTCGAACACGCTGTCGCCGTCACGCATCTCATCGAAGGCGAGCGCGTACTGGAAGCCCGAACAGCCGCCGCCGCGTACGCCGACGCGCAGGCCGGCCGTCTCGGCAACCGCGGCCTGTCCCGCCAGAAATTCCTTGACCTTCTCGGCACCCTTGTCGGTAAGCGTGATCATGCTTCATTCAGTATAGGGACCGCTACGCTTGTATTCGTGAGCGTCACGCCGGACGAGCTTAAGGAGCGGATCGAGGCCGGAATCCCGGGCTCGAACGCCGAGGTGACCGGGGACGGCCACCACTTTGAGGCGGTTGTATCGGCGCCTGCGTTCAGTGGCCTGAGCCGCATCGCCCAGCATCGGCTCGTCTACGACGTGTTCGGCTCCGAGCTTGGCGACCGCATCCATGCACTTTCGATCCAGACGAGGATTTCATGACTGAAAACGCTATGCGCGAGGCGATTCAGAGCGCCATCGACGAGAACCCTGTGATCCTGTTCATGAAGGGAACGCCCGAGCAGCCGGCGTGCGGCTTCTCGGCCCGCACCGTTGCGGTGCTGCAGTCGCTTAGCCAGCCGTTTGCCGCGGTGGATGTGCTGCCCGATCCACGCATCCGTCAGGAGCTCTCAGCGCTCTCCAACTGGCCGACGATCCCGCAGCTGTTCGTCGACGGCGAGCTGATCGGCGGCTGCGACATCGTGATGGAGATGTACCAGTCGGGCGAGTTGCGGCAGACGCTGGGACTCGAGGCCGGGCCCACGGACCAGCCGGCGCCCGACGCCACGCCCGCCGAGGCTCCGCCGCTATCGATCGAGAACCGGCTGTAGCAGCCCTCAGGTTCGAGGACGGGCGCCTGTGGGCGCTCGACCAGACGGCGCTGCCCGCCCAGGAGCGCGAGCTCGAGCTGCGGAGCGCCGATGAGGTGGCGGCTGCGATTCAGCGGCTGGCGATCCGCGGCGCGCCCCTGATCGGCGTCGCCGCAGCCTATGGGCTCGCACTGCAGGCAGCGCGTGATCCAGGCGGGCTAGACCGTGCCTACGAGACGCTGAAGCGGACGCGACCAACCGCCGTGAACCTTGTCCATGCGTTAGACCGAGTCCGCGCCGCGGACGATCCGCTCGCCGAGGCGCGCGCGATCGAGGCCGAGGAACGCGCGGCGAGTGACGCGATCGCGCGACACGGGGCAGACTTGCTTGCGAGCGCACGCCGGGTCCTCACCCACTGCAACACCGGCGCACTGGCGGCGCCGGGACGCGGTACGGCACTGGCCGTGATCGCCGAGCTCGCCGAGCGCGGCAAGCTCGAGTCGGTGCTCGTCTGCGAGACGCGACCGCTGCTTCAGGGCGCCCGGCTGACGACCTGGGAGCTGCGGAAGCTAGACATCGCCTTCGAGCTGATCGTCGACTCGGCGGCCGCCGGGCTGATCGCGGCCGGCGCAGTCGACGCGGTGGTGGTGGGCTGCGACCGAGTCGCCGCCAATGGCGACGTGGCGAACAAGGTCGGTACCTACGGCCTTGCGCTCGCAGCGCACGCGGCCGGGATCCCATTCGTCGTCGCCGGTCCGAGCTCGACGATCGACACGGAGTCCCCGACCGGCGCGGAGATCGAGATCGAGGAGCGGGACCCCGATGAGGTGCGGCCGGGCGTGCCGTGTCGCAATCCGGCGTTTGACGTCACACCGGCAGAGCTGGTGAGCGCGCTCGTAACCGAGCGGGGGGTTGGCCCCTAGCTCGTGACGTACTTGGCCGAGGCCTTGACCACCGTCTTGCCCGAGTGCTTATGCAGGTAGGCGCAGATGTAGTGGGTACCGACGCTCGCGGTCGTAACCGAGAAGCCCTTTTTGTAGGACCCCTTCACCTTGTTCTTGAGCTCGTTCGAGCGTGGTGGCGATGCGAGCGCCCGCTCCTTCTTGTAGGTCTTCTTGCACTTGGTGGCCGTGTTCAGGAACGTCGAGAGGACATTCTTGCCGGCGCTGTTCCCTTTCACGCTGTAGTTGAACGAGGATCCAAGCGTCGGCTTGTGGGGCGCTTTGATCTTGACGCTGTTGCCACCGGCGGCAAGCGCCACCGCCGGAACTGTGAGCGCGATCGCCAGCGGCGCGATGAGCTTGCGCGTTGTCGCCATCTTGTCCCTGCCTCCTTTGTCGGATTCACCGCGTCTTATACTCCCCGCGCCATTTCAGATGCTCCACGATCCGGCGCGAGTCGCAGATCGCTTCGCCATCGATCACCAAGACGGGAACCCTGCGCTGGTCGGTGAGCGCCTCCACCTCCGGCCGCTGCGAGCGCCGTTGGGGCACCACGACCTCCTCGAAGGAGATCCCCTCACGCTTCAGTGTGCGGGCGACCCTGCCGCACGGGCACAGCCAGTTCGTGGGAGTCGAGCAGCGATAGAGCGTCGCCACCGCTAGCCCGTCCCGATTCCTATTCTCCGCACGGCTCCGGCGGCGAGGCGCAGCGCCAGCGGCTGGCGGGCGCCCGGCTCGGCTAGCGTCGCGCCGTCACGCTCGCGGTACCAGGCAATCGTTTCCTCCAGGCAGTCCTCGTGCGGAGCGGTGCGCCAGCCGAGCTCGCGCTTGGCCTTGCGGTTGACGAACGCCCAGTTGAGCGATGACGCGCGCACTTCGGTGGGCGTCGGCAGCGAGCCTGCGAGTCCGGGCATCCGCTGGCCCGCTTCGGCGAGGCCGAGCGCGACCTGGACGGGCAGCCTTATCAACGGCGGCTGCACACCCGACAGCCGGCCCAGGTCGGCGAACAGGCGATCAAAAGTGAAGTTGCGATTGCCGAGGATGTAGCGCTCACCGACCTCTCCCCGCTCGTCCGCGAGCAGATGTCCGGCCGCGACATCGCTGACGCCGACGATGTTGAGTGTGCCGTCGACGTATGCCGGGATCTGTCGGCGCATGAAACGCCGCACGAGCGCGGTCGAGGACCGTCCCCGGTCGCCCCCACCCATCACGTGCGCTGGATTGACGATCACCGCCGGCAGGCCGCGCGCTACGAGGCGCATCGCGACGACCTCGGCTTCGTGCTTGGAGTCGACGTACGGGATCCGGTAGCGGCCCGCATCCCAGACGTTTGTCTCATCGGCCGTCAGACCCCTCGGCGCCGGCCCGATCGCCGCCACCGATGAGGTGTAGACGACCCGCTCCACCCCAGCACGGAGAGCCTCCTCGAGCACGATCCGGGTGCCCTCGACGTTCAGCGCGAATGCCTGCTGTCGCGGCAGCGCCAAATTCGTCGTGCCGGCCACGTGAAACACGCGGTCGATGCCGCGCATCGCCCGGCGAATCGCACGCCGGTCGCGAACGTCTCCACGCACGGTGGTGACGCCCAGCTCCTGAAGCGAGCCGGACGACGACTGCGACCGCACGGTTGCGCGCACATCGTCGCCGCGCTCCACGAGGAGCCGCACAACGTGTGAGCCGATGAAACCGGTGGCGCCGGTGATCAGGGTGCTGGGCATCTGTCAAGTAGGGTGGCAGGATCATGGCGGTCGCGATCGTCACGGACACCTGCCACTACCTGCCGACGGCGCTGCTTGCCGAACACGGCATCCACGAGGTGAGCCTCTACATCCACTGGCAGGACGATCATCAGCGCGAGAGCGAGATTGCCGACTACACCGACTACTACGAGCGGCTGCGTACTTCCGCGCAGCTGCCGACGACCTCGCAGCCCTCGATCGGCGACTTCCTGGAGGTCTACGAACCGCTGTTGGCGAGCGGGAGCGACATCGTCTCGGTCCACCTGGCCGGCGGCATGTCGGGGACGGTGCGGGCCGCCGAGCAGGCGCGCGAGCAGCTCGGCTCGCGTGCCGAGCGCGTGCACGTCGTCGATTCGGAGAGCGCATGCGGCGGGGAGGGGCTGGTTGTGCTGGCGGCGGCGGCCGCGGCTCGCGACGGCGCCGACGCGCACGCTGTCGCCGAGCGCGCGCGTCGCGCGCGGGCCGAGCTGAAGATCTGGTTCGCGATCGACACGCTCGAGTACCTGCGACGCGGCGGCCGAATCGCGGGCGCCCAGGCGTGGCTGGGCTCGGCCCTGAAGATCAAGCCCATTCTCACCGTCGAATCGGAGATCACTCCTGTCGAGCGTGTCAGGACTTCGCGGCGGGCGTTCGAGCGGATGGTCGAGCTGCTTCGAACGCGGCAGGCTGACGGCGCGGATGCCTGGATGGTTCAGCACATCCAGGCCCCCGAGGAGGCACAGAAACTCGCCGCTCGCGGCATCGAGATCTTCGGCTGCGAGCCGTGCGTGGTGTCCGAGATCGGCCCCGTGATCGGAACGCATGTGGGGCCCGGCCTGCTCGGGGCGGGCGGCCTCCCCAGCTCGTTCCTCAGCGCCCCGAACAGCCCCGGGTTTTCATAAAAAGCTCCATGAAAGCTCCGTTTTTTGCGGAAAGTGGGCGGTTGCGCGCGACGATCGCAACAAGTGTCCGCCTGGGCGGATACCTTCCGGCGGGAGGGAACCCTTGGATTTGATTGTCCTCCTTGTGATCGCAGCAGTTTGGGCCTTCGTCGCGTTGCTGACGCTGGCCCTCTGCAGGGCGGCGGCGCAGGGCGATGAGCTCACGACGCGGCTGCACGCTCGCATCTCACAGCATCCGCGTCACGCTGAGCCGCCCCGCCTACGCATGATCAGCGGCGCCTAGCCACTGACCGATCGGGCAGGTCAGCCCCGTCGCAGCCCGCGGCGCTTGCGCCGGCCGAGTGTCAGCGCCCCAATCGCCGCGATTCCCCCACCGACGACAAAGCCGGCGACGCCGGCTCCGATCATCAGCGGCGCCTGGTGCCGGCGCAGCTGTGTGCGCCAGTCGGTGAGCTGCACGACCTCCATCCGCAACCTCTCGAGAGAGTTGCCCAGCTCCTCACGGTTCTGCTCGATAGAGGCGCGAATCTCCTCGGGGGTCCGCGTGGACATCAGCTCTCACCCTCGGGCTTGGCGGTCACCGTCGCGCGGATCTTCCTCGCCTCGTCGATCGCCATCTGTGGGGTGGGCGCGCCGACCCTCAGCTTCCGCCAGGCAAACAGGAAAGCGCCGATCGTGGCCACCAGGAGCACGCCCAGCACGATCGCAAACCCAAGCCAGATGCTGGTGAGCAGGGAGTTCAGGCCCCAGGCTGCCGTCAGCAGCGCGAACACAATCGCGAACACCCCGAACACGGCTCCGGCAGCCACCGCCGCGGCCCCGCGGGCGATGCTTGAAATCTTGTGCGTCACCTCGGCCTTGGCCAGCTCGATCTCCTCGCGCACGAGCACGCTCACGCGCTCGGAGACCTCGGTCAGCGCGGTCGCGATGTTGTCCGGCTGCTGATCAGCGGGCAAGGCGTTTGAGGATCAGAGCCAGCGCGAGTCCCCCCGCGAATGCTCCGCCGATCGCCACCTCAGGCCGACCGGAGGCTGTGCTCGCGGAACTCGCCGCGGCTGGCGGCGGTGGTGGGGGCGTTGCCGGCGGTGGTGGGGGCGGTGGCTCGGGGATCGGGTCGGGAGCCGGAGGGGGCATCGGTGGCACCGGCTCGGGGCCCGGTGGCACCGGCTCGGGGGCCGGCGGAGGCTCGGGAGCCGGTGGAGGCTCGGGAGCCGGCGGGGGCTCAGGCGGCGCCGGGTCGGGCGTCGGCTCGGGGCCCGGCGTAGGAAACTGCGCGGTGGCCGGCTCAGACCAGTCGGAGTCGGGCTCGGCCGCAGCGTCCTCGGCCAGGGCCTCCTCGGGGACGGAGTTCTCCGATTGCTCGCTCACTCGGGAGGGTCTTCCCCAAAAACGCGCTTCCAGATCAGACTGGCCACGCGCGTCGAGGCAACGCTGGCGATGGCACCGGCTCCGGCGAGGAGTCCGGACCACATCAAGCGCTTGACGAGCGGGCTCTCCGTCATCGGCTGCGGATCCTACCGCTCGAGTCCTTTACAGATCGTCTCGACGACGAGTGCCTTGGCGTCCTCGAACTCATTCACCCCTACGGGCAGGCTCTCGAAGATCCATCCGGTCAGCACCTGCTCGATCAGGCCGTAGAACGCAAGCGCGGCGAACTGGGGAGTGATCTCGGGCCGGAATGTCCCCTCCTCCTGGGCCCGCTGCACGATCGCAGCGATCTTGTCGTAGGCATCGCGGATCTGGGCGAGATGCGTGCGCCCGAACGTGTTCGCCGCCCGCGTGACCTCGACGATGATCACTTTCATCAACTCGGGATCGTGGCGGTAGGAGTCGATGATGAACGACGCGATCGCGTAGAGCTTGTCGCGAGGCGACCGCTTCGACGCGTCCGCATCGGCGATCGCCGCGAGCATCACATCCCAGCGCTCCAGGAAGAGCGTGTCGAGGATCTCTTCTTTGGAGGAGAAATAGTGGTAGACGAGCCCGTACGCGACGCCAGCCCCATCCGCGATGTCCGACACGCGACAGGTGTGAAACCCCTGGCGAGCGAAAACGCGCACCGCCGCGTCTAGGATCACGCGGCGCTTGTCGACGGCCGCCGTGGTCATGCGACCGGTACCTCGTAGACCTCGGGGCGCCGGTGCGCGAGTGCAGGCAGACGGCCGCGGGCGTCCTGCAGCAGTTCGAAGTCGAGATCGGCGACGATCACGGCCTCTCGATCGGGCGCCATCGCCAGCACCACACCCCACGGGTCGACGATTAGCGACCGCCCGCCGGAGCGATGCCCGGGTGGGTGGGGGCCGATCTGGTTCGGAGCGATCACGAAGCACTGGTTCTCGATCGCGCGCGCGCGCACCAGCACCTCCCAGTGGTCGCGCGTCGTCGCCAGCGTGAACGCGCTGGGGATGGCGATCACCTCGGCACCCCGCGCGGACAGCGCACGGAACAGCTCCGGAAAGCGCAGGTCGTAGCAGATGCTCATGCCGAGCCGCACACCGCCCGCCAGCTCCGAGACGACGACCTCGTCGCCCGCCTGCTCGTGCTCGGATTCGGCGTAGCGGACGCCATCGACCTCGACGTCGAACATGTGGAGCTTGCGGTAGACGGCGCGTACGTCCCCGCTGCGGTCGATGTGGACGCTCGTGTTTAAGGATTTCTCCGCGCCCTTCTCGACGATCGAGCCCGCCACCAGATCGATGCCCAGCTCGGCCGCGACCGACCTGGCCCACCCGATCAGCCGGCCGTCGAGCGGCTCGGCGCCGGCGGTCATCTGCTCCGGGGTACCAAGCACGCTCCACTTCTCGGGTAGGACGACCAGCTGCGCCCCGCGGGCCGCGGCCTCCCGCGTGAGCCGGTCGACTTTGAGAAGGTTCTGCTCTGTGTCTTCGGTCGAGTTCAGCTGTACGGCAGCGGCGCGCACTGGTTGGTGCTCCTCTCCGCGCGGTCGACGTGGCCCTTGATTGACCAGTCAGTCAAGGAGGATACCGAGCCGCGCTCGTGTCAACCCACCAACCCCTGGCGCTGCGTCCGGTTGCCCTGTGGAGCTTAGGCTGCTGAGCGGGCCTGTTCGATCTCGGCGATGATCTCGGCTGCCGGGATCGAGGGCTCGCGAAGCTTGTTCGGGAGCCCCTGCGGCCAGTCGCCGCCCCACCGCCCCGGTTCGCCACCCTGGGAGACAATCGCCTCCCGGATCCACGCCTGCAACCGGTCACGATGCCGCCTCACCTTGACCAGCGTGGCCTGACGAATCATCACAGGGTCCAGCTCCAGACCAGCGAGCTCGTCGACCGCGGCCGCCACCGCTTCGGGCTCATCGCCAACCCACCGCACGTAGGCGGGGTCAAAGAACTCGTCCCGGCCGCCGAGGTTTGCCGTGGTGACGACCGGAAGACCAGCCAAGAGGTACTGAACGCTCGCGCTCATATACCCCTCCACCCGTGAGAGACACAGCCCAACCCGAGCCTCGTTGTAGGCGACGTTCACCTCCTCTGGAGACAGCCAGCGCCGCGTAGGACCCCACGGACTCGAAACCCAGGTCGCGTGGCTGACCGCAGCATGCGCTCGCCTGTAGTGGTCAATCGTGGATTGCGCCGGGTTCCACGGCCGAGAGGCGATCAATGCGAGGGACCCGATGGCGCCGGCAAGCTCATGGCGCTTGTAGTCGGCCCACTGGGCGTCATAGATCGCGTCGAACTTCGGCTCACGGTCGTGGCTGGGCCTGTACAGGTCCTCTCGAACAAGAGCGCCCTCCGAGCAATGCAGCGTCGCCACCCCTTCACCCCGCAGCGCGCCCGCCTCGCCAGCCGTGGGGCAGATCGTGACGCACACCAATCGCCGGAATCGCTGCAGGAGCTGACGGATGTGCGTTGAGAGCCACTCGCGGCTGCCGCGGTCAAGGACCGTCCATCCAGGACTGACGATCAGATAGGCCACGCGGTCCGCAAGAACGTCCAAAACCGACCAGAGCGCGCTATCGGATTCGCGGACCTCCGAGTCCTGCGCGTAAAGCACAACCGGGTCGGCATGTAGGAGCAGCGACAGTCCGGTCTTGCGGTGAGCGCCCGGAGCGCCCGACGCCGCCCGGTGCGGCGGCTGCTGCTGCTGCTTGATCTCGGTAATTACGTCGGCTGCCGGGATCGAGGGCTCGCGGAGCTTGTTCGGGAGCCCCTGCGGCCAGTCGCCGCCCCACCGCCCCGGTTCGCCACCCTGGGAGACAATCGCCTCCCGGATCCACGCCTGCAACCGGTCACGATGCCGCCTCACCTTGACCAGCGTGGCCTGACGAATCATCACAGGGTCCAGCTCCAGACCAGCGAGCTCGTCGACCGCGGCCGCCACCGCTTCGGGCTCATCGCCAACCCACCGCACGTAGGCGGGGTCAAAGAACTCGTCCCGGCCGCCGAGGTTTGCCGTGGTGACGACCGGAAGACCAGCCAAGAGGTACTGAACGCTCGCGCTCATATACCCCTCCACCCGTGAGAGACACAGCCCAACCCGAGCCTCGTTGTAGGCGACGTTCACCTCCTCTGGAGACAGCCAGCGCCGCGTAGGACCCCACGGACTCGAAACCCAGGTCGCGTGGCTGACCGCAGCATGCGCTCGCCTGTAGTGGTCAATCGTGCATCCTTCCTCCGGCCGCCAAGGCGGCGGCGCTATCAGCGCCAGCGACCGGATGCAGCCCGCAAGCTGGTGGCGTTTGTAGTCGGCCCACTTGGCGTCATAGATCGCGTCGAACTTCGGCTGACGGTCGCGGCTGGGCCTGTACAGGTCCTCTCGAACAAGAGCGCCCTCCGAGCAATGCAGCGTCGCCACCCCTTCACGCCGCAGCGCGCCCGCCTCGCCAGCCGTGGGGCAGATCGTGACGCACACCAATTGCCGGAATCGCTGGAACAGGTGATGGATGTCCGCTGCGCGAGACCTTCGGCTGTCCCGGTCAAGAACGGTCCAGGTAGGGCCGACGATCAGATAGGCCACGCGGTCCGCAAGAACGTCCAAAACCGACCAGAGCGCGCTATCGGATTCGCGGACCTCCGAGTCCGGCCGCGTAGAGCACAACCGGATCGGCGTGAAGGAGTCTGAAGCCTCCGAGCTCCCTCACTTGCCCAAGTTGAGGATCCGCTTGTCCTCGAGCTCGGCGATGCACGCCTCGACGTCGCGGGACGACATGGCGTCCGGCCCGAACATGCTGGTGGTCGCATCGACGATGCCTCGACGATCGTGAGCTCCGTCGCAAAAAGCGAAGATCACAGCGGCGGAGGCGTTCAGGTAATGAACCCGCTCACGCTCTGGGTCGTAGACCACGAGCCCGTCTGCGACTTCAGTGACCTCTAATCCCTCGACGGCGCAAGGCCGGTCGCTCGCCATCATGCGCGACCGGAGAAAGCACCCGGATGGCTCATCGCGGCCAGAGCCTAACAGCGGCTGGCTGCCGCGATCCCGAGTCACGGTCGGGTCCAATCCCGAGTCACGGTCGGGTAGATTGGGACCCTGCCGCTTCCGGACACCTTCGAAGACTTGCAGGCCAATGCCTGCTTCATGGTGTATCTGCCGCGTGTGCGCGAGCGCGCCCAGCATTCCCTGAAGTGCCTGCGCGAGGTCGGGTTCGACAACATCGTGCTCGTCGAGGGCATCGATGGCGCTCGGGAGGATCCCCGAGCCAATGGCGAAGCGACGGGGGCTCTTCTTCGATCCCGGTCTGGCTGATGGGCAAGTCGGGACCACCCTTTCGATGATCGCGCTGTGGGAGAGAGTGGTGGACGACGGGATGCCGTACATGCTCGTGTTCGAGGACGACGTGCTCCCGCACCCGGAGATCGCACGACTCGGACCTGTGTACTGGGAGGAAACCCCACGCGAGGCCGACTTCGTCTTCCTCGGCAACCAGCTGATCGTCGAAGACCTCCCGGATCCGAGCAGGCGGGTGGTGGTTTCGCCGTCGTGGTGCATGCACGCCTACCTGATAACGCAAGAAGGGGCGCGTCGCGCGCTGGCGCTGATTCGCGAACAGCTCACATACCTCGATCGCTGGCTCTCGACGACCGACACACAGATCCGGAACTGGATGACCGCGGGCGCCATCCGGTATTTCTGCTGGAACGGCACGATGCTCTCCCCGCCCTACCCGTCGTCGGAGGGGGGAAACGATGGAACGCCGGAGGGCGGGAGCGAGCGAGGCGACAACGGACACGACGTCGTGCGCTCGTCTCGCTCGACCGGCCTCTTCTTCCAGAACTTCGCACTGGGATCCACGATCTGGCCGGGCCGATCCGTACGCGGTGGTTCTGAGGCGTGCGCGAGGCCGAAGGTGGTCCTGATCGTGCCGATCACGCCGTCTCAATACGGCAGCGGCATTGCGATGCGCGCCGGAGTGACGCTCGACGGCCTGGCGAACGCGTGCGATGTCACCCTCGTCCTGGCACCGCTGTACAGCTCCGACGTAAACACCGAATGGGTGGCAGAGCGCGCCGAGCGCGTGTTGGTCCTACCACCCACGGTCGCCGATCCGTTCCTTCGGCGCGTCGGCCAGATTGTTCCGGTGCAGAAGCGACAGCATGCGCGGCTGATCTACCCCCGTCCGTTGGATACATCATGGTCGACGCCCGGCGCGGCGGCGTCGATCATCGAATTCGCCGGCACAGAGATTGATGTCGTCTGGGCCTTTCGCAGCTTCCTCGCGCCGCTTGCCGAGCCATGGCTGCAGCTTGACCGGCGGCCTCGCGTGGTCCTCGATGTCGATGAGGATGACCCACCCGCGCTGCGACAACTGGCGGAACTTTTCCGGCTCGAGGGCCGGTTGGGGGATGCTGAGGTCGTTGCGGCCGACGCCGGGAAGCTGGAGCTGGCGGCGGGGGAATGGCTCGGAATTGCCGACCTGGTGCTGGCGGCCAGCGAGAACGAGATCGCGAGCCTGCGGCAGCGAGTAACCGACGTCGCGATGAGGGTGCTTCCGAATCCCATGCCCAGGCGCCTTGTCGAGGGATGGGCATCGCCCGTCGACATGTTGTTCGTTGCCAACTTTGGCTACATACCCAATCGCGATGCTGCGCGCTGGTTATGCAACGACGTACTGCCTCGGCTGCGACGCCGCTTGGGCCGCGATGTGCGGCTCGCACTGGCAGGAAGTTACATCTCCCCGATCGTTGCCGAGCTCGAGGGAGATGGGGTCACGATTGTTCGAGATCCAGTGTCGGTAACCCCCCTTTATGAGGCGGCGACAATCTGCGTTGTCCCGCTGCGTGCCGGCGGCGGAACCAGGCTGAAGATCCTGGAGGCGTTCGGCCATCGCCGAGCCGTCGTGAGCACCTCGCGCGGCGCCGAGGGTCTCCCGGTGGTGGCGGACCACCACCTGCTGATCGCCGACGGTGCCGCGGGCTTTGCCGACGCGTGCGCGCGGGCGCTCACCGATTCGACGCTGCGCAGCAGGCTGGTCGGCGCGGCGGTGGATGTGGCCATCGCCCATGCTTGGTCACGTGTGGCCAGCATCGTCTCGGAGATCGCGATGCACGAGTGCAACCACACGCGTGCGCTCCACGAGGTCAGCGTCGGGGCTACGGCTGACACGTTGTCCGCACTCACCGTGGACTGATGCGATGATCGCGGGTGCGCGTCCAGCACGCCCGCCCCGCCCCGTTCTTATCGCGGCGCATTCGGCGACCTCCGTCCGCGAGAGCTCGACGGCATCGCCCTCCCGCCCTTACCGATGCCCTCCCGGCAGGGCCTGCGGCCGCTGAAGTGCTGGCGTTACGTCGGGGTGTACGGGCCCGAGCTGATGGCATGTCTGGCCTCGGTGCGGATCGGTCCTGCACGGCAGGCGTTCTGGGCGGTCTGGGATCGTGCTGAGCGGCGGCTCTACGAGCGCACCGTCCTCGGTCGCGGCGCCGTTCGCTTGGGCTTCGGCCATGCCCGCGTGCTCGACCGTGCGGTGCAGATCGACTTGAGCTTCGACGAGCAAGCGGGCATCGAGTCGGTCTGCCCCAGCGGGGCGAGCTACGCGTGGACGCGCAAGCAGGGCGGGCTGCGCTGCCACGGAACCGTGGTGCTGGAGGGTCGCCCCCGGCTGATCGATGCTCGCGCGGTGATCGACGACACGGCCGCCTACTACGAGCGCCACACCCGCTGGAGCTGGTGCGCCGGAGTCGGGGTCGCGTCCGACGGCCGCCAGCTCGCGTGGAACCTTGTCGCCGGCGTCAACGATCCCCCAGAGGAGAGCGAGCGCACCGTATGGATCGACGGCGAGGCGGTGGAGGCACCCCCATCGACATTCGCGCCTGACCTGTCGAGCGTCGACTTGTTGCGCTTTCAGTCCGAGGCCGTCCGCGAGCGCCGCGAGAACCTGCTGCTCGTGCGAAGCGCCTACAGGCAGCCGTTCGGAACCTTCTCGGGCGAGCTGCACGGCGGTATTGCGCTCGCCGAGGGCTTCGGCGTGATGGAGGCTCACGATGTGTGGTGGTGAGCGCGCCGAAGCGTGGAAAGCAGCAGCTTCGAGTGCATCGCTCCGATCAGGTCGCGCAACGGCTCCGTGCCCAAAGCGATGATCTCGACGGCGCGGCCGACGTCGACTTCGCCCGAGAGCCGCTCTAGCAGGACGCTGACCTCCTCTTCGACGAGCGGCCTCAGCGCATCGCGATAACGAAGCGTGTCGTACACCGTGAATCCAATCGCCTCCTCGTAGCCGCCGGCACGGAAGCGGGAAATTGCCTCGATGATCGCGACATCGTCGGCGTCGTACCCGCGCGCGTTCGGAGTGAGGATTCCCAGCTCCTCGAGACGGTCGAGGACGTTCTGGGGCATCTCGTAGGTCTCGCGCGCCTTCGCGCGGGAGATCCGTCCGCTCTCGCGATCGGCGATCGCACGCTCGAGGATCCGATCCTCGAGCTCGATCAGGCGCGCCGCGCGCCCGGGGTCTTCAGAGACGACCTCCTTAATCACCCGCAGCGGCATGTAGCGCTCTTCCTGCAGGCGCTTGATCAGCCGCACGCGCTCGACGAACTCCTCCGGGTAATACGCCATGTTCCGGCTGGTTCGCATCACCTGATCGCCGTTGCCGAGCAGGCCCTCGCGGAGGTAGTGCTTGATCGTGCCGGCGCTGACGCCCGAGCGCTCGGCCAGCTCGGACATCTTGAGCATCCCGGCCGTCGCCTCGCTCATGAACGCATGAATGCGCCCTGCACGCTGCCTGCCGGACCGGCGATCGCGCCCGACTCGTGCAGTGCGGCGATCTCCTCGGTGCTGTAGCCGGCGGCCTGCAGGACCTCGTCGGTGTGCTCGCCGAGCGCGGGTCCGGGCGCGCGGGACGCGTCGCCAGGCGTCCGGCTCAGCTTCACCGGCAACCCGAGCAGGCGGACAGGCCTCTCAGCACCGGGTTGCGCCAGCTCGGTAACCATCTCCCGGGCCGCGACCAGCTCGGAGTCGAGCACCTCATCGAGGTCGAGGACCGGCTCCAGGCAGCAGTCGTGCTCTGAGGCGAACTGCCGCCACTCCTCGCGGGTGCGCGAAGCGAAGATCTCGGACACCGCCCGATGCGCCTCCGATCCGGGCGGGTCGAAGGCATGCTCGACCAGATCCTCGCGACCCACGCCGAGGCAGAACGCCCGCCAGAACTTCGGCTCCAGCGCGCCGAGCGTCACGTACCCGTCGGCGCATTTGTACGGCCGGTAGCACGTCAGCGCGCCCGCCAGCTGCAACTCGCCGCGATGCGGGGCGTGCCCCGTCGCAAGGGCATCCGCCGCGACCAGCGCAAGCCACGATAGGCCGCCGTCGAACATCGAGCAGTCGACGAACTGGCCCTCGCCCGAGCGCTCGCGTTCGCGCAGCGCGATCAGCACGCCGATCACGCCCATCAGCGCGCCGCCGCCGATATCGGCGATCTGCCCCGCCGACTGGATCGGAGGTCCGTCGGCCTCGCCGGTCAGCCCTAGAAGACCACCGAGCCCCAAGTAGTTCATATCGTGTCCCGAACGATCGCGATTGGGACCGTCCTGGCCATACCCCGTGATCGCGCAGTAGACGAGCCGCGGGTTCTCTGCGCGCATGCGCTCGTAGCCGACGCCGAGTCGATCGAGAACGCCCGGGCGAAACGACTCGAGCAGCACATCGGCGTCGCGGACGAGCCGCAGTAGCACCTGCTTGCCGGCGTCGCTCTTCAGATCTACTCGGATCGAGCGCTTGCTGCGGTTCAGCGCGAGGAACAGCGCGCCCCTCGCCGTCTCCTCCGCGCCGTCGTAGTACGGGGGCGACCAGCGCACGTAGTCCCCCATACCGGTGTCCTCAACCTTGACGACGTCGGCGCCGAAGTCGGCCAGGACCAGCGAGCAGAAGCCGCCCGGCAGCAGTCGGCTCAGATCGAGGACCTTGAGTCCCTCCAAGGGGAGGCTCATGCCGGCGCTGGGGTCCGCACGCCGAGCAGCTGCCGCGCCTCCTCGACCGTCGCGGGTCGCCGCCCGGTGTCCTCGCACATCTGCCGGGCCTTGGCGATCAGCTCGCCGTTGGAGCGCGCCATCTCCCCGTTTGGCAGATAGAAGTTGTCCTCGAGGCCGACCCTGATCGAACCGCCCAGAGTGAGCGCTGCGGCGACGAGCATCCACTGGTCGCGACCGATCCCGATCACGCCCCAGTGGTGCCTGCCCTCGGGCAGGTTGCGCGCCATCGCGGCGAGGTTGAGCGCCGTCGCCGGGACGCCTCCCACGACGCCCATCACGAAATCGGCGTGCAGCGGCGCCTCGAGCAAACCCATGTCGACGAGCGGCGCCAGTGAGCCAACGTGTCCGAGGTCAAAGCACTCGTGCTCGGGTTTGATCTCCAGCCGCCGCATCGCCTGAAGCAGCTCGGTGATCTCCTCGAACGGATTCGCGAACACGAATTTGAACACAAAGTCCTTGCGCTTTGACGAGTACTTGGCGTAGTTCATCGAGCCCATGTTCAGAGCCGCGACCTCGGGCCGACCCGCCTCGAGATAGGCGACGCGCTTCTCGACCGGCACGCCGATCGTTCCCGTCGAGAAGTTGATGATCGCGGCGTCCCCCACCTCGTTGACGATCGCCTCGCGGATCGCGACGAAATCCTCGATCTCATACGACGGCGTCCCGTCGGGCCGCCGGGCGTGAATGTGGATGTGGACTCCGCCCTCGTCGACGATCCGCCGTGCTTCGGCTGCGTACTCCTGCGGTGTGTAGGGGATCGCCGGGCACTGCTCGCGGTTGGCGATCGCGCCAGAGATCGCGCAGGTGATCACCGCCGGATCGGCGAGACTCATACGGGCACCACGCCGTTTCGCTTCCATGGCCGCTCGACGCGCTTGCCAGTCGCCATCTCGAGCCCGCGGCAGATCGTCGCGCGTGTCTCACGCGGGTCGATCACGTCGTCGATCAGGTCGTTGCCCGCGGCGATGTAGACGTCGATGATCTTGCGAAATTCGGCGATCAACTCGGCTCGCTTGGCCTCGGGGTCCTCGGCGTCTTGTACCTGCTTGCGGAAGATGATCTCGACCGCGCCCTCGGCCCCCATCACGCTGATCTCGGCGCTCGGCCACGCGACGATCAGATCGGGCTCGTATGCGCGCCCGCACATCACGTAGTAGCCCGCGCCGTAGGCCTTGCGAAGCACGACGGTGATTTTCGGGACGGTCGCATTCGCGGTCGCGTACAGCATCTTGGCCCCGTGGCGGATGATCCCCTTCTCCTCGACCTTGGTGCCGACCATGAAGCCGGGCACGTCCATCAGGTAGATCAGCGGGATCGCGTAGGCGTTGCACAAGTTGATGAACCGGGCTGCCTTGTCTGAGGAGTCGTTGTCGAGGATTCCGCCGAGCTGCTTGGGCTGGCTGGCGACGATTCCCGCCGGCCTGCCACCGAAGCGCGCCAGGCACGTGATGATCGTCTTTGCCCACTGCGACTTGAGGTCGAAGTAGACGCCGTCGTCGACGATTCGGCGGATCACCTCGTACATGTCGTACGGCTTGCGGTTCGAGTCGGGAAGGATGTCGAGCAGCTCCTCGTCGCCGCGGTCGACGGGATCGTCGGTCGGTTTGACGGGCGGGGGCTCCTCGCAGTTCAGCGGGAAATACCCGAGGTAGTCCTTGATCTTCTCGATGCAGTCGGGGTCGTCTGCCACCTCCAGGTCGCCGACGCCCGACTTGCGGCAATGCACGCGCGAGCCGCCGAGCTCCTCCTGAGTCACGTCCTCGCCGACGGCGGCGCGCACCAGGTGCGGCCCGGCCAGTGCCATCGACCCACGCCCGCGCACCATCGGCACGAAGTCGGCGAGGCCCGGGATGTACGCGGTCCCTGCCGCGCACGGTCCCATCAGCGCGGCGACCTGCGGGATCACGCCCGAGTTGACGACCTCCTCGCGGAACAGGTGCCCGCTGCCGGCGAACAGCGACCCGACGGCCTCCTGGATTCGCGCGCCGGCCGAGTCGAGCAGCCAGATGAACGGGATCCGCTTGGTCAATGCGAGCTCGCGAAGCCGGGTCACCTTCATCTCCCCGGTCATCCCCATCGAGCCGGCCATCACCGTGAAGTCGTACGCGGCGACGGCGGCGAGGCGCCCATTGATCTTCCCGTAGCCGGTGATCACCCCGTCGGCAGGCGCGTCACGCCCCTCCATCGCTCGTTGCGAGAAGTGTGGGCGGCCGTGGATGCCGAGCTCGACGAACGTGCCCTCGTCGATCAGCAGATCGAGTCGTTCGCGGGCGGTCAGCTTCTCGCGCTCGTGCTGCTGCTCGATCTTGTCCGGTCCGCCGCCCAGCTTGATCCGCGCTCGCCGATCCGCGAGGTCCTCGGCGAGCGGGCGGAGCAGGTTGGTGGTGGGCGGGGCGTCGGTGGCCAAAGCGAGCGCGACCGCAAGTGCGGCGACGCAGTAAGTGGGACGTACTACTTCCTACTTTATCGCCTGGCCCCCCGGGCCTTCAACAGCGTCGCCCACGCCGCGATGTCATCGCCGATCACGTCGTCGGTCGATTGCAGGAGCCACCTGCGCACGTTGTATCCCGCGCGGAACACGCTCATCACCGCCGCAGCGCGGCCCGACTCAAGCGGTGATGCGTTCGGGCCGGCGGCGGGCGGCTTTGACCTCCAGCCGTAGACGCTCCCCCACAGCACCCGGTCGAAGATCGCCTGCGGGACGACGTCCGGTTGATCGAACGGCAGCTGCGCCACCAGCGGCCCGGCGGCACGAGCCTGCGCCGACGTCGTGATCTGGGTTAGCGACTGCTGCGGGATGACCGCGTCGTAGGGCCGCAGGTCAGGGTGGCCATCGCCTCGGAAAGCGCGGTACATCGGCTCGGCGTTGGCGTCGAAACGCGACAGCGGCTGCATCCCCAGGATCAGCTCCATCGTGCGCAGCATCGACTCCTGGTCATAGCGCGTGTGGATCACCGCGCCTTCGCTCGCCCAGGGAGAAATCACGTAGGCGGGCATCCGGTGCGCGTCGACGTGATCGGCGCCGTCCTGCGAGTCGTCCTCCATCACGAGGATTGCCGACGAGCCCCAGATCGGCGAGTGGCTGATCAGATCGACGATCTGGCCGAGGCCGAGATCGTTGTCGGCGACCATCGCTCTGGGGGTGGGATAGTTGGTCTGGACGCCGTTGGTGTGGTCGTTGGGGAGCGTGAGATACACGAGCGACGGCACCGTGCCGCTGTTCACAAGGCTGAGGAACTCCGCCTGGAAGTAGTCGAAGCGGCTCGTCGCGACGCCCGCGGCGCCGCCTGCTCCGAGCGTTCCCGAATCGGTGTCGCACACGGCTGCGTTGTCAGTTCCGGTCACCGGAAAGCCGACCCCATCGCAGCCGAAGAACTCCGGGTAGCTGATCCTCGTGTTGGCCTCGACCGCCGAGAACGTGGGCCTGCCGTCGTCGGCGCCCGGAAGGATCCCCGCGTTAATCTCCCCGTAGTTGCGGAAGCTGATCCCCTCGCGCACCGCTTGGTCGAAGATGAAGTCCTTCGGCGGGAATGAGACCGGATAGGACCCGAACTCGTCGACCCGGCCCCGATTCGAGTAGTTGGGGTGCAGCGCCTTCTTGGTGTAGTCGATCGCATAGCCGCCCGAGGTGATCAGATGCCCATCGACCGACACCTCGCTGTCGGCGTAGAAGTGATCAAGCAGCGGAAAGCGCCTGACCAGTGCGTGCGCGTTCGGGGTGACCCCGCCGGCCGGGGCGTGCACGCCGTTGTCGTCAAACAGCTCGAGGTGCCTGTCGCCATCCCCGCTCGAGTCGCTGCCAAATAGCTGGTCGTAGGTGCGGTTCTCCTTGACCACGATAAAAACGTGCCTGATCGGACCGTCCGGGCGGACCGGATTGCCCGGGGGCGGCGTCGAGAGGTTGCTGGGGACGCCTTGAGCGAGCGCACGCCGCGTCAGCCCTCGCAGCTGGGCGCGCGTCGGCAGCTTCAGCACGCCGACGCGACCGATCAGCATGTCCGGTACGTACTGCCCGTACGGCGCGGCGTCGCTGTTCGCAAAGAACGTCCCGTAGTCGGGGTTCGGTCCCGCGCCGAGCCCCTCGGCGGCGAGCCACACGAGCTGGCGCCCGTTCGGCGTCACCGACACGGCGCTCGGATACGCCGCGGTTGGAATCCTTCCCAGCACCGTCCAGGGCTGGCGCTTGCCGTTGCGGCGCGCGGTGAGCGCGATCTCAGCCACCGCGTCCTCGCCCGCATCGGCCGCGAACAGCGTCCTGCCGTTGGGCGCAGGCGCGACCGCGACGGGCTCGGAACCGAGGTAGTCGCCGCGCTGGACGGACACTTCGTGCGCGAGCCTGCGCGTGCGGGTATCGATCGCAGCAATCAGATCGTGGCTCGCGACAGCCACGAACAGCCACCTCCCGTCACGGCTCAGCGCCATGCCCTCGGGGTGCGAGTTGCGGTCCCCGAGCGTCCCTCCCACCCCGATCGCGGCGGCCACCCTGGCGGTCGCGATGTCGATCGCGGACACGGTCCCGGCGTATTCGCTGCTCGCCCACGCTGTCCGTCCGTCCTTTGAGATCACGACGCCGTACGGGTAGGCGCCGACCTTGACCGTCCGCACAGCACGCGTGCGCGTATTGATCAGCGCGACCTGATCTGCCTGATTGAGCGCAACTGCGA
Source organism: uncultured Solirubrobacterales bacterium (assembly GCA_963849295.1). GTDB lineage: Bacteria > Actinomycetota > Thermoleophilia > Solirubrobacterales > Solirubrobacteraceae > Palsa-465. The sequence goes on from CAWKGU010000010.1 coordinate 266,606, forward strand.
CGGTCGAACCGTCGTGGCTGACCGCCAGCCCCTCGGGCCAGTCGAGCGCAGACCCACTCGTCGGCCCCGGCGGCGAGAGCCCAGGAATGATCTGGTTGGCGTGCCCCTGTGCCGTGCCGCCAGTCAGCACCGGCATCGCGATCGGCTCGAGCTCGCTCGCGTGACCGCTCCTGCGGTTGACGGCGAACACGTGGACGACGTCGCCCTGCTTGCCGAGCGTCGGGCCAACCGGCTTGCTGTCGCCGATCGGCTCCCCGGAGACGTACGCTCGGCGCCCGTCGGCCGAGATCGCAACTCCGACATACGCGCCCGGGAGCGGCAGGATCTGGATTCGGCGGCCGGTCGCGACCGAGACGATCTGCACGTCGTCGCGCCCATGCCCGGCGTCGACCGCCCAGTAAAAGCGCCCATCGGGTGTCAGCGCGCCGCCCGTTGGGAAGTCGCCGACGCGTGTCATCCGCCCGGCCGGCTCCAGGTGGTGCCCGTAGGGCGTGAGCGCATACTGCGGGCCGATGCGGCCGTGGCCATTTTTGATCGAGACTGCGCCGATCGCGGCTGCAGGCAGGCCGGCAATCGCCAGCGCAATCGCGACCTGTCTCGGCCTGATCCGGAATCCGGTGTGCCGCATCACGCTGAAGCATGCCGGTTGCGTCGATCCTTGTGTGAAGCACGCGTGAAGGAGAATCATCTCGATGCGGATTACTGACAGCGCCTCGCTGGTGCTGCTCTGCGCGTTTCTCGCCGGGTGCGGTGGCTCGAGCGCGAGTTCCAGCAGCCCATATCCGGGCAGCTACAGCGGCACGACGGCGCAGGGCGACCCCATCGAACTCACGGTCGCAACTGACCGCAGCTCGCTGAGCACCCTGTCTGTCCAGGCCAGGTACGCCTGTCCGCTGAAAGCGACGGCCGCCGATTCCGGCGCACGCACCCCCGGCGGTCCTGTGCCGCTGAAGCACGGGTCGTTCTCCGGCTTGTTCACCGCGCAGGGGACAACGTACCGCGTGGCCGGCACCTACAGGGCCGGTGCGTTCACGGGCACGCTGGCTGCCTCTTTCCCGGCGGATGCCGGCTCCGGAACCTGCGCCAGCGGAACCGTCAGCTGGCGGGCGACGCGAGCCGCCGCGACGGCTGGCGCCCCGAGCGCCGTCCGCCGGCAGCTCGAGACAGCAGCCGCGACCTACGACGCCGGAGCCGCGACATTCAACAGCCGCGCCAACGCCGACGTCGGGGCAGGCAACTTTTCGGCCTTCAAGACCGATGTTGCGTCATTCCGGACCGCGCTGTTCAATTTCGACGCCGCCGTGCGGAGGATCACGTTCCTGCCGGCGGATCAGCATCTCGCGAATGCACTGCTGGCCGCCGATCGGACCGAGCTTGCCGACCTCGACGCGATCGGCTCCGCAGGGAGCGAGGCTCAGGCGATCAACCTCTACAACCGCGCGCTTGCCGATAACCAGGCCGTGATCGCGGCCGAGCGGGCGCTGTACGGGTCGCCTTAGTGCTGTTCAGTCGAGCAGCGCCGCGACCGCCGCCGCGGACAGCTCCTGCTTGGCAACGAAGCCGGCGATCGGCGCATGAACCAGCCTCGCACCGATATCGGCGGCGTCACGGGTCGAGGTCATCACGACCGCCGGTGCTTCCGGGAGCCGCGCGAGGCGGCCGGCGACCTCGAAGCCATCGATTCCCGGGAGCTGGACGTCCAGGAGGACCACGTCGGGTCGCTGCCTCCGTACGGCGTTGATCGCGCTCTCGCCGTCGACCGCCTCCCCGACCACCTCAAACCCGTCGTTGCCGAGCAGCAGGTTGGCGAGGGTCCGAAACCCATGGTGGTCGTCGACGAGCAGGACGGTTCGCGTGGTGGAGGCTGCCGCAGGCATGCGAGAGGTATTAGCACGATTTGGCAGGATTTGACCGCCTCGGCGCACGTTCGACGGCCACGGTCCACGTCGGCTAGGCGAACGTTCTAGCGGCCCTTCCACTCCGGCGAGCGCTTTTCGAAAAACGCCTTGACGCCTTCTTCGATGTCCTCTGTCGAGAAGGCGATCGTCAGCTGCGAGCGCAGGAAGTCGATCGCGTCGGCGAAGGCCATGTCCTGCTGGCGGAACATCGCGTCCTTGCCGAGTTTCATCAGCACGGGAGATTTGCCCGCCAGCTTCTCGGACCACTCGCGCACGGTCGCCTCGAACTCCTCGGCCGGGCAGACACGGTTGACGATCCCGATCCGCTCGGCCTCTTCGGCCGAAATCTGCTCGCCGAGCAGCATCAGCTCGGCCACCTTCTTGCGGGGAACGTTGCGGTAGATGAGCGCCATGATCATGAACGGGAAGAGGCCGACGTTGATCTCGGGCGTGCCGAACCGCGCGCCCTCGCGCGCGACGATCAGATCGCACGCCAGAGCGACACCGAGAGCCCCTGCCAGGACATGGCCGTTGGCGGCGCAGATCGAGGGTTTGCCGAGCTCGCCGAGCAGCCGGAACAGCTGAGGGAACAGCTCGGTGCCGAAGTGCTTGTGGACGAGTGGCATCTCGGCGGCGAACCCGGCCAGGTTGGCGCCGCTGGAGAAGACCTTCTCGTGCGTTGAGGTGATCACGACACAACGAACCGCCGGATCGTCACGTGCCGCCTTCAGCGCAGCGACCAGCTCTCCCAGCAGCTCGCCCGAGAGGGCGTTGCGCGTGTCCGGCTGATCGAGCGCGATCGTCGCGACGCCCGTCTCGGCCAAGTCGTAGCGGATGGTCTGGTAGGCCACGCGCGCCACGCTATCGAGTCTTCGCGAGCGTAATCGCGCTCCGCCTCGCCCCCGCGACCGAGCGCTGCGATATCCCAACCCACGAAGTAGGAAGTAGGAAGTCCTACTGTTTACTTTCGCGCCGACGCCAGCTACCGTCCAGCCCCATGACCACGACCGCCGACGTCCTCAAGCCAGACTTCGCCGCCCAGCGAAAGCACTTCATCTTCACCGACGAGCACGAACAGCTCCGCGACTCGATCCGCCGCTTTGTCGTCAAGGAGCTTCAGCCCCACGCGGAGGAGTGGGAGGAGACGACGTTCCCGGACTGGGTGTTTGAGCGAATGGGCGAGCTTGGCTTCCTGGGGCTGGACAAGCCCGAGGAATACGGCGGGCAGGGGGGCGACTACTACACCGCGCTCGTGCTGGCCGAGGAGATGGTGCACGCCCACTGTGGCGGGTTGGGAATGGGCGTCGCCGTTCAAACGGACATGGCGATGCCCCCGATCCTCAAGTTCGGCTCAGAGGAGCAGAAGCAGGAATGGGTCGTGCCCGCGATCAAGGGCAAGGCGATCTTGTCGATCGGGATCACCGAGCCGGATGCCGGCTCAGACGTGGCGGGGATCAAGACGCGCGCCGTCCGCGACGGCGACGAGTACGTGATCAACGGTTCGAAGACGTTCATCACCAACGGACACAGGGCGCACGCGATCGTGCTCGTGACCAAGACCGATCCCGATGCGGGACACGGAGGAATAACGCTGTTCCTCGTGCCGATGGACCTGCCCGGTGTGATCCGTGAGAAGCGCCTGCAGAAGCTCGGCATGCACGCCTCCGACACTGCCCTGCTCGCCTTCCAGGACGTGCGGATCCCGGCCTCTGCGATGCTCGGAGAAGAAGGCAAGGGCTTCTACCACATCTCCTGGGAGCTCCAGGGAGAGCGGCTGATCGGCGCGGCGGGATCGGTCGCCGGCGCCCAGCAGGTGTTCGACCGGACGCTTCAGTACGCCAAGGAGCGCACCGCCTTCGGCCGGGCGATCGGCCATTTCCAGGTGATCCGCCACAAGTTCGCCGAGATGGCGACGAAGATCGAGACCGCCCGACAGATGGTCTACACGACAGCGTGGCGCTTCCAGAACGGCGAGTACCCCGTGAGGGAGATCACGATGGCGAAGCTCTACGCCGCCAGGATCGCGGTCGAGGTGGCGGATGAATGCATTCAGATCCACGGCGGCAACGGCTACATGAAGGAGTACGGCGTGGAGCGCTCATGGCGTGACCTGCGCCTGAACCGGATCGGAGCGGGCACGGACGAGATCATGCTGGACGTGATCGGCCGCTCGTACGGTCTCTAGTTGTCCCGGCCGGTGCATGCACCGGCCGGCCCGGCGGCGCATGCGCCGCCGGGGGCCGCGGCGCATGCGCCGCGGCCTATCCCTCCTTTTACTGAGGAGCATGAGCGGTTACGCGCGGAGGTGCGGGATTTCATCCAGACCGAGCTGCGTCCGCGCGCGCAGGAGTGGGAGCAAGCCGAGTGGTTCCCGAACGAGGTGTTCGGGCGGCTCGCGGAGCTCGGCTACATCGGACTGAAGTTCCCACCGGAGTACGGCGGCGGTGGCGACCCGGTGGCCGACGCGGTGTTCGTCGAGGAGATTGCGCACTGCGGCTCTGGAGGCCTGGCGGCCGGCATCGGCGCGCACTCGGGGATCGCGCTGCCACCGATCTGGAAGTTCGGCACCGAGGAGCAGAAGCAGCGTTACCTGGTGCCGGGAATCCGCGGCGAGCGAATCGCGGCGCTGGCGATTACCGAGCCCGACGCAGGCTCGGACGTCGCGTCGATCCGCACCCGCGCGGCGAAGGTCGACGGGGGCTATGTCGTCAATGGCGCGAAGATGTTCATCACCGGCGGCGTGCGCGCGGACGTGATCGTCACCGCGGTCAAGACATCGGCGGAGGGCGGCCACCACGGGATCTCGTTCCTGATCATCGAGCGCGGGGCAGGCGTCGAATCGAGCGCGCTTAAGAAACTCGGCTGGCACGCGTCCGACACGGCCGCGATCAACTTCGACGACGTGTTCGTCCCTCAGGAGAACCTGCTCGGGGAGGAGCACGGTGGCTTCTACTTGATCATGGCCAACTTCCAGTGGGAGCGGCTGCTGATGGCGCTCGGTGCGGTCGGCGCGATGGGGGTCGCATTCGAGCGTGCGCTCGAGCGCGTGAGCGACCAGCCGAGCCAAGCCATGCGCCACACGCTGGCCGAGATCGCCGTCAAGATCGAAGCCGGGCGCGACGTCACCTACTCCGCCCTGCGACGCTACATCGCCGGCGAGGACGCCATTCGCGAGGTGACGATCGCCAAGCTTGCGACCCAGCGCGCGTCGTTCGATGTGATGGATGCTTGCCTGGAGCTGTTCGGCGACGAGCCGGAGCTTGCCCGGGCCGCGCGCGACGCCCGCCTTGGGCCGATCGGCGGCGGCACCGACGAAATCATGAAGGAGATCCTGGGACGGTCGCTAGGGTTGTGAGGCGATGGACTCCGCTCGCGGCCAGCTGCTGATCGCGGGTCCGGGGCTGCTCGATCCGAACTTCTGGCGGACGGTCGTGCTGATCATCGAGCACTCGGACGATGGCGGTCTGGGACTCGTGCTCAACCGCCCCTCCGAGACGACGGTCGGCGAAGCCGTTTCGGAGCTCGGGGAGCTGGTCGATCGCGATCAGCCCTTGTTCATCGGCGGCCCCGTGCAGCCGTCGTCGGTGATCGTGCTCGCGGAGTTCGAGGATCCCAGCGATGCGGCGCTGATCTCCTTCGACGAGATCGGCGTCCTCGGCACCACCTCGACGCCCGAGGACTTGACGGTCGGGGTGCGCGAGGCTCGGGCGTTCGTCGGGCACGCCGGCTGGGGACCGGGACAGCTCGACGCGGAGCTCGAGCGGGGCGACTGGATCCTTGAACCCGCGCGGCGCAGAGATGCGTTCTCCGATGAGCCGCGGGAGCTCTGGAGCGATGTGCTGACCCGCAAGGGCGGGAGCTATGCACTTGTCGCGCGGATGCCGCCCGATCCGTCGCTCAACTGATGCCTCACGAGCACGCCCACCCTGGAGCGTCCCGCGAGGCGGATCGGACAGCGCTCCGGGCCGGCCTGGCTCTGATCCTGGCGTTCATGGTGATCGAGGTTGTCGCCGGGCTGTTGGCGTCCTCGCTCGTGCTGCTCTCGGATGCCGCGCACATGCTCAGCGACGCGGCCGCCCTGGGTCTCTCGTTGACGGCGGCGAGGCTGGCGACGCGCCCGGCGCGCGGCGCGATGACCTTCGGGTTGGGGCGCGCGGAGATCCTGAGCGCTCAGGCCAACGGCGTCCTGCTGCTGGTCCTGGCTGCGGTGATCCTGTACGGAGCGATCGATCGCCTGAGCTCGCCGCCCGCGGTGAAGGGTGTTGTCGTCCTCGTCGTCGCGGTTGCGGGCGTGGCGGTCAACGTGCTAGCCGCGCGGATCCTGGCCGGCGGCGATCGCAAACGCAGCCTCAACGTCGAAGGGTCATATCGGCACATCGTCAGCGACCTCTACGCGTTCATCGCGACCGCCATCGCCGCGATCGTGATCATCGCGACGGGCTTCACGAGAGCGGATGCGATCGCATCGATCGCTGTCGCTGCGTTGATGCTCAAGGGCGCTTACGCGCTGCTCGTTTCCTCGGGACGGGTATTCATGGAGGCCGCCCCCAGCGGCCTCGATCCCGAGCGGATCGGGCTCGCCGTTGCTCAGCACCCGGGAGTCGTCGAGGTTCACGATCTCCACATTTGGGAGGTCACCTCTGGCTTCCCGGCACTCTCAGCCCATGTCGTCGTCGGCGGGGGGGATGACTGCCACAAGCTGCGGCGCGAGCTCGAGGAGCTGCTCAGCGAGCGCTTCGGCGTCCAGCACACAACGCTGCAGGTCGACCACGCGCCGGCCCCCCAACCACCGCTTCAGATCGAGAGTAGGATCGACTCGTGAGGGTGGTCAAACCCGGTCCGGACCACGAGGTTCCCCGAGGAGTTGTGGGTGGCAGCGAGATCTCCCAGGCGACGGCGGGGGCCCGCAACATCTACATGGCCGTCTTCCGGGTCCCGCCTGCGGCACGTTCCCGCCCCCACTACCACGAGGGCTGCGAGAGCGCCGTCTACATGCTGTCGGGCACGCTGGAGGTGAAGTGGGGAGACCACCTCGAGCAGCAGCTGACGCTCGAACGCGGGGACCTCGTCTACGTGCCCCCGCGCGAGACACATGTGCTCGAGAACCCCTCGAGCAGTGAGCCGGCCGAATACGTCGTCGCGCGCGACTCCCCACACGAGGACGCAGTCGTCGTGCCATGGGCGGAGGAGGGACAATGAACTATCGCGAGTCGACGCTCAGCGGTGTGGGCGCGGTGAAGATCTACTGGCAAGTGTGGGCGCCGGATGCGGACCCTCGCGCGGTCGTCGTGATCGCCCACGGTGCAAGCGAGCACAGCGGTCGCTACATCCACGTCGCCAACCGGCTTGTGTCCGAGGGGTATGCGGTATACGCGCTCGACCACCGCGGGCACGGCCGCTCGGAGGGACCCCGGGCGCTGGTCGATCGGATGGACAACGTCGTCGAGGACCTCGACGCCCTGGTCGTCCTTGCCGCGGCCGAGCATCCCGGGACGAAGGTGTTCCTGCTCGGCCACAGCATGGGCGGAACGGTGGCGCTTCGCTACGCGATCGCGCATCAGGATCGCTTGGATGGGCTGATCCTGTCGGGGGCGCTCGCGGCGCTGGACGCGGCACCGCCGCCCGTCCGGATCATCGCAAGGCTCCTGTCGACGCTTACCCCCCGGCTCCCGGTGGCGTCAATCGACAGCTCGCTGGTGAGCCGCGATCCAGCTGTGGTGAACGATTACCGGGAGGACCCGCTCAACTACCACGGCAAGCTCCCTGCGCGCACGGTCGCCGAGCTCGCCGCGGCGGTCGAGTCGTTCCCCGACGCTGTCCGATCGATCCAGATCCCCACACTGGTCCTGTATGGCACCGCCGATGGGCTCTGTCCGCCGAAGGGCAGCGTGATGTTGGGCGAGCGGATCGGCGCATCCGACAAGACGATCGTCCCCTACGAGGGGCTCTACCACGAGATCCTCAACGAGCCCGAGCAGCAGCAGGTGCTCGATCAGATCTGCACGTGGCTAGCAGCCCGGGTTGAAAGAGTGGCTAGCGCAGGTCAAAGCGGCAGCCGCTGAAGTAGTCGCCCGCCTCTGAGACCAGGAAGCAGACGAGCGTGCGCGTTTCGCTCTCGGACGTTTGCGCCCCGGGTGCGATCGCGGTCACGGTGATCCCGTACCGCGCCCATTCGACCGACAGCGTCCGCGCCAGGTTTTCCAGCGCGTCGCGAGCGGCTTCAGCATGCTCGCCGGTGTCGGGGCGCGGGGCGATCAGCACCACCTTGCCGCCGCGGCCAGCCGGGATCAGCGAGCCGTTGGCGACCGTCGCAACGTTCGACCAGGTGTCTGCGAGTGCGGCCGAGAGACCCTCGCGGCGCAAGCATTCGCACGCGTCATGGACGAGCACCTGGGCCGTACTGTCGTTCGCCTGCACGATCGAGGCGCCGAGCTCGCCCAGCGCGTCGCGCAGCCCAGCCTGCGGTGAGCCTCCGAGCGCAATCGATCTGCCGTCGAGCATGCCTTCGCGCAGCAGCGTCGTCATCGCGCGCGACACGGTATAGCCTGAGCGCTGCGATGTCCGTGGCGACCGAGTGCAAGCCGGCGGCGCTTCCGCTGCCCGGCGGCCAGCCCGGCGCCACCGTCCGGATCCATCCGTTGCTCACCGGCGAGATGCACGCACCGCCGGCATGGATCGACTGTCCACGCGGGCCGCTGGCGCGACTTCGGATCCTTGCTCAGTTCGTCGGGCCTCGAGGTGGTTGGGACTGGCTTCCAATCCCGGCCTTCCTGGTGGAGCACCCCGCCGTGGGTCCGATCCTGATCGACACCGGACTGCACCCAAGCTGCGTTAACGATGTGTCGGGCAACATGGGCTGGCCTGGGCGCTTCATCTACCGCGTGCGGATGGACCATGACCAGGCACTCCGCGTCCAGCTGCCCACCCTCGGTTTCCAGCCCCACCACGTGAGGGTGGTGATTATGACCCACCTGCACATCGACCACGCGAGCGCGGTCTCGGAGTTCCCGCAGGCGACGTTCGTTGTGAACAAGCGTGAGTGGGCAGCCGCCACCGAGGGCGGCACGCGCGAGGGCTACCACGCGCGCCAGTTCGACCATGCGTTCGACTGGCGCTCGCTTGACTACGACAACGATCCGGTCACCTCGTTTTCGGGTTTCGCGCAGTCGCTCGACCTGTTTGGCGATGGCTCGGTGCGCGTCGTCTCAACCCCCGGGCACACGCTCGGGCATCAGTCGGTGGTGCTGCGAACCGCCGCCGACGAGGTGCTGGTGATGGGCGACGCCGCCTACACGCTGCGCGAGCTGAGGACCGAGGCCGTCTCGATCCTCGCAGCCGACCGGCACCTCCACGAGCGCTCCCTGAAGGAGATCCGCAGGTATCTCGACCAGACTGCTGGCGCGGTCCCGATCCCGGGTCACGATCCCGACTTCTGGCCCACGCTCAGCGAGGTGTACGAGTAGGATCAGCGCAGGCAATGCTTTCGTACGCGCACGGGGCCTGCGATGAGCCGCTGCTCGGCGAGACGATCGGCGAGAACCTCGAGCGGACGGTGGCACGAGTGCCCAACGCCGACGCGCTGGTGTCCTCCCACCAGGGGCTCCGCTACACGTACGCCTCGTTCAACGAGGCCGTCGACCGGCTCGCCAGCTCGATGCTGCGCGAGGGACTCGAGCACGGAGACCGGATCGGCGTGTGGAGCCCCAACCGCGCGGAGTGGGCGCTGGCCCAGTACGCGACCGCCAAGATCGGCGTGATCCTGGTTAACGTCAACCCGGCCTACCGCACGAGCGAGTTGGAGTACGCGCTCGGGCAGGCGGGCTGCCGGTGGCTGCTCGCGGCTCGCGAATGCAAGGGCTCGGACTTCGTGGCGATGATCGAGGAGGTCGGGCCGGGACTCGATTGTCTGGAGCGGTCGGTGTTCTTCGGCACCGACGAGTGGGAATCGCTCGCCGGCGGCGCTACCGATGGGGACGCGCTGCGCGCAGCGGCGAACAAGCTTGACTTCGATGACCCGATCAACATCCAGTTCACGAGCGGGACCACCGGGTTCCCAAAAGGAGCGACGCTCACCCACCACAACATCCTCAACAACGCCCACTTCGTCGCGGGGTTGCTGCGCTACTCCGAGGCCGATCGGATCTGCATCCCAGTCCCGCTCTACCACTGCTTCGGGATGGTGCTGGGCAACCTCGCGGCGACAACGCGCGGCGCTTGCATGGTGTACCCCGCCGAGGTGTTCGAGCCACAAGCGACGCTGCAGGCGTGCGCAGGAGAGCGCTGCACAAGCCTGTACGGGGTGCCGACGATGTTCATCGCCGAGCTCGGCCTTCCCAGCTTCCCCGAATTTCAGCTGGACTCGTTGCGCACTGGGATCATGGCCGGCTCGCCATGTCCTGTCGAGGTGATGAAGCAGGTCTCGAACCAGATGGGAATCGGGCAGATCGGCATCGCCTTCGGGATGACGGAGACCTCGCCCGTCACCACACAGGTTCGGGTCGACGACACGCTCGAGCATCGCTGCGGGACCGTCGGTCAGGTGATGCCCCACACCGAGATCAAGATCGTCGATCCGGTTAGCGGGCGCATCCAATCACGCGGCGAGCCGGGCGAATTCATGGCCCGGGGATACATGGTGATGCGCGGCTACTGGAACGATCCCGAGCGTACGGCCGAGGCGATTGACGACGCCGGATGGATGCACACCGGAGACCTCGCGACGATGGACGAGCAGGGCTACGTGCGGGTCGTCGGCCGAAGCAAGGACATGATCATCCGCGGAGGAGAGAACGTGTACCCCCGGGAGATCGAGGAGTTCCTCCACACCCATCCAGACATCGCCGACGTGCAGGTGATCGGGGTTCCCGACGAGCGCTTTGGCGAGGAGCTGATGGCCTGGGTCGTGGTGCACCAGGGCGCCGCGCTCGGCGAAGAGGATGTCCGCGAGTTCTGCCGGGGGAAGATCGCGCACTTCAAGATCCCCCGCTACGTCAAGTTCGTCGAATCGTTCCCGCTGACCGTGACCGGCAAGGTGCAGAAGTTCAAGATGCGCGAGACGGCGATCGAGGAGCTGGGGCTCGTGCAGGCGGCAGCGATCACCACGGCGTAGCGGCTCACGCGCTGTTCGGCAGCGACGATCCCGCGAAGAAGAAGAACCAGACCTCGAACAGGATCACTGCGGCGACGACGCAGCTGACCACGATCCGCTCGACTGCGTTGAGGCGGCGAGTGCGGCGTGTGAGCGAGATCCGCTCGGCGCTCATCGCCCGATTCCAGACCGCGGGTTGCCGCTTGGGCGGCGGCCGGCCGGTGACGCGATCGTAGACAGCGCTCAGCCACGTCAGCACCCTGACGCCGACGTACAAGAGGACCGCAAGCAGCGCGACGACGACGAACAGGGCGCCGCCGCTGAGACCGCTCGAGCCGACGACGCGCGAGCCAATCCACAGCGCGAGCAGTGGGAAACCCGTCCATAGGTTGATCCCGATCAACGTCGTCAACGCGGCCAAGCCCACCCGCTCGACCGCGCGCTTCGTGCCCTCGCTACGCACTGGCCGCCCGCAGCCGCTGCCGATCCGCACGCAAGGCTCCCCGATGTCCGAGCCGTGCGAGCTCGCCATGCAGCCGCCTGATCCGATCGAAGATCACGTCGGCTGCCTCCTGCTGTTGCTCGCGCGTGGGATCGGCGGTGACATCGAACCTGAAGGGCTTGCCGAACATCACGGTGACCTTCGGGAACCGCAGCCGCTTCCAGTTACGTACCTGATAGGAGCCGAGGATCGCCAGGGGCACGACCGGAGCGCCCGATTCCAGCGCCAACCGGCCGATCCCGGGTCTGGCACGATCGGCCAGCTTGCCGGTGCGAGAGCGGCCGCCCTCGCAGTACATGACTACCGCGCCGCCGCGACGCAGGATCTCAAACGCGCTGACAAACGCCTCCTCGTCGTGATGCCCGCGCCGAACGGGGAACACGCCGCCGTGGCTGTAAGTCCAGCTGAGCGGGCCGCGGCCGAACAGCTGTGACTTGCCCATGAACTGCACCCGCCGGCGGACGAACGCTCCGGTGAAGAAATGGTCCATGAACGAGGCGTGGTTGGGGGCGAGGATCACGGGCCCGTTCGGCACGTTCTCGGCGCCGAGCCCGCGGGCGCGAAAGCTGATCAGCGCATGAAGAACGGTGAGCACCCGTACGACCTCGTAGATCGGCTCCGGCTCGTGATCCCGCACCCTCTCGTGGAACTGGTCGAAGAACTCCTTCGGGCGTGGGTCCTTGTAGACCTGAGGCTTGAGCTCGACGTCGGGCATCCGTCGCGACACTACCCCCTTTCGATCCAGGCGCGGGCGCGCTCGACGGCGCGGGTCCAGTCGTGCAGCAGCAACGCTCGCTCATCCTCGCCGATCATCGGCTCGTAGCGGCTGCGCTCGCGCCAGCTCGTGCGCAGCTGGTCAAGCGTCCACATCCCGATCCCGACTCCGGCCAGGTAAGCAGCCCCAAGCGCCGTCGTTTCGGAAATCTCAGGGACCACGACCGGCACGCCGAGCATGTCCGCTTGGAACTGCATCAGCCATCGGTTCGCCGTCGCGCCTCCGTCGGCGCGCAGCTCGCTGAGCTCGACGCCACTCGCGGCCTCCATCGCCCGAACCGCGTCGAGTGTCTGGTAGGCGATCGATTCCAGCGTCGCGCGTGCGAGGTGGGCCTTTCCCGTCCCCCGCGTAAGTCCGACGACTGTGCCCCGGGCGTAGGGGTCCCAGTGCGGCGATCCAAGACCCGTCAGCGCGGGGACGAAATAGACGCCGTCATTGCCCTGCAGCGACTCGGCGAGTTTCTCAGTCTCGGCCGCCGTCTCGATCACGCCGAGGGCGTCGCGCAGCCACTGCACCGCGGCGCCGGTGGCGAAGATCGCCGCCTCGAGCGCATACGAGAGTCGCTCGCCAACGCTCCACGCGACCGTGCTCAGGAGTCCTTCGACCGTCGGCGGAGAGCTTTGGCCGGCGTTCTGGAGGACGAAAGACCCGGTGCCGTAGGTGTTCTTGCCGAGGCCCGGGTCGACGCATGCCTGCCCGAACAGTGCGGCCTGCTGGTCGCCGGCGACGCCCGCCACCGGCACATCGTGGCCGTGAAGCGCATCTGGACGGGTTCGGGCGATCGTGCCGCTGCTGGTCCAAACGTCGGGGAGCGATCGCTCGGGGATCCCGAAGAGTGCGAGCAGCTCAGGATCCCAGGAGCCATTACCGATGTCGAAGAGCATCGTCCGCGATGCGTTCGATGGGTCGGTCGCAAGCTCGCCGGTGAGCTTGAAGATCAGCCACGCGTCAACGGTCCCGAACACCGCGCGGCCTTGCTCGGCACGCTGGCGCAAGCCCTCGACGTTGTGCAGAAGCCATTCGATCTTGGTCGCCGAGAAGTAGGGATCGAGCACGAGGCCGGTTCGGCTTCTGACGAGCGGCTCATGCCCGGCTTCGCGTAGCTCGTCGCAGCGGGCCGCGGTGCGCCGGTCCTGCCAGACGATTGCGCGGTGAAGTGGCTCACCGCTATCCGGGTCCCAGACGCACACCGTCTCGCGTTGATTGGTGATGCCGACGGCCTGAAGCTCACCCCGCCCGATGCCAGCGTCCTCAAGCGCCTCACCGGCGACCGCGTGCGTGACCTCCCAGATCTCGCTCGGATCGTGCTCGACCCATCCAGGACGGGGGAAGTGCTGTTCGAACTCCCGGTGAGCGCGACCGATCAGCTCCGCCTGCTCGTCAAAAACCAGGCAAGTGGTGCCTGTCGTCCCCTGGTCGATAGCGAGGATCAAGACGCGGGCATACTCTCATCTATGAACGTCCCGATCCTGAAACTCAACGACGGACACGAAATCCCGCAACTGGGGTTCGGTGTCTTCCAGATTCCTGAAGAAGAGACGGCCGACGCCGTGCTCGGCGCCCTGCGGACCGGCTATCGCTCGATCGATACCGCGGCCGCCTACGGCAACGAGGCACAGGTGGCGGAGGGGATTTCCCGCAGCGGGCTGAGTCGCGACGATGTCTTCCTCACGACGAAGCTCTGGAACCACGACCAGGGCCACGACTCTGCCCTTCGTGCATTTGACCGGAGCCTCGATCGCCTCGGCTTTGACTACGTGGACCTTTACCTGATCCACTGGCCGGTGCCCTCACGCGACCTCTACGCGGAGACCTGGCACGCACTGTGCGAGCTTCGCGACACGGGTGGGGCACGCTCGATCGGCGTCTCAAACTTCCAGGTCGAGCACCTGGAGCGGATCATCGAGCACAGTGGCGTCGTTCCCACTGTCAACCAGATCGAGCTGCATCCTCGACTCCAGCAGGATGAGCTGCGACGGTTCCACGAGGAGCACGGAATCTTGACCGAGGCATGGAGCCCGCTCGGCCAGGGCGCCAGCCTCGACGACGATGTGATCAATGGAATCGCCGAGTCGCACGACCGGACGCCCGCTCAGATCGTGCTCCGCTGGCACATTCAGATCGGGAACGTGGTGATCCCCAAGTCGGTGACGCCGGAGCGGATCGAGGAGAACTTCCACGTGTTCGACTTCGAGCTCGATGAGCAGCAGATGCGCGCGATCGGAGAGCTTGACGCGGGGGCGCGCATCGGACCCGACCCAGCGACCTTTACGACGGCATGAGAACGATCGCGAGGACAGTGGGAATCGGATTTGTGATCGCGTTGCTTGCGAGCGCCACCGCGGCCTTGGCGGCGGGCGGCTCCGGGCATGTCTTTGTGTCGACGTGCAAGCACGAGAAGTACAAGCCGAAGAACTTCACGATCTTCTGTGGCGACGGCAACGAGTATCTCGCCTCGGCGACGTGGTCAAGCTGGACCAAGAGCGACGCCAAGGGCAAGGGCACCGTCAAGGCCAACGACTGCACCCCGAGCTGCGCGTCCGGACACTTTCACTCGTATGCGGCAAAGGTGAAATTGACTAAGCCGATCTCGTGTTCAGGCCAGAAGCACAAGGTCTTCAGCCGGATCAAGCTCACATACGTGAAGAAGCACCCGGGACCGTCGAAGGTCGAGCGCGACAACCTGTTCTGCCCGACGTAATGGCGTAGGGCCTGCTACAGCCCCATGCCGTGGGGCCTGCTACAGCCCCATGCGCGCGATCGCGAACACGAGCACGGCTACAAACAGCACAACGACCGCGAACATCAGCTGGATGCGATAGGCGTTCGGCGAAGGGCGCCGCCGCGCCATTTGCCGCCGCGTGCATGTGCTGATGAAGATGCTGCGGTCCATCATCCCACTCTCGTCCGCCATCCCACTCTCCTCGATCGGCGATCCAACCACCGTTCATGCGCCAGTCAAGCGGACGTGCCGGACGAACCCGGAAATAGGCGGAAGTTCTGGAAAGGCCGGGCTGGTTGCGCCGAGCCGCCGCGGCCGCTAGCGTTGCTGCCCCGTACTTCGTCCGATCCCTGGAGGGGGCTGTTCTATGACTCTGAAGCGTTATGCGCGCTGGCTTGCTCTCTGTGGCCTGGCCCTGCTCCTGTTCGCCGCAGTTGCACTGGCGGCGAGCAACAAGCTGCATGTGAGCGCTCCGAAGTCGGTCAAGCTGGGTAGTAGCTACACGGTCACGGTGAGCGGAAACGCGAGTGGCAACGCCAACTTCGTGGTCGGCTGGGAGCGCGCCAATGTGAAGTGCAAGAAGAACTACGACAAGGAGTACCACTTCCTCGGCAACCCCACGAGCGCGAGCATTTCGATGCCGGTCAGTGGGCACTTCTCTCAGGGCCTCACCTTCACCGCGCAGCACAAGGGCAAGGGTTACTTGTGCGCGTACTTGATCAACCAGACGACCACCCACACGTACAAGCACGCCACTGCTCACTGGAAAGAGCACAAGTAGGCGTACGCCGTCCGTGACATAAGCGCCCGTCCCCGAGCGCAACTATTCTCCTGCCCACCCACGAGCGCAGGAGGCTCATTTGTCGGAGATCGAGGCCCACATCACGGGTACGGTGTGGAAGATCGAGGTGCAGGTCGGCGACTCGGTAGCGGAGGGCGACACGGTCGTGATCCTCGAGTCGATGAAGATGGAGATGCCGGTCGAGGCCGAGGACCCGGGAGTGGTTAAGGAGATCCGGTGCGAGGAGGGGCAATCGGTGTCCGAGGGCGACACGCTCGTTGTCCTCGGATGACTCCGGCCGGCTGCTGGTCGACGAGCCAGCGCCCGGCGTCACAAGACTGACGATCTCCAATCCGGGCAAGCGCGGCGCCCTCGATCACGCGATCCTCGATGCGATCGCGACCCGCATGCCCGAACTCGACGCCCGCTGTGTGATCGTCACGGGCGAGGATCGCATTTTCTCGGCCGGCTACGACATCGGAGACCTCCGGGAGGAGGTGTTCGCCGAGGAAGCCGAGCGGCTGGTCGCGCACCCCTTCACCGCGGCGATCGATGCACTGGAGGCATACGGATATCCGACCGTCGCCGCTCTCAACGGCCACACGATCGGCGGCGGGCTGGAGCTGGCGCTCGCCTGCGATCTCCGCATCGCCAGCTCGGCAATTTCACTAGCGATGCCTCCGGCAAAGCTCGGTCTTGTCTACTCGCACACGGGGATCCAGAAGTTCATCGACACGATCGGCCCGCCCAGAACGCGCGAGCTGTTCCTCGTCGGCAGGCGAATCGACGCCGCGACCGCAAACGCCTGGGGTCTCGTCAACGCGGTGGCGGAGCCGGATGAGCTGGCGGATACCGCACTCCAGCTTGCGAGGGAGATCGCCGGCAACGCGCCGCTCGCTCAGACCGGCAACAAACGGGTGATCCGGGCCGTCATCGACGCACACGTCGCTCTCGACCCCGAGCTCGAACGCGAGCTGATCGCGCTGCGCGAGGCGTGCTTCTCCTCCGAGGACTTCCGAGAGGGCGTTCGCGCGTTCGAGGAGAAGCGCGAGCCGCGCTGGCGCGGCCGTTAGCCCCCGGCAGCCGCGGCGAACCGTCCGGCCGCGCCCATATCTTCCGCACCGTGCCGCCCCTGATAACGCGTGAGGAGGCGCTGGCCCTCGGCGCTCTCGAGGATCACGCCGAGATCGAAGCGCTCGTCGAGCGCGCCTGGCAAGCGCGCGTCGAGCGGTTCGCGGACGCCACCGACATGTGCTCGCTCGTCAACGCCAAGTCGGGTGGCTGCGCCGAGGATTGCGGCTTCTGCGCACAGTCGCGCTACGCAGATGCTGCAACCCCGATGCACGCGATGATGGAGCCCGAGCAGATCCTCGAGCACGCGCGGGCGGCCGAGGCCGCAGGCGCGCACCGCTTCTGCATGGTCACGCAGGGACAGGGGCTGTCGAAGCGGGACTTTGAGAACGTCCTCCAAGGGGCGCGCCTCGTCGCCGAGCACACGAACCTCAAGCGCTGCGTTTCGATCGGTCACATGTCCGTCACGCGTGCGAAGGCGCTCAAGGACGCCGGGATCCAGCGCGTCCACCACAACGTCGAGACAGCCGAGTCCTACTACCCGGAGGTTTCGACGACTGTCCGCTACGAAGGCCGCCTGCGGACGATCGGGGCGGTACGTGAGGCCGGCCTGGAGACGTGCGTCGGCGGCATACTCAACCTCGGCGAGAGCCGCGAGCAGCGCGTGGAGATGGCATTTGAGCTGGCGGCGATCAACCCCAACAGCGTCCCCATCAACCTCCTCAACCCGCGACCTGGGACCAAGTTCGGCGACCGCGAGCTGATGGAGCCGTTGGAGGTCGTCAAGTGGATCGCGATCTTCCGGCTAATCCTGCCCGACGCGCTCTTCCGGCTCTGCGGCGGCCGCGTGGAGAACCTCGGGGAGCTCCAGCGCACGGCGGTCAGGGCCGGGCTCAACGGTGTGATGATGGGGAACTTCCTGACCACCCTCGGCAACACGCCCGAGGAGGACCGCCAGATGTTCGAGGGGCTCGGCTTGAACGTCGCGCGCCAGCCTGACAACGGCGCCAACCCCCGGCCCGACAACCGCAGCGGCTGGCTGGACGGCGAGACGCCCGACGTGGTGACCGCCACGCTCGAGCGCGAGCACTCGTCCTCGCCGGACAGTCTCACGGTGAGGCTCTGGGATCCCTCCACGCAGCTTCGCTTCAAGGCGAAGCGTGCCCCGGCATCTCGGCGAGCCGCGTGATCGAGCTCGAGGCCCGCCTCGACGAGCTCAGGGCGCTGGGGCTTGACCGTCGCACACGGCTCATCAACGGCCCCCAGGGCCCCCACGTCCTGCTCGACGGCAAGCCAGTGCTGCTGCTGTGCTCGAACAACTACCTCGGGCTGGCCGACCATCCCCAAGTCCGCGAGGCGGCCGCGGATGCCGCGATGCGCTGGGGGGTTGGCAGCGGCGCTTCCCGTCTCGTCTCGGGAACGATGACGATCCATCATCGGCTTGAGGAGCGCCTTGCCGCTTTCAAACGCCGCGAGGCGGCGCTCCTGTTCGGTTCGGGCTATCTCGCAAATGCGGGAGTCATCGCCGCACTGGTGCGTCCTGGCGAGGTCGTCTTCTCCGATCAGCTAAATCACGCATCGATCATCGACGGCTGCCGGCTGTCCCGGGCCGAGGTGTTCGTCTATCACCACTGCGACGTCGAGCATCTGCGCTGGGGGCTCGAGCGCGCCGAGGGACGCGGGGCCCTGATCGCCACCGATGGCGTGTTCTCGATGGACGGCGACGTCGCACCGCTCCGCGAGATCGTTGAGCTCGCCGAACGCCATGACGCCCGGGTGCTCGTCGACGAGGCGCACGGCACCGGAGCGCTGGGCCCCGGCGGACGTGGGGCCGTCGCGGAAGCCGGGGTCGAGGATGGAGTCGACGTGATCGTGGGAACGCTCGGCAAGGCGCTCGGTTCCTACGGCGCCTACGTCGCGACCGACCGCACGACCGTCCGCTACCTCCTGAACGCCGCTCGCACGTTCATCTTCTCCACCGCGCCGCCCCCGCCAGCGGTCGCTGGAGCGATGGCGGCGCTCGAGCTGCTCGAGGACCGGCCTCGTCTCGTCAAGCGACTCCAGGACAACGCAGGCGCTCTGCGGCGGGCGCTGGAGCGTGAGGGCTTTGACATGCGTGGCTCCCGCACGCAGATCCTGCCGCTCGTGCTCGGCGAGGCCGGGCTGGCAATGCGGGTCTGTGAGGAGGCGCTCGTGCGCGGGGTGTTCGCGCAGGCCATCCGACCGCCTACGGTTCCGCCGATGACCTCGCGGCTGCGGCTCGCGGTGATGGCCTCCCACCGCGAGGATGAGCTGAGGATGGCCGCTCGGGTGATCGGTTCCGCGGCGCGGGCTGCGGGCCTTGGGTCCGTGGCCACCAAGTCGCACGCCCGAGCTGCCTGACGGCCGTGCCCGGCGCTGGGCTGTTCGTGACGGGCACCGACACGGGCGTCGGCAAGACCGTCCTGGCTGCCGCGATCGTTGCAGCGCTGCACGCGCGCGGGGAATCGGTGAAGGTGCTCAAGCCGGTCATCACGGGGCTCGACGAGCCCCCGGATCCGAGCTGGCCCACCGACCACGAGCTGCTCGCGCGCACCGCGCGCTCCTCACCTGACGATGTGGTGCTGATCGGCTATGGCCCACCGGTGTCCCCGCACCTCGCGGCTGAACTTGCGGGGCGGGCAATTGATCCGATGACCTTGGTCGATCGCGTTCGCGAGGCCCGCAACGGGCACGGCGCGCTGATCGTCGAGGGTGTCGGCGGGCTGCTTGTGCCGCTCGCCGAGGGTTACGACGTCCGCGGATTTGCCGCGGACCTGGGTCTGCCGGTCCTGATCGCGGCGCGGCCCGGCCTGGGGACGATCAATCACACGCTGCTCACGCTCGAGGCAGCCCGCGCCGGAGGCCTCGACCCGCTCGCGGTCGTGCTAACGCCCTGGCCGGCCGAGCCCGATGAGATCCAGCATTCCAATCGTCTAACGATCGAGGCGCAGGGAAGGATTTCGGTGTTCACCCTGCCCCTCGTTGAGAGCCCCGAGCCAGGCGTGCTGGCGCGGGCCGGAGCGACCCTGCCGCTCGATCGCTGGCTTGAGCACAGCCTTCGCTAACTTCACCTCGTGCTCCGGATTCGCCTATGTGCGCTGATCGCGTTTGCCACGTTGCTGCTGCCGGCCGCGCTCGCGCGCGCGAGCGCTTACACGAAGGTGCTCCAAACGTACGAGCAGACCGGGACGATTCCGCCGTGTCAGTACTCGAGCGCCCAGCTCTCGAGCGCGCTGAAGGGTGTCGACACCTACGGCGCGCAGTACTTCGCCGATTTCACGAACGCGATCCAGTCCGCGCTGACGGGCCGGGCGGCCGGGCAGTGCGTCGCCGGGGGCCCGCAGCGCCTGGCCCCCGCGACCAACCAGCCGGCCAAGAGTCCTTCAGTCCCGGTCTCGGTGACGGCGGCGACCCATGCGGATCTGCCGCTGCCGATCGCGCTGATGGCCCTGATCGGCATCGTCATCGTGCTGAGCGCCGCAGCCGTTGGCCTCACCCGCGCGCGCGGCTGGGAGCCCGCCTGGGCAGCGTCCTGGCGTCACACCTGGGGTGAGGCGGGCTACCGCGCCGGCGGGATTTGGTCAGAATTTCGCGACTGGCTGCACTCGCGCTAGTCCTAGCGCGCCGCGCGCCGCGCGCCGTCCTGGCGCCGCGCGCCGTCCTGGCGCCGCGCGCCGTCCTGGCGCCGGCGCGCCCGGCTACATGGGCGAAAGCCCCAATAATTGGGGGTTTCATCCATCTCGACCGCGGGACTGCCGAAAAACGGCCCCGCCCGCCAACCGCGTCAGCCGATCACCCGCACGCCAACCGCGCGGCTGTGGTACGTCGCGCCGGTCGAGGAAACCCAGGCGATCCTCACCGCGCCGCTGCCAGGCAGGGCCACGTATGTCGTCAGGAACCCGTCTGGGTTGTCGGTCGACACCGTGCTGATCGCCCGGTACTGACCGCGGAGGGGGCGCCACTGGATCTCGGCATGCTGTCGAGTCCCGTTCGGGGCCAGGCGGAGCATGCCCCACACGAACAGCTTGTGACCGGCCCGTACCGTTGGGTTCGGGAGGAAGATCGGCAACCGGTAGGAGTTGAATGACGGCTTCGGCTTGCCATTCAGGAACAGCAGGCCGGTCTGAAACGTCGACCAGTATCTGAAGCTGCCGGGCCGGAAGCGCGTGTCAGGCGCAGAATCGACGAGCAAAAACTGCGCCAGCGACTTCACGCGCGGGTCCTCCCAGGCGATGTACTCGGCTTCGTTCAGATACGCAGACTGCAGTCGCAGGCTGACGCCGCGGTAGGGATTGGGGGGATTTGTCTCGTACCCGTACTCGGTCAGGTACACCGGCAGCGAGATGTTCGGGTCGTAGGTCATCATGATCTGGGACAGGGCGTTGTCGAGCCGGTCGAGATCGGCCAGCGGGACGAAGTTGCGATCGCTGAGCTGGACGCTGGGCGCAACGAAGAACGAGTACGGATGGTGCGCGAACCCGGTGGCGTCGAACAGGCCCGGGTTGTCGGTGACGAACGCGCCGGCGCTGGGATTCGCCGGGCAGCCGAGAGAGGTCGCCTGCCCACCGTGCAGCGGCTGGAATCCCGGAGTCACGCAGTACATGGCCCGGAGGAACTTCATCGGCGGGATCGCCTGCTGCGCTCCGGGCTCCTCGCTGCCTTCGGGGGCCAGCTCTCCGATCAGCACCGTATCTGTCGATGAGGAATGCCCCGTCCGCTTGAGCGCGAGGTAGCCCGAATTGACCAGGGCGCGATAGATCGCGGGTGAGGTCATCTGCCATTGCCCGCTTGCCGCGCTCCATTGCGGCAGCAGCCACCCCGGTTGGTTCGGCTCGTTCCAGATCGTCCAGTAAGCGACGCGGGGCAGTGATGAAGTTGCCCCCGGCGGCACGTAGTTGCCGCTGTAGCGCCGACCGAGCGCCTGGACGAATTCGCCGAACTCCGACGCCGAAGGCTTGTAGTGATTTGCCGCCTTCGCGCTCCGCGGTCCGGCACCCATCGCCCACCGGGGACCCGGAGCGGTGACGTTGAAGTCGACGCCCATGCCGGCCGCGTGCGCGAGCTGGACGACGACGTCGTAGCGGGTCCAGTTGCGCTGCGGATAATCGGCGGGGTTGGTCGCGTCAAAGCCCGCCGGCCTGATCCTGGATGTCGGCGATGGCGCGATGTTCAGCCACTGCACCGTTAGCCGCAGGCGGTCGGCGCCGGCGGCGCGGAGCGTCGCAATGGCACGAGCCACCGTCTGCGCTGGCGAATAGAGCAGCAGCCGATCGTCCTGGAAGATCGACTCGACCTTGCGCGGCGGTAGACCGCTGCTCGTACCGGTCGCGAGAACAGCGATCACGGCCGCGATCGCCAGCACCAGCAGTCCGCAGACCGCCGCGACGCGCATCGTGGAGATCAGCCGCGGGTTGAGAGACGGCCTCGGGTGCACAGACAAGGGGCCGTAGGCTGCCAGAGAGAGGGGATGGCTGTCGCGCCTGCACTTCCGACCGCTGGGGCGACTAGGTTGCGATGCCGTGCGCTCCATCGATGACCTGATCAACGCTGACCGCAGCGTGTTGTGGCATCCCTTCACCCAGCAGCGCGGCTGGACCGACGAGGAACCGCCGCTGATGATCGACCATGCCGAGGCCATCAACCTCTACGACGCCGAGGGCAATGTCTACATCGACGGCGTCTCCTCGCTTTGGTGCAACGTACATGGCCACCGGCATCCCCTATTGGATGGCGCCGTCCGCGCGCAGCTCGACCGCTTCGCGCACTCCACGATGCTCGGCCTCTCCCATGAGCCGGCGGTTGAGCTCGCCGAGCGCCTGCTTGCCGTGGCGCCAGACGGGCTCAGTCGGGTGTTCTATTCAGACAGTGGCTCGAGCGCCGTCGAGGTTGCGTTGAAGATGGCCTATCAGTGGTGGGCGCAGCGCGGCGAGCAGCAGCGCGCTGGCTTCATCTGCCTGGAGAACGCCTACCACGGCGACACGCTCGGAGCGGTGTCGGTCGGGGGCATCGATCTTTTCCACTCGCTGTATCGACCGCTGCTGTTCGAGACCGAGCGCGCCCGCGCCGGGGACGCCGGACACCTCGCGGAGCTGCTTGACAACCGCGCCGGGAAGACCGCGGCGGTGATCGTCGAGCCGCTCGTCCAGGGCGCTGCCGGAATGCTGCTTCAACCCCCTGGCTACCTGAAGCGAGTGCGCGAGCTCTGCGATGAGCACGGGGTGCTGCTGATCTGCGACGAGGTCGCGACCGGCTTTGGTCGGACCGGCGCGATGTTCGCGTGCCAGCATGAGGGCGTCACCCCCGACCTGATGTGCGTCGGCAAGGGGCTGACCGGCGGCTACCTTCCGCTCGCCGCAACGCTTAGCACCGAGCGCATCTACGACGGCTTTCTCGGTGACCACGAGGATTTCCGGACCTTTTTCCACGGCCACACCTACACGGGCAATCCACTTGCCTGCGCGGCCGGGATTGCCTCGCTGGAGATCTTCGAACGCGAGCGCACGCTTAAGCGTCTACAACCGAAGATTGAGCTGCTCCACCGGCTGCTCGAGCAGCGGATCGCAACCCTGCCCACGGTCGCCGAGGTCCGCCAGCGCGGATTCATGGTCGGGATCGAGCTCATCGCCCACCCACCCGCGCAGCGCATGGGTCACCGCGTCACGCTGGCCGCCCGGCGACGCGGGGCGATCATCCGTCCGCTCGGCGATGTGGTCGTGCTGATGCCGCCGCTGGCGATCTCCGAGGCGGACCTGCGCCGCCTCGTCGCAATCACGGCCTCCGCGATCGCGGAGGCGACCGCGGCCGGCATGCGCGCAGCCGCCTAGGCGAGCCCGAGCTGCGTCAGTACCGCTTGGCGCAGCTCATTCAGCGTCCTGCCGTGAGCCCGCGCGATTGAGCGCAGCGTCAGGCCGGACGCCAGCTCGCTGCGAAGCTGGTCCGAGGTCAGCCCGAGATATGCCGCCGCCGCCTGCAGCACGTATGGGCGCAGCGCGCCGAGCGGGCCACCAGGCCCCAGGCGACGCAGCCGCTGCAGGCCGCGCGGGCTCGCTGCGCCCCTGATCAGATCGGTGTGCGGATTGACCGGGAGGATCACCGGCGTCCGTGGAATCTGGGTGAAGTCGAAATCGCTTACGAGATCACCGAGTTGCGGTGCGTCCTCACGGACACTCGGCCGGGGATCGGGACGCCCGTCGGTCTTGGGATCAATCCGCTGAGAGCCGAGGAAGTCGTCCTCGATGAACTTCGTGTACGCGTCGAAGCTCAGCGTCTGATGGTCGATGTAGCCACGCTTCGCGAAGGGACTGATCACGATCCCTGGTACTCGCAGCCCGTACCCGTTCTGGTCGACGACCGGCGGGCGCACGTGGTCGTAGAACCCACCCCAGTCGTCCCAGGTGAGGAAGATCGCGGTGCTGCTCCAGTCCGGGCTCTCCATGATCGCGTTGACCAGACCCGTGACATAGCTCTGGCCCGCGCTGACGAGCGCCGGCGGATGCTCCGAGACCTTGCCGTTGGGGATCACCCAGGAGACCGCCGGCAGCGAGCCGGTTCGCGCCGCGGTAAAGAAGTTGGACAGCGATTGGACGTTGCCGAGCTGGCCGTCCTGCTTGACCGTGTCGAAGTATGGGAGCGGATTCCAGATGCCGGGAGTCTTGGCGTTCTGACCCACCGCGGCGCACGACATCGCCGTGTCCTGCTCGCAGTCGGGCTCGGAGCCCTTGAAGACGTAGTAACCCCAGCTGACGCCGTTCTTGTGCAGCAGGTAGGTGAGATCGGTCCAGGCATAGTCCGGCGCGCGGAGCGGGGCCGCCGATCTGCTGCTGGAAGTCCGGCGGATTGGTTGGGGACTGAAGGGCGTTCGTGCAGCTCATCGGGTCGCCGTGGCGCGCGCACAGCGCGGACCATTCAGAGACCGTGTACAGGTGCGCCGGGAGACTCCACGACGCGTTGGACTCGAACATGTGGTCCTGAAGCACGAAGTCGTGCGCGTAGGCCCAATAGTTCGGGATGTCCGCACCGGTGTGGTAGCCCATCACGCTCGCCATTCCATTGCCCGAGCGTGCACTGCGGGTTGAAGGTGTTGGCGCAGCTAGCCCGTCCGCGCTGCTGCTCGTCGATGAAGCCATCCATCCTGCCGCCGTTGATATCGGCGGCGGCGTTGATCGCTCCGTGTGGCCCGCCGAGCGTGCGATCCCTCCGATCGTGGAAGGGGCGGACACAGCCACCGGTCTGGGGATTGGGGACACACACCGTCGGGCGACCGTGGCGCATCGGGATACCGTCCGCCCCCGGGTAGGTGCCGAAGTATGAGTCGAACGAGCGGTTCTCTTGCATGATCACGACGACGTGGCGGATCTTGTGAATCCCGGTGTAGGCCGGCACGGTCGTCGTCGTGGGCGGCGGCGTCGTCACCGTTCGCCGCTTGACGTGATGACCGCCGCAGGCTGCCAAAAGCACCGCGGCTGCAAGGCAGCCAAGAATGAGTGGCAGGGGCTTGATGGCTACTCCTCGTATGGCGAGAAATCGCGCTTGCGGGCGCCGCACACAGGACAGAACCACGTCTCTGGGATGTCCTCGAACGGGGTCCCCGGAGGGATCCCGCCATCCGGGTCACCGTCGGCTGGGTCGTAGATGAACCCGCAGGACTCGCACATCCACTTCATCGGGCGGGAAGGCTAGCGACCCGTTTGGGGACGCCGCGCCGCCCCGTTAGGGTCTTCTCATGCACCGCGACCGACCGGCGCCAGGAGAGGAGCTCAACGAAGGGCCGGTGACGGTTCCACGGCCCGCCGCGACCGTGATCGTGTTGCGCGGGGGCGACGAAGCGGCTCGAGGTGCTGCTGGTGCAGCGCAACCCGAATGCTCGCTTCATGGGCGGCGCGTGGGTGTTTCCCGGTGGCGCGGTTGATCGCGCCGAGGGCCGGGGCCCGCAGGCGCTCCGTGCGGCGGCGCTGCGCGAGCTCGGCGAAGAGGCCGGGATCGAGCTCGCTGAGCCCGACCAGCTCGTGCTTTTCTCGCGCTGGATCACGCCGGCCCAGGTCAAGATCCGGTTCGACACGTGGTTCTTCCTCGCCGAGCTGCCCGCCGGCGCGGGCCCCACAGTCGACGGACAAGAGGTCGTCGAATCCCGCTGGTATGAGCCCGCGGGCGCGCTGGAGGCATCGCGCGATGGCAAGCTCTTCCTGGTGTTTCCGACGATCAAGCACCTCGAACAGCTTTCACAATTCGCCTCGGCCACCGAGTTGATCGAGCACGCCCGGGGACGCGATGTGCAGCCGGTCGAACCGCAGGTGCTGCTGTCCGGCGAGACCGCCCGCGTCGTTCTCCCCGGCGAGCCTGGATATGAGCCGTGAGCTCCGGGCGCTCAGCGAGCAGGAACAGAGGCCTGCGAGTCGCGGTAACCGGGCCGACCGGCGACATCGGACGTTCGCTGCTGCGTGCGCTTGACCGCAGCCGCGACGTGCACCGGGTCTACGCGATGGCCCGCCGCCCGTTCGACCCGGCCGCCGAAGGGCTTCGCAAGACGGAGTACCGCCAGGGCAACGTGCTCGACCGCGGGTCGATCGAGGAGCTGGTTGACGGGGCCGACGTCGTCGTGCATCTCGCCTTCCTGATCCTCGGCGATCTGAAGGAGACCCAGCGGGTCAATCTGGAGGGCTCGCGAAACGTGTTCGAGGCGGCGGTGGCAGCCGGGGCGAAGCGGCTCATCTACGCCTCATCTGTCGCCGCATACGGATTTCACGCCGACAACCCATCCCCGCTGACCGAGGAGGTGCCACCCCGCGGCACCGACCGGCACTACTACTCGGCGCAGAAGGCCGAGCTCGAGCACGCGCTGCACGAGATCATCGATGGCAGCCGCAGCGACGCGTACGTCTTCCGGCCGTGCATCGTCGCCGGCCCCGATGCGCTGATGCTGCTGGAGAACATCCCGTACATCCAGGTCTCCGAGCGGATGCCGCGCGCGGTGCTCCGCGTCCTGGAGCTGCTGCCGGCGCTCAAGCCCGTGCTGCCCGACCCGGGAGTGCCTTTCCAGCTCGTGCATCACGACGATGTCGCAACCGCGCTGCGCGCCGCCGTCCTCGGCCGCGGCCAGCCGGGCGTCTACAACATCGCCGCTTCTGGAAGCGTGACCCTTTCCGACGTGGCCGACGCGCTCGGCTGGTACAGCGTGCCGCTGCCGGAGATCGCCCTCGACGCGACCGCCGAGCTGGTCGCGCGACTCCCGTTCGTTCCGGTCGAGGCACAGTGGATCGAGAGCGTCCGCACCCCAGTGCTGATGGAAACCGCAAAGGCTCGCCGTGAGCTCCGCTGGCGCCCGCGCCACGACGCACGCGAGACACTCGCAGCGATGATCGACGCGGCGCGCTCAGAGCGGCTGATCCGCTGACGCGCGCTCAGCCGCCGCCGTAGGTGACGATCAGGTCGGTGATCACGCCCACCAGGAAGCCCGCGGTGAGCATCATCAGCCCCAGCTCGCGGAAGCCGTAACGGCGCATCGCGTTCCACACCTCACCGATCACGTACAGGATCGCGCCGCCGGCCGTCGCGTAGAACAGAAGCTCCAGCGGATGGCTCGTGACCCCGTAGCCCACGATCGACCCGAGGAATGTTGGGCCCCCGCCGATCAGCCCGGCGAGCCCCAGCCACCTCCATGATGGCTTGACGTCACCCAGTGGGCCGACGATCCCGAAGCCCTCAGTCGCGTTGTGCAGCGCGAACCCGATGATCAGCACCGTGGCGAGGCTGACCGCGCCGGCCCTGGCGGAAACCCCGATCGCGAGCCCCTCGGCGAAGTTGTGCACACCGATCGCCGCGGCGATCGTCAGCCCTGTCCGGAGCGCCCGGCGTCGCGCAGCGTCGAGCTCGATCGCGACGGCCTCGGCCTCGGAAACGGCCACGTCCGCCCCACCCGCGATCGGCGGGGTATGCGATCCAAGCGGGCGCATCCGCCGCTCGACGGAGGCCAGTCCGGCGCTACCGGCGACGAATCCAGCGCCGAGCAGTACGACGAGCCAGATCAGATACGCGAGCGAGCCGTGGTGGTGCTTTACCGACTCGAGCGCGCTGCTGATGATCGAGAGGCCATTCGAGAGCACATCGACGAAGATGAACGCCAGGACGCCCACCGAGAACATCGCCAGCGCGACGCGCGGACGAGCCCCAATGAGCCGCACGCGCCCGACCGGCAGCCCTAAGTAGATCGTGAAGCCGGCGAGTGCTCCGAGTGCGACTGTTTGGGCGAAGGACAAGCTGCTTACAAAGTGTTAGGGGACCCTAATACCCGGACCGTTGGCGAGCCTAGCACGTTAGGGTCGCCTAAGTCCAAGTGCCGCGGTGGGAAATACCCGGGAGCGTCGTCCGCGTAACACCGATTAAGTGTCGGAGTTGAAATCCGGCAGGCCGAGTGTCTGCAGCCAGTGGTTGACGGTGATGTTGAGCTGGGTGAACTCCCCTGTCCAGATCAGGACGCCCATCCCGATCAGCACCACCCCTCCAGCCCCGATCACGACCGCGTAATGACGCTTCACCACCGCCAGCGCCGACGTCGCGGTTCCGAACGCCAACCCCGTCAGCAGAAACGGAACGCCTAGTCCCGCGCAGTAGACGGCGAGCAGAAGCGCGCCGTGCGCGGCCGATCCAGATGTGCCCGTGGCGGTGACGATTGCGCCGAGTGTCGGCCCCGTGCACGGCGTCCATGCCAGCGCGAAAGCCGCGCCAGTGAGGATCGGCCCGCTGCGACCCGCGCGCTCCATCAGCCGCCCCACGTGCCACTCACGAGAGAGCCGAGGCACGAACGGCGCGAGCACGAACAGCGCCCCCATCACCACGATCAAGGCGCCACACACCTTCAGTGCGGTCGGCCCAGTGAGGGCTCCGTGCAGCGCCTGCTGCCCGATCAGCCCAAGCGCGATGAAGATGAACGAGAAGCTCGCGACGAACGCGAGCGTCGGCCCCAGCACCCGCCGGGGACGAATCTCCTTCGGCGAAACGCCGGCGACCGCTGAGATATAGCCAGGAACGAGCGGCAGTACGCACGGCGAGAGGAACGAGATCAGCCCCGCCCCGAATGCCACCGGGATGCCGATGCCTGACGCAGGATCCATGGATCAAATTATGAAAGAGGCCGGCACATGTGCCGGCCCCCCGGTGCGCGCATGCGCGCTCCGGCCGGGCCGTGCATGCACGGCCCGGAACTACCTCGAATGGAGCATCGCGATCCCCTGGCCGCCGCCGATGCACAGGGTGTAGGCGGGAACCTCCTTGGGGTCTGTCACTGCCGCGAAGGGTAGATCAACCGCCCCCGCACGCGTTAGAGTGATGTGCAGCGTTCACGTGGAAGCCTCAGCCCTCAGAGCACCGGCAGGAATTCGCCGCAGCCGGATCTCGGTGGGACCGCCTCTTTTGCGCCTGCGCTCCGACGAGCAGCTGGTAGCGCTGTTCCGCGCGGGCCACGAGGAGGCGTTCCGGGCGATTTACGATCGTTATCGGCAGCGTCTCTTCGCGTACACGCGGCAGATGCTTCCCGGCTCGCGCCAGGATGCCGAGGACGCGCTTCAGGACGTGTTCGTGCGCGCCTATTCGGGGCTGCGCGCGAACGATCGCCAGCTTGCGCTGCGCGCGTGGCTTTACCGCGTCGCCCACAATCGCTGCATCGACGAGCTGCGGCGCCCGGTGTGCTCATCGCCCGAGCTGCTCGATCTGGTGTCCTCGCCGATGCAAGATCCGCTGGCGGAGGCGGAGCGTCGCGAGTCGCTACGTCGGCTTGTCGCCGATGTGCGGAGGCTTCCCGATCAGCAGCGCTCGGCGCTGCTGATGCGCGAGCTCAGCGGACTCAGCTATTCCCAGCTCGCCGACGTGCTCGGCGTCTCAGTTGCCGCGGTGAAATCCCTCCTGGTTCGCGCGCGCATCGGCCTGGTCCAGGCGGGCGAGGCGCGCGACACTGCCTGTTCTGAGATCCGTGACCAGCTGATCGTCGCTCATGACCGCGGCGTCCGGCCAAGCGGCATGGCAAGGCGCCACATGCACGACTGCACCGGCTGCCGTGAGTTCCGTGACGCGATCAAGGGGTCGAGCCGCCAGCTCGCGGCGCTGACGCCAACAGCTGGCCCGCTCGCGATCATTGGGAACGTGCTGTTTGGCGGAGCGGGAGGCGGTGGTGGCGCGCTCGCCGCCGGAGGCACTGGCGGGACCGCCGCGGCGACCGGAGCGATTGCCACCGGGGCGACCCACGTCGCGACGATGCTCGCCGCCGCAGTGGTGACGGCTGGCGGCGCGGTCGAGCTTCAGCACACGATCGGCGCGGCCGCCCCGCACGCCAGCCATCACCAGGCGGTGAGTGTTCGAACGGTGGTATCCAGCGCTCCGGCAGCCGATCCGCAGTCGAGCGGCGGCGTGGCGGCAGACCCGGCTCCCACAGAGGGCGGCACGGCTTCGGCCGGGGGCGCCTCAGCGGGTGCCCCGAAGTCCTCGACCTCCTCCTCGTCGCTCGCGTCCGAGGGCAGTTCGAAGAGCACCGCCGTGTCCTCCCCGTCGACCTCCAGCGCCGCGAGCGCGGGTTCCGGCTCAAGCCCAACCTCCTCTGCGAGCAACTCCAGCACCGCGGCGCTCGGGGCCGGGACTGGGACCGGCGGACCATCCTCGTCGACCCAGTCGAGCGCGACCGGCACGCCGTCATCGACGGGCGGCTTTGAAAGCCCACAGAGCGCCGGCGGCACGTCGCAGAGCGCCGGCTCGAGCCCAGGCGGAACACGTGGGACCTCTACCGGCAGCTCGACCACCGTCGGCTTGACCGCGGGCAGCTCGTCCGGCAGCGGAGCGTCCTCGAGCACCGGCTCGTAGGCCCCCCAGGACGATAGAACGCTACCTCGAGACCCTGGACCACGAGGAGGTGCTCGTGCGTCGCGGGCGCCGGTCCGGCCTGTTCACGATCGTCGCGGTCCATTCCACCGTGCGCGGACCGGCGCTCGGCGGATGCAGGATGTGGGAGTACGAGGACTCAAGGGCCGCGCTGCGCGATGCGCTCAGGCTGTCCCGAGCGATGACGTTCAAGGCAGCAGTCGCCGATCTGCACCTCGGCGGGGGCAAGGGCGTGATCATGGTCCCCGCCGGGGTGCACGTTTCCTCGGAGCGCCGACACGAGGCGCTGCTTGACTTCGCGGACACGGTCGACGCCCTCGACGGCGCCTACATCACCGCCGAGGACGTGGGGACCTCCAGCCGCGACATGAGCCTCATTGCGCGCCGCACCAAGCACGTCGTGGGCCTCGCGCGCGGGCGTGGGGGCTCGGGAGACCCGAGCCCGTTCACGGCGCTTGGGGTTGAGACGGCGATCCGCGCCTGCTGTGAGCGGGCCTTTGGTTCTTCGTCGCTGGCGGGACGTTCGATTTGCGTGATCGGCCTCGGGCACGTCGGCTCGCGCGTGGCCAAACGCTGCGCGCGGGCTGGCGCGCAACTTGTGCTGGCGGACGTAGAGAAGAGCAAGCGCGCCCTCGCTGGACAGCTCGGAGCGCGCTGGAGCGATCCCGAGCGAGCGCTGGAGGCCGATGTCGACGTGCTCGCGCCCTGCGCGCTTGGCGGAATCCTCGATGACGAGACCGTCCCGCGGCTGCGCTGCCGGGTCGTCGCCGGAGCAGCTAACAACCAGCTCGCGGACGATCGGATTGCCGACCTGCTCGCCGCGCGGAGGGTCCTGTGGGCGCCCGATTTCGTCGTCAACGCCGGCGGCCTGATCAATGTCGCCGAGGAGCTGGGCGAGTACGACGCCCGCGCGGCACGCCTGCGGGTCCGCGGAATCGCAGACACGCTCCGCCAGATTTTCGACGACGCGGAGTCGATCGGGGCAACCCCGCTGACCGCCGCGATGGAGCTCGCCCGGCGGAGGCTGGTGGCGTGAGCTACCAGCCGCTGGGACGTTGCACGCCCGCGGGCAACCTTCCCTCGTCCTCGAGCTTGTCGAGGTGGGCGGCGAGCGTCACCGCCGCAGCCGGGCGGAGGGCCGGCGGCGCGTCGTCCCAGACCTGATCGAGCAGGTCGTCGACGCTGCGCTTTCCCTGCTCGAGCGCCTCCAGTAACCGTCGCTCCCGATCAAGGCGGTGCGCGATGTATTCGTCGAGCTTCGCGTCGGGGTCCTCGACGAGCGGACCGTGGCCGGGACACAGCACGCTCGGTCTACGCTCGCGCAGACGTTCGAGGCCTCTCAGGTATCCCGCGAGCGCATCCGGGAACGGGTGGATGAACACGCTCCCCTCACCGAGCACGGCGTCACCGGTCAGCGCCGCGTCATTCACGAGGAACGCGTAGTGATCGGGGGCGTGGCCGGGGGTGGCGACCGCTGTCAGTGGACCGACGCGCTCGCCGTCCTTCAGGACGATGTCGACCTCCCCCCTGGCGGCCGCGAGGACGGCCATCGGAAATCGCTCGCGCATCGCGCCGACGGCCTCGGCATGGTCGGCGTGGTCGTGGGTCAGCACGATCCCCGCGAGGTCTCCGCGTCGGTCGATCTCGGCGGTCAGCGCCACGAGATGGTCCGGCAGCGCCGGACCTGGGTCGGCGAGCCACGTCTCGTCTGTGCTCACGATCCACGAGTTGGTGCCGGTGAGCGTGAACGGCCCGGGGTTGTTCGCGCGGATGCCGACGATTCGATGCTTGGGGACCTCGATCCGGGCCACGCTCCCAGCATGACAGCAAGCTCCTGCCGCCCGGCTGGTTGACTAGTCACATGTCGGCGACCGCGCCAGAGCGCTCTGACGCATCCGCCCAGGAGTCGCAGCTCGATGGCGCGACTGCGTCGCGCAAGCTCCGTAATGGCTTGATTTCGCTGGCGCTGCTCGTGATCTTCGTCGTGGCGCTGGTGCTCGCCGTGCCCGGACTCCACGGCGTCGGCCGCGCCGTGGCGCACATGCCGACGGTCTGGCTGGTGGTCGCAGTGGTGCTCGAGATCCTCTCGTGCGCTAGCTACGTCGTGGCGTTTCTCCAGGTATTCGACCGTGCGCCAGTGAGGTTCGGGGCTCGCGTCGCACTGAGCGAGCTTGCGTTCGGCGCGACGGTGTCGCTCGGCGGGGTTGGCGGCGCTGCCGTCGGCGCATGGCTGCTCGTCGACCGCGGGGGGCCTCCAAAGCGGATCGCTGAGCGATCAGTCGTGCTGTTCCTGCTGACGAGCGCCGTCAACGTAGTCACGCTGGCGGTAACCGCATTGGCGCTGCTCCTGGGCTTGCTTCCGGGCCCCGGCAACCCGCTGCTGAGCATCCTGCCCGCCGTCGCCGGAACGGGCGCGCTTGTGGTTGTGCTGGCGCTTCCCCGCCTCGCCGAACGGCTTGCCCAGGTGCACACCTCGGGGAAGCTGCGCACCGTTCTGATCGAGACGGCAGTCAGCATCCGCCAGACCGAGCACCTTGTCCTCTCGCGGGACTGGCGGATCCTCGGCGCGATCGGTTATCTCTGGTTCGACATCGGCGTGCTGATCGCGTGCTTCGCCGCGGCCGGAAAGGTGCCGCCGCTGTCGGTGATCGTGCTCGCCTACCAGGTCGGCTACCTGGCGAACGTTGTCCCCATCCCGGGCAACATCGGAGTCCTCGACGGAAGCCTCATCGGCATGTTCGTGCTCTACGGCGTCAGCGCCACGACCGCGGCGGCGGCGACCGTCGTCTACCACGCGATCGCGCTGTGGATCCCCGCGATGTGGGGCACGATCGCGTTCGTCGTACTTCAGCGCAGTCGTGGGAAGCCGATTCAGTTGCGTCCCGGACGCGAGGAACGTCGCAGGCTAAATCCAGATCCGCCCGACGGGGGCTAGCTCACCGCGGGCGTGACGTCGGCTACCGCTCGATCCCTCGTCTCGGCAGTCCACGTCCGGTGGGCGAGGATGCCGGTGGTCGAGAAGATCGCCAGCGCGTTCAGGCCATGGAGCAGCCCGACTGCCGGTGCCGAGGTGGAGACGACCCCGAGCAGGTACTGAATCACCCCGAGCGCAAGGATCACACCGACGAACTTCGTCTGGGCTGGTCCGATTCCGCCCGCGGCGGCAACGATCAGCGTGATCAGCATCAGCAACACGATCAGCGTCCCCACGAGTCCGTGTGCGTTGAAGCCATTCTCGATCGCCTTCTTGGAGATCGAGACCTTGTCGGCCTTGTGCACCGCGTCGAAACCGCCAAACGCCGCCAGGGCAACCTGAACCACCACCGCTACGAACAGAACAGCCGTCAACCATCGGAAAGCGCTGCGCATGGCTGCAGCCTAACCGCCCGGGCGGCGTCACCGGGTGATTGGGCGAGCCGATCCGACCGTGCGACCGCAAACCAGTCCCGGGGCCCCGGCGACCGCGAACCCTATGGTTTACTGGGCATATCGGGGCGTGGCGCAGCCTGGTAGCGCGCACCGTTCGGGTCGGTGAGGTCCCCGGTTCAAATCCGGGCGCCCCGATTTCATAAAGAGGACGAAAGGGGATCGTCCGCGCTGAGACGAACGAGCGGCACTCCGCGTTACGCTGCTTTCCACCACAGAGCTCGGGTGATCGTGAGGCGCAGCAGTGGGCCTGGTGGCGGGTCGGCCGTGTATTGCGGGTAGCGAGCTTTGAGGCTGGTCATGCCTGGTCCGGTGGGTGGGCCGTCGAGGACGGTCATTGCGCCAAGTAGCTGAACCCATTGCAGTTCGGACCAGTCGTCGCTGTAGCGGTCAATCGTGATCGCAGCGCGCGGGTGCTGCCGTAGCCAGCGGACGCGCGCGGGCGGATGCGGTGCGCGCTTGGGCTTGTTATCGATGACTGTCCAGGCGGCTCCCTCACAAATCGCGTAGGTCACCGGCAGGACCCGAGGTTGGCCGGCCGCGTCGAGCAGGGCGAGATGCCCGACGCGAGCGTCCTCAAGAAGGTCGCTGGCCCATTCAGGCAGCTGCAATAGAGTCCCAGAGGGCATGGGTTCAACCGTATAACTGCAGAGGAGGCGCGATGGACGTCGGAATAGGACTTCCCAACGCCGTGCGGGGGGTCGATCGGTCGGGGATCGTCGAGTGGGCCCGCCGCGCCGAGCAAGCTGGGTTCTCGAGCCTTGGCACGATCGACCGGATCGCGTACCCAAGCTACGAGTCGCTGATCGCGCTGGCCGCCGCGGCGGCAGTGACTGAGAGGATCGGCCTGATGACCGACATTCTGATTGCTCCCTTGCGGTCCAATACTGCGTTGCTGGCCAAGCAGGCGGCCACGATCGACTCGCTGTCTGGCGGGCGGCTGACGCTGGGCTTGGCGGTTGGCGGCCGTTCCGACGATTTTGAGCTAAGCGGCGTCGAGTTCCGCCGCCGCGGTCAGATCTTTGAGCAGCAGCTCGCTGAGATGAGCGGTATTTGGAGGGGAGAGACAAGCGTGGGCCCGGCCCCGGCGAGGGGCGAGCGGCCGGCACTGCTCATCGGCGGTTCGTCTGACGTGGCGTTCAGGCGAGCGGCTCGGCACGCCGACGGCTGGACGATGGGAGGCGGCACCCCCGACATGTTCGCCAAGGCGTTAGACAAGCTGAATGCGGCGTGGAGCGCCGCCGGCCGACAGGGCAAGCCGCGCACAGCCGCGCTGTTCTACTTCGTGCTCAGCGACAACGGCGAGCAGCTGGCCAGCCAGTCGCTTGGCGACTACTACGCCTTTCTGGGCGACTACGCTCAGCAGATCGTTGCTGGCGCTGCAAAGTCCGCTGACACGGTCAAGCAGTACCTCGCGGCTTACGAGGCAGCCGGAGTCGATGAGGTGATCTGCTTCCCAGCCTCGGCCGACGTCGGCGAGATCGATCGGCTGGCCGAGGCGGCACTTAGCTAGCAATAGGATTAATTGCAATGCCAGCGCCCGCCGGCCCGCACCGCCTGGAACTGCCGCTGCCCGGCGGTCGTCCGAACGCGACCGTGCGCCTGCACCCGCTGCTGGCGGGCGAGGTGCTGATGCCGCCGGCATTTACTGCGCGACCGTCGGGATCGTTGAAGACCGTCAGGGGGCTCGGTTTCACCACGCCGCGATCGAAGTGGTACTGGGCTCCGGTCCCCTGTTTCCTCGTCGAGCATCCGGCGGGGCCGTTCCTGATCGACACGGGTCTTCACCCGAGCTGCGCCGAGGGCCTGCGCGAGAACATGGGCCGCCTCGGGGCGCTGGCTTACAAGGTGCGGATGGCGCCCGAGCAGGCGATCGCGCAGCAAGTGCGCGCGCGGGGCATCGACCCCGCCTCGGTGGAGCTCGTCGTGATGACCCACCTGCACTGGGATCACTCGAGCGGGATCTCGCAGTGGCCGGAGGCGACCTTTGTCGTGTCGGCGGTCGAATGGCGCTCGGCGAACGCGCACGGGATCACGCGGGGCTACTACCACGACCACTTCCATCCCGCCTTCGATTGGCGCACGATCGACTATGCCGATGGGGAGATCACCTCGTATGAGAGCTTTGCTCGCTCGGTGGACCTGTTCGGCGATGGGTCGGTTCGGCTCGTCTTCACGCCCGGTCACAGCGAGGGACACCAGTCGGTCGTGCTGCGATTGTCGGGCGGCCGGGAGGCCGTGCTCATCGCGGACGCGGCGTACAACCGGCGCACGCTCGAGGAATCGCTGTTACCGACGGTCTTCGCCGACGAGCACCTGTTCCGGCGGTCCCTGAAGGAGATCCAGCTCTACCTGGAGCCTCGCGCCAACGCGGTCGTCGTGCCCGGCCACGACCCCGACGCGTGGGCGCAGCTGAGCGAGGTCTACGAGTAGGACGGGCCGGCGCGTGGCCGCGGGGGTCAGGCGCCGAGGTGCGCCCAAAGCACGGCTTGTCTCGGCGGCGGGCTAGCGGCTTTCTGAGCCTTGCGAGCCGCTCTCGCTCGACGAGCCCGACCCGCCACCGCTCGACGAGGCATGCAGCGGTCCCGGTTGGCTCGCGGGCACGTTCTGGGGGCCGTTGCTGGTGGTCGGAGCGCCCCAGCCGCCGGACCCGGTCGGCCCCCCCGACCCGGTCGACCCGCCGGATCCGCCGCCACCGCGGGCTCCGCCGGAACCGTTCGGCCCGCCGGACGGCTGGCCGCTCCTTTGACCGCTCCCAGGAGAGCCCCCGGTCGTCGTGGTAGTAGTCGTCCCCGGCGAGCCCGTACCCGTGGAGCCAGAGCCCTGGACGCCGCTACCCTGCCCCCCGCTTTGCGTCCCGCCAGTCTGCTGCTCGCTGCTGGGACCCGTGATCGAGCGCAGCGGCTTCACGTTGATCAGGCCGCCTAGGTTCGGGATTTTCAGACCCGGCGCACCCGGCGTATAGGACCCGTTGGCGCTGGCGCCGGCGGATGCTCCTCCACCGGAGAAGCTGAGGCCGCCGAGCGGGCCGCCACTGCCGCCGCCGCCGAGGCCCAACAGCCGTGGCAGCGAGAGCGGGGGCTCACCCTGGCCGCCGGCTGTCTGACTCGGGTGGCGCGGTGGCTGTGTGGTCGCCCCGAAGGGCGTGAGTGGATTCAGCGCGATGCTCGCCGCCACGCCGTCTGCAGTCAGCCCACCACCCGACAGGATGTCTGCCTTCGTTCCCGGCGTTATTTTGGCGGCAGACGCCGACGCGAGCGCACCGGTGTTCCCGGCATGGGAGCCAGATCGTTGCTGTCCGCTCGCGGACACCAGAAGCCCACCCCCGGCACCGCCGATTACAAGCGCGGCGGCGGCCGCGGCGGCACGGCCGAGGTCGAACACGGGAACGCTTGGATCGACGTATTGCGCCGCAGACTGGAGTTGGACGATCGTCGGCATCGGCGAGGATCCCGAGCCGCGCATCCCCCTCGAGCGGCGCCAGGGCAGCCACGGCAGTGGCAGTGGCAGCAGCCCCGCGAGCCTGCGCGCGAGGCTGGGTGCCTTGAAGAACTGCTCGTCGACTCGGGCGAGGCGGGCCTGACGGCGGCAGGGCTGACAGTGAGCGAGATG
Organism: uncultured Solirubrobacterales bacterium; assembly: GCA_963849295.1. Taxonomy (GTDB): domain Bacteria; phylum Actinomycetota; class Thermoleophilia; order Solirubrobacterales; family Solirubrobacteraceae; genus Palsa-465. The sequence continues at coordinate 304,362 of CAWKGU010000010.1, forward strand.
GCGCGCCAGCTGACGCCGCTCGCGAACACCCAACGACCGCAGCGGCCGCTCGCCATCCGCGGCTATCAGTTCTTGCACGTGTTGGCATCGGCGCCCGCTGACGAGCTCGTCGTACTCCTCGCTGAGGCGGCGACGAGCCCGGAACAGCGTGCTCTCCACCATCGCTTTCGACATGCCAAGCCGCTCGCCAATCTCGCGATAGGACTTACCCTCCAGCTCTCGCATGACGATGATCTGGTGGTGCGTCTCCGACAGCCCCTTGAACGCGCCGCGGAGATCGTCGAGTCGCTGGCGGCTTTCGATCGTGGAGTCGAGCGTGGCCGGCGCATGCAACGCCACGTCGTGTGACTCGTCCTCCGGCGGCAGCGGCACCTCACGCGCTCGGCGCGTCCGACGAAACTCGTCGACGCATGCGTTCTTCGCGATCTCGTAGATCCAGGGCTTGAATGCGATCGGCTGCTCGGTGTCCCTCAGCCGCCGCAGCGCGGAGATGAACACGTCTTGCGCGATGTCTTCCGCACGACCGTGATCGCTCACCATCCCGAGGACGTACGCACCGATCCGCGTGCAGTAGCGGTGGTAGAGCTCCTCGTAAGCCTCATCGTTGCCGGCACGCACCCAGGCGACTAGGTCGTGCTCGGTGCACGACGGTGCGACCTGAATCACGTTCACCGCTGACGGCACAACCACCTGTCCCGGGACTAGGTACCCCGACCGGGATGATTAGTGAACTCTAGCGTTTATTTTGGGGTTGTCCAGCGGGTTCAACATTCGCTCTGTGCGTAAAAACGGGCCCTGTGGGATTTGAGCCCGTCCGCCTCACGCGCAATACTTTCGAACATGTAGTAAACGGCAAAGGAGGACGACGACCGATGGCCAATCACCTGACGCCGACCGAGCTTGCACGAGAGTCAGGCCTTGAACGCCGCGACGTGATCGTCAAGTGTCTCGAGTTGGGCGTCCCGATCTTCAACGGTCGAATCGACAAGACCCTGTTCCTCTCAAGTCTGCGTGAGACCCCAGGCTCGTCCGCTCAGCCGCCACAGCCCCAGGCGGCAGGCGCTTAACCGCCGCTTCCTCTCCCAGCTATTCCTGAGCCGACTGCCGTAGCAGCGTCGAGGTCGTCTGCTCGAGGATCTTTCGCCAAGCGCGCGTCTTCTCGCGCTCGGCTTCGAAGTGCTTGACGACCTTGCGCACCCGGGTGGCGGAGATCTCGATTCCGTGACGCGCGCAGATCCGCTTGAACCGCGAGTAGTCGTGCGCGAGCTTGAGCGTCACTGACTGAAAACCGTGCCGCGCGATATCCACGCGCGAGGTGTAGTTCATGATGCTCGTCTGGAACATCAGCTCGTCGTTCGGCTCGGGCTCGATCAGGATGATGTCGACGCCCGGGTAGTGGTCCTCCCAGCGCCGCGCCAGCTCGTGCAGCCGCTGATAGGCAAGCAGCTTGAAGGCCTGGTACCCGATCTGGGGAAAGCCCATATCCGAGACGCGGCGGGCCCGCGAGCCGGCAATCGTCGGGATTCGCATCTCGAAGTCGTTGACGAACGGAACCAGCGGGTTGACGACGACGATGAACTTGGCGCCGGCCTCGACGGCGATGTCGAGATTCGTCGTCGAGAGGATCCCGCCATCGATCAGCTCCCGGTCCTTCACCTTCACCGGCCGGTAGATCATCGGCAGCGCACTCGAGGCGCTGACCGCCCGCGAGATCGGCACGTCATCCCATCCCTCCGCCCCGAACACGATCCGCTCGCACGTATCGAGATCGGTTGCAGCCAGGTACAGCTCGGGCGGCAGCAGCCGGAAGTCGTCGGTGCGATCGGGGTCCGAGAGCACCGTGCGCACGTAACGCTCGACTCCGTCTCCTGTGTACAGCCCGGAGGGGAGCGCCTCGGCCAGGCCGACGACCACGTCGACCGCTGAGACCTGTCCGAGATCCCGCAACAGGTTGCGAACCACCTGCGCGAGCCGCCACGGGATCTGAATCCCCTTGGTGACGAACTCGGCGTAGTTCGGTTTGAGCAGCGAGCTGATCCGGGCATCGGGGAAGGGAGTGGGCACCTGCTGGACGATCACCCGCATCATTTCCTCGGGCGTGACGCCATTGGCGACCGCCGCCGCCACGAACGACCCGGCGCTCGTGCCCACGTACACGTCGAACTGGTTGACCGTCCGGTTGACGGACAGCAGGTCGAGGGCCCGGAGCGCCCCGATCTCATAGACGCCGCCGGTGAACCCGCCGCCGCCAAGCACCAGCGCGGACTTTGACCGCGGCTGGCGCCGACGTCCTGTCTGTCTCCGCGTGCTCGTCCCTGATCGCTCCGCCCCAGCGGTCTCGAGCTTGACAACCTTGCCCATGAGAGAGTCGATTCTACGGCGAGCGTTGGCTTCGAACAGCGAAGCTTTCTCCGCTGTGAGCGGTTACTACTCGCGATGCGCCGGTGCTCGGCAGCTTCCGTTGGGCTCCTGATCCTGCTTCTGGCCGCTCCGATGGCCGTCTTCGGCCGCTCGACCAGCGCTAAGCGCGCCTTGCAGTCTGCCCTGCAGGCCGACATGAACTCGATGGGCGGCGCGAGCGGGGGGCTGGTCGTCGACCTCAAGACCGGCGATACGCTGTTTTCGGACGCCGCGGCCGCCGGCCGGACCCCAGCGTCCGTGGAGAAGGTCTACACCACCTCGACGGCGCTGATCCGCTTCGGAGCGAACGGGCGCCTCCAGACGAGTGCGCTGGGAATCGGCGCTCTCGGCCGCAGCGGCGGCTTTCACGGCCGGGTCTACCTGCGCGGCGGGGGCGATCCAACGTTCGGGTCGCTCAGCTACGACCACTTCGCGTACGGGACTGGCGCCAGCGTGCAGCAGCTCGCCGCCAACCTCAAGCACGCTGGGCTCAAGGCGATCTACGGCTCGGTCATCGGCGACGAGTCCTACTTCGACTCGCTCCGCGGAACGCCAGCCACCGGCTACGCGTTCTCGCCCTACGTCGAGGGGTTGCTGAGCGCGCTCGTGTACAACCGGGGCTTTGCAAACGGGATCGGCAGCGCTGTCCAGAATCGCCCCGCGCTGTTCGCCACGCAGCAGTTCGTGGCCGCGCTCCGGGCCGAGGGCGTCAAGGTGCCGTCCAGCACGCACATCTACACCGGGCATACCCCCAAGCGCGCGAAACTGCTGGCGCTTATCCACTCGCCGAAGATGGCAACCCTCACCCGGCTGACCGACACCCCATCAGACAACTTCTTCGCCGAGATGCTGCTGAAGGGCCTGGGGGCCAAGTTCGGTGGCGCGGGCACGACTGCGGCAGGCGCACGTGTCGTGCGGGAGCAGATGGCGTCGAGCTTTGGGATCCGTCCGAAGCTCGTTGACGGCTCGGGCCTTTCCTACAGTGATTCCACAAGCCCCGACCAGGTTGTCAAAGCGCTCACCGCCCTGGCCGGCAATAGGGCGTTCGTGAACTCGCTTTCGATCGCCGGGGAAACCGGCACGCTGCAGGCGGGGTTGGCGGGCACACCAGCGCAGGGCCGCTGCCAGGGCAAGACCGGAACGCTCTCGGACGTCGCGAACACTGTCGGCTACTGCACCGCCCGTGACGGTCACACCCTCGTGTTCGCGTTCATGATGAACCGGGTCAACCCGACCTCCGGGCATTCGACTGAGGACCGGATGGTCGTCGACGTCGAGCAGTACAACGGCTAGCTGTTGAGCAGCTCCTCGCGAAGCCCGTGTTCGTCGATCACAGGGACCTCGAGCTGCTCAGCCTTGCTCAGCTTTGAGCCTGGGTTCTCGCCCGCCACGACGTAGTCGGTCTTCTTTGACACCGAGCCCGTCACCTTGCCCCCGGCCGCGGTGATCATCTCTGTTGCCTGCTCGCGGGTCAGGGAGGGCATGGTGCCGGTGAGTACGAACGTCTTTCCGGCAAGCGGGCCCTCACCCGGCGGTGGACCCTCCTCCGCCAGGCGCACGCCCTGCGCTCCCAGGTCCTCGATCAGCGACCGCATCTGGGGATCCTGGAGCTGGTCGCGGATCACGCGCGCCATCTTCGGTCCCACTCCTTGGGTCTGCTCGATCTCCTCCGGCGAGGCCGCCAGCAGTGCGTCGACCGTGCGGAACTTCTGCGACAGGGAACGCCCGGTGACATAGCCCACCTCCTCGATTCCGAGCGCGAACAGCACGCGACCAAACGGCTGGCGCTGGGAGTCCTTGATCGCGTTGACCAGCTTCTCCGCGGAAACTCGCCCGAATCCCGTTTGGCTCGCGATCTTCTCCGGGTCGAGCCGATAGAAGTCAGCCGCGGTCCGGACCCAGCCAAGCTCCATGAACAGGCTCACCTGCTTCTCGCCGAGGCCGTCGATGTCCATCGCGCCGACGAAGTGCTTGAGCAGCTGCCAGCGCCGCCCGGGGCAATCGCGGTTGGGACATCGTGTGAACACCGAGTCCCGTGGCTTCACGGTTGGCGTGTCGCAGATCGGGCATCTTCCCGGGGGCTTTGGCGGCTTCGGGCGCCGCTTGCGCTCGGCGACGTGGGGCGCGGGCGAGAGCACCTGCGGGATCACGTCGCCGGCGCGCAGGACGATCACCTCCTCGCCCGGGCGGATGTCCTTGCGCGCCAGGTCCTCCTCATTGTGCAGCGTCGCGAGCTTGATCGTGACGCCGCCGACGTGGACGGGCTCGAGCATCGCGTACGGGTGAAGGTCGCCAAACTTCCCCGGGTTCCAGCCGATCTGCTTGAGCTGCGTGACGGCCGTGGTCGGCGCGAACTTCCACGCAATCGCCCACCGTGGCTCCCGGCCGACGACACCCAGGCGCCGCTGAAGCTCGACCTCGTTGACCTTCACGACGACGCCGTCGATCTCGAAGTCGAGCGATCCGCGCCGGCCCTCCCATGCCTCGCACTGCGCGACGACCTCGTCCTCCGTTGTGAGCTTCAGCACGTCCTGGTGCACGGGAAAACGATGCTCGCGGAGCCACTCGAGTGCGTCCCAGTGGGTCGAGAACGAGATCCCTTCGGTCGCGCCAACGCCATAAGCCCAGAATGACAGCGGACGCTCCGCGGCGAGCTTCGGGTCAAGCTGCCTGATCGTGCCCGCTGCCGAGTTGCGCGGGTTCATGAACGTCGAGAGCCCGGCTTCCGCTCGCCGCTCGTTCAGCGCCGCGAAGTCCGACAGCGACATATACACCTCGCCGCGCACCTCCACGAGATCCGGCGCGTCCTTGAGGTCGAGTCTCAACGGAATCCCGCCGATCGTGCGCAGGTTGTGGGTGACGTCCTCGCCAATCTCACCGTTGCCTCTCGTTGCCCCCCGCTCGAACACTCCGTCGCGGTAGATGAGCGAGATCGCGAGGCCATCGATCTTCGGCTCGGCGACGTATTCGAAATCCGGATCCTCGATTCCCTCCCGCGCCAAGTGGTTACGCATCCGCGAGATCCATGCCCGCAGCTCCTCGGCGGACCGCGCGTTCGCGAGAGACAGCATCGCCTGCGGATGACGCACCTTCTCGAGATCAGAGACCGGCTCGCCGCCGACCCGCTGGGTCGGTGAGTCGGGCGTGACCAGTTCGGGATGCTCGGTCTCGAGCGCGCGAAGCTCGTCGAGCAGCGCGTCGTAGCGATCGTCGCCGATCTCGGGATCGTCGAGGACGTAGTACCGATGCCCGTGGTAGTCGAGCTGGCGCCGGAGCTCGGCCGCGCGCTCGGCCGGACTCAATCCTCTACCTCTTCAACCACCGGCGCCAGCAGCCGCGCGAGATCGTGCCGCTGCAGCGCCGACATTCCGCGATGGTCGGTGAGGTCAAAGTGAAGCGGCGTCACTGCGATCTTCTTCTTCGCCACAGCCGCCAGGTCGGTGCCGGTCTCGTCGCGCTCGTAGCTCGCATCGCCGTAGATCCGGTAGAGGCGCCGACCGCGACCACCCTCCTCGATCAGCGCAAGCTCATCGCGGTAGACCCGCTTGCCGAGTCGTGCAACTTCGACCCCGTCGGGCTCGACGCCCGGGACGTTGATGTTGAGCAGCGTTCCCTCGGGTAGCGGGACGCTCTCAAGCTCGGCAACCAGACGCGCGGTGAACCCCGCCGCGACGTTGAACTCGAACTGCATTCCCGCCCGGAAGTCGAGCTCCAACGCGCGCGACTGCTGCGAGACCGCGATTCCCGGCAGCCCGAGCACGACCGCTTCGAGCGCGGCTGCGACCGTTCCTGAGTAGGTGATGTCGTCGCCCAGGTTCGAGCCGTGGTTGATGCCGGAGACGACGAGCTCCGCCTCGAATCCGTGCACCAGACCGAGCCGTGCGAGCCGCACGCAGTCGACGGGCGTTCCATCCGTGGCGTAGCCAACGGTGCCGTCATCGAAGTCGACCTCCTGCACCCACAACGGTCGCCGCGTCGTGATCGAGCGCGCCATTGCCGAGCGGTTGCCGTCAGGGGCGATCACCGCCAGCTCGATTCCCGGCAGGGCCAGCAGGGCTTTGCGCAGCGCCTGTAGCCCCGGCGCCTCGATCCCATCATCGTTGGTGAGCAGCACCCGCATGCGGTTCTGATGCTAGCCGGGGGTCTGGGCGGCAGTGAGCCCCTGCTGCCGTGTTGCCACCGCGTCCACGCGATCACCCCTGGCATCCACGCGATCACCCTTGGCAGCGAACTCCTCCACAGAGTTGTTACGGATTCGGAGCAACGCGTAGCACTCGCTCGCCCCCGTATCCCACCCCCGCCAGGTACAGCCCATGCGCCGGTGCCGTCGGCCCGGCTGCCGACCGCGGCCGGCCCTCCAACAGCTCACCGAACGCCGCAACCGAGCGCCGCCCACCCGCCACCTCAAGCATCGTCCCGATGAGCACGCGGTTCATGTGCCGCATGAACGCATCCGCCTCGATCCAGAACTCCAGCAGCCCGTCCCCAGCGGGCCGCCAGTACGCCGCGTAGACCTCCCGCGAGAACCGCACATGCCCGGTCTCTGTGGGCGTGAACGCCGTGAAGTCATGTGTGCCGACGAGGGCGGCGGCGCATGCATCGAGCAAGGCCAGATCGACGGCATGCGACCACCAAAGTGCCCGCCCTCTCTCGAACGCCCCCCGCCCCGCGCGCGCCAGCACCCGGTAGCAGTACGCCCGCGAGGTCGCGTCCCGGCGAGCATCGAACCCCGGTTCAGCCGAAGCGCATGACAGCACCGCCACGTCGTCGGGAAGCAGCGCGTTCACTGACGCCACCGCGGCGGGCTCACCCGTATACGACGCCACCTGCCCCCACGCGTGCACGCCGGCGTCCGTTCGTCCCGCGACCGTCAGCGCGACACCGCCCGGCTCGCGCAGCACGACGGCCAACGCTCGCTCGACCTCCTCCTGCACCGTTCGCAGTCCCGGCTGGCGCGCCCAGCCGGCGAAGCCGCCCCCGTCGTACTCGAGGAGCAGCCGGCTCCTCAGACCAGCTCCAACAGCACCATCTCTGTCGAGTCAGAGCGCCGCGGCCCCAGCTTCAGAATCCGGGTGTACCCGCCCGCGCGCTCGGAATACCTCGGCGCGATCTCCTCGAACAGCTTGTAGACCACGAACTTGTCCTGGCCCAGTGTCGCGAGCGCCTGCCGGCGGGCGTGCAGGTCGCCGCGCTTCGCCAGTGTGATCAGCTTCTCCACCTCCGGCTTGACCGCCTTGGCCTTGGCCTCCGTCGTGCGGATCCGCTCGTGGTCGATGACCTCTTTCATCAGGTTGACCAGCAGCGCCTTGCGGTGCGAGGCGCTGCGACTGAGCTGGTATCGCTGGCGTTGGTGGCGCATGACCCCGTGAACGCTAGCGACGAGCTAGTCGCCGCGCAGCGCGAGTCCCCGCGCCTGCAGCGTCTCGATCACTTCGTCGATCGACTTCTTGCCGAAGTTCGGAATCGCGTTGAGCTCGGACTCGGTCTTCGTCACGAGATCACCGACGGTCTGGATCCCGGCCCGCTTCAGGCAGTTGTAAGAGCGGACGCCGAGCTCGAGCTCCTCGATCAGGATCTCGTCCATCGCGTTCGGTGGCCGCGACGGCGCGCCGGGCGCACCGGCTCCTGTCAGACCCGGCTCCAGCACGCCGGGAGCGCCGGTCTCGCGCAGCTCGACGACACGATCGGCATCCGTGAAGATAGCCAGCTGGGAAATCAGGATCTCGGCGGCCTCGCGCAGCGCGGCGTGCGGATCGATCGAGCCGTCGGTCTCGATGTCGAGGGTCAGCTTGTCGAAGTCGGTCTTCTGCCCGACCCGCGCCTGCTCGACGTTGTACGCGACGCGACGCACCGGGGAGAAGATCGAGTCGATCGGGATCACGCCGATCGGCTGGTCGGGTGACTTGTTCTCCTCGGCGGGGCGGTAGCCGCGGCCGCGCCCGATCGTCAAATACACCTCCAGCTTCGTCTTCTTCTCCAGCGTCGCGATGTGCGCGTCCGGGTTGAGGATCTCGACGCCTGAAGGCAGGTCGATGTCCTTGGCCGTGATCTCCCCCGGCCCGGTGACGACGAGGGGAGCCTCGATCTCAGTCGCGTCACTGTGCATCCGGCAGACGACGCCCTTCAGGTTCAGGACCATATCGGTGACGTCCTCTTTGACGCCGCGGATCGTGGAGAACTCGTGCGCCACTCCTTCGATCCGGACGCTGGTGACCGCGGCCCCGGCCAAGGAGGAGAGCAGCACGCGCCTCAGGGAATTGCCGAATGTGTAGCCGAAGCCCCGGTCAAGCGGCTCGATCGTGAACGAACCGCGGGTGTCATCAACCGACTCGCTGGAGATTCGGGGGACTTGGAAGTCAAGCATCAGGGTCCTAACGTCGTGGGTTGGCGCCGCCGCCTGGGCGACTGTCAGCCGCTTCAGCCCGTGGGCCCGCGCGGCTCAAAGCTTCTGTCTACTTCGAATAAAGCTCGACGATGAGCTGCTCCTGCACCGGCGCGGCGATCTCTCGCCGCTCGGGCTTGCGCAGCACCTTCGCCGTGAGCGAATCGTGGTCGGCCTGTAGCCATGCGGGGACCTGACCGGTGAGCTCGGTGGCGTCGCGGATCACCTGCGTGGCGGAGGACTTGACGTGGATCGCGATCACGTCGCTCTCGCGCAACTGGTAGCTCGGGATGTTGACCCGCCGCCCGTTGACGGTCCAGTGGCCATGAAGGATCAGCTGACGTGCCTGCCTGCGCGACGCGGCGAAGCCAAGTCGCACGAGCACGTTGTCGAAGCGGCACTCGAGCATCCGCAAAAGGTTCTCGCCCGTGATCCCGGGCTGGCGCGAGGCCTTCTTGTAGTAGTTGCGGAACTGCTTCTCGAGCACGCCGTAATACCGACGAGCCTTCTGCTTCTCGCGCAGCTGGACCCGGTACTCGCTCTGCTTCTGCCGTCCGCGGCCGTGCTCGCCGGGCGGGTAAGAGCGGCGCTCGACCCCGCACTTGTCGGTCAGGCAACGCTCGCCCTTCAAAAAGAGCTTTTGCCCCTCGCGACGGCACTGCTTGCACTGCGGCGCGGTATCGCGAGCCATTTCTAGACCCTCCTCCGCTTCCTCGGGCGTACACCGTTGTGAGCCTGGGGCGTGACATCGCGCACGCCGGTGACCTCGAGTCCGGCCGCCTGGAGCGAGCGGATCGCCGTCTCGCGCCCGGAACCGGGGCCCTTGACGAACACCTCGACCTTCTGGAGGCCGTGTTCGAGCCCCTTGCGAGCCGCCGCGTCGGCGGTCACCTGCGCGGCGAACGGGGTCGACTTGCGCGAACCCTTGAAGCCGGCACCGCCCGCCGATTCCCACGCGAGCACATTGCCCTCGCGATCGGTGAGCGACACGATCGTGTTGTTGAACGAAGTCTTGATGTGGGCCTGGCCGATCGGGACGTTCTTGCGAACACGACGGCGGCCGCGCGGGCGTCGAGCTGCGGGCATTAGTCCTCCGCGGGTCCTCCAGACCCGCGTCCTGATGACCCTGTTCGGCCTCCGGCCTCTCTTGACCGTTCGCGCTTCGCGCTCACTTCTTGGCCGCCTTCTTCTTCCCGGCGACCTGCATGCGCTTGGGACCTTTACGGCTGCGGGCGTTGGTCTTGGTGTTCTGGCCTCGGACGGGGAGGCCGCGACGGTGGCGCAGCCCGCGATAGGAGCCGATCTCCTGCAGCCGCTTGACGTTCTGGGAGCGCTCGCGCCGCAGGTCTCCCTCGACCGTGAGCTCCGAGTCGATGGCTTCACGCAGCTTGACGACCTCTTCCTCTGTCAGATCGCGCACCTTGCGGTCGGGCTCGACGCCTGCCTGCTCGAGCAGCTTGTTCGCGGTCGACCGTCCGACGCCGAAGATGTAGGTCAGGCCGACCTCGACGCGCTTGTTCAGCGGGATGTTGATTCCTGATATGCGCGCCATTAGCCCTGCCGCTGCTTGTGCCGCGGATTCGAGCAGATCACGAGGACCCGCCCCTCGCGGCGGATGATCTTGCACTTCTCGCACATCGGCTTGACCGAAGGTCGTACTTTCATGGTCACCTAGCTCGTCGTAGTTTCCTTCGGCCCGGCTCTGGAGACCGCTTCAGATCGCCGCTACCACGCCGAGGAGCGCCGCGCAGCACAAACAAATTCGCGCTACCGACGCAGCAAATCATGTTAGCAGGGGTCCGCGCATGCGCGGACCCCAGGGGCGGTGCATGCACCGCCCCTACGGATCGGCGCATGCGCCGATCCGGGCCCGGGCGCATGCGCCCGGGCCTTCAAGCGAAACTGGATGCGGAGTGGGCCGAGGCCCGCGCGCCCCCGGCTTCGTGCCACGGCGTCAACACCCGGGGGCCGTCGGCCGTGACCGCGATCGTGAACTCGAAGTGCGCCGCCAACGAGCCGTCCTGCGAATAGATCGCCCAGTGGTCGTCGCCTACGCGCACGCCGTGTCGCCCCGCGGTGACCATCGGCTCGACGGCCAGCACCATCCCCTCCTCGAGCTCGACTCCGGTGCCAGGCGTTCCGAAGTTCGGGATTTGCGGATCCTCATGCATGCTGCGGCCGATCCCGTGGCCGACAAGCGTGCGGACGATCGAGAAGCCGCCGTCCTCGACGTGCTCCTGGATCGCGTGCGACACGTCCCCGAGGCGGTTTGCAACCCGGCACAGCTGCACGGCAATCATCAGCGCCTCCTCGGTCGTCGCAAGCAGCTTGCGCGCGATCGGCGTGACCGGCCCGACCGGGAACGTTCGGGCGGCGTCGGCCACCCAGCCGTCGAGAATCACGCCGATATCGATCGACACGATGTCGCCGCGCCCGAGCTTGTAGGGACCCGGTATGCCGTGGACGATCATCGAGTTCGGCGAGGTGCAGATCGAGCCGGGGAATCCGCGGTAGCCCTTGAATGCCGGCTCTGCGCCCTGGGAGCGGATGAACTTCTCGGCGGCCTGATCGAGCTCCCGCGTGCTCACGCCGGGCCGGATCTTGCCCGCCAGCAGGTTCATCGTCCTGACCAGGATCGCTCCAGCGGCGGCCATCCGCTCGATCTCCTGGGGAGACTTCTTGATGATCACTCGTCGCCCTCGCTAAACGTTCTTCTTCTAACCGCAGCGTCGCGATCACGGCACGAATGTGGTCGTGGACCTCAGCGGGCGGGCGGGTGCCGTCGATCCGACGCATCAATCCCTGCCCGTCGTAATGGTCGATCAGCGGCTCGGTCTGCTCGTGGTAGACGCGCAGCCGATTCTTGATCACGTCGGGCTGGTCGTCGTCGCGCTGTATCAGGCGTGAGCCGTCCTGGTCGCAAATGCCCTCGCGCTTGGGGGGGTCGAACTCGACGTGGTAGTTGTGGCCGGCCTTGACGCACACCCGTCGGCCCGAGAGCCGCCGAATGACCTCCTCATCGGGCACGTCGATCAAGATCGCGGCCGTCACGCGCCGACCCAGCTCGGCAAGCTGGCGCTCAAGCGCACCCGCCTGCTCGAGCGTCCGCGGGAAGCCATCGAGGATGAATCCGTCGCGGGCATCGTCCTCCTGGAGACGCTCCGCCGCCATCGCCACGATCAACTCGTCGGGCACAAGGTCGCCGGCGTCCATGTACTGCTTGGCCTGCTGTCCGAGCTCCGTACCTTCCTTGACGTTGCCGCGGAGCATCTCGCCGGTTGAGATGAATGGCAGGCGAAAGTCTTCCTGAAGCCGCTGTGCTTGGGTGCCCTTCCCCGCGCCGGGAGGACCGAACAGGATCAGATCGAGTTCCGGCACGGACCCACTGTACCGGGCTGGCGTGCCCCGGAGCGAGGCGGCGAAGGTGGGCTGACATCCCTGCCAGCCCACGTCCGACGCTCTCTTCCTATGCCCCTAATGCCCCCTTGGACTTGCCCCCAGATTGCCCCCAAGTGATGTGAGCCAGCCTACTCACGTGCGCCACCGTTCGCCCCAGGCATCCACCCTAGTTTTTGGGTATCCGCCCCATTGACACCCTGACACCTGGCGGCTTCAATCGCCGACGCGAGCTCTACCCAGCCGTTGAAATGGCGCGGCTGCTCCCCATGCGCCCCCACCAGTGATCCGCATATCGGCTCCGACTGCACCTCGATCGAAATTTGAAGATGCACCGTCCGATCCATGGGACGCAGCATCCCGCACAGCGGCGCGCTTCGCCCCAGGGCCGTACCCCAGGATTTTGCAACAAAACATCTCTAAAGCACCTTCTTATGGGGTATTTTGAGAGCGTGCCAGTACGGGAGGCGCCCGATAGGCGTGGGCGGGCCGTTCGCGGTAGTGCCGGTCTGTTGGAGCGAGATTCGACGCTCAGGGCGATCGACGAGACGCTCGCGGAAACAGTGTCTGGCCGCGGCGAGGCCCTCCTGATCGAAGGACACGCGGGCATGGGAAAGACGCGACTCCACGAGGCCGCGCTCGATCAGGCCCGCTCGCTCGGGCTCAGAGTCTTGCGCGGCGGCGGAGCCGAGCTCGAGCATCTCATCTCTTTCGGTGTCGTCGGCCAGTTGCTCGGCACGCTACTCGCCGACTTGCCGGCGGTTGAGCGCCAAGCCCTTCTCGACCGCTCGCCCGCGGGGATTCGCGTGCTCGCAGGCATTGATCCCGGATCCGCCACGAGCGATCCCGGAGACGACCTGTCGCTCTCCCACGCCCTCTTCTCGATGATCGCGACGGCAGCCGATGCCACCCCGACAGTGATCGCGATCGACGATCTGCACTGGTCTGACGCGGCTTCGCTCGAGTTCGTGCTGTATCTGCTCAACCGGATCGACGAGCTTCCGGTGGCGATCATCATGTCTTCTCGGCCAAGCCGGGGCGAGAGCACAAGGGAGATCCTGGACCGGATTTCCGCTCATCCCCGCGTGCGGCTCGAATGGCTGCAGCCACTTGGCGAGAGAGCGGTCGCCGAGCTCACCGCACAGTGGTTTGGCGAGCGGACCAGCCGGTCACTGTCTGACGCCTGCCGGATGGCCACCGCCGGCAATCCGTTCTATCTGCGCGAGTTGCTGGTCGCGCTGGGCGAGGAGCGTGGTCTGAGCGCCGACGCCCTCGCGCAGCGTGCCCTCGAACTCGCGCCCGATGCTGTCAGTCGCACCCTGCGCGTGCGGGTGGGAAGGCTCGGCGAGTCAGCCTCGGCGCTGGCACGCGCGGTGGCGATCCTGGGCGAGGACGCGCCGCTGCGCCATGCCGCCGCGCTTGCCGGGATCAGCGTCTCTGATGCTGCGGAAGGGGCCGACCGACTGGCCGACGTGGAGATCCTGCTCGCGCGCGAGCCACTGCGCTACGTACATCCGCTCGTCCGTCACGCGATCGAGCGTGACGTCCCGGCGTCTGAGCTCGCCAGCCGTCATCTCGATGCCGCGCGCCTGCTTTACGCCGAGGGCGCCGAGCCCGAGCGGGTCGCCGCGCACCTCCTGCTCGGACGCGCGGAAAGCAATGAGTGGGTGGTGGCGCAGCTCCGCGCGGCGGCTCGACAGGCGCGCCTACGAGGCGCGACCCAATCGGCTGTCCGCTACCTCGAGCGCGCGCTCGAGGAGCCGCCGAGCGCCGAGCAGCGCGCGGACGTGCTCGCGGAGCTCGGCGGTGCCGAGGCTGCGCTCGGCCTGGAGTCTGCGCCCGAGCACCTGGCCGCGGCGGCGTCGACCGTTCCCGAGCGCACCCGGCGCGCGCAGCTGACACTCGCCCGCGGCAACGCGCTGTACGCGCGCGGCTCCTACCTCGAGGCGGCGCGCGCATACGACGCGGGAATTGCCGACCTCCAGTCGCCCGCCGACAAGCCCGAGGAGCTCGAGCTGCACGACGCGCTGCAGACTGGGTTCGTGGCGGCGTCCTCGCTCGTGCCAAGCATGCGGTCCGCTTCGGTCGAGCGCTCGCGCGGCCTGCTCGAGCGCGCTGAGCGCGGGCCCAAGACGCAGGGCCAGCGGATGCTGCTTGCGCAGGCGGCTCTTCATTCGGCGCTGGCCGGAGAGCCGAGCGACCGGGTCTGCGAGCTCAGCGAGCACGCCTGGGACTCGGGACGCCTGCTCGAGCGCGACAGCGACGGGGTCGCCTGGAGCCTGCTCACGAGTGCGCTGACGTTCGCCGGCATGCTCGAGCGAAGCGTCGAACTTGCGGAGGCGGTCATGGAGGATGCCCGCCGCCGCGCGTCACCGTTCGTGTTCGCCACTGCCAGCTCCTGCCGCGCGCTGCCTCGACTTGGCCAGGGAAAGATCGACGATGCACTGGCCGATCTCGAGCTGGCATTCGACGCCCGGCGCTACGGTTGGCAGCAGTACACGCGCGCCGCCGCCGCCACGTACGCGCTCTGCCTGCTCGAGACCGGGGAGCCCGGACGCGCCGAGGAGATACTTCTTGCCGACGGACCGCTCGGGCGACCGCGCGACCTGGAAGATGGCGCGCGGTACGCGGCCCGCGCCGAGCTTCGACTCGCTCAGGGCCGTCCGCAGGAAGCGCTCGAGGATGTCGCGACGCTTCGCAGCTCGCTCGGCGACGAGGCCGCAATGACCGGCTACACACCATGGCCTGCGATCGCGTCGACTGCGTACCTGGCGCTCGGCGACCGCGGGCGGGCTGCGGAGCTGGCGCGCGAGTCGCTACGGCAGGCCGAGGCGATGGGCGTACTGCACGACCGGGTACGGGCGTTGCGTCTGGTCGGGTTGTGCGAGCAGAACGGGCGCCGGATCGAATTCCTCAGCCAGGCAGCCGAGCTTGGCGAGCAGGGGCCGCCACGGCTCGAGACGATCCGCACGCTGCTGGAGCTGGGCGCGGCGCTCCGGCGGGCAAACCACCGCACCGAGGCCCGCGAACCTCTTCAGCTCGCTGCCGACATGGCGGGGGACGGGGGCGCAACCGTGCTGCGCGAGCGCGCCCGCACCGAGCTCTCCGCCACGGGCGCCCGGCCCCGGCGCGAGGCGCTCCTCTCCGGACCGGCGTCGCTCACCCCCAGCGAGCGCCGCATCGCCGAGCTCGCAGCCTCGGGTCAGACGAATCGGGAGATCGCGCAAGCACTGTTCGTGACCCCGAAGACCGTTGAGTACCACCTGCGCAACGTCTTTCGCAAGCTCGACATCGAGTCGCGGCGCGAACTGGTCGACGCGCTCGACTAGCTACTTCAAGAAACCCTCGTAGTTGCGCATCATCAGCTGGGCCTCGAGCTGTTTCATCGTGTCGAGCGCGACGCCGATCACGATCAGGATTGAGGTCCCGCCGAAGAAGAAATTGGCGTTGGTTTGGTTGATTAGGACCGTCGGCAGCGCGGCGATCGCGGCAAGGAACAACGCTCCCGGGAACGTCAGTCTCGCCAGGATCCGATCCAGGAATTCGGCCGTCGGTCTGCCTGGCCTCACCCCCGGGATGAACCCGCCGTATTTCTTCAGGTTGTCAGCCTGGTCGACCGGGTTGAACGTAACCGCTGTGTAGAAGTAGGTGAAGAGGATGATGAACAGGCTCTCGCCGAGGACGTAGTGCCACCCCTGGGGGTTGAAGAAGTTGGCGAGGTCGGTGGCGAACCCGTTCCGGTTGTGGCCAACCAGCTGGCCGATCGTCGGGGGGATCGCCATCACGCTGGCAGCGAAGATCACCGGGATCACGCCGGCCATGTTCACGCGCAGGGGCAGGTAGGTCTGTCCGCCCTGCGTCATGCGCCGGCCGATCACGCGTTTGGCGTACTGAATCGGAATGCGCCGCTGGCCTTCCTGGACGAACACGACCGCCGCGACGACGCCGATCGCGATGAACGGCATCACCACGCGGAACACCTGATCCGGGTTGTTCCACCATGAGTTGACTCCGTTGGGGATCCTCGACACGATCGAGGCGAAGATCAGCAGTGAAATACCGTTCCCGATACCGCGCTGGGTGATCAGCTCGCCCATCCACATCAGCAGCACGGTTCCCGCGGTGAGCGAGACCACGATCAGGAACACCTTCGCCAGCGTGAAGTTCGGGATCAGCGTCACCCCGGCCTGGTTCTCGAGGCTCCGGAACAGGAACACGTAGCCGATCGACTGGGCGAAGGCCAGCCCGACCGTCAGGTAGCGGGTGTACTGCGTGATCCGCGCCTGGCCGACCTCGCCCTCCTTCTGGAGCTTCTCGAGCGAGGGCATCACGACGGTCAGCAGCTGCAGGATGATCGACGCCGTGATGTAGGGCATGATCCCCAGGGCGAAGATCGCGATCCGGGTCAGCGCACCGCCAGAGAAGAGGTTGAGCAACCCCAGGATTCCGTTGCTGCCGAGGTTCGACTTCTGGATCTGGCTGACGGCCGATGCGCTGATTCCCGGAGCCGGAATGTGCGTCCCGAGCCGGTAGAGCGCTAGCACCACCGCGGTGAACAGGACCTTGTTGCGGATCTCGCCGACCCTGAAGGCGCCAAGGATCGTCGTGACCATGGCTTAGACCTCGGGC
This sequence comes from uncultured Solirubrobacterales bacterium, assembly GCA_963849295.1. Lineage (GTDB taxonomy): Bacteria > Actinomycetota > Thermoleophilia > Solirubrobacterales > Solirubrobacteraceae > Palsa-465. The sequence goes on from CAWKGU010000010.1 coordinate 321,169, forward strand.
TCCTCTGGAGCGCCTGCCGCGATCACCTGGCAGGTCCCGCCGGCCGCCTCGATCTTCTCTTGCGCCGCCTTGCTGAAAGCGTGCGCGTGGACCGTGAGCGCCTTGCTCAGATCGCCTTTGGCGAGCACCTTGACCGGGACCTCCTTGCGTGTTGCCAGGCCCTTGGCGTGCATTGCCTCGAGCGTGACGGCCGCACCAGCGTCAAAGCGTGCCTCGAGGTCGAGCAGGTTGACCGGCTGGGTGTGGGTGCGAAACGGCTCGAACGGCATCGACTTCTTCATGTGCGGACCGCGCAGCTTGCGCATCCGCATGTGGATCGGGTTCTGACCACCCTCAAAGCGCGCACGCCGCTTTGACCCCGACCGCGACCCCCAACCCTTCTGCCCGCGCCCGGCCGTCTTCCCGGTGCCCGAACCCTCGCCGCGCCCGACACGCTTGCGCGACTTGCGCGAGCCCGGGGCCGGCTTCAGGTTGTGCAATCCGATGCGCGTCTCTTCGGAGGTCTTCTCAGCCATCCTCGGAGACCTCGACCAGATGCCGGACCTTGTGGATCATTCCCCGAACCTGGGGCGAGTCGTTGTGCTGGACCGAATGCCCGATTCTGCGCAGCCCAAGCGAGCGAAGCGTGTCGCGCTGGCGCTTGTCCGCGCCGTTCTTCGAGCGGCGCTGGGTGACGAGCAGCTTGCTCATGACGTTTGGGGCTCAGCGGGTGCGTCATCGCTGGGGGAGGCGTTCGCGTCCGAACCCCCTCGCGTTCGCTGACCCTCGTGCCCATTCGAGCTTTCGGCGCCGGGGGTTCCGAGCGCGACGCCATCCCCAAGCCCTAGGACCTGATTGATGCTGAGCCCCCGCAGGTCCGCGACCTCCTTCGGCGTCCGAAGCGACTCGAGCCCGGCCATCGTCGCCTTGACAAGGTTGATCGGGTTCTGCGAGCCGAGGCTCTTGGACAGGATGTCGTGGATCCCGGCGAGCTCGAGCACCGCGCGCACGCCTCCGCCCGCGATCACGCCCGTGCCCGGGGCGGCTGGCTTGAGCAGCACCCGCCCGGAGCCGAACACGCCGGTCACCTGATGGGTGATCGTGGAGCCGTGCTTGGGCACGCGATAAAGGTTCTTCTTCGCCCGCTCGACGCCCTTCTGGATCGCGACGGGGACTTCGTTCGCCTTGCCGTAACCGATTCCGACGATCTCCCGCTCGTCGCCGACGACGACCAATGCCGTGAACGAGAACCGGCGCCCGCCCTTGACGACCTTGGCGACGCGGTTGATCTCGACCACGCGCTCCTGGAGGTCGAGCCCGGTGGCGGACACTGTTCGTTGGCGAGCCATCGCTATCGGAGGGTAGCTAGAACTCCAGGCCGCCCTCACGGGCGCCCTCGGCTAGCGCTTTGACCCGTCCGTGGTACTTGTAACCGCCACGGTCGAACACGGCGCCCGAAATCCCAGCGGACTTTGCGCGCTCGGCCAGCAGGGCGCCGACGCGGCCTGCCTGCTCGATCGGCTTCAGCGAGCGCAACTCGGACTCGGTCCAGTCGACTGCGGCAAGCGTGCGGCCGGCATCGTCGTCTATCAGCTGGACGAAGATCCCGCGGTTGGAGCGAAACACCGAAACACGCGGGCGCTCCGCGGTCCCATGGACTTTCGCACGCACCCGCCGGCGGCGCTTGAGTCGCTTCTCGGGCTTGGTGAGGACGGTCACGCTCGCTTACCGACCTTCCGCGCGACGTACTCGCCCTCGTAGCGGATGCCCTTGCCCTTGTAGGGCTCAGGCTTGCGCTGCTTGCGGATGTAGGCCGCGACCTCGCCGACCTGCTGCTTGGACGCACCCTTGACGACGATCCGGTTCGGCTGCGGAACCTCGAATTCGATTCCGTCCGGCGCCTTGACCGGGACAGAGTGGGAGTACCCAACCGCCAGCTCCAGGTCGCGGCCCCGGAGCTGGGCACGGTAGCCGACGCCCTGGATCTCGAGTCGCTTCTCGAACCCATCGGTCACGCCGTGCACCATGTTGGCGACCAGCGTCCGGGTCAGACCGTGCAGCGCGCGGTGCTCTCCCCGGTCGGTGGGGCGCGTGACGAGCAGCTCCTCGCCTACGTGCTCGACCTTGATGTCGCGGGGAATCCGCTCGGTCAGCTCGCCTTTTGGGCCGTTAACGGTCACGCGCTCGGGCTCGACTGCGATCGTCACGCCCGAGGGGACAGGGATGGGCCTTCTTCCGATCCGCGACATCCGCCACTCACCAAACCCGCGCCACTACTTCTCCCCCGACGCCCTCGCGCCGGGCGTCATGGCCTGTCATCACGCCCTTGGAAGTGGAAATGATCGCCGTGCCCATTCCGCCCTGGATCCGCGGAATGTGCGCATGGTCCACGTACGTGCGCTGACCGGGACGCGACACCCGCTCGAGCCCAGTGATCACGGGCTTGCGGTCCTCGGTGTACTTGAGCGTCACGACGATCTCCTCCCCGGGACGATCCCCAGCGGCAGGGCGCACCTCGTAGGCCTCGATGTAGCCCTGCTCCTGCAGGATCCGGGCGACCTCGCGCTTGAGATTCGACGAGGGAATCGCGACGTCATGATGCTGCGCCTTGGCCCCGTTGCGCAGGCGGGTCAGGAAATCGGCGACGGGGTCGGTCATCGACATGAGCGAGCCTCCGGCGAGCGGTCACTGCGGGCTGGAGGCCCGCAGACGTCATCCAAAACGCCGACTGGATGGAGGCAAGGGGACCTCATCACCAGCTCGACTTCGTCATGCCGGGGACGTAGCCGTTGTGCGCGAGCTCGCGCAGGCAGATCCGGCACACACCGAACTTTCGATACACGGCGCGCGCGCGTCCGCAGCGACGGCAGCGGGTGTACCCACGGGTCTTGTATTTCGGTGTGCGCTGCTGACGAACTCGTTGTGAGACCTTGGCCATAGGCTCCTTCTATTCCTGAGCGGGAGCCGCAGCCTGGGGGCGGCCCTCCCGGGAGAATGGCATGCCGAGCGCCTCGAGCAGTGCGAACGACTCCTCATCGCTCCCAGCCGTTGTTGTGATCGTGATATCGAGGCCCCTCACCTGGTCGATCTCGTCGTAGTCGACCTCGGGGAAGATGATCTGCTCGCGGACACCCATGGAGTAGTTGCCGCGCCCATCGAACGAGCGGGGGCTGAGGCCACGGAAGTCCCGGATCCGCGGGATCGCGATCGACATCAGCCGATCAAGGAACTCGTAGGAGCGCTCGCCGCGCAGCGTCACCGCGACCCCGACGGGCATTCCGTCACGGATCTTGAACTGTGCGATCGATTTACGCGCGCGCCTCACGTTGGGCCGCTGGCCTGTAATCGTGGCGAGCTGTTCGGTCGCGGACTCCAGCACCTTCGAGTCCTGCTTGGCATCGCCGACGCCCATGTTGACGGTGATCTTGTCGATCCTTGGAGCCTGCATCGGCGTCGAGTAGCCGAACCGCTGCACCAGCTGCGGCCGGATCTCTTCGAGGTAGCGGGTCTTGAGTCGCGCGGGCATCAGTCGAGCTTGGTTCCGCTTCGCCGTGCGACCCGATAGCGCTTGCCATCATCGGAGGTCTCGACCCCGAGCCGCGTGGGCTTGTCGTCCTTGGGGTCGACGAGCATCACGTTGGAGATGTGGATCGGGCCCTCCTTCTCGATCACGCCGCCGACCTGCTCGGCGCGCTGAGCGCCTGTCACCTGCCGGGGTCGCTGGTGGCGCTTGACGATGTTGAGGCCTTCGACATAGACACGATCATGCTTGGGGTCGACTCGCAGCACCCTGCCGCGCTTGCCGCGGTCCTTGCCGCCGATCACGACAACCTGGTCGTCGGACTTGATGCGAGGAGCCACTACAGCACCTCCGGGGCGAGCGAGACGATCTTCATGAAGTTGCGCTCGCGCAATTCGCGCGCGACGGGTCCGAAGATGCGGGTGCCGCGGGGGTTGTTCTGGGCATCGATCAGCACGGCCGCGTTCTCGTCAAAGCCGATGTAGGTTCCGTCCTCGCGCCCATATGACTTCTTCGTCCGGACCACCACGGCCGTCACGACTTCCCCTTTACGCACGGAGCCCTGCGGGCTTGCCTGCTTGACGGTCGCGGTGATCACGTCCCCTACCCCGGCGTAGCGCCGGCGGTGGCCACCCTTGATCCGGATCACGAGGATCTCTCGGGCGCCGGTGTTATCGGCTACCCGCATGCGAGTCTCGTTCTGGATCACTTCGCGCGCTCCACCACTTCGATCAGCCGCCAGCGCTTGGTGCGCGACAGCGGCCGGCACTCGCGAACAACCACGGTGTCGCCAACGTGGGCGTCGTTGCGCTCGTCGTGAGCGTGCAGGGTGTTCGATGTGCGCACGATCTTCTTGTACTCGCGATGGCGTCGGGTGATGTCGATCCGGACCGCGATCGTCTTGTCGGGACTGTCTGAGACGACCACGCCCTGACGGGTCTTCTGTACGCCCGGCTGGTGCTCGCGCGGCGGTGTCTGGCGCGCGGGCTCGTCGCTGGTGCGCACACTGGCGCGTGCGCGCTCGCGGGCCGTGCGACGGACCTGGGCCTTGCGCTGGCGCCCTGTCACGCGCTCGGCTTGGCGCTCCTCGGCGCTGCGCGGCGGCTTGGCCGGCTGCTGCGCGGCCTTGGCCGCCTTGGCCTGCCGCTTTCGCTGCCTTGGGGACAGCGCCTCGGCGGCAGCCTCGGCCGGCACGGCTGGCTCCAGTGCCGCCTCCTCAGGGGTATCTGCTTCCCCTTCGATAGGCGCTGAGCCCGCCTCGGAGGTGGGTTCGGCGTCGGACGCACTCGCAGGCGGTGCGTCCGACGTCGGCTCGTCCTCCGACGCCTCGGCTCCAGTGTTCTCGATCTCTTCTTCCTCAGCCATTGATCTCTAGTTCTCGCTCTCGCGCGATCGTCAGCGCCCGGGCGACTTCCCGCTTCGCGCGGACCAATCCCGCCGTGTTGTCCAGCTCTCCGGTCGCGTGTTGGAAGCGCAGACCGAACAGCTCGCGCCGCGCGGTCTCGACGTGCTCACGGAGGTCGGCATCGCTCATGTCCCGTAGCTCGGGCGCCTTCACGCTAGTGGTCCTCCCGCATCACAAACTTCGTTCGCACCGGCAGCTTGTGGCCCGCAAGTCGCATCGCCTCACGCGCGAGTGACTCGGGCACGCCCGCGAGCTCGAACATCACGCGCCCGGGCTTCACCACCGCGACCCACCCCTCGGGTGAGCCCTTGCCCGATCCCATCCGGGTCTCGGCGGGCTTCTTCGTGAACGGCTTGTCCGGATAGACGTTGATCCAGACCTTGCCGCCACGCTTGATCTTGCGGGTCATCGCAATTCGAGCGGCCTCGATCTGGCGGTTGGTGAGCCAGCCCGCGTCCATCGACTTCAAGCCGTACTCGCCGAACTGGACACGCACCTGCCCGCGTGAGAGGCCGGCGCGCCGCCCACGATGTTGCTTGCGGTGCTTGACCCGCTTGGGAGAGAGCATCAGCCCTCACCTCCGCCCTCGGGCGGTGTCGGAGCGGAACCCTGGGGCTCGCCTTCCCGCGGGCTGCGGCGCCCGCCTCCACGAGGTCCGCGGCCTCCCTCCTGGCCTCCCTGGCCTCCCCGTCCGCCCTGACCACCGCGGCCTCCCTGGCCCCCGCGTCCGCCCGGACCGCCGCGGCCGCCTTGTCCGCCGCGTCCGCGCCCATCGCGGCCTCCGCGGCCGTCGCGGCCGGGGCGCTCCGGCGCCTGCGGCGAGGGCTCGTCCATGATCGTCAGGTCCGCGCCCGTATAGCCCTCGGGCATGATCTCGCCCTTGTTTATCCAGCACTTGACGCCGATCCTGCCGAACGTCGTACGGGCCTCGTGGAACCCGTAGTCGATGTCAGCGCGCAGCGTGTGCAGTGGCACCCGACCATCGGAGTAGCCCTCGGTCCGCGCCATCTCGGCGCCGCCGAGGCGGCCCGAGACCTGGACCTTGACGCCCTTGGCGCCCGAGCGCATCGCGCTGGTCAGCGCGCGCTTCATCGCGCGGCGAAACGCGACGCGATTCTGCAGCTGCTCGGCGATCGACTGCGCCACCAGGCGCGCGTCGAGCTCGGGGCGCTTGATCTCCAGGATGTTGACCTTGACCTGCTTGTTCGTGATCCGGTGCAGGTCCCGCCGTAGCTGGTCGACCTCGGATCCGGACTTGCCGATCACGATCCCGGGCCGCGCGGTGTGGATGTTCACCTCGACCTCGGTGGCGTTCTTGCGAATGGTGATGTCCGAGAGACCCGCGTGCGAGAGCCTGCCAATGATGTGCTCGCGGATCTGCGTGTCCTCGTGCAGGTAGTCGGAGAAGTTCCGCTCGTTGAACCAGTTCGACTTCCAGTCGTGGATGTAGCCCACGCGAATCGACTCGGGATGAACTTTTTGACCCATAACCCTTCTAACTATTCCTTCGGCGTGAGCAAAATCGTGAGGTGAGCGGTGCGCTTGCGGATCCTGGTCGCGCGGCCCATCGCGCGCGGCCGGAACCGCCTGATCGTCGGACCCTCGTCGGCCTTGACGGCCATCACATACAGGTCCTCGCCAACGAGCTCGTGGTTGTGCTCGGCGTTCGCGATCGCGGACTCGAGCAACTTGCTCCAGTCGCGTGCGATCGCTCGCGGCGTGTGAGCCAATATAGACCGTGCCTCCTCAACGTCTTTGCCCCGAATGTGGTCACACACCAACCGCGCCTTGCGGGCCGAGGAGCGCACATACTTCGCCTGTGCCCTGACGACGGGCGGCGGGCCAGGCGGCTTCTCCTTTGTCCGTCGCCGGGTCGGCTTCGCTGAGGCGGTCGCATCCCCCTCGGAAGCCCGGCGCGCTTTCGGCTTGGGTCGAGGGGCCTCGGTCTCGGACGCGAGGGCTTCCGACCCAGATGCCTCCCCCTCAGCTTCAGATTCACCCTCGGTCTCGGGCAGCTCGGATTCGCCCTCCGCCTCGTCGTCTGCCTCCAGGACGACCTCGGTCGCTTCTTCAGCGGCGGCGTCCTCAGCTCGAGGGGCGGCTCGAAGCCTCTTCGGCTGAGGGCGAGTCGGCCTCGCGCTGTGCTTCCGAGGCGGGTGCGCCCTCCACCTTCGGCTTGCGCGCGCGCTGCCGCCGCGGCTTCTTCTCGGATTCTTCAGCCATTACCGCCTCTTCGCCGTCCCCGCATGCCCTCGAAACAGCCGCGTCGGGGCGAACTCGCCGAGCTTGTGCCCGACCATCGACTCAGAGATGAACACCGGCACGTGCTTGCGGCCGTCGTGGACCGCGATCGTGTGGCCGACCATCTCCGGGAAGATCGTCGAGGTGCGCGACCACGTCTTGATCATGCGCTTCTCGCCAGAGGAGTTCATCGCCTCGATCCGCGCCATCAGCCGCTCCTCGACGAAGGGTCCCTTCTTGCTCGAGCGACTCATCGCTTCTTACCCCTCCTGCGGCCGCGGACGATGTACTTGTCGGAGTCCTTGCGCTTCTTCCGAGTTCTGTATCCGAGCGTCGGCACTCCCCACGGGGTCACGGGATGGCGGCCCGGGGTGGTCGAGCCCTCGCCGCCACCGTGGGGGTGGTCAACGGGGTTCATCGCGGTACCGCGGGTCTGCGGCCGAACGCCCATGTGGCGCTTACGCCCGGCCTTGCCGATCTTGACGTTCTGGTGGTCGCTGTTGCCGATCGTGCCGACGGTCGCGCGGCACTCGGCGCGCACCATTCGCATCTCCCCGGACGGCAGTCGCAGGGTCACGTAGTCGCCCTCCTTCGCCAGCAGCTGCACTCCGGCGCCGGCGGCGCGCGCCATCTGGCCCCCGCGCCCAGGAACGAGCTCGACGTTGTGCACGACCGTGCCGGGGGGCATGTTGGCGAGCGGCAGGCTGTTGCCCACGCGGATGTCCGCGCCCGGTCCCGACTCGACGGTGGCGCCCACCCGCAGCCGCTGGGGCGCGAGGATGTAGCGCTTCTCCCCGTCGGCGTAGTGCAGCAGCGCGATGTACGCCGAGCGGTTGGGGTCGTACTCGATCTCCGCCACCTTCGCCGGAACGCCGTCCTTGCGGCGCTTGAAGTCGATCTTGCGGTACAGCCGCTTGGCGCCGCCGCCCCGGTGCCGCGAGGTCTTGCGCCCATGCGCGTTGCGTCCCCCGGACTTCTTCAGGCCCTCTGTCAGCGACTTCTCGGGCTCCGAGCAGGTGATCTCGGCGAAGTCCGAGTACGTGACGAACCGGCGTCCGGGTGAAGTGGGTTTGGGATTACGAATCGGCATCAGTCAGTGTCCACTGGGCGATTTCTCGGTCTATGCCCGAGAAATATCCCAACGCCGCCCATCATTCGGTTCCCTCCAGCCCGCGGAAGATCGGGATCGTCTCGCCTTCGCGAACCTGAACAATCGCCTTCTTCCATTGGCGCGTACGACCCGACGTCTGGCCACGGCGCTTGGGCTTCGATTTGACCGAGGCGGTCCGTACTTCGACGACGTGCACATCGAACAACGCCTCTATCGCCTGGCGGATCTGGGTCTTATGGGCGCGGTCGTGCACACGGAAGGTGTACTTGCCGACCTCGGCGAGCACGAACGTCTTCTCGGAGACCACGGGCCGAACGATCACCTGGCTAGGCTCCATCAGGTGGGGGTCTCCTCCGCTGGGCCTCCAGCCCCGCGTTCTGACTTGGCAGCTCGGCCTCCAGCCTCGCGTTCTGACTTGGCAGCTCGGCCTCCAGCCTCGCTTGACTGGGCGGGCTGAGGCCCACCCTCCGCGCGACCGACCAGCACCGGCAGTGCCGCCTCGGACACGAGCAGCGATGCCGCCCCGATCACGTCGGCCACCCCGGCGTCCGCGACGGGCATCACCGACACCCGCACAATGTTCCTGAACGACTTTCCGGCGCCCGCTTCTTCGTCCGCCAGAATGACCAGCGTGGGTGTAGCTGCGCCCCAGTCGGAGAGGAGGGACGCCGCCCGGGACGTCGAGGGCTCCTCGAAGGCCGCAGCGTCGAACACCGCCACCGATCCGCGGCCGGCGTGCTCGGAGAGCACAGAGCGGAGCGCCGCCCGGCGCGCCTTGCGGTTGACCTTCACCACGTAGGACCGGGGCGCCGGCCCGAACACTGTCCCACCCCCGGTCCACACCGGGGAGCGCGATGAGCCGGCGCGGGCGCGACCGGTTCCCTTCTGTCGCCAGGGCTTTGCCCCGCCGCCGCGAACCTGGCCGCGCGTCAGCGTCGATGCCGTGCCGCGGCGGCGGGCGTTCAGCTCCGCCCGCGCAGCCTCGTGGACCAGCGGCATGTTGAAGCGCGCGCCGAACGCGCTCGCGTCGAGCGCGACCGACCCGCCTCCGAGCACGGGGGCCTTCAAATCAGCCATCAGAGCGCACCTCCACGACACCGCCACGCGGCCCGGGGACCGCGCCGCGCACGAGCAGCAAGCCCTGATCGCCCCGAACGTCGACCACGGTGAGGCCGCGCTGGGTCACGCGGCCGCCGCCCATCCGTCCCGGTCCGCGCATTCCGCGGAACACCCGCGAAGGAGTCGCCGAGGCGCCGATCGAACCCGGAGCCCGGACGTTGTGCGAGCCGTGCGACTTCGGGCCTGAGGAGAAGTTGTGGCGCTTGATCGTGCCCTGGAAGCCCTTGCCCTTCGATACGCCGGAAACCTTCACGCGGTCCCCGAGCTCAAACGCGTCGGCAGTGACCACGGAGCCAACGAGCAGCTCGCCGACCTCATCGCGAAATTCCTTAACGACGCGATGCGCGGAGGCGTCAGCCTTCTTCAAATGGCCCAGCTCGGCGCGCGAGAGCGCCTTCTCACGGCAGGCGTCGAAGGCAAGCTGCACGGCCTCGTAGCCGTCGCGCTCGACAGTCCGGATCGCCGTAACCGGGCACGGGCCCGCCTCTAGCACCGTGACTCGCTCGACCCGGCCGTCATCGCCGAACCGCTGCGTCATACCGAGCTTGCGCGCCAAGATCGCCGCCACGGATGCTCCTATGACGCCAGCCTGATCTCGATGTCCACGCCCGCCGGAAGGTGGTCGAGGCGCTGGAGCGAATCGACCGTCTTCGGCGTCGGCTGGTGGATGTCGATCAGACGCTTGTGGGTGCGGATCTCGAAGTGCTCGCGCGAGTCCTTGTCCTTGAACGGCGAGCGGATGACCACGTATACGTTCTTCTCGGTGGGCAGGGGCACGGGCCCAGAGACGGTCGCGCCGGTGCGCGTGGCCGTCTCGACGATCTCTTTCGCCGCCGTCTCAATCGCCGTGTGGTCGTAGGACTTGAGGCGAATCCGGATTTTGTTTTGGGCGATTGTTGCCACAGGCAGTCTCAAAAACGGGGCGAGCCCGAAAACGGGGCCCACCCCGAAAAGGTCGTATCTCTTACTAACAAAAGGCGGCGCGCCCGAGAGGGCCGCGCCGCCCATTCACTTACTCGATGACTTCGGTTACGACCCCCGAGCCGACCGTCCGGCCGCCCTCGCGGATCGCGAACCGCAGACCCTGGTCCATGGCGATCGGCTGGATCAGCTCGATCTCCATCTGGACGTTGTCACCGGGCATCACCATCTCGGTGCCCTCGGGCAGCTTGGCCACGCCAGTGACGTCGGTCGTGCGGAAGTAGAACTGCGGACGGTAGCCCGTGAAGAACGGGGTGTGCCGGCCACCCTCCTCCTTCTTCAGGACATACACCTCCGACTTGAACTTCGTGTGCGGCGTGATCGAGCCGGGCTTGCAAAGCACCTGCCCGCGTTCGATCTCCTCGCGCTTGGTCCCGCGGAGCAGACAACCGACGTTGTCGCCCGCCTGGCCCTGATCGAGGATCTTCTTGAACATCTCGACGCCGGTCACGACGGTCGACTCGGTCGCCTTGATGCCGACGACCTCGACCGTCTCGCCTGTCTTGATCACGCCCTGCTCGATCCGTCCGGTGGCGACAGTGCCGCGGCCGGTGATCGAGAACACGTCCTCGACCGGCATCAGGAACGGCCTGTCGAGGTCGCGGACGGGTTCGGGGATGTAGCTGTCGAGCGCCTCCGCGAGCTCGAGGATCTTCGCCTCGGCGTCCGTGTCGCCCTCCAGCGCCTTCAGCGCCGAGCCGGTGATGAACGGGATGTCGTCTCCCGGGAACTCGTACTCGGACAACAGGTCGCGGATCTCGACCTCGACGAGCTCGAGCAGCTCGGGGTCGTCGACCATGTCGGCCTTGTTGAGGAACACGACGATGTAGGGAACGCCGACCTGGCGCGCCAGGAGGATGTGCTCGCGCGTCTGCGGCATTGCGCCGTCTGCGGCCGAGACGACGAGGATCGCCCCGTCCATCTGCGCCGCGCCGGTGATCATGTTCTTGACGTAGTCAGCATGCCCCGGGCAGTCAACGTGGGCGTAGTGCCGGTTGGGGGTCTGGTACTCGACGTGGGAGGTCGCGATCGTGATTCCGCGCGCCTTCTCCTCAGGAGCGTTGTCGATCGATTCGAACGATCGCACCTCGGTGCCGCCGAACCGCTCGTTCAGCACCTTCGTGATGGCGGCGGTCAGCGTCGTCTTGCCATGGTCGATGTGACCGATGGTGCCGACGTTGACATGGGGCTTGTCGCGCTCGAATTTGGCTTTCGCCACTTGATGTCGCTCCTTCGCTTTTCAGGTTTGTGCTCGCCCCGCAGGCGAACGATTCATCGTATCTAGATTCCTAGACTGGCTGCAGCTCGCCTACAACCTTCTCGGCAATGTTTGCCGGTACCTCGTCGTAGCGCTCGAACTGCATCGTGTAGGTCGCCCGGCCCTGGGTCGTCGACCGCAGGTCGGTGGCGTATCCGAACATCTCGGCGAGCGGCACGTAGGCGCTGATCGCCTGGGCGTTGCCGCGCTGCTCCATCCCCTGGACATGGCCGCGCCGGCGGTTGAGGTCGCCGATCACATCGCCCATGAACTCCTCGGGGGTGACCACCTCGACCGCGAAGATGGGCTCGAGCAGCACCGGCTTGGCACGTTGCGCGGCTTCCTTCAGAGCCAGTGAGCCGGCCACCTTGAAGGCGATCTCGCTCGAGTCGGTGTCGTGGTACTTGCCGTCGGTCAGCGTCACCCGGACGTCGACCATCTGATAGCCCGCCCGCGGCCCGTTCTCCATCGCCTCCTCGATCCCCTTCTCGACCGCGGGGATGAACTCGGTGGGGATCGCTCCGCCCTTGACCTTGTTGACGAAGTCGAAGCCCTCGCCGGGCGCCGGCTCGAGATCGATGTAGACGATTCCGTACTGACCGGCGCCGCCGGTCTGGCGCACGAACCGACCCTCGATCTTCTCCGCCGTGCCCTTGATCGTCTCGCGGTAGGAGACCTGCGGGCGGCCCACGTTGGCGTCGACCTTGTACTCGCGCAGCATCCGGTCGACCAGCACCTCGAGGTGAAGCTCTCCCATGCCGGAGATCTCGGTCTGCCCAGTCTCCTCGTTGGTGCGCACCTGGAAGGTGGGGTCCTCCTCGGCGAGCCGCCCCAGCGCGGTTGACATCTTCTCCTGGTCGGCCTTTGTCTTGGGCTCGATCGCGACCTTGATCACCGGCTCGGGGAACTCGATCGTCTCGAGCTTGATCGGCCGGTCGGGGGCCGCGAGCGTGTCGCCGGTCGCGACCTGCTTGATTCCGACTCCGGCGGCGATGTCGCCGGCGTAGACCTCCTTGACCTCCTCACGCTCGTTGGCGTGCATCATCAGGATCCGGCCGATCCGCTCGGTCCGGCCGGTGTTGACGTTGAGGACGCGCGACCCCGCCTCGAGCCGGCCCGAGTAGACGCGGAAGTAGGTGAGCTTGCCGACGTAAGGGTCGGCCATGATCTTGTGCACGAGTGCAGCGAACGGCTCTCCGTCGTCGGCCTTGCGCACCGCCGGCTGCTCGCCACCGTTGTCCGAGCCCTTCGCCGGCTCGACACCCTCAACCGGAGGCACGTCGAGCGGGCTGGGGAGGTAGTCGATCACCGCGTCGAGCAGTGGCTGCACACCCTTGTTTTTGAAGCTCGATCCACACAGGACGGGGGTCAGTCGGATATCGAGCGTGGCCTTGCGGATCGCCGCCTTGAGCCGCTCCGCCGGGATCTCCTGCTCCTCGAGGATCATCTCGAGCAGCTCGTCGTCGTAGTGGGAGACCTCCTCGAGCAGGTGCTCGCGGGCGGCGGCAGCCGGCTCTGACAGCTCGGCCGGGATCTCGACGACCTCCTGCTCCTTGCCAAGCTCGTCTTTGTAGAGGATCGCCTTGTTGGCAACGAGGTCGACTACACCGGTGAACTCGGCCTCGGAGCCGATCGGGAGCTGGATCGGCACGGGATGAGCGCCGAGCCGATCGACCATCGTCTGCACGCCGCGATCGAAGTCCGCTCCGATGCGGTCCATCTTGTTGATGTAGGCGATCCGCGGGACGCGGTACTTGTCGGCCTGCCGCCAGACCGTCTCGGACTGGGGCTCGACCCCCGCGACCGAGTCGAACAGGGCGATCGCGCCGTCCAGCACCCGCAGCGAGCGCTCGACCTCGACGGTGAAGTCGACGTGCCCGGGGGTGTCGATGATGTTGATCCGGTGGCCGTTCCACTCCGCCGTCGTCGCGGCGGAGGTGATCGTTATCCCGCGCTCCTGCTCCTGCGCCATCCAGTCCATGACGGCGGCGCCTTCGTGAACCTCCCCCATCTTGTAGGTCCGCCCTGTGTAATAGAGGATGCGCTCAGTCGTCGTCGTCTTACCGGCGTCGATGTGAGCCATGATCCCGATATTGCGGGTGTTTTCCAGGGAGAACTTGCGAGGCATAACGCTTGGAACAGTGCGGACATAAAAAATGGCCTCAGGGGCCCACGCCAGGGCGTGACTTCGCGCCACGCCGCCCGAGGCGAAGCTCGAATATAGCAGAGGATCGGTGGATTTCTGGGGCCTTTCATGCTTAAACGGACAGGTTTCACCGGCCCCATCGGGGCACTTGTTATCGCTGGCGGGCTGCTCGGCGCGCTGCTTTTGATCGTGGCCGAATTCACCACGCTGTTCGAGATCCACACCGCGAGCAGTCCAGGACCAATCAAATCGATCGGGACGGGCTCGCATCATGCCTACTCGATGGCCTTGATCGCGGTCGTCTCCGGCGCCTTCGCGCTCGGCGCTCAGCGGACGGGCAGCCGGCCCGCGCTGCTGGCCGTCGGGGTGTTAGGGATCGTGGCGTTGCTGATCGCGCTGCTCGGCGATCTGCCCGACGCCCACGCCCAGAGCCTCCTGATCGGCTCTCCCAGCACTCATCTCCAGCTGGCCAACGCCACTCCGAGTGCCGGCCTGTACATGGAAACTGCCGGCGCGGCGATGCTGATCATCACGTGCGCGTGCGCGTTCATCCTGCTTGGACCTCCCCGGGGTGTTAGCGGTCTGACAACCGCCCCCCGTGAGCGCTGAGAAGCCAAATCCCGCCGCTACATTTGAGAAGAGGGTTGTTCCACCGCAGCCCCCGGTCCCGTGCGGTGGGCAGCCCTCTTTTTGCTGTTCGGGGTGGCGCATGCGCCACCCCGCCGGCCGGTGCATGCACCGGCCGGGGGCGGGCCACATGTGGCCCGCCCTACCTAATTACCAGCGGTAATGAGCGAACGCCTTGTTCGCCTGAGCCATCCGGTAGATGTCGTCCTTGCGCTTGAAGGCGTTGCCCTGCTGCTGCTGGGCATCGAGCAACTCATTGGCCAGACGCTCGGCCATCGTCTTCTCACGCCGCTGGCGGGCGAACTGGACGAGCCAGCGGACGGCGAGCGTCCGCGCCCGGACGGCAGGCACCTCGACCGGCACCTGGTAGGTGGCGCCGCCGACGCGGCGCGAGCGGACCTCGAGCACGGGCGTTAGTGCCTTGACGCCAGCGTCGAGCTGCTCGACCGGATTCTTGCCAGACCGCTCACCGAGGATCGCGAGGGCGTCATAGACGATCTTCTCGGCCACCGGCTTCTTGCCGTCGAGCATCACCTTGTTGATGACCTGCTGGACGAGGCGATTGCGGTGGACCGGGTCGGGTTCGATCCGGCGGACTTGGGCTGCTGCTCTGCGAGGCAATTACTTGGCCTTCACGCCGTACTGCGAGCGGGCCTTCTTGCGGTCGCCGACGCCGGCTGCATCGAGCGTGCCGCGAATCACCTTGTAGCGGAAGCCCGGAAGGTCCTTCACGCGGCCGCCACGCACGAGCACGACGGAGTGCTCCTGAAGGTTGTGACCCTCCCCAGGGATGTATGCGCCGACCTCCATCCCGTTCGTGAGTCGCACGCGGGCCACCTTGCGCAAAGCGGAATTCGGCTTCTTCGGAGTGGTCGTATACACGCGTGTGCACACGCCGCGGCGCTGCGGCGCTGCGACCTTCTTCTTGCGGCCTTTGCCAGACTTCAGGCCCGGCGTGGCAAGCTTCTTCTTCGGGGCCGTGCGGCCCTTGCGGATCAGCTGGCTGGTGGTCGGCATCGGTCGCGGAGGCTAGCAGGGCGAATGCCCCGTCCCCGCTTCGCGCTGGTGCTCGTCGCGATCCTGCTTCCGGTAGGGATTGTGCTGCTGCTCGCAGGGCAAGGCGGATCGCAGCATCAGACGACTCCAACCGTTATCGGCTCGGGTCCCACTCGCGACTGCGCCAGGGCCACCGCGCGCGCCGCGGCGACGGTCAAGGCACCCCTGCGCGCCACCGCGAGCGTCTCCGTTCCGCTCGTGGTCAGCGAGCACGCCAAGGGCAGGCATGGGACGTTCATCGTGACCCGCTCGGAAACGGTCACAGAGCAAGCAACCGTTTCACGGACGATCTCGGTCACAGCGCTCGCCAACGTCACCCGGCGCGCCTGCGCCCGCGGCAGCACAACCGACGCGGCTCACTCCTCAGCGCTCGCAAGCGCTTACCAGGCCGCGCTCCAGCGTGCGCGGACCGAGGCGCTGGGCCGAGCCGGCAATCGGGCTGCCTTGCTGGCGCGGCAGGCACAAACGACGGCGCTCGCTCAAGCTCACAAGCTGGCGGAGGGGAAGGCAAGCGCAGCCGCCGCGGCCGCCCGGCCGGCACTCGAGCGGCAGGCGCTGGCCGCGGCTCAGGCGCGGGCAGGATGAGCCGCGAGCGCCTCCTCGACAGACGCGCACGGCACTCCAACGGCGTCGGCAACCGGTGAGTAGGTGACGTGACCACCGGCGACGTTGACCCCGAGCTTCAACCCCGGATTGGCCCTCACCGCAGCCGCAACCCCGTCGTTTGAGATCGAGAGGACGTATGGCATTGTCGCGTTCGTCAGCGCGTAGGTCGAGGTGACGGGGACCGCGCCCGGCATGTTCGTGACGCAGTAGTGGGTGATGCCATCGACCTCGTAGGTCGGATCGGAGTGGGTCGTCGGTCGGGAGGTCTCGAAGCAGCCGCCCTGATCGATCGAGACGTCGACCAGCACCGCATGCGGCTTCATCAATGCGAGCTGCTCCCGGGTGATCACGCGCGGGGCCCGCGCGCCGTGAACAAGCACTGCACCGATCACAAGGTCCATCTCAGGCAGCCGCTGCTCGATCTCAAGCGTCGAGGCGAAGCACGTCTTGGGGCGCCCGCCGAGCGCGATGTCGAGCTCACGCAAGCGCTCGATATTCCGATCGAGCACGTACACCGTCGCCTCCATCCCAAGCGCGATGAAAGACGCGTTCATCCCGACGACACCGCCACCGATGATCATCACGTTCGCGGCGGCGACGCCCGGAACGCCGCCCAACAGGATGCCCCGGCCACCCAGGGGCTTCTCGAGGATGAACGCCCCCGCCTGGGTCGCGATCTTGCCGGCCACTTCTGACATCGGCGCGAGCAGCGGCAGCCGCCCAACGCCGTCCTCGACCGTCTCGTACGCGATGCAGGTTGCGCCGGAGTCCATCAGCCCCCGGGTGAGGGCAGGCTCGGCGGCGAGATGGAGGAACGTGAACAACGTGTGGTGCGCTTGCAGCCGCGTCACCTCGTCTGGCTGGGGTTCCTTCACCTTCACGATCAGCGCGGCCTCACCGAAGACGGCATCGGCATCGGGGAGGATCACGGCGCCCTGGGCGGCGTAGGCGTCATCGGAGATCGCGGATCCGGCACCAGCCCCGCGCTGCACGAACACCTGGTGGCCGGCATCGACCAGCTCTCGCACGCCGGACGGCGTCAGCGCCACCCGGTACTCATCGGGCTTGACCTCGGTGGGGACGCCGACGTTCATCCGACCAGCTCCCTCCCGCGCAGAGCCAACCAGAAGTCGATCCGGTCACGGGCGCTCGACAGTGAGCGGCCCGTCAGCTCCTCGACACGCCGGATCCTGTAGCGCAGCGTGTGACGGTGACAGTAGAGGCGCTTCGCAGCACGCTCCCACTGCCCGTTCTCCTCGATGAACGCCTCA
Source organism: uncultured Solirubrobacterales bacterium (assembly GCA_963849295.1). Taxonomy (GTDB): domain Bacteria; phylum Actinomycetota; class Thermoleophilia; order Solirubrobacterales; family Solirubrobacteraceae; genus Palsa-465. Next base: position 338,489 of record CAWKGU010000010.1, read on the forward strand.
AGTGAGCGCATCAGCTCGCCGCCGTAATGCCCCTCGCTCGCCTCGATCGGGCCGAGCACGGAGTCGCAAAACAGCCTCAGCGCCTCGTCATCCTGAAGCGAGAGCAGCAGCTCGAACGAGCCCAGGTCCTTGTAGGTGGCAATCGGGCCCGGGGTCGATCCGTTGCCGGCACCCAGCGCGACCGCCTCGAGCGCGCAGCGTCCCTCATGGAAGCTTCGGCGAGCGCGCTCGGTGCTCACTGGACGCCCGACGCCAAGCCGGGCAGGCTCCTCAAGCTCCGCAGCGACCAGCGCGCTGACGCGCACAGCCAGCGGGAACAACTCGTCCTCCGCCATTCCCGGCACGAGCGCACACGTGAGCGCCCCGCTCGAGGCGACCAGCGAAGGGATCGCCTCGTCACGCAGCGCACCCAGCAGGGCCGCCTCCGCGGGGGCCGGCGAGCCACGGCCGCCATCGGTGCGCTCCAGGACGATCGCCGCCACGCGCTCGTGCAGGCCGAAGGGTGCCAGCCTGCGGCTCAGCTCAGGGTCGGTGAGTTCGCCGCTCAGCAGCGCGGCCAGCACATCGCCTGCCAGCCGCCGCTCGGTGTCTCCGGCTACACGCGCGCGTAGCAACTCGAGCGCGACGATCGTAACGGCCTGGTGAAGCGTCAGCCGGTCGAAGTCCGACAGCGGCGCGGCGTCCTTGATCGCGACGAGCCAGGCTTCTGGGGCACCGTCCGCGGGAACCGGCAGGGCAATGCCGCCCGGAGCGGCAGGCGCAAACGCTTGAACGTCGCGGCTGCGGGTACGTTCGCGGATCTCATCCTGCAGGCGGCTCAGCGCATCTGGATCCAACGCCCGCTGGAAGACGTGTTGCGCTCGCGCTTCGCCACGCGGGTCGAGCACGACCACGGTCGCGCCGATCAGCGTCGCCAGCGATCCGACCAGTGCCTGGAGACCGCGTTGCGAGAGCACGATCCGCTCGAGCCGTTCCTGAGCCCCGATCGCGCGGCGCAGGATCGCGTACTGCTCGTTGACAAGACGCGTGAACGCGGCCTCGGTGATCGCGATGAACGGCAGCTCGTAGGGGACCTCGAACACTGGAAAGTCGCGCTCGTCGGCGACCTCCAGCAGCGCCTTCGGCACCTGCTCGTGCCCAAATCCCGTTCCGAATCCGAGCGCCGCCAGCTGATGGTCAGCCAGCCGGGTGACGAATTCCCGCTGGCGCGCGGCACCCTCGAGCTGCAGGCCGGTCGTCAGCAGCACCTCGCCACCGGACAGCCACGGCGTCGGATCAAGCAGCTCGGAGATGTGAACCCAGCGGATCGGGAGCTCCAGGCCGCCGTCTCCGGCGAGCACGCGGATGTCGAGGTCCGCCAGGAGCTCCTTAACGGTCAGCATCGATTCCCATCCGCTTGCCTGCCTCGATCAAGGCGGGTCGCAGAATCGCCTCGATCTCCTCGAACTGCTGCGGTCCTGCGATCAATGGCGGCGAGAGCTGGATCACGGGGTCTCCGCGGTCGTCGGCGCGGCAGATCAGTCCGCGGCGGTAGAGCTCGCCGGCAAGGAACCCCCGCAGCAGACGCTCGGATTCCTCCGGGCTGAATGACCGCTTGGTTTGCTGATCGCTGACGAGCTCGATCGCCTGAAAGTAACCAGCGCCACGCACGTCGCCGACGATCGGAATGTCGCGCAGGGACTCGAGCATCGCGCGGAATGCATGCTCGTTGGTACGGACGTTGTCGAGCACGGCCTCTCGCTCGAGCGCATCGATATTGGCGAGCGCGACCGCGGCGCAGATCGGATGGCCGGCGAATGTGAAGCCGTGGAGGAAGCTGTTCGTCCCGCTTTGAAAGGGAACGGCGATCCTGTCGGAGGCGATCACCGCGCCCATCGGCGCATACGCGCTCGTGAGCCCCTTGGCCGTCGTGATCATGTCGGGCTCGTAGCCGTAGCGCTGAGCGCCGAACCATTCACCGAGGCGCCCCCAGGAGCAGATCACCTCATCCGAGATCAGCAGCACGTCGTGCTCGTCGCAGATCTCGCGTACGCGCTCGAAATACCCGTCGGGAGGCGTAAAGCAGCCGCCCGCGTTCTGCACCGGCTCGAGGATCACCGCTGCGACCGTGTCTGGACCCTCAAAGACGATGCGCTCGGCGATCGCCTCGGCGAAGTCCAACACGCTTGTGCCCGGCCGCAGCCTGTAGCTGTTCGTGTTGGGGACGTGACAGCCGCCCGGAGTCAGCGGCTCGAACGGTTGGCGCAGAGCCGTGATCCCCGTCGCCGACAGCGCGCCCAGGCTGGTCCCGTGGTAGGCGAGTTCCCGCGCGATCACCTTGTGCTTGTTGGGCCTGCCGCTCAGCTTGAAATACTGGCGGGCGAGCTTCAGCGCCGACTCGACCGCCTCACTGCCACCGCTGGTGAAGAACACGCGGTTCAAGTCGCCGGGAGTCAGCGACGCAATCCGCGCGGCGAGTTCGATGGCCGGTGGATGGGCGTAGGACCAGTTCGTGAAGAAACCGAGCTCCTTGGCCTGCTCAGCGCCGGCGGCGGCGATGTCGGCGCGCCCATGGCCGATGTTCACGCAGAACAGAGCCGAGAGGCCGTCGAGGTAGCGGTTGCCGTGCTCATCGAACACGTAGCAGCCCTCGCCACGCACGATGATCGGCACCTCGCGGTCTTCGTAGGCGGCGAGCCGCGTGAAGTGCATCCACAGGTGCCGACGGGCAAGTTCCTGCAGCGTTGGCAGGTGTGTACTAACCGCGTCCTGCGTGCTTGCCATGGGGTACTCCGCCCTTGTGCCGCTTTGGATAAAGGGTACGCCAGCGAATAGCATCGGCAAGCGATGCATCTCAACCACCACCGGGTCGGTTCGGGCGAGCCGCTTGTCCTGATCCATGGCATCGGGAGCAGGTGGCAGGTATGGGAAGCCGAGCTCGAGCGCCTGGCGTCCGAGCGCGAGGTGATCGCGCTCGACTTGCCCGGTTTCGGCGAGTCGCCGATGCCGCCACCGGGAACGACTGCAGGCGCGGCGTCGCTGACCGACCTCGTGTCCTCGTTCCTGGAGGAGCTGGGGCTCGAGCAGCCGCACGTGGCGGGCAACTCGCTGGGGGGATGGGTCTCGCTCGAACTCGCCAAGCGAGGATTGGCCCGCTCGGCGACGTGTCTGTCGCCGGCCGGGTTTCACAACCAGCGCGAGGCCGTCTATCAGCGTTCGCTGTTCCGTGTGAGCGTCCGCACAGCGCGCTCGATGGCGCCGTGGGCCGAGCGCGTGCTAGCGGCGCCGCTGGCGAGGAAGCTGGCGTTCTTGCAGTTCACGACCCGTGGCGACCGGATTCCGCTCACGAGTGCGGCCGGGCATCTCCGGGCGCTGGCGGGAGCGCCCTGGTTCGATGAAACGCTCGGGACGATCACCTCGGAGACCTTCTCGGATGGCCAGCAGATTCAGGTCCCGGTCACGATCGCTTGGGGAGAGCACGATCGGGTGCTGCTGCCCCGCCAGGCACCGCGGGCGGCTCGCGCCGTGCCCTCGGCGCGGATGCTGACGCTGTATGGCTGCGGACACGTTCCCACCTACGACGACCCGGATCAGGTGACGCGGGTTTTGTTGGAGGGAAGCTCCTAGCCAGTGCTGCTAGGCCGCAGCGCCGATCGGCGTCGCGCGGACCGGCGCGGGCATCAGCCACGCGGCCGTGAGGACGGCGACGAACGCGAGGCACTGAATCACGAGCGCGATCGGGTTCGCCGACAGCGGATCGCCGAACACCAGGATCCCGCCGACGATCCCCGAGACGTTGGCCGCGGTTCCGGTGACGGCGATCACCGGAACAGCCTCGCCGTCCTGCAGCGCCTTAGCCGACGCGTAGAAGGCGACGATCGACGCCGCCACCGTCATCAGCGTCCACGGCGTCAGCAGGCCAGCCAAACCGGATGTGCCGACCAGTCCCGAGATCGCCTTGATCGCCACGTCAGAGACGCCGAACAGGATCCCGGCCGCGGCTCCCAGCATGAAGCCGTGGTGCTCCTTGGGGGCGCCGATCCGTGGGCCCATGATCAGCAGGGTTCCGGCGGCGATCAGCGCGGTCTCGAACGCGATCATCCCGGGGAGCGAGAAGCGCGAGTGCGCGCCATGTACCGCAGGAAGCGTGACGCCGAGCAGCATCAGGCCGCCAGCCATCAGTGCCAGCCCCGCCCACTGACGGCGTCCCACCGTCAGGCCGAAGATTCGCTCGGCCATCACCGCGAGGAGCACGACGCCGCCGGCGAGCACGACCTGTACGACTGACAGCGGCGCCAGCGACATCGCGGCCACGTGAAACAGCCAGGCGCCTAGGGCGACCAGCATCCCAAGCGCGAACAGCGGCGACGCGAACAGCGCGCGCCCCGAGCGCAGGGGACGGGAGAAGTCCACGGGCGGAGCGCTACGCGCCCCCCTGTACTTGTAGAGAAAGCCGACGTTCGTGGCCAGTGCGCAGGCGAGCGCGAGCAGGATGCCGATGAATGGAGTCATTGATGTAAACCTGGAGCGAGAGCCGGCGGACCGGCGCGCTGCCTCACCCTGGTACTCGGCAGCGGCGAAGGGAACTTGACGTCCCTGCCTGAAGTACAGCTAAACGTCCAGGAAGTGACATCCTCGCGCCGATGAGCCTGCCGCCGCTGCTGCTTGTCGACGTCGATGGGGTCATCTCCCTGTTCGGATTCGACCCCGGGCGCCCCCCCGCCGGGCGCTTTGAGTTCGTCGACGGCATCTCCCATTTCCTTTCCGCCCCGGCGGGCGATCACCTGCGAAAGCTCAGCTCCGCGTTCGAGCTGGCTTGGTGCTCAGGCTGGGAGGAGAAGGCCAACGAGTACCTGCCAGTCGCGCTCGGGTTGAGCGGGCCGCTTCCATTCATCGCCTTCGAGCTCGCCGCCAAGGCACCCGACGCCCACTGGAAGCTCGCAGCAATCGACGCCTTCGCGGGGGAATCTAGGCCGCTGGCGTGGGTCGACGATGCCCACGATCAGCGCTGCCGCGACTGGGCGGCGGCGCGGCCAGCGCCAACGTTGCTGGTCTGTACTGAGTCCGACGTCGGCCTGAGCGAGGAACACGTCGCCGAACTGTTGAAGTGGGCGGCGACCGTGCGACACGTGCGCTGGTAGGCTGCCCCGCCATGTTTTGCGCACGACGCGTGCGTGGGACGGCTGGGATCTTGGCGATCGGCGCCGCAGTAGCACTCCTGACCGCAGCGCCTTCCACGATGGGCGCTCCCAAGAGCACTGGCCGTTCGTGCGCGTTTGCAAATGCCCCCGTTGGGCACGCTCCTGCGGGCGCAATCCGGGCGGCGGTCGTATGCCTGATCGATCGCGAGCGCGCCCACTGGCGCCTGCCGCCGCTCAGTCAGGATCGCCAGCTCGACCGTGCGGCCGAGGAGTTTGCCAACCGGCTCGCCGGCGGGAACGGGCTTTTCGCTCACGACGACCCCGCCGCGCGGGTATCGCGCGCCGGCTACCGCTGGGCTGTGGTCGGCGAGAACATCGCGACCGGATATCCCACCGCGGATGGGGTGGTGCGGGCGTGGATGGCCTCCACCGGCCACTGCCGCAACATCCTTGACACCGCCTATCGCAACGTGGGAGTCGGCTTCAACCCGCGTCCCGTACGCGGCGCTGCAAACCGCCCCGGAACGTGGACCGTCGACTTCGGCCGCCGCCTCTCTCAGCGACGCGAGCTCAGGCAAATCAGGCCCAGCGGACAGCTGTCCACATTAGCCCGCGACGGTAGCCGCTAGCCCTCGAACGACCCGTGGCGGCCGGCTCCCGCGCGGAACCGCTCCACTCCAGCCTGAACGTCGGCGAGTGAGCGCAGTCCGTGCTCAAGCTCGTTGGCGATCGCCGCCTGCTCCTCGAGAGCCGACTGCTCGAGCGCCGACAGGCGGTCTTCACGCATGCACGTCTGCGGAAACTGCGCCAGCTCATGCGCTAGCCGCTCGGCCGCAGCGCGGCTCTCGCCGTCATCGACGACCCGGTTGACGAGCCCGATCTCCTGTGCCTCGCTTGCGTCGACGCCGCGCCCGGTGAGGATCATGTCCATCGCCCGGCTGATCCCGATCAGCCGCGGCAGGCGAACGGTTCCGCCGTCGATCAGGGGGACCCCCCAGCGGCGGCAGAACACTCCAAGGACGGCGCTCTCCTCCGCGACCCGCAGGTCGCACCACAGCGCCAACTCGAGTCCACCAGCGACCGCATGCCCGGCGATCGCGGCGATCACAGGCTTTGACAGGCGCAGCCTCGTCGGCCCCATCGGGCCGTCCCCGTCGGCGCTGAGGTGGTTTCCCTCCGGCGTCCCTACCGCTTTCAGGTCGGCTCCGGCGCAGAACACCCCGCCTTCTCCGTGGAGCACGGCGACAGAAGCGCCTGGATCGGCGTCGAACTGCCGAAAAGCGTCAGCAAGCGCTGCGGCGGTGGCCCCGTCCACCGCGTTGCGGCGCTCGGGCCGGTTGAGCAGCACCGTGGTGACAGGACCATCCCGCTCGACCCGGACCGCGCTCATGCAGCTCCGACCGCCCGGCGGATGAACGTCTTCAGCGCCACCAGCAGCTCCTCGCGTGCCGGACGTGCCCCGGCAAGCGGCGACAGCGGTCCGACGAGAGCCTCGCCGCAGCCTCCGACGAGCGCAGCGGCGGTCAACTCGACGTTTTGCTCGGGGAGCTCGCCCGCCTCGATCCCGGCCCGGAGCGCTTCCGCCGTCAGCGCGCTGTAGCGCTCACGGTACGCGAGGCGCTCGGCATCGACGAGCGGGTCCACCGGTTCGGCGATCAGCGCCCAGGCCAGGCGCGGCCTGCGCAAAGCCCGCTGCGCGAACGTGGTGAGCACGGTCTCCAAGCGGTCCACCTGCGAAGCTGTCCTATCCATCCGCTCGGCCGCGGCGCGCATCGCCCGCACCTCCCCGTCGCACACGGAACGGAACAGCTCGACGAACAGCTCCTCCTTGGACTCAAAGTGCCGGTAAAGGGTGCCGGCCGCGACGCCCGCCCGCTCGGCGATCGCGGCGACCGACGCAGCGCTGTAGCCGCCCTCTTCGATCAGTTCCCGCGCGGCCCTCAGCAAGCGCTCGCGAGTGGGGACGAGCACCTCGGTCATCGGCGGTGATCTCCGAAAGGCTCGTCTCTTTGCCGCACGGCCTCCTTGAAGCCCTCACGCGCGGCGAGCTGCTGGAACGCATAGCCCTCCTTGGTGTGGCGGGCAATCCCGTCGAACAGCGTCCCCAGCAGCTGGGTCGCGTGAAGCCCCTGTGCGTAGGTCGACTGATTGACGAGCAGCTTCATCATCTGAAGCTGGTTGACGGGCACGCCCGCGATCCGCTGGGCAAGCTGCTCGGCGCGCTCGTCGAGCTGCTCGGCGGGCGGTGCCTCGATCGCAAGACCCCACTCCAGCGCCTGCGCGCCCGTCAGCAGGTCGCCGGTGAAAAGCAGCCGCTTGGCGCGCTGTGGATCGAGGCGGTAGGCCCACATCGACGTCGTCGGCGAGCCCCACACCCGCGCCGGGGGATAACCGATCCTGGCGTCTGCAGCGATCACCAGCAGGTCGGCGCACAGTGCCATGTCTGTGCCTCCGGCGACGCAGAAGCCGTGGACCTTGCAGACGACGGGCTTCGAGCAATGAAACAGCGACATGAACCCCTTCACGTTGCGGCTCATCCAGGTGTGGTCGAGCATCGGGTCCCACGGTTGCGAGGGATCGTGGTTCGGGATCTCGCCCTCGGCGTACTCGACGAGGTCGTAGCCACCGCAGAAGCCCTTGCCGTTGCCCGCGAGCAGCACGACGTGGACCTCCGGATCGAGATCCGCACGGTCGATGCACGTCTCGAGCTCTCTGACAAGCTCCCGGGTGATCCCGTTGCCCCGCTGCGGGCGGTTCAGCGTGACCCGCGCAATTCCCCGGTCGGTTTCGTAGAGGACGCTGCTCACGCGGGCAAAGCCCGGTCGATGATCGCCTGCGCGTCGACTCCGCTCGGCAGCGTGCCGTAGACGCGCCCACCCTGACCGCCCAGCCGCGCCGCGCAGAAGGCGTCGGCGACAGCCGCGGGGGCGTGGAGAACGAGCAGCGAAGCCTGAAGCGCGACCGCGAGGTCCTCCACCAGCCTGCGGGCTCCGAACTGCGGATCGCTCACCTGGAAGATCTCCCGGGACTGCTCGCGCACTCGGTCGAGGTGTGCGTCGAGATCGGCGTTGCCGCCTGCGGCGAGCTCGCACTCCTTCAGGAACGCCGGCAGCCCCTCGGGCTCTTTGACCATCGCCCGGAGCACGTCAAGCGCGGACACATTCCCTGACCCCTCCCAGATCGAACCGAGCGGAGCGTCGCGGTAGAGCAGCGGCATCCCCGAGTCCTCGACATAGCCGTTTCCGCCGAGGCACTCCAGCGCTTCGGCCGCGTGGGCAGGCGCGCGCTTGCACGCCCAGTACTTCATGATCGCCGTCGCGAAGCGCCGAAACTGCCCCTCGCCGGGCTCGTCGTAACTTCGGGCAACGCGCATCGCGGCAGTCGTCGTAGCCTCGGACTCGATCGCAAGGTCCGCGAGCACGTTGCGCATCGCGGGCTGCTCGACAAGCGGCGCGCCAAATGCGGAGCGGTGACGGGCGTGATGAATCGCCTCCGCAGTGCCGCGGCGCAACCCGGTGGTGGCGCCGAGCAGGCAGTCGAGCCGCGTGTGGTTGACCATCCGGATGATCGCCGGAACGCCACGGCCCTCCTCGCCGATCAAATGGCCCTGGATGCCTCGGAACTCGACCTCCGATGAGGGGAGCGAGCGGGTCCCCAGCTTGTCCTTCAACCGCTGGAACTCCATCCCCGGTCCCCGCTCTACGAGGAAGCACGAGAGTCCGGACGGAGCCTGTGCAAGCACCAGGAAGACGTCGCACGGCGGATACGAGCAGAACCACTTGTGGCCGTGGAGCTCGTAGACGCCGTCGCCCACGGGCTCGGCGCGGGTGATGTTGGCGCGAACGTCGGAGCCGCCTTGGCGCTCGGTCATCGCCATTCCCGCCAGTGCGCCGTTGTCGTAGTCCGCCTGCGTCAGTCGCGGCTCCCATGCCGCCGCCAGGTCCGGCGCACTGTCACGCAGTGCTGGGATCGCGGCGTAGGTCATCGAGACAGGGCACATGACCCCATCGTTTGCGTTCCCCCAGAGCGTGAAGAGCGCGGCGCGTACGACGTGCGCTCCAGGTTCGGGTTCCCGCCACGGCAGGCTGTGGATCGAGCGCTCGATCGCGGCGCGAAGCAGCCAATGCCACGAGGGATCGAGCTCGACCTCGTCGATCCGGTTGCCGTACCGGTCGTGGGTCGTGAGACGCGGTTCGTTGCGCTCGGCGCGGCGGGAGTGCTCGCGCACCGCTTCACTGCCCGCCAGCCCTCCCACCTCGCGCACCCGTTCGGCCCCCCAGGCGCCACCCTCCCGCTCGAGGGCTTCACCAAGGGCCACGTCGACCTCGAACAGATTGATCGGCTCAAGCGGCGGCGCCTGGTTCAGGACCGCGCGAGCTGGGTCAGCATTTCCGCGGCGCGGGCCTGAGGCGGTTCCGTCACCTCCATTCGTGGGACCTGTTGTGCGAGTGCGGTCGCCTACGTCGAGCGTTGCCATGGCTCTCCTCTCGTGAATCCGGATTCACATGTTAGTGAATCCGGATTCACACGGCAAGGCTCCCACACGGCAAGGCTCCAGTGTTGTGGTTAAGCCGCGGCCATCCGTATGTGGGCTTCTACGGTCTTGGAAAGGGGAGGTTCTGACCGATTTACCGCACATGACGCTGTCTGCCAACGGCAACGGTGCCCGCCCGCGCTGGTTCGGCGTCGGCCGTTCGACTGGGGAGGCCGCCCGGGACGCGGGGTGGCAGGCGGCAGACGAGGCAATCGCGGGCGCTGAGGCACAGCTTCTGATCGTCTTCTGCTCGGACTCGTACGACCTCAAAGAGCTGCTCGGCGGGATCAACGAGCGCTCCGGCGGCACCCCGCTGATCGGCTGCTCGACTGCAGGGGAGATCGCCACGAGCGGCCCGGGTGACGCCGGTGTGGTTGTCGCCGCGCTCGGCGGAGAAGGGTTCTCCGTCGCCACCGCCAGCGCCATCGACGCCTCCAAGGACCTCAGAGCAGCCGGAGAGGAGGTGGCCTCTTGCATTGGGCAGCTCAAGGCTCGCGAGCACCGCACGTTGATCCTGCTCACCGACGGCCTCGCCGGCAACCAGCAGGAGATCGTCCGGGGCGCTCACAGCGTGCTTGGCACCGGCGTGCCGCTGGTCGGAGGTTGTGCAGGCGATGACCTGAAGATGTCGCGCACCTTCCAGCTCGCGGACACAGAGGTGTTGACCGACTCAGTCGTTGCCGCAGCCGTGGGATCCGACAGGCCGGTCGGAATCGGAGTCCGGCATGGCTGGAAGAGGGTCGGCGACCCGGTGATCGTAACCCGGAGTGCGGGCAACCGCGTGTACGAGCTCGATGATCAGCCCGCCCTTGACGCTTACCTCGCTCGCTTGGATGCACCCGCCGCCGCGCGCGAGGATCCCGCCGCGTTCACACGCTTCGCGCTGACCCATCCACTCGGGCTCGGCCGCCGCACCGGCGAGGATCAGGTTCGCTTCATCGGTGACGCAAACTTCGAGGATCGCTCGCTCGGCTGCATCGCCGAGGTGCCGCAGGCGGCGATCGCGTGGTTCATGACCGGAGACGCCGACTCGGTCATGGCCGCGACCAACGCCGCGTGCGACGATGCCCTGTCGCCCCTCGCCGGCGAGCGTCCCCTCGGCGTCCTGGCATTCGACTGCATCGCGCGTCGCGGCGTACTGGGTGAGCCGGGAATCCAGCGGGAGATCGACCGCATCGGCAAGGCATCTGGTGGCGTGCCCGTCGCCGGCTTCTACACCTACGGGGAGATCGCTCGCCGTAGCGCTGTCGGCGGATTCCACAACCAGACGCTGGTCGTGCTGGCTGTGGGATAGAGGAGAACGCGTGTCCAGCTGGTCCACGCAACAGCTCGTCGAGTTTCTGGCGGGGATCTCCGCTTGCACCGACGAGAAAGCGGCGATCAGGGGCGCGGTGGAACACGCCGCCGAGTCGCTCGACGCCGCCGCTGCAGCACTGATCAGCGGCGAGCGCTGCCTGGCGTCCACCGGCTTTGCCGCAAAGCAGGTTCCGAGGCTCGAGCTGGCGGCGATCGCCCGTGGCGCGGCCCAGACGATCGAAGTCCCAGGTGTCGGTGAATGTGTTGCCCTCGCGGTTCCCCTGAGCGAACCTCAGATGGGCTCGCTCGTGATCGCGCGTCACTGCGACGAGCCGTTCGACCACGATGACGCCAGCATGCTGCGAGGAATGGGACGGGTGCTGATGCTCACCCTCCAGCAGCTGCGGCTGATCGAGAGCGAGCGTGCCCTCCGCGAGCAGAGCCAACGGGAAGTCGCCGAGCGCCGCGCCGCCGAGGAGGAGCTCGCCCACCACGCGCTTCACGACGCATTGACCGGCCTTCCCAACCGCACGCTGCTGCTCGACCGCCTTGATCAGGCGCTGATTCGCGCCGGCGACCAGGAGACGCTCGTCGGCGTGCTGTTTGTCGACCTCGACAACTTCAAGCTGATCAATGACACGCTCGGGCATCACGTCGGCGATGACCTGCTGAGGCTCGTCTCGGCGCGGTTGCACGAGAGTCTCCGCATCACCGTCGACGGCGCCCGCGTGGGAACCGACACCGTGGCGCGATTCGGCGGAGACGAGTTCGTGCTTGTCGCCGAGGGCCTGACCACCCCGGCGGACGCAAGCGCCATCGCCGAGCGGATCGCAGCTCGCCTCGCCGAACCGTTCCGGGTCGAAGGCGACCAGCTGTTCGTGACCGCCAGCACGGGCGTCGCGGTGGGCGCTCCGGGAACGAGCGCGGACGCGCTGATCCGGGATGCCGACGCCGCGATGTATCACGCAAAGCAACGCGGACGCGCCCGCTTCGAGCTGTTCGACGATCAGATGCGCGAGCGCTTGGTCAAGCGGCTCGGGGCGGAGAAGGACCTGCGCCGAGCGCTCGAGAACAACGAGTTCCAGCTTTTCTACCAGCCGATCGTTGACCTCTCCGAGGGTTCGATCACCGGCGCCGAGGCGCTGATTCGCTGGCTGCACCCGGACAAGGGACTGCTCGCCCCCGGGGATTTCATCCCCCTGGCTGAGGAGAGCGGCCTGATCCTGGAGCTCGGTGAGTGGGTGATCCGCAACGCCTGCCAGCAAGTCGCAACGTGGCAGAAGTCGGGCGTCGCGCACGCCGGCGTCACGGTCTCCGTCAACGTCTCCGCGCGCCAACTCGAGGACGCGGCGCTCGTCCACCGCCTGGGGGCCACGCTCGAGGAGACGGGAACCGATCCTGGCGCGCTGGGGCTCGAGCTCACCGAGAGCGTGCTGATCGAGAACAGCGATTCCCCCGTGAAACTGCTGGAGGAGCTGCGAAGCCTCGGCACCACGCTGATCCTCGACGACTTCGGCACCGGCTACTCATCGCTCAGTTACCTGCGCCGCCTGCCGCTCGACGTGCTCAAGCTCGACCGCTCGTTCGTCGGAGGTCTTTCGAACCCCGGCCGCGACCGCGACATCATCCAGTCGCTAATCCAGATGGCCGGCGTGCTCGATCTGAGCGTCGTCGCCGAAGGGGTCGAGACAGCCGCCCAGTTGGCGTGCCTCAAAGAGCTCGGATGTGAGGCTGCCCAGGGCTATCACCTCGGCCGCCCGATGCCCGTGAAGGACTTCGAAGCGCTCCTGCGGATCGGACGCGCACCGTGGCGGGTGCGCGCCGTCGTCGCGCAGCGAGCTCCGCGCGGCGAAGGAAAACGCCGCCTAGGCTTTCCTACGCGGCCGCGGCCGCGGCCTGAGCGGCGTTGGCGAGCGTCTCCGCCGCGACCCGGTCAGTCGCGTCGCGGGTGCCTGCCAGCAGGCGCCGTGAGAGCTGTGCGCGGCGGAAGAACAGCGGCGCATCGTGCTCCCACGTGGCGCCGATCCCGCCGTGGATGTTGATCATCGACCTGGCCGCGAAGTCGAGCGCTTCGCCCGCCGCAGAGCGCGCTGCGCTGGCGGCCAGCGGAAACTCTTCGGGCTTTGCTCCTCTCGCCCAGCCCGCGTAGTACTGAAGCCCTCGGGAGTTCTCGAGCCGGCGGAGGACCTCGGTCAGCTCGTGCTTGATCGCCTGGTAGGAGCCAATCGCGCGCCCGAAGGTGAAGCGGTCCTTCGCGTAGGCGACGCTCTGATCGAGACATGTCTGCACGGCGCCCAGCGACTCCGCCGCGATCAGCGCCTGAGCGAGGTACCAGGCGTCGACGAGGGCGTCACTGCCGACGTCGAGCCGGGTTCCGCTTGCGTTCGCGAACGTGACGTGTGCCAGCGATCGGGTGGCGTCGTAACGAGTTACCGACTCGACTGTTATCCCCTCGGCTTCGGGGTCGACTGCCGCCGCTACCGGGGACCCGTCCTCGCCCACGCCGACGACCACGAGCAGATCGGCACCCGGTGCGTCGGGGATGAACGCCACGGCGCCCTCAAGCGTCACCCGTTCGCCGTCTGCCTTCGCGCGCGGAGCATCTGGGCGGTGCATTCCCGCGCGGGGATCGACCGTCCAGGTGCCGTGCAGGTCATCGGGGGGCCGCGCCGGCACGTACGCCGGTCGCAGATCTCCCGCCGCGATCTGCTGCAGCGATTCATGGCCTGCCGAGTTGAGGAGCGCGCTCGCGGGCAGCAACCCGAGCAACGGGACGCCGGCCAGCACCCTGCCGCATTCCTCGGCCACGAGGAGGGCATCGAACGCACCAAGGCCAGCACCGCCGTGCTGCTCGGCGATCAGCAGGCCGGGCCAGCCCGCATCGACCGCCGTCGGCCACACGTCGGGTAGCGCGCCAGGCTTCTCCAGCGCCTCGCGGGCGGACTCGATCGTCTTCAGCCTAGAGAGCGCGCCGCGAGCGGCCTCCCGCAACAGCACCTGTTCGTCGGATAGTGCGAAGTTCATGCTGGAGTCACCTCCGCGGCCTCCTTCTCCTTCGCGCGCAGCTCGCTGAACGGGACGCCCTTGTCGAGCCGTGGTTCGGCTGGAAGTCCGAGCACCCGCTCGCCGATCGTGTTGCGAAGAATCTGTTCCGTCCCACCGGCGGACTTCAGCCCCGGCAGGAATGAGATCAGATACGCCCAGTCGCTCTCAGGATCGAGCGCATCGGGACCGACGACGTCCGCTCCAAGATCTGTCGCGGCGATGGCGGCGTTGACCATTGTGACCTTTGCCAAGCCCGCCTCGGGTCCGGGGATCTGGCCCTTGGCCAGCGCGGTCAGCGCACGGTAGCCGTTGAAGCGCACCGCGAGCAGCTCGGTGATGACATGGCCAAGGCGTTCCCGGACGTCCGAGTCACGGCTTGCCGCCTCATCGGCGGCTAGCGTCTCGGCGAGCCGGGTGGGCGAACCGAACGAGTCCGAGCCAAACCCGATCGTAAGCCGCTCGAACATCAGCACGGTCAGCGCGGTGCCCCAGCCGTTGCCCACCCCGCCGACGACCGCGTCGGCGTGGAGCGTCACGTCATCGAAGAACACCTCGTTGAACTCCGCCTCGCCAGAGATCTGGCGAAGCCCGCGCACTGTCACCCCGTCGGCATCCATCGGCACGATGAACATCGTCAGACCTTTGTGCTTCGGGACGTCAGGATCAGTCCGTGCGAGCAGCAGCCCGAACGAGGCGAACTGGGCGTTGGTCGTCCACACCTTCTGCCCGTTGAGCGTCCAAGCGCCGTCGTCGTTCTTGCGTGCCCGCGTCTGAACCGCCGCTAGGTCAGATCCCGCCCCCGGCTCTGAGAACAGCTGGCACCACACCTCGTCTCCGTGGAGCATCGGACCGAGATGGCGGCCCTTCTGCTCCTCGGTGCCATGGGCGATGAGGCACGGCCCCAGCATTCCGATCCCGATCACGTCCAGAATCCCGGGCACCTCGGCGCGGCTGATCTCCTGGTTGAGCGTGACCTGCTCGATCGGGCCCCGCCCCTGACCGCCGTACTCAGCCGGCCACGTGACCCCGGCGAGGCCGGCCTCGGCAAGCTTGCGCTGCCAGGCGCGACGGGAGTCGACGTACGCACCGTCCTCGTAGGAGCCAGAGCGGGGTGGTGCCTCGCCCTTGTGTTGCTCGAGCCAGGCCCGGACCTCTTCGCGGTAGGAAGCCTGCTCGGGAGTGTCGTTCAGGTCCAAGGTGATCTCCTTCGCATGTGAATCCGGATTCACGCCAATTGTAAACGGAGCTGTTCAGTCAAGCAGCGACGTCTGCGCCGGCGGATAGGTGACGCCGCCATCGACGACCGCGAACGCCGGCAGCTCGTGCTCGGCGGAACGCCCGCCGACACCTAGGTGCTCGACCCGCCATCCAGTCACTGTCAGGGCGTCGGCGATCAGCCTGCGGTGACAGCGCCACCATACGGCTTCAGCGCACATGATCGTCGTGGTCTTCGCCGTCCCGAGCTCGATCAGGCGTCTGAGGCCGGCAGCGAACTCGGTAGATGCCATGTGGTCGGCATAGCCGCGGAAAGCACGCTCACGCCAGGCTCCGTTGATCGAGTCCGCCCGCGGCTCGCGGCGCCCGCCGAGCTGCGGGAAGTGAACGTACCCGATACCTGAAGCCGCGAGCGATTCCTTCAGCGCCCCGCCATTGAATTGGGGGTGACGTCGCGAGCTGGGAAATGCCCGCACGTCGGCGACTGCCTCGACCCTGGCGCTGCGCAGCAGAGCCAGGAACTCGTCCCACGGTCGGGTCGAGTGACCGATCGTGTAGATCGTCATGGGCCGCCCCACCATGTGGGCGGTGCGGCCCTGACGCGCCAGCGGCTCGCGCTCCGCGCTCGCTACTCCTGTTGCTCGCCGTCCTCGGGGGGGAGATCCAGATCTGCTAGCTCCTCGGCAAACCCGAAGGAGGAGCCACGCTGACCGATCTCCTCGAGATCAGAGAGATCGGGTTCGATGCCACTTGCAAACCCGCCGAGCGTCTCGCCGTCGCTGAGCCCGAGTTCGGCCGCGAGATCGTCGTGGTCGAGCAAGCCGACGTCGTCCATCCCGCGGGGTAGCGGCTCGGACGGCTCGATCTCGATCCGGCGGTAGCGCTTGAGCCCGGTCGCAGCCGGGATCAGCTTGCCGATGATCACGTTCTCCTTCAGCCCGTTAAGCCGGTCGATCTTGCCCTCCAGCGCAGCGTCGGTGAGCACCTTGGTCGTCTCCTGGAACGACGCGGCTGACAGGAACGAGTCCGTGTTCAGCGAGGCCTTGGTGATGCCCAAGATGATCTCCTCGGCCTGGGCGGCCTCGCCCTTGGCATCGATCACCGCGTCATTGACTCGCTTGTAATCGAAGCGGTCAACGAACTGACCGGGGAGCAGGTCCGTGTCGCCCTTCTGGTCAACGCGGACCTTCTTCATCATCTGACGCACGATCAGCTCGATGTGCTTGTCGTTGATGTCGACTCCTTGCGACTTGTAGACCTCCTGTACCTCGCGCACGAGGTACAGCTCAGTCTCAGTCCGTCCCCGGATCGCCAGCAGCTCGTGCGGATACAGCGAGCCCTCGTTCAACTGGGTGCCGGCCTGGATCTTCTGACCGGGCTCGACGAACAGCAGCGTCCGCCGCGGGAACGTGTGGCGATGCTCCTCGCCGCCGTCATCGGTGATCACCACGGTGGTGGACTTGTCGGTTTCCTCGATCGAGACCTTGCCCGCGACCTCGGCGATTTTCGCCAGACCTTTCGGCTTGCGCGCTTCGAACAACTCGACCACCCTCGGGAGGCCGTGCGTGATGTCGGCACCGGCGACGCCGCCGGTGTGGAACGTGCGCATCGTCAGCTGCGTGCCGGGCTCGCCGATCGACTGGGCCGCAATGATGCCGACCGCGTCGCCAATCTGGGCGAGCTTGCCGCTCGCCAGTGAGCGCCCGTAGCAGCTCTGGCAGACCCCGGTCGTGGCCTCGCACTTGAGTACCGAGCGAACAGGCACGAAGATCACATTGCCCTTCTCGGTGTCGTCATGCCAGGCCTCGACGAGGTCGGCGAGCTCGGCGCGGTCGATCTCGTTGCCCTGCTCGACGATCACCCGTCCGCGCTTGGTCTTCACGTCCTGCGCGGCCACGCGGCCGATCAGGTTGTCGTTCGGCTCACCGGTGGGCCGCAGGCGCCGGGTCTCAGGCTCGACCTCGAGCTTGGAGACCGGCATCTCGATGAACTCCTCGGTGCCGCAGTCCTCGGCGCGGATGATCACGTCCTGCGCCACGTCCACCAGCCGCCTTGTCAGGTAGCCGGAGTCGGCCGTCCGCAGTGCCGTGTCGGCGAGGCCCTTGCGAGCACCGTGGGTCGAGATGAAGTACTCCAGCACGGTCAGGCCTTCCTGGAAATTGGCCTTGATCGGGCGCTCGATGATTTCCCCTTTCGGGTTCGCCATCAAACCGCGCATCCCCGCCAGCTGCCGAATCTGCTGGAACGATCCACGCGCACCTGAGTTGGCCATCATGTAGATCGGGTTGAGCTCGTCGAGGTTGGCGGTCATTGCGTCCGCCACCTCGTTGGTGGCGCGGTCCCAGAGCTTGGTGACCGCCTCGTGGCGCTCCTCCTGATCCATCTCGCCTGCGTCGTACTGCTCCTCGATCCGCGCCAGCTGCTCGTCGTAGCGCGCCAGAATCTCCGCTTTCGTCGGCGGCACCTGGACGTCGTTCTTGGAGATCGTCACACCCGCCTGGGTGGCGTAGTGGAAGCCGACGTCCTTGAACGCATCGAGCACGAGCGAGATCGTCGACGCCCCGTAGGCCTGGACCAGATCATCGACCAGCTTGGTCGTGTCCTTCTTCTTCATCGAGCGATTGATGAACTCGTAGGCGCTCGGGTCGAACTGGTCGCCAAGCGCACGCTCGAGCGCGCGCTCGATCTTGTCGTTGTAAATGATCCGGCCGACCGTCGTGAGCACGTGCCCTCCCTCGCGCCCCAGCGGACGGTACTCGGCCAGATCGTGCAACTTGACCACGCCGTGCTCGTAGGACCACTCGGCCTCCTGCGCAGTGCGGTACACGTGCGGGCGCGGATCGTGCGTCGACGGGTCAATCTTCTCCAGCTCGGAGGGTTCGGGTCCGTAGGTCAGGTAGTAGGCGCCGAGCACCATGTCCTGGGTCGGGGTCGCCAGCGGCGAGCCATGGGCGGGCGACAGGATGTTGTTGGAGGAGAGCATCAGGATCCTCGCCTCCGCCTGTGCCTCGGCCGAAAGCGGCAGGTGGACAGCCATCTGGTCGCCGTCGAAGTCCGCGTTGAACGCGTGGCAGACGAGCGGATGAACCTGGATCGCCTTGCCCTCGACCAGCACCGGCTCGAACGCCTGGATCCCCAGACGGTGGAGCGTCGGCGCGCGGTTGAGCAGCACCGGATGCTCGTGGATGACCTCCTCGAGCACGTCCCAGACCTCGGGAATCATCGAGTCGACCATCTTCTTGGCCGCCTTGATGTTCTGCGCCGACTTGCGCTCAACGAGCCGCGCCATGATGAACGGCTTGAACAGCTCGAGCGCCATCAGCTTCGGCAGGCCGCACTGGTGCAGCTTCAGCGCCGGACCGGACACGATCACGGACCGTCCCGAATAGTCGACGCGCTTACCCAGCAGGTTCTGCCGGAAGCGACCCTGCTTGCCCTTCAGCATGTCGCTGAGCGACTTCAGCGGGCGGTTGCCAGGGCCAGTGACCGGGCGTCCGCGACGGCCGTTGTCGAACAGCGCATCGACGGCCTCCTGAAGCATCCGCTTCTCGTTGTTGACGATGATCTCCGGCGCGCCGAGGTCAAGCAGGCGCTTGAGCCGGTTGTTGCGGTTGATCACCCGCCGGTAGAGGTCGTTGAGGTCAGAGGTGGCAAACCGACCACCATCGAGCTGAACCATTGGACGCAGCTCAGGCGGGATCACGGGTACCGCCTCCAGGATCATCATCTCCGGCTTGTTGCCCGAGTTGATGAACGCCGAGACGACCTTCAGCCGCTTTACGGCGCGGGCCTGCTTCTGCCCCTTCGCAGTCTTCACCTGCTCCTGCAGATCCGCTGACTCGGCATCGAGGTCGACCTGCTGGAGCAGATCGCGAACCGCCTCGGCGCCCATTCCACCCCGGAAATATTCGCCGAAGCCGTAGGGCGAGCCGAATCGGTCCTTGAGCTCACGGAACGTCGTCTCGTCGTTGATGACGTCTTTCGGCTTCATCGTCTTGAACAGCTCCCACACCTGACGCATGCGTTCAGCGGCGTCCTCGATGTAGGCCTCCGTGTCGTCGATGTCGGCCTGGAAGCTCTTGCGCAGGTCCTTGAGCAGCTTCTCGCGCTCCTCGTCGGAGAGCTTGGCGACGTTCACGTCGAGCGTCTCGGACCACAGGTGGTCCTCATCGGAGAAGTCACGGCCGGCCTTGCCGTTCTCCAGGAACTTCTCGCGGCGCGCCAGCGATTCCTTCAGCTCGAGCGTGCGCTCCTCCTTCTCGGCCGCGTAGGAGTCGAGCACCTTGTTGACTTCCTTCTCGAGCGAGTCGACGTCCTTCTCGCGAGCCTCATCGTCGACCCACGTCACCATGCTCGCCGCGAAGTACAGAACCTTCTCGAGCTCCTTGGGGGCCATGTCGAGCAGGTAGCCGATTCGGCTCGGCACGCCTTTGAAGAACCAGATGTGGCTCACCGGAGCGGCCAGGTCGATGTGGCCCATCCGCTCGCGACGGACCTTCGAGCGGGTCACCTCGACGCCACATCGCTCGCAGACGATGCCCTTGTAGCGGACGCGCTTGTACTTGCCGCAGTAGCACTCCCAATCCTTCGTTGGACCGAAGATGCGCTCGCAGAACAGCCCGTCCTTCTCAGGCTTGAGCGTCCGGTAGTTGATGGTCTCCGGCTTCGTGACCTCCCCCGAGCTCCAGGAGCGGATTTGCTTGGAGGACGCGAGGCCGATCTCGATTGCGTCGAAATTGTTGATGTCGATCAAGTGGGTTCCTTCAAGGTTCCGAAGCTTCGTCTTCTTCTAGTACGCCCTCTGCCTCGCCGGCCGCGATCTCCGGGTCGAGCATCGGGTCCTCGTTCGTCGCGAGGTCCTCATCCTCCAGCTCCTCGCCGGGTTCAAGATCAGGGTCCTCAGTTTCAGCCTCTGCCTCTGAAGCCTCGACGGTCTCGCCCTCGTGCTCGGTGGCCTCGTCCGCCGCCGCGCCGTCGGTCGCGCGCACGCCGCTCAGGTCGATCCCAAGCTCCTCGGCGGCGCGCAGGAGATCGTCGTCCTCCTCGCGCATTTCGGCGCGCTCGCCCTCCTCGGAGACCACGTTGACATCGAGCGCCAGCGACTGCATCTCCTTGAGCAGGACCTTGAACGACTCGGGGATCGACGGTTCGGCGATGTTCTCGCCCTTGACGATCGCCTCGTAGGCCTTGACTCGACCCACCGTGTCGTCGGACTTGATTGTCAGCATCTCCTGGAGCGTGTATGCAGCGCCGTAGGCCTCGAGCGCCCACACCTCCATCTCGCCGAACCGCTGGCCGCCGAACTGCGCCTTGCCGCCGAGCGGCTGCTGGGTGACAAGCGAGTAGGGACCCGTGGAGCGGGCGTGGATCTTGTCGTCGACGAGGTGCAGCAGCTTCAGGATGTACATGTGACCGACCGTCACCTGCTCCGCGAACGGCTCGCCGGTACGGCCGTTGAACAGCGTCGCCTTGCCTGAGGCCTGCTCACCGGGACGTCGCTTGTTGTCGACGTCCATCCTGATCGAGCCGGTGTGCTCCTCCTGCCAGCGAACGAGCGCAGTGTCGACGTCCTGAACGGTTGCACCGTCGAACACGGGTGTGGCGACGTAGACCTTCCCGTCTCCGTTGCCGGTCTCGTTGCCGGTCTTCGCGGACCGCATGCGAGCGTCTGCGGCATCGTCGTACCAGCCGTTCGCCGCAACCCAGCCCAGGTGCGTCTCGAGAATCTGGCCCAGATTCATGCGGCTCGGCACGCCAAGCGGATTCAGAATCACATCGACGGGCGTTCCGTCCTCCAAGAACGGCATGTCCTGCTCGTCGACGATCTTCGAGATCACGCCCTTGTTGCCATGGCGGCCGGCCAGCTTGTCGCCCTCAGCGATCTTGCGCTTCTTTGCCACAAAGACGCGAACCAAATCGTTGACGCCCGGCGGCAGGTCATCGCCATCCTCACGGCTGAAGGTCTTCACGTCGATCACGACACCGCCCTCGCCATGGGGCACCTTCAACGATGTGTCGCGAACCTCACGGGCCTTCTCCTTGAAGATCGCGCGGATCAGCTTCTCTTCGGCGGTGAGCTCGGTCTCGCCCTTGGGCGTGACCTTGCCGACCAGCAGATCCCCGGATGCCACCTCGGCGCCGATCCGGACGATGCCTCGGTCGTCGAGGTTACGCAGCGACTCCTCCGAGCGGTTCGGAATGTCGCGCGTGATCTCCTCGTCGCCCAACTTCGTCGTGCGGGCGTCGATCTCGTATTCCTCGATGTGGATCGAGGTGAGCTCGTCGTCCTGCACGAGCCGCTTGGACAAAATGATCGCGTCCTCAAAGTTGTAGCCCTCCCAGGACATGAAGGCGACCAGCAGGTTCTTGCCCAGCGCCATCTCGCCCTGATCGGTAGCCGAGCCGTCGGCGAGGACATCCCCCGCCTTCACGGTCATCCCGACGTCGACGATCGGCTTCTGATGGATCAGCGTGCCCTGGTTTGAACGCATGAACTTCTGCAGGCGGTACTCGTCCTGGAGACCGTCCTTGCGCTCGACCAGAATCTGCTCCGCGTCGACGTACGTGACGGCGCCCGCGCCGTGCGCAAGGACGACGTCGCCGGTGTCGATCGCCGCGCGGCGCTCCATCCCGGTTCCGATCAGCGGGGCATCGGTCACGAGCAGCGGCACCGCCTGGCGCTGCATGTTCGATCCCATCAGCGCCCGATTGGCGTCGTCGTGCTCCAGGAAGGGGATCATCGCGGTCGCAACAGACCAGATCTGCTCCGGCGAGACGTCGATCATGTCGACTTCCTTCGGCGCGACGGTCACGTACTGACCGGCCTGAGTACGGCAAACGATCTGGTCGCCTTGGAGCTTGCCGTTCGCGTCGATCGGCGTGTTCGCCTGCGCGATCTTGCGCTCCTCTTCCTGGGTCGCATCAATCCGGACGATCTCGTCAGTGACCTTGCCGTTCTTGACGACCCGGTATGGAGTCGTGACGAAACCGTGCTCTGAAATCTCCGCATACGAGGAGAGCGAGCCGATCAGGCCGATGTTCGGCCCTTCCGGGGTCTCGATCGGGCACATCCGGCCATAGTGCGTGGGGTGCACGTCGCGGACTTCGATCGGAGCACGCTCGCGGGTAAGGCCGCCCGCACCGAGCGCCGACAAGCGGCGCCGGTGCGTAAGACCAGCTAACGAGTTGGTCTGGTCCATGAACTGCGACAGCTGGCTTGAGCCGAAGAACTCCTTCAGCGCCGCCACCACCGGGCGGATGTTGACGATCGTCTGCGGGGTGATCGTGTCGGCGTCCTCCGTGGTTAGCCGCTCGCGAACGACCCGCTCCATCCGGTAGAGGCCGATCCGGAAAGCCTCCTGGATCAGTTCGCCGACCGTCCGCAGGCGCCGGTTGCCGAAGTGCTCGTACTCGTCGAGGTGGTCCTGGATCGGCTCACGCGGGAGCGCCGCGGCCTCGGCCGCGTAGTCCTTGACCTCTTCCTCCGGCTCCTCGGGCATCCCCAGACGCTTGGGCAGGGAGACCAGCTCCTTGACCAGGGCGATGATGTCGTCGTGGGTGAGGGTGCGGGTGTCGAGATCGATCTCGAGCCCGAGCCGCGAGTTCAGCTTGTAGCGGCCGACCCTTGTCAAGTCGTAGCGCTTGGCGTCAAAGAACAGCTGATGCAGCAGCGCCCGCGCCGCGTCGACCGACGGCGGCTCGCCGGGCCGCTGCTTCTTGAACAGCTCGACCAGCGACCCCTCCTCGCTCTGGGTCGCCTCCGGATCCGCATCAACGGTGTTGCGGATATAGAGAGAGTTGTTGAAGAGCTTCAGGATCTCCTCGTCTGAGGCATAACCCATCGCGCGCAAGAGCACCGTCACCGGGAGCTTGCGCTTGCGATCGATACGGACGTAGACGCGACCCTTTTTGTCGATCTCGAGCTCCAGCCATGAGCCCCGGGCGGGCATCAGGTTGGCGATGAAGACCTGCTTCTCGCGATCCTTCGGCTCCATCACGTAGGCACCCGGTGAGCGCACGAGCTGGGTGACGACCACCCGCTCGGTGCCGTTGATGATGAACGTGCCGCGCTCGGTCATCCACGGGAAATCACCCATGAACACCGACTGCTCACGGATCTCGCCCGTCTCGCGGTTGATGAAGGCGACGGTGACGGTCAGGGGACGGGCATACGTCAAGTCCTTCTCCCGGCATTGCTCGAGATCAGCGACGGGGTCATCAAAGGTGAACTCGCCGAACTGGACTGCGAGATTGCCGGTGTAGTCCTCGATCGGCGAGATGTCGTCGATCGTCTCGCGCAGACCGCCCGCCTTCGGGTCGGTCAGCCACGCAAAGGACTTGCGCTGGATATCAATGAGGTTGGGGACTTCAAGGACCTTGTTAAGACGCGCGAAGCTGTGGCGCGTCCGCGGGGCGTGAGCGGTTGCCAAGACGGCGACTCCTCGGCGGTCGAGAGGGGAGGTGCTAGCAGCGCTGCTCTGGAACCCGGACACCGCCCGCGATACGGGCGCTCCGGCTCCCAAAGAGCGCGACCAGCAAAGATAGCACACGGCACCGTCGCCCTGTGCAGGACTGTTCAGCTCTCACGGACCCCGCCGACGGCTACCGCGTATGTGGCGCGGCGCCGATAGGGCTTCGGCGGCTACGGCTATTGGCTGACCGGGGCAGTGTAGGGGGAAATCGCTGCTAGGGCAAGCCTGCTGGATTTGGCAGGTCCCGGCAGTGTTTGTCCGTCCGGACCGAAAAAGCGACGCTCAGCGATGTTTCTCGGCCCGGACCAAGCTGCAGCTACTTGAGCTCGACGGAGGCGCCGGCCTCTTCCAGGTCGGCCTTCAGCTTGTCGGCCTCTTCCTTGTCGATCCCTTCCTTGACCGGCTTGGGCGCCTCGTCGACGAGCGCCTTGGCCTCCTTGAGACCAAGTCCCGTCGCGGCCCGCACGACCTTGATCACCTGGATCTTCTTGTCGCCCGCACCGCTAAGGACCACATCGAAGCTGCTTTGTTCCTCTGCGCCGTCACCGCCGCCGTCTGTCCCGGCGGCCGCGCCGCTCGCCGGCGCCGCGGCCGCAACCGCCGTCGCCGAGACACCGAAGGCCTCCTCGAGCGCCTTGATTCGCTCAGAGAGCTCCAGGACGGAGATTGCCTTCAGCTCGTCGATCCACTCTTGCGTGGTGGGCATGGTTCCTCCTTACTCCTCCGCGCCAGCGGACTCGTCCGGTTCGTTTTGTTCAGATTGATTGGGTTCGGCGTCGGGCGCCGGTTCAGGTTCGGGTGCTTCCGGCTCGGCCGGCGCCTCCTCGGGCTCGGGGGCCGCCTCCTCCTCGGCCGGCGCCTCGGGCTCGGCGGCCGGCTCCTGCTCGGCCTCAGGCGCTTCCGCCTCGGGGGCCGCTTCAGCTTCGGGGGCCTCGGGCTCAGCCGGCGCCTCGGCCTCCGCAGGCGCCTCCCCGCTCACAAGTCCTTGGTCGGCGATTGCCTTCAGCTGCACCGCGAGCCCCGCGATCATCGCGTTCAGCCCTCGGACCAGGCCGCTGATCGGCGCCGCGATCGTTCCCACGAGTTGTGCGTTCAGCGTCTCGCGCGCCGGCAGGCGGGCGATCGAGCGGATGTCGTCCGAGCTGACGGCGGCGCCATTCATCAGCCCACCCTTGAACTCCAGGATTCCGAGCGCTCGGCCCATGTCGTTCAGAGCCTTGGCGGCCATCGCCGCGTCCCCGTGGACCAACGCCAACGCGGTCGGGCCCTCCAGCAGCGGCTTCAGCGCATCTGTCCCAGCTTGATCGGCCGCACGCTCGGTCAGCGAGTTCTTGACGATCCGAAAGCGGGCGTCAGCGTCGCGCAGCCTCCCGCGCAACTCTGCTGCTTGCGGGACCGAGAGGCCACGGTAGTCAACGGCAAAGATCGCCTCGGCCGCCTGAAGCTGGCCAGCGATCTCCGCTACGACTGCTGTTTTCTGTTCTCGGTTCATTGTCTGCCTGCTCCGGTCTTCCGCAAGCCTGCCGCCGGAGGTCTGTGGCGAAAAGGTGTTTTGCGCGGGCCATCCAGGCCCGCGTTCTGAGAATAACGCTAGGCCTCGCGACGCGCTTAACCGCTCACGCTCAAGCGCTCGCTCCGTCTACGCCGCGACCTGCTCCTCGACGATGTCGCGCGTCCGCGAGGGATCCACCTTGATACCCGGTCCCATCGTCGTCGTGAATGTGACCGAGCGGATGTACCGGCCTTTCGCGGCGGCGGGCTTGGCGCGAATCAGCTCCTCGATCACCGCCGCATAGTTCTCCAGCAGACGCTGCTCGTCGAAGTCGCGCTTCCCGATCACCAGGTGCACGATCGCGTTGCGATCGGTCCGGTACTCGATCTTGCCCGCCTTCGACTCCTCGACTGCCTTGGCGATGTCCGTCGTGACCGTGCCCACCTTGGGGTTTGGCATCTTGCCCGCCGGTCCCAGGATCCGCCCCAGGCGCCCAACCACCGGCATCAGGTCGGGGGTGGCAATCGCGACATCGAACTCGTCGAAGCCGCCCTGAATCTTCTCCGCCAGGTCCTCTGCGCCAACGACGTCGGCGCCTGCCTCCTCGGCCTCGCGAGCCTTATCACCCTGGGCGAACACGGCGACCTTCACGTCTTTCCCCAATCCATTCGGAAGCGCGATCGTGCCGCGCAGCTGCTCGTCGGCGTGACGTACGTTGAGACCGGTGCGAACGTGGACCTCGACGGACTCGTTGAATTTTGCGTGTCCGAGCTGCTTGATGAACGCAACCGCCTCGGCAGGCGCGTACTCGTGCTCGCGATCGAGCTGCTTGCGTGCGTCTTCGTATGCCTTGCCGTGCTTTGCCATTTCACACCACCTCGACGCCCATTGATCGTGCCGTGCCGGCGATGATTTTTGCAGCCGCCTCGATGTCGTTGGCGTTGAGGTCTTTCATCTTCTTCTCCGCGATCTGCCGCAGCTGGTCGTGCGTGATCGACGCAACCTTGTCGCGGTGTGGCTCGGCCGAGCCTTTCTCGAGCGATAGCGCCTGCTTGATCAGCACCGCCGCCGGCGGGCTCTTGGTAACGAATGTGAACGAGCGGTCCTCGTAGACGGTGATCACGACCGGGATGACTGTCCCGGCGTCAGCCTGCGTCTGGGCGTTGAACGCCTTGACGAACTCCATGATGTTGACACCGTGCTGGCCGAGCGCAGGCCCGACCGGCGGTGCGGGACTCGCCTGCCCACCCGGAGCCTGGAGCTTGATCTCGGTTAGGACTTTCTTGGCCATCCCCGGACCTAGATCTTCTTGACCTGGTCGAACCCGACCTCGACCGGCGTCTCACGGCCGAAGATCGATACGAGCACCTTGAGGCGCTGCGCATCCTCGTTGACCTCAGAGATCTCGCCTGAGAAGTCGGACAGGGGGCCGGATATGACCTTGATCGACTCGCCGATCGAGAACTGGGCGCGGCTGCGCGGTCGCTCGGCCGTCTCCTGGTGTAGGAGCCGATCGACCTCGACCTGTGTGAGCGGAACAGGCTCGTGCTCGTTTGAAGCGCCGACGAACCCGATTACGCCAGGCGTGTCGTTGACGAGCGACCACGAGTCGTCATTCATGTCCATGTTGACGAGCACGTACCCGGGCATCGTGCGCTTCTCGACCGTCACCTTCTGGTTTTCCTTCATCTCGGAGACCGATTCGGTCGGCACGACGATTTGCCGAACGGCGCGCTGCTGCCCGAGCGAGACAACCCGGTGCTCCAAGTTGTGCTTGACCTTGTTCTCGTGACCCGAGTGGGTGTTGACCACGTACCAGCGAAACATTCAGGGCTCCGAGCGCTCAGCGCTCACTTCAGTACGAAATTCATCAACTTGCCGGCGAGCAAGTCCGCCACGCCGAGGAACACGCCGGCGATGATCACGAACCCGATCACCACCCCGGTGGCCTGCATCACCTGCCGACGATCGGGCCACTGTACCCGCTGAAGCTCTCGCCAGCTTCCCTGGAGAAAGTTGACCAGCCGGTTGCCGGGCACGGCGCGGGGAGCCGGGACCGCCGCAGCCCCGCCGCCATCACCGCCATCGCCCTCCAACCCGGCGTCTACCGCGGCACCGCGGCGACCTCTGCCACCACCGAGCGCTGCCGGCTCGGCCTCGAGCTCGTCGGCCACTTCATTGGCTTGCGAGGCGTCGGCCAGGTCGGGCCGACCCAACGCGACCTGAGCTTCTGCCAGCTCCACGTCGGGAGTGGCATGAGCGATCGGATCCGGCGCATCTTCTCCCAGCGCATCGATGTCGTGGACGACCTGCTCGATCTCGTGTTCGACGCGTTCTACCTCGCGCTCGAGCCGGCTAGGGACCGCTTGGGGCCGGCGTGCCCGTCGTTCTTTCGCGCGTTTGCGATTGCGAGCCACGGCGTACTCCCGGGGGACTCAGCGCGTCTCTCGGTGCGCTGTATGACGACCACACCAGCGACAGTACTTGCGCAGCTGGAGGCGCTCAGGGTTGTTCCGCTTGCTCTTGTTTGTCTGGTAGTTCCGGCGCTTGCACTCTTCACACGCGAGAGTTGCAGCAATCCGGACGTCTCCGCGAGCCATCTAGGCGCTTCCCGTCGGGATGGGGTTCAGGACTCAGCCGCCGGACCGCGGGCGTGAAAACGAACGCCGCCGGCGCCAGGGGTTGAGTGTAGCGGGGTTCGGTCGCGCCGTCGCCCTATTCGGTGAGCTCCACCGGCGAGAGCTCGAGGTCGAGCCAGCGGTCGCCGCGCAGTACGCGCACGCCAAGCGGACGCCCGATCGTGTCCTGCGTCATCAGTCGCTGCACGTCGTCGACGCGCTCGATCTCCTGGCCGCCGAGCTCGACGATCAGATCCTCTGCGCGGAGTCCCGCACGCTGGGCAGGACTCCCCGCGGCGACCTCCACCACCTCGACCCCGCTCGTCCGGCTTAGCTTCACGCGCGCGTGAAGCGGAAGCGGCCGCGGCCCACCAGCGATTCCGATATAGGCCCGGCGGACCCGACCGTCTCGCATCAGTTGACCAACGATCCGGCGCGTGGCCGCATTGATCGGCACGGCCAGCCCCAGGCCGATACCGGCGACCGCGGTGTTGATGCCGACCACCCTCGCCGAGCTGTCGACGAGTGCGCCGCCCGAGTTGCCGGGATTGAGCGCGGCGTCAGTTTGGATCACGTTGTCGATGTAGCGGATCGCCCTCCCCGCGCGCGCGGGGAGCGACCGCCCCAGCGCCGACACCACGCCGGCGGTCACCGAGCCCGCGAACCCGTGCGGATTGCCGATCGCGACGACAAGCTGACCGACGCGGAGGTGCTCCGCCTCGCCGAGTGTCGCCGGCACCAGACCGCCCCCCTCGACGCGGAGGACCGCGAGGTCAGACAGGCGATCGACGCCCACGACGCGGAAGCTGAGCTCACGACCGTCCACGAATGCGGCCCGTCCTGTGCGTCCAGGGCCCGCAACGACGTGGGCCGAGGTCAACAGGAAGCCGTCAGGCGTCAACGCGACGGCGCTACCAGCACCAGCCGGTACCTGGCCGCCGCGGCCGCGGCGCATAACCCTCAGGTTGGCGACTGACGGGGCGAGCCGGTCCGCGACCTCGACGACGACACTCGAGTAGGCGTCAAGCGCAGCAGCCTCCCGCTCGGCGGCGGACTCAGGACGTATTTCGGCAGCCGTCTCCATACGCTCAGAAGGTGACCGAGACCGCTCGCTCTTCAGTGCCGCGCAAGATCACGAGCTCCAGCTGGCCTTCGGTACGCGCCGCGTCGAGTGCCTCGTAGAGGACGTCGACACGATCGATGTCGCGTGCGCTCGCTTGGACGATCAGATCGCCACGTTCGATCCCCGCTCGATCAGCCGGGCTTCCGTCCTCGACGGCACGCACCAGCACGCCATCGCGCGCGGGCAGGCCGACGGCGCGGCGCAGCCGCCGGGCGACCCGCGGAGGAGCGATCGCCACTCCAAGGCGGGCGCGCGTGACGTCTTCGCCACGGCCCAACGCCTCGGCTCGCTCATGCAGGCCCTGATCGGCGGGAATCGCCAGGATCAGCCCACCATCTACGCGCACGGTGTTGATTCCGATCAGCCGTCCGGAGGTGTCGAGCAGCGGGCCGCCCGAAGACCCTCGCGGAAGCGGCGCGGTGTGCTCGATCGCGCCGGCAATGCGACGCCCCCGGGGGCCGCGAAAGCTCCGCGCGCTCGAGGAGACGAAGCCAGGCGTTACCCGCAGGCCGCGTCCGCCGGGGTTGCCGAGGGCCAGCACCGCCCGGCCGATCGCCGGCTCTGTCCCCTCTGACCACTCCACCGGCTTTACCTCGTCGGTGTCGACGTCGATCACGGCGATATCGAGATCAGGATCAGCTCCCGCGACTCGGCCCGCCTCGCGGCGTCCGTCGGAAAATGTGACCGTGATCTCGTCGTGGCGGAGGTTGTGGGCGTTGGTGAGAACGCGCCCGGGAGCGATCACAACGCCCGAGCCGACTCCCCAGCCGCGCCCGAGACCGACAACGGCCGGCCCCGTGTCGCTGACGGCCTCTTGGACGGCCGCCTCAAGTTCTTCAATCAAAGTCATCTTGTAGCTCCTAGTCACTTGCAAACTGCAAGTCAGTACTATAACAGCAATGAGGAGCCGTACGATTCCGGTGCAGATGCACGAGGTTGGTGAAGCCGCCGGACCGCAGCCGCAGCCCGGCGGGACTCAGGAGCAGCCGGAACCGCATTCAGAGGGCGAACCCGGGCCCCGAGACGCGGCGCGCGCGGCCCTCGCCGATGCCCTCGCAGCCGTCGGTGACCGCTGGACCCTGCTGCTCGTCGCTGCCCTGCTCGACGGGCCGCGGCGCTTCGGCGAGCTACTGGAGGAGGTGCCGGGCATCGCGCCCAACGTTTTGAGCCAGCGGCTGCGGCAACTGGAGCGAAATGCCCTGCTCGTCGCTCGCCCATATTCCGAGCGGCCGCCCCGGTTCGTGTACGAGCTGAGCGCCGCCGGCCAGGAGCTGGCGGGGGCGCTCAGACTGCTCGCGGGTTGGGGCGCGCGCAATGCTGAGGGTGCTGGCGCTCCCCGTCACGCCGTATGCGGAACGCCGATGGAGGCGCGCTGGTGGTGCCCGACCTGTGAGCGCCCCGTCGCGGACGACGAGGGCGAAGAGCTGCACTTCGCCTAGGGCGCGAAGAACGTCGCCACCGCGGCCTCCTCGCTCGCACTGGCGACGTTGTTGCCGCTCAGCGCGAAGAACGTCGCCACCGCGGGCAAAATGATCGCGCTGGCGACGAAGTTCTCGCCGCCGGACGCAAGCGCGCCGCCGGACGCAAGCGCGCCGCCGGACGCAAGCGCGCCGCCGGAAGCAATCGCGCCCCGAAGCAATCGCGCCCCTACCCCCCGCCTTTCACCCCCGCGCAGTCGCGCCGTCCTCGATCAACCGGCACCGGCAGGTCAGCGATCAACGCCGTCTCCAAGTAGTCGTCCTCGATCCCACTCCCCGAGCCGGGTGCAAGCTCGGCTCCCACGCGCCGCAACGAAGACCGCGGCCCATCGGCAACGACCCACGGGGCCATCGCCAGGAACTTCCGCTTGCGACCGGCATACCGCGCGAACATCGCCTGATCCTCCGAGGGGACGAACGACCCGTTCCCGATGTAGTGACAGCCGCGGCCCCGCAGGCCCCGCGCGGTGATCGCGCTCTGGCCATCGAATGCGAGGTCAGCCAGATTCCCGACCATCATCGCGGTCACGTTGTAGTCGAAGCGCGCCGTGTGGTCGCTCACCGTCCGGTAGGTCGAGCCCATCCAGGAGAGGGGCTGCCACTTCTCGATTCCGTTGCCGTCCGGTCCGGTCCAGCGCCCCGGGTTCGCCTCGTCCTGGATCACGAGGTTCGCACCCAACCGGCCTAAACAACGCATGTAGTAGAGAGAAACGTCCGAGCACGGATTGACGCCCGGTGCCAAAGCGCCCCACGTGAACGCTGGCAGTGACGTGGCGAACCCGATCCGCGCGCGCGTCCCGGGGAGCGCAAACGGCCGCAGATTCGCCACCGCGGCCGGACCAGCAGAGGGCCCTGGCTGCGAACCCGATCTCCGCCTCCAGCGGCGTCAGTGGCACCTTCCGATTCGACGCGACGACGTTGCGCATCACGTCGGGTCCTGACCCCCGCACGTCGTGCGGGCCCCACATGAACACCTCGTTATAAACGGGAGGCGAACTGGCGACGTACACCGAGCCGGGTCGCGGATGCAGATCCGGATCGGCGAACACGGCAATGTCGCCCGGCGCCGAGGACTGCACGAACGTCGGCACGTCAGCCGATCCGATCATGTACACGTGGTAGCGCTTGGCGAGCGTGGAGAACGTCCCCATGAAGCTCCGCACGATCGTGTCGGTCGCGGCGACGAACGCCTGGTCGAGCCCGCCGAAGGCGCCGAAACGCGCGTGGTAAGTGGCAAGCGGCACCGCGTACGAGGCGGTGACGGCGCCGAGTGCGGCAAGCGTCGCACACGGCTCCCCCTGACCCTCACACGAAGGCCCGCCGGGGCGCGTGAACAGGTTTCGGGCGGCCTCGCCGCGCGACCCCGTCGCGATCGTCGCCAGCCCGACGTCTTCGTTGAAGACCACCACGTTCGGCCGGTGCCGCGCCAGATGCGGCAGCACGAATTCCCTGAGCATGCAGTCGATCTTCGCCCTGAACGATGCGTAGGACACGACGTACCGAGGGTCCTGCTTGAACTGCATCGCGAAGATCCGCGGCGCGCGTGGCCGCGGATCCAGGGCCAGCACCGGCGGCCTGCTCCGATGCGCGGCCCATGCCGCGCACGGGTCGGCCGCGCCCGAGCCAGAAGCGGACACCGCCCACAACGCGGTCACCGTCACAAGCATGACCACGCACCCCACGATGCCGCGACAACGAACCAATTTCAGGTGTAGGGTGACACACGAGCGCCGATGCCGAGCAAGCCAGACCGCCGGGTCACCAGACGCACCCTGATCGGGACCGGCGCCGCCGCCGCGGGCGCCGCGGCGCTCCCGCCCGCGCAGGCCGCCGCCAAGCGTGCCAAACGGAAAGGCAAGCTCCACGCCGACGTCGTCGTGATCGGCGCGGGGCTGGCCGGGCTGACCGCAGCGCTGAATGTCCACCAGAAGGGCCGGTCGGTGATCGTGCTGGAGGCGCGCAACCGGGTGGGCGGACGCACGCTGAACCACGAGCTCGGGCCTCAGGGCTTCCCCGGCCGCGTGATCGAGGTCGGCGGCCAGTGGGTCGGACCGCTTCCGGGTCAGCCGGCCACCGCGACGTTCCCCAACCAGGCCGTCTACTGGCCGCAGGACCAGGTCTACGCGCTCGCCAAGTCGCTGGGCATCGGCACGTACAAGACCTACAACGTCGGCGATTACGTCGACTTCAGCACTGTCACCGGCCGCACGACGTACTCGAGCTCGACCCGCATCCCCACCGACCCCGGAACCGCGAACGCCGGCAACGGACTGCTCCAGCTCAACAACATGGCAAAGCAGGTCTCACTGGACGCCCCGTACCAGGCGCCAAACGCGGAGCTGTGGGACTCGCAGACGTTCGAGACGTGGATGCGCCAGAACCTCGCGCCGCCGAACCAGGCGCCCGGCAGCCCGGCCAACTCGCTGATCAACCTTGCGGTCGAGTCGGTGTTCGCCGCCGAGCCGCGCGACCTCTCGCTGCTTCACGTGCTCTTCTACACGGCCTCGGCGGGCACGCTCGACAACCTCGTCGACACCGCCAACGGAGCCCAGGACAGCCGCTTCATCGGCGGCTCGCAGAAGATCTCGATCGAGCTCGCAAAGCGGCTCAAACACCGAGTCGTGCTCGGGGCGCCCGTCCGCAAACTGACCCAGCACAGCGGCAAGGTGACCGCGGTCGCCGACAGCGTCAGCGTCGTCGCAAAGCGCGCGATCGTCGCGATCCCGCCGACGCTCGCCGGTCGGCTCGTCTACGAGCCGACGCTGGCGACGATCTCCGGCGACGGCGGACGTCGCGACCAGCTCACCCAGCGCGTGCCGATGGGTACCACGATCAAGGTCCAGTGCCTGTACAAGCACCCGTTCTGGCGCGACAGCGGCCTCGCCGGGCAAGCCACGAGCGACACCGGCCCGGTCAAGATCACGTTCGACAACTCGCCCTATCCCGATCCGGGCAACGCCAACGCTTCGCCCGGCGTGCTGATCGGCTTCATGGAAGGAGACGACGGCAGGCTGTGGGGAACCCGTACCCACGGCCGAGCGGTACGCCGCGACCGTGGAGTGCTTCGCGCGGTACTTCGGCAGCGAGGCGCGCAACGTGCTCGGCGGCATCAACGGCTACGTGGAGATGCTGTGGGCCCGCGAGGAGTTCACCGGCGGCTGCTACGGCGGCATCTTCCCCACGGGCGTGTGGACCTCCTACGGCGAGGCGCTGCGCGCACCGCTCGGGAGAGTCCATTGGGCCGGCACCGAGACGGCGACCGAGTGGAACGGCTACATGGACGGTGCCGTCCGGTCAGGGCAGCGCGCTGCGGCCGAGGTGCTGGCGTCGATCTAGGACCGGCAGGCTTCAATTCGCGCGTGCGCGGAAGAATTGGCGCATGATTCGCCTGATCGGGCTTGCCGTGTCGATCGGGCTCGCGGACTCGCTGAACCCGAGCACGATTGCGCCGGCGCTCTACCTCGCCAGCGGCGACCGCCCGCGCGGCCGGGTCACGCAGTTCACCGCCGCCGTGTTCTTCGTCTACCTGCTCGGCGGCGTGCTGATCGCGCTCGGGCCCGGGCAGCTCGTCCTCTCCCTGGTGCACAAACCAGACGCCGAGGATAGGCACGTGCTGGAGATCGTCGCCGGGGCGGCGATGATCGCGGCGGGCGCGCTGTTGTGGCGGCACCGGGCGGGGCTCGCTGAGCGCGACACGCCCAATCTCAATAAGGGCAAGTCGAGCGCGCTGCTCGGCGCGACGATCACGGCGGTCGAGCTCCCGACGGCGTTTCCCTACTTCGCGGTCATCGCCGCGATCGTCGGCTCGGGGCTTGGCGTGCCTCGCCAGCTCGTACTGCTGCTGCTGTTCAACATCTGCTTCATCCTGCCGCTGATCGGGATCATCGGCACGCTCACCTTCGCTGGCGAGCAGGCAGAGCGTCTGCTCGCAACCGGTCGTCGCTTCCTCGAGCGCCACTGGCCGGAGGTGCTCGCGGGCCTGGCGCTCCTTGCGGGAACGTTCGTGATTGTGCTCGGGGTGACCGCGTTCGCGGGCCGACATGGCCGGTTCATGAGGCTGCTGCGGCGGGTACACCGATTGA
Source organism: uncultured Solirubrobacterales bacterium (assembly GCA_963849295.1). Classification (GTDB taxonomy): domain Bacteria; phylum Actinomycetota; class Thermoleophilia; order Solirubrobacterales; family Solirubrobacteraceae; genus Palsa-465. Next base: position 372,963 of record CAWKGU010000010.1, read on the forward strand.
TCCGTCCATGAACCGCTAGCGGCATATGCTTGCCGGCATGGTCACGACCGCACCCCAGACCACCCCGTTCAGTCCCACAGCTCTGCAGCGCCTCCTCGACGGCCGCTACGCCGAGCTGCGCGAACAGATCAAGGAGGTGCTGACGCGAGCGGAGTTCGCGCCGGTGGTCGCGCTGCCGACTGACGAGTACCGAGCGCAGGTGATGGAGTGGGCGCAGACGCTGGCCAGCGAAGGCCTGACCGCTCCGGGGTTCCCAGAGGAATTCGGCGGACTCGGCGATCCCGGAGCAAACGTCGCCGCGTTTGAGACGCTCGCCTTCGGCGATCTGTCGCTGCTTGTCAAGTTCGGCGTTCAGTTCGGGCTGTGGGGCGGTGCCGTTCATCAGCTCGGAACGCGCGAGCACCACGAGCGCTTCCTGCGCGACATCGCAACGCTACGGGCCCCCGGCGCCTTCGCGATGACCGAAGCCGGTCATGGCTCGGACGTCCAGCAGCTACAGACGACCGCCACATACGACGCCGACTCTGAAGAGTTTGTGATCCACACGCCGACGGACGAGGCGCACAAGGAGTACATCGGCAATGCCGCCCGCGACGGCCGCTACGCCGCGGTGTTCGCGCAGCTGATCGTCGAAGGAGAATCTCACGGCGTGCACGCGCTGGTGGTTCCGATCCGCGACAAGCGCGGGAAGGTGTGCGACGGGGTACGGATCGAGGACTGCGGCGAGAAGATGGGCCTGAACGGCGTCGACAACGGCCGGATCTGGTTCGACCAGGTGCGCGTGCCCCGGAAGGCGCTGCTCAACCGTTACGCCGACGTCAGCGAGGCCGGCACCTACTCGAGCCCGATCGAGAATCCCAACAAGCGCTTCTTCACGATGCTCGGGACGCTTGTGCAGGGACGCGTTTGTATCTCGGCGGCGTCGATCAGCGCCGCCAAATCCGCGCTCACGATCGCAATCCGCTACGGGCTTCGCCGGCGCCAGTTCGGCCCCGAGCACGGCGAGGAGGTCGTGATCCTCGATTACCGCACCCACCAGCGGCGGCTGATGCCGCTGCTGGCGAAGACATTCGCGCTGCATTTCGCGCAGACGGAGCTGAGCGGCAGGTTCCACCACGTGTTCAGCGCTCAGGAGGTCTCCGAGCGCGACCGCCGCCAGCTCGAGTCGATGGCGGCGGCAATGAAGGCGACCTCGAGCTGGCACGCGACGATCACCATCCAGACCTGCCGCGAGTGCTGCGGTGGCGCCGGATACATGTCCTCCAACCGGTTCGCGGCGCTCAAGGCGGACTCCGACATCTTCACCACCTTCGAGGGCGACAACACGGTGCTGATGCTGCTCGCCGCGCGGGGGCTCTTGACCGATTACCGCGACAACTTCGGCGAGCTCGATCCGCGCGGCCTGGTCACGTTCGTTGCCAGCCAGGCAGTCGAGACGGTCGTCGAGCGGCTGTTCGCGCGGAAGATCGTCCAGGTGCTGGTCGACGCGGTGCCAACGCGCAGCGACGACAACGTCGACCTACTTGATCGTGAGCATCAGCTCGAGCTGTTCCGCTGGCGCGAGGGGCACATCACCGCATCGGTCGCACAGCGCTTTCGCCGCGGCCTCGACGAGGGCTATGACCCCTTCGAGGTGTTCCGCGCAGTCCAGGACCACGCGGCCAACGCCTCCCGCGCGCACATGGACACGGTCACGCTGGAGGCATTCGTAAACGCCATCGAAGGATGTGACGACGAGGAGCTCAAGGCGATCCTGGGACGCATTTGCGACCTCTATGCGCTGCACAACGTCGAGTCGGACAAGGGCTTCTTCCAGGAGCACGGCCGCCTGTCATCGCCGCGGTGCAAGGCGATCACCCGCGAGGTCAACCGCCTGTGCAACGACATCCGCGGGCAGGCGGGAGAGCTCGTCGACGCCTTCGGGATCCCCGACGAGCTGCTGGCCGCCCCGATTGGCCTAAAGGGGTAGGCCCGGGCGCATGCGCCCGGGCCCCGGCGGCGCATGCGCCGCCGGAAGGGCGGGCCACATGTGGCCCGCCCCGGCGCGGTGCATGCACCGCGCCGTCAAGACTGAGCCGTGCGGGCGTCGCGCAGGATCCGGCGCATCCCCTCGAGCCACCGCTCGTGGCGCGCGCCTCGCAGCGCCATGTAGTCGCCGACCCGGGGGTGCGGCAGGATCAGGAACTGCTCTTGCCGGATCCCCTCGACCACGGCCTCGGCGACCTCGTCGGGCTCGAGCAGGCCTTCGGCAAGGAGCGCCTCCGAACCGATTGGGTCCTGCTCGATCGCCAGCTCGACCATCGGCGTGCGCACTCCCTGCGGGCACAGGCACGAGACCTTGATCCCCTGATCGCCGTAGTTGATCGCGATCCATTCGGCGACCGCGACTGCTGCGTGCTTGGTTGCCGAGTAGGCGATCGCAGAGACCTGCGTGAGCAGGCCCGCAGCTGAGGCGGTCGAGAGCAGGTAGCCCTCGCCGCGCTGCACCATCCCTGGCAGCAGCGCCCTTGCCGCCCAAACGTGCGCCATCACGTTGACCTCCCAGGTGCGCTGCCACTCATCGTCGGACGCCTCAGGCCCGCCCCCCGGTCCCGCGATCCCGGCATTGGAGAAGAACACGTCGATCGGGCCGTGCGAATCCTCGGCCCGCTCGATCAGCTGCTTGATCTCCTGCTCGCGGCTGACGTCGCAGCGCACCGCCAGCGCGCCCACCTCGTCCGCCACGCTGCGGGCGTTGTCTTCGTTGATGTCGGCGACGACCAGCCCCCGCGGCTGCTCCTGCGCAAAGCGCCGTACCAGCGCGCGGCCTATCCCGCTGCCACCGCCGGTGACGACGATCGTGCGGCCGTTAAGCTCCACGGCTCGGAGCCTATTCGATGGCCTTCCTCGGCTCGCTAGCGCCGGTCCACCAAAGCTACCTCCTCGAGGCCCGGCAGATGCAGGCGCTGTCGTTCGCCGTGCACATCCCGCTCGTCTGCTTTGGGATCGCCTTCCCGGCAATGGTCCTGTTCGTCGAGTGGATGTACCTGCGAAGTGGGGATCAGCTCTACCGGACGCTCGCCAGACGCTGGACGAAGGTAATGGTCGCGCTGTTCGCGGTCGGGGTGATCACCGGCACCATCCTGAGCTTTGAGATGGGGCTGTTGTGGCCCAACTTCACGGCCACCTTTGGATCGGTGTTCGGGCTCGGCTTCGCCGTCGAGGGCTTCTCCTTTTTCTTGGAGGCGATCTTCATCGGCATCTACGTGTACGGCTGGGAGCGTCTCTCGCCGCGTGCCCACTTCCTCAGCGGAATCCCGATCGCGATCGCGGGGTTCACCGGATCGCTGATGGTGATCTCCGTCAACGCGTGGATGAATCACCCATCCGGGTTCGCACTGCGTGACGGCAAGGCGGTCGACGTGCATCCGCTGGCGGCGCTGTTCGGCAACTCCTATTTGTGGCACGAGCTCATGCACATGTACCTGGCGGGCTACATCGTCGCCGGGTTCCTGGTCGCCTCCGCATACGCGTTCGGGCGCCTGCGCGGCCGCTGGGGTCGCTACGAGCGCACCGCGCTCGCAGTGCCGCTGACGGTCGCCGCGTTGGCCTCGCCCGTACAGGTGCTGGTCGGCGACTGGGCCGGGCGCGACGTCGCGCACAGCCAACCCGTCAAGCTCGCCGCGCTCGAGGGGCTGGGACGCACGGGCCGCGGCGTGCCGATCCACGTGCTCGGCTGGTACACCGGCGGGCGCGTCAAGCTGGGGATTCCGGTCCCCCATGCGCTGTCGCTCCTGGCGTTTCACAGCTGGAATGCGACCGTCAAGGGACTCGATGCGGTGCCCGCCGGCGACCGTCCACCGGTCAATGTGGTGCGTGTGGCATTCCAGCTGATGGTCGGGATCGGCACGCTGTTCGCCCTGCTGGGCGTGGTCTTCCTGGTCGTCCGGGTGCGCCGAAGGCGGCTGCCAGAGTCGGCGTGGTTCTACCGCGCTGTCGTCATCGCCGGCCCGGCCTCTCTGGTGGCGCTGATCTCGGGCTGGGTGGTCACCGAGGTGGGCCGGCAGCCGTGGGTCGTCTATGGCGTGATGCGCACCGCCCAGGCGGTGACCGGGGCCAGCGGTCTGCCGGTCGGCTACGCGACGCTCGTGCTCGTCTACCTCGGTGTGGCAGCTGCCGTCGCGTGGATCCTGCTGCGGCTCGCCCGAGCTCCGCTGTCGGTGGTCGAGGCCTGAGCGATGCTCCATCTTTACGGCCTCCCTCTGTGCTTTGCGCTGATTGGCCTGGCGCTCTACACAGTCCTGGCGGGAGCCGATTTCGGCGCCGGCGTGTGGCAGCTGACCGCCGGGGGCGGCCCTCAGGCCGGACGGATTCGCGACCACGCCCACGACTCGATGGCGCCCGTCTGGGAGGCCAACCACGTGTGGCTGGTCTTCGTGTTGACCGTCGTGTGGACCGCATATCCCACTGCGTTTGGCTCGATCGCCTCGACGCTGTCGGTTCCTCTGTTCATCGCCGCCGTCGGGATCATCTTCAGGGGGGCGGCGTATGCGCTGCGGTCCGGAACGAGCACCGCGTCCGAGGCGCGCCTCGTTGACACGGTGTTCGCGCTGTCCTCGGTCCTGACCCCGTTCGCGCTCGGGGCCGCGGTCGGGGGGATTGCGTCACTGCGGGTTCCCGTGGGTAACGCCGCCGGTCACCTGTTCTCAAGCTGGCTCAATCCCACATCGGTGCTGATCGGGGCCCTCGCAGTCGCGACGGGCGCGTATCTCGCCGCGGTGTTCCTCTCGGCGGACGCGGTGAGGCTCGGCGAGCCCGAGCTCGAGCGTCAGTTCCGGATCCGCGCGCTGATCGCAGGCGTGCTCGCGGGGGCGATCGCGCTTGGCGGCCTGGTCGTGCTCCATTCGGACGCGCATCGGCTGTTTCACGGGCTCGTCCATGGAAGGGGCTTGGCAGCGTTGGCCGTCTCCGTGCTCGCGGGGATCGCCGCGATCGGGCTCGTATGGGTGAGGCGGTATGAGTCCGCCCGCTACGCGGCGGCGTTGGCGGTGGCGGCGATCATCGCCGGCTGGGGACTCGCGCAGCAGCCGCTGCTCCTGCGCGGACTCACGGTCAGTCAGGCCGCGGCGCCACACGACGCGCTCGTGCTCGTAATCGTCGCGGTGCTCGGCGGGGCGGTGATCCTGTTCCCGTCACTGGCGCTGTTGTTCAGGCTCGTGCTCGGGGGGAGGCTTGACCACGGCGCGGGGCAATCGGCCCCGGACCGAGCCCCAGCCTCGTCCCCCGTCCTCTCGGCCGCGCGCAGCGGGCTGCTCCCCCGCCTGACGGTCGCGTGCATGATCGCCGGTATCGGGTTACTGACGATCGCCGAGGCCCCCTGGGCACATGCGCTCGGTGTCCTGTCGCTGCTCGGGTTCGTCGTAGTCGGCTTTGTCGCCGTCGGGCCAGAGCAGCTTGCCGGGTCAGCGGCCGACCGTGAATAGCCGCGAGCTGCCGATCACGCGGCCACGCGCGTTCAGTGCCTGCACCTGGAAGTAGCTGCCGGCCGAGCCGACCCGGATCGCAGTCTCAAAGCCCGACCTGGGCGCGGTGGCGAAGGCCCTCAGCGTGCCGGGTCTTGCGCCTCCCAGGACTCGCCAGGAGCTGACCTCGGTGGCGCCATTCCAGCTCGCGTACACAGTCGTGCCGGCAGCGCTCCGACGAGCCGCTCCAACCGGCGGATCGAGCGGCAGCCCCACCCATGGCTCGAGCGTGGTTCTGTACGTCAGGTCGGGATCTGGGAGCGTCGCGTCGAGCACGCGCTGGCCGGAAGCGGTGTATTCAGAGAAGTAGCGCGCCGAGCCCCAGCCGACGAACTCGTTGCCGCCCGGAAGCGGCTCGAGGTTGCCCATGTAGTCGGCATCGAAGTTCGCGCCGTGGGTGTACTGCGCCTTGACCGTCGCCGTGTGCGCAGCCTGGTCGAGGTTGAGCACCAGCCCGCGGGAAGGACCCGTCGGCGAGACGTACGTGCCGCCGCCCGTGATCTGGCAGCAGTGGTCGTCGAACATCGTCACCAGCGACGAGTTCGGATACACGGCGAAGTCGTGCTGCCACTGGAAGTCTGCGCCCGGCCCGAACTTGAAGCTCGAGCTCTTGCCGCCGAGCTTCCACTCGATCTTCCCGGTCTGGATGTTCACGCGATACGCGGCCCACGTGTTGCGCATCGACACGACGAACGTCCCATCGCCCGGTACCTCGATCGAGTTGACGTGATAGGCGTCCCATGGAAAACCGTTGGTCGGAAGCGAGGCGTAAGACGCCGACAGCGGGATGTGGTCCAGCGCATCCCAACTTTGAACGAGCTTGCCGGTCTTCAGGTTGTACGCCTGCACGGCGGAATCGATCAGTGCGCCGTTGTACGCGCCGCCGTACTTCGAGAGGTTCATCGGCAGGTTCTTGTTCGCCGTCACCCAGATGTTGTCGCCGTCGATCAGGAGCTCGTGCAGCGTCAGGACCCAGCCGCCGGTGGCGTGCAGCGTCGCGATCGTCCGGTAGTGCTGGTCGACGACCACGTCCTCGCCCTTCTCGGTCGCCCCCGTATTAGTGATGACGCCCTGCCACCACGCCAGAACCGGTTTGCCTTTGTAGCTCTGGAGCGCGAGATTTCCTGCCACGACACTCGTCGGCAATGGCCTGAACCAGACCGGCTGCAGGCGGTTGTCCAGAATCAGGGGACCGCTCTGGCCGGCCATCGGCGGGAAGTTGAGGTCGTAGAAGTTGGCCATCATGATGTAGCCGGGGGCGAGCTTGCCGGAGACAGGTGGCGCGATCGCGCGAACGATCGGCGGACGCATAGAGGGCTCTGAAACGAAGCTGTAGCTGTTGGATGTCGTGTACGCCCCGATCGGCGCGCCATGCGAGCCGCCAAGCGCGAAGTCCACAGCGACGAAGCCGGTAAGCACGACCGCGACGGCGACCGCGAGCGGGAAGCGCCTGAGTAACGAGCCCTCCCCGCCGGCCTGTTTGGGAATCCACGCGAACGTCGCGATCGCCGCCGTGGCGCAGAATCCGGCGCCGATGTAGTACGCCAGCCTGAAGCCATCGGTCAGCGCTTGCGGCACGCCGTGCCCAACGCCGATCAGGTGACTCGAGCGGGCGGTCGCGAGCGTGATCAGGATCGCGATTCCGAGACCCCCGCCGATCTGGCGCGAGGTGTTCACCAGTCCGGAGGCGAGCCCGGTCTGTCCCTGCTTGGCCCCCTGCGTGGCTGCGATCGTCGAGGGAACAATTGACATGCCGATGCCCGCCGCCGTCAGCAGGCCGGGAATGATGATGTAGACGACCGAGGAGCCTGACGCCGCGATCTTGGTGAACAGCAGCATCCCGGCGGTCATCATCGTCAGCCCGCTGCCGAGTACCGCCCGCACGCCGAAACGGCTGACGAGAGCACCAGCGCGCCGTGCAACGATCATGATCGTCAGCGCCATAGGCAGGAACGTCAGTCCCGCGTGCAGCGGGGAAAGCCCTAGCACCTGCTGGAGATAGAGCGAGCTCACGAACCACATCGGGAACAGCGCCGCACTGAACAGCACCACGATCGTGTTCGCGTCGCGCAGGGGCTTGGTCAGCTCCTTGAACGGGACGAGCGGAGCCTTGGCGAACCGCGCCTCGGTCACGCAGAAGACCACCAGCAGTGCGAGGCCGATCAGAATCGGCGCGAGCGCCAGCGTCGCGTGCCAGCCGCGCAACCCGGCCTGGACCACCCCGTAGACCAGCACGATCTGACCGAGCGTCAGGGTCACCGCCCCGGCGATGTCAAATGCTGCCTCGCCCTTGGCCCTGCGGCGGTCGGCCACCACCCGGAAGGCAACGAGCGCCGCGACAAGGCCGATGGGCGGGTTGATCAACAGCACCCAGCGCCAGCTCAGCTCCTGGGTGATGATTCCGCCGAACAGCGTTCCGGCGGCGCCGCCGAGGCCGTTCATCGCGGCCCACAGCCCGATTGCGCGGTGGAGCTTCGGACCCGGCGGGAAAGAGGATGTGATGATCGCCAGCGAGGAGGCCGCCATGAACGCGCAGCTGAATCCCTGGACCCCGCGCGCGATCACGAGCATCAGCCGGTCGGGCGCGGCCCCGCCGGCAAGTGATGCCAGCGAGAACAGCGCCAGCGAGGCGACGAATGTGCGGCGCTGGCCGAACTGGTCGGCGACACGGCCCCCCAGCATCAGGAATCCCGCAAACGCGATGGCGTAGGCGTCGACGATCCACTGAAGGTCGGCTTGCGTGAAGTTGAGGCTCGACTGGATCGAGGGCAGCGCCACGTTGACGATGCTCAGGTCGAGAATCACCATGAACTGCGCCACACAGCACACCGCCAGCAGCGCGGCCGAGCGCGAGTCGAACTTCGCCGCCTCGGGGGGCGGCTGCGCTACGGCCGAAGCGCCTTGCTCTGTGGCGGGCGCAGCCGAACCCGGCTCTGCGACAGCGTCATCAAGCTTTTGCATCAGCAACGATTGGTTTGCGTGTCCCCGGTTCCCTGCGACGCACTTGGACGGTGGGCCGTTGACGGACGGCGTGCGCCACCAGAGCGGCTCATCGTACAGAACGCCCTCCCGGCACCGCCGCGTGAGCGCCCTCCCGGCACCGCCGCTAGCCTCTTGTAGTCTGAGGGACCGAAGTCCTTTCGAGTGACAGAGGAGTCCGAACAATGAAACGAGCGCTGGTGGCCATGATGGCGGCCGCAGTAGGGATGGCAGGTTGCGGCAGCTCGAGCAGTTCGCACAGCTCTACGCAGACCACCGCGACGACAACGGCGACAACGGCGAGCGCCCCAAAACCGAGGAAGCACAAGAAGCACCACAAGAAGCCGAGCACCGCGACGACCGCTTCGTCCTCGTCTTCCTCTTCGGCATCGTCCTCGTATTCGCCGGCGTCTGGAAGCTCGTCGGGATCGGGTGGGGGGTCGTCGGTCGCCCCCGTCAACAACGCCCCCTCGAGTAACTCTTCGAGCTCGTCAGGCGGGTCGTCGTCAGGCGGTGGCTCGGGCTCGGGTGGCGGTGGCGGCTCCAAGGGCGGAGGCGGCTCCGGCATTGGAAAGCAGAGCTACTAGCTGACGGCTTGCAAGCGGCGCCCGGTGCTTTGAGCGCCGCCTAGAAGCGCGGGAACCGGCGGGCGAGCTTGCCGACGGTCACGCGGGGGTTGTATGAGACGTCCCCGGTGCCGCTGTTGGTGTTGCCCTGGGGCGCGCCGAGATCGCCGAGTAGGTGGGAGAAGTCGATGCCATAGGCGGTCTTCGAGCCGTCCGGATATTGGTGGTACACCGGCCACGCGATCGGGATGCCCGGGTGACGGTTGGAGGCGAAGCCCGTCTCCAGAAACGGGAATTGGTTGTGCAGGCGGCATAGGACCGTGTTGGCCGTCACCTGTTCGCCGACGCCGAGCTTTGGGCTTGGGGTGCAGTTCTCCGCGACGTAGATGCTGATTCCCGCCAGCGGGCCATCCTCCATCCGCTCGACGACGACGTTCCCATACTCCGCCGCCCAAAACTGCGATGTCCCCAGCTGGAGGTCCGTGATCGTCGCCACTCCCAATGCGGTGACCTGGCCGCTGCCGCTGTAATCGACGCCCTCGTCGATCCGCTTTGCGTAGAGGTGGTGGATCCGTCGCATGGGGTTCATATAGAAGGCCTGGACCTCCTGGGCGGGGATCTTTGCCACGGCCCCGTCCGCATCGAGCGCCGTCAGGCAGGCGCAGCTGATCGAGACAGCGACGCCCGCGAACCAGACCCGTGAAACCAAACCCCTCACGTCCATCCAGATTGCCGCGCATCGTACGCGGCTCCTCGGCGACCTGGAATTGCCAGCTATCGTCCGCGCGTGGGCGATCCGGCTTCGCTGTTCGTAATCGGACTGCCGCGCTCGGGTTCGGGCGAAGCCTACGCCCGAGCGACGTCGGCGCTTGGGCTGCGCCGGCCTTCTTGGACCTCGGACGGCGAGATCCTCAACCTCGACCGCTACGCAACCCATTTAGGTGCGCGTCACGACGAGGGTGCCAAGTTCACCAGGCCGAACAGCGACCCCGCTCTGTTTGCATCCGTCACCGAGTTACTCGCAACGGCGGTCCGCCGCCGCGGCTTCGCCTACAAGGACGTCGTTCAGCCGTTCGTGGTTTCGCAGTGGGAGGGGATACGGGAGCTACGGGTGTTGCACGTGCGACGCGACGTGGCTGAGGTCGCGTGCGCGATGCTCAAGCGGCGCTGGCTCTACCCAGCCGCGGTCCCCAGCTCAAACGGGCCTTCGGGGCACGATCCGCTCGCTCCACTCGCGGCGCTGGTCGCCGGCCTGATCGAGGCAGAACGAGCGCTCGAGAGCGTCCCGGCGGTGCGGATCGAATTCGAGGAACTAATCCTGGATGCTGGGACCCTCAACTCCGCGCTGGAGGAGCTCTACCCGAGCGTGGAGCAACGCGCGATCCCGCTCCATACCGCAGCGGAGATTGCCGCCAGCCGGTCGCACCTTCAGGAGCTTCGGCGCGCGCCTGACTACGCGGTGCTGCGGGGGCTGGTCGACCGCGCGCGCGGCCGAGGCAGCGGGCGGCGTGAGCGCCCGGAGCGGCGTCCACCGGCCCGCGCTCGTGGTTTATCCCAGCGCGGCTTGAAGGTAGTCGTCGCGTTCCCGGGTTGGATGGAGCTGCCGCCGCAGCAGCCGGAATGCAGCTTCACGACCGACCTGCGAGAGCTTCCGAGCGCCGACGCTGTTGTGTTCCACATCCCCACCACCCCGATTCCGATCCCGATCGACAAGGTCGATGGACAGAGATGGATCGCGTGGTCATTCGAGAGCGAGGCCAACTACCCCCAGCTCACGGACGCTGCGTTCATGGAGCAATTCGACCTCACGATGACCTACAGGCGGGATGCCGACGTTGTAGTCGCCTACTGCGGGCCCGAAGACTGGCTGCCGTTCAGTCCCCCACCGCAACCGGCCAGCCGCGAACCCGTCCCGGCGGTGTACTTCGCCTCCAATTTGCGGGATCGCAGCGGTCGTACCGCGTACGTACGAGAGCTGATGCGTCACATGCCGGTTGACTCGTATGGACGAGCTTTGAACAACCGCGCGCTGATTGACGATCGAGGCGCGGAGACGAAGCTCACCACGATCTCTCGGTACCGCTTCACGCTGGCATTCGAGAATTCGATCGCGCCCGGCTACGTCACCGAGAAGTTCTACGAGCCCCTGCTGGTCGGCTCAGTACCCGTTTACCTCGGCGCCCCGGATATTGCAGAACACTCGCCCGCTGCCGACTGCTACATCGACGTGGGCGACTTCGCCGATCCATCCGCCCTGGCGGAATATCTGCTCGCGTTATCCGCCGACGAGACGCGCTACGCGCGCTACTTCGAGTGGCATCGCCGGGAACTCGACCGCCGTTTCCTCACACTCGTCGAAGAGCAACGGACGCCGGCCATTTGCAGGCTGTGCCGGCTGCTTCGCGAGTCCAATTCCTAGGCCGGACCGCCGTCTTTTCGCTCCGCCGCCCTCAGCGCACGTCTGGCGTGAGGTAGCAGTCGGGCAAGGTCCGCGACCCGCTGCAAGTGCGCCCAGATGAGCCCCACGTGCCCCCGGCGCGCAGTCGGATATGCCGTCCGCATGTAAGCCGCTGACGGCAGCGCCTTCCCGTACAGCAAGGTGAGTCGGCGCCGCAGTGACGGCTCGGAGCGAAGCTGATGCACGGTGAGCGCGAGCGGTGTGTCGCCACCGCTCCGCAGTCTGACCTCGACGGAAGCTGACTTCGTCAGCCCGAGCCGCTCGGCAAGTTGCAGTCCGGGCGGCCTCAGTCGTAGTCCCGCAGCGAACGCCTCTTCGACTCGGAGCTCACGTGCCAGTGACGCGGCCCCCCGCCAGGTTGTTTGGTCGAACCGGCGGAGCGCGCGGTCCAGATCCTCCAGCGGACCCGCTACCGGGCCGTGCTGCGCCGCATGGAGGGCGACTATGAGCGCAAGCGCCGCGGGCCCCAGCACGATCAGTTCGGTGCCGCCGACGACCATCTTCTCGGTGTGCCGGCGGAGCGTTTCCCACGTCGCGACCGGATCCATCGTCGACCAGACGAATCCTCGGTGGAGGTCCACGTGAGCCGAGCGTCGCGAATCGCGGTGAAGGTGCTTTGCGTACGAGTCGTCGACCCCGGAGCTGAGGCCGAAGCGACGCTCCGGGACGACGTCTCGATATCCGAGGGAGCGCAGCGCCTGTCCTGCGGCATCGAAGTCGTGCGGGGCAACCAGCAGGTCGATGTCCCCGTAGACGCGATCGAGCCGATGCTCGTAGAGCCAGCGCGTGAGCACCGGGCCCTTGAGCAGAATCGCGCGGATCCCGCGCGTGCGCAGTGCCTCGACCGCTTCGGCGGTCGCTGCGTCCAGCCTCATCACCGACGCCGCGTCTCTGAGGTTCGACATTCGCACGACCCTCACGCTTCCATGGCGGCGCGGGTCAACGAGTCGATCCGGTCAACAACTTCGTCGACCATCATCACCTGCGCTCGCCCAGCCGCCGCGACCCGCTCGGTGGCCGCCAAATCCTGTAGGAGCCGTTCGCATTCGCTGGCGGATTGTGGCTCACCGCCGAGACCGTTATTTGTTGAGGTGGACGATTTCCAGGTCCGGAACGCCCCAGCACTCGATGCCCATGTCCTTGGCCATCATCCCCAGCCCCTCGCTCTCCACCTCGCCCACGCCATCTCGTACGAACGGGCTGGGGTCGCGGGCGAATCTGCTCTCACGGCCATAGAGATACGGTGGGAACACAAGACCGGCGCGGTGGACGTCGGCGCGGACCAGGAGCATCGACGTGCCCACACCATCGAGGCGCACGATCGGCGGCCCGCCGCGCATGCTGTCCATCCGCTCGCGTCCCTTGTCGCGCCATGCGTTCCAGTCGAACGTCGGACCTCCGGGTCGAACAACGCAGTGCGGGTTGACGATGTCCTTTCCCGTGGCCAGAAGCTTCCTCAGAATGTCCGGTGGATACTTGTGCAGGTCGACGTCGATCCACAAGACCCAGTCCTCGTCGTCGAGGGCGGCAAAGAGCAGATGGTTGCGGCTCTTTGCGAGCGTGACCCGCCGAGCAAGCTGAAACGGTGGCGCCCATCGCGGTGACCCGGGCGGCATCTGGAATCCGAAGTCTCGCTGGACCAGCGTTACGCGCTCATAGGTGGTCTGCAGTTCCGGCAGCTTGGCCTGCAAACGCGCGAAGGTGTCGTCCGTGCTGTCGCTCACGAGGAAGCCCAGGCTCAACAGTTCGGAGGGGTAGCTGAGCTGATCGAGGAGCCGGAAGTAGCGATCGAGGTGCTCGGCCGCCTGCTTGACCGGGGTGAGGATCAGCACATAGGGATCGTCAATGCCAGCAGCATATCCCGCTCACGGCACGACATATCATGCCGCCGATGAGCGACCAGCCGTCCCGACTCAAGGACATCGATGTGGTCGAAGTCGCCGATGGGTTCGTCATTTACCACCCGGACCGTGACCGCGTCCACTTCGTCAATCACACCGCGGCCGTGATCCTGGAGCTGTGCGACGGCACCAAGACCGACGCCCAGATCGCAAGCCTCCTGCAGCGCGCCTACGAGCTGCCGGAGCCGCCGGAGAGCGAAGTCGCTCAGTGCCTCACGCTGCTGCGCGAGGAAGGCCTGGTGACCGACGCTGCGATCGCCGAATGACTGGTCACGGCTCCGCCGCTGTGGTAGGGTCGCCTCGCTCGTAGACGATCCTGGAGGGCGGCAATGCACGAGCACATCGACGACGAGCTTCTGGAGGACGTGAACCCCGATCGCCGCGCATTCGTGAAACGCGTGGTTGCTGTCACCGCGTTCGCGACGCCGATGATTGCGTCCTACGACCTACAGAGCCTCAACCCCTCAGTCGCTCAGGCGGCCACTTCGAACGTCTCGAGCACCCGCCGGTAGCGGCAGCGCTTCCGGATCCAGCAGCGTCCGCAACGCTTCGGCTGCACGTCGCGAGCGTGTGTCCGGTGCGGGCGAATGGAGTAGCCGCCACGCGGGAAGGTCGCTGAGCCCCGCAGCCGCCGCGACGTACCGGCGGACACGGCGGGGTTGCTGAGCCAGTGCCGAATGGACCAGGAGTCGCAACAGGTCGGGACGTTCGATGGGTTGGAGCAGCGCCTCGTCAGCGTCTCCATGCCCGGCTACGACGATGGCGCTGATCGGATGGCTGCCTCGATCCCACGCCTCGAACTCGAGCTCAACGCGCGCCCGGGGGTCGGCGACCGGGAACACGATCGGAATGTCTCCGCGCGCAACCTCGCTGGGAACGACCAGTGGCCGTGGGATCCCGGTCACCATGGGGCGAGACGACTCGAATTTCAGGGTCACGAGATCGTCGGAAAGCACCGACCAACCGTCTTGGAGCGCGCCGAGGATGAGGGTCGACTTGCCAGCACCTGTTCCGCCGAGCACGAGGACTGCACGGCCGTTGTTACAAATCGCCCCGGCGTGTAGGAGGTAGCTTCCGCAAGGGGCCAACAGGCTTGCCAGCATGAACGGCCCGACGTAGCGGAACACGCGTGAGAGGGAGTCGCCATGCCCGCCCAGAACCGCGCGGCGATCCTCGACGCGACCTCCGAAGCAGTCACCGTAAGCCACCGATAGGGCGTCGTCGTCGTTCCAGATCTCGAGCGCCCCGACCGAGTCGTCCGGTCCCCGCTCCGGGGAAGACAGTCGATGGCGCAGGAAGGTGAGCCGTACGTCTGGATCTCGTTCGGAAGGGCTCACCCGTCCCAACAAGGCGTGCATCGCGGCGGCGCGCATCGCGTCCGTCGCCCGAAGCTCGACCGAGACTCCCCCGAGGTCGATCGTAAAGCCGGTAAGCAGCCGCCTGGCGGGCCACAGGAATCCACTGACAGGTGTGGGCTTTGCCGGGGCGAGTGACCCGTTGTGCTGCCTCGCCGCCCGGACAGCAGCCAGCTCCCGCTTGATCCGATGCGCCAGTTCGCCCGGCTCCAATCGCTCAGCCTCAGCGTACGCGTCAGCTGCGTCTGCATAACGACCAAGCTTGAACAGGCACACGCCGCGAGCCTCCGCGGCCCGCGCCCCGAAGAGCTCGCTGCGATAACCGACGATGTCCTCGACCGGCATCTCGGTATCGACGTCGAAGAGCTCCAGCAGCCGCAGCGCCTGCTCATGGCGTCCGGCCTCGATCTCGGCGATCACCTCGAGCCAGATCAAGCTCACGTTGTCGGGATAGCGGGCGAGCGCCTCCTCCAGCAGCTCCGTGGTGTCTTCACCCTGCGCCCGACGGAGACAGATCAGGCCGAAGTACGCCTGCATGCCAGTATCGACGTCTTCCTCACGGGCGGCCTCGACCGCCTGCTCGAGCGCTGCCGCTGCCTCGCCCGGCTTGCCGAGGCCGTCGAGCACCACCGCCAGGTGGTGCCAGTTGTACGGATTGGCGGGCTCGGCGGCGAGCTGCGCGCGCAGCAGCGGCAGGTTGCGCTCGTGCTTGCGGGCCTGATCCCCCTCGTACCCGACGTGCTCGAGGAAAAGCTCGGTCTCGCCAATCATGCGACCATCGGCGCCAACGACTTCGGCGATCGCCGGCGTGTGCTTCTCGTGGATCGCACCGGTGAAGCGGATCCGCGGGTCCGAGCGCCATAGCCGGTACTCCCAGTAGGGCGTTGCTCCCACGAATGGTCGTAGTCGAACCCGCAACGCGACCTCCGTCGCCTGCGCGATCCGGGCACGCACGTCTTCGACCGAGCACGGCTGCAGCCGCTCGTCCGCGTCGATGTAGAGGATCCATCTCCCGCGAGCGAGATCTAGCGCGATGTTGCGCGGCTCGGCGAAGCTTCCTCGCCACGGATGCTGGTGCACGCGCGCGCCGAACGAGCGCGCGATCGAGACCGTGTCGTCGCTTGAGCCGGTGTCGACGATCACGATCTCGTCCACGAGCTCGTGGATTGACTCCAGACACGCCGGTAGGTGCGCGGCTTCGTCCCGGACGATCATCGCCGCGCTCAGGAGTTTCTCGCGTCATCAACGTTCTAGACGACGAACGGAATCAGCATCTTCGTGCCGCTGCGATACGCCGGATAAGCAGTCGGGAACGTCGCGGTCAGGTTCTTCTCCTCCACCGTCGCGGCGTAATAGAAGTATCCGCCCAGGATCGCGAACATGATCAGCCCAACCAGGTTTGTCGCAAGCGCGGTTCCGAGCAGCGCGAGCAGAAAGCCTGAGTAGATCGGGTGGCGGACATACCGGTACGGACCTGAGGTGACGAGCTCCGGTTCAACCTTCTCGGTCATCGGCATCCCCCAGTTGCGCCCGAGGTTGATGCGGGCCCAAATCGCCAGTGCGATCCCACATGCGAACACCCCGGCGCCGAGTGCACCAAGGACCGGGCTGTGGACGACGAGGCTCCCGTGGCCGAAGACGCGAAACAGCAGGACCACGGGAAGCGCCACGCCGAGGCCAGTGAGCCGCCTTTGCCCGCGAACGCGCTCCTTCGCCTGGAGCGCAGAAGCGAACCAGTAGAGCAGGAAGACGATCCAGGCAATGCCCAGCGCCGCCCTCAGCGTGTGCATGTCATTCGACGGGTGATCTCCAAGCTATCGACGCCACTAGCGTACGCCGAGACGGCCGGAATGTGGCGCCCTACTTGACCGCCACGGCCCAATCGGCGGCGCGCCCGCCAATCATGCGCAACGAGAACATCACGAGCCCGTTCTCGATGGAGTGCGCGACCACATGCCCGTTGGCGAACGTCACCAGCTTGTGGACGTTGCTCGCCGGGGGTACTGCCACATGCATCGTGACTGTGCCGCCTCCTACTGGACGGACATAGCCGCGCAGGAGGCGTGGCCGTTGCGCCACGCCGATATCCGGCAGACGCAGCGAGAAGCTCGCCATCGGCAGGTGTGGGATCACGTCGTAGCCATTCTCGACCGGCGTCACGCCAGCAAGCCGAATCGCATTCATCACCATCCAGGTCGGCTGCTCGGTGATCTCTCCCTCGTAGGAGGTACCGAGACCGTTGCCGCACGACGAGGGGTGCGCCGAGTAGTAGGCGTAGCAGACGTCGTCGACTGAGATCGTTCCGTCCCAATGCTGCGGCCAGAGGCTCGCGTGGTTGGCGAGTGTGTTCCGCGTGTACTCGCTCCATGCCAGCTGGCGGGCGCCCGGGACAATCCCGTCCAGTGCGCCGTATGCCCAGGTGAGCCAGCCGTTCAGATCGAACCACACACCGCCGGGCCACTCGTCCGCTCCCTGGAGCGGCGAGTTGGGCAGGAGCGTGCCGAGAATGGGCGGCAGCTTGACGAGCGAGCTCTCTGGGATAGGGCCGTGTTCGGTGACGCCGGGATCATCGAGTGCGGGGACCTGCGCTGTGCCGAAGCGCGCCGGGGCGCCGAGACTCGCCGGTGCTCCGACCCCGTCGAGGAAGCGGCGGATGTTTCGCACCAGCGCCGCCGCCTGGGATCTGCTCGGCGCTCCGGCGAGGATCGCCCACGGTTGCGGCTCCTCGAAGATCACCCCGGAGCCAACCTGTCTGTTGCCGGAATAGCCGCGTGAGTACCAGCCCTTGCCCGTCCACTGGTCGCGCATCGTCGCCAGATCCTTCGCTCCCGCAGCGCGTAGCTGCGCGGCAAACGCATGGTCCCCGCGAAGGTCGGCGAGCTCGGCCAGCTTCGGGTAGGCATACGCCAGCTGGGCGGTCACGAGCATCGATTCGGTCATCTGCTCGAACTCGGTCGAGAAGTCGCTCCAATCTCCGGTGGCGCCCATCAGGTAGCCACCGTGCGGCCCCAGCAGTGACTGCTGGTGAGCAAAGGCGACCTTTAGGTGCTGCCAGATCGTCGCCTTGTCGAGCCCTTGCGTGCCGTAGTACGGCATCACGGTGTCGAAGAAGCGGGTGTCGCGCATCCCGAGGCCGTACTCGCCGGCCGCCAGCAGCAGCCAGAAATCGAGGTCGTTCGATGTACCGAGATCGACCCGCACGCACAACGGCCCGGTGCCGTACGGGTTCTGGGCGGCGGGCGGCGGCGGCTGGAAGTTGACCGCGTATTCGATGATCTCGCGCGCCAGCTCCGGATCCGAGTAAGCGATCGGCAGCATGTAGTGCAGCCAGCTGCGGTAGCCGAGATTGGCGCCGTCGGAGTATTGGTAGTAGCCACCCTGAGTGATCGTGTGGTAGCCGCACGCCTCCTCGTAAACGGTCGCCGAGCGCAGGAGGTACGCATCCCAGTCGAGCTCGCGCGCGACCCAGACGAACCGAGGCCCGAAGCTGGCCTTCGGGAGGTAGGTGGACCACGCACGCTCGCTGGCCCTGAACGGATTGCGAGCCCTGTCGTATTTGCGCACCAGCGGCGCAATCTGCGCGGGGTGGGCCATCCCGAACACGTAGCGGAGGGTCACTGAGCGGCCGGGTTTCAGCTTCACCGTGGAGCGCAGCGCGAACAGCGTGTCTCCTGCCTGGCCGTCGGGGGTGGGCGCGGCGATCGTGTTGCTCAGGTGATCCCCGGCAACCTCGGCAGGTTTCGCGCGCGACCCGGAGCCGAAGAAGCTCTTCACCGACGTGTCGTAGTCGGCGATCCGAGTCCGAACACCCGCTGCGAAGATGCTGAGCGGGTTCGTGTCGCCCTCGCTCGATGTGTTCTGCGCGACGGTCAGGGCCTTGGCTCTCGCGTTCCAGGCGGGTGCGGCAAGCCCGACGTTGCGCTGGAAGCCCTCCGACTGGTCGAATGGATTCACGTCCCAGTACTCGAACCACGACACGCGGTGGGTGCGCGACGTGCGGTTGGTCAGGGTCACATCGTCGAGCAGCACGGGGTCATTGCCGAACGGGGCATAGGTCGTCTCGACGACGGCAAGCCCGCCGGCGCGCAACGTTCGCTTGTAGTAGCCAACGCCGAACGTGCGCGTGAACGATGAGCCCGCTGGCCGATCGAGAAAGAAGGTGCTCGCCGTTTTTCCGTCGACGTTCAGATAGCCGTAGCCCCCCGCGAAGTGGCGGCTCGCGGGCTGGTAAAGGTTGGCCCATTGCGATAGGCGGTCCTGGCTCCAGAGCTCGGTGTATCCGTCGTTCCAGGCCATTCCCTTGATGTGGTCGTTGCCCACTTGGTGCTGGGCCTGGGTGCCGCCGGCGAGTTCGGGCTGTTTTGCGATCGGATCGGTGGCCTCGTCGATCACGTACCGGTAGGCCGGAAGGCCAAAGGGATCGATCTTCCAGAAGCCGAAGTCGCCACTCCCGTAGGAGGAATTGACCCGGGCTGGAGAGCGATCAGCGGACAGCGGTGGTGGGCCAGCGGCCTGTGCAGCGGAGGTCAGAGCGAGCCACGACAGCCAGGCCGCGGCGATGAGCAGCACTGCAGCCAGCTTGCTGCAGTCGCTCCGCCGGCGGCTCATTGCTCAAGTGCTCCAGCCACCGCCCTGCGAGCAGTCTGCTCGTCGGCAAGCAGCTTGGCTGCGACAAGAACCAGCTCGTCCTCGAGATCCGGCAGGCTCCTGATCCGGCCAGTGCGCACCTCTTCGGCGACAAGCTCCGTGATCGCCAGCACTAGCACCCGCGACGCAAGCGCCGGAAGCGGCGGAAGATCGGGCTGCTCCACCCGGGCCCATGCGGCCAGCTGCACGAACATGTCGCGAAACCTTGCGTAACCGCGCTCCCGCTGTGCGACGGCGGGCTCTCCTGCGATCGGCAGTCCCACGAAATACGCGCGCGCGAACGAGGGCCGTTGCCTCCACCACTCGAGATACGCGCGGGTGCCCCCTCGCAGCGCCTGCAGCCAATCGGGGGCCGAGGCGAAAGCGACGACGACGCCGAGCAACTCGGAGGCCTGCTCGTCGCACGCGGCGATGAAGCAGCTCGTCTTGTCCTCGAAGAACTCGTAGAACGCGTTTCGCGACACCCGCGCCCTGGCCACCACCTGAGGCACGGTCGTCGCCTCGTAACCCTGCTCGGCGACCGTCTCGAGCATCGCGCGGATCAAACGCTGACGCTGCGAGGCCCGCACGTCCTCGGCGGCCAACTTGTGTCGCCCGCGCGGAAGCGGCTCGCCGACCCACGGCGACTTGGTCCGCTTGCGACCATTCTCGGCCGCGGACCGTACCCCCTCGGACCGCGCCCCCTCGGACCGCGCCCCCTGATCGTTTGGGGACATGCGCGTATTCTATACGCGCTTCGGGCGCAGAGGTACTTCTTTCTCAGGGCGCTCATTCGAGCTGCCCGGCTCGGCTATCCGACCCCGAAGTGACGGCGCGTGTCGCGGAACAGGCTGCGCGTGATCAACCGGTTGAGCGGGTTGCCCGGCCGCGCCGCAGGTGGCGCCTCAAACGCGACTGTCCAGGTGAAGCGGCAGCTCGAAGGCCCCGTCTCCTCAACCAGGTAGTCCTCGGCAAAGGTGCGGAACACCGGCGCCGTGGCCGCAGCCACGTAGAACGACTTGCGCCGCCCCTCCTCCCAGTGAAAGTAGACCTCCTTCAAAGCCAACATCCCGAGTGGTGTTCGGACGGTCCGAGTCGTGCCCTCACCGAAGGGCCGCGCGGAGGTCCACGTGACGCCCGCGAGCATGCGACACCACGACAGCGTCTCGTCCGATGTGAGCTCGGCCCACACGCTTTCAGCTGGCCGCGCGATCTCAAGCGCGTCAACCATGCGATGGGGCGCCGAGCTCAGGAACTCCTGATCGCCGGGCTTGAGCTTGAACCAGGGGCGCTTCACCGCGCCGATCCTAACCGCCTGCGTACCGGAGAAGCTTTGTGCGACCCCACGGTCGTCATATCCGATGCACCGCCAACGATCCTGCATTGGCTGAAACGGCTCCCAACCTCTGAAACAAAACCCCGCCTGTGCGGGGCTTTTCATGAGCCCTCTGTCGGACTCGAACCGACGACCCCTTCCTTACCATGGAAGTGCTCTACCAG
>CAWKGU010000011.1:0-85706 GCA_963849295.1 uncultured Solirubrobacterales bacterium
CTGAGCTAAGAGGGCGCTGGGCTCAGCGTAGCGCGGGGCCCGCCGGGCTGAGGCCTCAGTAGGACCCCTGCAGCAGCGACATCATCGTGGACGCGCTCCCGCCGCCGACCGGTGAGCCGCTCGAGTCCGCGAAACCGATCTCCAGGTGCGGCCCCGTCGAGATGCCGACGATCCCCGGCCCGATTGAGCTCATCACCTGACCCGCCCCAACGTGCGTTCCGACCGGTAGCTGGTTGGCCGGACCGGCATGCCCGTAATAGACGTAGTCGTAGCCACCGACGGGGCTGTCGCAGTGGAGCACCGGTGCCCACGGGCCGAAGCCGCCGATCCCGTGCAGGACGATCGTTCCGGAGCACACCGCGTATTCGGGAGTGTCGCCTGGGGCGGCGATGTCGACCCCCTGGTCCAGCGACCACGTGCCCGGAGGCGACGCTGCGCCCTTGGGCAGGGGAAAGGCGAATCCGCTCGCGCTGATTGGCCCCGTCCCGCCCGCGACGCTTCCGCCCCCGCTCGAAGCTGCCTGCGCGGCCTGGATGTTCGACAGCTGCCGCTGGAGGCCAGCCACCTGCGAGCGCGCCGCGGCGAGCTGGCTCGCCTTGGCGTTTCTGACCTGCGCGACCGCGATCTGCTGCTGGACCAGGCTGAGCCGGGCGCGATCGAGGCTGTTGCGCTGCGCGAGCACCTGCTCCGTCAAGGCCTGCTGGCGCTGCTCCAGGGCCCCAAGCCTCGTCGCCTGCGCCGCGACCGCCCGGCGCGCGGCGCGCACCTGGCCGACGACTTGGACGTCCTGCTTCTGGATCCGCTGGGCGAATGAGAGCCGCTCGAGCAGGTCCTGAAACCCCTGGGCCTCCAGCACCACCGTCACGAGGTCGGGCTGGTCGCCCTCGTATGTGCTGATCAGCTGCTGCGAGAGGACGTTCTCGGCGTGCGCCTCGAATGCCTCGAGTGCTGCCAGGCGGGTACGGGCAGCGGTGAACTGTGTTCGGAGCTGGAGCAACTCGGCACGCTTGCGATTCAGATCCGTCTGGATCGCGGAGATCTGGCCTTGGAGGCTCGCGATGCTCGCGTTCACCTGGCCCAGTCGACTCGACGCGGCACTGAGCGCGCCAGAGATGCTCGATATGTGGCTCTGTCCGGCGCTGATCTGCTGCTGCAACTGACCGGCGCTCGCTGCCCGGGCGCTGTCAGAACGAGCAAACAGCCATGCCGTGCAGCCGCACGTCAGGGCGACCGCGAGCGCGGCGACCATCGCACGAGTATCTGGCCGTAGGAGGCGGATCATCATCCCCGGGCGAAACAAGCCCACAGCTTGGCGACACCGGTTTCGCCTGCTCCGGCGCCGTTTTTGGGCGGCGACCACGGTAACAGGACGTGGCGACGCGTGACTCCTTATGCCGTGGCTGCAACGAAATGTGCAGCGGCAGGAATGCCGCCGGCAACGCCGAGGCTCAGGTGCGCGAGACCCTGACTACGTGGAGATCACGCGGCGCGCCATCGGCGCGCAAGCGCTTGGCCCGAGCGGTGTGAATGTCGTCCAAATCGATCCGTTCAAGCACCTGATCGGAGACGACAACCTCATCTGCCTTGGCGGCCTCCCCGACCCGGGCTGCGATGTTGACGTCGACGCCCAGATAGTCGCCGCCAAGTCGCCGCGGCCGGCCCCAGTGCACCCCGGCGCGCATGCGCGGGCGATACCCGCCGATGTCAACCTCAGCGAGGGCGTCATGGGCGTCAAGCGCCGCCTCCACCGCCTCCTGGGCGTCGAGAAACGTTGCCATCAGGCCGTCGCCGAGCCGCTTGGCGATCCGTCCCTGGCGAGCGATGATCACCGCCTCCACGGCCGCTCCCACCTGCCTGAGCAGCTCGAGCGCAGCGGTGTCGCCGGACTCGAGCGCCCAAGACGAGAACCCAACGAGATCGGTGAAGAGGATCGCCATCTCCACATCGCCGCGGCCACGACCGGCCGCCTCTGAAATTGATTGCCACAGCTGAAGTCCGGCGAGGCTCAACTCCTGGACAACGCTCTCGCGCTCGGGGCGGAGCGCGGAGACGCTGCGGGCCACGACCTGAACCGGCGCCTCGCCCGCCGTCGAGAGTGGATCACCGAACTTCTCGTCACCAGGCAGCCTGCGCCGTAGGCGCCGTGCGGCTGCGAGCAATTTCGGGTCGGCATCGAGCCGCTCGGCGGCTGTGCGCAGTCGCGAAACGCGCTCATAAGCAGCCTCGTCGATCTGTTGCTGGTCGAGATTTCGCTCGGTGCCCATGAGCGCAGGAGGATAAACAGCCACCTTCAGCCAGCCTTAGGGAGCTGCGGAAATTGCGTATGGCGGGGGCAGGATTCGAACCTGCGAAGGCAGAGCCACTTGGTTTACAGCCAAGCCCCTTTGACCGCTCGGGAACCCCGCCGGGGCCAGCCGATTCTAGGAACTACACCCGAGCCTGACAGATCTGCCTCCATATTGGAGGCTCAACTGTCACGCTCGCAAAAGCGGCCCGCAGGCCGCTGCCGAATCGCTCGCAAGAGCGGCCCGCAGGTCGCCGCCGAATCGCTAACCGGCGTCCCGCAACCGCTGCGCCTCGGGCAGCGCCTCGAGCTTCTTCAGCGTGTGGTTCTCGATCTGGCGGATCCGCTCGCGGGTGACGTTGAAGGCGCGACCAACCTCCTCCAACGTATACGGACGCTCGCCGGTCAGCCCGAAGCGCATCTCGATCACCTCGCGCTCTCGCTCAGGCAGAGCGGCCAGGGCTCGGCGCAGATTCTCCTGCCGCAGGTGCTCCGCGGCCTGCTCGAACGGCGACTCGGCGGTCTGATCCTCGACGAAGTCGCCGAGCTCGGACTCCTCCTCCTCACCGATCGGCTTCTCCAGGGAGATCGGCTGCTGGGCCATCCGCAGCACATCGCGCACCTCGCGTACGGTCGTCTCCAGCTCCGCGGCGATCTCATCGGGGGTCGGTTCGCGCCCAAGCTGCTGCACGAGCTGGCGCTCGACGTGAACGACCTTGTTGAGCTTCTCGACCATGTGCACCGGGATCCTGATCGTGCGGCCTTTGTCGGCGATCGCGCGGGTGACCGCTTGCCGGATCCACCACGTGGCGTAGGTCGAGAACTTGTATCCCCGGCGGTAGTCGAATTTCTCGACCGCGCGAATCAGGCCCATCGAGCCCTCCTGGATCAGATCCAGGAACGTGAGCCCGCGCCCTAGGTAGGCCTTGGCGATCGAGACCACCAGCCGAAGGTTCGCCTCGATCATCTGCTGCTTGGCGAGCATGTCGCCCCGCTCGATCCGCCGCGCGAGGACGACCTCCTGGTCGGCGGTCAACAGGTTGACCCGTCCGATCGACCGCAGATACAGCCGCAGCGAGTCGAGCGACGGCTCGACGGTGAGGTCGATCTCGACCTTCTTGCGCGGCGTCCCCGCCCCGTCCCGCTCGGCGGCCGATGCACCAGCGGCCGAGGCCTCGACGCTTCCGCCCTCGGACTTCGCCGGCCGTCCATCGGCTTCGACGACGTCGATCCCTTGCTCATCCAGGTAGGCGTGAAGCTCCTGGACCTGTTCCTTGGTGACCTCAACCTCTTCGAGGCAGGCGGCAATCCGATCGAACGTCAGGTACCCGCGCTCCACCCCCTCGGCGATCAGGGGCCGGAGCTCGTCGAGTTCCGCAATTTGCCCCTCATCGCTCAATAAGACCATGCCTTTATCGCTCACAGCCCCTGAGCTCCTTCCACACGCGTCGTGGAGACCACCCCCTCACGGGTCGACTCCCTCTCTCAACTCTCTCTCTCCCGATACGACGGCGGAGTCATACCACAATAGCGGCCTTTGTCGAGGCCAGCAGGAGCGCGCGGACTCACCCGTTTACCCTTAATCGGACGATGCCTGCCGAGCCTCTGCCCACAATCGACGTCCAATCGCAGCGTCCCTCGGTCCAGCTGAGCCTCAGCCGGGTCGGGGTCACCGGCGTCGAGAAGGTGATCCGCCTGCGGCACGACGGCGCCGAGCAGCTGTTCTCGGCAAGCTTTGAGTGCGTCGTCGACCTCGGCGGTTCTCAGAAGGGCGCGCACATGTCGCGCTTTGAGGAGGTCATCAACGAGGCGATCGGCCAGGTGGTGCTCAACGAGACGACGTTCAAGGCCGAGACGCTCGCCGAGCACATCGCCCAGCTGGTGCGCGACCGGCAGGGTGCACGCCGTGCCGAGGTGACCGTCGAGGCGCGGTTCCCAGAGCACAAGCCCGCCCCGGTGTCCGAGATTCTCACCCAGGAGCTGTACACGCTGCACGGTTCGGCGATCTGTACCGAGCTCGGGACGCGCCGGCTGATCGGCGTCACCGCCCAGGGGATCACCGCCTGCCCGTGCGCCCAGCAGCTCGTCGCAGACACCGCGCGCGAGCGCCTGTCAGGCGAGAACTTCACCGACGAGGAGATCGAGAGGATCCTGGAGGCGGTGCCGGTCGCCACTCACAACCAGCGAGGGCTGGGGACGCTCCACATTGGCTGCACCGAGCTGTGCGATGACGAGATCGACGCCTCGGTCCTGCTCGAGATCGTCGAACAGGCGATGTCCTCCGAGGTCTACGAGCTGATGAAGCGCTCAGACGAAGCGCACGTCGTCGAGAAGGCCCACCGCCGGCCACGCTTCGTCGAGGACTGCGTACGCGAGATGATCCGAGGCGTTGTCGAGGCCTTCCCCGCGCTCGACGACCGCGCGTTCGTACACGCCCGTCAGGTGAATCTCGAGACGATTCACCAGCACGACGTGATCGCCGAGCGCTTCGGAACGCTTGGGGAGGTCCGCCGCGAGCTAGAGAGCGGCGTCCCTGCCCCGATGCACACCAGCCGCCGTGCCTGGCTTGACGCGGTGCCGTGAGGCTCCGAAGAAATAGTCGGCGCCTGACAGCACGGTGACGAGCACGGTCGCGTAGACGAGCAGCGACACCCACAGCGGTCGCCCGTCGACCGCGATCAACACCATCACCATCGCCACCTGGATGGCGGTCTTCAGCTTCCCGAAAACGTTGGCCGAGATCACGATGCCCTGGCCCGCGCCGATCGCCACCCGCAGCACGGTCACCGCAAATTCCCTGGAAATGATCACCATTGCGACCCACGCCTCGAGCCGTCCCAGCGAGACCAGCGCGATCAAGGCAGCCACGATCAGAAGCTTGTCCGCGATTGGGTCCATCAACTTCCCAAACGTCGTCACCCAGTTGCGCGATCGCGCGAGGTAACCGTCGATCGCGTCGGTTAGCGAAGCCGTCGCAAACACGATCGCCGCGAGCAAGTCGCCGCCGCCGGTCTTGTCGAGCAGCGCGACGACCAGCACGGGCACCAACAGGATCCGCACGACCGTCAGCAGATTGGGGACGTTCAGGGGGACCATGCCGCCAGTCATCATGTCAAGCGTGCGCGCGAGCGTCCTCATCCGACCAGGCGAACCCCTACAACCAACGACGCTCCCGGACCCCACCCCCGGCCCCGAACAGCTGCTCCTTCGGATCCGGGCGTGCGCGGTGTGCCGCACCGACCTGCATCTCCGCGACGATGAGATCGAGGCGCCGAAGCTGCCCGTGGTGCTCGGTCACCAGATCGTGGCCCTCGCAGAGGACGGCCGGCGGGTTGGTGTGCCGTGGCTGGGCTGGACCGACGGCGAGTGCAAGTACTGCGTCTCGCAGCGTGAGAACCTCTGCGTGAACGCGCGCTTCACCGGCCGCGACATCGACGGCGGCTTCGCGGAGCTGACCGTGGCGGACGAGCGCTTCTGCCTTCCGCTGCCCGATCAGCTCTCCGACCACGAAGCCGCGCCGCTCCTCTGCGGTGGCCTGATCGGCTACCGGGCGCTGCGCTTCACCGGCGACGGGCGGAACCTCGGGCTCTATGGCTTCGGCTCGGCGGCACACATGATCTGCCAGCTGGCCGTATGGCAGGGGCGCAATGTGTTCGCCTTCACCCGCCCAGGGGACGGGCGCACCCAGCAGTTCGCGGTGAGCCTCGGTGCCAGCTGGGCGGGCGGCAGCGACGAGGCCCCGCCCGAGCCGCTCGACGCCGCGATCATCTTCGCCTCAGCCGGAGAGCTCGTGCCGCAGGCGCTGAGTGTCCTCGCGCCCGGGGGCAGCGTCGTCTGCGCGGGGATCCACATGTCCGACATCCCATCGTTCCCGTACGAACTCGTTTACAAGGAGCGCCAGATTCGCTCGGTCGCCAACTTGACCCGCCAGGACGGCTATGAGTTCCTGGCGCTCGCGGTGAAGGTCCCAATCAGAACCAGCATCACCACCTACCCACTCGAGCAGGCCGAGCGGGCACTCGCCGACCTACGGGCGGGCGCTTTCGAGGGCACTGCGGTTATCGTCCCGTAGCGATGCCCCTTATCCCGATGGTGATCGAACGGACCGCGCGCGGGGAGCGCGAGTTCGACATCTACAGCCGCCTGCTGAACGAGCGGATCGTTTTCCTAGGCACCCCGATCGACGACACGATCGCCAACCTGATCGTCGCGCAGCTGCTGCATCTCGAGTCCGAGGACCCCGACAAGGACATCTCGATCTACATCAACTGCCCCGGTGGGTCGATCTACTCGGGACTGGCGATCTACGACACGATGCAGTTCATCAAGCCGGAGATCCAAACGATCTGCGTCGGGATCGCGATGTCGATGGGGTCGTTGCTGTTGACGGCGGGGGCGAAGGGCAAACGCTTCTCGCTACCGAACTCGCGGCTGTTGATCCACCAGCCGAGCGCGGGGTTCGAGGGCCAGTCGACCGACATCGAGATCCACGCGCGAGAAATACTGAATGTGCGCGACCGCATCGACCAGATCTATTCAGACCACACCGGTCAGCCGCTCGAGCAGGTGCACTCCGACATGGAACGTGACCGCTTCTTCAAGCCAGAGGACGCGGTCGAGTACGGCCTGATCGATCGCGTGATCGAACACCACTAAATAGCTGGAAGGCCGGCGCACATGTGCGCCGGCCCCGGCGGCGCATGCGCCGCCGGCGGGGCGGTGCATGCACCGCCCCGAACTACAAGACTGAGTGCTCTATCGCTCCTAGCCGCTCGATCTCGATCCGGATCGTGTCGCCCGAGCTCAGGAATTGAGGAGGGTCGAGCCCCATGCCGACGCCGCTGGGGGTCCCGGTCAGGATCAGGTCCCCGGGTGCGAGCGTGCACGTCTGCCCGATGAACTCGACGAGCTCTTCGCACCCGAAGATCAAATCAGCCGTGTTCGAGTCCTGTCGCAACTCGCCGTTGACCCACGTCCGCAACTGGAGGTTGCCGGGGTCCGGGACCTCGTCGACGGTGGTGATCCACGGCCCGAAGGGACAGAAGGTGTCGGCCCCCTTGGCGCGCGTCCATTGTGGCTCCCGGCCCTGAAGATCGCGCGCGGTGACGTCGTCGGCGATGCAGTAGCCGGCGATCTTCGCCTCGGCGCCGATTACGATCGTCAGCTCCCCTTCGTAATCCAGGCGCCGCACCACATCCGGGCAGCGAATCGGACCGCCGGGCGGCGCGACCGAGGCCGCGACCTTGACGAACACGATCGGCTGCTCGGGCCGCGTGCCACCGGTCTCCTCGACATGCTTGGCGTAGTTGAGCCCGATCGCATAAATCGTGCCTGGATTGGGGATTGGCGGGAGCAGCTCGACGTTCGAGAGCGGCCACGTGTGTGCCACCGTTTCGGTGTCGGCGTCCCCCAGCAGAGCGTCAAGCACGGTGACGCCGGCGGGAAACGCCGCGACGTGGTCGCCGATCACCTCGCCGACGGCCAGGTCGCCCTCGTGGCCGCCGACGCGGAAACTCGCCAGCTTCACGCGACGCCGGTGGTGACCTTCTCGGTGGCCTCGACGTGCGTGACAGGCAGGCCCAGCCCGCGGGCCTTGCTGACCAGATCGAGCTTCAGCCAGCGCGACACGCGCCTAGGCAAAGTGGAGATGATGATCTCGTCGTAGTGGCCGAGGTTGATCGCATCCTGGATCGCGCACAGCGGCTCTGGATCGCCGAGGCTGCCGGTGACCTGCTTTCCGGCGGCCTCTGACAATTTAGGCAGCGCCTCCCCCAGCACATCGCGCGCCTCGCCCTCGCCCACGTCCTGCGGGTCGACGACCTTGTGCATCCCGTGTGGCTGGCGAGGTACCACCAGGTGGAATGTCGCAGGGCCGCGGCGCGCACGCTCGCGCACCGCGTCTCGTAGACCGGCGGTCGCCGCCGTCTGGTGGGCCACGACAAGGACATGAGCCGACTCTGACATCTCCCTTTCAGTATTTCACCGGGAGCGCGGTAGGACAAACACTAATTACACCCCGAACAGGTGCGGCAGCGGCTGATGGCGCGGCGGCGGATCCGCCGTCACGAGCTGTGGAACGGTGACGAGCCGGTAGTGGCGGCGGCGCAGCCCGTTGATGATCGCGGGTAGCGCCGCAACGGTCTCGCTGCGATCCCCTCCACCGTCGTGGAGGATCACGATCGCGCCCGGCTTTGCGTTGCCGAGCACGTTCGCGACGATCGCCTTGGAACCAGGCCGCCGCCAGTCGCCTGGATCGATCGACCACAGCACCATCATCATCCTCAGCTTGTGGAGGATCGCCAGGGTCTGGCGGTTGTACGCGCCGTAGGGCGGCCTGAACAAGCGGGGGAACGGAGCGCCGAGGCGCTCCACGCGAGCGGCGACGTCGTGAATCTGGGCGTATTGACTGGCGGGGTTCAGTCGGATCAGCCAGGCGTGGTTCTCGGTGTGATCGCCGATCGAGAAGCCATAGTGAATCTCGTCGCGAAGCCCTGCCGAGAAGTAGTCGAGCTGCTGACCGACGACGAAGAAGGTCGCGTGGACGTTCATCCGGACCAGGACGCGGACGATCTGCCGTGTGTACGGACTGGGACCGTCGTCGAAGCTGAGCGCGATGAGGCGCTGGCGTGGCACCCCCCGGGTGATGAACGGGGTGAAGCGCAGTGCGCCGTCGATCGCCCGCGCCTCGCGCTGGAGCTCGCGACGCTCGGAGGCGTTCTCGTGTCGACCGTGGGTCGCCCTGGCGGTCTCCGGCGGCGTGATCGCGCGCGGCGATCCCGTGTTCGTGCCGGCCGCGGTCACCACGGCGGCGACTCCAAGAGCCAGCAACAGCGCCAGTCCGCCGATTACTGCCACGCGTGGACGGCGACGCCGGCGCGTTCCCCCTGTGATTGCCGCCAACCTCGGTCTCGCCTGCTGGAGAGGCCGTAAGCGGCTGCGCCACTTCCTCACTCGGCGCACCATAGCGGCCGCGCCGTATCAGCCCAGCCGCGCCGCCAATCCGCGAGCACCCATGTGCGCGATCGCCTGGATCGAGATCTGCGGGTTCACGCCGGAGGCGGTTGGGAAGGACGAGCCATCTAACACATACAAGTCGCGGACGTCCCAGGTCTGGCCGGTCGGATCGCACGCCGAATTCGTCGGCGAACCGCCCATCCGTGCGGAACCCATGATGTGGAACGAGTTGAGGATGCACTGCCCGGCGCCGTAGCCGACCGCGTCCGCGTCGGCCATGAAGCGCTCGCGTGTCCCTGAGCCAGGCTCGTAGGCGACCCACTTCGAGTGGGAGCTGAAGATCCTTCGGGCCCCCGCCGCCTCGTGGATCTGGGCCGCTCCCTCGATCCCGGTGCGCAGATGGTCGGCGTCGAACGGCGAGAGCTTGTAGCGAACGATCGGCTCCCCATCGCGGCCGACACGCACCTCTCCTCCATCGCGGTCACGCACCAGCACGCCCATCGGCACGGTGCTCGACATCGCTTCCATCAGCAGGAAGTGCTTGCGCGATCCCCGCCACGGCGCAAACGGGATGAAAAGGTGCGGATGCTCGGCCGCCGTCTCGAACTTGAGGCCGTAGCCACCGTGCAGATCACGGAACTGATCGGAGTACAGCGCCTGCATCACTCCTTCCCACGGCTTCAGCTCTTCGTCATAGACCCCGAACACGGCCGTCGCCGGGTGCAGTCTGAGGTGCTTTCCGACGTTGTCATTCGTAAGGCCGGAGCGCTTGAGCAACGCCGGCGTGTGAATCGCGCCGCACGCAACGACCACGGCACGGGCACGGACCGTGATGTGATGACCGTCGACGTTCTTGCCAACGACTCCGCGAGCGCGCCCGCCCTCGATCAGCACGCGCTCAATCTTGGTCTTGACGATCAGCCGCGTTCCCGCGCTGTGCGCGTCGGCCAGCCACGTCTTCACGACCGACTGCTTGGCGCCGACGCGACACCCGAGGCCGCAGTAGCCGCATTCCTTGCCCTGGGCACAGTTGCGGACATTGCGCGGCATCGCATCGACATGCCAGCCGAGTTCGACGCAGCCCTGCTGGAGCTTCTGCTCCCGAGTGGAGGGCTCGTTGTACTCCTGATTGACGCCGAGACGCTCGGTCACGGCATCGAGGCTGGCGGTGTAATCCTCAGAGGCAAACGCGGGCACGCCGTGAGAAGCCCACTCACTTCGAACGTCGTCGGGAGTGCGGAACGACGTCGAATAGTTCACGACCGTCCCCCCACCGAGGCACGACCCGGCGACCAGGCCGACGCTCTGGTCATGCGTCGCGGTCGGGGCGCCCATGTAGTAGCGCGTGATCGCTCCGAACTCGGATCCGTCGAAGTCCTGATCGTCGTAGTAGTCGCCGGACTCGATCACGATCACGTCGAGGCCTGCCCCCGCGAGCACCCCGGCGGCTGCACCGCCGCCGGCGCCCGACCCGACGATCACCACGTCGCATTCGAGCTGCTCGTCATGCTCGATCGGGGTCGGCTGGAGCTGCTTGGGAGGCGCACCTTCGAGCGGGCCCAGCGGTCCGTCGTAGCCGATCGTGTCCCACGCGGGATTCCGCGCGCCCTCGCGACCCGGGAGCATGTAGTAGAAGAGCAGGGCGCCCTTCCGCAACGCCTGGAACACGGCGCGCCGCTGCGGCGACTTCGAGTCGCCCCACGAGAGGAGGACCTGCTCCTTCTGTTCGCGGGGCAACGAGCTGAAGCGTTTGAAGCCGGCGCCTCCGAGCGCGCCCAGCGCCGCCGTGTCCCACAGCGAGAGCAGCATCGCAAGCTGCTTTCGCTCGGAATCGCGCGGATTCAGTGAGACCGCAGTGAGCAGCGCATCCGCGACACCGAGCTCGCGCGCGGGTGGCGCGCCGTTGCCCGCAGGGCAGAACACGTCACAGATCTCCTCCAGGGCGCGCTGCTGACGGGGGGTGAGCTCCACCTTGGTTGGAATCCTAAGCGAGGCGGTAGTGACCGCGGGCGACGATCACGGCGCCGCCGCCCACCACGATCCGATCGGGATCAGGCTCGAACCGGGCGTACAGAGTGGAGGGCCGCCCGATCTCAATTCCCTGGCGGATCTCGAGTTGCTTGCCGGCCTGCGCTTTCCCGTGCCGCACGAGGTGAAGCGCCAGCGGACCGGCGGCCGAGCCCGTGGCGGCGTCCTCGGGAACGCCAAGGGCTGGGGCGAACATACGCGTGTGGATGTGCCCGGGCCCGTCGAGCGCAAAGCAATTGACGCCGAGCGGCCCGAGCTGTTCGAGCGCGGCCATGTCAGGTTTCAGCGGGCTCACGTCCTTAAGAGCTACGAACACGTGGAGCGGCCCGTTGCGGTAGCCCTCGATGGGAAGCAGTGGCGGCGCGCTCGGGGCGAGGGCTGCGAGCAGCTCGTCCACCGCCTCGAACCGCTCGGCCTGCGGCGCCGGTCGCTCCATCTCAGCGTACGTGCGCTCGTCGTTGAAGCGGACGGGGACCATTCCGGCCTCGGTCGTTAGATGGACGGTCTGTTCCTCGCCCAACACGAAGGCTGTGCCCAGCACGGGGTGGCCGGCGAACGGAAGCTCCGCGTTTGGCGTGAAGATCCGGATCCGGGCGTCGGCGCCGCCCTCGCCGGGGAAAACGAAGACGGTCTCAGCAAGCTTCAGCTCCCGAGCTGTGCGCTGCATATGGTCTGCGTCCAGCCCGCGCGCGTCGGTGAACACCGCAAGCTGGTTTCCCTCGAGCGGCGTGTCGGTGAACACGTCCGCGATCACGTAGTCGCGGGTCGTCATTCGTCGGCCATCGCGAGCACTGTCATCACCGTCGCCCAGTTGCGGGCGGTGGCCGGGACACCAAGGTCCTTTCCGGCAAGCCGGCCCCACAGCTTCGAGCGGGCAACGCCCGCCGGATGCCAGGCATAGATCTCCCGTCCGTCGATCACGATCTGCTCAGGCGCGGAGGCGGCCGCCTTCAGCCTTATCGCCACGTCTCGTTTGAGCGCCTCGCGCAGGAAGCTGACCTGGTAGCGCTTGGGGTTCTCCGCGACGTGAC
This sequence comes from uncultured Solirubrobacterales bacterium, assembly GCA_963849295.1. Taxonomy (GTDB): domain Bacteria; phylum Actinomycetota; class Thermoleophilia; order Solirubrobacterales; family Solirubrobacteraceae; genus Palsa-465. The sequence continues at coordinate 12,298 of CAWKGU010000011.1, forward strand.
CCAGCGGATTGCGTTTGACGACGTCCGCGAGCTGATCGCGCGTGCGGGCGATGACGGCGATCTTCAGGCCGAATCGCTTCTCGATCACCCGCTCGCACGCTTGCTCCAGCTCGTCGGGCTTCAGCTCGCTTTCGAGTACGACGTTGCCGCTCTGGACATAGGTGCGCACGTTGTCGAGCCCGGCCTTCGTCAGCGCTTGGCGAAGCTCGGGCATCGAGACACGATTGCGGGAGCCGAGGTTGATCCCCCGCAGCAGGACGATCTGTCTCAGAACAGTGGTTCCTGACCGGCGAGCATTCCGCGGGCTCCTGCAGCTGACCCCTGTCCGAGCGCGGCCGCGACCTCGCGCGCGATCGCGCCTTCCGACCGGGAGGCCACGATCGGCTCCTCCAGGCCCTCGACGTGCACAAGCGTCCTTCGACCGTCGCCACGGTCGAGACCCTCGAGCGGGACGAGCGCGTACACGCGATCAGCGCGGACATACTTGCCGTAGCCGAGGGGGATCATCGGCGCAACACCACGTGCCATGTTGAAAACATCGTAAACCGAGCTGTGTGCTCTATCCCACTTACGTGCGAGCGGGCTGGAGTAAGGTCGTGTGGTCGTGGACGGAGCGGGAGGAGCGGCGCGCGAGGCCTTTGAGCTTGGCGACCGCCTTGCTCGCGATGGGGAGCTGGAGCAGGCGGAGGAGGCGTACCGTCGAGCCGACGACGCGGGGCACCCGCGAGCGCCCGCACGCGTCGGTGTGTTTCTCGAGCTTCGCGGTGACCTGGTCAAGGCGCGCGCCGCCTACGAGCGGGCCGATCAGCGAGGCGATCGCACCGGCGCGTTCAGGCTGGGAATGCTGCTTGCGAGCGCTGCGCGGTGGGACGAGGCGAGGGAGGCATGGGCTCGGGCCGAAGAGCGCGGAGAGCCGGGGGACGATCTTGACCTCGCAGCGCTGCTGCGTTCTCGGGCCGAGAAGGGACTGCAACTGGCACCCCAGTCCCAGCGCTCAGCCCTCGCAAGTCCGGTCCTCGTCGGGGCGGTGACGATCCTGGTCGCACTGATCGCGGTGTTTCTCTCCTACAACGCCAACCAGGGTCTGCCGTTCGTGCCGACCAAGCAGCTCAACGTGCAGGTCGCGGACGGATCGAATCTGGTTGCCGGCAACGATGTGCGCGAGGGCGGCTTTCGGATCGGGCTGATCTCGAACCTCAAGCCGATCGAGCTGCCAAATGGACAAGTCGGCGCCGAGCTGCAGCTGAAGCTCGACGAGAACCATTCGCGGGTCCCTGTCGATTCGACGGTGCAGATCCTGCCGCGGTCGGTGCTCGGCACCAAGTACGTCGAGCTCACTGTCGGTTCCTCGCCGCGGCTGATCCCCGACGGCGGCACGCTCCCGATCGGTCAGACGAGTGTGCCGGTGCAGTTCGATGACATTTTCAAGACGTTTGATGCCAGGACGCGGAAGGCGTCTCAGGACAATCTTGTTGGCTATGGCGATACGTTCGCGGCGCGTGGGTCGGCGTTGAATGACACGATCGCGTCGTTGCCGGCGTTGTTGGGGCATTTGCAGCCGGTGGCTCATTATCTTTCGCAGCCGTCGACGCAGCTGACGCGGTTCTTTGATTCGTTGGAGCGGTTTATGGGGGCGGTGGCGCCGGTGGCGGGGGTCAATTCGCAGTTGTTTACGGATATGGCGACGACGTTTGAGGCGATTTCGCGTGATCCGGTGGCGCTTGAGTCGACGATCGCGCAGTCGCCGCCGACGTTGGATGTCTCGACGGATTCGTTGCGGGTGCAGGAGCCGTTCCTTGTTGATTTGACGACGTTTGGTGGGGCGATGACGCCGGCGACGCGCGAGCTGGGGTTGGCGCTTCCGAATATCAATCCGGCGATCGAGGCGGGGACGCGGACGTTGAAGCGCACTCCTGTTCTGAACGCGAAGCTGCAGGATGTGATGAATGCGTTGAAGTCGTTGTCGTTGTCGCCGGGGACGGATATTGCTTTGAATGCGTTGACGGCGACGGTGGACACGTTGAATCCGATGATTCGGTATCTCGGCCCGTTCGTGACCGTCTGCAACGGCTGGAATAACTGGTGGACCAACCTCGCGGAGCACATCTCCGAGGAGACGCAGTTCGGGTTCGCGCAGCGCGCACTGCTGAACTTCCCAAGCCCGGCGCAGTCGGGCAGTGTCGGGTCGCTCGGCGCCACCCAGCCGGTCAACGGCGGCATCCCGGATTCCCCGCCGGGCAGCGTCCCCGAGTTCCTCCACAACCCTAACTACCCGGCCGCGATCGACAACGCGGGCAACGCCGACTGCGAGTCAGGCCAGCGCGGGTATGTGTACAAGCTCAACCACCTCGATCCGCAAGGCCGGCTGCTCGAAACCGACCCCCATGTTCCGGGAGATCAGGGCCCGACGTGGACCGGTCTGTCGAGGGTGCCGCCCGGCGAGACGTTCAGCCGCAACCCAACCACCGGGCCGCAGCTGGCACGAAATCCATCGAATCCATAAGGGTCTAATTCCCGAGGATCACGCCAAGCCGGTGCTCGAGCGCTTCGCCGAGTACCTCACGCACAGGACCTTGCTCGAAGCGCTCGACCAGCGCAGCCAGAAAGCCCTCGATTACGAGCCGCTTGGCGACCTCCTCCCGCAGGCCACGAGAGCGCAGGTAGAAGAGCTGCTCGGGATCGACCTGTGCAACCGCCGCCGCGTGGGTGCAGCGGACATCGTTGGCCTGAATCTCCAGGCCGGGGATCGCGTCCGCGTGCGCACGCTTTGAGAGCAGCAGGTTCCGCGACTCCTGGAAGGCGTCGGTCTTCTGGGCGCCCGGATCGACGATGATGTTGCCCTTCCACACGGCGGTCGAGCGACCCGTGAGGACACCACGGAACGCCAGGTCGGACGTCGTGTCGGGCGCGGCATGCTCCTGGGTCGTGTCGAAGTCGATGTGCTGGAGGGCGTGACTCGCGTACGCGCCTGTCACGCGCGCGTCCGCGCCCCGACCGCTCAGCCGGGTCTCCATCCGCACGCGACCGTGCGCGGAACCAAAGCCGAGCGCCACCCAGTCGAGCGAGGAATCGCGCCCCACCTCCGCTCGCTGCGCGCCGAAGATCCAGGTTCGCTCCGATAGCTGCTGGCCGCAGATGTAGCGCAGCTGGGCGTTGTCGCCGACGATCACTTCGGTGACCACGTTGAAAACCCCATTGAGCTCGGGCTGCGCCGACAGGTACTGCTCCCACACCTCCGCGTGCGCTCCCTCCTCGAGCACGATCAGGGTCCGCTGGTTGAGCAGCGTCCCGTCCCGCGCCTGAACGGTGTTCAGGGGGATCGGCTGCTCGAGCACCACGCCACGGGGCACGTAGACGAACCAGCCGGCGCGATAGCGGGCCGCGTCGTTGAGCATTGTGAACACGTCATCAGCCGTCACCAACGTGCCGAGCCGTTGCGCGGGCGCCTCAGCGATCGGAGCAACGATTACTCCCTCAGGAAGCTCGCCCTCCGGGAGGTCGAACAGGAGCTCGCTGCCGCCTGCGGGCTCCTCTGACTGAACTGGCTCGTACGAGGCGAGGTCGAGCGCCGAGATATCGGTGAACTCCCACCCGGGCCGCCCCTTGAACTGCGGGAGCTCGAGGCCTCGCGGCGCCTCGGCCCCGGCCGCGGAGCTACCCAATCGAGCCCTCCATCTGGAGCTCGATCAATCGGTTCATCTCAACCGCATACTCCATCGGCAGCTCTTTGGTGATCGGCTCGATGAAGCCGTTGACGATCAGCTTCGATGCCTCGTCTTCCGGGATGCCGTGTGACATCAGGTAGAAGAGCTGGTCCTCGCCCACCTTCGAGACGGTGGCCTCGTGGCCGACGTTGACGTCGTCCTCGCCGATCCTGATCGTTGGGTACGTGTCGGAGCGCGAGTGCTCGTCGAGCAGCAGCGCGTCACACACCACCTTCGAGCGGGCGCCGTGGGCGCCCTTGGCGATCTCAAGCAGTCCGCGGTAGGAGCCTCGCCCGCCGTCCTTGGAGATCGACTTGGCGAAGATGTTCGAGGTGGTGTTGGGGGCCGCGTGGATGATCTTGCCCCCCGCGTCCTGATGCTGTCCATTGCCGGCGAATGCGATCGAAAGTATTTCTCCGTGGGCGCGCTCGCCGAGCAGATAGACGCTGGGGTATTTCATCGTCAGCCGGGAGCCCAGATTGCAGTCGACCCATTCGACGGTCGCATCCTCGTGGGCGACGGCCCGCTTGGTGACCAGGTTGAAGACGTTTGTCGACCAGTTCTGAACGGTCGTGTAGCGGATGCGGGCGCCCGGCTTGGCGATTAGCTCCACCACGGCGGAGTGGAGGCTCGAGCTCGAGTAGGTCGGCGCCGTGCAGCCCTCTACGTAATGCACGTATGACCCCGGCTCGGCGATGATCAATGTCCGCTCGAACTGGCCCATGTTCTCGGTGTTGATTCGGAAGTAGGCCTGGAGCGGCATCTCCACGTGGACGCCCTCCGGCACGTAGACGAATGAGCCACCGGACCACACAGCGGAGTTCAGCGCGGCGAGCTTGTTGTCGTTTGGCGGGATCACGGTCGCGAAGTACTCGCGGATGATGTCCTCGTGCTCGCGCAGGCCCGAGTCCATGTCGAGGAAGATCACGCCCTGCTTCTCGAGATCCTCGCGAACCTGGTGGTAGACGACTTCAGACTCGTACTGCGCACCCACGCCCGAGAGGAACTTCCGCTCAGCCTCGGGGATGCCGAGCCGGTCGAAAGTCTTCTTGACATCCTCGGGCACGTCGTCCCAGGAGCGCTCGGCACGCTCGGAGGCTCGGACGAAGTAGTGGATGTTGTCGAAGTCGACCTCTTGCAGGAAGGGCGAGCCCCAGGTCGGCATTGGACGCGCGAGGAAGTGACTGAGCGCCTTCAGGCGGAAATCACGCATCCACTGCGGCTCGTCCTTGAACTCGGAGATCTTCTCGACGAGCTCCTGGCTCAGCCCCTTGGGCGCCTTGTACAGATAGTTCTCGGCGTCATGGAACCCGTAGCGCTCCGTGTAGTCGGCGTTGATCTGTGCGAGGCGCTCGTTCTTGGTCAACTCGGGCGTAGCCACTACTCCACCTCCAACTTGATCGTCTCGTCTTCGATGATCACCGCAAACGTGTCGACCGGAACATACGCCGGCAGCGTCTTCGGGTTGCCCGTCTTTAGATCGAACAGCGAACCGTGGCGCGGACACTCGACCGTGCAGGCGTCCTCATCGAACTCACCCTCGGCCAGCGGCCCGTTGTCGTGCGAGCAGCGATCCTCGATCGCGTACAACGCCCCGCCGCAGTTGAACACGCCGATCTCGAGATCCTCCCACTCGACCAGGCGCATCGCGCCGGGTTCAAGCTCGGTAATCGGACAGACTTCAATGATCTCGGGCACCAGGACATAAATCCTAGCGCAGTGATCGGATTTCCTACGGGGCCGCGTCGTCCTGCGGCCGGTCGCTCTCGGGAGTTTCCGGCTCCCATCCGGCGGCGTGGCCGAGCGACGCGCTCTTCAGCACCTTGAGCGAGAGCAGCGCGCACTTCATCCGCGTCGCGGAGATGTCGATGCCGAGCAGATCGAGCACGAAGGCTCGGTCGAGAGCGAGCACCTGTTCGGTGGTCATGCCCTTGACCTCGTCCGAGGCCATCGAGGCGGCGGCCTGGGAGATCGCGCAGCCGTGACCTGAGAAGCGGACCTGCTCGATACGGCCATCGCGACTGACGGCGATCTGGACCCGCAGCTCGTCACCGCACAGGGGATTCAAGTCCTGAAACTCCAGCGCACCGTTATCGAGTTCGGGCTCCGGCGGGCTCCAGTTGTGCGGGTGCTTGTAGTGATCGAGAATGTTCTCGCGGTAGAGATCGTCCACGAGAGAGAGCGTACGCTACGGCAGTAGCGACACACGTGCTGCTAGACTAGTTAGTGACGCTAATTAGCCTTGCGAACGTTGCCAGCGACCACCACTCCATCAATCGATCTCCCCGCTCGTCTGCGCCTTGCGGTCACGCGACTGGCGCGACGCTTGCGCCAGCAATCGGCGGAGGGCCTCACGCCATCTCAGACCTCTGCTCTAGCGACGGTAGAGCGGCATGGCCCACTGACTCCGAGCGAGCTGGCGGACCGTGAACGTATCCAGCGGCCGACCGCGACCCGGGTGCTCGGAGCCTTGCTCGAGAGGGGCCTCATCGCTCGGGATTCCGATCCGGCCGATGGCCGCGTTTCTCGCGTGACGTTGACTCGTGAGGGGACGGCCGTGCTCCGACGGGGCCGCTCACGCAAGAACGCCTACCTGGCGCGGCGTCTCCAGCACCTCGACCCGGAGGAGCTCGAGCTGCTGGAGCGCGCGGCCGGAGTGATCGAGCGACTGCTCGAGGAAGAGGAGCGCCGATGAGCATCGCAACGCTGAAGCTTCCGTTCCGCTCGCTGGCGGTGCCGAACTACCGGCGCTACTTCGTCGGTCAGGTCATCTCGATCAGCGGCAACTGGATGCAGATGGTCGCAGAGATGTGGCTCGTACTGCGCCTGACGAACAGCAGCTTCGCCGTGGGCCTGACGGCTGCGCTGCAATTCGTCCCGATGCTGCTCGTTGGGGTTTGGGGTGGCCTGCTCGCCGACCGCATGTCCAAGCGCCGGCTGCTGACCGTGACGCAAACGCTGATGGCACTTCCGGCGTTGACGCTCTGGGTCCTCACGAGCACCGGCAGCGTCCGCGTGTGGATGGTGTTCGCACTCGTGTTCGCCCGCGGCTCGGTCAATGCCATCGATAACCCGGGCCGCCAGAGCTTCGTGATGGAGATGGTCGGGCGCGACCGCGTGGTCAACGCGGTCAGCCTCAACAGCCTGATCGTCCAGTCGGCGCGGATCATCGGCCCGGCGTTGGCGGGCGCGGTGATCGCCACGGTCGGGGTCGCGCCGTGTTTTTTGATCAATACGCTCTCGTTCGGCGCGATGCTGATCGCGTTGCGGATGATCGATCCGAGCGCGCTGCATGCCACCAAGCGCAGCGGCCGCGGTCCGGGGCAGCTTCGCTCAGCGCTCCGGCATGTGGCGAGGACTCCACAGCTGCGCGTTCCCCTGGCCGTGATGGCTCTGGTGGGCACGCTGTCGTTCAACTTCCAGGTGATCCTCCCGCTGATGGCGCGCTTCGCCTTCCACGGGAGCGCGGTCACGTACGCAACCTTGACCGCCGCCATGGCGGTGGGCGCGGTTGCGGGCGCGCTCGTCGCGGGTGCGCGACAAAGGGTTGATTCCCGGCTGCTGGCGGGCGCCGGGGCGGCGTTCGGGACATTCACCCTTGCCGCCGCCGCGGCCCCCTCGCTGACGCTGGAGATCGTCGCGCTGGCGATCGCCGGTGCGGCCAGCGTGACCTTCGCCGCGGGGATCAACTCGACGCTTCAGCTCGCCGCTGCACCGGCGATGCGGGGCAGGGTGATGGCGCTCTACAGCGTTGTCTTCCTGGGCTCGACACCGATTGGCGGACCGCTCGCAGGCTGGCTTGCGGGAGCGGCAGGACCGCGGAGCGCGCTCATCCTCGCCGGCGCGGCGGCGCTCCTGGGGGGTGGTTTCCTGGCGGTGGGCCTACGGATCTCGCGAACGGCCAAGCCGCGATCGAACAGCCAGTTGGCGATCGCCAGCTACGAGAGCTGAAGCACCTCGGATACGTTCTGAAGGCCAGCGACGAGCCCGTCCACATCATCGGAAGAGTTGTGGACCGCGAACGAAGCGCGGGCCGTGGCCGCCACTCCGAGCCGCCGCATCAACGGCTGCGCGCAATGGTGCCCGGCGCGTACGCACACACCCCGACGCCCGAGAATCTCGCCGATGTCATGCGGGTGGGCACCCTCAAGCGTGAACGACACGAGCGCGCCCCGATCGGCCGCCGCGAGCGGGCCATGGATTGTGAGCCCCGGTACTCCATCCGCAAGCCGCTCCAGCGTTTCGGCGATCAGCGCCTGCTCATGAGCTCGAATCTGAGAAATCCCAAGCGCCCTGATCCAATCGACCGCAGCGCCAAGTCCGATGGCCTCGGCTATCTGCGAGGTCCCGGCCTCGAACTTCCACGGCAGATCCGTCCAGGTGGACTCATTTGCGGCGACGGTGCGAATCATGTGACCGCCGCCGATGAACGGCGGCATTTCCTCGAGCAGCTCGCGCCGGCCGTGCAGGACGCCGATTCCGGTAGGGCCATAGGCCTTGTGTCCCGTCCACACGTAGAAGTCCGCGTCGAGCTCCGGCAGGTTGACCGGCAGCTGTGGCACAGCCTGGGTGCCGTCGACGAGCACGAGCGTCCCGGCGTCGTGGGCGCGGCGTGTCAGCTCGGCGATCGGGTTGATCGTCCCGAGCACGTTTGAGACGTGCACGACGCCGAGAAGCTTTGGGCGGCGTGCGAGGAGCGCATCGAGCGCATCGAGATCTAGCTGGCCGTCATCGAGGACCGGCACGTAGGCGAGCTCCGCCTCCCGGTCCTGGCAGAGCAGCTGCCACGGGACGATGTTGGAGTGGTGCTCCATCTCGGTCAGCACCACGAGATCGCCGCGGTGGACGTTCTGCCGTCCCCAGCTGTAAGCGACGAGGTTGATCGCCGCCGTTGCGTTCGCGGTGAAGATCGTCTCCTCGGACGTCCCGCCGAGCCACTCGGCGATCCGGGCGCGCGCGCCCTCATAGAGCTCGGTGGCCTCGACCGCGAGCGGATAGACGCCGCGATGGATCGAGGCGCGCGACTCCGTGTAGTAACGGTTCATCGCGTCGATCACGGCGCTGGGGGTCTGCGAGGTTGCCGCGCTGTCGAGGTAGACGAGCGGATGTCCGTCGAACTCCCGACGCAGCACCGGGAACTCCGCGGCGACATCGCGGAGTCCCTCCGCCACCTTCACGCCGCAACCTCTTCGGTGATCCACCCGTAACCCTTGGCCTCGAGCTCGTCGACGAGCTCTGGACCGCCTTCCTTGACGATCCGTCCCCGGTACATGACGTGCACGTGGCTCGGTTGGACGAGGTGCAGGATCCGCTGGTAATGGGTGATGATCAGCACGCCCATGTCGGGGCCGGCCACGGCGTTGACGCCGTTAGCCACCACTCGGAGCGCGTCGATGTCGAGCCCGGAGTCCGTTTCATCGAGGATCGCCAGCTCAGGGCGCTGAATCGCCAGCTGGAGGATCTCCATCCGCTTCTTCTCCCCGCCGGAGAACCCCTCGTTCAGGTAACGGCTGGAGAACTCGCGCGGCACGTTGGTGAGCTTCATCGCCGCCTCAACGGTCTGGCGGAAGTCCTTGAGCGGAATCGGCTCCTCGCCCCGGGCCTCGCGATGCGCGTTCAGCACCGTGCGCAGGTACTTGGTGACGGTCACGCCGGGAACGGCGACGGGGTACTGGAAGGCCAAGAACAGGCCCATCCGGGCCCGCTCGTCGGGGTCGGCCTCAGTGACGTCCTCGCCCTTGAACAGGATCTGACCATCGGTCACCTCCAGGTTCGGATGGCCCATGACCGCGTTGGCGAGCGTCGACTTGCCGGATCCGTTCGGCCCCATCAGGGCGTGAATCTCGCCCTTCTCAACCCTGAGCTCGACCCCGCGCAGGATCTCCTTGTCCCCTGCTCGGACGTGAAGATTTCGAATCGTGAGCTCTGACATCAGGCGACGGCGGTGGGTACCCGTTCTGCCCGCTGGGAGAACTCCACCAGGTCCGCGAGCGTGGTCGTTTGCAGGGAACGGATGATCCCTCCCTGCACCCGCGTCCAGAGGAGCTTGGTCGCACAACCCCGACCGGAGTCCGGCTCGTGTGAGCACAGCACGCGCTCGGTGTGGTCGTGCACGAAGCACTCCATCGGCGCGATCGCGCCCTCGAGAGCCTGGACGACGTCGTCCATGGAGATCTCCTCCGCCGGCCGCGCGAGCCAGTAGCCACCGTGTGCACCGCGGGCGCTCATCACAAGCTCCGCCTTGCGCAGCCGCGCGACGACCTGCTCGAGGTAGGCGAGCGGCAGTCCTTCTGCGTCGGCGATCGCCTTCAGGCTGGTCGGATGCTCGGGGGACTGCCTGCCGAGCTCCACCATCAGCCGCACGCCGTATTCAGCCTTCGAGGAGAAGATCATCCTTGAAATCCTACCAGGCAGGTAGGTTATCGATGCCTGTAGGGTGACGGCATGGATGCGAGGGGGCTCGCCAGTTCAGGCGACGTTGCGCGTACGGCGGAGGTCGCCACGCGGACGAAGCGTCTGGGAATCGACACGGAGTTCATGTCCGAGGGTCGGTACCGCTCGCTGCTTTGCCTCGTGCAGATCGCAGTGGATGATCCAGCGGAGGAGGCGGGAACCCGGATCATCCTGATCGACGGGCTCGACCAGATCGAGGTCACTCCGGTCGCTCAGGCGCTGGCCAACCCATCGATCGAGATCGTTCTTCACGCCGGGCGGCAGGACATCGCGATCCTGCGCCGCAGCTGGAGAACCGAGCTGACAAACGTGTTCGACACCCAGCTCGCCGCGGGCTTCGCCGGCGCCGGAGCTCAGACCGGTTACGGGAACCTGCTTGGGGCGATGTTGGGCAAACGGGTCGGAAAGACGGCGAGTTACACCCGCTGGGACGCGCGGCCGCTGACGGGCGAGCAACTCAGCTACGCCGCGGAGGACGTCGCCCACCTCCTGGAGCTGGCGGACGAGCTCCAGCGGCGTCTATCCGAGACCGGCAGGCTGGGATGGGCCCGTGAGGAGTGCAGGCGGCTCGAGTCGACGACCGACGAGCGCGATCCATTTACGGCCTGGGAGCGCCTGCCGCGGATCAACCAGCTTGATCCGCGCGCTCGCGCGGTCGCGCGTGAGCTGGCGGCCTGGCGGGAGCGGACAGCCGCTCAGGAGGATCGACCGGTCGGCTCTGTCGTGGCTGATCCGGCGCTGGTCGAGGTGGCCAAGCGCCAGCCCTCCGATCTGCGAGCGCTCGAGCACATCCGCGGCCTACATCCATCGGGGATCCGGCGCCGAGGCCCGGCGATCCTCACGGCAGTCGCCGCAGGTCTTGAGGCGGAGCCGATTCCCCGCGAAGAAGCTCGCGGGCGCTCGGACCCGTCCGATGCGCCGCTGATCGCGCTTGCCGAATCGTTGCTGCGGGCGCGGGCACTCGAGGCGGGATTGGCCTACGAGCTGATCTCGTCGCGCAGCGAGCTCGAGCAGATCGTCGCGGCAGCCCGGAAGGGCGAGCCTGAGCCCGACATCCGCACGCTTACCGGCTGGCGCCGCGAGCTGGTCGGCGCCGATCTGCGCGATCTACTCGCTGGCCGACGTGCTCTCGCGGTTGGAGGCGATGAGCGCCTGGAGCTCATCGAGCGCCAAGCTCGAGCATGAACGACAGCGTCGGCACGCGGTCGAACAGCGCCTTGGACAGCGCAAGTGTGACCGCGCGTGAGCGCCGGATCCATCCGAGGTCGATTCCCTTCAGATCGCCGTCGGCCGTGGCGTACGTCACGCGCAGCTTGTGCCCCGGCGAGTCCGCCGCATGCTGCTCTCCCGTGTCTCCGTCGGCGCCAGACCAGCCGGCGCTGATCAGCTGCCGATGCTCGGAGATGAGCAGGTCGGTCGAGCTCTTGAAGCGGTGGTCGGCCACGACTAGCTCCCACGCGCAGTAGGCGTTCGCACCCTGGTCGCATTGCTTGGCCTGGGTGACGACGCTCGCGCCCGGAACGAGCGGAAGCTTGCTCAGATCGGGGGCCTTCGAACCGCTCTGTCCGCAGCCAGCGATGGCCGCCGGCAGCGCGAGTGCCGCCAGCACACGACGTAGTCTTCCGCCAGCCATGGGATCGAGCGCAAGCGTAGCCGAGCGCCCGCGGTGGCAAGCGTCGGCATGACCAACGTCACGATCGCCCGCTATCTGCTCGGTTTTGGGCTGCTTGTGATCTCGCTTGCGTCGCTCGGGATCGCGTCCTTCGTGCTCCGGCAGCGTTACGTGAGCGGTTGGGAGGGCGCGCTCGCACGGCTCGCTGAGGTCGTGATCGCCTTGGTGCTACTCACGCTGCAGCTTGAGCTCGTGGGTCTGTTCGGTGGGTTGCGAATCGTCCCGATCACGGTGATCAGTGTGGCCGTCGGTGTGGTCAGCGCATGGTCGGGAGGCTGGCGACCGCCGCGGTCGACGCGCCGGGGGCAGTCGCCCGATGGGTCGTGGACGCTCACGTGGATCCCGACCGCGGCGGTCGCGTTGCTGGCTGTCGGCGCGGTAGCGGTGGAGTGGGCGATCCCGACGCTCCAGGCATATGACTACGGGATCCGCAGCTTCGACTCGCTCTGGTACCACCTACCGTGGGCGGCGTCGTTTGCCCAGACCGGCCATATCACGCCGCTGCGCTTCACTGACGTCGAGTACCTCACGCCGTTCTATCCAGCCACGGCCGAGCTGTTTCACGCGCTTGGGATCGTCTTCCTTGCCCGCGACACGCTCTCCCCCGCGCTGAACTTCATCTGGCTTGGCCTGGCGCTGCTCGCGGCCTATTGCATCGGCCGTCCGCAGGGGGTGGGGACCGCAACGCTGACGGGGGCCGCGCTGGCGATGGCGACCCCGATGATGCGCTTCTCGCAGCCAGGGAGCGCGGCCAACGACGTGGTCGGCATCTTTTTCCTGCTGGCAGCCGTCGCGTTCCTGGTGAACGCCGAAGGACGGCGCGCCGCGGTCGCGCTGGCGGGGGCTGCGGCCGGCCTGGCGATCGGCGTGAAGTTGAGCATGGTCGCCCCCGCGCTCGCTTTGACCGTCGGCTCGTTCTTCGTCGGGGCTGCCGGCCGCCGCAGCCGCAACGCCCTCGCCTGGCTCGTTCCCCTGGTGGCCGTTGGAGGCTTCTGGTACGCGCGCAATCTGATCGCCGTCGGCAACCCGCTGCCGTGGCTCAACGTCCCCGGGCTGGCACATCCAGCGCCCGGGCTTCAGCAGCACACAGCGTTCACCGTCGCCCACTACCTCTTCAACACCCACGTGCTGAGCATCGTGTTCAAACCCGGGCTCGCCGCCGGGCTCGGCCGCTGGTGGGTGGCGCTCGCGGCCGTCGCGCTGCTGGGACCGCTTCTGTGCCTGCTGCCCGGCGCAGGGCGCGTGACCCGAATGCTCGGGGTTGTTGCGCTGGTCTCGATCGCCGCGTACGTGCTGACTCCCGAATCGGCTGCCGGCCCTGCGGGCATGCCGCTCGGCTTCGCCTTCAACCTTCGCTACGCGGCGCCGGCGCTCACTCTTTGTTTTGCGATCACGCCGCTGGCTCCGGTTCTTCGGGGGCGGCGGGTGCTGATCCCGCTGCTCGCGTTCCTCGTCCTGATCGTGTCGGTTCTCGTCGAGTCCCGACTCTGGCCAGGGGCCTACCTGGACAAAGCATTCGTGCTCGTCGCGATCGTGATCGCCGCGGTGCTGGCGCTTCGTTGGCGGCCGCTGGTGATCGTCCCGCTGGTGGTCTTGGCCGCTGTCGGCGGCGGCTACCCCGTCCAGCGCCACTACCTGCGCGTGCGCTACGTCTACCAGCCCGGCATCTCGTCACTGGCCCGCGTCTGGTCGCTGTTTCGTCGAGTCCATGACGCCCGCGTCGGCGTGGTCGGGACGTTTGGCGGATTCTTCTCCTATCCGCTCTTCGGGGTGGATGACTCCAACCGGGTTGAGTACGTCGCGCGGCGGGGACCGAACGGGTCGTTCACCCCGATTCACACCTGCCAGGGATGGCGCGCGACGGTCAACGCAGGTCGCTATCGCTACCTCGTCACAACCCCCGCGCGCGACCCCTGGCATCCAAACGTCCTCTCGTTCTCGCCTGAGGGCGAGTGGACGCTTGGCGACAGGTCAGCTCGCGTGATCTACAGGCAGAGCGCGGTCAAGCAGATCATCCGCGTGTTTGCGCTTCGTGGGCCGCTAGATCCTGCCGCGTGCCCGGGTGCCGGGCGGCGACGACGAGCCGCTGGCTAACCTCCGCGGCCCATGTCGACCGCCACGGATCACCTCAGCGACCCCGAGCTGCTCGCGGCCGAGTGGGATCTCAGCCCGCTGGTCGACGGTGACGGTGAGGCGGGCGTCGAGCGCCAGCTGAATGCGGCGAACGAGCAGGCGGCCACGTTTTCCGAGCGCTATGCCGGCAAGGTTGCCGAGCTCGACGGCGCGGGGTTGGAGCAGGCGATGCGCGAGCTCGAGGCCATTGAGGAGCTCGTCGGCCGAGCGGCGTCGTACGCCTCGCTCCAGTTTGCGACCGATACGGCGGATCCCGTCCGCGGCGCGCTGCTCCAGCGCATGCAGGAAAGCGTCACCGAGATCGAGACGAAGCTGTTGTTCTTTGAGCTCGAGTGGGCGGCGCTCGACGATGAGCGCACCGAGGGGCTGCTCGCGGCGCCGGGCCTTGACTTCGCTCGCCACCACCTGCGCGCCGCCCGCCGCTACCGGCCGCACCTCCTCTCCGAGCCGGAGGAGAAGATCCTGACGGAGAAGGCGATCTCCAGCCAGAATGCATGGAGTCGCCTGTTCGGCGAGCTGGTCTCGGCGCTACGCGTCTCGGTGGACGATGAGGAGCTCACGCTCGATGTCGCCCTCAGCCGGCTGCTCGACCCAAAGCGTGAGGTTCGCAGCACGACCGCCGATGCTGTTTCGGCAACGCTCGAGCCGGGCCTGCGCACCCGGGGCTACATCTACAACACGCTCGCGCACGACAAAGCGGTCGAGGACCGCCTGCGCCACTACCCACACTGGCTCGCGAGCCGCAATCTTCACAACGAGGCATCGGACGAGTCGGTGCTGGCCTTGATCGAAGCGGTGCGAGCGCGGTTCGACATCCCCCAGCGCTGGTACCGCTTGAAGGCCAAGCTGCTGGGGGTCGACCGACTGGCGGACTACGACCGCTCGGCCCCCGTCCTGGCCAAGGAGGTCACCGTTTCGTTCGCGGAGTCCCGTGAGCTGGTGCTCGAGACTTATGAGGCTTTCTCCCCCGACGCCGGCCGGCTCGTCCGCCGGTTCTTCGATGAGCACTGGATCGACGCGCCGCCCCGACCGAACAAGCGCGGCGGCGCCTTCTGCTCCTACACGGTCCCCAGCGTCCACCCCTACGTGCTACTCAACTTCACGGCCCGGCGCCGAGACGTCCTGACGATGGCCCACGAGCTAGGGCATGGACTGCATGCAGCGCTCGCCCAACCTCAGGGCGTGTTCCACCAGTCGACGCCACTCACGCTCGCCGAGACCGCGTCGGTATTCGGGGAGACGCTCGTGTTCGCGAGGCTGCTCGACGCCACGACGGACGACGACGAGCGGCTAAGCCTCCTGTCCGAGCGGCTGGAGGGAGCGATTGCCACCGTATTTCGCCAGATCGCGATGAACCGCTTCGAGCACCTGTTCCACACGACCCGTCGAGGCGAGGGCGAGCTATCGGTCGATCGAATCTGCGAGCTGTGGGTGCAGAGCCAGGCCGAGCTCTT
This sequence comes from uncultured Solirubrobacterales bacterium, assembly GCA_963849295.1. Taxonomy (GTDB): domain Bacteria; phylum Actinomycetota; class Thermoleophilia; order Solirubrobacterales; family Solirubrobacteraceae; genus Palsa-465. The sequence goes on from CAWKGU010000011.1 coordinate 27,714, forward strand.
CGGGGACTCGGTCGAGATCACCGAGGGCTACCGGATGTGGTGGTCCTATGTACCGCACTTCATCAATACCCCGGGCTACGTGTACGCCTACGCGTACGGGCAGCTGCTGGCGCTGTCCGCCTACGGCCGCTACCGGGAAGAAGGCGACCCGTTCGTACCGCGATATCTCGAGCTGCTCGCCGCAGGTGGCTCCCGCAGCCCCGAGGAGCTGGGCTCGATCGTTGGAATCGACCTGGCCGATCCGGGCTTTTGGGATGCGGGATTGGCGCTCGTCGAAGAGCAGCTCACGGCCGCTGAGACGCTTGCCGAGAGCCGCTAGCTCGGCGCGTCCGCGAGCGCTCCTCCTGGCGCTCGACGACGTTGACGATCAGCTTCATCACCTGGTCGATCCCGGTGGCCTTTGCCTCACCGTGGGCGAACGCCTCGCGCCACTCGCGGATGTGGCCTTTGGTCGCGAGCTCGTTGAAGTGCGAACGTGGGATCGAGAGGGTGACCTTCGCGTCGGCGGCGATGTCCTTGGTGACCTTCGGCCCGGGGAGCTCGACCCGGTAGAGCTGGACATCCCCCCGACCCCTTAGCTCCAGCCCGGCGACGAGCTTCAGCTGCTGGAGGGCGGGCACCTCGTCGAGAAAGTGCTTGACCGCGGTTTCGATCAGGGACTTGGTGTCGGAGGGAGAGGCCAGGCGGCTCAGTCTAGGGGGTGAAGCTAAGCGCGATCTTCAGCGGAAGCCTGTGGCCGACTGCCGCCGCTTCCGCAAGAGCCGCTCCTCGGCTAGCGGCGGGACGAACCAACAGGGCGCCCCCAGGGCGCCCCCCTCAAATTAGATCTTGTGGCGCTCGAGCAGCTTGCGGCCGATCACCATGCGCTGAATCTCGGATGTGCCTTCGCCGATCAGCAGCAGCGGTGCGTCGCGATATAGCCGCTCGATCTCGTACTCCTTCGAGTAGCCGTAGCCGCCGTGGATCCGGAAGGACTCCTCGACGCAGAAGCGGCCTGCCTCTGAGGCGAACAGCTTCGCCATCCCGGCCTCCAGATCGGAGCGCTCACCGGCGTCCTTGAGCCGTGCGGCCCGCATCGTGAGCAGCCGCGCGGCATCGACCTGGGTCGCCATGTCCGCGAGCTTGAACTGGATCGCCTGGTGCTGGGCGATCGGCTTGCCGAAGGTCTTGCGCTCCTGCGAATACTTGAGCGCCAGCTCCAGCGCGCGCTGGGCAATGCCCACGCCGCGCGCGGCGACGTTGACGCGGCCGACCTCGAGCGCGTCCATCATCTGCGGAAAGCCCTTGTCGAGGCCCGCGTCCTCGCCGCCGAGGATCTGCTCGGAGGCGATCTTGTAGCCGTCGAAGACCAGCTCGGTCGACTCGACTCCCTTGTAACCGAGCTTCTTGATCTTCGGGGGGACGTTGAAGCCCGCGTACTCGCCCGTGTTCTCGCTGACACCCGGCTCCTTCTCGGCGATGAAGCACGTCATGCCCTTGTACCTGGGCTCGGCGTTCGGATCCGTCTTGACGAGCACGAACACGATGCTCGAGAGCAGCCCGTTCGTGACCCACATCTTCGTCCCGTTGATCTCGTAGTGGGCGTCGTCGACCTTCTTTGCCTGCGTTTTGATCGCCTGCACGTCGGAGCCGAGCTCTGGCTCGCTCAGGCTGAACGCGGCCCGGATTTCTCCCGTGGCCATTCGCGGTAGGTACTTCTGCTTCTGGTCCTCGGAGCCGAACTTCAACAGCAGGTAGGACCCGATGAAGTGGGTGTTGACGATGCCGCTGATGCTGATCCAGCCACGGCTCAGCTCCTCGACGATCATCGCGTAGGTCGTCAGGTCGAGCCCCATCCCCCCGTATTCCTCGGGGATCGTGACCCCGAACAGCCCAAGCTCCTTCATCTGCTCGACGATCGGCTCGGGAAACTCGTCCTCGTGGTCGTAGTGCTCGGCGTTGGGGATGATCTGCTCGTCGGCGAACTGGCGAACCATCTCGGTGATCGCCTTCTGCTCATCGGTTTTCGTTGCGATTGCCATGGGAGGTCGAGAATACCCGGGGGGGCGAAAAGCTGGCGCTGGGAGCTTTCTCGGGTATAGACCGAAGAAATCTCCCAGCTCGCCGCGCGGCAGCACGGCAACATCACTAGGCAGCAGCTCGGTCGCGCTTCGCGTCGACGACGACGCGATCGCGCACCGGGTCCGCACCCGGCCGCCTCTTCCACGTCTACCGCGGCGTCTACGCCGTCGGTCGCCCACCGAGGACGCCGATCGAACACGCCGCCGCCGCGGTGTTGCGTGCGGTCCCGGCGCGGCGCTGTCGCACTTCTCCGCGCTGGCCTTATGGGGGTTTGTCAAGGACTGGCCGAGACGCCCCGAGGTCACGGTCGCGAAAGATCGTCGGCCGAAAGGAATCAAGGTCAACCGATCCACAGCCACCCGCAAGGACCTCACGACCAACTACGGCATCGGCGTCACGACCCCCGCTCGTACCCTCCTCGACTGCGCCCGGCACATGACCGACAAGGCCCTGACGCGAGCGGTCAACGACGCCCTCCTGTCGAACCGCCTGCACGCGCTCGGCCCTCAGGACGTCATCGACCGCAACCCAAGGCATCCGGGCACCAAACGTCTGCAACCGTTCATCGAAACACGACGATGGCCCCACCCGTAGCGAGTTCGAGGATGCGTTCGTCGCGTTCTGCGAGCGCCACAAGCTGCCGAAGCCGAAGATGGCCGTGAGGATCGGCCCCTACACAGTCGATGCCCTGTTGGAGGACGAGAAGGTGATCGTCGAGCTCGACGGGTACCGCTTCCACTCGAGCCGGGACTCGTTCGAGGGCGATCGCAGCCGCGATGCGGACACGCTGGCGCTCGGCTTCGAGACCGTGCGGCTTACTTGGGGTCGGCTAAGACAGCGCGAGGCTGACCGTCTGCGGGCGATCCTTCGCGCGCGGCGTGGCTGAACGGCGATTCGGGACGCTCCACCGCCTCACCGTCGAGCTCGATGTCAACCCGCTCGTTATAGAAGGCCAGCAGCCCGGCGATCGGCAGGGCTCCCGGGAACGGCTCCGGGTAGTACCAGACGAGATCCTCTCCACCGGGAACCCCCACGTTGTAGTAGGCGGCGTCGCCCTTGTATGGGCAGTGCGACGTCGTCTCGCTCGGCGACAGGTCGGCGACAACGTCTTCCCGCGGGAAGTACCAGCGGGCCGGCAGCCCGGTCTCAAACAGCACGCGCGCGCGCCCGGTCGAGGCCAGCTCGACGCCATCGACGGAGATCCGAACCTGGCGAGACGTGCGGAGGATGTCGATGCGGTGGTAGGGATCGCGCGGATGCCCACGGATCTCCTCATCCTCCTCCAGCCACCGGTCCACCCGATCGAAGTAGAACGCGATCAGTCCCTTCAGCGCGGGCGGCGCGCTCGGGATCGGATCGGGGTAGTACCAAGCGCCCGCGTCAACCACGCGCTCGTCCACCCGGAGCGTGTAGTACGACGCCTCGCCCTTCTTCGGGCAGCGGGTATGACGATCGGAGGGCTCAAGCACGTCGGCCCGGACGTCGCCGGGCGGGAAGTAGTAGACCGGCTGGTGGCCGGACTCGTGCAGCAGCATCGCCCGGCGAGTGTCGACGATCGTCTCGCCGCCAAGGATCACGCGGACGCGCTTCGGCGAGGGCTCGAGATACAGGGCGCTCCCGGCGGCAGGCGGCGGGAAGTTGAAGATTCCAGCCGGCTTGCGACTGAACGGCCCCGTGCCATACATCAGACCCATCCACCTCCAGGGTAGCGATGCGATCGCGTGGGCCCTCAGGATGCGATCGCGTGGGCCCTCAGGATCGCGCGCTAGCCCGGCCGCTCAGGATCCGGCGACGACCAGGCCCAGCCAGACGATCGCCAGCGACACCACGAAGATCGCTGCGTCGAGCACATGCCAATCGGGGCGGCGCATGTGCGCGCCGATCAGCACCGCCACCAGCACCACTAGGCCCAGCTTGACCTGAAGCGTCGAGTCAGCCCAGCGGTGGTAGTGCGATGCCATCGCTGCTCCGGTCACGACCAGTATGGCCACCGCGCCCACCGTGCCCAGTCCAAATCGCCGCGCCGCCGCGCGTAACGGAGCGCGGTCGGCGGCGCCCCGCAATACCGGCACAACGATCGCGGCCAGCATCAGCTGCCCGCCGACGAAGAACGCCATCGCAATCAGATGAAGCCAGAGGACGCCCCGCCAAAAGGTCATCGGGAAAATCGATCCTGCCACACTGCCCGCCGCCGTGAACTTCGCCCGTGACGTCGTCGATGCCGCCGAACCCGACCGGATCGCGCTGGTCGAGCTCGCGCGCGACGGCAGTCGCAAACAGTGGACATTCGGTGAGGTCGCCGAGCGCAGCGCGCGGCTCGCCGGAGCGATGAAGGCGCGTGGCGTCGACCGCGGCGATGTGGTCATGACGCTGATCGGAAACCGTCCCGAATGGGTGCTGGCGATGGTTGCGTGTTTCCGCATCGGTGCCGTCGCGCTGCCCTGCAACGAGCAGTTGCGTGCCAAGGATCTGCGGCAGCGTCTCGACGTCGCCACGGCCAAGCTGATCGTTGCCGACGAGCGCAACGCGCCGGAACTGGACGCCGCCCAGCCGGCCTGCGAACTCGTCACGATCCCCGACGAGTCGCTCTACGCCTACGACGCGCCGCCGCCGACCGATCTGGATCCCACCGACCCAGCGCTGATCACCTTCACCAGCGGCACGACCGGCGAGGCCAAGGGGATCGTCCACGGACAGCGCTACCTGCCGGGTCAGAAGCTGCAGGCGACGCACTGGCTCGACGCCAGGCACGGCGATCTCGTCTGGTGCACCGCCGCGAGTGGATGGTCGAAGTCCGCGCGCAACGTGTTCATCGCCCCGTGGATCAACGGCGCAACCGCGCTGCTTCACGATGCACGGTTCGACCCGCACGAGCGTCTTGTGATCGCCGAGCGCGAGCAGCGTCAACGTCCTCTGCATGGCCCCGACCGAGTACCGCGTGATCGCCAAGCGGGTGACGCTCGAGCCGCTACCCGATCTCCGCTCGCTGGTCGCCGCCGGGGAGGCACTCAACCCCGAGGTGCTGCACGCATTCCGGGACGGCACCGGGCTGGAGATCAGGGACGGATACGGACAGACCGAGACCGGCCAGCTGACGGCGAATCCCGCGGACAAGCCGGCACGTGCGGGCTCAATGGGGCGCCCGCTCCCAGGAGTGGACTTAAAAGTCGACGACGGCGAGCTCGTCCTCGAGGGACCCCCGCACCGATCCGACGTTCTTCGTCAAGTATCTCGACGGTGCAGAGGCGCCCGCAACGGAGCCCTGGCATACCGGCGACCGCGTCGAGCAGGACGAGGACGGCTATCTGTATTTCCAGGGACGCTCGGATGACGTGATCATCTCGGCCGGCTACCGGATCGGGCCGTTCGAGGTCGAGTCGGCGCTCGTCTCGCACGGCGCTGTCGCGGAGGCCGCCGTGATCGGGACGCCCGACGAGGAGCGAGGCTCCGTGGTCAAAGCGGTCGTCGTCCTACGCGAAGGCCACGCGCCGAGCGACGCCCTTGCGCAGGAGCTTCAGGACCACGTAAAGCGCGAGACCGCGCCGTACAAGTACCCGCGGATCGTCGAGTTCATCTCGGAGCTTCCGAAGACGGCGAGCGGGAAGGTGCAGCGGGCGCTGCTGCGCGATCAATAGATGCTGCTGCCGCCGGACGTCGACGCCGGGGCGGACGACCCGCCACCGGAGCCACCCGAGCCACCGCCGCCAACGATCAGGACGCCCTTCATCCCTAGCTGCTCGTGGTGGTCGATCGGACAGTAGAACGTGTAGCGACCGACCTGTGAGACGTTGACCGTCAGGGTCGCCGACCCGCCGGGGGCGATCGCCGCGGTGCGAACCACACCCCCCGGCGTCTGCACCGCAAGCGCATGCGTTACCGCGCCCGCGTTGCGGACCGTAATTGTGAGCGGACCAGTCTTCGCCACAGACAGCGATGAGGGCGTGATCTTGAAGTCGGTCTCGCTCAGCGAGAGGCCAGCCTTCGATGACGAGCCGCCGGTCGACGGCGAGGACGACGAGGACGACGATCCGCATCCGGCGAGCAGGGCTGCGACGACAGTCGCGCTCAGTATCAGCCTCATGCCCCCAAGGACGCCAAACAACGCGGAAACATTCCCGTCGACGGGTACGCTGGTGGACCGTATGCGTCCGGTGATCGGCATCTGCACTTCGCTGGCACGGGCCCAGTGGGGCGTGTGGGACCGCGACGCCGCGCTGCTGCCGCGCGAGTACATCACGGCGATCCAGCAAGCCGGCGCTCTTACCTTGATGATCCCCCCGGACCCGAGCTGGAGCGCGATCCCGATCAGGTGCTCGACCTGATCGATGGCTTGATCCTCGCGGGCGGCGCCGACATCGACCCGGCCAACTACGGCGCCGCGCGGCACCCCGAGACGACGGACACCGTCCCCGAGCGCGACCGAGCGGAGCTGGCCCTGACGAGGCGCGCCGTCGAGCGCGATCTACCGGTGCTCGGCATCTGCCGCGGGATGCAGCTGCTCAACATCGCGTTCGGAGGAACCCTGATCCAGCACCTGCCCGACGAGGTCGGGCACGAGAACCACCGCATCAACCCCGGTAGCTTCGACGGCTCGGACCACGACGTTCGCCTCGCGGAAGGCTCGCTCGCCGCCGAGGCTGCGGGGGAGACCGCCCACGTCACCAAGTCGCATCATCACCAGGCGATCGACAGGGTCGGCGCCGGCCTCACCGTGACAGGCCACTCGACGCTCGACGACCTCCCGGAGACGGTCGAGGCCCCCGCGAAGCATTTCGTGCTGGGCGTCCAGTGGCATCCCGAGGCAGACGAACGCAGCCGCGTCGTCGGCGCGCTCGTGCACGCCGCCACTCGCTACCGCCGCAACGGCGGCTCGGCGTAGCCCGCCGCGCGAACCGCTGCCTTCACCTCATCCGCGTGCACCGCGCCCGCGTGTCTCCAGCACCAGCTGGACCGCAGATTCCCTGACATGGAGGTCGATGCCCTCGCGAATGTGCTGAACGTCGAGCAGATTCGCACGCTGCTCGGCTACCAACGCGAGCAGCGGCGCGAGCGAGCCCGGACGGTCGGGCAACCGCGCCAGCAGGACCAGCCGGCGGCCTGCCTGCGTTTCGTGGCGTCGCACCACCTCGGCGAGCAGCCCCGGGTCGACATTCCCGCCGGAGAGGATCGCGACCGTCGATCCGTCGCACGCACCGCCGACCCGCTCCCCGATCAGCGCCGCCACGCCAACGGCGCCGGCGCCCTCGACGACGAGCTTGGCCCGCTCGAGTAGGAACACCATTGCCTCCCCCACCTCGTCTTCCTCGACCGTGACGAGTTCGTCGGCGAGCCGCTGCACCATCGCGACCATCTCCTCGCCCGGATCCTTGACCGCGATGCCGTCCGCGACCGTCAACGGCGACGCCATGCTCACCCGCGCGCCGATCACCTCCACCTGCGGCCGCGCTGAGCGCAGCGCCGTCGCGACGCCGCTGATCAGGCCCCCGCCGCCCACCGGTACGACGACGCGAGCGACGTCCGGGACTTGCTCGAGCAGCTCCAGTCCAATGCCGCCCTGCCCCGCGATCACGACGGGGTCGGCGAACGGATGCACGAACGCCATCGACGCCTCTTCGGCCCTCGCCTGCGCCGCCTCGAGCGACTGCTTGACGTCGGCGCCGACCAGACGCACCTTCCCACCCAGCGCACTCACGGCTTCGACTTTCGCGATCGGCGCGGTGACGGGCATGAACACCTCGCAGCTCACACCGCGGGCCCGCGCCGCGTAGGCGACCGCTTGGCCATGATTGCCGGCGCTGCCGCACACGACGCCAGGCGCGCAGCGCTCGCCGAGCGATGCGAGCTTCGCCAGCGCGCCCCGCAGCTTGAACGAGCCTGTGCGCTGGAGGTTCTCGGCCTTGAGCACGACCGTGGTGCCACACCGCTCCGACAGCGTCCGCGAGCTCAGGATCGGCGTCTCGCGCACGACACCGGCGCCGGCGCCGGCCGCCCGTTCGATGTCGGCGACCGACAGCTCGCTCAGGGCAGCGCCACCACCGCGTCGATCTCCACCTTCGCCCCGAGCGGCAACGCGTCAACGCCGATCGTGACACGAGCCGGAGGACTCGACTCAAAGAATGACTCGTAGACCTCGTTCACCCCCTCAAACGAGGCGATGTCGGTGAGGTAGATCGTTATCCGCACAGCGTCGCCGAGGGTCGCGCCCGCGGCGTTGCAGACGGCGGCGAGGTTCTCCAGGCATCGCCCGGTCTGATCGGCCGAGTCGGGACCGATGAGCTCGCCGGTCTTCGGATCAAGGCCGATCTGTCCCGAGCAGAAGAGCAGCCCGCCTGCACGCACGGCGTGGACGTAGGGGCCGACGGCGGCAGGCGCGTCAGGCGCGTTCACCAGCTCGCGATGCGCAGACATAACCCCCGAGCCTACCTGGGTAGCCTGATTGGCGTGCCCAATCGCTTAGCGGCGGAATCGTCTCCGTACCTCCTCCAGCACAAGGACAACCCCGTCGATTGGTTTTCATGGAGCGACGAGGCCCTGTCGCGGGCACGCGAGCTCGATCGGCCGCTGCTCGTCTCGATCGGCTACGCGGCCTGCCACTGGTGCCACGTAATGGAGCGCGAGTCCTTCGAGGATCCAGCCATCGCGAGCGTGATGAACGAGCACTTCGTCCCGGTCAAGGTCGACCGCGAGGAGCGGCCCGACATCGATGCGCTCTGCATGGAGGCCTGCCAGGCGATGACCGGCCATGGTGGATGGCCGCTGAACGTCTTCCTCACTCCGGAGCAGGCGCCGTTCTACGCGGGGACGTACTTCCCACCGGAGTCGCGTCAAGGACTGCCGAGCTGGCGAATGGTGCTGCTGGCGGTCGCCGACGCCTGGGAGAAGCGCCGCGAGGAGATCCGTAGCCAGGGATCACGCGTAGTGCAGTCGCTCGGCGCGACCGCTCGGCTCAAGCCGTCGTCGGAGCCGATCCGCCAAGAGCTGCTCGCCGACACGATCGACGATCTGCGAGCGTCCTACGACACCGTCAACGGTGGATGGGGCGGGGCACCGAAGTTCCCCCAGGCCTCGACGATCGACCTGCTGCTGGCCCGCGGCGAGCGGGAGATGGCGATCGGGACGCTGCGCGCAATGGCTCGCGGCGGGATTTACGACCAGATTGGCGGCGGGTTCGCGCGCTACGCCGTCGACGCGACGTGGACCGTGCCCCACTTCGAGAAGATGCTCTACGACAACGCGTTGCTAGCGCGCGCGTACCTGCACGGCTGGCAGATCGAGGGCGAGGAGCGCATGAAGGAGGTGTGCTGCCAGACGCTCGACTGGGCGCTGGGCGAAATGCGCTCCGCCGATGGGGGCTTTTACTCCTCGCTCGACGCCGACTCCGAGGGAGGGGAGGGCAAGTTCTACGTCTGGACGCGCGAGGAGCTTGGCGAATCCGCAGAGCTCTTCGACCTCGCACCGTTTGAGCACAGTCGGTACGTGCTCCGCGCCCGCGGCGACGTGCCAGATGAGGTCCGTGCGCGGCTCTCCGAGGCCCGGTCGCAGCGTCCCCACCCCGCGCTCGACGACAAGGTCATCATGTCCTGGAACGCGTTGATGATCTCGGCGCTCGCCGAGGCAGGGGTCTGCGCTCGGGCGGTCCGATTACCTGGACACGGCACGCGAATGCGCGGCGTTCCTGCTCGGGCGCGGGCGTGTGCGCACCGGTCGAGTTCCCGCCTTCCTCGACGACTACGCCTTCCTGCTCGAGGCGCTGCTGACGCTTTATGAGGCCACCTTCGATTCCCGCTGGTACGACGAAGCAGTGACGCTCGCGGACGAGATCATCGAGCGCTTCGAGGATCCCGAGCAGGGCGGCTTTTTCACCACGGCGCACGACCACGAGCAGCTCGTCGCCCGGCGCAAGGACCTGGAGGACTCGCCGATCCCCTCGGGCAATGCGGCAGCGGCATTCGGGCTGCTGCGCCTCGCGTTGCTGTCAGGGGAGGGACGCTATGAGCGCCACGCCCTCGGCGTCCTGCGGCTGCTGTTCCCGATCGCGATCCGCCACCCGCAGGCATTCGGCCACCTGTTGCAGGCAGCGGACTTCTATCTCGCGCCGGTTAAGGAGGTGGCGATCGTCGGAGACGACCCGAAGCCGCTGCTCGAGGTCGTGCGGGGCACATACCGCCCCCACATCGTGCTCGCCGGGGGCCCCGCCGATGGCGTGCCGCTGCTCGACGGGCGCGAGCCGGTCGACGGACGCGCGGCGGCATACGTGTGCGAGCACTTCGTCTGTCAGGCGCCCGTGACGGAGCCGACGGAGCTCGCAGGTCTCCTCTAGAAGCTGTTCGGGGCGGCACATGTGCCGCCCCGCGGCGGCGCGCATGCGCGCCGCCGGGACCGGGCGCATGCGCCCGGTCCTCCTATAGAACAGGTAGGTAGCGCTCGAGCTCCCACGGAGTGACCTGAACCCGGTAGTCGTCCCACTCCTGGCGCTTGATCTCGATGTAGCGGTTGAACATGTGCTCGCCCAGCGTGCGCAGGACGAGCTCTGACTCGGCCGTCAGCTCGATCGCCTCGCCGAGTGTCTCGGGCAGCTGTTCGATACCGAGCCGGCGACGTTCGTCAGGCGAGAGGTGGTAGAGGTTCTTCTCCATCGGCTCGGGCAGCTCGTAGCCGTGCTCGATTCCTTCGAGCCCCGCCTGCAGCAGGACCGCGAAGGTCAGGTAGGGGTTGCACGCGGGGTCGGGGCAGCGCAGCTCCATCCGCGTCGTCTGCTCCTTACCGGGGTGATACAGCGGCACGCGGACCAGCGCCGAGCGGTTGCGGCGAGACCACGCCACGTACACCGGTGCCTCGTAGCCCGGCACGAGTCGCTTGTAGGAGTTGACCCACTGCGCGAAGATCGAACAGGTCTCCCGTGAATGGCGGAGCTGGCCGGCGATGAACGCCTTGCCGACGTCCGAGAGGAAGTACTGGTCCTCGGCGTCGTAGAACGCGTTCTGGCCGTCGCGGAACAGTGACTGGTGGGTGTGCATGCCACTGCCGTTCTTTCCGAACAGCGGCTTGGGCATGAACGTGGCGTGCAGGCCGTACTTCATCGCGTATTCCTTGACCGTGATCCGGTAGGTCATGCAGTCGTCGGCCATCTTCAGCGCGTCGGCATAGCGCATGTCGATCTCGTGCTGGCTCGGTCCGACCTCGTGGTGGGTGTACTCGGTGTGGATCCCGAGCTGCTCAAGCGCGAGCACGGTCTCGCGGCGGAGGTCGGTTCCCGCGTCGAGCGTTGTTAAGTCGAAATAGCCACCTTCATCGAGAACCTCCGTGGAGTTGGCGTTGCGAAAGTAGAAATACTCGAGCTCTGGTCCCACGAAGTAGTGGTCGAAGCCCATCGACTCCGCGCGCTGCACCGCCCGCCGGAGGACGTGCCGGGGATCGCCTTCGTAGGGCGTGCGCTCAGGCGTGAGGATGTCGCAGAACATTCGCCCAACGCCCTGTTCGCGGGGACGCCAGGGCAGCACGCTGAACGTGCTCGGGTCGGGCATCGCGATCATGTCGGACTCCTCGATCGCGTTGAAGCCCGTGATCGAGGAGCCGTCGAACCCCATCCCGCCCTCGAACGCATCGGCGAGCTCGGTGGCATTGATCGAGAACGCTTTGAGCTGTCCAAGGATGTCTGTGAAGCACAGGCGGATGAAGCGGATGTCGCGCTCGTCGGCGAGCGCCATCACATCCTCAGAGCTGAGGGTGTTGAAAACGTGAGTCATCTGCGGGGCGAACGTTACTTGCTCACTAGTGGGAGGCCTGGTCGTATGCTCGACCGGATCATGCGCCTGCTGGGGATCCTGCTCGTAGCCATCGCCCTCGTGGCATGCGGCTCCTCGAGCGGGGAGGTCGCTCTTCACTGCGGACCCACCGGCGCGCACACGATCGCGTCCGATCGTCTCGCGCGCGTCTACTCCAGGAGCGGGAGTGTGTATGGCTGCTCCATGTCCGGCTCTCGCAAGAGCTACCGGTTGGGCGCCTCGTCGCGATCCATCCATCAGAACCGCGCCGGGCCCGTCGCGCTCGGTGGAGCGCTCGCCGCGTACGGGCTGAGCGCCTATGGTGTCGACACCGTCGGCGCCAGCGTCGCCGTGCGGCGGCTGACCGACGGCAAGCAGCTCAAGCAGCTGCCGGCAACGACCGCGCCGCTGCGGCCGGAGTTCTTCCAATCGGTCGGCTCAATCGTGGTCAAAGCCGATGGCGCGGTCGCCTGGATCGGCTCGGCGGGCTCAGTGATCGGCGGTCAGCGAACGGACATTGAGGTCCACCGCTCCGACGCACGCGGCCAGGCGCTGCTCGCGTCCGGCAGCGCGATCGATCCAGGCTCGCTGCGCCGTCACGGCTCGACGCTGACGTGGCGAGACGGAAGCGCGACGCGTTCGGCGAAGCTGCGATAAGGCGTCAGACGCCGGCCGTGACCCGCGGTGCGAGCCACCGCTTGGCCCAGCGCTGAAGCTCTGAGAGAGCCGGCTCGAGCTCGCACCCCATCCGCGAGAGCGAGTACTCGACTCGCAACGGCGGGCCGGAAATGACCCTCCGCTCGACGATCCCCCGCGCCTCGAGCTCTTTCATCCGTTCGGACAGCAGCCTGTCCGAGAGCTCCGGGACGGCCTGGGCGATCTCGGAGAACCGCAGCGGCCCATCCATCAGCACTCGGAGGATCGCGCCGGTCCAGCGCCTTCCAACGAGTTCCACCGCTTCGTGGTAGAGGGGACAGCAGCCGCTGCGTGCCACATTCTCAGCGCCCGAGGTGTCCTCGCGGGAGCCCATGCCTAGTGAAGCTTACGCCGCTTCGAGCGCGCGCGAGGCCTCACTCGAGCCATCCACCGGAACCTCGCCTGCGACGTTCACCATCGCGCTGAACGCCTCCAGCGCAACCGCCGCGATCGCCTCGAGGATCTGCTCGTCATCCCAGCCTGCCTCGCGTGCCTCCTCGTGGAGGTGCATCGCCGGCCGGCCTTGCTGCTCGAGCAGCGCCTTCAGATACCGCAGCAGCGCCGCCTCGCGCTCATCGTTCGATGAGAACTGACGGGCCAGCGCCACCTCATCGAGCGCCAGACCGGCGCCTCGGGCAGCGCGCGAATGCGTCGCGATACCGGGTTCGGATTGGTAGTACTCGGCCACGGCCAGAGCGATTCGCTCGAGCGTGGCAAGCGAGAGCTTGCCGTGGCGCAGCTCCGAGCGGAACCGCGCATACGCTCGCAGCGCCGCTGGCGAGCCGGCCAGCACGCCCAGGAAGTTGGGCAGCTGCCCGCCCGAGGCCAGGGCCCCGCGCAGGACCTGGACCGAGCCCTCGGGTGCGGTCAGGTCGTCGTGGATTTGAAATCTGCTCATCGAGGTCTTCATCATTGACCACCATTGGGTCCAAAGGACGGGTAGTGCTCTTCACACCTACCCTTTACTTTCGAGACTTGCTTACGGTTCATAAGTGTACCGGCGTGTTCTCGTTCGCACAAGGGGTGCAAGGGGCATGTTTACGGGGCTATTCGGCGGCTTTGAGCAGATTCCCGGTGGGTTTGAGGGATTCCCCCCGGGGCCCGCGGGCTTGCTCGCCTTATTGACCCCCCAGGCGCTTTGATTTCCACACCTGAGGGGCACTTCCCCTTATACGGCCGCCGATAAACGCCGGATCACGGCGGCTTCTCAGGCGTGTAAGAGAGTGGAACGTGGGTCGCCGAGCGAGGGGTCGCCGGATGGATCAGCGAGCGCCGAACTGGTGAGCGTGGGCCGCGATCGCGTGGATCGCGGGCTGCGCGGCATGGGAGCTCGTGGCCGCCACCAGGATCAGCAGCACGCCGAGCAGCACCGCCCACATCGCGGCGCGATCCGGGCGAAAACCGCTGCGCTCGTGCAGTGCCTGCTGCCGCCGCGGCCGGGTCGGCCGGTAGCGCTCGGCACCGCGACCGGTGATCGTCACGGTCCGGCGACCCTGCACGCCACCGCGGATCGGCACGCCGCGGATCGGCACGCGCGGAAGCTCGACGGGTTCGCCCCGATCGACCGCGGCACGTACACGGCGCGGTGCGGCTTCGGAGCCCGCCCGGCGCGGCCCCTCCTCGTCGCCCACTGGGCGCGGCCCGACCTTCTCTAGATACCGGCTCTGTTCCTCGTCTGTGACCGCTTCGGCCCGCGCTGCCGAGGCACCTGCATGGGGCATCTTGACCGTCCTCTTTCCTCTGCTTGCGGGGTTAGCTGACGGGCTCGCACCGAAAGAGCGGCGCTACGCGAAATGCCGCGATTAGCCCCAACAACGTGGGTCCCCCGCTTCCGTAGCCACCCAGTCGCAGAACCGTGGTGGTCGGGAATTCAGCTGTACGGGAGTGGCATCCTAACGCTGCCCCCGGCGGAATGTCCCCAGGTCATCCGGCGTCGCCGCATCCTCCGGGGAAATCTTGCTACGCGGAGGCCGGTCGCGCGCGAGCCGAGCCAGCTACTCGCGGCCTGCCACCTTGGCCACGAAGTCCGCGACGTTCTGGGCGTCTCTGCCCTGGACCACATTGGCGGGCATCGTCCCCTCGCCGAGACATGTTTGGGGACTGTTCGCAGGCGGGTTCTGAAGGCAACCGTTGTTGATCGTGTTCAGTACGAGCGAAGCGGGTGGCTTGAGCGTGTCGAGGTTCGGCCCAACCTTGCCAACCGCGTTCGCAGCGGCGAGCGTGTGACAGACGGCGCACTGCTCGCCGAAGATCTCCCGCCCGCGCTTCTCGGCCGCCGTCAGCCGGATCCCGCCGATCTGGTTGCTCGCCTTGGCGTGATTGCCGGTCAGGAACAGGATCGGCAGTCCAATTCCGAAGACGAGGAACACGACAACAAACGACGTTCCCATTGCCCGGCGGGTGCGGTGGCTCTGTCCATGCAGCATCGCGCGTGCGCCCGCGACCCCGCCACGGGCTGCGATGACGAACAGCCCGAGCGCGAGCACAACCCACAGCGCCAAGAACAGGTAGACGGCAAGCACGTGCGGGCGGCACCTTATCGCGCGAAGGAACTCATCGCCGCCGTCCTGATGCAAAGCTCATCACGGGTGGGGCGACCGCTCGGAAGTCCTCAGCGGCCTGCTCGTCGGTCTCGTTGTCCGCCGCCCTGGCTTGCTGCTGCTCGGCTCGTCCGATGCGCACCTGCTCGTCGAGCAGCGAAAAGTCCTTGACCTCGGCAAGTGGCCGATCGGGTGCGGTAATCGACCCGACCTGATCGACAAGGACATTGATCGCGCCTCCAGCCGCTGCAAACCGCTCCAGCTTTCCGGTGACGAGCATCAATGGCTCGGTCCTGACGATCAGGCGATGTCGCCCATAGACCTGGGAGGGGACGATCAGGTTGATCGTCCCGAATTCGTCCTCCAGGAGGATGAAGACGATGCCGTTGGCGGTACCCGGACGTTGTCTTGCGACGACCAAACCTCCCGTGCGAAGCCGTGTGCCGTGCTTAAGCGACTTAAGGTCGCGACTACTGACCACGTCCGCCGGCAGACGATCGCGCAGGAGCGCGATCGGATGAGAATGCACGGTCAGTCCTGTCGCTCCATAGTCGGCGAGCATCGCCTCCCACCGGTTCAATTCGCCCAGCCTTGGAGGCGCGGGAAGGTCAAGCGGGAGCGCCAGCTGGGTTCCACCTGGAACGCCAATTCCGGGCGTCGCAACTCCAAGCTGCCACAGGGCGAGTCGACGGGCAGAGGGGCCTCCCTCACGCACCAGCGAGTCGCATGCTCCCGACCACGCCAGCAGCTCGAGCGAGGAAGCACTCGAGCCGGCCCGGGATGCGAGATCGGAGAGGCTCCGGAACGGCCCCGCTGCTTCTCGCGAGGCCACGAGCGCTCTGACCTCCTGCTCATGGACGCCACGGACGTAGCCGAGACCAATGCGAACGCTGCCATCGCGCTTTCCCATCCCGCATTCGACGTCGCTCTCGTTGATGTCGGGCGGGAGCACCTCGATCCCGCGACGTTGCGCCTCGTGGACTAGCGCATCGGGTGGGTAGAAGCCCATCGGCTGCTCGTTCAGCAGCGAACACAGGAATTCAGGCGAATAGTGAACCCGCAGCCACGTCGACTGGTAGGCGAGCAGCCCAAAAGCGGCGCCGTGGGCCTTCGGGAAGCCGAACCCCGAAAAGCCCTGAATCATCGAGAACACGCGCTCGGCAGTTGCTTCCTCAACGCCGTGGAGTCGGCGGGCCCCGGCGACGAAGCGCTTGTGATGGGCCTCGATCGCCGCCTCCGAGCGCTTCCGGCTCATCGCTCGGCGTAGACCCTCCGCCTCCCCTGGCGAGAAGCCGGCGAAGGCAATCGCGACCTCGAGCACCTGGTCCTGAAAGATGATCGTGCCAAGCGTCTCGCGCAGCACTGGCTCGAGCGAGGGGTGGTCATAGGGGATTTCGAAGGTCGGATCCGCGCGCAGTCGCTGGCGCCGCTCGATATATGGATTGACGGCACCACCCTGTATTGGTCCCGGTCTGACAATCGCCACCTGAACCGTGAGGTCCTGAAGAGTCGCGGGACGCGTTCGGCGCAACGACTGCATCTGAGCACGACTTTCGATCTGAAAGACGCCCGTTGTGTCGGCGTTCTGGATGCACTGGTAGGTGGCGAGATCGTCGTAGGGAATCCGGCTGAGATCGATACGCTCGCTTCGCGAGCGCCAGATCAACTCCACCGAGCGCTCGACCGCCGAGAGCATCCCCAGCCCGAGCAGGTCGATCTTCAGAAAGCCGGCATCGGAGCAGGAATCCTTGTCCCACTGCACGATCTGACGGCCCTCCATTGCCGCGGGCACGATCGGACAGCAGTCGACCAGCGGCCGCGTTGAGACGATCATCCCCCCCGAGTGCTGGCTCAGATGACGCGGAAGCCCATGCGCCTGCTCCGATAGACGAACGAGCCACTCCCAACGGCCAGCGCGCCCTCGACCCGTGCCTTCAAACGCGCTCTCGATGTCCTTGGCGACCTGCCTTGCATCCCACCCCTCGCTTCCGCGCGCGACGCGTTCGATTTCCCCTGGCGGCAATCCCAGCGCCTTTCCCAGCTCACGTATAGCGCCCCGAGCCCTATATGTCGGAAAGGCAGCCACAAGCGCCGAGCGATCGTGCCCGTAGCGCTCGTGAACCTGGGGAATCAGCTTCTCACGGATATCTCGCGGGAAGTCGAGGTCGATGTCGGGCAGCGACGTCAGCTCCTCGTTGAGGAATCGTCCAATCAGTAGCTCGTTGGCGATCGGGTCGACATGCGAGAGGCCGGTCAGGTAACAGACGATCGAGGAGACACTCGAGCCGCGGCCGCGCCCTGGTGGCAGTAGCGCGCGGGCACTGTCCGGACCCCTGACTTCAAGAGCGACCTCCCGCGCAAGCTCGAGCAGATCGTGATGGAGCAGAAAGAAGCCCGGGAGATGGAGCGTCTCGATGATCCGCAGCTCCTCGCGGAGGCGAGCCGAAGCCTGTTCGCGATTTCGCGTCAATGCTTTTGCATATCTGTCGCGGAGCCTCGCCTCGCATAGCTCAGAGAGCTTGCGCATCGCCTTGTCATCCTCCGCTCCCGGATAGCGATAGCCGAGATCGCTGCTCAGATCGAAGCGCAGACGCTCGGCGAGCCGGGAGGTCTCGGCGACCGCCTCCGGATGCTCTGCAAAACGAGCAGCCATCGCCTCAGGAGAGGCGAGCACATGGCTGAAGTTGCCACGACGTTCGGGTTCCGAGGCATCGAGCGTCGTGTGCAGGCGGATCGCGACAAACGCATCCTGTAGCGGCCCCCGATCGCTTGAATGGGCATGGACGTTGCCCGTGGTCACGCACGGCACACCGAGACGGCGAGCTAGTCCCTCCAGGCACCGGTTACGCGCGCGGTCGTCGCGAAGGAAGGGACGCTGCAGCTCGATTCGCAGCCCCTCGCTGCCAAAGGCCTCGCGTAGTCGTCTCAGCCCAAGCTCGTCGTGAACTCCCCGGAGTGCGCAACCACTGAGACAAACGAGTCCCTCAGCATGCTCGAGCACCCAGTCCAAAGCGACATGCGCTTTCGAAGGCGGACCTCGTTTCTCGCGCGTATGCGCGTGTGCGCGCGTCAGGATCCGGCAGAGATTCGACCAGCCACGCGCATCTTCCACCAGCAGCGTCAGGTGACGGCCGTCTTTGAGATCGATCTCGGCGCCGTGAATCGGACGCAGCCCAAGCGCCCGCGCGCTGACCGCGAACTCCATCGAACCTGAGACCGAGTTGTGGTCGGTCAGCGCAAGCGTGTCGTATCCGAGCTTTAGGGCAGCCGGGACAAGCTCGTCAGGGAGCGACGCGCCGTCGAGAAATGAGAAGGCGGAGTGGCAGTGGAGCTCTACATACGTCAAAGCGAACATATGTTCGCAAGTGCATCGGACGGACCGCACGCCCTCCCCTGAACTGCACGCTATGGGCGGAGCAGAGACGCTTGACAAATTATTAGTGGCTGCTAATCTACTGCCGAGTTAGCACTCACTAAGAACTTAGTTCAAGCTCCACACCACGCCAGGAGAAGCCATGACCGCCAAATCAGAATCTCGCAGCCGCATCTGGACACTCACGATCGTCTCGATCGGTCTGTTCATGGTCGTGCTCGACAACCTCGTCGTGAACGTCGCGCTCCCGAGCATCCGCCGCGATCTCGGGGCATCGATCCAGTCACTCGAGTGGACCGTCAACGCTTACGTGTTGGCGTACGCGGTGTTCCTCCTCACCGGCGCCGCGCTCGGCGACCGGCTTGGGCGCAAGCGGATGTTCGTCTCCGGCATTGCGCTGTTCACGCTCTCCTCCGCCGCGGCCGCGATGGCACCGAGCACGGGCACGCTGATCGCCGCCCGCGCCGTCCAGGGCCTCGGTGCCGCGATCGCTACGCCATTGACCCTCACGCTGCTCGCCGACGCGTTCCCCCCGGATCGTCGCGGTGTCGCGCTGGGTGTGTGGTCCGGGATCAGTGGTGTCGCCGTTGCGCTTGGCCCGCTCGTCGGAGGAGCGGTCGTGCAGGCAGCCTCATGGCACTGGATCTTCTGGATCAACGTTCCGGTCGGAGCCGTGCTCGTCCCGCTGGCGGCGGCAAGGCTGGCTGAGAGCCGGGGGCCCTCGCGGCGGCTCGATCTGCGCGGCCTGGCGCTCGCCTCCAGCGGCCTGTTCGGAATCGTCTACGCGCTGGTTCGCTCGCAGTCACTGGGCTGGAGCAGTCCCCAGATCCTCGTGGGGCTGATCGCCGGCGCGCTGCTGGTGATCGCGTTCGTCGCCTACGAACTGCGCACCGAGGATCCGATGTTGCCGATGCATTTCTTCGCCAACCGCGGCTTCGCGGTGACCAACGCCGTCTCACTGGCGATGTACTTCGGGATGTTCGGCTCGATCTTCTTTCTCAGCCAGTTCCTCCAGAACGTCCTCCACAACAGTCCGCTCCAGGCAGGCGTGAAGCTGCTCGTCTGGACGGGTGCCGCGATGGTGGTCTCGCCACTTGCCGGGTTCTTCTCGGAGCGCTATGGAAGCCGGCCCTTCATGGTCGCGGGGCTCGGGCTCCAGGCTCTGGCGCTCGGGTGGCTGGCGACGATCGCAAGCGTCGATCAGAGCTACGCCAGCATGGTCGTCCCGTTCGCACTGGCGGGCAGCGGGATGTCGCTGGTGTTTGCCCCGGCGGCCAATGCGGTGCTCTCATCCGTGCGGACGGCGCAGGTCGGACAGGCCTCGGGCGCGACTAACGCGATCCGCGAGCTCGGCGGCGTGCTCGGCATCGCCGTGCTGGCGACTGTGTTCACGAGCAACGGCAGCTACGTCTCGCCGCATGCATACATCAGCGGCCTCGTTCCCGCAATGTGGGTTGGCGTGGCGGTGCTCTCTGCAGGCGCCCTCATTGCGGCGGTGCTGCCGTTCAGCACGCGTCAGTCAGCCGCGGCGCAGACGTCGGCCGAGGCGCTCGCCACCGCGGCCGCCTGACCCTTCCCTAGGATCGGAGGACGAACATGGCGATCACCGAAAGCAAGACTCCCCGGCAGCGTGTCCCGGCGTCCGAGCGACGGGACACGCTGACCGAGGCGGCCGTGCACGAGTTCGCCAAGGGCGGGCTTCACGGCACGCCGGTCGACCGGATCGCCCGGCGCGTGGGCGTCGCTCAGCCTTACGTGTTCAGCCTATTTGGCAGCAAGCGGGAGCTGTTCCTCGCTGCCGTCGAGCGCGGCTTCACGTACACCGAGGAGCTCTTCACGCGCGCCGCAGCCCAGTTCGATCCGGCTGAGGCGGCCCCCGGCAAGGACCTGCTCAATGCGATGGGCAACGCATACGCGGAGCTGCTCCGATCCGATCGCGACTACTTCATGCTCCAGCACCAGGCTTACGCCGCGTGCGACGACGAGGTGGTACGCGAACGGGTGCGAGGCCTGTACAGCCATCTCGTGGCCCACGTCCAAAGGCTCTCAGGTGCGGACCCGGAGCGCCTCGACGAGTTCTTCCGTTACGGGATGTGGATGAACGTCGCCGCTGCGATGGGCGTGGACGACATGTCCGCGGGGTGCGACTGGATGCGCACCGAGCAGCCGGACACTTAGCCGGTCTTCACCAGGTCGCGCTGCGGCTCGATCCGCCAGCGCTGCGCCACCTGCTCGAGCCGCTCGTCGAGCTCCCAGCGGTCAGGCCGTTCCTCGCCGTCGTGCTGCGGGCTTGCGCCCTTCAGCGCCATGCACCCGGTGTTGTCGCCAATCGAGCGGATCGAGCTCACGTCGTCCGCCGTTAGCCGCAGTTCACGCGTGAGTGAGGCGAGCTCGGCGCGCTTGCGCTCCACCGGCCGCGCGTTCGGCCCGCTCTCCTGGACGAGGGTCGGCACGACGCACGCCACCGGATCGTGCGCAAGGTTCCACTGACACGCGAGCTGGATCATCGAGAGGCCGGCGCGCTCGGCGATCGGGCGCATCGCATCCATGCGCCTGCGCCCCTCCTCGATCCACCCCGGAGGGCGGAAGCTGCGGTGGTCACCGGCGCGAAGCTCATGGCCCGGCAGGACGTCGTCGAAGAACAGGCCGCCGTAATCGACAACTCGCGTGATCACGCTGACCTCAGCCGCCGCGGCCGCGTCAAGGCACAGCTCTCCGGGCCACGGCTCGAGCGGGTTGAGGATGATCATCGCCCAGTCAATCCCATCACCGAACCGCTCCAAGCAGTCGATCAGGTCGAGCGTGAATCCGTTGGCGGGACCTGGCGCGACGCCAATCATGCGGGTGAGCCCCTGGTCACGGAGCGCCGCCATTCCGCTCCAGACCTGCTCGCTGGTGTAGCCGATCCGATCTGGGTTGTGCAGCAACAACAGGTCGAAGCTGTCGATCCCAATCCGCTGAAGGCTGTGCTCGGCAGCCATCTTCAGGTAGTCCCCGTAGCCCGCCGAGGTACGCAGCGCTGGATCGGTGAAGCGCGGGAATCCCTTGGCTCCGTCGCGCTCACCCGAGTAGAAGTCGTGGCCGACCGCACCGACGACACAGATCTCCTCGCGCTTGCGCCCGGAGATCGCTCGGCCCAGCATCCGATCGGCCTCACCGGTCCCGTACACGTCCGCGGTGATCACGGTCGCAAGCTGCGGATCGGGCGCGATCAGAGCTATGTAACGCTCGTCGTCCAACTCCTCGCCGAAGCGCATGAACTTCCCCCCACTCCAGGTGCCGAGTGCGGCGGGTCCGGGAGCAATGTGGTTGGCAGCTCGACCGCTGAGGGACATGGATGGCCCAGTTTACGGTCGGGTTTCGGGCACAGAGTGCGGATCAGCCGGCGGCCAGAGTTGCCTGAAGCTCAGCTAGCGGTATTCGCGCATCCGGGCCCGGGCCGAGACCCAGGCGTCGGCGATCGGCATGCCGCCGAGCCGCCGGTGCCGGAAATGGCGCATCAGACGCGGCATGTACAGCAGACGCGAGGGGCGCCCTGGGTAATCGTGGGATCCTGTCCAGGGGGACGGGTGCGGTGTTTCGGGGGACTGCGTTATCGGGTGAGCAGGGGCCGGCGTGGGCGGCCCGGTTCGGGCTTGCCCTGTCGACTCTGTGTCATCGCCCCTCAGCGTCGACTGCCGGAGTGGGCGCTGGCGCAAATCATCGACGAGTCTGTCGGTCAACAGCCGAGGGAGCACCACCTCGCCATCGAGCAGTGCCTGGAGCGCGATCATCAGGCGATCTGGCGCCGTGCCTTTGAGCAGGCAGCCATCCGCGCCCGCGCGAACCGCGTCGAGCAACAGGGGGTTCTCGAGCGAAGCCGTCAGGATCGCGATTTTTGTGTCGGGCAAATCGGCGAGAATCCTGCTCGTCGCCTGTACGCCGC
The DNA here is from genome assembly GCA_963849295.1 of uncultured Solirubrobacterales bacterium. GTDB lineage: Bacteria > Actinomycetota > Thermoleophilia > Solirubrobacterales > Solirubrobacteraceae > Palsa-465. The sequence goes on from CAWKGU010000011.1 coordinate 50,073, forward strand.
CGCCGGGCATCTCGAGGTCGAGCAGGCACAGGTCGGGATGGTGGCTCTGTGCGGCAGCGACGGCGTCGTCGGCTGTCTTTGCCTCCGCGACCACCTCGAGCCCGTGCCGCTCCAGCGCGATCCGAATCCCCTGCCTCGTCGATGGATAGGCGAGCGCAAGCACGACCGAAGCGGCCCGAATCGGAGTACGACCGCTAGCGCGGCGTAAGCCGTTTGTCGGAACTTCCTCGAACTGTCCGCCGATAGTTTTCATAACCCGCGACGTTCCCCGGCCAAACGGTACAGGATCGGGTGAGATATACGGAGAGGGCCAGGTGCGCGCGGTGGGTGCGAGAGGCGCGTGCACTGTGCGGCGGGCTGCGCGCGCGCCGCCACGCCGGAGGGCCAGCCGTCACCGCTGTCGCCACCACCTCCCACTCTCCAAGTCGTGGAAGACGATCTCGTTGCGGCCGCAGGTCGTCACGAGCTCCCAGTAGTGACGGCGCAATGGCCTGTCGGTCCACCAGCGATCCTCCACCAGCCAGGACTCTCGGACAGCGTCGACTTCGCGGTCATCGACGCAGGTCGGCGTACCGTCGCCGGCGGCCTTGACGGCCACGCGACGAGGGATCGAGAGGCGGCGGGGCCTGCCCATTTCAACATTCAAATGGCGTCAGCACCGCACGCCGTTCGGGAAACCGAGACGCTGGATCGACTTCCAGAACGCGCAGAGCCGAGTCCGGCCCTGCGGCCGCCCTGGTCTGCCGGATCGCCTCGCGCAGGCGCGCTCTGCGCGCTTCGGCAGGATCGTCGAGCAGCGGACGCTGATCGCTCACCGGTTCGCCGAAGCGCTCGACCGATAGCCGCAGTGACTCGGCCGGGGCAGGCATCAGCCCCAGCCGCGGCACGAGGGCAAGGCGCATCCGCATTGGATCCGCCAGCGCTTCTCGGAACACGACCTGTTGGCGCCACGTTCCCCCCTGCTCGATCAGCACCGCCGAAAGCACGACCGACCGCAGCGAGCGGCCACGCCGCTCACGCCGCGCGAGCACGCGATCGATCAGCAGACAAAGACCGCGGTCCAATTGCGTCCCCGATGCCGCCTCGGGCAGGTCGAGCGACTCCCGCAAGAACTCGCTCGCCGGACGCGGACGAAGCGCGCCGTCGCCGCCGTTGGCCAGCTCATGCGCAAGCAGGCCATGCGTGCCGAACCGATCGGCGATCGCTGACGATGGCAGTGCTGCCAGCTCGCCGAGCGTGCGGACACCGAGCCGCTCTAATGCCTCGGGTAGATCCGCCAATGCTGGCCGAGCTCGCAACAACGTGACCGGCAGCGTCGCAAGGAACTCGCGCGCCTCTGCGCGCGCACCCATGACGATCATCGGCCGGCGTGGCTTGGCCCGGGTCGCCGCGGCGACCGCAGCGAACCGTGAAGGTGCGAGGCCAAAGCGTGCTGGCACCCGCAATGCTCGCCTGGCGGCGTTCAGCACTCCGTCGCGTCCTCCGTGCAGTCGCAACATCCCGGCAGCCTCGAAGCACACGAGCCCGGGACGCTCGGGCTCGACCGCTGCACCGATCGACTCGAGGCGAACGAGGAGCCGCTCCCAGAGGTCCGCGACTCCCGCGGGATCGGGTGGCAACAGCTTCAATCTGGGACAGCGCGCCAGCGCTTCGCCAAGGCGCATGCCTGGATGGACGCCAAAGGCCTCGGCGGCTAGCGAGACCTCTCCAACCTGCTGCACGCCTCCTGGCTCAGGTGCTACGGCCACGGGCGCCCGGAGTAGCTCGCTCCGATCTCCGGCAGCAACGTTCAGCTGAAAACGGGGGAGCAGGACGCACACGACCATCGAACGCATGTTCGCATGATGTCCGGACGGATTGCCCACGACTGAGCCCTGCTACGGTCCGCTCGTGGCGCCCTCGCTCTCACAGCTGGCGGCTGGCGGGGCGCGAACATTGCGCGCTTTCGGACAGCGGATCCCCGGTGCCGGCGACGTGCTGGCGCAGTCGCTGAACGGCGCCGTCAGCGAGAAGGTCGTGCTGATCACCGGCGCCTCGCAGGGAATCGGCAAGGCCACCGCGCTCGAGATTGGACGCGCACATGGCTCCGCGATCCTGGTCGCGCGCTCGCGCGAGAAGCTCGACGAGGTGGCCCGCGAGGTACAGCTACTCGGCGGGACCGCGCACGTCCACCCATGCGATCTGACCGACATGGACGATATCGACCGGATGGCGAATGAAGTTCTACGGGACCACGAGCGCGTCGACATCCTGATCAACAACGCCGGCAAGTCGATCCGCCGGTCGGTGAGTCGTTCTTATGACCGCTTCCACGACTACCAGCGGACGATGCAGATCAACTACTTCGGCCCCGTCAAGCTGATCCTCGATCTGCTCCCAGGAATGCGCGCCCGCGGCTCCGGACACATCATCAACATCTCGACGATGGGGCTGCAGGTGAACACGCCACGCTTCGCCGCATACCTTGCCTCGAAGGCCGCGCTCGACGCCTTCGGCCGCTCGATCGCGCCGGAGGTGATTGGTGACGGGGTGCACCTCACGACGGTCTACATGCCGCTGGTGCGAACGCCGATGATCGCGCCGACGAAGATCTATGACCGCTTCCCCACGCTCAGTCCGGAGGATGCGGCGGCGATGATCTGCGACGCGATCCGCAAGCGGCCCAAGCGTGTCGCGACGGCGCTCGGCAACCTCGGACAGCTCAGCTACGCGATCGCACCCGGGGCTCAGGATCTGGTCGTCAATCGCGCGTATCAGCTCTTCCCCGAGGGTGGCGATCGCAAGGAGCCGACGCCCGAGCAGCGCGCGTTCGCCCGGGCCACGCGGGGCGTGCACTGGTAGATATTTGACTACACAACTATTAGCTGGTATTCTGCACGCCATGAAGCTCGAAGGCATCCACCACGTCACCGCGATCACGGCCGATGCCCAGAAGAACGTGGACTTCTATGCCGGCGTGCTCGGACTGCGGCTCGTGAAGAAGTCGGTCAACCAGGACCAGACGTCGGTCTACCACCTGTTCTACGCCGACGAGACCGGGGACCCCGGCTCGGACATCACGTTCTTCGAGTACCCCGGCACGATGGAGGGACGCGCGGGGGCCGGGATGGTGCACCGTGTCGTCTGGCGTGTGACGGGCACCGACGCTCTGGACTTCTGGCAGCAGCGCCTCGCGGACAACGGCTACGACTTCGACCCGCTCCGACGACGCGCTCCGCTTCAAAGACTTCGAGGGCCTCGAGCACGAGCTGCTCGTGGTCGACACCGATGATGAGCCGCTGATCGCCAACCATCCGGAGATCCCGAGCGAGCTCGCACTCCAGGGCTTTCACGCAGTGCGCGCGTATACCGAAGACCCGGAACGCAGCAATCAGCTCCTGACCGAGACGCTTCAGTTCACCCCGCTGCAGGGCGGCGCCTGGTATGAGAGTCGCGGCGAGAAGCGCGGGGGCTTCTACCACTACGACGCCGCTCCCGACGCTCCCGGGCTCCAGGGAGCGGGCACGGTGCACCACGTCGCCTGGGCATCGCACCCCGAGGATCAGGAGAGCTGGGAGCAGCTGCTCAGGGACTCGCGCCAGACGCGTCCGACGCCGATCATCGACCGCTATTACTTCCGCTCGATCTACTTCCGCGAGCCGTCGGGCGTCCTGTTCGAGATCGCGACAATCGGACCCGGGTTTACCGTCGATGAGCCGGTGGAGCAGCTTGGCGAGAAGCTCTCGTTGACACCGCAGTTCGAGCACCTGCGCGAGCAGATCGAGCCAACACTGACGCCGCTCGTCAATCCGCGCGAGAGCTGGACGCCGCGTTGACGCGGTCCCGCCGCTAGGCGCTCGACCCGGAGTCTCGGAGCAGCCGCGCGACAGGCACGGCCGCCAGATGCTCGGCGCGGAGCTGCGCGCGCAGCCTGTGCACGAGCGTCGCCGCCGAAGCCGAGTTCGGAATGCTGATCTCGATCACCTCGCCGGGACGCAAACGACCGAGCGAGTCGCCCAGGTCATCGACGCGCACCGCGCCGGCCACTAGCCTCCCGCCGGCCCCGTGCGCAAGCCACCATTGGCCGACGCTGGGTCCGTTCGACGCGTAGAGGAAGTGGTGGCTGAGCCCCATCGGGCGGGTCAGCCGCCGCAGCGCGCCGCCGGTCCCGAGCCAGCGCACGAGCCCGCCCGTGGGAAGCTCGGGCACCGCCTGATCGCCGTGCCCGAACAGGCTCAACTCCGACTGTGACGGCGCGTGCTCGATCGTGAACGAAACGTGGATCCCGCTCGCTGCGAGCGTGTTGGCGAGCGCCGAAAGATCGCCGACGGGCGCGTCGACGAGCACGCCGACCTCGGGCCGGCTAGTCCTGACGGCGGTGATCGGACGCATGTGGACGAAGTGCGAGACGAGCTTGTACGAGGCGCCCGTCGTCAGCATCCACGCCGCCAGCGCCACCGCTGCGCCGGCAGTCGTCGCCGCCCGGGCGGTTCTGACACGCCACACCGGCAGCTGCCATGCGCGGCGTTCGTCGCTCAGGATCAAGGACGCGGTCGAAGGCCGGCGAGCGAAGGATCCATCGGGTTCGGCCCGCTCGGCGAGCGCACGCTCGAGCGCGGGACCGAGCTCGAAAGCAGAGCTCGCGACCTGCGCGAGCCCGAACCGGACGAGCGCCCGATTCGAGGCGCGCACGTGCCCAACACCGAAACCGTAGGAGACAACCGGGCAGCCGCGGATGATCGCCTCGAGAACGGTGAGGCCTGCGCTCGAATGGATCAGCGCGTCGCTCGCCGCGAGCACGTCGCCCATCCTGTCGGTGAAGCCCATAAGCCGCAGACGCGGCTCATCACCAAAGCGCCTTGCGACCTTCGCCCGGAGCTTGTCGTTGCGACCGCACAGACAGAGAACCGTCGCGTCCGGCTGCGCCTCAAGCGCCACCCGAGTCGCGCCGTACAGATCGCCGACGCCCCAGCCACCGCCTGAGACCGCGATCACCGTGTCGGACGCAGGCAGACCGAGCGACCGGCGTGCATCCTCGCGTGAGCGCGCCGCCAAGAACGAGGGAGAAGTGGGCGGCTTCGCCCATCGCACGCTGCCCCGCCCTGCGATCTGCTCGACCTCATCGGCAGACTCCGGATGGGTGATGAAGTGCAGGTCGATCCCGGGGTGCGCCCAGAAACGCAAGCCGGCCAGATCCGTGATCGACGAATAACACGGGACGTTCAGCCGCCCGCGGCGCCGGAGCTCTCCCAAAACAGCGGTGACGCCGGGGTATGTGGAGACGATCAGGTCGGGGTCGTGCGCGCGGACCAGGCGCATCAGTCCGCGGCGACCCAGTGCCGTGAGCAGTCGCTTGGCGACCCAGCGAGTCGGCGCGAAGTACATGAACAGCCAGTACTGCATGTCGAACAGCCACGGCAGCCACTGGAACATGAATTGACTGTTCTCGCGCAGCACCTTCGTCAGGATCGGTCCCATTGCCGGGAGGCCGTTGACGATCGAGATCTGCGCGTCGGCATCCTCGTCCTTGAATTCACGCGCCACCGCGCGTGCCGGCAAGTCGTGGCCCTCGCCGATGTCGGCGGAGATGATCAGGATCTGCCGCGGCTTCGACTCGGCGTCGGGCTCGCCCGCTGGGATCACCGCCGCCTCATCGCGCTCGGCCGCAAGCGCTTCCTGCTCGCGGCGCCACTCGACATACCTGCGGACGCCCTCCGAAAACGGGGTGGACGCCGTCCACCCGAGCTCGCGCCGAGCGCGCTCCGAGCACACGATCTTCCCGCCGAAGTCCCCCGGTCGAGCCTCGGTGTGGACGATCTCGACGTCGCCCACCTGCTCGCGGACGGTCTCGGCGATCTGCCGTATGGTCACGTTCTCGTCGCTCGCCAGGTTGTAGACGCGATTGCACGCGACGTCTTCCAGCCCCCGGGCCACTCCCTCGGCGAGGTCCTCCACGTAGACGAACCGCCGCGACTGACTCCCGTCCCCCGCGAGCGTCAGCGGCTCGCCCCGCAGGGCCTTGCCCACGAACGCGGGGATCACTGCCGCCTCACGCGCGCGAGGACCATACGGAATGCCAAATCGCAGGATCGTGTAGTCGATCCCGTAGAGCTCCTGGTAGGCCTTGCAGTAAAGCTCGCCCGCGAGCTTCGTACTGGTATAGAGATGAGAGGGCGCCGGCAGCAGCGTGTCCTCGTCGACGGCATCCCCCTCGCAGTCGGAATACACCCAGATCGTGCTGGCGTAGACAATCCGCTTGACCCCGGCCCGCCGCGCGGCTTCGAGCACCGCCACCGTCCCGCGTGCGTTCACCCGCTCGGCATCCTCGGGCTCGGCGTGCACATCGTTGACGTCGGCGACGGCAGCGAGGTGGGCGACCGCGTCGCAGGAGTGCAGCGCGCGCTCGAGCGCCTCGCGGTCGGTGATCGAACCGAGCACGGTGTCGACAGGGTTCGACGGCTCGAGATGCCATAGAGAGGGCCGCAGGTCGTAGATCACGGGCTCGTGGCCGCGCGCACGCAGCTTGTCGACTACATGCGAGCCGATGAAACCCGAGCCGCCTGTTACAAGGACTCTCATGCGCTAGCGCCCCTCAGGCCTGTAATACAACGGAACGCAGGAGTGGTTGCTTGCCACCCAGTCGGAATTCGGCAACTCGACTTGGTGGCCCATGATCCGATGGCACGGCTGGTCATACACGCGGCCGGTGGACCGCTCGAGCCAGTCGAAGACGATGTATTTGTAGAGGCCCGAGGTCATTCCGTCCGGCAGCTCCAGACGGCCTGGGTAGGCCGGATTCAGGTGTTCAGCCGCTACCCGGTTCTTCCACTCGACGATCTCCTGCAAGCGCTCGACCTGGACAAGTCCCAGTGCAGCCGTGAATTCGCTCATCCGGAAGTTCAGGCCCGACACAGCAAACGAGGGCTTGCCGTAGTTGCGGAAGTCGCGCGCATGCTCCACGACGTCGGGCCGGCTCGAGACGAGCACGCCTCCTTCGCCGGTCGAGATCGTCTTTGTTGCGTACAGCGAGAAGACTCCGGCGTCTCCCCAACTGCCGGGTCTCCGGCCGTTCCACGAAGCGCCGTGGGCGTGCGCGCAATCCTCGATCAGGAAGATCCCGTTGTCCCGGCAGTAGGCCGCGATCCGATCGACCTCGAACGCGATGTGCCCGCCGATGTGCACGAGGAATGCAGCCTTTGGCCGAAACCGCTCAGCATTCGCCTCGAAGTCCTCGAACGACATGCAGAGATCCGATCGGTTGCAGTCGACAAACCGCACCTCGGCGCCCGCGTTGACCGCCGCAAGCGGCGTGGCCATGAACGTGTTCGAAGGGCACAGCACGGTGTCGCCTACGCCCACTCCTGCAAAGTTCAAAGCGGCGAGCGCTCCTCCCGCCCAGCTCGACAGCGCGACGGCCGGCAGCTCGTTCCACTCCTGCCACGCACCCTCGAAGCGCTCGGTCATCGACGCCTCGCTCCACCTCTCCGAATCCAGTACCTCATCGATCAACGCATGCAGGCGCGCGCGATCGCGATGGTCGAAGCCGATCGCGAAGCATTCGTACGCCGGACTGGTGGAAGCGGTGGTCATCGATCTCCGTGCGCCGCCCAAGCGTCCATCGCCAGAAGCCTCTCAGGCAGGAAGGACGGTATCGAGTTCGAGCGCGTTTAGGGTTTCGAGAATCTGGCCAAGCGCCGCCGCCGTCCTCTCGTGCGATCCGCGCGCGCTGTAGAAGTCAGCGTCGTGCAGCAGGATCACGTCGCCGGCGGCAATCCCCCTCAGCACGCGGGCCGCGATCCGATCCGGGGTTGTGAACTTCCGCCAGTCCTTTCCCCACCGCGACCACAACAACGGCCGCAGCCCGGCGTCGCGCGCAGCAGCGAGACCAGCCGGGCTGTAGATCCCGTAGGGAGGCCGGTGGTATGCGGGCGAAAACCCGACGGCATCCTCGATCACCCGCCGCCCCCGTCTCACGTCCTCCGCCACGGCCTGGCGGGGAAGGAGAAGCTGCAACACGTGCCGGTGTCCGTGCAGCGCGACCACATGCCCCTCCGAGCGGATTCGTGCCGCCAGCTCAGGGCGCCGCTCGACCTGCTCGCCGACGAGAAAGAACGTCGCGCGCGCGCGCGCGCGAGACAAGATCTCGAGGATTGCCGGCGTCCCCTCGGGATGCGGGCCGTCGTCGAACGTGAGCGCCACGCCTGAGCCTCCGCGCATCGTTCGCGGCACGCCGATCGCGTCGGCGGCCCGGGGCATGACCGGAGCGAGCGCATGCCGGATCATGCAGGGATGATCCCTGACCTCGACGATTGGATCGCGGAGCCCGCGATGCGCGTTGCCCACAGCCGCGAAAGCAGCGTCCCTCCCGAGCACCTGTGGACGGCGGCGAGAGAGGTCCGCCTCCGCGATGCCGCGCTGCTCGGACGCCTCGTCCGCTGGCGGATCCCCGGGATCCCCGCGGACATCTCGTTCGATCAGATGTTCAGGCGGCCACCGTTCATCGAGCTCGCCGGCGATGAGGACGGCGCGCTCGTCTCCGGACTCGTCGGCCGGATCTGGACGCTACGGCGCGACTACCCTCGACTCACATCGCCCGAGGATTTCCGGCAGTGGTCAAAGCGCGGGACAGCGCGAGTGCTGTTCGCCAACTGGGTTGAGCCGCGCGAGGGCGGGCGCTCGGCGCTGGTCTCCGAGAGCCGCGTGGATGTGATCGGCGCCCAGGGACGGATCGGGCTGGGGGCGGTGCGGCCGCTCGTCCGCGCGTTTCAGCACCTGATCGGCAGCGATGGCATCGAGGCGGCGGTGCGCCGAGCCGAGGGCTAACGTCATCCACAAGATGGAGTTCGACGCCGAAGTCACCGTCAGGCGGACCCGCTACGCGAGCGACCAGACCGGCTGGGCGGTGCTCGACGCCGACGCCGACGATGGCGAACACGTGGTGCTCGTCGGACCGCTCGTCCACCTCGAGGAACGCGAACGAGCTCGGGTGCTCGGCACATGGGTCGACGACTCCCGGTACGGGCTTCAGGTCAAGGTCAGCGAGGCGCGCCCGCTGCCACCCACCGACGCGGAGAGCGCCACCGCGTACCTGCGCCGCGTGAAGCACGTCGGCGAGAAGCGTGCGGCGATGCTGACCGATCGGTTCGGCGCCATGGGGGTGCTCGACGCGATCGACCGCGACCCGGAGTCTGGCTTGGGATCGGCCGGGCTCAAGGGCGCACGGGTAGGCGAGGCCGCCGCGTCGTGGCAGGCGCTACGAGTGACCCGCAGGCTGCATCTGCTGCTCGCGCCGCACGGTCTCGGCTACCTCGTCAAGCGGCTGCATGCTGAATATGGCGCCGGCGCCCACCGGATCGTGAGCGAGCGGCCATACGAGCTCACGAGCGTGTTCGGCGTCGGCTTCCTGATCGCCGACAGGATCGCCAGGTCCGTTGGGATAGCGGTGGACGGCCAGGATCGCGCCCGCGCCGGCGCGTTGCACCTGCTCGCGGAGGCCGAACGCGCAGGGAGCACATGCATGCGGGCGGACGCCCTCGGCGCCCAGCTCAGCGAGCTGCTCGGCTCGCCGGCTCCCGATGCCCTGCTCGAGCACGAGGCTTTCGTTCGAGACGGACCCTGGGTTTACCGAGCTGCGACCGCAGCGCTCGAGGCCGAGCTCGCACAGCGCATCTCCGAGCTGTGCTCCTCGGAGCCAACCGAGCGCTTCAACGGGGTGAGCGTGGTCGGGGAAGGGCTCACCGACGAGCAGCTCGCGGGCGTCCGCAACGCGTTCACAGATCGGCTGTCCTTGATCACCGGTGGACCTGGCACGGGCAAGACCGCTTCGATCAAGTCGATCGCCGCAGTCGCCACCGAGCACCGCACGCGGGTGCTGCTCGTCGCCCCCACCGGTCGCGCGGCGGTCCGCATGAGTGAGCTCAGCGGCGTGCGTGCGAAGACGGTCCATTCGGCGCTCGGGTGGGTTCCTGGTGAGGGCCCCACCCACGACGAGGACAACCCGCTCAGCTGCGAGCTGCTGATCGTCGACGAGAGCTCGATGGCGAACCTGGAGCTGATGGTCACGCTCCTGCGTGCGGTCGGCCCGGACACGCACGTCGTGCTCGTCGGCGACGCGGACCAGCTTGCGCCGGTCGGCGCAGGCAAGCCGTTCGCCGAGCTCATCTCGGCTGACCTGGTGCCGACAACCCGGCTCACCCACATCTTTCGCCAGGCGGCGGGGAGCATGATCGTGCAGGGCGCGCACGCCGTCCGCCGCGGAGAGCTCCCGGGCTTCAGGGAGACCAACGGCATGAAGCGCGACCTGTTTCTGATCGAGCGCACCGACCCGCTCGCCGCCCGGGAAGAGATCGTCTCGCTCGTCTCGGAGCGACTTCCTGCGCATTTCGGGGTCGATGCGATCGCCGATGTCCAGGTGTTCGCGCCCGTATACCGGGGCGAGCTCGGGATCGACGCGCTCAACGAGGCGCTGCGTGAGGCGCTCAACCCGCACGGCGAGCAGGTTCGCTCAGGCCGCCTCAGAATTGGCGACAAGCTGATGATGACCGGGCGCAATCTGCACGAGCTGGGACTCATGAACGGGACGCTGCTCCGGCTGCTCGACGAGATCTCGGGCGCTGACGACGACAGCGCCCTCATCCTCTCAGCCGAGGATGCGGTGTTCCGGCTGCCGCCCGAGGAGTCAGAGCGTTTGCGCCTGGCGTATGCGTGCTCGGTTCACCGCGGCCAGGGCATCGAGCTGCCTGTCGCCGTGATCGTGGCGCACCCCGCCGGCGGCGCATTCTTCCTACGAAGGGAAATGCTCTACACGGCGATCACGCGCGCGAAGCTCGCCACGGTGATCGTCGGGACGCGCGACGCGGTCGCACGCGCGGTGCATACACCAGACACCGGGAGACGGCACAGCCGGCTGGGCGACCGCCTTTCTCTCTGAGGCCGCGCCACATGTGGCGCGGCCCCGGCGGCGCATGCGCCGCCGGCGGGCCGGCACATGTGCCGGCCCGAACACCTTAATATGGAGCGATGGGTGCGAGCCGCCGGGAGGTGATCGTCGGTGGACTCGGCGCCGCGACGGCCGCTGCGGTCCCGCGCAGGCACAGGACCCCGCGGCCCCGAACCTATGACGTCGCTGTCGTTGGCGCGGGGCTCGCCGGACTGAACGCGGCCGACGCGATCCACCGCGCCGGTCGTTCGGTGATCGTGCTCGAGGCCCGCCAGCGCGTCGGCGGGCGCAACCTCGATCACCCGCTGGGCGGTGGAGCGGTTGCCGAGCTGGGCGGCGAGTGGGCGGGCCCCGGTCAGGATCGGGTGCTGGCGCTCGCCAAGCGGCTCGGCGTCGCGACGTTTCCCACCTATTCGAACGGCAACAGCGTCTACTACAACTCGAGCGGACAGCTGAGCACCTACAGCGGTGACATTCCGCCCGCCAACCCCGCCTCGCTCGTCGAGCTCGAGGCGCTGATACTCGAGTTCAACCAGATGGCCTCGACGGTGCCGCCAGATGCCCCATGGACTGCGCCGCAGGCTCAGACCTGGGACCAGCAGACGATTCAGACGTTCATCGTCGAGCACCTGCACACCGCTGAGGCGCAGAACCTCGCGGAGCTGGCGGTTCGTGGCGTGTACGGCGAGGAGGCGACCGAGATCTCGCTGCTCGACTTCCTCCAGGCGATCGCCGGCGTGGGCGGCGACATCAACACGCTGATCGGCTCGGCGCAGAGCATCCGCTTCGTCGGCGGACCGCAGCAGCTCTCGAAGAAGCTCGCGAAGCTGCTAGGGCGCCGCGTCCACCTTGGCGTCGCGATCGTCGCGGTTGAGCACGACCGGAGGGGACGAGTCAAACTGCTGAGCGCGGTCGGCGATGCCTTCTACGCGCGGCGGGCGATCATCACGCTCCCGAAGACACTGGTCGGCAGGATCTCGTTCTCGCCCGCGCTGCCGCCGGTCTACGACCAGCTTTTCCAGCGCGAGCCGATGGGCTCGGTGCTGAAGGTCAACGCGATCTACTCGACCCCCTTCTGGCGCGAGCACAACCTCAACGGCGCCGCCACATCCGAGGTCGGGCCGATCAGGATCACCTACGACAACTCGCCACCCGACGGCAAGCCGGGGGTGCTCGTCGGGTTCATGGAAGGGAACGACAGTCGGCAGTTCTACGGCGCCTCACCGGCAGCGCGCAAACAGGCGGCGCTTCAGTCCTTCGCCAGGTACTTCGGTTCGCAGGCGCTTCACCCGATCGGCTACGTCGATATGGCCTGGGCGGAGGAGCCGTTCACGCGCGGGGCGTATGGGAGCTTCAATCCGCCCGGAGTGCTGACGTCGCTACACGATCCGATCGCGCAGCCCACCGGCCTGATTCATTTCGCCAGTTCGGACGCCTCGGCGATCTGGCCCGGATACATGGACGGGGCGATTCGCTCCGGGACGGCGGCTGCGCTCGACGTTCTGGCAGAGCTCTGAAGTCGCTTTGCCAGCCGCTGGCCCCGGTTACGCATCGGCGACTCGATCAGCGTGTAGGACAGCCAGCCCATGATGCTCGAGCCGACCAGCGCGAATGCGAACAGAAGCAGGAATGAGCCGGCGCTTGCGTTGACCGGGAAGCCAAGCGTGACCATCGCGAAGAACACCAGCGGCAGGTGGTACAGGAACGTGCCGTAGCTCATGTCCGCGAGCCGGCCGATTAGGCGATTGCTGAGCAGGCGGGTCGCCCTCGGCGGCGCGAGCGTCGTCCCGAGGACGAACGCCCCGAGCATCAGCGGTACGAGCAGCTCCAACGCCGAGTTGCGATGGAAGCGCGTGTCCTGGAGGCCGTTGCCTCCGATCGGTGGAACGACCGTCAGTATCAGGATCAGCGCGACGATCATCAGCGCGAGCGCGGCGCGTGGCTGCCAATTGGCGAGCGGTCGTCGCTGCAGGCGGACCATCGCCCATGCGCAGAACATGCCGATCGCGAAATCGCCGAGATACGCAGGGAACTGGATCACCATGCCGTTTGCGATCGCGTCGACCGAGCTGCGGGTCGCGGGGTAGTTGATCAGGTGCAGCCAGCCGGTTGCGATTGCGCTCGCTTGGAACCGAAACGCCGCCGATGCAGCCAGCGCGAACAGCAGAAACATCACCGGCCGCCGGTAGAAGCGCATCGCAATCAGCGGCAGCGAGGCGTAGAAGATCACCTCGACCGGCAGCGTCCAGATCGAGCCGTTGACCCCGAAGCCGATTGTCACCCTTTGCAGCAGCGAGGGAAACACAAGCGTTTCGGTCTGAAGCACCGAGAAGTGGCTGATGATCGCAGCGCCGCCGAAACGGTGGAAAGGCGAGGGGTGCCCGGCTACGAGCAATGGGAAGCACGCGAGCACGACGATCAGCGACGCCCAATAGCCGGGAAATATTCGAGCGATCCGGCGAATCGCATAGGACCTTAGGTCGCCGAGTCGACCCTCGCGCGCGGCGGCAGGCAAGAACATCACGAAGCCGCTGACGATGAAGAAGAGGTCGAACGTGACGATCGTCGCGCTGAGCGGTGCCCACAGCACCGTGCCCCGGAACGCCTGGTACCGAGATGCCCCCCACACGTGGACGGCGACGACGGCGACCACGGCGAACCACCGGAGACCATCGATCGTGGGGACTACTGGGATCCCGTTCTGGGTGCGCTCGCGCTTGCCGGGATCGCGGGGCAGGCTAGTCGCCAACTTGTCCCTCGGTGAGCGATCGCTCTTGGCGGCGGAGAGTGGCGAGCAGCTCAGCCCGGGTGCGGTTCACCTCAAGCTCCAAGTGCTCGACTCGGCGCAGGCGCGCAATCAGCTCGGAGTCCAGCATCCGCTGATAGGCCGTGAACGGCCGCATCGCGCGTAGGACGAATCGTCGAGTCAGGCGTCGCATGCGCCCGGCGGTGGCGGGGGCCGACGGACCTGTTTGCAAGAGCTCCTCGGCCCGCTCGACCCCGGACCTGGTCCGGCTTCGCAGGTGCTCGCGGGCGGGCTCGAGCGCGCTGTGCAGCGAGCTGGCCGAGGCGCTCGGCGAGTGCGTGCAGCGAATGTCGGCAGCAGCCCGTGCGCCGAGACGGCGCGCCTGGAGCGGGTCGTCGAACACAGCACGCATCAGGTGGCTCGCCTGCTCCACGTCAGGATCGGCCCAGATCCCTGCCGGGGGGTAGATCCCGCCGCAGTTCCCGATGGGAGTCATCTCGTAGCCGACGAGGTGGCTGTTGTCGGACGACATGAAGTCGAGGTTGCCCGAGTAGCCGGTGGCGATCGTCGGCTTGCCGAGATACATCGCCTCTGCGAGCGTGAGACCGAAGCCCTCCGCCCGGTGCAGCGACACGTAGCACTCGCAGGATGCAAGCATCGCGTTCTTCGTCGGCGCCGAGACGTACCGGTCGATCACCTCGACGTCCGGATGCTCTGCCGCCGCCGCCTGCAGCGCACCGCTTCCGTCGGGGTCGTCGTGCGCGTTGATCGTCTTGATCGCGAGCGTCGCGCCGCTCCCTGGCGGGAAAGCCTGTCGGAACGCTTCGACGACAGCGAGCGGGTTCTTGCGCCCGAACGCGCTGTGGTAGTCGAACATGAACAGGAACAGGAACCCCTCCGGCAGCCCGAGTTCCTGTCGGGTGGCTGTTGGGGGCCTCGGTACCGTCACCGGGAGAGTGACCTTCCGAACCGGCAGAGACACGGATGAGGTGATCAGCCCGGCGACGTGATCGCTCCCCACCCACACCTCGTCGAGCAGGTCCTCGGCGACGTGCCACTCGATCGGCAACGGGCCGTCGACCTCCCACCACCAGAAACCGATCGAGTGACGTTGTGTTAGGAATTCGGGACCCAGCACTCGCGCAACGCTCCAAAGGCCATCTGGGTTGGCGCAGACGATGCTGGCCTCGAAGGCGGCAGCGTCGATCCCGAGACTGGCGAAGTCGTGGCCATGGCGGCAGCGCGGCACGAGGGTGCCGTCGAGCGGAACCAGCGGCACCCGTGCGGCATCGAGCCCGCGCACCAGCAGCCTCCCCGCCTCGCCGATCCCGAGCTCGGCGCGTAGATAACCGATTAGGTTGATCCCCCAGCGGGGGTCGTCCGGGACGGCGACGCCGGACGCTGCCTCCGCCTGCTCAGCGCGTGCCTCGAGCTCCGGGACGATCGCGTCTGGGACGGGGGGGAGCAGTTCGTCGAAGATCGGGACCTCGTTGCGCCCGTAAACGTGCGCCCACTCGACGAGCGCGCGGCCGTCGTCGCCATCGAGGTCCGGGAACGCGCGCTGCAGGTCATCGCGACGCTGATAGAGATCGAGCAGGTAGCGGGTCACGCCCGCTCGGCCTCCGACCGCGGCAGGCTCATTGAGGTGGGTGAGCAGATCGGAGTCGAGGACGGTGGAGCGCATCGCCGGCCGCCAAGCACCCTAGAGACGCCGTTGGACGGATCGGCCGTGTTTCGGGTGCTATAGAGTGCCGCGGCGCGCTACCGGGGTCGCGGCAGCGCCGTTGGCCAACGACACTCGGAGGGCTCTACTCGTGGATCGGATCTATCTCAGAAGTAGAAGGCTTGCGGTCGTCGGGCTGATTACCGGCCTGGGGATCGCGGGATGTGGCAGCAGCAGCTCGAAGCCGAAGCTGACCAAGGCGCAGTTCCTCTCGCAGGCGAACGCGATCTGCGCCGGCGGAAATGCGAAGACGAACGCTCTCGGGGCATCGCTCGGCAACAACCCGAGCAAAGCGACAGCCGATCGCGTGATCAAGACCGGATTCGTTCCTGAGATTCAGAGCGAAATCAGTGCAATCCGGGCACTCGCGGTCCAGACCGCAGACAAGAGCCGGCTAAACAACATGCTCGATCTTGCCCAGGCCGATCTCGAGAAGGTGAAGGCCAATCCGGCGTTGCTGATTGGAAGCGCTTCCACGTTCCACGACTTCGCGAGCCAGGCACATGCCTACGGCCTGACGAAGTGCGCGCAACAGTCGTGATGTAACGGCTGACGCGGGCTCGGGCGCCGCTGCTCGCACTTGGCGCGCTGGTCGTATGCGCCTGCGCGCTCGCGTCAGGTGCGGCAGGGCATTCTCCTGTCGCGGGCGCGGCGAGGTTCAACTAGCGGGACGTTAACCCCACATATTGGGGGTTTCATCCATACGTCCCCTGACCCCGCTAGTGGGAAGGACGACCGAAATCGCCTGCCTGATCTAGGCCCGGTCCTGACCTAAATCACCCGTAGGCTCACGGCGAGCGGTCAAGCGATCAGAGGAGCAGCGTAGTGCTCGAACGCGACGGATACATCCCCGGCGTCCCCTGCTGGGTGGATACCAATCAGGCCGATCCCGATGCCGCCGTGGCTTTCTATGGCGGGCTGTTCGGTTGGGATCTTCAGAACGTGGTGCCGGATGGTGTGACGCCGGCGTACTACATCGCCAGTCTGCGTGGGGGCAGTGTCGCGGCCATCGGGGGACTGCCCGAGGGCGACCAGTCGCCGTCGGCGTGGAATACATACATCTGGGTCGACAGTGCCAATGACGTAGCCGCGAAGGTGGAGGCCGCAGGCGGTCGCGTCATCAGCGAACCGTTCGACGTGCCTGGAGCCGGGAGGATGGCGATCTGCGCCGATCCCGAGGGAGCCCAGTTCCGGCTCTGGCAGGCGATGGGTAACAAGGGCGCGCAGATCGTCAACGAGCATGGGTCGGTGAACTTCAACGGCCTGAACACCCGGGATCTGGATGGTGCAAAGTCCTTCTACGGATCCGTCTTCGGCTGGGAAACGCTCGAGATGGGAGGCGGCGGGCTGGGGTGGCGGCTACCGGGCTACGGCGAGTTCCTCGCGCAGCGAGACCCCGACCTGCGCGAGCGGATGGCGCAGAGCGGCGCCCCCGGGGGATTCGAGGACGTCGTTGGGACGCTCGGCACGATCCAAGACGATCAGGGTGACGTTCCAGCGCACTGGAGCGTGACCTTCGCCGTCGATGACGCTGACGTGATCGCCGCCAAGGCCGCGGAGCTCGGCGGCCGTGTTGAGGTACCACCGTTCGACGCTCCTTGGGTCAGGCTGACGGTCATCACCGACCCGCAGGGCGCCACGTTCATCGCGAGCAAGTTCGTCCCAGAAAACAAGGACCTCGCGTTCCAGGCCGACGGCGGTACTGGAGCGCCGGCGTAGCCCGCGCGCTGGAGCAACGGCTCGAACGTACTCGCGGCCTTGCGAGACTCGGCGAGCGACCAGCGGTCAGCCGGCGGCGGGTCACCGGGTTGACGCGGGCGCGACGTTCCTTGCCCTGTAGATAGTGCTTGGCCTGTACACCTCGACTCCGTCGGGTGTCCGCAGCGCGCGCCAGCGCGCGGGCGTGAACCGGCCGAGAACCGGTTGGTCCGCGAGGGTGGACAGGACGTGTCGCCGCCAGCCGAACAGCGCCCAGACGGCCGAGAAGGCCAGCGGCCCGTAGAGGAACTTTTGGTACGCAGCCACACGTCCGGTGGTCGGTGCCTGGCGCCCGCCGATAACGACGTTGCACCGACCGCGGTTGGCGCCCGTGCCCGCCCGCAGTTCGCTCAACCTCGTGCCACAGCGACCGATCGAACAGCAGCAGATCACCGCGATGCACGTCGAGCTCCTCCTCGACCCGGTGGCTCGTTCCATCCCTGGAGTGGATGATCAGGTTCCCTTGCGTGTAGTCCTCACCAGGCTCGGTCAGCGACACCCACGGCTGAAGCAGCAACGACCTGACGTTCGGCTTCTGGTCGATGTGGCGGTCCAGTTTTCCGGTCCCCTCAAGGTAGTAGTTGACCTGCACGTAGTCGCGCAGCGGGGCGCACTCGGCCCGGTACGCATCGTCGGCCCATTCGCGCTCGACCTCGTTGCGGAACTCGATTGCCCGCCTGAAGAACGCCTCCAGCGGCGTTTTGCGGTGGTTGTGCAGGAACTGATACGCCTGATAGCCGGAGAGGACACGGCCGGACGTCCGCGGGAAGACGTAGTCGCGTTGCCGGTCGTGCACGACCTGGGCGTGCAGGACTGGCCCCGTCTCCACCAGCGCGAGCGCCCGCTTCAGATACCGCTCGATCTCCGGGGGCGAGTAGAACGCCCTCGTCAACGAGAAACCGCGAGCGGGATCGGTCAACTCCCGTCGCACACGGGCAAGGTCCACGACCACCGATCCTAGCGCCCGGCATGCTGTCTGCCGCTGGCGTGCGGGCAGCTATAGAGTGCGCGCGGGGTGCTCAGTCTCGCCTCCGAAAGCGCTCAGGTGCGACCCGAGGGGCCGATCGCGCAACTCCTGCCGACGCTCGACATCGGCGGGGCCGAGCGCGCAGCGAGCGTCCTTGCCGGTGCTCTGGCGGCCCGTGGCGAAAGGGTCGACCTTGTGGTCGGCTCGGTTCGCGACGACATGGCATGCGCGCTGGTGCCACCAGGGGTCCGACTCGTCGAGCTTGGCACGCCTCGAATCCGCACCGCGTTTCGATCGCTTGCCCGGTATCTACGCCGTGAGCGACCAAGGGCGCTAATCGCACACCTGACCCACGCCAACGCGATCGCCTTACTGACACGACAGCACCTGGGCCTACCGGTGCGGATCATCGTCGTCGAGCACTCGACGCTGAGCGAGTTTTCTCGACACTCAGGCGTGATCCAGGATCGCCTGCTGCCGCTGATCGCACGCTTGACGTATCGACGTGCCGACGCAGTTGTGACGGTCTCACGCTTCGGTCGCGCCGACCTCGCACGGATCACCCGCTTGCCCGAACAGCGGATCAAGATGATCCGTACCCCGATCCCATTCGACGAAGTGGCGCTGCGAGCTCGTGCACAGCTCGATCACCCCTGGCTTTCAGAGACCTCGCCGCCGATGCTGCTCGCCGTCGGCGGCCTCGGACCGATCAAAGATCACGACACCTTGATCCGCGCATTCGCGAGGCTCCGTGAGCGCCACGAGGCCCGGCTGGCGGTGCTGGGACGTGGCCTGGAGCGGTCGCGACTCGAGCGCCTCGTTCTGAAGCTCGGCCTGTCCAGCGACGTCAGTCTTCCGGGCATGCAGACGAACCCGTATCCCTGGATCAGCCGTGCTGCCTGCGTGGTCTCGGCATCACGCTCTGAGGGGCTTCCAACTGTTCTGGTTGAGGCGCTGATGCTTGGACGGGCGGTCGTCGCCGTCGACTGCGGCGGCTCCCGCGAAGCACTCGATGGTGGCCGGCTGGGGACGCTGACGCCGCCGGGTGATCTCGCCGCACTCGCGGAGCAGATGGAGCGGGCGCTCGGCGAGCGCGCACGGCCGGTCCCCGCCGATGTCGTGTCAGCACACGATCCGGACGCGATTGCGGCTCAGTACCTCGAGTTGCTACTGCCGGGCTCGACGCCTGGGTTGGCCTCAGGCGAAGCTGGTGAGGAATCGCCTGGCGGCTGCTCGCCCAGCAGTGAGGGCTTTGTCGGCGACACCGATCTCCTCCACGATGCCGTGCCGCACCTTGAGGATGCCGCGGCTCGGCCCGTTGGGGGTCAGGTCCCGCTTTAGTGGGGCCGGTGTCCGGGCCGCCGGCTGAGCGACGTTTCCGTCATCCGGAATGGCGGGTCTTCCGCTGGATCATCCTGCGGTTTCCCGACCCGGTCGGCTTCGGAGAGGATCATGTGGCAATGGGCGAGGTCAATCCAGAGGAGCAGCTCGAGATCCGTCGCGGCGTGTTCAAGCGACTCGGTGATTGCACCGGCTCGGAGTTCGAGTCGGCTATAGGTTTGATTGCCCAAAGGCGGATCGACCGCGCATGGATTGCCGAGCAGGCGGCAGGCCCCGATCGGGGCGAGTTGACGATCGCCCGCCAGTTCTTCGCGAACACGACCGACGCAGAGCGGGATCTCATCGCCTACTGGCAGATGGTCAAGCTCGTCGAGGACGCACACCTGCGCTACGCGAGCGGGGGCGATGCGTGACAGCCGCCAAGGTCAGAGGCGCCGCATCGAGGCATCCTGATCGTCCGGCTGGCCGCGCCTAGTGCGACAAGCCGTTGAGGGCTTGGACCGCCACGATGACGAACACCCAGGTCGTGTAAGCGAAAAAGATTGCGAACACCGTGACCGCCACGGCGATCGCCAGTCTCGGTAGACCCCAGCCGATTGCGTGTAGTCCGGTCTGCATGATGATCTCCTATCGGGTGTCAGCGCTCGGGAACAGAGGTGGTCTCGGGCGTTGTCTGGCGGGTCGCCGTCGGGAGGCTCCTCTTGCTGTGACGGCGTCGTGCTTGGGCGTCGGCAACGCGCGCGCTGGTCCGCGTTGCCGCTCGCTCGAGGTGCTGCCTGTGGTCGGGAGATACGGCGTTACGGTGGTGTTCGTCAGCGTCGTAGTTGCGGAGCTCCCGCTGGCGTTGTTGGGCCATTAGCCGAAGGATGCGCAGATGTCGGTCGGTCATGATCGTGCGCCGCCCGGCTCGGGAAGCGCGATCGACAGGGCGGTCGCGTAGGGAAGCTCGTTGGGGAGGTCCTCTGGTCCGACGAGGCGGAAGCCGAGGATGAGCTCGAGGCGGGCGATCGGTTGCGGCGACTCACCGCATTCGGGGCAGGCAGTGATGTAGGCCGCGGCGGCGGGAGTGAAGCGCAGCCGGCAGGGTGGGCAGCAGGCGTGGGTCATAGCTGGGCCCCCGGCGGGTTCTTTCCGGGCAGGCCGTGTCCGCAGGCTGGACAGACGCGATTCATCACGGGGTCGTCTGCCCGCTCGTCGGTGAGCTCGAAGTACACCCGGTGGCGCCCGAGGCCGGACACGCGCAGAACGTGCCCGCACTCGGGGCAGGTGTAGGTCCGTCTTGAATCGGGCCTGATGGCGGGCGCGACGCGCTCGAGGGGGGCGATCAGCGTCGCGCTGGTCATCGCGTCACCGCCGCGCTGCTGAAGCTGCCGCCTTCGCCCAGCCAGCGCTCGGCGTCTAGAGCATCTCGCGCCTCTGAGCATCTGCGCCGTCGCGGGCGCGGCGAGCGCGGAGATCGCTCGGTAGGGGGTCGCCCGCGAGATCGTCGAATGACGCCGAGGCAGCGCCGCCGTGCACGATGCGCGCGGCCTGTTTGGCCTCCTCGTAGGAGGCGAAGCTGCTGGACTGCACAAGCGTTTTGCCGCTGGCGGCGACGATCGTCCAGTGGTAGCCGCCGGCGTTGTCCTCAAAGACGAGGAACTTCATTGATGCCGGCTCGGGTCGAGCCCTTGCAGCCGCCAGAGTCCCCCTTTTCGCACTGCCGGCTTGCGTGGCGCTAGCGGGGCGGGTCATGACCTGACACCGTGTTGGCGCCGCGGGGCGCGGGTGCGCCAGTGGAACGCTGCCGTCGCGGCGAGCCCGAGCAACCAGCCGAGGATCGCCGTGAACAGCACGAGCCAGACGAGCGAGACGTGCGAGCTGCCAAAGACCCAGTTGACCTTGACGTGCGCGGTGTTCGATGCAGCGAGCGCGATCAGGTAGGCGACGAGCGCGACGGTCGCGATCGCGTAGCTGTGCAGCCGGGACCGGTGGGCCTTGCGGCGAAAGCGCCCGCTTCGAGTCTCCCCGCCAGATGCCGTCTGAGCGGGTGGCTGCACAGGGGCGAGGTCGGGCTCCCGCGCGACCGCGGACCCGTTGCTGACGGGACCAGTGATCGTGTCGGGGATCACGCCCGGGGCTGGCGAGTGGACCGGCATGCTGCGTGTCTTGGAAAGCATCGTGAGGACCTCCTCATCGGTTGTGCGAGGGGATCTTGCTGGTCCTCTCGTGATGTATGACGACTATAGCATGAAAAATAAGTCTAGATATGTTATGCTTCTTTCATGGCTGATAACACCACACGCCGCTGGACGTTCTTGACGAACCACGCGCAGGTGCTGGTCTGTATCGCGCGTGATCCGGGCGTTCGCTTGCGCGATATCGGCGAGCGTGTCGGGATCACCGAGCGTGCCGCGCATCGGATCGTCGTGGAGCTGGCCGACGCCGGCTACATCACCCGCGCGCGCAACGGGCGGCGCAACCGGTACACGATCAACACCCACTTGCCGCTTCCGGAGCCGATCGCGGGCGAGCAGAACGTCGGCGAGCTGCTCGAGATCCTGACCGCCACCCGCGGCTCCGTACAGCCGCCGCGGGATCGCACGGGAACCAGCGGGTGATCGCGGGCCTGCTGCTCGCGGTTGGCTGCGCGCTGGCGGGCAGCGTCGCGGTGCTGCTCAAATAGCGCGGCGCGGTCGCAGCGCCGACCGTGGTCGCGCGCCATCCAATGCGCAGCGCGATCAACCTATTTCGCTCCAAGTGGTGGACGGTCGGGTGGCTCGTCGCGCTGGGGGCGTGGCTGCTTCACGTCGGTGCGCTGTCGCTGGCATCGCGGGCCCGCTCGACCCGAAACACGTGGCCTATCGGCTCCCTCGGCGCGTCTGGAAGCACGCAGAATCATGCGCCCAGCCCGGGACACGGAGCACTGGCTGGCGATATCGCTCCAAGAAAAAACCCCGGATTACCGGGGCTTTCAAGCCGACGCCCGGACTCGAACCGGGGACCCCTTCATTACGAGTGAAGTGCTCTACCAGCTGAGCTACGTCGGCGCGGGCGGGCTGAGTCTAGCCCGACGGGGTCGACCTCAGCCCGGCGGTATCACGATCGGCTGGGCCGCCGGCGAGACCTCCCATAAACCACGCTGGTCAACCCAGCGAAAACGGACCGCAAGACGGGCTGAGGACGGCAATCCGATCCGTACATCGAAGATCCCGTTGGCATCCGTGGAGGTCGCGGTGACGCCGTGGAAGTCGCTCGGGTCGCCCTCGCTCAGCTCCACGTCTACGAGGGTCGGCGAGTGGGCCGGTCGTGCTCGGCCCCACACCTCAAGCTGCCGGGCATAGTCGGCGGGGATGACACTTGCCAGCCCCTTGACTGAAGTCGCGGCGGGCGACGGGCGGATCCGAGCCACGACCGGAGAGCGAAACATCCACAGCGCGGGCTTCGGCTGAAGGTCCTCCCGTAGCAACCCAGTTGCCCAGGTGCCGGCAAGCGAGGCATGCGGATCGCCGGTACGCATGCGCAGTGCGAGCGTCTCCCTCGTCAACGTGTCGCGCAGCAGGAATTGTGAAAACGAGACCACGTGTGGATCACGCCACGCCAGGTACTCAGAGGCGGCGTTGAGCGGACCCTGCTGGGCCTCGGTCCACGGCTGATCCGCCAGCTCACCGTTGGTCGCGTAGCCCTGCTCGGTGAGCCACAGGTTTCTCGCCCCCGGGGCGAGCCGGTGCAAGCTCACGATCCTGTCGAGCAGAGCCTGGAGTCGCGAGAGGTCTCCCATCTGCGCCCAATCCGTCTCTCCCGCCCCCGCCGAGGGGACCCATGGCGGGGCGCTGCGCTCATATGGGTGCTGGGCGTATCCGTCCGCCGGGACAGTCCGGAAGTTCGCGCAGGCGCCGTGGTAGACCGGCTGAAGCTGCGCGGTGACGCAGGCCAAGCGTCGGATGAAGGCAAGCGGCGCGACGCCCTGGCCACCCACGTCAGCATCCGCGCCAGCCTCGCTCGTATTTCCGATCAACACCGTTGCGTATGGCGCTACGCGCTTGATCGCCGGGTATGCAACCTGCGCTAGGTTTCGCAACCAGTCGGCGCTGATTGGCGTGCTGCCATTCCATTGCGGGGTGAGAAAGGCAGGGTTGTTGGGCTCGTTCCAAAGCGTGAATGTCGCCACGCGCGGGAGCGGGGTGAGTGCGCCCGCGGGGGTGTACGTGCCGCTGTAGCGCCGAGCGAGCATCTGCTCCCACGCGGCCGCCTTGCGGACGTCAATGTTCGTGTTGAACCAGTCCGAGCCGCTGTCGGCTCGCGGCTGTGGGTCGCTGGTGGCCCAGAGCGGGGCCGAGAAGGCGGGGTCGATGATCACCCGCAGCCCAGCCGCGGCTGCGGCCTGTACCGCACGGTCGAGCATCTCCATCGCCGGTTCGGTGTACGAGCGTGGATCACTTTGAATGAACCCTCTGGGCGGGCGCCGCGCGTCGGGATCAGGCGCCTCAAGCTTCCATTCGGCCGAGACCCGCAGCTGATCGACGCCGAGCCAGCGAAGCTCTTCCATGTAAGGCACGAGGCCCCGAGGCGCGAACAGCGACAGCGCATCGTCTTGGAGCACCGTGTGGATGGTCCGCGCGACGGCGGTGCAAGGAGACAGAGCAGCGCAGGCTGCAAGCGCCGCCGCGATCGTGGGCGCGAGCCTTGATACTCGCCTAGCCCGGCGTGCCATTACGGGCGCGCCACTCCTCGGCGAGGATCGCCCACCGCTCGTGGTCGCGCCAGCGCCCTCCAATCTTCAGGTATCGCGGTGAAAAGCCCTCGCGGCGAAACCCAGCGCCTCTGGCGAGGGCGAGCGACGCATGATTGCCCGGCTGAATGTTCGCCTCGACGCGATGGAGCCGCAGATTCAAGAACGCATTGCGGAGCACGAGGTCGAGGCCCTCCCGCATGTAACCCTGGCTTGCGAACGGCTTGCCGACGGCGTAGCCAAGATACGCACTCTGCAGCGGGCCCCGGGCGACTTGCGAGAGGTTGAAGAAGCCCACGATCGCGCCGTCCTCGTACCGGCACACGAGCATCGCCTCAAAGTCGGCGCGGCGCGCGTCGGCAAGGTAGGCGTCAAAGCGCTCATCGTCCGTTGGCGCGCTGGCCCAGGGACGATGAAGGGAGCGGCTCTGCCGCATCAACGAAATGAACTCGCGGCGATCAGATCGGCCCGGGGCGCGCAAGAAGACGCGACCATTTGGCCGGAGGCTGACGTCAGTGCGATCTCGCCTCGTTCCGATCACGCTGTCAGCGCTCGCTCGAGCCGATATCCGAGTGCCTCGCAGGCGAGCTCCTCGGTGACGTTCAACTGGAAGCGCTGCCGCGTGTCCTCAACCAGCTCGATCGCCTTGCGCAGTGCCTGCGGAGCAGGGCCAAGATCCTCTTCAAGTGTCGGGATTCGGTCGGAGTGGCGCACGAGGTCGCTGGCCCCCCAAACGAGGCACGCCAGGTCCGAGAACCACAGCTCGACCAGCTGGAGCTCGAGATCGAGCGTCGCGGTCTCGACCCTGCGTCGGACACGGCGGGTCCGCTCGCTCCACTCCCCCTCGATTCGCTTGCGGTCTTTGCGCGGGTAGAGCTCGAGCTCCGCCGCGGCCTGGGCCTCGAGTTCGGCACGCACCGCCTCCCCACGCCCTCGTACCGCCTGCATCAGAGCCTCCCAAGGACGACGCTGCCCCATTTCGGAGGACAAGGCCGCGCGGGCATATTGCTCGGCCGCATCGCGCAGCGCGGCGCCGTCTTCGCCGGCGAGCTCGCGCGCACGTGTGACATCTCCGAGGGCGAGCCGCGCGCATGCCAATGCGCCCTCGGCGCTCACATGCTCGCCGGCAATCGTCCGCGCCACGTGTTCGATTGGCGGGGGGTCAAAGCGCACGAGCTGACAGCGCGAGCTAATCGTCGGCAACACCTCGCCCAGCCGGTCCGTGATCAGGATCAGATGCACGTATGACGGAGGCTCCTCGAGCGTCTTCAGCATGCGGTTGGCAGCCTCGTCACCGAGCCGATCGACACGTTCGATCACGAACACCCGGCGGCTGGCCTCGAATGGCGTCCTGCTTGCAGCGCTCACGACCGGCTCGTCGATGTCGCTGACGAGGATCTCGTGAGCCCCTCCGGGCACGACCCAGGTGAGGTCGGAATGAGCGCCGGATGCGACTCGAGCACGCGAACCGTCGGGATCAGCAGCGCCGAGAGTGAGCAACTCTGCCGCTACGGCCCGTGCGGCGGCGCGCTTGCCGGCGCCGGCGGGACCGTGGAACAGGTAGGCATGCGAAGGTTGGCCCTGCGCCGCCAGTGCGGGACCCAATACCGCGCGGGCATGGGCGTGGTGCTCGAGCTCGGGCAGCATCGGCCTGCGATGCTAGCCATCGATAACGTCGGGGGAGACAAATGGAACGAGGGCGGTTGATCACGATCGAGGGGGTAGACGGCGCTGGCAAAACGACCCTTGCGAGTGCACTGCGTGACGCGCTCGTCCGGCGGGGAATCGACGCCGAGCTGATGCGTGAGCCGGGTGGGGTGGAGACGGCGGAGCGCATTCGCGAGCTGGTGAAGGACCCGGCCATCTCGGTTGGCCCCCGCGCCGAGGCTCTGCTGTACGCGGCCGCTCGGGCTCAACTTGTGGAGGAGGCTCTCGAGCCGACGCTGCGCGCCGGAGCGTGGGTGATCCTCGACCGATTCATCGATTCCTCGCTGGCTTACCAGGGTGCCGGTCGCGAGCTCGGAGTCAACGCCATACGGAAGATCAACGAGTTCGCCACGGGAAATCTGATCGCCGACCGTACCCTGCTTCTGCTCGTCGACCCGGAAGTCGGACTCACGCGATCCAAATCGCGGGGTGAGCCGCTAGACCGCCTGGAGCAGGAAGACGAGGAGTTTCGCGCGACGGTCGCGCAGGCTTATTTGGAGCTTGCCGAGGCCGACCCCGACCGATTCCGGCTGATCGATGCCTCCGAGGTTCCAGAGGACGTGCTCCGGTCCGCGATCGTCGCGGTGCGAGATCTACTCTGAGTATCCGCGCGGACGCTCCTGCGCAAAGGCCCACGCGTCGGCGACCATTTCGGTGACCGCGGGCTTGTCCGCTTGCCAGCCGAGCTCCGCCCGGATCATGTCGCTTGCTGCCACGAGCATCGGCGGGTCACCGGGTCGCCGCGGGGACTCTCTGGTCGGGATCTGCACCCCCGTCACCTCCTCAGCCGCGGCAACTACCTCTTTAACCGAGAATCCGGTGCCGTTGCCCAGATTGAAGATCCGGTGGCTTCCGTGCTCCGTAGCGTTCAGCGCGAGCAGATGAGCAGTTGCCAAGTCCTCAACATGGATGTAATCGCGGATGGCAGTCCCGTCGGGCGTCGGGTAGTCGGTGCCGTAGATCTCGACCATGGGGTTGATTCCGAGCGCGGCGCGCAGGACGTTTGGGATCAGGTGCGTCTCAGGGTCGTGGTCTTCGCCGGCGCCGTTGCTGGCGCCGGCGACATTGAAGTAGCGGAGGCTCACCGCCCCGAGGCTGTGGGCCAGGCAAAAGTCGCCAATCATCCGATCGACCGCCAGCTTCGATGCGCCGTACGCGTTCACCGGGCGAGTGGGGGCCGTCTCGGCGATCGGAACTTCGTCGGGCTCGCCGTATACCGCGCACGTGGAGGAGAACACGAGCCGCGCTGTGCCGGCCGCCCTCATCCCCTCCAGCAGATTGAGCGTCCCCCCGATGTTCGTGCGGTAATAGCGCTCCGGATGACTGACCGATTCGCCCACCAGAGCGAGCGCGGCGAAGTGCAGAACCGCATCAAATCCTTCAGCCAAGAGACCCTCCACCGCATCCCCATCCAGCAGGTCGGCAACGACGAGCCGAGCCTCCGGCGGCACCGCGGCGCGATGCCCGCGCTCGAGGTTGTCGAAGACGACCACCTCGTGCCCGGCGGCAAGCAGCTTGCGCGCCACGATCGACCCGATGTATCCGGCGCCTCCAGTGACGAGTAGTTTCATGCGCCGACGTCGCGGAACGAGATGATCCAGCCCATGCGCGCCGGAGATATAACAGACATAGAATCGCGCTGGCCGTGATCGACGCGCCGATGCCCATCGCGCTCGATGCCTTCGAGCTGATCGAGGCGGCGCCTGGAATGGCGCTGCTGCGAATCAGCGCGCAACCGACGAGCGGCGCAGATCTAGGTGGCGGAGTCACGCTCGTCGTAGACGATGGGGCCGACCTCCATCGCCTGACTCCGCTGCCTTCCCCTCCCCCGCCAGCCGGGGTCATCAGAGCCGCGTTCTCCGCCTCGATGCAGCTGCTGGGCTCACGGGCGGCCTACGCACTCGAGCTGTCCGACGGCCTGTTGGTGGACCTGCCTGCCCCGCAGCGAACGAGTGGCCGCGCAGCGCTTCGGCCGGCGGCACGACCACGACCGGAGGCGCCCCCAGCGCCGGCGACGCGGGACGCCGACGGAGCCGCGCTTGAGGAGGAGCGGCGGCTCCGCGAAGTCGAGCAGGCCGCCCTTCAGGAGGAGCGACATCGGCGCGAGGCAGCGGAACGAAGCGCAAAGACCGGGCGCGCCGCGCTGGTTCAGATGCAGCAGCAGCTTGACAGTGAGCGAGAGCAGCGCGCTCGTGCGGAACAGACCGCGAGGCAGGAGGCAAGGGCCCGGGCCGCGGCCTTGACGCGCATCGAAGAACTCGAAGCGGTCGTTGACGCCCGGTTAAAAGAGGTCGAGTCAGTGCAGGCACGGCTATCCGAGCTCGAGACGGTGCACGCCACGCTTTCCGAGCTCGAAGCGGTGCAGACACGCGTCACAGAGCTGGAGGTCTCCCAGGGTGCCGCCCAGGACGCGTACGTCTCACTTCAGGCGCGGCTGACGGAGACCGAGGCTCGTGCTGAACGGGAAATCCAGGCAGAGCGCGATGCCCGGGAGGCAGCCATCGCTGCACGCGAGGGGGAGGAGCAGGCTCACGAAGCGGAGGTTCAGGCTCGGCGGGCCGAGGAATCGCGCCGGTCAGAGCTCGAGCAGGAAGTCGAGGCGCTTCAGACTCAGCTCGCCGAGCTCGAGCAAGATCGCCTGAGGCATACCGACGAGCGCGAGCAGTTCACCGCGCGAGTTGTCGAGCTAGGGGCCGCGGTCGCCGAGGCACGGGCGGCCGCGATCCGCGCCGAATCCGAGCTGCAGGACGAGTATGGCCGCTCGAGCGAGGCCGGCGCCCGGCTTGCCGAGGCAACGGCGCGGCTGGACGCGTTCCAGGAGGAGCTCGCTCAGACACAGGAGTCCCGGCGTGCTGTCGAGGAGCGCCTGGAGCGCGACGACACTCAGCTGCGGGAGGAAATCTCGTCGCTACACGGCGAGATCGCCCGGCTGACCGAGCAGCACTCCGAACAGCTCGCAGAGGCGCAGAGCCGGGTGATCGAGCTTCAGGCGGCAACGCTCGAGGCAAACCAGGCCGTCAGCTCGGTGCAGAGCGAATACGAAGCTCTCGCGGCCCGACTCCAGGAGCGCGAGCGCGACGGGCTGAGCGCCGCTGGCCGCGTTGAGCAGCTTGAGCGGGAAGTCGACGCCCTTCGTGAGGAGTCCTCGAGATCGCAGCGCGAGCTGGCCGAAGCACGCGATCAGGCGGGATCCCTCATCGCCGCCGTCGAGGAGGCTGACACGAGGGCGGGAGAGTTGGCGCAGGTGGTGCGGTCCGAGTCCGAGCGGCGGGAGCAGGCCGCGGCCGAGCTTAGGGCGAGTGCCGAACAGCGCCAGGAGCTCGCCGAGCGGATGGAACAAACGATCGTGCGGCTCGCCACGCTCGAGTCAGCCCGGACCAGCGCCGAGGAAGCCCTGACGCGGCTGCAGAGCGAGCAGCAGCAGGGGCGCTCGCAGGTGACGACACAGGTAGCCGAAGAGTTGGAAGCCGAGCGGGCACGAGCAGCCCAGGAACTCGAGGCCGAGCGGGCGCGTGCGACCAACGAGCTCGAGGCCGAGCGGGCACAGCATCTCAATGAGCTCGAGGCCGAGCGGCGCGACGCCAGCGATCAGCTCGAGGCGGAAGGCCGAGCGGCAGATCTCGCGCGAGCACAGGCACTGCTCGGAGCCGAGGCGTTGCAGGAAGCCCACCGCGAGGCCGAGCTCGTCACCGCGAGGCCGACGCCCGCGCCCGGGAGGCCGAGGCTCGCGCGCAGGACGCGCTGGAGGGCGAGTCACGGGCCAAGGACGAGGCGCAGCGGATTCGGGCGAGGCTCGCCGAGGTCCGAGAGGCGCTGTACAACGCGCGCGACGAGGCCCGGCAAGCGCAGAGCAAACTTGCGCAGCAGAAGCGTCCCGAGCCGGCCGAGCAGCTCGTCGATGAAGAGCCGGCGGAGGAGGAGGATCCCGAGCTCGCGACGAAGTCGCGTGCCCTGCGGGAGCGAAAGCGAGGCCAACGCGAGGTGGCCGAGCGGCGCGCCGCAAACCGTGAGGCCCTGCGGCGGGCCCGCGAGGGAGAAGACGCCGAAGAGCCGCGCGCGCGGCGAGCCCGAGGAAAGCCGACGCCACCCAAAGCTGAGGAGGCGCCGCCCTCTGAATCTAACGACCCGACCGACCGGCCAGAGCTGACACAGACAGCCGCGCTGCTGGATAGCGGCGCCACGACTCGCGCCGCAGGTCCAAGCTTGGGGGTGGCGCCGCGCGAGTTTCCAATCCGCGCGCGGATCCAGCCCACGAGGCTGCCCTCCGAGGCCACGTTTGGGATGTTCCTGATCGTGCTCGGCCTCGTTCTCGCCACGTTGTTCCTCACAGGCGAGCTCCATCCGGGTTTCACACCCTGACGAGCAGGGCGAAGGCCTCTCCGGCCGAAACCAGCAAGGTTCGTTCGCCTACGGGACCGGCGTTGCAGTTGCGGAGCCCTTCGGCGGTACCTCGTTGAGGAACGCCGACCCGGACACCGCCGCGAGAGCTGACACCCTGTAAGGGTCCAGCGCCGCAATCCGCTGAACCCCTTGTAAGGCATCGCGCAAATCGCCGAGCAGAAGGTCAACCACCACGAGCGATCGCCAGGCCGCCGCGTCGCTCGGGTTTCGGTGCACCGCATCGAGCAGATAGGACTGCGCTCGGCGGGGTTGCCCGTGTCGAACCGCGATCGTCGCTTCGACCGTGAGTCCCGCATCGGAGAGTGGATCGAGTTGGCTCGCCAGAGACGCCGACGCCTGAGCCCGCGTGAGTTCTGCGCTCGAGCCGCCGCCCGCCGTCACCACAGCATTGCCTGCCTTGCTTGACGCAATGCTCGGCAGCGCCCCCGACAGCGCATACACACACAACGCGAAAGTCACCAAGACCAGGGCAGTCACTCGAGAGCCGGGGCCGGGACGCGGTACTCGCAAGGATGGGTCGCGATCGCGAGGACTGCTTGACCCAGCCAGCACGCCCAAGAGGATCATCGCGGGCAACGTCACGCCGGGTATGTCCCAATCCCAGTCGTAAAGGGAGTGAACCCCGTAGGTCACAACAGCGGCGACCATCGCGGCGGCCAGCAGGCGCTCGCTGCTCAGCGGTCGGCGGCGTGTCGCCCTCACAGCTGTCGCGAGCAGCAGGCCCAGCCCAAGGATCGCCGGGATCGCCCCCACGAGTCCGGTCTCGGCCAGCCACTGGAGCGGAACGCTGTGCGGCTGTTTGACCGTCAGCGAGTCGCGACGGTAAAGCAGATGAACGACCGGGAAGGAGCCAGCCCCCCAACCGCCGATCGGTCGATCGCTGAACGCTCCGGCGGCCTCCTTCCACCACACCCAGCGGTTTTCGGAATCGGCTGACAGGAGCCGATGCGGATCGGAGATGCTCGTTGCGCGCGTCGTCGTGAAGCTCTTCCAGGCATGCGAGATCGTGCCATCAAGTCCGCGGGACGAGAAGGACACGAGCAGCAGGGCGATCACCGCGGCGACCCCGGCGGCAGAGAGCAGCGACCGGCGCACAAGCCTTGTTTGTGCCGGGGTGAAGTTGATCCGCCACTCCAGCTCGAGCAGCCTCCGAGCGCCAAGCGTCAATCCCAGCACCGACACCAGCAGGACTCCTGCAAGTAGCAGTCCGCCGCTCTCGCGAGCCCTCAGTGCCACATCCGAAGCAGTCAGCGAGTGGGTCGTCAAACCGACGATCAGCGGTGGGATCGCTGCCAGGATCGCGGCCCCCAACCACATGAGCGTGCGCAGCGTCACGCGGCTCAGGGCGATGCCCGCCGCCAGTCCGACGACTAGCGCCAGCAGACCTCCGCGCGAATACGTGAACGCGATCGTCAGCAGCATCAGTTCGACGGCGACGAGCGCGGCCACGCGTGCGCGCCTGGGGCGGAGTCGATCCACCGCGATGGCGAGCGCAATCGGAACTCCCATCGCCACGAACAGCGCCAGCGCGTTCCAGTAGCCGAACGGCTCTTGGAGGCGCGCGAGCGGCCCGGTTTGGTTCAGGTTGAGCAGCCCGCCAATGTGTATGCCCGGGAACAGCTTCTGGCCTAGCGCATACGCCGTGACGGTCACCACAGCTGCGAGCACACCTCGGGAGATCAGCTCGACTGCTCGCGGATGCGAAGCCCCAACCGCAATCCCAAGGCACAACAGCAGGACGTAGGTGAGTGCCTTGTTCAACTCGGCCCAAGTCGGATCAGGCGCAACGCTCCAGAGCAACGTGAACCCACTCCACACCGCGAACGCGCTGAGCAAGCCGATGCCAGCGAAAGCGATTCTTGGCGCGGTCAGCCGCATCGTCCCGCTCCACAGCCAGGCGCCCGCCGCGAGCGCGCAGACTGCGGCGACAGCGACCTGCAGGCGTGCCTCCGACGTCGTGGATACGGCCCCGTGCGAGAGCGCCGCATAAAGCACCAGCGCGACCAGTGCCACGGAGAGCGCCACCGGGGCCTTGGATGCGGCTGAGCGAACCTCCACAGGGCGGGCTTGCAGCATGCTTCGCGGCTGCCTGAACTCGGCGATCGACATCGCGGCGCGAAGCTAGCACGGGGATGCCGGTCGGTAGAATTAGCGGTGGTTTTCGCGCTGTGTTCAGGGTTGCTGGGAGCCGGTTTTGACCCCTTTTCCGTCCGGCCCAGCCGCAATGATCTGCTGTTACCCCTTCGGCCAGGCTGGAGTCGGGTGAAAGCTTCGCAACAAGCGGAAATCGAGAGGAGCAGGAAGGTATGAAGCACACCCCGCAAGCACCGACAAGCGCCACCGATTCACGCCAAGGTCTCTCGATCAGTCGCTATTTCACGACGCCCGAGAACCATCCGTTCGAGTCGGTCGAGTGGGAGCTGCGGGATGCGCGCATCGGCCACGGCGACAAGATCTCATTCGAGCAACGCGACGTCGAGTTCCCGAAGAGTTGGTCGCAGAACGCGACGAACATCGTCACGCAGAAGTACTTCCGTGGTCAGCTCGGCTCGTCCGAGCGGGAGCGGTCGGTCAAGCAAATGATCTCCCGCGTCGCCGGCACGATCGCCACGTGGGGGCGTGAGCGCGGCTATTTCGCGACTGACGCGGACGCCGAGGCGTTTGAGGCGGAGCTCACCTACATCCTGCTCCACCAGATGGCGGCGTTCAACTCTCCGGTGTGGTTCAACGTCGGCTGGCATCCGGTGGGCAGCCCGAAGATGCAGGCGAGCGCCTGTTTCATCCTGTCGGTGCAGGACAACATGGAGTCGATTCTTGAGTGGAACACCAAGGAAGGAATCATCTTCCGTGGGGGCTCGGGCTCGGGGATCAACCTGTCGAAGATCCGTGGCTCGATGGAGCCCCTAAGTCGCGGCGGCACCGCGTCCGGCCCTGTTTCGTTTATGCGTGGCGCCGATGCCTGGGCAGGCTCGATCAAGTCAGGTGGCGGCACTCGCCGCGCCGCCAAGATGGTCGTGCTCGACGTGGACCACCCGGACATCCGGGAGTTCATCTGGTGCAAGGCCAAGGAGGAGGACAAGGCCGCTGCGCTGCGTGACGCCGGTTTTGACATGTCGATCGACGGCGACGGCTTCCACTCGATCCAGTACCAGAACGCAAACAACTCGGTGCGGGTCTCAGACGAGTTCATGCGCGCGGTCGAGAACGGAGACGACTGGCGCCTGATCTCCCGTACTACCGGCCAGCCGATCGGAGATCCGATCCCGGCACGCGATTTGATGCGCGAGATCTCCGAGGCCGCATGGCGCTGCGCGGATCCCGGGGTCCAGTACGACACGACAATCAACCGCTGGCACACCTGTCCGGTATCGGGTCGGATCAACGCCTCGAATCCCTGCTCGGAGTACATGCACGTCGATGACTCCGCGTGCAACCTCGCGTCTCTGAACCTGATGAAGTTCCGGCGCACTGACGGGACGCTCGACGTCGAGTCCTTCGAGCACGCCGTGGACATTGTCTTCCTGGCGCAGGAGATCGTCGTGTCGCCGTCGAGCTACCCGACCGAGGAGATCGCAACGAACGCTCGCGCGTTTAGGCAGCTGGGACTGGGCTACGCGAACCTTGGTGCGTACTTGATGGCGGACGGCGTCCCATACGACTCCGACGAGGGGCGCGCGACCGCAGCGGCAATCACCGCCTTGATGACGGGCCGGGGCTACCTCGGCTCCGCCCGGATCGCAGCCGCGATGGGCCCTTACGAGCGGTATCAAGAAAACCGCGAGGCTCACAACTCGGTGATGCGGATGCACCGTGACGCTGCCTATGAGATCGCCGACCTGGACTGCGAGGATGAAGTGCTGCTCTCGGCTGCCCGAACCACCTGGGACGAGGCAGTCGCCGCCGGTGAGGAGCACGGCTATCGCAATGCACAGGCCACCGTTCTCGCGCCGACCGGAACGATCAGCTTCCTGATGGATTGCGACACGACCGGCGTCGAGCCCGACTTCTCGCTGGTCAAGTTCAAGGAGCTCGTCGGCGGGGGTCAGATGACGATCGTCAACCGCACCGTGCCGCTCGCGCTTCAGACGCTCGGGTACACGGACGAGCAGATCGAGCAGATCATCGCGTGCGTGAATGAGCAGGGGACGATCATCGGCGCGCCGGATCTCAACGAGGTCCATCTACCGGTATTTGATGTCGCTGTCGGCGAGCGCGCGATCTCCCATCTAGGCCACATCAAGATGATGGGGGCGGTCCAGCCGTTCATCAGCGGGGCCATCTCCAAGACCGTGAACCTTCCCCAAACAGCGACCGTCGACGACATTGCCGATGCATACGCCCAGGCGTGGAGGCTCGGGATCAAGGCGCTCGCGATTTACCGCGACGGCTCCAAGACAGCGCAGGCGCTGCGTACCGATGCGCAGAAGGACGCGCCGGCGTCGCCCACGACCGAGGCCGAGATCGAGAAGGCGGTCGCCGAGGCGTTGGCACAGGCACCCCCCAAGCGCAAGCGCATGCCGCGCGAGCGGCAGTCGATCACCCACAAGTTCTCGATCGGCGGTCACGAGGGCTACATCACCGCGGGGATGTACGAGGACGGCTCGGTCGGCGAGATCTTCCTCACCGACATCGGCAAGGAGGGCTCGACGCTGCGCGGGATGATGAACTCGTTCGCAACTGCGATCTCGATCTCCCTCCAGTACGGAGTGCCGCTCGAGACGCTCGTGCGCAAGTTCAGCTACATGCGCTTCGAGCCCGAGGGCATGACTTCGAATCCCGAGATCCCCTTCGCCAAGTCGATGCCGGACTACATCATGCGCTGGCTGGCCTCGCGCTTCCTCGACGCAGATCTACAGGAGGAGCTTGGAATCCTCACGCCGGAGGTGCGGGCACGGAAGGCAGCGCAAGATGCGCTCAGCTCACACTCAGGCGACACGGCGAGCCCGCCAGCAGACGACAAGGGCTCGAACGCCGAGCCGAGCGCCGGCGGAAATGGCGGGAACGGCGGCTCGACGCCGCCCACTTCGGCACTGACCGACACGCCACCGGTCGTCCCAGCTGTCGGCCGTGGACTGGACCTCGGCCCCGCGTGTCAGCAGTGCGGCGGCATGATGCAGCGCACCGGGAGCTGCTACACGTGCTCGAGCTGCGGGTTCAACACGGGGTGCGGGTAGTTGTAGAACGTCATTCCGGTGTCCTGGGTTTGGTCACTGGTTTGTCAGGCTCGCGTCACCACGATGTCCCCGAGCCCCGTAGAAGGTGGCGGGGCTCACTCCTTGGGTGAGGCAAGCCCCCGAATCGGCCGCAAGCTGGCAAGCGGCTCGTCGCCTATGTCGCAGGAAACGCCTCGCTCCGGTGTTGA
>CAWKGU010000012.1:0-240833 GCA_963849295.1 uncultured Solirubrobacterales bacterium
AATCCCTCCCTCTCCGCTGACTGAATCACAGGGAGAGCCGCGTGCCCGTGTCCCTGGGTTCCGCGCATTGCGCGTCTGGCGGCGCCGGGTTCAAGATGCCCCTGCCGCCACGGATGCAGGGCTCACCGGTCGGGACTCCGATTGTTCCCCTACTGCTGGTCCACGCCTGAAGCGGTAGCGCCTGCGCCGCGGCTGCTTTGACGGACGACCAGTAGCGCCGCCGCTCGCTGGTCGCGTCGACCCCGCGCTAGAACCTGAGTCCTGCTTCGCTCGCGGGGCAACGACGTGCTCGCTGACGCATGGCCGCCCGCGCAACCCCGCGCTTTCCTACGTACTTCCCCCCAGCGATTCCGCGCTCGCGCCGCGCTGCTACATCCGGGAGCGGGTCTAGCGTATTCCCATCGCTGCCATCTTCAACTTGAATCCTCCGGCGCACACGGTGCATTGGCATTTCTTCTCGATGTCGGTCGCGAACGTCGTTGTGATCGTGGTGATGTTGGTCGTGTTCGCGATCGCGATCTTGGCGCCGTTTCCGGGCCGTGGAGGGGGTGAGCGATGAGCGCTATGGGTCGTAGGTCGTGGACGGCGAGAGCGCGTGAGCGCGCGGTGGGGGCGTTGCCGCCCGAGAAGCTTTTGCCCGATAGCCAGCCGTCGTACATGTCCTCGTGGATCTACGTGTTCGGCGTGCTGACGCTCACGGCGCTGGTCGTGATCATTGCGTCGGGCTCGATCCTGGCCTTGAAGGGTCCGGGGTGGTGGCACTTCACCGGCATTGGCCACTTCTTCAACGGCATCCACATGTGGTCGGTCGAGCTGTTCTTCTTCTTCATGGTGATCCATCTGTGGGGGAAGTACTGGATGGCCGCGTGGCGGGGCGGCCGGGCGCGGGTGTGGATCACTGGTGCGGTCACGTTCCTGGTTGCGGTCCCGTGCGCGCTTACCGGCTACGTCTCCCAGCAGAACTTCGACGCCCAATGGATCTCGACGCAGGCCAAGGACGCGATGAACGCGTCCGGGATTGGGGCGTTCTGGAATCTCATGAACTTCGGCCAGATGTACTCCTACCACGTGCTGCTCTTGCCGCTCGCGGTGATCGCGCTAGTGATCGCGCACGTGTTGCTGGTGCGCAAGCACGGGATCGTGCCGCCGTTTCAGCTGTCCGAGGCCGGAGCCAAGCCTGCCTCGACGGCTCGGCCCGCGCCTGACTCCGGCAGGCAGAGCGCGTCGTGAGTTACCGCGAGCGTCGCCGAGCGGAGGACGAGGCGGCGCGCGAGTGGAAGGGCGCCTACCGGCCGTACGACATCCTCAGGGAGGCGACGATCGCGCTCGGGGTGGTGCTCGGGCTCGCGTTGGTGCTGACGATCCTGTTCTCCTCGCCCGACCTCAAGCCGAGCACGGTCCAGACATGGTCGCGCAGCGACCCGGTCGACTTCGTCACCACCGCCACCACTGAGCTCGACGGCTCGAGCACCACCGGCGGCTACGGCCCTCCGTACAACAGCGCCTCCGACGGCCAGAACATCTGGTTCATCCACCTCGCGAAGTGGTTCGGCATCGCCCACCCGATCAACACCGCGCAGGACTTCGTGCTCGCGCCGCTGCGCTCGATCACCGGACAGCCAGCGCTGCAGACCGCGGTCTCCACCTATGAGGCTGCGCCGGCGAAGACCCAGACGACGTGGACGAGCGCGTACGAGAAAGCGCTCGCCAACGCAAAGGCCACCCCCAACAGCTCGGTCTCGGTCAAACCCGGCAACTATGGTCCTCTACCCACGATGATGGGCTCTCTGCTCACCTTCGCACAGTCAGGCGGGCTCGACGGCGCGCTTTTGACCAGCAAGCAGTTCTACCAGACCGACTACACCAAGCCGCTGCTGTTCATGGCCGACGGCGGCGTGCTCACAAACCGTGCGATGCAGCAGCATCTGCTCGGCACCCAATGGGGCATGATGAACGAGACCGGCAGCTACCCCGGGCAGGTCTGGCTTTGGCTATACACCTTCTGGTACCAGATCAAGCCGTTCTCTACCTCGACCAACGCCGACGTCCTGGTGATGGCCGTGATGGGCGTGCTGAGCCTCGCCTTCATCCTGATCCCGTTCCTACCAGGCGTCCGCGACCTCCCGCGCCGGATCCCGATCTACAAGCTCATCTGGGGGGACCACTACCGAGCGCAGGGCACAGGTCGCGCATAGCGATCCGCCGCGCCGAGGTCGAACGCAATGGCTCGCAGGTTCCGACGCGGCTGGCTCGCAGCTGGCGGAGCCGAGAGCGGACGGAAGCCAAGGTATCGCCATCACGCGCCCCGCTTCCAGCGAGGCGAAGCCGCTCGGAATGCCTCTCCGCAGAGTGCTGCTCCGCCCCCGGCAATAGGGCAGCACCGGCGCCAGTGAGGCACTTCAGGTGGCGTCGCTCGCCTGCTCTGCTGACAATCCGGGCATCCGTGCTGCACCGCCGACTTCTCCTCGACACGCGGGCAGCGTGTGATCGGTCGGCTCCGTCGCATTGATTCGGCGTTTTCGGGGGGTTCTCGCGCCGGGGGTCAGTTCGGACCCGGCGGGTCGTCGCCCACTGTGCGAGCTCGCCGCTCCTGTGCCTCAGCAGTGCGAAGACGTGCTTCTGCCTGTTCGCAGGCTCGTTCGAGCTCGCGCAGGCGTGCCGGGCTGGTGGACCGTAGTCCGTAGGACTTGGCCTTGTAGAGCTGGTAGCGCTGGCGGGCGTGTTGAGCCTGTGCTCGCAGATCATCCAGATGCAGGGTGGACATGAGGTTTAGGCCTCTTGGGGCGCGGTGGCCGGGCTCCCGCCGCGGTGACGGGTCAGCGGCGGGCGAGCCGACGTCCGCTCTCGGTGCCAGGCGGTGTGTAGTTGAGCTCGTAGTGGTGGTAGAGCGCCGACTCGTCGGCCTGGGAGAGCTCCTCGCCGTGCTGCTCGATGTTCGGTGCCGACTCGACCTGCGCCTTCGTAACAGTTACCTGCAGGTCATCGGGACCCACCGTGATCCCGCCCAGCGGCACAAAAGTCAGGTGGCGGCCGATGAAGCCCTCCTTGACGGTGGCGAACTGCGGCTCATCGTTCTCAACGTCGACGTAGACCTCCTGCAGCTTGCCGATCTTCTCGCCATCACGATCGATGAGCATCTTCCCGTGCCACTCGGCAACGTTGTAATGGTCAGCCTGCTCGTCCTCAGCCATCGTCGAAGCCTCCTAGTCCTTCCTCACCGTCTGGCAGTCATCCATCTTAGAAGCAGGCTCTTCGACGCGCCAGCGGGCGCAGGCAGTATGAGCAAGTCGGCCAAGACCCGCTCCCCGTGGCTACAGGGCAAGTGGCTCGCCGTGCGCTCACAAGGACAGGCAGGACGCGCGCCGATGGCGGCCGGAGACCTCCTTCCGACCGCGAGGAGGTCAGTCGGGTGACAGCCGTGTGCGAGATCGCGGTTTCCGAAACCAGCGCACCGATGCTCCGCCCCCGCAGCCTTTGAGGCCCCGAACTCCCCTGACGCCGCGCTACCGGCCTGAGCCGGCCGCCAAGATCCGGCGGAGCAGGTACAAATCAAGGACCAGCGGGACGACGAACAGCAGGCCCCACCAACGTCCCGTGGCGCAGAGCACAACAACGACGACGGTGATCCAAACGGCCAGCAGCAGCCGGATCACCAGCGATGACTTTCGGTGTCGCAGATCCCAGTTCATTGTTGCCGCACAGTATTCCCAACCGGCCCTCTCTGGCATCGTCCGTTGAGACGCTCACGATCAGGTAAGCCGCGTGATCGCTTTTCCGTGCGGTCCAGCCGACGACCTCAAAATCCTGATCGTAGAAGCGGTCACCCGGCACCGCGCAAGCGCGTAACTCCATTGCCACGAACGCGGTCACGAGCTCACCATCGACGCGCGGCTGCTCTTGGAGCAGACCAGCCACGACAAGGACGCAGGTGCTCCTACCGCGGGCTACCGGTATCGGACAAAGGGAGGCCACGCACCCGGCGGGGCCCGGCAGATCCGCGCCAGAGCGAAGGCAGGTCTCGACCGGCCGTTCGCGAGCGTCGCGCTATTCGCCAGATCCGGGGCGCGACCGGTTACTTCGAAAATTTCCCCAACTTCTTCCCCACAGCGCCGAGGTGAATCGTAAACCTCCTGCAAATTCGCATCTTTCAGGTCGGAAGCTCCCGGTCTCGAAAACCGGTATGGGCGGTTTCGTCCATCGAGGGTTCGAATCCCTCCCTCTCCGCTCGATCAAGTGGCAGCTGCGTGTCCGTGCCCCACGTTGCGCGCATGTAGCTGGGTGAAGGCCGCGACAGCGGCTGTTAGCCCGCTGCTACCGCTCCCCTGGCAGGCTTACGCGCCCGGATGATCGCGGAGGCGGCGTGCTCGTGGACGCGGTGCGTCTGGCGGATCTCGATTTCCTCGAAGCCGGCGCTGCTTAGCGCCGAGCGGAACTCCGCTTCGCTAAGCGCGCCGCCGATGCATCCGGTCCAGGCGGCCATGTCCGCGCGTGTTGCTTCGTCCATATCGGGGTCGGCGATCACGTCGGAGACGGCGAACCGCCCGCCCGCTCGCAGCACCCGCGCGGCCTCGCGGAGTACCTGGGCCTTGTCGCCGGACAGGTTGATCACGCAGTTTGAGATCACGACATCAACCGACTCGTCCTCGAGCGGCATGTCCTCGAGATAGCCTTTGCGGAACTCGACGTTCTCGACCCCCGCCTTGGCTGCGGTGGCCCGTGCGAGCTCGAGCATCTCGTCGGTCATGTCCAGGCCGACCGCCTTGCCGGTCGGGCCCACGCGCCTGGCCGAGATGAGGACGTCGGCGCCGGCGCCCGAGCCGAGGTCGAGCACGGTTTCGCCCTCGCTGAGGTCGGCGACCGCTGTCGGGACGCCGCAGCCAAGCGACGCGTTCAGCGCAGCCTGCGGCACATCGCTTCCCGTGGCCTCGTCGTACAGCGCTGCGCCGAACACGCCGGTGGCGTCCGCCGGGCTGCAACCGGTGCCGTTCGAACCGCAGCACGCGGCCTCCGCCGGGGTGGTCTGGGGATCTGCGGCGGCCTTGGCGGCGGCCGCGTATCTCTCGCGGACGGTTTCACGGATATCGGTCAACTCAGCCATGCGGATAGCTCCTTCAGCGCGTCGGGGATCACGTAGTAGTAGGCCCACAGCCCCTCGCGCTCGGACCCGACGATTCCGGCCTGGCGAAGCACCTTCAGGTGGTGGGACACGGTCGGTTGGGACAGGCCAAAGAGCGGCACGAGCTCGCACACGCAGACCTTGCCCGCGTGCTTGCGGAGCACATCGACCAGCTGCAGGCGGACCGGGTCGCCGAGCGCCTTGGCGATGGTCGCCATGCGTACGGCCTGGTCGCGCTCGACGTCGGGGTAGACGACCGGCTCGCAGCAGCGCTCGCCCGCCGGACGCTTGGTCTTCGGGGTCAGCTCCAGATCGACAGCCATCTATGTACAAATACCGATTGAACTGATGTTTGTCAATGGATATCTTTCGCCGCGTGGACGACGCCGTCGCCGTGATCACCGACATCCACGCCAATCTCCCGGCGCTCCAGGCTGCGCTCGGACGGATCGACGAGCTGGGTATCGAGCGCGCCTACTGCGGCGGGGACCTGGTCGGCTACGGCCCGCACCCCAACGAGGTGTGCGCCCTGATCCAGGAGCGGCAGATCCCGACGATCTATGGCAACTACGACTACGCGATCGCAAGGGACCTCGAGGATTGCGGCTGCGCCTACGTCACCCCGCACGACCGCGAGCTCGGCCAGCAATCGGTCGACTGGACGCTCGCCCACGCCGACCAGAGCTCGAAGGACTTCATGCGCGCGCTGCCGTTCGACCTGCGCTTCGAGATCGGCCGGGTGCCCGTCCACCTGGTGCACGGCTCACCACGGAAGGTCAACGAGTATCTATTCGAGGACAAGCCCGCGAGCCTGTACGAGCGCCTCGCGCGGGCCGAGGACGCGCGCGTGCTCGTGTTCGGCCACACGCACAAGCCATGGGTGCGTGAGCACGGCGATGTGCTGTTCATCAACTGCGGCTCGGTCGGCAAGCCCAAGGACGGCGATCCGCGCAGCGCGTTCGCCGTGCTGCGCCCGGCGGGCGAAACGGTCGAGGTGGCGATCGAGCGGACCGGCTACGACGCCGACGCCGTCGCCCGCGAGGTTCGCGAGGCGGGGCTGCCGGGCGAGTTTGCCGACAAGCTGCTGATCGCCGCGTAAGGAGGGACCGTGAAGTACGTCATGTTCGTCTGTAACCACAACGCGGGGCGCTCGCAGATGGCCCAGGCGTTCTTCGAGCGCCTGGCGCCCTCCGATGTTCGTGCGGAGTCGGCCGGCGCGCAGCCGGCGCGCGCGATCTGGCCTGAGGTCGTCGACGTGATGCGCGAGGTCGGGATCGATCTCTCAGACCGCAAGCCGAAGAAGCTCACCCGGGAGATGCAGCTGCACGCCGATTGGGCCATCACGATGGGCTGCGGCGACGCCTGCCCCTACGTCCCAACCGTCGTCGAGGAGTGGGACATTCCCGATCCCGCCGGACGACCGCTAGACGAGGTTCGCGAGATCCGCGACACGATCGAGGAGCACGTACGGACGCTGGTCGAGGAGCAAATCGAGGAGATCCGCGCGGACCGCACCGCCCACCAGGTCCG
The DNA here is from genome assembly GCA_963849295.1 of uncultured Solirubrobacterales bacterium. GTDB lineage: Bacteria > Actinomycetota > Thermoleophilia > Solirubrobacterales > Solirubrobacteraceae > Palsa-465. The sequence continues at coordinate 6,647 of CAWKGU010000012.1, forward strand.
CCTCGCACAGCTATTGCCGGAGCTGGCCAGAGAGTTCGACGGCCGGCGCTCGCCCGAGGAGATCCGCGCCTGCGCTGACGCGATCCTTCACCGCTTCGACAACGCGACCGTCCGCTCCCACATCATCACGCTTGCCCTGCGCGAGACCCGCCAGTGCCTGCGCAAAGACCACTGCGACGCCCTCGCCACGTCGCTGTGACGGCTGCGGCTCCGCCACTAGCCCGACGGTTGCTGGCCGAGTTCCTCGGCGCCGCGTTCCTCGCCGCGCTGGTCATCGGCTCAGGCGTCGCCGCCCAACAGCTCTCACCGCACGACGTCGGCCTCGAGCTGTTCGAGAACGCGACCGCCACCGCGGCCGGCCTGTTTGCGATCATCCTGATGTTCGGACCCGTGTCCGGCGGGCACTTCAACCCCGTCGTCTCGCTCGCCGACGCCACCTTCGGCGGAATCAGCTGGCGCGATGCGCTCGCCTACACCCCAGCCCAAATTGGTGGGTGCATCCTCGGCGCAGTTGCCGCGAACGGCATGTTCGCAAAGGCCGCCATCAGCATCTCGACCAAGCACCGCGGGTCCCCCGCCCACCTGCTGGCCGAAGCAATCGCCACCGCCGGCCTTCTGCTGGTGATCTTCTCGCTGGCCCGCACCCGTCGCGCCTCAACCGCCCCCGCCGCGGTCGGCGCCTACATCGGCGCCGCCTACTTCTTCACCAGCTCAACCAGCTTCGCCAACCCTGCCATCGCGGTCGGCCGAATGTTCTCCAAGACGTTCGCGGGCATCGCTCCCGCCGCCGTACCCGGCTTCGTGCTCGCCCAGCTCGTCGGCTGCGCAGCCGCGATCCTCGCAATCAGAATCCTCTACCCAGACGTCACACCAGCCGAAGCCGCCGAAGTCGTCCTTCCCCACGCCGAGGACCACGCCCGACCAGACGGGTCTGTACGCCAGCCGGTCAGCGGCTAAGCGCCAGGCGCCGTTCGCAACCGCGGACATCATGCTCGAGGTGGTCGAGCCGCTGCTCGAGAATTGGCCGACAAACACGATCTGGAGGTAGACCATGAGCGCAAGTGGAGCGACGCCGTCGACAGCTGCGGGTCAATCGTCTCTGGCGCAGCGAGCCGCGGGCACGATCCGCCATCCGCTATCGCGAACGCTGCTCGTGCTGACGTTCACAACCGGCTTGGTGGACGCAGCGAGCTACCTTGGGATCGGTCACGTGTTCACCGCGAACATGACGGGGAACATCGTGTTCCTCGGGTTCGGGATCGCGAGCAGCGGCGGGCTGCCGATTGTTTCGCCGCTGGTATCGCTGGCGGCGTTCCTGGCAGGCGCAGGGACCGGCGGGGTGCTCGCGTCGCGGCTGGCGCAGCGCCACTCTCAGCACATGGCTCGGGCGCTCTCGGTCGAGGTGGTGCTGCTCGCGATCGCGGCGATCCTCGCGGCGGCAGTCAGGGTCCGCGCAAATGGGGTGTCGGGCGATGCCGTGATCGCATTGCTGGCGTTCGCGATGGGGGTTCGCAACGCGACGATTCGCCGGGTGGCAGTGCCCGATCTGACAACGACCGTGCTCACGATGACGTTGACCGGCCTGGCCGCCGACTCGCAACTGTTTGGCGGCTCCGGGAGAGGCTCGGTACGGAGAACGACCGCCGTTCTCGCGATGCTGCTAGGAGCGCTGACCGGGGCGCTGCTGCTGAAGACGAGCCTGGACCTGCCGCTGGCCGCCGCGGCCGCGCTCGGGTTCGTCACATTTCTTGGTTACCCGCCCGCTGCCCGCCGCGAGGAAGGGGTTCGGGGCTAGAGGACGTGGACCTCAGCGGTTTGGCATGAGGTGGGCAGGTGTGGGCCGTCAAGGTGGTCGAATGCGGTGACCTCAATTCCTGCTTTGAGCGGACGCCAGACCCCGGCAACGTAGCCGTCGGCAAGCAGGGTTGGCAGGACGTCACCGTTGCGACGGAAGATCAGCGTGCGGTACTGGGCCGCACAACACGCGCAGCGCAGCGAGGATCTCTGCCCGGCCGAGCGAGTGAATCGGGCGAATGCGCTTGTGCGGCGACGCCTCGTCATCCAGCGAGCTGAGGCTCACCGCGTCCGCGTTTGCTGGTCACCGCGACAGGCGCGCACTGCGCGCATCCCACCGCGCGGGCCGCGACGTCCCGAGGCACCTCCACATGTTTGGGCTCGCGGAGCCGGCTGGTTCTCAGCTGCAGGGCCGCGACGGTCCATGCCATGGCGAGGAGCACGGCGGCGGCGATGAACGCGACGTGAAAGCCGGAAACGCGAGCGGCAGCAACGGAGCCAGGAGTCACGGCGCCGTGAAGGAGGCCGGTCGTCCGGCTCGCGGCGAGGGTCGAGAGGATCGCCAACCCGATTGACCCTCCGACCTGCTGGGCGGTGTTGAGCAGGCCGGATGCCAGGCCGGCATCTTCACCGCTCACCTCGCTCGTGCCGGCCAACGTCATCGGGACGAATGTCAGTCCCAGTCCCAGGCCAAGCGGGAGGACTCCGGAGAGGACGTCGGATGCGTAGCGTCCATGCACGGGGAGTCGGGTCAGGACGATCATCCCGGCGGTCGCGATCGCGAGCCCGATCATGGGGACGACGCGAACGCCGAGGCGCGGGACCAGGTTGCGCGCGATCGTTGCGCCGACCGCGATTCCCGCGGAAAGCGGGAGGAACGCGGCGCCCGCGCTCAGCGGCCGATAGCCGAGGACCTGCTGAAGGTAGAGCGAGACGAAGAAGAACGTCGCGAACACCGCGGCTGAGGTCAGAAACAAGGTGAGGTCGGCGGCGGCGAGGCTCCGCAGGCGGAAGATGCCAAGTCGCATGAGCGGCGCGGGGCTGCGGCGCTCGAGCGCGAGGAATCCCGCGAGCAACATCAGGCCCGCCGCCAGAAGGCCGATCGTCCGGGCCGATCCCCATCCGTAGCTGTTCGATTTGACGATTGCAAACACGAGCAGCACAAGGCCGGCGGTGACGGACACCGCCCCCGGCAGATCGAACGTCCGGTGCGCTGACTCCGATCGAGACTCGGGGACGAACCGCACCGTCGCGACCCCCAGGCCCACACCGACGGGCACGTTTACGAAGAAAATCCAGCGCCACGAGGCGAGATCGGTCAGCACGCCGCCCAGCAGCAGCCCGACGGCCCCGCCGCCTGCGGCGATCGCGCTCCAAATCGCCAGCGCCTTCGCGCGATCCTTCCCATCGCTGAAGCTCGTCGTGATAATCGACAGCACGGCGGGCGCGAGCAGCGCGCCCCCTAGCCCCTGTAGCCCCCGGCCGGCGATCAGCATTCCCGATGACTGGGCGAGGCCGTTGAGCAGCGACGCTCCGGAGAACAGCACGATCCCGGCGCCGAACACCCGCTTGCGGCCGACCAGGTCACCGGCGCGCCCGCCCAACAGCATGAAGCCGCCGAAGATCAGCGTGTACATGTTGATCACCCATTGCAGGCTCGATGGGCTAAACCGCAGGCCGCGCTGGATCGTCGGCAGCGCGACGTTGACGATCGTCGCGTCGAGGACGACCATGAATTGGGCCACGCAGACGACGAGGACAACAAGCCAGGGGCTGGTGGCGCTGCTCTCTCGCCGACCGGCGCCCGGGGATTGTGGGCCCGAGGCGACGGCCGCGTCGCTCGCCTCGGGAACCGAGGCGGTCGTCCGGTCTCCGATCAAGCGGGCGCTGGCCTCTCCAAGAGCCGCACGTTGAGGACGATATTTCGTCATCGGGAAACCTGCCTCACGGCTGTTGGCTACCGGCGACCGTGGGCGGTCAGGCGGCCCGCGCCTCACGTGCGTAAGTGCCGTGGCGGAACTCATCGACCAATCCATGATGGGTCGGAGACCAGCCGAGCTGGTCCCGAGCCTTGACGGCGAAGGTGCTCTGATCGAGCAGTAGGACTTCGGCGAAGTAGTCGCCGAGGCGTGCCCGAGCCTCCTCGTCGGAACCGGGGATCGCTCCGGGAGCGCCGGCGGCGGCCGCGGCCGCCTCGGTCAGCTCGGCGACGGTTGGGTTCAATCCATCGCCAGCGACGTAGCGGCCACGAGCCGACTGGGACTCGAGCACGCGCCGAAAGAGGCTCGCGAGGTCCGCAACGTGGACTGTCGACCAGTGCTGTCGTCCGGTGCCGAGCATGATCAGGTTGCCGTCGTCGTCTCGCGGTGAGCCAAGGAGCAGACCGGGGATTCCTCCGCCGCGGTCGCCGTAGGCGACGCTGGAGACGATCACGACCCCGCGCATTTCTGGGGTGTCGAGGACTCGTTGTTCGATTGGTTCCTTCCATGCCACGAGCGCCGGAGGGTTGAAGGGGGATTCCTCGCTGATCGAGGTGTTGTCGCCGTAGACCCACAGACCCCCGATCTGGATATAGGGCTTGCCGCTGCCGCCTAGTCCTTCGATCGCCGCGTCGACCACCGCGGAGTCAAGGTCCGCGCTGGTCTCGTCCCCAGGACTGGCGGTGTGGATCGCTCCGTCCGCTTCACTTAGCAGGTTCGCGACGGCGGGGCGGTCGTAGAGGTCGGCCACGACGGGTTTTGCGCCGGCCGCCGTGACGATGTCGGCATGGTCTTCGTCGCGGACGAGTGCCGTCACATCGTGGCCGTGCTCCAACAATTCGGTGACGATGTGAGATCCAATGAATCCTGTTGCGCCGGTGAGTGCGACTTTCATGACCCGTTGGTCCTCCTTGTACGTAGTAGATCAAGCACTTGATTGAGAATATGTGACTGCGGGACTCATGTCAAGCGGTTGATTGAATATTGAGGACCGCCCGCTTGTCAGGCGATGCCTGTGCCGCGGAGGGCTCCTGCGAGCACGGGGGCCAGCCGTCGCTCAATCTGCTTCTCGGATTTGTTTCTGAGCTCGGCGCCGACCGGCGCGAGAACCACCCAATTCAACAACCCCGCTGCGCAGCGCGTGCGGAAGATGAGCTCCTGGTCGCTGACACCAGGAACGTTGGCCTTCAGCACCCGAAGGACATTGCCTCGAATGCGATCGAAGCTGGCATCAAAACTCCATCCTTCTGGTGGGTCGACGCCAGCCCGCGCCACGATCCGCATCACGTCCAGCTCACGGCCCCCCGAGGCCAGGGCGCGCATCATCGGTCGTGCGAACGCCGCCGCCAGCGCCTCAAGCGAGGTCTCAGTGTCTAGCGCGCTCACCGCCTCCTCCTGAGCCTCCAGGTAGCGCTCCAACGCGTACGCGATCGCCGCGTCGCACAGTGATTTCAGCGAGCCAAAGTGATAGCTCACCGCCGCCACGTTGGCCTGAGCAGCATCGGTCAGCTCGCGGAGACTCACACCATCCTCGCCACGTTCCGCGAGCAGGTCCAGCGCCGCGTCCATAAGTCGTGTCCGCGTCCGCAGGCCGGTCGCGCGACGCTGGTCCACCTTCGCTTCCACGTATCATATTCAAGCAGCCGCTTGAAAACTCGTCAACAGCCTGAGGTAGCGGCCGTCTGGACGACACGACTACCTCCGTAGCATCAGCTTTATGCCACCTTCCTCAAGTCCCGTCCCGCCGCCGCCGAACGCAATGCTGTCCGCCTCGCAGTTGGCCACGCTTGCCGAGCTTGGGGAAGAGCGCACCGCTGATGTCAGCGAGGTGCTGTATCGGATCGGCGATCGCGACTACCCGTTCATCGCGATCGTCGAAGGCGAGGTCGTGATCCTCGACGCGGCAGGCACCGAGATCGTCCGCCACGGCGCAGCCAGCTTTCTCGGCGAGCTGAACCTGCTCTCGGGGCAGACGGTTTTCGTCACGGCGGTGGTCACCGAGCCGCTGCGTTACATCGCCGTAGAGCGCGAGATGCTGCGATCGCTTTTGTACGAGGACGGCCCGCTGAGCGACCTAGTGCTTTCGGCGTTTATCGTGCGGCGCGAAGCGCTCCAGCGGGTCCAGGGACTCGGTGTCGAGATCGTCGGGCCGCACTCGTCCAAGGCCACGGTGAGGATGCTCGACTTCGCACGCAGCAATCGCATGCCATTCACCTGGCGCGACCCTGAGCACGCAGACGATCCAGCGGCTGCGGCTCTCGTGATGGGTCTCGATGAGACCGAGCTGCCGCTGGTGAGACTCCCGGGCGGGGCGGAACTCCAAGGGCCCTCGGTCGGCCAGGTCTCACGCGCGCTGGGGATCGGCCGCGAGCTCGCCCCGCGGGAGGATGCGGACCTGCTCGTGATCGGCGCCGGTCCCGCCGGCCTCGGCGCCGCCGTGTACGGCGCGTCCGAGGGCCTCAACACGCTCGTGCTTGACAGCGCCGGGCTCGGCGGGCAGGCGGGCGCGTCCCGCAGGATCGAGAACTACCTCGGGTTCCCGGCCGGGATCAGCGGCTCGGAGCTGACAAGCCGCGCCGTCACCCAAGCCCGGAAGTTCGATGCTCGCCTGGCCACGCCATATCGCGCGATCGCGCTGGAGCCTGGGAACGGACGGCACATCGTGCGGCTCGAGGAGGACCACGAGATCGCCGCCCGAGCCGTCCTGGTCGCCACCGGTGCTCAATACCGGCGGCTCCCGGTCGACAACCTTGGAGACTACGAAGGCATCACTGTCTTCTATGCGGCCGGTCCGCCCGAGGCGCAACTGTGCGGCGCCGAGCGCGTGGGCGTGGTCGGCGGAGGGAACTCGGCCGGACAGGCGGCGGTGTGGCTGGCCCGCGGCGGCGCCCTCGTGACGCTGATCCATCGCCGAGCCGACCTGGGAGAGACGATGTCGGACTACCTGCTCCGCGAACTCGAGCGTTATGGCGTCGCAGTGCGCGACCGGGCTGAGATCGCCGAACTGCACGGAACCGATGGACAGCTCGACGGAGTCACGCTCAAGACCGGCGAGCGGCTATCGGTCTCCTACCTGTTCCTCTTCCTCGGCGCGGAGCCCTGCACCGACTGGCTTGACAACACGATCCGACGCGACGAAAAGGGTTTCATCCTCACCGGTACCGCTGCCGGCGCGGAGAAGCTCCTCGAGACCTCCGTCCCCGGGATTCTCGCGGCGGGTGATGTTCGATCGGGCTCTACAAAGCGTTGCGCCACCGCCGTGGGCGAAGGGGCGTGGGCGGTGCAGCTCGTCCATGCCCACCTCGCCGCACGCTGACGGAGATCTCGTCCCAGGAGCAGCCCGACGACGCGGGTGCCGCGTCAAGCTGGGCGCGACGTTGCCGCCCCCCTCCCAGAGGACGAACAAGAAGCGCCGGCACGCGGATCCATGCACCGAACTCGAGCTTGGCGAGCGTACTCTCGGGATCGATCATGCGTGTAACCATGAAGTCCGGCTCGCAGCCGGTCGCATTCGGGTTCGCCGCGCTCGTGCTGGTGCTGGCGGTCGCGTACGTGGTCGAGGCCGTGTCGCTGTCGGGTGCCAGCAACTTCAGCGTCGCGGACTCGGTGAGCAACGTTGTGCTGCCGCTGGCGTTCGGCGCCGTTGGGATGGTGGTCGCCCGTCGGCAGCCGCGCCACGCGATCGGGTGGCTGTTGCTTGGCGCCGCCGTCGCATTGATGCTAAGCGGCGTCGCAACGGCTTATGCGGCGCTCGTATACCCCTACGGGCACCGAGGGCTGCCGCTCGGTCGCTTGGCGATCCTGTGCGGGCTGCTGTGGGCGCCGGCAATCGCGTTCTCTCCGTTGGCGATCCTGTTGTTTCCCGACGGGCGGCTGCCGTCACCGCGATGGCGGTGGGTCATGCGCTCGTATCTGGTGGTCGCAGCGTTGTGGATCGCGTGCTTCTACGTGGTCGCCGTACACGTGCTCGCCGGCGCCCGGATTGCGGTCAACTCAGCGGGCGACCTGACAGCGCAGGACAACCCGGTACGCGGCCTGGCGCTGCTGATGTCGCACGTCGAGATCGTGCTTCAGATCGTGCTCGCGGTCTTCTGGCTGTCGATGATCGGGCGGCTGGGGATCAGCTTCCGGCGCGCTGTCGGCGACCGTCGCCAGCAGCTGAAGTGGCTCCTCTTGGGTGCGGCGGTGACGATGGTCGCGACCGCGTTCGTGATCTTTTTTGCGTCGTCGTCCTCCCCGGCGTCGCAGACTGTGGGTAGCGTGGGTGGTGCTGCGGCCACGGCGCTGCCGATCAGCATCGGAGTCGCGATCCTGCGCTACCGACTGTTCGAGATCGATCGCCTGATCAGCCGAACGCTCGCCTACGCGATCCTCAGCGGCCTTCTGGTCGGCGCGTTCCTAGGGGTCGTCGCACTCGGCACTGAGGTACTGCCGCTGTCCTCACGTGTCGGGGTCGCAGCGGCGACACTCGCGGCCGCAGCGCTGTTCAACCCGCTGCGTGTGCGGGTGCAGCGGTTGGTCGACCGTCGCTTTAACCGCGCTCGCTATGACGCCGAGGCGATCGTCGCGGAGTTCGCCGCGAGCGTGCGCGACGCGGTCGAACTCGAGGCGATCCGTGGCGAGCTGCTCGGCGCCGTCAGGCGCGCGGTGGAGCCGGCGCACGTCTCACTTTGGATCTCGGGAATCGGTTCGCGGGATGCCTCCGCTGATCGACAGCTACCACTCGAGCAGGTCCCAGACTCCCGGGTAGAGGACGTCCCCCTCGGATCCGATCGCCGCCAGGATCGAGACAGCGCGCCCTAGCTCGGCGCTCGCGCCTTCGTGGCGGCCCGCCTTGTGTAGGACGTCCGCGAGGTTGTTGCGCAGCGCTGCCTCGTGGTGTTTGTCTCCCTGCGCGGCACACAGCGAGAGCGCCTCGCCGAGCCGTTCCTCTGCGTGCCCGAGCTCGCCGGCGTCGGCGAGCGCACGGGCGAGGTTGTTGAGCGCGGCGATCCGGATCGTCGGATCGGCGAGCCCGCTGGAGAGCTCGAGGCTGCGCTCGAGGTGCTTCCTGCCGCCGCCGAGCAGCCCGAGGATGTTGTGCGCCTGGGCTGCCGGGCCGTCCGCCCCCACCTGCTCCGCCGCCGCGAGTGCTTGTAGAGCAAGCTTGCGGGCTTGATCGAGCCGGCCGCGGCGCCACGCGATCCGGCTGAGGTCCGAGCGCACGGCGGCGGGGTCGGCCCCGAGCGCCAGCGCCTGCTGATAGTGGCGCTCGGCGCGCTGCCAGTCTCCGCGGCGCTCGTGGACCGCGCCGAGCTTGTGCTCGAGTCGACCGGCATGCGGTTGCGGGCAGTGCGCGGCGGCAGCGTCATAGGCGGCGAACGCGCCACGGTACTCGCCGCGCAGCGTCAGCAGATCCCCGATCGCCTCGTGCAGCACGGATGGGTCGGGGTGGCCAAGCGCGAGCGCGGTCTCGTAGTGCGCGATCGCTTCGGCGCCGGCCCCGAGCGTTCGTGCGCGGTCACCGGCGGCAGCATGAGCGGCAGCGGCCAGCGGATCCTGTCCCGCCAGCTCGTAGTGGCGGGCGAAGACCGCCGGTTCGGTGCGCCGCGCGCGGAGCGCGTCGCCGATCCGGCGATGCAGCGCGCGCCGCCGCGCCGGACCGAGGCGCTCCTCCGCCAGCGCCCGCAGGCGCTCGTGCCCGAAGTCGTACGCGTCCTCGAGGGTGTTGACCAGGCCGCGTGCGACCAGTTCCTCGAGCGCGAGGGCAACCTCGTCCTCCGGGCGCCCGCTCGCCGCTTGGATGGTGCCGGGATCGAACGTGCGGCCGATCAGCGCGGCGGCGCCGAGCACTTGCGCCGCCGCTTCGCTCGCCGCGTCGAGTCGCGCCTCGATCGTCTCTCGGACGCCGCCCGAGGGCTCCGGACGTCCGGGGCGGAGCAGCTCGGCCACGAACACCGCCAGGCCTTCGCTGTCGCGAAAGACCTCGTCCGCCGCGGTCTCGTCGAGGCCCATCTCCCGGGCGAGACCGATGACGTGCTCGCGGCGCAGCCTGGCGAGCGCGACCCGCTGCGCTCTGTCCGTGAGGGGGGCATAGCGGCGCTCGGGATCGGGCTCGTCGGAGCGGCGGGTGCACAGCAGCAACAGCCGGCGACCGCGCAGGCGCCGGGCGAGATACGCGAGCGCATCGAGCGAGGCTGTGTCGCACCACTGCAGATCGTCGACGAATACGACCACGCCCTCGCCGCGCGAAGCCCCAGCGATTACGTCGCAGGCCGATTCGAGGAACCGCAGGCGTGCCCCCGGCTGCTCGAGGTCGCCGCCAGGCGCCGCCCCGAGCGCTGGCAGCAGTCGCGCGAGTTCGTACCGGAGCGCGGGGGCGAGCGGCTCGTCGCGGCAGGCGATCGCGGCTTGCAGCAGCTGCGCGAGCGCGCCGTACGCGAGGCTACGCTCGCCGGCGTGCGCTCGAGCGACGATCACTCGCGCGCCGCGCCGCGCGAACCCGTCGATCGCCTCGGTGGCGAGCCGGGTCTTGCCGACTCCCGACTCCCCCTCGATCACGAGCGCCGCGCCGTCGTCGACGATTGAGTCGAACGCCTCAGTCAAACGGCGCAGCTCGACGGCACGCCCGACCAGTGGGAGCTCGTCCACTTGCGCGGGCGGCGGCCGCTCGGCGCCAGCAGAGACGACGATCCCGGTGCTGATCGCGTCGTATGCCGCGGTCGTCGCGTCCAGCGGCGCGACCGCGAGCTCGCGGTCGAGCACGCGCACGCACTCGCGGTATTGCGCGATCGCGTCACCGCGCCGGCCCGCGGATCCGTACAGCTCGATCAGTCGCCGGTGCGTCGGCTCGTGGAGCGGGTCGAGACCCAGCCGCTGACGCGCCCGCGCGATCGCATCGTCGAAGCGCCCGGCGTCGGCGAGCAGGTCAACCACGCGGTCAAGCAGCGCCGCCCGCTCGCGCCGGATCGCGTCGGCGAAGTCGCGCTGCCAGTCGTCGAACGCCGGGCTGTCGCGCAGCGCGAACCCCGCGAGCGGGTCGTCGCGATGGAGCTCGCACGCCTCGATCAGGGCCGCGAGGTCTGCGGCTGGGTCGCTTGCGACGCGCCGGAACGCCGCGAGGTCGAACCAGGCGCCCTCGAGATCGAGCGCGATCGAGTCGCGGTCGCTGACGACGCGCCCGTCGCCGAGCGCGGCACGCAGCGTTGAGAGCGTGCGGCGCAGCGTGTTGCGCGAATGGTCGGTGGGGGCGTCGGGCCACAGCACGTTCGCTATGACCGCCCGGGAGTGGGCATGGCCGGTGACCGCCAGGAACGCAAGCAGCCCGGTCGCCTTGCGCGTGTCGACCGACCACGGCGCGCCGTCCACCTCGACGCGCGGCGTCCCCAAAAGCCAGATCGACAGCGACTGCATCGACCAAGCATCCCACTACGCGCTACGGCACGACCGGATCTTGGTCAGCCGTAATGGTTTCGGAACGGTGGCCGAGTACAACCGGGCGATCAGCAGGTTCCTCAAGCCTTGGAGGTTCGAATGATCAGTCGTCGCTTTGTCCAGTTCGGCGGTGCTGTCGGAATCGCCGCCGTCGTCGTCCTGCTCGGCGCGGTCTTCGCCGCGAGCGACTCGCTCAGCAGCAGCTCGAGCGTCGCGCAGATCTCCGACTACCTGACGAGCCATCGCAGCGGCGTTCTCACCCAGACGGCGCTGACGGTGCTTGGCAGCGCGCTGATGCTGTGCTTCGCAGCGACGCTGGGTCGCATGCTTCACGCGCGCGACCAGCACAGCCCGCTCGGGATGATCGTCCTCGCCGCCGGGGCCGGGATGGCCGCGATCGCGTCGCTCGACGGGATCACGCTGAGCGCGCTCGTGTTCGTCTCCAAGCAGGGCGGGGTGACCGATGCGCCCCTGACGCGGACGTTCTTCGACCTGCAGAACGGGCTGATCATGCCCGGCGCGTTCGGCTGCATGGCCGCAGTGCTGCTCGCGGCGATCGGGGCGGCCGCAGTGCGGAGGGTGTTCGCGGCCGCCTGGCTCGGCTGGCTGAGCTTCGTGCTCGCCGCGCTCGCGCTCGCCGGCAGCATGCTCGGCTTGACGAGCGTGGGCGGTGGCACGTCGGCGCTTGGGTATTCCCCGGCGCTCGGGGCCTCGATCGTCATGCTGATCGCGAGCGTGTTCATGCTCCGCGACAACGCGAGCGCCACCGAGCTCGCGCCGGCCAGCATGACCGCCGCCGCTGCGAGCTAGTGTCGGGACGTGCCCACGCGGAGGATCCGCAGAGTTCTGCTGCGAACGCCAGGGGCCCAGGCGGGGCGCTCAGCCGCCCCGCCGAAAGCCGCCCCGCCCGCCGCTGAGGCGGCTCCGATCGAGATCGCGCCGGACGATCCGATCCTGGTCCACCTGCGCCGGGCGCAGGGGGCGGTTGAGCTGGCGAAGCTCGAGCTCGACTCTCCAGCGCTCGACGCCCTGATCGCGGGTGGCGTGGCGCTGGTGGTCCCGCTGGTCTCCAACGATCAGCTGATCGGGGTGCTGAGCGTCGGCCCTCGCCTCTCGGGCCAGGAGTACTCCGCTCAGGACCGCCGCCTGCTGGAGACGCTGACCGCGCACGCGACGCCGGCCGTCCGTGTCGGCCAGCTGGTGCGCGACCAGCAGACGGAGGTCAGGGCGCGGGGGAGGCTGGAGCAGGAGCTGGAAGTGGCGCGGCTGATCCAGCAGAGCTTCCTGCCCGAGCAGGCTCCCGAGCTCGCAGGTTGGCAGCTCGCGGCGTGCTACCGCCCCGCACGTGCGGTCGGCGGCGACTTCTACGACTTCATCGAGCTCCCCGGTGGGCTTGTCGGGCTCGTGATCGGAGACGTGACCGACAAGGGTGTCCCCGCCGCGATGGTCATGGCCTCCACCAGGAGCCTGGTGCGCGCAAGCGCCCAGCGGCTCATCGACCCGTCCGCGGTCCTTGCGCAGGCGAACGACAACCTGTGCCCAGACATCCCCCAGAACATGTTCGCTACCTGCTTCTACGCAGTGCTCGACCCCGCGAGCGGGCGGCTGCGCTACGCGAACGCGGGACACAACCTACCGCTCGTGCAAAGCGGTGAGGAGACCTTCGAGCTGCGCGCGACTGGCATGCCACTCGGCTTGATGCCCGCGATGCGATACGACGAGCTCGAGACGACCCTCGGTCTCGGGGCGCGAATGCTGCTCTACAGCGACGGGCTGGTCGAGGCGCACGACCCCGAGCGTGAGATGTTCGGGACCCGCCGCGTCACCGGCCTGCTCGCGACGGCTCCGGGGCCACAGCCCCTGATCGACGAGCTGCTGCTCGCGCTCGATCGGTTCACCGGCGCAGAGCACGAGCAGGAGGACGACATAACGCTCGTCTGCCTGCAGCACAGCCCCGCAGGGCGCGCCGATGTGCTCGCCGACTTCACCCTCGCGAGCGCGGCCGGCAACGAGCGCTCGGCGATTAAGCGAGTCATGGACGCCGTCGCGCCGCTGGGGCTGCCGGCGAGGCAGCTCCAGCGGCTGAAGACAGCCACCGGTGAGGCGACAATGAACGCGATCGAGCACGGCAACCGCAACGATCCCAGCCTCGAGCTGCGGATCGTGGTCGCAGCCTCCGACGCGCAGCTCGTGGTGCGGTTCACCGACCACGGCGGGGACCGCACAGTCCCAGGGCCGCAGCGGCCGAACGTTGCAGCCAAGCTCGAGGGGCGCGAGTCGACCCGCGGCTGGGGGCTGTTTCTGATCGAGCAGATGGTCGACGGAATCCGGCACGAACACGACTCTGAGCGGCACACGCTCGAGCTTCAACTGCGCCTGGAAAGAGGCGACTGTGTCTGACGCGAGCTTTGCGGCGACCGCGAGGAAACTCCCGGACGTCACGGTGATCGAGCTTCGCGGCGACATCGACGGCGGGGCGAGGGAGGCGCTCGCCGCCGCCTACGACGACTCGGGCAGCACTGCGCCGCTGCGGCTCGACTTCGGCCACATCACCTACATCAACTCGACAGGCATCGCCCTGATCGTCGAACTGCTCGCACGCGCCCGCGCCGACGGCCGACCGGTCGCCGCCAGCGGACTGTCCGAGCACTACCGCGAGATCTTCCAGATCACCCGGCTGACCGACTTCATCACGATCCTCGCGCCCGAGCAGCCGCCGGGTCCAGCGGATCGGCAAGACTCACGATGACCGAGCCGGCGCCGACGCCGCTGACAGTGCGCTCCGCCGCCGTGGGCGTGAGCGTGATCGAGATCGCGGGCGAGCTGACGAGGCAATCCGAGCCCGCGCTCCGGGACGCGTACACCCGCGCCGCCGACGGCGCGAGCGCGATCGTTCTCGCGTTCCACAACCTCGAGTACATGAACTCGAGCGGGATCGGGCTGGTCGTGACGCTGCTCGTGCGCGCCAGAACGGGCGGCCAGCGACTGCTGGCCTGCGGGCTGAACGAGCACTACCGCCACATCTTCGAGCTCACCCGCTTGGATGAGGCGATTCCAATCCACGAAACCGAGCACGCAGCGGTGGCGGCGGCGAGCGCTCGCTGAAGGCCACCCGCCAACGACATCGCTCTCTCCACTCCTCGCCGATCCAAGAACTGATCGGTGGACCGAACGGCGAATGCGCTCGCGCTTGGGACGACCAGGAGCACCGCGGCGTCAGTACGAATGAGCGACAGAGCAGGAGCGTCCGGGCATCGCTCGCGTGCTGCTGCTCGTGAGCAACTCGGCGGCGCACCCGCTCAGCGGGCGGATAGCAGGGCGCCCGCTTCGCCTGGACGAGCACAAGCGAGCCGCACCGCTCGACACGCATCCGCTCCGGACGACGACCGCCGGTCTCACGGTATCGTCAGACCGCCGCTGTCCAGACCGTCGCCGGCCCTCGAGTATCGTCCGTTTCGAGAGCGGCCTCCTGTTGGCGGCCGGCGGGTGCCAGCAACGCGAGGCGCGATAGCGATATACGTTCGCTCGGCAAAACGAGCGGCTCGACCGAGCCGCCCGCCGACCCGATTGTCACATAGTCGTGGGATTGTGACAGCGTGCTGTGCGTCGTTTCAGAGGCGGCTGTGGCTCGCGGCTCGACTGGTGCCGAGCCGCGAACCGCCGCGATATGCCGGAGGCACCGGCGGGGCTATGACCAGAACTCGTCCCACGCGTAGAGGTCCTCGAAGTGCTCCCGACCGTCGATCACCCGGCCGTCTTTGAGCTCAAAGACGATGCAGTTGTCAACGTCCAGGTGTTTGCCGTTTCGGTCAGCGGTGCTGCGCTGGATACCGATCACGCGGCTGTCGCCAACTGCAGCCATGTGCTGCAACTCGGCCCGGAAGGTTCCGCCAGTTTTCTCCGCGATCTGGCCGAAGTACGCCAGGGTCGCACCCGTTCCCTGGTAGTCACCGGCCATCGGGCTGCGGCCCGGCAAGTGCCAGACGGTCTCGTCCATGAGCTCGGTGAGCGTGTTCATGTCGCCCGTGTTGAACGCCTCGTAGGCGCGTCGCATAGTCGCTACGTTTTGATCTGCGGCCATCGTCATGCACTCCTTCGCTGCCTGGGTCCTGTCGAACTCGGCGATTGGTTTGGTATTGGCTGGGGCGAGGACCAAACTATGTTGGCCCGGCCCCTCGCGGGTGCTGTCAGGCACTGCACTTGCTGGCGAACTGTGCCGCCTCCGGCCTCCCCTTGTGTCCACCTTCCTTCATGATCGGCGGGACTGCGGGGTCTGACACGAAGCTCTGCCAGCCCTGCTCGTCCCAGTCGAAGATCACCCAGACCCGATCCTCCTCGGATGGATCGCGGAAGACGAGTGCGCCGTTTGACCCGTGCTCCTTGCGCTTCTCGGCGCCCTTGGTGGAGAAGATTTCTAGGAAGCGGTCGAAGTCCTCGACCTGCGTCGTTGCCAGCAACATGTCAGTGTCCTTTCGCGGAGGTGTCGTCGTTCGACCGTGCTGGTCCCGCAATCACGCGGTGAGAACACGGGGTGCCCACAAGGGACGCCAGACCGCGATGTGTCGATTGCGGTCATCGTCTACGACTCCTTCGCTGCCGAGGCCCTGCCGAACGCCCCGACGATTGAATTTGGTGCGCCCCCGCGCACCCGCAAGACCACCCTACACCACGCCGGGCGCCAAGTGGGTTTGATCGCGGCGCACGGCTGACGCGGAGAGATTCGCGCGGCGCGACGAAACCAAGATCGGTAGCGTCAACACGCGGACGCTCTCGCGATCGCGCGCTCGAGCAGTGCGGCCCGCTGCCGCGAACCGCAGTGCCCTGCGCGGCCCGCTGCAGCGGCGACCACGCAGCGGGCGCGCCCTCGTGCATCGTTACCGACGTCCGCAATTACCCTGCGACGTCATTGCAGGCCTGACCGGATCGTGCCTTCCTTGTTCTCAGGGCGGCTGAGCACTGCCGCGAGCATTACTCGCTGGCGTTGGGTCAGCGACCCGAGCGTCTTCTTCTCCGACAGCGAAACCGAACGCAGCATCTTCGCCGACCGCGTGGGTCCCCAGCCGCGCTGGCTTAGGAGTAGTTCGACGACGGTCATCGTGTCGGTGTCGCGGGAGCTGCGCAGAATCGCGTCCGCCGCCGCGACCTCACCTGCACGTAGGCGCCGTTTGAGCGTGGCGCGGGTCAGCCGAACGCGATTGGCACGCTCGAGGGCAAGCAGGCGCTGACGCGCGGACCCATCGGGGCGGTCGGTGCTCATAGAACCAATGTCGAGCGGCCCTGGAGGACGAGCCAGGCTCTACCTATCGGGTGGGTTCTCGTTGGCTCGCCAGTCAGCCAGCCGGCAGCCGCCTCAAGCGCTCGGCGGCGGTGAGCGGCGGCTGGGCGATCGGAAGGCCGCGCTCGTCGAAATCGAGCGGGTGCGCGGCCAGACGACCTTCGCGCTCGCGGCCCAAACTTGGGCGCGATCGCAGCTCGCTCCCTACGACACTCAACCGCGGACGACCTCCAACGCTGTCTCGCTCCCGAGGCGCTCGCATCACCAGCCTCCCAACTCACCGGCGCCGACGGCTGCCAGCGTAAGCCGAGCATCCGCGCGCTGCTGGTCGACGTCGCGCAGCGACCAGGCAAGCAGCCACAGCGCGGCCTTGTGCATGGTCGAGAGCTCGCTAGCGTCGATCACGTCCTCGACGTCCGAGAACGTCGTGCCCCGCTCCATCATCGCCTCGACCTGCTCTTGGCTTTGGTCGAAGCCGAGTGGCGCGCTCCATGTCATGGCCGCGCCTCCTTTCCTGGGTCCCGCGGCACTGTCCTTAGCGTGCAGCCCGCGGTCCCGCTTGATTGATGAGGGGCTTACCACAGATCGATCGCTCCTGCCACTCCGGAGCACGCAATTTGCCGACAAAACAGCTGCCGAACCCCACCGGCTCCCAAGGAGTAGGCTGTAGGGAACGCTGCCTGCGGGGCTCCAACGCTTCCTCTCCCTCTCGTGGTGCCCAACACCCGCCCGAGGATGCGGCTGGAAAGGTATCCCATGGACGAGCAGCACGAAAGCCAAAGCCCCTCGGCGAAGATCTCCACCTCAGCAGTTCAGGTGCTTCACGAGTACACCGGTCGAGGACCGACGAAGGCGAAGACCACCGTCGGCGAGAGCGTGGTGACCATTCTGCTCGCGGATACGCTCACAACCGGCGAGCGCACGCTCGTCGACCACGGCCGTACCCATCGCGTCCTGCAGGTCCGCCACGACTACCAGACGGCGATGCGTGACGATCTTGTAGGAATCGTCGAGCGAGAGCTCGATCGCGAGGTGATCGCGTTCATGAGCCAGAACCACATCGACCCCGACCTCGCAGTCGAGGTCTTCGTGCTCAAGCCCGCCGAGGCGATCTAGCAGGGCACATTCGGGATCGCGCCCGGCGCTACACCACGCACCAGAAGACCAGCGAGCCGTTAACCGCTAACGCTGATCTGCGGCTGAGCTCGATCTGCCCAGCTGCTCAGCCGCTCTATCGCCGTCCCGACATGTGTCAGATATCGCTTGATGGCGGCCTGCACCTTCGGCTCCGCGGCGTGATCGGGAAGCCCGCGCATTAGGTTGAGCCGGCTTTGGGCCATCCACCTGAAGATGTCGGGCTCGCCGAGCCAGCGGGCCTCCGCGTTCCACGTGCCGCACATCATGCGTGGCCAGTCCTCGGGGCTGCTGGGGTAGGCATGCGGTGAGCACAGCAGGTTCTTCTCGGCGTCGTCGTCCCGATGCGCCTCGACGAAGCCGATCAGAGCAGCATTGAACGAAGGCGATAGGTATCGGACCTGTTGGAGCACGATCCGACCGGGCTGGAAAATCGCAGTTGCGGGCGCGTTGTTCAGGCCGAGTGCTGTGCAATCCACGTAGAGGACCGACGGACTGGTTCTCGCCTCTCCCTTCTCCAGAACGATGCGGTCGGCCTCGATCCGCCGCACGCGCCCAAGCCTGACGACGTCCTCGATCTGTCGCAGCGCCTCAACCTCGTGGGCACTGAGCATCGTGCCGCGATACATCGTGGCCGGATGCGACGGATCGATACGCACGAATCGCCCCGACGCCTCGAGCTGTTCGAACAGGCCATCTATGCTCGCCGCCTGGGCTCCTGCCTCCACGTCGAGCGAGATGCCTTCCATGATCGCACCGACCTGGTCTAGCGGCTGAAAGTAGCTGCGGTCATAAAACCACGCGTCACGTGGACGGACCCAGCGAATCCGGTCCGGTGGAACGCCGTTATCCAGCAGGCAGATGCATGCGTCCGCCGCCGTTTTGCCTGACCCGAGCACGGTGCAGGATGACGCCGACTCCGCAGCGGCCGGCAGATCGTTGACCGGTATGACTCGAGCGGACGGATCGACCTCGAACGGGACAGTGTGGGTCGCCGGGATCGATGACTCCAGGTACCGGGCGTCGACGATCTTGCGACGCACCGACAGCTCGAGAAGTTCGCCAGTGGTGATGTCTCGGACCTGTTCCCCATTGCTTCCACGGCCGAGGTACTCGTGCCCCGTGAGCAGGCGGACCCGTCCCGTCTGCGTCAGCCGCTCGCCCGCCTGCGCGAAGTGCTCGCGTACCTCGCCGCCGCTCGCGCGCTCGTAGAACCCCGCGTTCTCGCCGACCTGGTCGATGCGGTCCTCGCCGAGCGCCAGAGAGTCGACGCCGTAGTAGGCGGAGGGGGTGTGCAGGCGCACGAACGGATACGCGTGCAGCCAGTGTCCCCCGGGATCGCCCTGGCGATCCACCACCGTCACCTCGACGTCCGCCTCGGCGATGAGCGTGTCGGTGAACGCGAGGCCGCTCAGGCCTGCCCCCACAACCAGGTAGTCGGTGTCGATGCGCACGCTCCAGATGATTCCCGAGGACGAGCATATGCCACGGCCGATGCGCCTGAGGGGAGTTCGGCTTAGATCCCCGCCGCCGCCACGCGCTTCCGCAAGCCGCAGAACCCGTCAGCGCCGAAGCAGCGTCTCCAGCGGACGGGTGTTGAGGACGTCGGCGGCGGTGGCCCATCCTCGCCGCGCGGTGGCAACCGAGAGCGTGATGTTGTGAAGACCCTCCGGGGAGTGCGCGTCGGTGGAGCAGACGATTGGAACACCGGCGCGGAGTGCGTCTCGGACGTGCTCGCCGCTGAGGTCGAGCCGCGCGGGAAGGCCGTTGACCTCCAAGGCCACGCCGTGTGCCCGCGCGACCTCGAAGATCCGCTCCAGATCGAGCGCATTCTCGGGGCGGCGGTTGATGAGGCGGCCAGTCGGATGGCTGAGACAGCTGACGGCGGGATGGTGCAGGGCCGCCTCCACCCGTTTGGTCATCTCCGCGCGCGACATCCGCTGCCCGCCGTGGACGCTGGCCTGGACCCAGTCGAGCTCATCGAGGACATCGTCGGGGAGGTCCAGTCGACCGTCGGGAAGGATGTCGCACTCAATCCCGCGTAGCACTCGGAACGGCGCCAGCTCGGCGTTGGCCGCCGCGATCTCCTCAGCCTGACGGCGGACGTCGTCGACGGTGAGGCCCTGCACCGCTCCCACCGCGGGGGTGTGGTCACAGATCGCCAGGTACTCATAGCCGCGGTCCAGTGCCGCGCGGGCCATGTCGGCGACGCTCGCACGCCCGTCGGACCACGTTGTGTGGCAGTGGAGATCCCCGCGGATCTGCGTGACCTCGACCAGGGCTGGCGGCTCTCCGCGGAATGGCGCCTCGCGCAGCTCGGGCGGGCACCAGGGCACGCCCAGCGCCGCATAGACGGCTGCTTCGTCCGGCCCAGCGGGAAGCGGCTCGAGCGCCGCGACGTACTCGGGCGATCCCGTCGCACGGATCAGCGCGGTGCCGAACGATTTGGAGTTGGGGACAACAACTTCAACTGGGACCCCGTCCAGCGTGACCCCGACGGCGTGGCGCACGCCCTCATCGATCACGGCGACGATCTGCGGCAGCTCCGCGAAGCGCGCCAGGACCCTGTCGGGACGCGATGCCGCACGGACGACCGCGAGCCGGTGGCAGGAGTCCCGCCGGCGCCGCATGTCACCGGCGGGCTCGGCATCGAGGGCGCGCGCGATCCCCCCGACAAGCTCCAAGGCGCGGTTGAGCCACAGGCCCTGCGGCGCGCGCGCCTCCGTCTCGCGGGCCAGCGCCGAGACGATCTGCGCCTCGATCTTGGGGCCGATGCCGGGCACCTCCCGCAGACGGCCCGCGGCGGCCGCCTCTCGGAGCTCGTCGGCGGTGCGGATCTTCAGCCCCCGGGCAATGTCAGTCGCGCGCCGGGCGCTCAATCCCAGGTAGCGGCCCAGGCCGACGAGGTCGGGTACGAGGTCCCGCTCCAGCTCGGCGAGCTCCGCAATCCGACCGGTGGACACGAGCTCGCGCAGGCGCGCCTCGATTCCCGGCCCGATGCCCCGAAGATCGCGACCGCGGCCGGCGGCGACGAGCTCGGCGACCGGCGCCGCGGTGTGGCGCACCGTCTCGGCTGCCCGTCGATAGGCGCGGATCGTGTACGGATTGGCTTCGCCGAGCTCCAGCATCGCCGCGAAGGCATCGAGCCGGTCCGCGATATCGGCGTTGTCCATCGGCTAGGGCTCGGCGTCAGCCCCGTTCACGCGTGTAGATCTGGACCTGAACCCCGTCCGGACCGACCGTGCGGCTCTCGGACAGCTTCAGCTTCAACCTGTCGACACCATCCGGGAACAGCCGCCTCCCGCGTCCAAGGATCGTCGGAAAGATCATCAGCCGCAATTCGTCGACCAAGTCCGCTCCGAGCAGCGTGCCAACGAGCGTGCCACTTCCGGCAACCAAGATGGCTCCGTCGGTCTCATCCCTGAGCTTGCCGATCTCCTCGACCATGTCGGCCGAGATGACCGTCGTGTTTTTCCACTCCGGATCGTGAAGTGTCGTCGAGACGACGTACTTCGGGTCGTTGTTGAGCTTCTCGGCGAAGGGACCTTCACGTGATGGCCAGGCCTTGGCGAACCCTTCGTAGGTCACCCGCCCCAACAGCTGCACGTCGGCCTCCATCAGCTCATCGAGCTTGAACCTGTCACCGTCCTCTCCGCGGCTGTACTCGAACGTCCAGCCGCCGTGCTCGTAGCCCTCGGCTCCCCCCGGATCCTCGAAGACTCCATCTATCGACACAAATTCGGTTACGACCAGCTTGCCCATCTTCCGCTCCTTTTTTAAGTAGACAACAGCACGGCGAAAAACTGATCGCGGCTCGCCGCGATGATTCCGTCCCGTCGCTGCGGTCCTAACACTCGCAAACCACTCAATCGGAGGAAGGCATGTACACGGTCAGTTCAAACGACGGCACGCGGATCGCATACGACCGGTATGGCGAAGGTCCTACGGTGATCCTTGTCGGCGGCGCACTCGGCTATCGCAAGTTCAAGAAGTTCGAGCAGATCGCGACAACCCTGTCGGAGCACTGCACAGTGATCAACTACGACCGCCGTGGGCGCGGCGACAGCGGCGTGCAGGGATCGGTCTCGGTGCAGCACGAGGTAGATGACATCGCGGCGCTGATCGAAGCGGTCGGCGGCCGGGCATCGCTGTGGGGCTGGTCGTCGGGCGGCGCAGTGGCTCTGCGAGCAGCGGCTGCGGACATCGGCGTCGACAGGCTCGCTGTCTATGCGACGCCGTTTAAGACCGACCCCGAGGCCACGCACCCGGTCGACGATTACGGGGCACGGCTGGAGCAGATCGTCAGCGAGGGCGATCCGATGCGTGCCGCCAAGCACTTCATGCGCAACGGCATCGGAATGCCTGCTCCGCTCGTCGCGGTGATGTCGATGACGCCGATGTTCAGAAAGTTCGCTGCCAACGGCCTGACGCTGACGTTCGACTACGCCGCGCTCGGCGACCACAACATGCACGGCAGGCCGCTCCAAGCTGAGGAATGGGAAACCGTCACCTGCCCGACGCTCGTCCTGTATGGCGAAAAGACCTACCCGGTTCTCAAGCATGCCTCCGGGGCGCTGGCCGATGTGCTCCCGAACGCGACGCTTCGCGAGCTATCAGGCCAAAACCACAACGTGGCGCCGAGCGCGATCGTTCCCGTGCTGGCGGAGTTCGTGGCCGGCGCAAGCCCGGTGGCGGCGTGAATCGCGGCCACGCGCCGCGCGCCGGAGCCCGATCTTGATGCTCAGCCGGCCTGATTCGTGATCGCCACGTACGGCCGGCACGGCTCGTTGCGCAGGCCCGGACATGGCGGCAGGCTCGTTGGGACGCTGACGCCGGGGACGACCGGCAGGATCAGGCTCGAGCGCATGCTCTTGGAGAAGGCGATCGACACCTTCGGGGTGCCGGTCTTCGGCACCGTGTCGCTGAACGACCAGACCGGCTGGGTCCCGTTGGGCGCAGCGATCGTCAGGCGGATGCGCGAGCCTGCCCGGTACACGTGCCCCTCGTAGTACAGCGGGATCACCAGCTCGACGAACTTCTTCTTCGGCACCGCGCGGATGTCGCTTGCCCGTTCGCTCGGGATCGGTTGCAGCACGGTGCTCTTCTGCTTGAAGATGTTGTTCGCACCGCTGGCGAGCTTGCGCTCGTTGGCTCGCATCCAGCCGTTCTGCACGAACGTTTCCTTACCATCGGGTCGCACCTCGCTGACGGTGGCCTGAACGTCGACATTTGGAGTCGAGGAGCGGATCCAGATGTGAACCGCGCCTGCCCCGACGACGGTTTCGTCGGCAGTGAGCGGTGCGGAGACGTATGAGACCGCGGTGCCCGCGGGATTCTGTACCCAGTTCCACTGCCACTGTGAAGCGTTGCCCCAAAGGCCGCCGCCGCCCGTGTTGCTGCCGTAGTCGGTGAGCGGCAGCGCCTTCGCGTTCGACCTGTATGAGTTGACGCCCTTGGTGGCGGCCGGGTGGTCGCCGAGTGTCCCGCCGGCGCCCAGATACCAGTAGCGGGCGGTCGTACCCGGAACCGGGAATGCCGAGAACGAATGCTCGAATCCGGGATAGGGATCTCCTGGGGTCTGCTTGCCCATGGGCGAGGTGCCGGCGCCGTTGTCAAACAAGACCCTCACCTCGGGGAGGGCTTTGAATGCCGCCAGCGCGCCCGAGTAGGTCGGGATCTGCTGGATCGGGTCCGGCGGCAGCGTGTCGGTGTCATCCATCGGCAGCCCCATGGCTGCTTGGTAAATGACCGGCGCGGCGCCCCTGGTGATCGCCTGGTTCATGATCGGCGCCTGGTGTGCGACGTACAGCTCCAGGAAGTCGTACCAGCGGTCATAGGTATACGGATCGAGCGAATCGATGTGGGCGCCGTTGGTGAATGTGAACCACTTCTGGCTGGTCCCGATGAAGTGCTCGGCAAGGTCGGGGCAGTGCCCGCCGGTCTGCTCGTCCTCCCACTGGCACGCCATGAACACCGGCACCTTGATCTTGTGTACGAACGTGATCGGATCGAGCGGATCGGCCACCTTCGCGTGGTAGTGGCTGTTGGCGTGGATCTTGGCTTTAAGGTTGGCCGCCTCGCCGTGGAGCGCCTGGTCGGCCTTGCAGGTGCTGTCGCCCTGCTGGATCCGCTGGTAGGCGTATGGCTGACCGGCGCTGGCGCTAGCCGGCTTGGACTCGTGCTGTCGCTCCTCCGCCCAGGCGACGGCGAAGCCCGTGTTGAGGATTCCGCCGGGATACAAAGTCGTCGCCGTCGTGTCGATCGTCGACAGCGGCGTGATCGCCTCGAGCGATGGCGGGTCCAGCTGTGAGGTGAACAGCTGGCTGATCGCGCCGTATGAGATCCCCATCATCCCCACCTTGTTGCCGAGCACCCACGGCTGGCGCGCGATCGTCTCGATCACGTCGTACCCGTCGAGATTCTGGAGCGGCTCGAAGAAGTCGTAGGCACCGCCCGAGCAGCCCGTCCCACGCATGTTGACGTCGACCACTGCGAAGCCCATCAGGTTTGCCAGCACGGCGATCCCGTTCACTGGGCCGGCGGGATCCGCGTAGCCGTACCCGGAGTACTCAATCAGCGTCGGGTACGGCGGGGCGTAATCAGGGCCGCTCGGGATGTGGATCGTGCTCGGCAGTCCTGGCTCGCCGGCGGGACTGGTCGGAGGGTGCACATCGATCGCGAGCTTTGTGCCGTCCCGCGTCGTCAGGTACGTATATCCGTTGTCGGATATCGACTGCTTGTAGACGCTCGGATCCCACGGCGCGGCACGATCTGAATGAACGGTGATCGGGCCTGACCGTGCTCCGTGCGGATCGATGCGCACGCGGTAGCCCGTGCCTGGAGGCACGTCGCGGAACAGCAGACCGCCCAGCGAGTCCGCTCGCTGGGCGTAGAGAACCTTGCCATTCGGCCGCAGCAGCGATGCCCGCTGTTTCGCGGCCAACCCGAGCACGTACACCTGCTCGGCGCTGCCGCGGGCCGTGAACGTCGCCTTTCCCGCGGCGGAGGCGGGGCCGACCAGCAGAACGCAGAGCAGAAACGCGACACCAGCGAGCGCCACGCTTGCCCGGCTCGTCAACACCCCTCTCACGTGCACCACTTTTCCAGATTTCACGTCAGGACGCGTCGGTTGGCACGGCAGCGACTGCGGCTTTTCGAGACACGAGGGTGACGTCGCTGACATCCGATGCGGCGCTGATGGTCTCGCCGAGGTGTCCGGCCTGGGGCGGACGCGGGACCGGAGGTACCGACCAGTGCGGACGTCGTACGAAAGCTCGCCGACAGCTTGGCCGAGCCGATCCCGGTCGACGCACACTGTGCCGGCGCCGTCGATTGATTCGGCGGCTCGAACTGGGCGACACCGAGCGCGCGCCCGCCGGCGGCGGTCGTCAGCGAGAACGGACCTGCGAGCGCCAGGCGCGGCAGGTTGATGGTGATCTGAAACAGCGCTCGGCGCGACCCGGCTCCGATCGTCATGGTCCCACGCAGCC
Source organism: uncultured Solirubrobacterales bacterium (assembly GCA_963849295.1). Taxonomy (GTDB): domain Bacteria; phylum Actinomycetota; class Thermoleophilia; order Solirubrobacterales; family Solirubrobacteraceae; genus Palsa-465. The sequence continues at coordinate 31,732 of CAWKGU010000012.1, forward strand.
CCAAGTCGGGCCCAAATTCACACGTGTCAAACGCGGTCGCAACATCCGTAAAGCGGACGCTGACCGGCCCCGGAATCGTTCCGCTGCAGGACCCGCTTCCGGCGTAGGAGAAATGGGCTCCGGGCTTTGGGAATGCGGTGATCGGCGGCATCGGCTCGATCGGCCCGGCGAACTGGCACGAACCGGAAAAGCTCACATGCGCTGCCACCGCTGGCGGCGCTAGCCACAGCGCACCGGCGATGACACTTGCCGCGAAGGCGCCGGACCGGGTCCTCACGAGGCAACCTCCAGGCGCGCGAGCGTCGAGAACGTGCACCAGTACAGGTCACGGTTCCACCCGGGGGCTGGAAACAACACCGACTGGAACATGCTCGGCACGGCCGCCCGGCCTCGCTCGCAGCCCGTCTCGATGTCGAGCACGACAACGTCATCGCGGCAGCACCGAGCCGCCGCGGCGCGCGTCCATGACAACCTCGGAACCCACCCTGCGGACCTGGTCAGTCTGCGCATCGCCCGGCTGCGCACCAGCCTCGGGGCCGCGAAGTCGTGCACCACGATCTCGCCCGTGTCGGGGTAACGAATCATGTGTGCAGCGTGCGCGAGCCGGCGCTGCCACAGCGGCTCGAGCCGGCCCTCGAACCGAAATGCTGCGAGCACGCCGTTCGCGGAGTCGTAGCCGACCGCGATTCGCCGCACGGGGTCATACAGCGGCGGGTCCGTCACCGCCCCCCGTGGGGCCCCGCACACTTCCACGATCTCAACCTCCTCAGGATCAGAGAGTGAGATCCGGATCAGATGAACCGGCCCCTTCGAGACGCCCGCGCCCAGCATCGTCGTCGAGTAGTCGTGCTCGCCATTGTCGAGAAACCACAGCTGCTCGCCCTCGATCACCGGGTCCCATCCGTACGACTGGCCCGGGCGTGCGTAGGGCACTTCGAACACGCGCTCGAGTTGCGAGCCGTTCCAATGCAAGCCGAAGACCGTCCGAGTCCCGACGACAAACAGCCGATCGCCGTCCGCCGAGAGGCGGGCGATCGCCGGCTCCCGCAGCTGAAGTTCCGACCGGATGCCGAGCGTCTCCGGGTCGAGCAGCGTCAGATGTGCCGGAGCGCCAAGCGATCGATCGATGTCCTTCATCGCGAGCGTGCCATCGCCGAGCACGACGAGCGAGTTGTATGCGCGCGGGCGCGGCAGCTCGACCGAGCCAAGCAGCTCAAGCTCCGCCGATAGGCGGTGACAGAAGCGTCCGTAGACGACGTACAGAGATCCGTTGCCGTGGGCGACGATGCCGCCTGGCCAGAACGGCCCCGCCGCCAGCCGCTCCGACCGGGCCAGTGGCTCCAACGACCGCGGGTCAATCCGTTCGACCCACGCGACCGTCGGATCTCGCAGCGGGCGCATGCCGAGCGTGTGCCGCAGCACGAATACCTCATCCCGCTCGCGCAATATGACCATCGTGTTGGCGTACGCATCACGTACGCGAGCGCAAGTCAGCCGCTCAGACGGACCAATCGCCAGTCCACGTCCAGATCGAACTGCCTGCGCTCGTCGGGACCCGCCGTCCTCGGCGGGCCACGGGCTCGGCCACAGCGCGTCGCTGCCCGGGGCAACAGCCCGACCAGCCGGCCGACCAGCGCTCAGAGAAGCCCCTGAATCAGGCTCGGCGCCGGCGGATGGAGGATCACTCCGTCGGGATTCGGCGGCAGCAGCATCGGCTTACGCGGCCTCTGGTTGAAGTTGAAGTCGCGGAGCAGGTTGCCGAGGATCTTGGCGTTCTCGCGCACATCCGGTCGCGGGTCGGGCCGGCCGTCGCGCCGAGGGTTGAGCCGGCGCCCGCCGAGGAAATCGTCCTCGATGAATTTCAGATACGCATCGAAGCTGAGCGTCTGGTGGTCGATATAGCCGCGACGGGCGTACGGGCTGATGACGATTGCCGGAACGCGGATGCCATAGCCCTGCGCATCGACGTTGGGCGGATTGACATTGTCGTAGAACCCGCCCCAGTCGTCCCAGGCGAGGAAGATCGCCGTCGAGTCCCAGTCGGGCCCGCGCATGATTGCGTTGATCACGTTGGTCACGTGCTCCTGTCCAGCTGCCAGGTTGGCCGGTGGGTGCTCGGAATCGTCGCCACTCGGGATCACCCAGGAGACGGCGGGGAGCGTCCCCTTCTGGGCGTCGGTGAAGATGTTGTTGGTGCTGACGATGTTGCCCGTCTGACCATCCTGGCGGACATCGGTGAACCCGGGCATCGGATTCCAGATCGATGGCGCGGTGACGACCTGCTGCACCGGAACGCAAGTCATCGCGCCCGACTCGCAATCTGGCTCGGTGCCCTCCTCGAGGTAGTAGCGCCAGCTCACCCCGTACTTGTGGAGCATGTACGTGATGTCGGTCCACGCGTAGAGCGGCGGCGTTGCGGTCGTAGCCGGCGTCAGGAGCCCAACGGCCGCCCCGGTGAGCTGCTGCTGGGTGGGGCTGCCTCCGTTCTGGAGCTCGGGGAACTGGTTGTCGGCGACGCAGCTGGCCGGGTTGTAGGCGCTCTTGCACCGGGCCGACCAGCCCGAGACCATGTAGAGGTGCGCGACGAGGCTCCACGCCTGGGCGGGCTCGAACATGTGGTCTGAGAGCACGAAGTTCTTCGCGTACGCCCAGTAGTTCGGGATCTCGCGCTGGTCGTGATAGCCCATCACGTCGATGCAACCGGGCGGGTGCAGATCGACCGTGCAGCCGAGCTTGTCGGTGTCCAGACCGCTGCCCCCGGACTGCACCGTCTTGATGAAGCCGTCCATCCTGCCGCCGTCGATGTCGGCGACAGCGTCCTGCTGATAGTGGGGTCCGCCGGCGTTCGTCAGCTCGGAGTCGTGGTAGGGCGGATCGCAGTGGTGGGCGTTCGGGTCGGGGATACACGGCACCTTCCCCGGATGCCCGGCCAGCCCCGGGATCCCGTCGACCCCCGGGTAGGTGCCGAAGTAGTTATCGAAGCTGTGGTTCTCCTGCATGATGATCACCACGTGCTTGATCTTGTGGATCGCCTGGGCCGATGGGTGGCGCGTGCGCGAACGTCCCCGGCATGCGCGCGCCTCGCCGGCATCGGGCGACCCGGATTTCTTCGGCACCGGCTGCTTGGCGTGCCGCGCGCAGTCGCTCAGCCGCGGGCGTCCGCCCGCGGCGCCCGGGATCACCGCCGACGCCGCCACGAGGCCACAACAAACCAGCACGCCGCAACAGGCGACCAGAATCCGACGGAATCGTGACTCCCTGATCACGGCCCGAGCTTCGCGATCCCCTGGAGCAGCGTGCCGGCGACTCCAGGTTGGCTGGAGGGCGGGAATGCCGAGGCCGGCAGCGTCGGCAGCAGCAGTGGCTTGCGCGGCTTCTGGTTGAAGTTGAAGTCGTTCTCCAGGTTGCCGAGGATCTTCGCGCTCTCGCGGACGTCGGGGCGCGGGTCAGGCCGACCATCGGTCCTCGGGTTCAGCCGGCGCCCGCCGAGAAAGTCGTCCTCGATGAACTTGAGGTAGGCATCGAAGCTATAGATGTGGTGGTCGACGTAGCCGCGTCTTGCGTACGGCGAGATCACGATCCCCGGCACGCGCAGGCCGTAGCCGGCGCCATCGACCTTCGGCGGTTTGACGTTGTCGTAGAACCCGCCCCAGTCATCCCACGCCAGGAAGATGGCCGTCGAGTTCCAGGCGGGGCTGCGCATGATCGCGTCGACGACCTGGGTGACGTGGTCCTGGCCGGCGGCGATCGTGCCCGGCGGATGCTCCGAGTCATCGCCCGAGGGGATCACCCAGGAGACCGCCGGCAGGCGATTCGCGAACACGTCTGAGAACAGCTGCTTGCCGTCGACGACGTTGCCGACCTGGTGGTCCTGGTGCACCGTGACGAAGTCCGGCAGCGGGTTCCAGATCTCGGGCGTCTGGACGGCCTGCGGCTGAGGGGTACACGTCATCTGACCGTCCGCGCAATCGGGCTCGGTCCCCTGATCGACGTAGTAGCGCCAGCTGATGTGGTGGCGATAGAGCAGATAGGTGATGTCGGTCCAGCCGTAGTCGGGCGTCTGGGTCGAGTTCTGGGAGTTATCCGCGTCGGTCGGCACCAGGATCGAAGGACCGGCGCCGGCCTCGCCGTTGATCTGACCGAGGGCCCCGTCCGCATCGGGGAAGTTGAGCGACGTTTGATGGCAGGTCGCCGGCGCAAGCGGGTTTGAGCACTCCGCCATCCAGCCGGAGACCATGTAGATGTGTGAGGGCAGGCTCCAGCTGATCGTCGGCTCGAACATGTGGTCCTGGAGCACGTAGTTGCGCGCGTAGGCCCAGTAGTTCGGGATCGTGCGCTGGTCGTGGTAGCCCATCACGTCCACGCAACCGGGCGGGCGGAGGTTCGTGAGGCAGCTCGCCTTGTCGGTGTCGAAGCTCTTGGACTGCTCGACGGACTTGATGAAGCCATCCATCTTCCCGCCGTTGACGTCGGCGACGGCGTCCTCGTTGAGATGTGGACCGCCGGCCGTCGTCTCGCTGGGGTCGTAGTAGGGCTTCTGGCACCCGTGAGCGTTGGGATCGGGAACGCAGGGAACGTTGCCGGGGTGCCCCGCCATTCCTGGGATGCCGTCGGCGCCTGGGTAGGTGCCGAAATAGGAGTCGAAGCTGTGGTTCTCCTGCATGATGATCACCACATGCGTGATCTTGTGGATCCCGCGCGGGCGCGCGTGATGCTTAGCGGCCCCGCACTTCCGGGCTGTGGAGGCGGTGGGCGCGCGGTGAGTGGATCGGCGCCCGCAGTCCGAGATTCCCGCGGCCCCTCCTGGCAAGACGACAGCAGCAAGGCCAATCGCGGCTGCGACGACCCCGGCCCCGAACACCCGCTTTGACTGCACCAATGCCCTTATAGCACGGTTAGTCACGCGATGTCAAACAGGGTGTCACGAAGCGCGGTATGATCCCGATCGCCGATGAGCACCGCCGCCACCCGTAGCCGTCAACGCGAACGGCGTGAGAACACAAGGCGCGAGATCCTCGCCGCCGCCGACCGGCTGCTGCGCGAGCGGCCCTACCGCGAGCTGAGCGTCGACCTGGTGATGGCGCAAACGGGCCTCACCCGCACCGCCTTCTACCGTCACTTCGAGGACGTGCCCGGGCTGGTGCTCCGCCTGCTCGAGGACGTCGGGCGTGAGCTGTTCGCGATCGGCCAGCGCTGGCGTCGCGCGGCACCCGAGGATTTCAAAGGATCCGCCCGGGAGGGCCTCGCGGGCATCGTCGACTTCATGGTCAGGGAGGGCCGGCTGGTGCGCGCGGTGCGAGACGCGGCTGCGACCGATGAGCTGATCGAGCGCGGCTATCGCCAGTTCCTGCAGACGTTTGCCGAGATGATCAGCGACGGCCTGCAAGAGCTCGTCGCGCGCAATCAGCTCGCGGTCCCCGACACTCGCGCGATAGCGCAGGCGCTGAACCTGATGAACGAAGCGTTCCTCCTCGACCAGTTCGGTCAGGAGCCTCTCGGCGATCCCCAGGTTGCCCTCGCCACGCTCGAGCTGATCTGGTTGCGGGTGATCGCTTCGTCGTAGACGGCGTAGGCTTGTGCGCCAGGTGCGCAGGGTGCTGGACTTGATCGGGAGGCATCGCCGGCTGGCGGTCGGTTCGATTGCCGTCGAGTTGGCTGCGGCGCTGGCGCTCGTGCTCTCGCAGGGTGGCCAGGCGAGTGTGCCGCCGCTGCCCCCCAACGACCTTCAGAACTTGCTCGCGCTGACCGGTGTGCCGACGCCGGCCCAGGCGCCGGTGCAAACCAATCCCGAACCGACCCTCGCCCCCGTTCCGGCGGCGCACTGCGGGCCAGCGTCGCATCCCCTGCAGGGCGAACAGGGGCGAGTCACCAAACAAGCGATCAACTCCCCTCAGGCCAGGAACGGCTGGACCTGCAACACGAGCGAGGTGAGCCACTACTCGAGCGCGGGAGGCTTCCGCACGTGGCGCTACATCGACCCGGCCGGACACGTTTGCGCCTTCTACGACACCTCGCTGTTCTCTCCGGCGAACGTCGTGAGCCTCGCGGGCGGACCTTCGCCCGGCGTCGTCGTGCTCGACATGAGCAATCCCAACCATCCCGTGCAAACGGCGCTCCTGACGAGCCTGCCGATGCTTTCGCCGCACGAGTCGCTCAACCTCAACTCCAGGCGCGGCCTGCTCGGCGCCGAGATGGGCAACGGTGGCACCTACCCCGGGCTGTTCTCCATCTATGACGTCAACCACGATTGTCGCCACCCCGTGCTCGACGCGACCTACCAGGCTGCCCGCTTCGGGCACGAGAGCGGCTTCGCCCGCGATGGCAAGACGTTCTGGGTCAGCGGCGGCGAGGGGATTGCGGCCGTCGACGTCAGCGACCCAAAGCACCCACGCACGATCTACCAGGGCAACGTCTTCGCGCATGGCCTGAACCTCAACGACAGCGGGACCGAGCTCTACGACTCCGAGCCGATCGATGGAAACCTCGTGGTCCTCGACGTCAGCCAGGTGCAGGCGCGCAAACCCAAGCCGGTGGTCAAGGAGATCAGCCGTCTCACCTGGGGCCCGGTGTCGGTTCCGCAGAACACGAGCCCGATGGAGATCAACGGCAGGCGCTACCTGCTGGAGTTCGATGAGTTCGCGTTCCGCTTCAACCCGCCGACCGAGGCGGACACTCCGGGAGCGGCGCGGATCATCGATATCTCCAACCCCGCGCACCCGCGCGTCGTCTCAAACCTGCGCCTGGCGGTGAATATGCCGGCCGCCCATAAGGTGGCGGACGGCGACCCGTCGCCGCTCGGGGCCCCCGCATTTACCTACGCCGCGCACTACTGCGCGATCCCCCGGGAGGTGGACCCCGAGATCGCCGCCTGCTCGTTCATCAACTCGGGACTGCGGATCTTCAACATCCAGAACCCACTGCATCCGCGCGAGGTCGCGTACTTCATCGCCCGCCGAAAGCTGCGACAGTCGCCGGCGCTCAGCCCGGGGACTTTGCGATGTCCCAGCCCGCATTTGATCCGGCGCGCCGCCAGATCTGGTACACGGACGCGACCAGCGGGTTCTACGTCGTGCAGCTGGCGAAGCGCGTCTGGCCGCGCGCCACGACAATCCCGCCGCAGTGCGCCCAGGTAACGGGCGCACTGCACGGATCGCATCTCGGTCCGATCAGGCTTGAGGAGGCGCGCAGAGCGATCGAGCGTCGCCTCCCGAAGTTCACAACTCGCGGCCGGCGCAGCATGGTCTTCTACTGCCTGAACGGGCGCGGGATCCGAGTCGGCTACCCGTCCGCCAAGCTGTTGCACTCGCTCACTCCGGCGGCGCGCAGGCGCATCCGCGGGCGCGCGATCCTGATCCTCACCTCCAACCACCGTTACGCGTTGGAAGGCGTCCGACCCGACTCGCGGCTGGCGCCGGTCGCCCGCCTCCTGCACGCCGGGCTCGGCTACACGATCGGGCTCAACACGTGGTACGTGGTGCCCTACACCCGGAACGCGGTCGGCCTCCTCAAGGTGCGCCGCGGCGAGATCCAGGAGGTCGGGATCGCAGCCAAAACGCTCACCGGTAGCCGGGCGCGCACACGGGCTTTCCTGAAGAGTTTCGACTGATTCGGCGCGGTCAGCTTCCGCGTTCGGCATGTCGCGCGATCGCGCGCAGCAGCTCCCTGCGGATCGGCTCGCCGCCCAGGCGGACGAGGATCCAGTAGCGCGCAAACGCCCGGCGGGCATCGGCACCCAGCGCCAGCACGCGGGTCTCGGTCGTCAGCAGCGCGCCGTCGCCGTCGGGACGAGCACGGAAGCTGATCGCTCCCTTCGCGAACCCTGGACGATCGAAGCGCTCGAACGCCGAGGCGTCCTCGAGTCGCTTAAGCTCTTCTCGAAGGCGCCAGAAACGGCCGACAGTGCCAAGCACCACCTCGTCATCGCCGCGGTCGAGCTCTACGAACCCGAGACCCGCGAACTGATCGAGGAGTGGCTGGTCGGGCGCCGCCGGCAGGCGACGCCGCGCGAGTGCGGCCGGCGCCATCCGGAGGGTCATCAGCATGGCCGTGATCGGCAGCTCCCGCGTTCGGACCAGGTTCAACGCGCCGATCGTCGCTCCGGGCGATGCCTTCACCCTGCGCGAGTGGACCTCGTGGAAGTCCCACCGCGGCAGGTGGCGGTCGAGCAGGGACAGCTGGGCGGCCGCGGTCTTCAGGCCAACATGTTATGGCGGCGGTTAGCAGCAGGGGCAAGGCGGGAATAAGTTCCTCGTGCTTGCCGTGTCAGGTGAACACGCGGTCCAGTTCTACGAGGGCGAACCAGAGCTCATCGAGACAGTTGCCGCGTACGTTGATGACGCGCTCCGCGAGGGGGGTGTGTCGGTCGTGATCGCCACCGAGGAGCATCATCGCGAGATCGAGAGCAGGCTCGGCGCCATCGGCGTCGACGCAGTCCAAGCCGCCAACGACGGCACCCTGATCTCGCTCGACGCGGCGGCGACGCTTCGCCTGTTCATGCCCGACGGGCGGATCGACCGTGACGCCTTCATGGCGTTGATCGGTGGCATCATCCGCCAGGCAACCGCGACCGAGAAGCCCGTCTATGCCTTCGGGGAGATGGTCGCGCTGCTATGGGAGGCCGGGGACGTGCCAGCGACGCTCGAGCTCGAGCGGCTGTGGAACAAGCTCGCTGAGCAATTCGAGTTCTCGTTGCTGTGCGGCTACCGGCGGACCTCGTTCGTGGGCGAGGAGCACGCGGAGACCCTGGCGCGGGTCTGCCGCGAGCACTCAGCCGTGCTCTAGCCGGCGCGTCGCCTCGCCCAATTCCGGCTTACCGTCGACGAGCGTGTTCAACTGCTGAAGCAGGTCGAGGGGGAACGGGAACACGATCGTGTTGTTGTCGTTGCCGCCGATCTCCCGCAGCGTCTGGAGATAGCGCAGCTGGATCGTCACCGGGTTGCGGCTGATCTTCTCCGCCGCCTCGAGCAGCTTCTCGGCCGCCTGAAACTCGCCTTCAGCGTCGATGATCTTGGCGCGCCGCTCGCGCTCGGCCTCAGCCTGGCGGGCCATCGCGTGCTGCATCCCGGCGGGGATCTCGACGTCCTTGATCTCCACGGTCGTGACCTTCACGCCCCACGGCTCGGTCTGGTCGTCGATGATGTGCTGGAGGCTCTCGTTGAGCTGCTCGCGCTCTGAGAGGAGCGTGTCGAGGTCGGCCTTGCCGAGCACAGAGCGCAGTGTGGTCTGGGCGATCTGGGATGTGCCCGACAGGACGTCCTGGATCTCGACGATCGACCTGCTTGGGTCGACGACGCGGAAGTACGCGACCGCGGTGACTCGAGCGGGCACGTTGTCGCGCGTGATCACCTCTTGCGGCGGGACCTGTAGCGTGACGGTCCGGAGGCTGACCTTCACCATACGGTCGACATAGGGCGCGAGCAGCACGACACCGGGGCCCTTCAGCTCGATCAGCCGGCCGAGCCTGAAGACGACCCCGCGCTCGTACTCGCGCAGGACCCGCACCGATGCCGCCCCGAGCATCAGCCCGAGCACCGCAAGCGTGCCAATCACGATCAGGATCACGGTCAGGATCATGGAGTCAGCTCCCATTCCTCGGCTTTGCGCACGCACAGCGTCAAGCCGCTGACGCGCTCGACGACGACGCGGTCGCCATCGTGTAGCACGTGTCCGCCGTCAAGCAGGCTCGGCTGGGCCCGCCACAGGCTGCCATCGACGAACACCTTCGCGGCCTCGCCGCTTGAGCGCAGCACGCCAATGTGTCCGACCATCGCCTCGACGCCCGAGCGCGGCCGCGAGCGCCGCACCGCGCGCACGCTGCGCGTGAACAGAACGATTCCGCCCGCTGAGGCGCCACACAGCACGGCGGCGGCGGCGATGACGAACACCGCGCCGGCGCCTGCTCCGGCGAGCAGCAGCACCGTGCCCGCGACCAATGCGATTGCCGCGACGGTCGCGATCAGCCCGCCCGACGAGAGGTGGGCCTCCGCCAACGCCAATCCGAGGGCCATCACAACGAACACAAGACCCAGCGTCAGCATGGTTCGATGCTACTCCTCAAGCATTTATGCCCGGGCCGCATGCGGCCCGGGCCCGGCCGGCGCATGCGCCGGCCGGAATGGCGCGGCGCATGCGCCGCGCCGCGGCGGCGCGCATGCGCGCCGCCGAAAACCATTCCATGCTCCGTATTGCGGAATCAGCGCGACCGCGATCACCGTCCCGGCAACGATGACCCCGGCGAGCGCGATCCAGCGTCCGGCGCGGCCCGTTGGGGTGACCCTCAGCGATCGCCGCAGCCGCGGCAGGTGCCCGAGCACGTGCAGGCCCATGAACACGAGCCACACGATGAAGCTGACCTTGTGGATCGTGAGCAGCTCGCCGCGGTTCTGCGGACCGTGGAAGAGGAGCACGATCCCGCTTACGAACACGACGATCGTCGTAATCACCACGATCGGCGCGATCAGCCGCAGTGCCAGCTCCGGCGGACCCTTGTCGCGGTACGCCGCGTTGCGCGTGTAGTAACGGACGAAGCGGTAGCCGGTGCTCGCGAGCTTGAGCGCGACCGGTCCTAGTAGAAGCAGACCGAGGAACAGATGCAGCCAGATCAGCTGACCGATGCGGACGATCGTCAGCCCCAGCACGGCGAGCAGCACGATCAGCACGACGCTGGTCGTGGTCGTCAGTTCCTCGTTACCGCTGGTGCCGCCGCTCGGTGCTCGCATGCTCGATCACAAAATGTCGTGTGGCGCCGTTAATGCCTGCTCACATGGAGATTAGAAAGCTCTTCGGCGGTGCTGGCGCGCTCAGTCGCCTCGTATTCTGAATCTCCATGCATGGGCGGATCCTGGTGATCGAGGACGAGCCGGGAATCGTCGATTTTCTCGAGCGCGGGCTTCGCGCGCACGGCTTCGAGGTCCAGGCCGAGCTCGACGGCGACAGTGGCAGCGCTCGCGCGCTCGGTGAGCACTACGACCTCGTGGTGCTCGACATGATGCTGCCGGGGCGCTCGGGGCTCGAGGTGCTCTCCGAGCTCCGCGACGTGCGGCCCCGGCTGCCGGTCATCGTGCTAACCGCGCTCGACCGGATCGAGGATCGCGTGACCGGCCTCGACGCCGGCGCCAATGACTACCTCGTCAAGCCGTTTTCGCTCGGCGAGCTCGCGGCGCGGATCCGGGCGCAGTTGCGCTTCGCCGAGGAGGCGCAGTCACAGAAGCTGCTCGTGGGCGACCTCGAGGTCGACCGGATCACCCGCGAGGTGAAGCGGGCCGGACGCGCGATCCGGCTGTCGACGACGGAGTTCGAGCTGCTCGTGTATCTACTCGAGCACCGCGGTAGGGTGCTCTCGCGCCGGCAGATCCTGCGCGCCGTGTGGGGGTATGAGCACGACCCTGGGACGAACGTGCTCGACGTGTACATCGGGTACCTGCGCCGCAAGCTGCGCGTCGACGGAGATGCGCTCCCGATCTCGACGATCCGCTCCGTCGGCTACCGCTTCGACGATGTCGGTTAGGTGGCCGACCAGCATCCGCTGCGCGCCTGACGCTGTGGGTCGCGGCCGTGCTGCTGATCGCGGCGGCCGTCACGTTCGTCGTCGTCTACCGCAGCACCGGGCAGCAGCTTCGCAGCCAGATCGACCGCGACCTCCGCGGTGACGTCAGCCAGCTATCGCAAGCGCTCGGCGCGCGCACGCCCCGGCAGGTGGCGGCCGCCGCGCGTAGCTACGTCGCCTCGCAGCCGTACCAGGCGACCTCGACGCTGCTGTTCGTGTCCGTGCCGGGCGTCAGCACGGTCAGCAACCATCCCGAGCTGTTCGGGCTCGTCGGGCGCGGAGCCGGGACGAGACCCTCACCGAGCAGGACGCGGAGAACTCGATGGCGCGCGCGCTGCTCGTCCCGCGCAGCGGCTTCTCGATTCGGCGCCTGCCTGACGTCGGCCACGTCCGCGTGCTCGAGCAGACGATCATCGATCGGCGGGCGGCGGCATGTTGATTGGCGCGGGCGAGCCGCTCGAGCGTCGTTGCGCGATCGCAGCACAGCGTGGCTGATGGCGTTCGCGCTGGCCGCCGCGATCGTGCTCGCGCTCGCGCTCGTCGCGTCGTATGTGGCGGGGTCGCGCGTGTCCGCGCCACTGCGCCGGCTGGCGAGCGTCGCCGCGCGGGTCGACGCCGGCGAGCTCGAGCCGCGGATGCCGTTGCCCCGGCGGACGCGACGAGACCCGCGTGCTGGCCGAGGCCTTCAACCACATGCTCGACCGGCTCGCCGACGCGTTCGCGGCGCAGCGCGAATTCGTCGCCGATGCCTCGCACGAGCTGCGCACGCCGCTGACCGTGATTCGCGGCCAGCTCGAGGTGCTGGCGGCGCACCCGAATCCCGCGGGCGAGGAGGTGCGGCGCGTGGAGCGCTCGGTGCAGGCCGAGATCGCCCGGATCAGCCGCCTCGTCGACGACTTGCTGCTGCTGGCGCAGGCCGAGCGCGAAGATTGCTGCGCGTCGAGCAGATCGCGCTGACACGTTCGTGGCCGAGCTGTGGGATGGGATCACCGCCACCGCGCAGCGGCGCTTCGAGCTCGGGAAGCTCCCCCACGGCTCACTGGTTGGCGATCCTGATCGGCTGGCGCAGGCGCTGCGCAACCTGCTGGGCAACGCGATCGACCACACGCGCGAGGGCGACGGGCTGGTGCGGCTCGAGGTTCGACGTCGTCGGGCGCGACCAGGTCCGCTTTAGCGTGTGTGACGACGGGCCAGGCGTCCCCGTCGCCGAGCGTGAACGGATCTTCGAGCGCTTTCACCGGACCGACTCCGGACGCGCGCGGCGCACCGGCGGGGCCGGGCTCGGGCTCGCGATCGTGCGCGCGATTGCCGAGGCGCATCACGGCGAGGTGCGGGTGGGCAGGGGCCGGGTCGTTGCGGCGCGTGCTTTGAGCTGGTCGTGCCGGGATTTGATGGGTCGCGCGCGCCCATGCCTATAGTGAGCGCGGATGCCGGCGTTGCTGGAAGGGATTAGGGCTCTCGACGAGCGCTCGTTAGTCCTGCGCTACGTGCAGCCAGGCCTCGTCGGCCTGATCGACGGAACGCTGTCGACGCTCGCGCCGATCTTCGCGGCGGCGCTGCTGTCAGGCTCACACGCGGCGCTGTTCGTGGGGCTCGCAACGGCCGTCGGCGCCGGGATCAGCATGGCGTTCTCGGAGGGGATGTCAGATACCGGTGAGCAGACGGGACGCGGGACCGCGTTCACGCGCGGGACGGTGACCGGCGTGATGACGGCATTCGGCGGGACGTTCCACTCGCTGCCGTTCCTGATCCGAGACGTCAACACCGCGCTCGCGGTCGCGGGCGTCGTCGTCGCGATCGAGCTCATCACGATCTCATTGATACGCAAGCGCTTTCTGGACGTCCCGCTGCGGGTCAGCCTGGTGCAGGTCGCGCTCGGCGGCGCGCTGATCGTCGCCGCGGGCGTGCTGCTCGGGAACGCGTGAGCGCGAGCCCTCGGCGGGAGCGCGAGCCGCACGATCTTCTTCACGACCGAACCGAACTGTTTGCCAGCGGGCCGGCGTTGTACGTTCAGCCCGTACCGCTGGCAGATCTGCTTGACCTCGACGAGCTATTTCGGCGTAGCGGTGCGCCGGGATGTCGGGGAACAGGTGGTGCTCGATCTGGTGGCTGAGGTTTCCGCTGAGGATGTGGAACAGCCGGCTGCCGGTGAGGTTGGCCGAGCCGAGCATCTGCCGCAGGTACCAGGCGCCGCGCGTCTCGTGCTCGACCTCCTCCTCGGAGAACTCCTCGACGCCTTCTGGGAAGTGGCCGCAGAAGATGATCATGAACGCCCAGACGTTGCGCGCGAGGTTGGCGCTGTCAGATTGCCGGCGAAGCGTGAACGGAGCGCCGGGGCCGGCGAGCAGCGGGAATGCCACATAGTCCTTGAGCACCTGGCGGCGGCCCTTGCGCCAGATCGCGCGGAGGATGTCGCGCTTGTCCGCCAGCGTGATCTCCCCGGCTTCGATCCGCTCGACCTCCAGGTCGTGGACGGCGACGCCCCACTCGAACAGCAGCGCGAGCAGGAACGCGTACAGCGGGTTGCCGAGGTCGCGCCGGCGCCACGGCTGATCCTCGGACATCCGCAGGATGCCGTAGCCAATGTCGCTGATCCTTGCCCAGCACGTTCGTGTGGGTGTGGTGCATGTAGTTGTGCGAGTGGCGCCACTGGTCGCCGGGGCAGGCGGTGTCCCACTCAAAGCGCTTTGAATCAAGCGCCGGGTCCTTCATCCAGTCGTACTGGCCGTGCATCACGTTGTGGCCGATCTCCATGTTGTCGAGGATCTTCGACAGCGAGAGGGCGGTCGTTCCGGCGAGCCAGACCGGCGGAAGGAAGCCGAACTCGAGCAGCGCGCGTCCGGCGATCTCGAGGCCGCGTTGGGAGCGGATGATGTGCGGATGTAGTTGGCGTCACGCTCGCCAAGCTCGGCGACGATCCGGTTGCGGAGCTCGTCGAGCTCGCTGCCGAGTTGTTCGATCTGCTGGGGGGTAAGGGTCGGGGGTCATTTAGATCTCCAATGCGATGTTGCCTTCAGGGACAGAGATGCAAAGCTGGATGTCTTCGTCTTCTTCGTCCGAGACCTCGCCCGTGCGGACGTTGCGGACGGCGACCGGCTGTCTTGCGGCAGGTGCAGGTGTGGCAGATCCCCATCCGGCAGCCGAACTCGGGGGAGAGACCGGCGGCCTCGGCCTGCTCGAGCAGCGATGCCGGCTGATGATCGGGGCGTCCTTGGGTCTCGCTCTGGAGGAAGCGGATCGTGCCGTTCGCGCTCGCGCCGAGCTCGAGCGTCGGCGGGGTGAAGGTCTCCGACAGGACCGGGCCCGGCCAGCTTTGCTTGACGGCGTCGATCAGGCGAGGCGGGCCACAGACGGCGGCGACCGTCTCGTCGTCGGCGCCCGGCACCGTCTCGGGACCGAAGTGCGCACCGCCCTCGCGCGTGGCGATGAACTGGCTGCGGACGTCGGGCATCGCGTCGAGCACGCTGCGGTACAGCCACTCGTCGCGGGTGCGGGCGTAGTGGATGAAGTCGATCTCAGTGTCAGCACGCTCCTCGCGGAGCGTGCGGAGCATCGACATCACCGGCGTGACGCCGCTGCCGCCGCTGATCAGCACGAGTGTCGGGCCGGGGGTCGGGGAGCACGAACTCCCCGCCGGCGGTGCCGAGGTGAACGACCCCCCGGGGTTCTCGCTACGCAGATAGCTCGAGACGAGCCCGTCGGGGAGGAAGCTGATCGTCAGCTCGAGCTGCTCGCGCGCGCGTGCTGCGAGCTCGCCGGCGAGTAGGTCCGGGTCCGGCGAACGCCGTCGATCTCGACTCCGACGCGGACGAACTGCCCGGCGCTGAAAGCCCGTCCAGGCGGCGTTTGGGCGGATCGTGAGCGTGACGCTCCGCGGGGTCTGGCGGTCGACGCGCACGATCTCGGCGCGCGCGTCGTAGACCGTCAGGTCAGGGCGGATCAACTCGAGATAGCGGTCGACGCCGTGGGGTCCGACGAGCAGGTCGACAACGGGCGAGCGAAGCAGGCGGCGGGCGGTCGTGGCAAGCGGCATGTGAACAGTTGTACACTTACATACCCATGACGTCAACCGCTAATCTTCAATACTGTGAGCAGACGCACACGGAGCTTCGTGAACAGGCGTGCACGGGGCTCGAACACCCGCCAGGCGCTGCTCGAGGCGACGCTGCTGCGGATGGAGGCGGGCGAGAATTTCGACACGATCAGCCTGCGCAGCGTCGCCCGGGCCGCCGGGGTCGTTCCGACCGCGTTCTACCGCCATTTCGGCAGCATGGACGAGCTCGGGCTGGCGCTCGTCGAGGAATCGTTTCGCACCTTGCGCGGGATGCTGCGGGAGGCGCGCGCCCTTGGCGTTCCCCCCGAGGACATGGTCAAGCGCTCGGTGGCGATCTTGATGGACCATGTGCAGTGGCCCATCGCCAGCACTTCGCGTTCCTGGCGCGGGTACGGGCGAGCGGAAATGTCGTGCTGAGGCATGCGATCCGCAGCGAGGTCAGGCTGTTCACCAGCGAGCTCGCGACCGATCTCGCGCGGTTTCCGATCCTGCGGGAGTGGAGCACGGACGACCTGCAGATGCTCGCGGGGCTGATGGTGAACACGATGATCGCGACCGTCGAGGCGATGCTCGACGTGCCGACGGTGGCGGCGCCGACGGCCGAGGCGGAGATCGCCCGCGTCGCCGAGAAACAGCTCCGGCTGATGCTGCTCGGCGTGCCGGCGTGGCGGCGCCCTGCATGATCCCGTTCAGCGTGAGATCGATCACACAGCCGGGCGATAGCACCCGTATGTTGCCGCGAACGTAAGTTCGCCTGTGCGAATCGCCTGACTGCTTAACCGCGCGATTCGCTTGCTGGCCGGCCGAGCGCCGGCCGTAGAGAAAGGGAGTCTCTGCAATGCGATTGGGAATCCGCATGACCGGTGCCGGCATGGCGCTGCTCGTGCCCGTGATTGGTTATGCAGCCGCGACGCGAGCTGCTGAGGGCTACGTCCCCCCGGCCCCGACCGTCCGGACGTCACTTGACTTCCGGATCGCGCGGTGGACGCCGGCCCCACGGATCGTCAAGCGTCACATCGATCCGAGCGCCGACCTGATCCGCCGAGATGGTCGCTGCGGGCGACCGGATCGCGCATACGCCATATGTGTACGGCGGCGGCCACGGTTCATTTGATGCCGCCGGATACGACTGCTCCGGGTCGGTCTCCTATGTGCTCCATGCCGGCGGGTTGTTGTCGGTGCCGGAGGACTCAAGCGGGCTCGAGAGCTTTGGCCTGCCGGGTCCCGGACGGCACGTGACGATCTACGCGAACAGCACGCACGCCTGGATGACGATCGACGGCCGTCGCTTCGACACGATCGCCTTCCAAGAGACCGGCACGCGCTGGAGCTCGACCGTCGGTTCGACCGCGGGCTACGTCGTACGGCATCCGGCCGGCCTCTAATGCTTTAGACCGCGGCGAACGGATACCGTGGGCGCGTGTCATCCGCGCGCCCATCTGGCCCGCAGCCGAGCTCTCCTGGTGGGGATGGGGCGACCCATCGCAGGTGCCAGTTCTTCCGGACAGCGTGCTCGCACTGCTGCGGGATGGGCTGGGGGTTTCTCATCCCGGACGCAGAGTCGAGCTGATCGACGAGGTGGCGCTGCCCGACGTGCGCCTGCGGGCATCGGTCGCTGATCAGCTGGCCGCGGTATCGGCGAGGCAAATGCTCTGTCATCGCCTGAGGCGCGGGTCCGCCACGCCGGTGGCAAGTCGACGATCGACATGCTGCGCGTGCGCGCCGGCGATGGGGCGAGCTCGTCCCCGACCTGGTGGTTTCGCCCTCCTCGCATGAGGAGGTGCTCGAGCTGCTGCGGATCTGCTCCAAGGAACGGGTCGCGGTCGTCCCGTACGGCGGCGGCACCTCGGTCGTGGGCGGCCTCGACGCCAACACCGAGGCGTTTGCGGGGGCGGTGGTGATCGACCTGCGCCGGATGAACGCGCTATTGGAGGTCGATGAGGAGTCGATGCTGGCCGTGCTCGAGCCGGGGCTTCGCGGCCCCGAGGCGGAGGAGCTGCTCGCCGCACGCGGCTTCACGATCGGCCATTTCCCACAGTCGTTCGAGTACGCGTCGATCGGAGGTTTCGCGGCGGCGCGCTCCAGCGGGCAGACGTCCGCGGGCTATGGCCGCTTCGACGAGATGGTGGTGGGGCTGCGCCTGGCGACTCCGGCGGGAACGCTTACGCTCGGCCGCGCCCCCAAGTCCGCCGCGGGCCCGGACCTCCGTCAGCTGATCCTGGGCTCCGAGGGAGCGTTCGGCGTGATCACCGCCGTGACGGTGCAGATACGCCCGGCGCCCGAGGCGCGCGTATACGACGGATGGCGCTTTGCGTCGTTTGCCTCAGGAGCTGCCGCAATGCGGCGGCTGGTCCAGGAGGGCCCCGTCCCGACAGTTCTGCGGCTCTCGGACGAGGCAGAGACGGCGCTGAACCTGGCGCGACCGACGTCGCTCGGTGAAGGTTCGGACGGCGGCTGCCTGGCGATCGCCGGCTACGAGGGACGAAGCGATGAGGTGAGCGCGCGCCGGGAGCAGGCCTCGGAGATCCTGCGCGGAGACGGCGGCGAAATCGATCCCGACGCCGGCGAGGCCTGGGCGCGCGATCGCTATCGCGGGCCGTATCTCCGTGACGCATTGCTCGACGCCGGCGCGCTCGTCGAGACGCTCGAGACCGTCACGTTCTGGTCCTCGCTATCGAAGCTCTACGAGGCCGTCTCGACCGCGCTGCGCGAGTCACTGAGCGGGCAGGGCACGCCGCCGGTGATCCTCTGCCACATCTCGCACGTGTATCGAACCGGAGCGTCGCTCTACTTCACGGTCGGCGCGGCGGCGCTGGAGGACCCGATCGAGCAATGGCGTGTCGCAAAGGCCGCCGCCAACGACGCAATCATCGCCACCGGGGGCTCGATCAGCCATCATCACGGCGTCGGTGTCGATCATCGCGACTGGTACGCACAGGAGATCGGCGAGCTCGGGGTCGCCGTTCTGCGGGCCGTCAAGGCCCAGCTCGATCCGGCGGGGATCATGAATCCCGGGGTGATGGTCCCGGGGCTTGGCCCGTGAGCTCGGCAGACCGGGTGAGCTTGGCAGACCGGGTGAGCGCGCTGGCCGAGCTGATCGTCCGCTTCGGCGCCAACGTCCAGCCGGGCCAGATCGTGGCGCTCAGCTCTGAGCCCGGCAAGGAGCCGCTCGCGCGGGCCGTCGCCGACTCCGCCTACAGGGCGGGGGCGAAGTTTGTCGACCTGCGCGTGTTCGACCTTCATTTGAAGCGCGCACGGGCGCTGCACGCGGACCCGGCGACGCTCGGCTTCGTCCCACCGTGGTACGGCGAGGTGATGCTTGCCTACGGTGAGCACCGCTGCGCCTACGTGTCGCTGACCGGACCGGTGGACCCGCACATCATGGACGGCATCGACCCGACGCTCCAGGGCAAGGACATGCTCCCGCGAATCCGCGAGTCCATTCAGGTCGTCGGCGAGCGCACCACCAACTGGACGGTGGGGCCCTGCCCCACGCCCGGCTGGGCGGCGCTCGTGCATCCCGAGCTGGAGCCGGCGCCCGCCCTCGAGCGTCTTTGGGACGAGATCACCCACGTTTGCCGACTCGACGAGCCGGATCCGGTTGCGGCGTGGGACGCGCGGCTCGACCGGCTGATTGAGATCACAGAGAAGCTCAATGACCTCCGGCTCGACTCGCTGCGCTACGAGGGACCGGGCACCGACCTGACGGTCGGGCTGCTGCCCGGGAGCCGGTGGCTCGCGGCGCGACTCGAGACCGTGGACGGGATCGTCCACGCCCCCAACATCCCGACCGAGGAGGTGTTCACGACCCCCGACCCCGAGCGTGTCGACGGAAGCGTCACCTCGACCAAGCCGCTGTTCGTCTCTGGCGCGCTGATCAAGGGCCTGCGCGTCCGGTTTACAGCCGGCCGGGCGGTGGAGATCGAGGCGGAGGAGAGCGCCGGGGTCTTGCGCGAGCTGGCCGGGCGCGACCCGGGCGCCGCACGTCTCGGCGAGGTCGCGCTCGTCGATCGCGAGAGCCGGATCGGCGAGCTCGGCGTGATCTTCTACGACACGCTCCTCGATGAGAACGCCGCGAGCCACATCGCGCTCGGCGAGGGGTTCGAGTTCGCAGTGGAGGGCGACGCTCACCGCACGCGTGTGAACCGCTCAGACCTCCACATCGACTTCATGATCGGCTCCAACGAGCTGGCGGTGACGGGGGTCCGCGGAGCCGGGTCCGAGGTGCCGCTGCTGCGCGGCGGCTCTTGGCAGATCTGAGTCGGCGGTCGCTGCTCCGACGGGCCGAGGAAAAACCGGCACGCGCGCCGACCGGGCCGAAAAACCGGAACGCGCTCCGACCGGGCCGAAAAACCGGAACGCGCTCCGACCGGGCCGAAAAACCGGAATATATGGCCGGTTTTTCACCCAGGACGCCCATCCGGGCCGAATTCTGCCGTTACGCTTGGCGGCCCCGGAGAGGTGCCGGAGCGGTTGAACGGGCGCGACTGGAAATCGCGTAACGGGGGTTGACCTCGTTCGGGGGTTCGAATCCCCCCCTCTCCGCTGCAGCGTCTGTGCCGTGATACTGGGCGGCTGTGGGCAAGCCCGCCGAGTCTGGCCAGTCGGGATACGTGCCGCTTGCGGGCCCGAGTCAGCCGAGTGCCGAGGCCCTGGCCGAGCTGATTACCGCGTTCGAGGAGTCACTCGGGGTGCGTCCAGATCTACTGCGAACCGCCGATTACAGCGTGGGCGGGAGGGTTCTCAGGACTCGCGTGCTCGGAGTTGGATTGGCCACGGTGCTTGCTCGGGCCCTCCTTCCGGCAGAAGGGACCGCGCCTCCGGCGCTGACGCTCGATCTGTGGGACTGCTGGGAGTCCGGTCAGGCCGCACCGGCAAGGGCAACCGGTGACGAGGTCGTGGTGCGCTGCAGTTCGAACGGCGAGCGCTTCGCGGTCACCCGCGACCAGCGGTACGCGAGCTACAGCGGGCCTGGCTTCGTGCTTCGCCACGACCGGATCGAGCAGCGAGCTGCGGGCTGGGCCATCTCACACGCCCGGCTGTCTCCATCGAATGTGATGCGGCCGTGGCAACGACTGATCGTGCCCTGGCTAGTGCGTACCGGCTCATGGCCGATGCACGCCGCGCTGGTCGCGCGCGATGGGCGCGGCGTTCTGCTCGCAGGACAAAGCGGGACCGGCAAGTCGACGATCTCCGGCGCGTGCATCGAAGCGGGCTTCGAGTTCCTGGGCGACGACGTTATTTCTGTCGACGATGACCTCGGCGACGCGCTGCACGGCCACTGCCTGTACCCGGTGCTCAAGCTTAACCGCGCGCAAGCCCGCGCATTCCCCAGTCTCGTCTCGGGCGCCTGCAACAACGACGATCCGTACGGGGACGAGATCTTCTTCTCGGTGCCGGGCGCGTCTCGCGCCACGACCCGGATCGTCGCGCTCGCGCTGCCGTGTCTGAGCCCTCAAGCTGACAGCCGTTTCACATTGGTGCGTCCGATCGAGGCTCTGCGTGCCTTGACCCAGTCGCTCCTCTGGCTCGAGGATGGTCGCATCGAAAGCGACTTCGAGTTTCTCTGCGGCGTGGTCGACTCGATCCGCGCCTTCCGGTTCGAGGTCGGTACCGACCCCTCGAGCATCGCGCCAGCGCTCGCGTCTCTACTCGAGGACGCCGGTGAATAGCTCAGCTACGCGCCGCGCGGCGCCTGCCACACCTCAGGCGCTCCACTCGGTAGCGGCGGATCGACCTTCAACAGGTCGGCCATATCCGTGAAGACCTGCAGTCGCGCAGGTGTGTACGGAAGTCGCTGGCCCGCTGACCCCAAATTTGCTTCCAGGCGCTCTTGCCGGTGTGCTGGTGGAAGCGGGACCACGAGTCTGTGCTCGCGCAGGTCGGCGACGAGTTGCTCGAGATCAGCTTGCGCCTGGGCTTCGCCGACGTCGTAGCGCTCACTTAGATCCCTCGCAATTTCATCAACGCTCGCGGCTTGCGAGAGCCTCCGCCACACGAACGACGCTGTGCCTTCCAGGCTGTAGTAGTGACCCGTGATGACGTTGATGATGATCACCTCGTCGTCGATCAGCTTGGCTGCCGCGACCTCGGTATTGAGGGTGACCCTCGTGTCAGACGGCAAGTGCGGGCTCCTGCATGATCATCTGAGCGTAGAGCTGCTCCCACTCGTCGGCGTGCCGCTCGGCTGTGAAGTCCCGCGTCGCAAGCCGCTTCAACCCCCGACCCACCTCCTGTGCCATCTCCGGGTCGTGTAGCAGCCGCAACACGGCAGCGGCCAGCGCGTCGCTGTCCTCCGATGGGACGAGCACGCCCGCATCGCCCAGGACCTCGGGCAACCCGCCCACATTCGACGCAACCACGGGTCGAGACATCAATGCGGCCTCGAGCGCGACTACACCAAAACCCTCACCCCGAGAAGGAACCATTACGACCGTGCTGCGATTGATCAGCTCAGCCATCCGCTCAGGCGACACCCAGCCAAGGAACTCGACACTATCCGAAAGCCCAAGCTGCAGCGCGAGGAGCTCGAGCTCGGCCCGCAGGCTTCCGTCCCCCGCGATCAACAGACGCGCACGAGGATCCGACTGGAGGATCCGCGTGAAGGCCTCGAGTGCGACGTCGAAGCCCTTCTCGTACTCGATCCGCCCGACGCAGAGCAGGACGGGCGGATCGAACGGCAGTGACGCGGGCTGGACTTGCGGCGGGTCCAGCCCGTTGCGGATCGCCGAGGAGCGATCAAGGATCGCTGGTGCTCTCGCTCGCAGGTCAGCGAGAGCGGACTCGGAGCACGCAGTCACCCAGGAGGCGTTCGAGACGCATCGCCCCAGGACGCCATCCGAGAGCCGGTACCAGCGCCATGAACCATGAAAGCTAAGCAGCACCCGCGCGCCATGCGCCTTTGGAAGAACGGTCAGGTAGTACATCATCGGGCCTGTGAAAACGACGTGGAAGAGGTCCGGCGAGAGCTCGTCGCTTAGCTGTACGAGCTGGTCACGCATCTGGACGATCCGCTCTGGGTCCTTGTCCCGCAGCGCCGTATTGAGCGGCAGCCGCCTCACGGGGATGCCGCAGAACTCGTCGTGCTCGGCCAGGTTGTGGTCGTCCCGCGAGGTGACGACGACGAACTCGTGACCGCGCTCCCGAAGTCGGGGGAGGACGCTGGCGGCCATCACCTCGACGCCGCCGATGTAGGGCCAGAATCGGTCGACCATGTACATGATGCGCATCGGCTAGGTCTCAGTTTGGGCCGAAGCGCGGCGGCGGTCGAGCATCGATTTGATCAAATGCAGATGCCCATCGGTGGGGTGAGCGTGCGACATGCTCGTCGCGTGCATCCGCCGCTGGACCAGAATCTCCGGGATCACGTCGATTCGGAGTCCAGCCTCGGCAGCCCTCATGAACCAGTCCATGCTCTCGAGCCGCGGGATCGTCACGTCGATAGGCACGGAGACGAACGCAGAGCGCCGAGCGAGCATCGTGATGAAGGAGTGCGACAGGCGCACGCGGTTATGGGTCCGGTAGAGCGCCTCCTCGCCGGCCAACTCCGGCTGCCAAAAGTTCTCAGCCATGACCAGCGAGACATCGAGCTCCGGACTGCACTCGAACCGCTCGAGCTGCCGGCCGAGCTTCTCCGGGTGCCATATATCGTCGGCGTCGACCATTGCGATGAAGTCACCCCGGGCCGCTGCGAGCCCCGCTTCGCGAGCGGCCGCCGAGCCTCGATGTGGGCGGCGTATCACGCTTACCGGCGCGCCGAACCCGTCGGCAATCGCCGCGCTCCCGTCCGTCGACGCGTCATCCACGACTAACACCTCGAACGGAGGACGGCTCTGTGCCAGCACGCTTTGAAGCGTCTCGGCCAGGAAGCGCTCCCCGTTGAAGACGGGAACCAGGCAGCTGACCGTCCAGCCGGACGCTCCAGTGCCCACGCCCCGTTCCTCGTCCACATCGGCCACGATACGCACTTCTTCCACCGGCCATGTCTCCGCTGTTAGGCTGCTCGACAATCTGAAGGGCCGGGCTCCGGCCCTACGCTTGAGGACTGGCAATGGATGCTGCGGGCGACTATCGGCGTGTGTGCTCGCGCTTTGCGGCGCGGGGCCTCTGTGTCGCGGCCGGGAGCTTCGGGCTTGTGCCGGCGGTGGCGGCGGCGAAGACGATGACGTACGCGACTCCGGGACCGGCGACCCTGCAGGTGCCGAGCGGAGTGAAGGAGGTCACGGTCACGGCGGTCGGCGGGGCTGGGGGCACGGGCGTTCCCGGCTCTTACGGGAACTGCGCTGGCGGGAAGGGGGGCCTCGAGCAGGCGACGTTTGCGGTGACACCGGGTTCCACGTTGTCGATCGAAGTTGCCGGGCAGGGCGGGGCCGCGTCGGGCGGCACGGGCGGTCAGGGTGGTGTCGGTGGTGGCGGCGCTGGAGGCAGCGCAAGCTATTCGGGGTCTCCGATCCCTATGGGCGGCGGCGGCGGGGGCGGGGCTTCGACGGTGTCGGTTTCCGGCGGGAGCGTGTTGCTTGTCGCCGCCGGTGGCGGCGGGTGCGGGGGTGGGGGCCAGGAGACCCCTGACCCGGTTGGGCTTGGCGGAAACGATGGTTCTCCGGGGTACGGCAGCCACGGTGCGACAAGTTACGTGAAGGGCGGCGGGGCCGGGACGCAGACGTCCGGTGGCGTCGGGGGGGCGGGCGAGCAGGGCGCCGGGGTGCCGTATGGCGTCAGCGGAACCAAGGGTCAGGGCGGCGCCGGTAGCGGCGGGTCACTCAACAGCCATGGCGGTGGTGGGGGCGGCGGCGGCTACTACGGCGGTGGTGGCGGTGGCGGCACTGAGGACGCCGTCAACGCGGGTGGCGGTGGCGGCGGCAGCGACTTCGTCGCCCCCAGCGGATCGAGCGTGACCAGCCACCCGGGGTTCGGCTCGGGCAACGGCGGGATCGTGATCACCTATGGCACCGACGTGTCGGTGACGCTAGATCCTGACACGGTCAACGTGTGTTCCACGTCGTCGTGCCCGACCCAGGTGCTCGCGACTGCAACCGTAAGCTCGGGAAGCCAGCCCGTCGCCGGACAAAGCGTGTCATTTTCAAGCTCCGATCCCGACGTCAAGATCGGCACTGTCACCGACCACGGGGACGGCACCTACACGACCAGGCTCCAGCCCTCTGAGGAGTCGGGAGACGTGACGATCACCGCCTCCGACGACTCGGTGAACCCGCCCGCGACCGGCACCGCGACGCTTCACCAGGTCTGCCAGCCGCCGGGGAGCGCGGCGGACGTTTCCGGGCGCCCCGGGGCGCGTGCCGCCGCGTCAACGTTGCATTGCACGATAACGACGGCGTATTGCCCGGATGTCGTGTTCGGAGTCGGGAGCGGGTGTCTGATCACGGTTACGGACACGACCAAGCATCCGACCGTGCCGACCGGGCAGGTAACGATCACGACGTGGGCTCCTCGATCCTCGGGGGTGGTCAAGACCTCAGGTGTGTGCACGCTTGGAAACACCCCCGGTCATAGCCCGAAGAGTTCGATTTGTGGGGCTGACATCGTTGCCCTTCCTGGTACGGTCGATGTCCTGGCGCAATACGGTGGCGACCGCCATCACCAGACCAGCCCGACGGCGGTCAACTTCACGGTGACCCCGAACGTCTCTCCCCTGCTGTCGCTGAAGAAGAACCTGACCAACTTGGGAGGCACCCTCCAGTTCCTCGGCGCTGGGACCTCTCTCACCGGCACGGTGGCAACTGGCACGGGCGCTGGCGCGCCAGTGGGGGTCCCCGTCCTGATCCTTGGAGGGGCTGAATCATTTGTTGGCACTGGCCTCTCCGGACTCGGAGGCCTGCTGAATGACCCGCCGGATCCGGCATACCAGACTGTCGCTGCACCTCACATTCCCCATACGCCGAACGAGCCGGCGGGCAAGTCGCCGCTTGCACGCACGGTCCGAAAGCTGCTGGGGAACGCCCTCGCGGTCGGGGCGATCGGCCCCGTGCTGCACACGACCCTGGATCGCGCCGTGTCCGCGGCAACGGCTGGCGACCTTACCGCACGAAACGCACAGGTCCGAGCGGCGATCAAGTACATCGATCGGCTCGCCGCACTCGTGCGATCCGACATCGCGCTGCAGCGCAAGCTAGCCAAGCTCCTACGAGCAGCTCATGGCGGGACGATCAACGTTCCCCTGCGCCGGGTCAAGGCAGCCCGGACTCGGCTTACGAGGCACCTTCCCGCCGCGCTGTTGCGACTGTTCAAGGACGTCGGCCTCAGCGCCGCGCAAATCAAGCAGTTCCAGAGCCAGGTGGCCACAGTCCCGCTCTCTGGGAAGGACAACATCGCCGCCGGGCTCGTTAGCCCGCACCTGATCAACCTCGAGAAGAAGATTGCAGCCGGTCTCCATCGACTCGCCACCGACCCCGCGCCGGACGCGTTCTCGACGCCTAGCGTGCTGCCGTGAGCAGGCGCTCGGCAAGCTAAGCGGTGATCAGGAATTCCCCGCGCCCCCAGCGCCGGGGATACGGTAGGTAGGGACCCAAACTGAACGGAGAGGAAGACCGGGATGCAGCTTTACGCAATCTTGCGGCGCAGCGGTTGGAGTTCGGGGGCCGAGCTTCAGGAGGCGGCCGCCCGTTCGACCAAGGTCGGCAACGAGCAGATGCCCGACGAGGTCCGGTGGATCCGCAGCTACGTGCTCGACGAGGGAGCGGGGTCGGTGGGCACCGTCTGCATCTACGAGGCAAGCAGCCCCGAAGCGATCCATCAGCACGCGTCGCTGGCCGACCTGCCTGTCGACGAGATCATTCCGATCGCCGACACGGTCGTCGTGCGGCCTGACCCGGAGCCCGCGGCGGCGTAGACCAACTCACCAACCCCGACGGCTCCCCACGGTTTAAACACCCGTGGGGACGATCGGGATGAGGGCCTCGGCCGGGGTTGAACCTGCGCTACGGCTTGTACGGGACGCCGAATACGACGCGGGCGGAGCCGCGGCGGCGTGGTTCTGCGGGCACTGCGCCGCCGCACCGCCGGACGGCGAGACCCCCGGCCCGATGTCACGCGTGTGCGCGTCGTGCGGTTTGGGCGTGCTGCTCGAGACCAGACACGAGATCGTGCCCGACGGACGCGATGCGTTCCTGGTGGTCGACCAGGCGATCACGGTGCAAGCGCTCTCATGTGAAGCCGAGCGCCTGCTGATGATCGACGAGGACCTGGCGATCAACCGCGCGGTGACGGAGCTGCTGGTGCCTGCATACGCCGAGCCGGGCGCCGGCTCGAGCCTGCCCCAGGCGATCACCGCGGCGGTCGCGGGCGACGAGGTCGTCACCGCATACGTGCGCCCTTGGAATACGTACGGCGTCAGGCTGCGCGCGCGGGTGGCGACGTGCGGACCGCCGCGCGCCGCGCTTGTCGTGCTCGATTCGCCGGGCGAGCCGGTTCGGCTTCTCAGCTAGTAGGCGGAAGCTCCGCCGGCGCGCCGTAGCGGACGAGCGCCTGGGGCAGAGCGACCGAGCCGTCGTCGCGCTGTCCGTTCTCGAGCAGCGCGATGATCGTCCTCCCCACCGCGGCCGCGGTTCCGTTCAGCGTGTGGACGAACGCGGGCTTGCCTTCCCCATCCCGGTAGCGGATCCCCAGCCGGCGCGCCTGATAGTCCGTCGTGTTCGAGCACGACGTCAGCTCCCGGTAGCGACCCTGTCCCGGTAGCCATGCCTCGCAGTCGTACTTCTTCGACGCCGAGGCGCCGAGGTCGTCGACGGCGATCGCCACCACGCGGTAGGGGATCTCGAGTTCCTGAAGGATCGACTCCTCGATCGCCAGCAGGCGCTCGTGCTCGGCCTCCGCCTCCTCAGGCCGGACGAAGCAGAACATCTCGACCTTGTCGAACTGGTGCACGCGAAAGATCCCGCGAGTGTCCTTCCCGGCCGCGCCAGCCTCGCGCCGGAAGCAGGTCGAGAATCCGGCGTAGCGGACGGGCAGCCTCTCGCCATCGAGGATCTCGTCGTGATGCAGCGATGCCAGGGGCACCTCGGAGGTGCCGACCAGATAGAGGCCGTCGTCAGGAAGCGCGTAGATCTGCTGCTCGGTGTCGGGCAGGAAGCCGGTGCCAAACAGCGCCTGCTCGCGCACCAGGACGGGCGGGATCACCGGTTCAAAGCCCTCGCCGAGCAACCTCTCGATCGCGTATCGGACGAGCGCGAGCTCGACCAGCACGAGCTCACCTCGGAGGTAGGCGAACCGGGAGCCAGAAACCTCCGCCGCGTGCTCGATGTCGATCCGCCGGCCCGCCAGCTCGAGATGGTCCTTGCCGGTCGCCCCGGCATCCCCCACTTCGCGCAGGACCTCGTCTTCGTCGGGTGCGTCAGGCGCGGGCATGCTCGGGAGTGCGGCGAGCCCCGCGTCGCGCGCCGTGCGCACGTTCGCCTCCTCATCGCTCAGCTCACGACCCCGTGCGGCGAGCGCAGCGAGCTGCTCGCGCTCCTCGGGTGTTGGCGCGCCCTTACGTCCCTTGCTCGCGCGGTTCTGCTCGGCTCGCAGCTCCTCTAGCTCGCTTGTCAGCGCTCGCCAGCGCGAATCGAGGTTGAGCACGTCGTCGATCGCCCCTGCCAGCTCCGGTCCCCTGCGAGCGAGCGCCGCACGGACGGCGTCAGGGTCGCTGCGGATCAGTCTGATGTCGAGCACGCCCTACGGGCGCTTCTTCTTCTTCTTTGCGTGGGCTGTGCGCTTTGGCGCGGGCTTTGGCGTCGTCGTGGTCGTGGCGGTGGTCGCGGTCGGTGACGGGATCGCTCCGATCGGTTGGGTCACGCACCGGGTTCCGCCTGGGGCTACCGTCGCCTGGCGCCCTGCAGTAGGTAGCGACGAACTCCGCGACCTTGATCGCGTCCTGGCCGACGACGACGTTCTGGGGCATGATCGCGCCGGAGAAGCCGCCGTTCTCGATCGCATACAGCACTCGCGTCACCGGCCGCTCACAGCGGACATTGAAGTTGGGGCCATTGGTGTACTCGCGCGAGCGCACGTTCGTGGCCGAGCCGTGCGTGGCCGCGTAGGACAGCGTGTGGCAGCCCGGAGCAGCGCTGCGAGAACAGGACCGCGCCCGAATAGTTGGGGTCGGACTTCGAGAGCCTCGATTCGCTGGGTCCCGCAGGCCGTCAGGCACGCGGCGGCAATGACCGCCGTCGAGACGAGGAGTACCTTGACGGCCCGGCTCATGCGGGCGGAGATCATACGGAAGTCGTTCGCGACGGCGCTCGCGCGTGCTGCTTCTCGGCTCGACCGGCGGCTGCGGCCACACCGAGCACGTCGGCAGCGACCGCACGCTGCGCGTGGCGCTGACCGAATTCAGAATGAACCCCCAGAGCGCGACCGTCAGCGCCGGTCAGCTGACGATCATCGTCCATAACTTCGGCCGCCTCACGCACAACCTCGCGCTGAGCCACGGTGGCCAGTCGGCCGCCGCGACCAAGCCGATCGCGCCCGGCGAATCGGCCCAGCTCACGGTCACGCTCGTCCCGGGCACGTACGTGATGGCCTCGACGATCCTCGACGACGAGGCGCTCGGGCAGTACGGAACGCTGAGAGTGCTACGTAGCAGGAGCACGCGCGCCCGCGCCGAAACACGCTCTCTGTCCCCGGCGCCGGCATCAAAGACGCTCGCCCCAACAACATCGCGATCGTCCTCCCACGGCGGCAACCAAAGGGGGCCGGCGCCGGGGCCGGTTTTCATGTTGTTCGGCGCGGCACATGTGCCGCGCCGCCGGCGCCGCATGCGGCGCCGGGGCCGGCGCGCATGCGCGCCGGCCATCAAGCTATAACGAGTTGTGATGCCAGATCCTGAGCTGTTTCGCGAGGTCTTCGGCCGATTTGCCACCGGCGTCGCGGTGATCACGAGCGCAGGTACGGCGGGCGCAGGCGGGATGACGGCCAATGCCCTGTGCTCGCTGTCGCTCGAGCCGCTGCTGGCGCTCGTCTGCTTCGAGAACGGCGCCCGCACGTTGCCGATCGTCCGCGAGGCGCGCCGCTTCGGCGTCAACGTGCTTGCGGCGGACCAGGAGGGCCTGGCCGGCGTGTTCGCCTCGAAGCTGCCCGAGGCCGAGAAGCTCGAGGGCGTCGCACACCGGATCGAGTGCGGCGTGCCGATCATCGAGGGCTCGCTGGCGTGGGCCGTGTGCGAGCTGCGTGACCTGATCGCGGGCGGCGATCACACGATCGGGATCGGCGAGGTCGTTGCGCTTGGGCTCGGTGGCGGCGAGCCGCTGTTGTGGTACGGAGGCCGCTACCACAGCGCGGGGCTCGACTAGCCCGTCCCCGCAGCCCTCGCGAGCAGGACCACGTTGACGAGCGCCGCGAGCACCATCACGCCCAGCTCGCGCTGGACGATCGCCACGACGATTCCCCTCTGCTCCTCCTCGGGCAGAGCGCCGACATCGCGCGAGGACGCGAACCCGCGCGCGTCGAGGACCATCTGCGCCGAGGCGACCCGAAGCTGCTCGGCCAAGAACGAGACCAGCAGCGGCAGCACCCCATAGAGGACGTGCAGGCTGGGAGCCTTCTTCCCCGTCGCGAGCAGCACGCCACCCAACACTGCCTGGAGCACGATCACGACCTGACTGGTACGGAGCAGACGCCAGAACCAGCGGCTCGGCCGTGCCCGCCACCAGCACCACGCTCCATAGAGGCCCGCAAGCGCGGTGAGTCCGATCGCGAGGCTGCCAACAACGATGTGGACCTGTCTCACGCTAGCCGCATTTCGCACTAAGTAACACCTTGTTACAAACTACCGCCGCGCGGTGGTATAACGAGCGATCGTGCTCCGTACCTACCTCCCGGCGATCGTGTTCATGGTCCTCGGTGGCGTGGTCGGAGTGGTGTTCGCGCTGCTGAACGTATTCTTCGGACCGCGGCGGCCGAACCGCTCCAAGGAGGCCCCCTACGAGTGCGGGCTCCCATCGGAGATTCAGCGCGGGTTCCGGTTCGGGATCAGCTTCTACCTCGTCGCGATGCTGTTCATCCTCTTCGACATCGAGGTGATCTTCCTGTACCCAATCGCGGTGCAGCTGCGGGCGTTCGGCACGTTCGCGATGTCGGAGACGATCGTGTTCGTCGTGTTGCTGATGATCGCGTTCCTCTACGTCTGGCGCAGAGGCGCACTCGAGTGGAAATAAAGCGAACGCCGGTCGGCGGCGATCCGGACGACTTCCGCGTCCGCCAGCTCCAGGCGCGCGACATGCTGCGCGGAGATCTGGAGGGCGAGGAGCTCGAACGCTACGTCGAGGAGCGCGTGATGATGACCACCGTCGAGCGGGCCGTGTCATGGGCGCGCGGCAACTCGTTCTTCCCACTGACGTTCGGGCTGGCGTGCTGCGGGATCGAGTTCATGCACATCATCGCCTCGCGGATGGACATCGCACGCTTCGGCTGGGAGGCGGCGCGCGCGACGCCGCGCCAGGCCGACCTGATCATCCTCTCCGGCCGCGTGTCGATCAAGATGGCGCCGGTTGTCCGCCGCCTCTACGACCAGATGCTCGAACCGAAGTGGGCGATCTCGATGGGCGCCTGCTGCTCGTCGATGGGCGTGTTCAACAACTACTCGCTGGTGCCCGCCGACAAGTTCATGCCGATCGACGTGCACGTCCCCGGGTGCCCGCCACGACCGGAGGCACTCGCCCACGGAATCCTGAAGCTCCGCGAGAAGGTGCTCGGGGAGCCGACGGAGACCTGGCGCAAGCGCTACGACGCGATCGGCACCGAGGAGCTGCTGCCGCCCGAGCTGGGCGAGCACGCCGCCGACTTCGAGAGCCCAGACATCAACGTCTTTCGGCCCGGAGACACGGCGGGTGCCTGACGCCACGGGGCTCGAGCTGCTCGCGCAGGAGCTCCACGAGGCAGACTCGCAGTCCGTCATCGACACCGAGTTTCACCGCGACCGGGCGACGCTGCTCGTAAACCCGGCGCAGGTGAGGCCGGTACTCGAGCGGCTCCACGAGAAGGGCTACACGTTCCTCGCCTCGCTCCACGGCGTCGACTATTACCCGGAGGAGCCTCGCCTCGGGGTGATCTACGAGCTGCTCGACATGAAGGAGGTCGACCGGCTGTCGGTGAAGGCGAGGGTCCACTCGGAGGTTGGCCGGATCGAGTCGGTGGTGGAGCTGTTCCCCGGCGCCGATTTCCCCGAGCGCGAGGTCTACGACATGTTCGGCGTCGTTTTCACGGGTCATCCGGATCTGCGTCGGATCCTGATGCCCGAGGACTACGAGGGCTTTCCGCAGCGTCGCGACTTCCCCGTCGGCGGTGAGCCGGTGCTGTTCACGTTCAACGAAGAGGCGTCATACGGGAAGTGGCAGTGAGCCTGACCGACGACTACCGCCGCCGTGAGGAGTCGATCACGCTCACGACCGAGCCCACCGGCGAGGGCGAGGCCCACGAGCTGCTGACGCTCAACATCGGGCCGCACCATCCTGCTACGCACGGGGTGCTCCGCCTGCTGGCGACGCTCGAGGGCGAGGTCGTCCGCGACATCAAGCCGATCATCGGCTACGTCCACACCGGGATCGAAAAGACGGCTGAGGACAAGGCGTACTGGAAGGTGATCCCGGTCGTCGAGCGGATGGACTATTTGTCTTACTACTTCAACGCGATGGCGTTCTGCGGCGCGGTTGAGTCGCTGCTGGGAGTCGAGGTGCCGCCGCGGGCGCAGTATCTCCGCGTGATCCACCTCGAGCTGAACCGCCTCGCCTCCCACATGGTGTGGCTCGGGACGAGCGCGCTCGACCTCGGCGCGATCTCGATGTTCTGGTACTGCTTTCGCGAGCGCGAGTCGATCCTCGATCTGTTCGAGATGTCATCGGGCCAGCGGATGCACACGCGCTATTTCCAGGTCGGTGGCGTGTTCGAGGACATCCCGCCCGGGTTCGAGGCGAAGGTGCGCAAGTTCCTGAAGGTGATGCCTGACCGTGCGGACCAGTACGCGGATCTGCTGGAGAAGAACGAGATCGTCCTGGAGCGCTTGCGGGGTACAGGCGTCGTCGACGAGCAGACCCTGCTGGGGCTCGGGGTGTCGGGTCCGCTTCTGCGTGCCGCGGGCAATCCGTGGGACCTGCGCAAGGCCGCCCCCTACTCGAGCTATGACCATTTCGAGTTCAAGGTCCCTGTCGGGACCGTCGGCGATAACTACGACCGCTTTCGGGTGCGCCACGCCGAGCTCTACGAGTCGACGAAGATCATCGAGCAGGCGCTCGACGGCCTCCCCGAAGGTCCCCACATCACCCCTGACCGCAAGGTGGCGCTGCCGCCCCGCCACGAGCTGGCAACGTCGATGGAGGCGCTGATCCACCACTTCAAGCTCGTCACCGAGGGCTTTCGCGTCCCGCCCGGCGAGGCGTACTACCCGATCGAGGGGCCCCGTGGCGAGCTTGGATGCTTCGTCCGCGCCGACGGCTCGGCGAAGCCGGCGCGGGTCCACATGCGCGATCCGAGCTTCGTCAACCTGCAGGCCCTCGCCCCGATGGTCCGCGACGGCTACATCGCGGATCTGATCGCGACGCTGGCGATGCTCGACCCGATCCTCGGAGGGATCGATCGATGAGTGATTTAGTCCGCAGCGTCACGTTCCACGCTTCGGTCACGGCTCGCGCGTCCCGGGGTGGGACGAGGCGGTCGACCTGAGCAAGCCGCCCGCGGTCGTCCCGGATCCGGCGGTTGTGGCGGTCCCGGAGGAGTTGCGGCGCGAGATCGAGGCGGCGATGGCCAAGTACCCGGACCGCCGCTCGGCGGCGATCCCCGCATTGCACGCGGCGCAGGAGGTCCACGGGTGGTGCTCCCCTGAGGCGATCGAGCAGGTGGCGGCGGTAATGCAGCTCACCCCCGCTTATTTGACGTCAGTGGCGACGTTCTACGACATGCTCGAGACGACGCCCAAGCCGCGCAACGACGTCTACGTGTGCACCAACATCTCCTGCTCGCTGCTCGGGGCCGACGAGTTCTACGAGGCGATGCTCGCCGCCGCGGCCGGCGACGAGGACGTCAACGTCCGCTCATTCGAATGCCTGGGCGCATGCGATATCGCGCCGATGGCATCGGTCAACGGCGAGTACGTCGGCCCGCTGGACATCGAGGACGCGGGGCGGATCATCGAGGACCTTCACTCCGGTCGCCCCGTTCTCGAGCACAAACAGCTGCGCTATCGCCGCTGCGCCGATCCCGGAGTCGCGCGCGGCGCGGACGACTTTGGTCCACCCGATCGGGGTGACGTTTCGATGGCCGACACGGCGGGGCTTGGACCGCGGGGCGACGAGGTCGATCGCCCGGGCCCGAGCGCGCCGATCGAGCTTCCGGCCGACGAGGCCGAGTCGCAGGAGGACGAGGGCGAATGAAGCTCCTGTTCGAGGGCATCGACGAGCCCGGGCTCAACACGCTCCCGGTCTACGAGCGGCGCGGCGGCTATCAGGCGCTCCGGAAGGCGCTCGGGATGACCCGGCAGGAGACGCTCGCCCAGATATCGACCTCTGAGATCCGCGGTCGCGGCGGCGCCGGATTCCAGATGGGCAAGAAGGCCTCGTTCCTGCCGCACGGCGCCATGGACAAGTACCTGGTCTGCAACGCCGACGAGTCCGAGCCCGGCACGTTCAAGGACCGCGAGCTGATGCAGAAGAGCCCGCACATGCTGATCGAGGGGATCGTGATTGCCACCTGGGCCGCGGAGATCAGCCGCTCGTTCATCTACATCCGAGGTGAATATGCGCACCAGGCGGACATCCTGGAGGCGGCGATCGCCGAGGCTCTGGAGGCGGGCTATCTCGGCGAACGGATCCTCGGCTCGAGCCACACAATGTCACTGGTGCTCCATCGCGGCGCCGGCGCGTATATCTGCGGCGAGGAGACCGGGCTGCTCGACTCGCTCGAGGGCAAGCGCGGCAACCCGCGTTTGAAGCCCCCGTTTCCGGCGATCGAGGGCCTGTACCACGGCCCGACGCTGATCAACAACGTCGAGACGCTGTGCACCGTGCCGCACATCATCCAGATGGGGGGCGAGGCCTACGCCAAGCTCGGCACCGAGACCTCGACGGGGACGAAGCTCGTGTCGGTTTCCGGCGATGTGCAGCGCCCCGGCAACTACGAGATCGAGCTCGGGGTCCCCTCGCGCGAGATCATCTACGGCCTCGCCGGCGGGCCGCCGGAGGGGCACGAGGTCAAGTTCTGGTTCCCGGGCGGGTCGAGCGCGCCCGTCCTGACTGCTGCCGACCTTGACCTGCCCTACGACTTCGACACGATGGCCAAGGCCGGCTCGATGCTCGGCTCCGGCGCGATCATCGTCGTCGACGACTCCCACTCGGTCCTCGAGGTGGCGCTGAAGGTCGCCAAGTTCTATGCGCACGAGTCCTGTGGGAAGTGCGTTCCCTGCCGTGAGGGGACGAACTGGACCGTGAAGATGCTTCAGCGGATCGAGTCGGGCGAGGCCACGCCGATGGACCTCGACATCATGGCCTCGGTCCAGGAGCAGATCATCGGAAACTGCCTGTGCGTGCTCGGCGATGCGATGGCGATGCCGATCGGCTCGATGGTGGAGAAGTTCAGGGACGAGCTGGAGGCGGAGATCGAGACAGCCCGTGAGCGTGCCGGGGTGGGGGCGCTCGAAGATGTGGTTCCTCTCGGGGTCGCGGAATAGTGCCCCGACCCGAGCAGAAGATCATCCAGCTGACGATCGACGGCCGGGAGGTGCGCTCCGCCGAGGGATCGATGCTCGTCGACGCCGCCAAGCATGGGGACATCGACATCCCGTACTTCTGTTATGAGCCGAAGCTCGGGAACCCCGTCGGCGCGTGCCGGATGTGTCTCGTCGAGATCGAGGGGATTCCGAAGCTCCAGACCTCGTGCTCGACGCCCATCAAGGACGGGATGGTCGTCCACACCCAGACCGATCGCGTTCGCCACGCCCAGAACGCGATCGTCGAGTTTCTGCTCGTCAATCACCCGCTCGACTGCCCAGTCTGCGACAAGGGGGGCGAGTGCCCGCTCCAGGACATCACCTTCGGCTGGGGGCTCGGCCGCAGTCGCTTCATCGAGCCCAAGCGCCACTTCGTCAAGCCGCTCGCTCTGTCGCCGGTGATCGCGATCGATCGCGAGCGCTGCATCCTCTGCTACCGCTGCGTGCGCTTCTCCCAGGAGGTCGCGGAGGACTACCAGCTGATCTTTGCCGAGCGCGGCGCCCACACGTTCGTCGCCACTCACGACGGCCACCCATATGTCGCGCCGTTCAGCGGCAACATCATCGAGCTGTGTCCGGTCGGCGCGCTGACCTCCCAGCCCTACCGGTTCCGCGCGCGCCCGTGGGACATCGAGGGGGCGGGCGGTATCTGCACGCTGTGCCCGGCCCAGTGCAACGTGAACTTCACTGTGCGCGACGAGAAGGTGATGCGGGTGCTGGCCCGCGACCCCGGTCACGAGGGGGTCGACGACGGCTGGCTGTGCGACAAGGGACGCTTCTGCTACCAGGCGATCCACGTCGACGAGCGAATCACGCAGCCGCTCGTCCGCGACGGCGGGGAGCTGCGTGAGGTCTCGTGGGACCGGGCCCTGAGCACCGCCGCCGGGCTCGGGCGGCATCGGGGGCACGTGGCGGCGCTTGTCGGGGGTCAGGCGACAAACGAGGAGGGCTTCCTCATCCAGCGGCTGATGCGCGAGCTGCTCGAGTCGCCGAGCATCGACTCGCGGGGAGATTCGAGCGCGTCCGTTGACGATCTCCTTGCGCTTGCCAATCCCGCGCTGCAGGCCAGCGTCCCCGACCTCGAGTTTGCCCACACCGTGCTGGTCGTCGGCTGCGATCCGCTCGACGATGCGCCGATCCTCGACCTGCGGATTCGCAAGGGCGTGCGGCGCCGGGGCGTGCAGCTCGCGGTGGTGAGCGCGCGACCGGGCGCGCTTGACGCAAACGCTCAGGTTGTCGTCCGGATCGCGCCGGGTGAGGAGGCCGCGTTCCTGGCCGAGCTGGGCGAAGAGCTGGGCGGCGAGCCGCGGAGCGAGCTGGCGAAGCTGCTCAGGGACGGTGGGTCCGACGTAGTCGTTTTGTGGGGCGAGCGCATGCGCGGCGCCGCGGCGCATTTGCGGGTGCTGGCCGAGCGTTTGCGCCTCGCCGAGCGTCCCGGTGCGGGGCTGCTCGAGATCCCAGCCGGCACCAATGGCCGCGGGCTGCGCGAGGCAGGCGTGCTTCCGGACGCTGGACCCGGCTACAGCGATCCGGACCGGACCGGCCGCAGCGCGATCGCGATCCCGCACGGCGTCGAAGAGGGCGAGATCACGGCGCTGTACCTGTTCGAGATCGACCCGCTGCGCACGCAGCCGCATCGCGATCGCTGGGAGAACGCGCTCCATCATGCGGGGCTGGTTGTCGCGCATGCGTCGGTTCTGACCGAAGGGCTCCGCGAGCACGCCGACGTCGTCTTCCCGGCTGACTCCTACGCGGAGAAGGACGGCACGGTCGTTCACCCGGACGGGCGCCTCCAACGCCTGCGCTCGGCGATCGCGCACCCGGTCGGAGTGCGCGCCGGGTGGTCGGTGATCACCGAGCTCGGGCGGTTGCTTGGCGGTGATCTGGGCGTGCTGACGAGCTCGATGGCCTTCCAGCAGCTCGTCGACGCGGTGCCGTTCTATGAGGGCATCGCGCTCGAGGAGATCGGCGGCCGCGGGCTGCGTTGGCCCGAGCGTGAGCAGGCCGCTCGGCTGCGCTCGCCGCGCGAGGCGTTTCCGATCACGCCTCAACATGCGGAGGCGAGCAACGGTGCTTTGCGGCTGGGCATATACCGCCCGATCTGGGCCGCGCCCGAAGTTGAGATCTCCCCCTCGCTGCACTACACGATTGCCCGCCAGCAGCTCGAGCTCTCGGTCGAAGATGCGCGGAGGCTTGGGGTCGCGTCCGGGGATCTTGTGGACGTGGCCGAGAATGGGACGCGGCTGCGGGCGAAGGCGGTCGTCCGGTCCGCCGTCCCGCCCGGAGCGGTGTTCCTCGCCGACGGCATCGCCGAGGACTCGGCAAACGCGCTGAGCGGCGAGAGCGTGGAGGTGGCGAAGGCGCGATGACCCCGCTCGCACTCGTCAACTACTTCGAGCCCTGGTGGGTTCAGATCATCAAGTCGGTGGTGATCTTCGCGGTGATCCTCGGCCTCCTGCCAATCCTGATCGTGTATGAGCGGAAGTTGCTGGGCCGCTTCCAGGCACGCTTCGGACCCAACCGCGTCGGGCCGTTCGGCCTGCTCCAGCCGCTCGCCGAGATCGTCAAGCTGGCCACCAAGGAGCCGTTCCGTCCCGCCACCGCGGTCGGCTACCTGTACCGCATCGCCCCGGTGATCGCGATCCTCACCGCGATCTCGGCGCTGGCGATCATTCCGTTTGGCGATGTCCAGCACATCTTCGGCCAGCGGGTTGGCCTGTACGGGATCGACGTGTCGATCGGGCCGCTGTACGTGTTCGCGTTCGCGGGGATCGCGTTCTACGGGGTGATGCTCGGCGGCTGGGCTTCGGGCTCCAAGTACTCGTTCCTTGGCGCGATGCGCGGCGCCGCCCAGCTGATCTCCTACGAGGTCTCCCAGGGCCTCGCGCTGATCGGCGTGGTGATGACGGCGGGCACGCTGTCGCTCACTGGGATCGTCCACGCCCAGACGGGGATGTGGTACTTCATCCCCCAGCTCGCGGGCTTTCTGATCTTCATGACCGCGTCGTTTGCGGAGACCAACCGAGCGCCGTTTGACCTGATGGAGGCCGACGCGGAACTCGTCCAGGGCTACTACACGGAGTACGGCGGCACGCCCTTTGCCGCCTACACGTTCGCCGAGTACGCGAACATGATCACGGTCTCGGGAATCGCCACGACCGTGTTTCTGGGAGGCTGGCTGTTGCCCTTCGGCATCAATCCCCCGGGCTGGGTCGACCCGTTCGTGGTGCTGATCAAGATGACGATCATCCTGAGCTTCTTCATCTGGATCCGCGCGACGCTTCCGCGCCTTCGCTACGACCAGCTGATGTCGTTCGGGTGGAAGGTGCTGCTGCCGCTCGCGACGCTCAACCTCGCCGTCACCGCGGTACTGGTCGCATCATGACCTACGACCCGGGCGCAGACGTCATCAAGGTGATCCGACATCCGGCGCACAGTCCCGCCGCCGGCGCCTATCGGACGTTCGGGGAGACGCTCCGCGGACTGAAGACGACGTTCGCGCGGATCGCTGAGGGAACGACGACGATCCAGTACCCGGAGGAGAAGACGCCTGTCTATCCGCGTTTTCGCGGGCGCCACAAGCTCCACCGCTTCGAGGACACCGGACTCGAGAAATGCGTCGGCTGCTCCCTGTGCGCAGCCGCCTGCCCGGCGGACTGCATCCGCGTCGTCGCCGCCGAGAACACCCCGGAGAATCGCGTCTCGGCGGGCGAGCGCTACGCGGCGGTCTACGAGATCAACCTGAGTCGGTGCATCTTCTGCGGCTACTGCGAGGTCGCGTGCCCGTTTGACGCGATCACGATGGGCCACGACTACGAGATGTCCGACTACACCCGGTCGGACCTGATCTTTACGAAGGAGATGCTGCTGGCGGAGCCGATCGAGCGGACTCCGCTGCGCGCCGAGGGCGAGTGATGCGGGGGGCCGAGGGATGAGCGCCGTCCTGTTTTTCATTGCCGCGATCGGGGCGCTGTCCGGCGCGATCGGCGTGATCACGATCCGCAACCCCTTCTACAGCGTGCTGGCGCTGGTCTTCCACCTCATTTCATTAGCGGCACTGTTCCTGCTGCTTCGCGCCGAGTTCGTGGCGGCCGGGCAGGTGATCGTCTACGCGGGCGCGGTGATGGTGCTCTACGTGTTCGTGGTCGCGTACGTCGGCAGCGGCGAGGAGCTGGCCGCCGGCAGCGCGCTGCGGATCGTCGGACCGCTGTTCGCGCTGGCGCTGGCGGTCGAGCTGTGCCTGGCGATGCTCGGCTCGGCGCTGAAGGGAATCTCCACGAAGGGGGCCGGGTATGTCTCCGGGTTCGGGACGCCGCGACACATCGGCCAGCTGTTCTTGACCACCTACCTGTTCCCGTTCGAGGTCGCCTCGCTGCTGCTGCTCGTCGCCGCGATCGGCGCCGTCGTGCTGGCGCGGCGGCGGCGCGGACTCGAGGGTCCCGACGAGGAGCTCGAGCTGCGGGTCAGGATGCCGCGACCCGCCTACACCGGGACGATGGCCGAGGCGGCCGGCGTCCGCCATGCGCTCGAGGCCGAGGACGATCTGGAACCCGAGGTCCAGGTCGTGGGCAAACGGTTCCAGGGCGGCTGGTGAGGGCGGCAACCACGACTTCGCGGAGGCACCGCTAGTGGCGATCGGCTGGTATCTCGTCGTCTCCGCGCTGATCTTCTGCATCGGCGCAGCCGGCGTGCTCACCCGCCGTAACCCGCTGGTGATCCTCCTGTGTCTGGAGCTGATGCTCAACGGGGCGAACCTCGCGCTCGTGTCCTTCGCTCGGATGCACGGCGGCGAGGACGGCCAGGTGTTCGCGCTGATTGTGATGGTCGTGGCCGCCTGCGAGGTGACGGTCGGGCTCGGACTGATCGTCGCGATCTACCGCCGGCGGATGCCGATCGACGTCGATGAGCTCCACGAGCTGAACGGATGAGGAGCGAGGCGAAGCCGAGCGTTCACCGCGAGCTGGATGCTCGCGGACGCCATCACAAGCGCCGACCGGATAGAGGCAAGGGGTGACCGCCACCACGTTCGGGTGGCTCGTTCTCCTGTGCCCACTCGTGGGCACGGTCGTGATCGGGCTTTTGTGGGCCCGCCTGCCCGGGGTGACCGCCGGCTGGATCGGTGCCGGGGCGATCGCGCTGTCATTCGTGTTCAGCGTCGTGATGTTCATCGCGCTGGAGGGCCACAGCCCTGAGCATCGCCAGCTCGTCTCGACGATCTGGAGCTACGACAGCTCGGTGGGCGTCGATGCGAAGCTGAGCATCCTCGTCGACCCGCTGTCGGTGTTCATGGCGCTCGTGGTCTCGGGTGTCTCGGCGCTGATCCACCTGTACTCGGTCGCCTACCTGAAGAGCGACCGTGGCTACAGCCGCTACTTCGCCTATCTCAACTTCTTCGTGCTCTCGATGCTGCTGCTCGTGCTCGCCGGCAACTTCGTACTGCTGATCGTGGGCTGGGCGTTCGTCGGATTCGCGTCCTATGCGCTGATCTCGTTTTGGTATCGCCGCACCACTGCGACCCGCGCGGGGATTAAGGCGTTCGTGATCAACGTCGTCGGCGACGTGGGTCTCGTGCTGGGCACCTTCTTCATCTTCCGCCGCACCGGATCGGTGGACTTCCTGAAGTCGTTCAGCGCGGTGCCGCACGTCTTTCACCACAACAGCACCGATCTGGTGGCGGCGTGCCTGCTGCTTGGCCTTGGTGCGTTCGCCAAGTCCGCGCAGGTCCCGCTGCACACATGGCTCCCGGACGCGATGGAGGGCCCCACACCCGTCTCGGCGCTGATCCATGCCGCGACGATGGTCACCGCGGGCGTGTACCTGATCGCGCGGATGCATCCGCTATTCGAGCAGGCGCCGACGGCTGCCGACGTGACCGCAATTGGCGGCTGTCTGACGCTGCTGATCGCCGCCTCGATCGGCCTCGTCGTTACCGATCTGAAGCGCGTGATCGCCTACTCGACGATGTCCCAGATCGGCTACATGATCATGGGCGTCTCCGTCGGCGCCTACTCCGCCGGGCTGTTTCACCTGATGACGCACGCCTTCTTCAAGGCGCTGCTGTTCATGGCTGCCGGCTCGCTGATCGGCGCGATGGCGGGCGTGCAGTCGCTTGACCGGATGGGCGGCTTCCGGCGAGCGCTGCCGTTCACGTTTGGGTGCTTTCTAGTGGGCGGCTTGGCCCTGTCGGGCCTGCCGCCCTTTTCAGGTTGGCTCTCGAAGGACGACATCATCGCCTTCCTCGACCACCGCGGCGGCGGCTTTCTGATCCTCGGGATCGCCGGCTACGTGGGAGCGTTGATGACGGGCGTCTACACCTTCCGGATGATCTTCCGGGCGTTTCTCGGCGATCCGGTGCCGGAGGCCGTCGAGCTCGAACATGGGCATCTGGCGCACGCCGATGCCCCGCGCAACCCGATGACGGGCGAGGAGGAGGACACCGACGTCGGCTTCCCCGGGCCCGAGCACCATATCGCCGAGCGTGATCTGCCGATGAAGGTCGCGATGGGCGCGCTGGCGGCGCTGGCGGTCGTCGGCGGCGTGATTCAGATCCCGGGAATCGATGACGCCGTCGGCCGGTTCCTCGACCCGACGTTTGCGACATCCAAGTTCGCTCATGTCCAGGTCCACAGCGGCCCGGCATGGGTGGGCCTGGTGATTGGCGCGTTGATCGCGATCGCGGGGATCACGATCGCGTATCGGATGTGGGTCGTGGCACCGGGAACGTCCGCTTCGCTGATCGAGCGGCTGCCGTTGCTGCACCGCTTCCTCGTCAACAAGTGGTACTTCGATGAGCTCATCGACGTTGCCGTCGTGCGACCCGCGCTGTGGGTTGGACGGTTCACGGAGTCGGTGCTGGAGCGAGTCCTCGTCAGCGGGACGATCACCGACGGCACGCTCGGCGCCGTGCGCGCCGGGTCGGCGGCGGTGCGCCGCCTGCAGACCGGCTTTCTCCGCTACTACGCGGCGGCACTCGTCGTCGGCATGTCTGCCATCGCCCTCTACTTCCTGATCGCGAGCTCGTGACCCTCTCGATTCTCATCTGGCTGCCGCTGGCGATCTCAGTCGTTTCCTCGCAGCTTCCGCGGCGCGTGGTCGGTCGCGTCGCTGCGGTTGGGAGCCTCGTCACGCTCGGGATCGCGATCTCGTTCCTGGCGCGCTTCAAGCTCGGTCACGCGGGACTTCAGTTCCTCACCGACACGGTCTGGATCGGCGCGCTCGGGATCCACTACAAGCTCGGCCTCGACGGCCTCAACGTCGCGCTGGTCGTCCTCACCTGCCTGCTGTTCACGACGTCGCTGATCTGGGCCTCGTTCCGCGAATGGGAGCGCCCCCGCTCCTTCTATTTCCACTTCGGCCTTGCGCAGAGCGCCGTGCTGGGCGCCTTCTGCGCCCAGGACCTGGCCCTGTTCGTGGCGTTCTTCGATCTGATGCTGATCCCGTTCTACTTCCTGATCGGGATCTGGGGCAGCGGCGACCGCGTCCGCGCGACGACCAAGCTCGTCGTCTACACGCTCGTCGGCTCGTTCTTCATGCTCGCCGCCGCGATCGCGACGGGCGTGCTGGCCTCTGATCAGCACGGGACGAGCCTGACGTTCGCCCTCTCCTCGCTCCAGGCCCTGCCGCTCTCGCGCGCCTCGCAGGAGTGGATCTTCCTGTGCTTCGCCGCCGCGTTCCTCGTGAAGATGCCGCTTGTCCCCTTCCACGGCTGGCTGGCAGACGGCTACAAGTCGATGCCGATCCCCGCGCTGGCGGTGTTCTCGGCGATCCTCTCGAAGGTCGCGGCCTACGGGTTCCTGCGGATTGTGGTGCCGCTGTTCCCGTACGCGGCGACCCACTACCAGACGCTGATGCTGCTGATCGCTCTGGTCTCAATCCTGTGGGCGACGTCCATGGCGTTCACGACGCCTGACGCGCGTCTGGTCGTCGCCTATTCCAGCGTCGCCCAGCTCGGCTTCATCGTGCTCGGGATCTTCTCGCTGCGCCCCGAGGGCGGGCAGGGTGCGCTGTTGCAGATGATCAACCACGCGCTGGTCACGGCGCCGGCGTTCTTCATCGTGGCCGTGCTCGCCGCTCGCTCCGGCGGCTCGGAGAAGCTCAGCGACATGGGCGGGATCGCGTTCCGCGCCCCGGTGCTTGCCGCGCTGTTCCTGATCGTCGCGCTCGCGTGGCTGGCGATGCCGGGCTCGGCGAACTTCATCGGGGAGTTCATGATCTTGCTAGGAGTGTTCAAGGCCAAGCTCGCGATCGCCGCGATCGCGTTCGTCGGTGTCGTGGGTGCCGCCGTCTACGCGCTGCGCCTGTTCGTATCCTCGATGCACAACCGAGTGG
Organism: uncultured Solirubrobacterales bacterium; assembly: GCA_963849295.1. GTDB lineage: Bacteria > Actinomycetota > Thermoleophilia > Solirubrobacterales > Solirubrobacteraceae > Palsa-465. Next base: position 75,346 of record CAWKGU010000012.1, read on the forward strand.
GCGCGGATGTCGAGTCACGTGAGATCGGGTGGGCTGACGCGGCCGCGATCGTGCCGCTGGTGGCAGTGATCCTCGTGTTCGCCTTCTATCCGCAGTTCGGGCTGCGGCGCTCGGAACCCAGCCTCAAGGCCGCGATCTCCTCGGCGCAGGCGCAGTCGACGATCAGGACGGCGTCGCGATGATCCTGCTCGCCGCTGCGGCGCACATCAAGGGTCCCCACATCGACTGGGGAGGCCTCTCGCCCTTCGTCGTGCTCACGGTCGGCGCGCTGCTCGTGCTGCTCGTCGGCCTGCTCCGCGGTGCGGTACTGCGCGAGCGCGTGGTTCCGCTGCTGACGCTGATGTTCCTCGGCGGCGCGATCGCCGCCGAGGTCGCGCAGTTCCACCACCCAGTGCCGATCATCTCCGGCGCGCTGCGGATCGATGACCTGGCGCTCGTGCTCGACATGATCTTCGCGGTCGCGGCGATCGCGACTGTGCTGCTGTCGCTGCGAGGCGGGGCGACGACGAGCGCTGGCCACGGCGAGTACCACTCGCTGCTGCTGTTCAGCGTGATGGGGATGTCGATACTCGTCTCCGCGCAGAACCTGGTCACGCTGTTCATCGGGATCGAGCTGCTGTCGATCCCGCTGTATGTGCTGTGCGCGTCGGAATCGAGGCGCGAGGGTTCGCTCGAGTCGGGCCTCAAGTACCTGGTGATTGGCTCGGTTGGCTCGGCCACGCTGGTCTATGGCCTGGCGTTGGTCTACGGCGCCACGGGCTCGACCGACTTCGCCACGATCGGCGCGGCCGTCTCCCAGGGCAAGCTGTTCGGCGGGATCCTCGGCGATCCGCTACTGCTGACAGGGCTGGGGCTGGTGATCGTCGGCTTCGCGTTCAAAGCCTCGGTCGCGCCGTTTCACCAATGGACCCCGGATGTCTACGAAGGGGCCCCCACCCCGATCACCGCGTTCATGGCGACCGCCACCAAGGCGGCAGCGCTCGGCGTGTTCCTTCGCTTCTTCGATGTGGCCGCGATCGGCGCGCAGAACAAGTGGGCGCCGGCGATCGCCGCGATTGCCGCGATCACGATCGTCGTCGGCAACGTCGGCGCCCTGGGACAGTCGTCTCTGAAGCGCATGCTCGGCTACTCGGGCGTCGCCCAGGCGGGCTACATGCTCGGCGGCGTGGTCGTCGGCAGTCAGCTCGGGATCCAGGCAACCGTGCTCTACCTGGCTTTCTACCTGGCGATGAACATCGCGGCGTTCGCAGTGATCGTGGCGGTCGAGCACCCGCCTGACGAGGTCGGCGGCGATGACATCTCGCGACTTGCAGGCCTCGGATCGCGCGCCCCGTGGCTTGCGTGGTCGATGACGATCGCGATGCTGGCGCTCGCCGGCATCCCGGGGACGGTGGGCTTCATCGGCAAGTTCCAGCTGATCCATGCCTTGGTGAACGGCGATTACACGTGGCTGGCGATCGTGCTCGTGATCGGCTCGATGATCTCGCTCGGCTACTACCTCCGGGTCGTGGCGACGATGTGGATGCGCGCCGGGGCCGCTGCGGCGGGCGCGCCGGGCGCCGAGAGCGCCCTCGCCCCGATCGCCGGCGGGTCGGGCGAGGAAGACGGAGTCGACCTCGAGCCGTCCGCGTGGCCGACGCCGGCCTTCGCCGTGCCGATGGGCGAGGTCGCGTTCGTCGCGGTCCTGTTCGCCGCGGCCGCGGTGTTCTTCGGGATCTTCCCCTCGCCGATCTTCCACCTCGCCGCCCACGCGGGCCACGCGATCGCGGGGATCTTCTAGGGGGGGCGTGGCTCGGCGGCTGTCGGCTGGGGGGCGGCGCGGTGGGCTGGCGGCGGCTTGTGGGCTGGCAGGCGGCGCGTGGGGTGGCGGGCGGCGCGGGGCGAACGCGGCCGCTCGGGCCGATCGCGGCCTCGGCTCAGGCCGCGGTCTGCCCACGTGCGAACCGACATAACCTCGCACGTGGTACGACGGCCTGCGGCTGATGCGCACTTTTGTCGCTATAGCGGGCATAACCTCGCACGCGATGTCGGCACCGGAGGCTCGTGCGAGGTTATGTAGGTAGCGCGGCTGCGAAAGTGACAGTCCCGGCTAGCCCTGCATGGACCCCACCGACAGGCCGAAACCCCCGTCGACCCGGATGACCGCGCCGTTGATGTATGCCGCGGCCGGGGAAAGCAGGAAGCTGACGACCCCCGCCAACTCCTCGACGGCGCCGAATCGCCGCAACGGGATCGCCTGCTGAAGCTGGCGCTGGAGCGCCTCGGGCATCGCCATCACCTTCGGCGTGGCGATCATCCCGGGCAGCACGGCGTTGCAGCGGACGCCCCGCGCGGCCCACTCTGCGGCGAGTGTTCGCACCATGCCGATCAGCCCGGCCTTTGACGCGCCATAGGCGACCTGGCCCGGCAGGCCAACCTCGGCCGCGACCGACGAGATCACGACCACGCGGCCGTCGCCGGACTCCGCGAGCGCCTCGAATGCGGCACGCGCTACGTAAAACGCGCCGTAGAGGTTCGTCTCCAAATCGCGTCGCCATGCCTCGTCGGGAAACCGCTCCGCGCGGTGGATCGTGTCGACGACGCCGGCGTTGGCGACGACGGCATCGCAGCCCCCAAGCTCCGCCACCGCGCCCGCGAGGACCCGGTCGACCTGCCTCACGGTCGCGTACGTCGAACTCGTATGGCGATCCGGTGCCCGGGGCATCGCAGGCGGCCACGCGGCAGCCGGCGTCTTCTAGCCCCTGCGCGATCGCGCGCCCGATGCCGCCGCTCGCCCCGGTCAGAATCACCCGCCGGTCGCTAGGCGTGGGGCTAGCCGGCGCCATTGCGCTTCAGCCCATAGCGCTCCCAGTGCCGGTCCGGGATGTCGGCTGGATCCTTGTACCAGTACCAGGTGCAGGGGTCGCGCGCGAAGTCGTCCGGGGGATCGCTCGGATACAGCGGATAGCCAATCCAGCGGATCGGCAGCGACTCGTTCATGAACGAGCAGTGGGTGCAGTACAGCGGAAAGCCCTCGCGCCCGTAGCTCCAATCGTGCGCAGACTTTGTCACCCCGAGTGCGTCCGGACCCTCGTAGCGGCCCATCCTGACGAGTCTCTGGCCCGAGCCACAAGGGTTCATCGCGAACGTGAACTTCTCCTCGTCCTCGGTGATCGTGAATGCGCCCGGGTGGGGCCCCGTCCCGCTGCACGAATGCGCGCGCCAGGTCGCCGCCAGCGCGAGCACGATCTGGCGACGGTCGCGCGCTGCGATCGCCGCAACGTCTCGCTTCCAGCCACGCCCCTGGCCCGAGGTCCAGGCCTCGGCAACGCCCTCGTCGCCGAGCCGCTCCTGGACGAACGAGATCAGCCCTCCGATCCCCTCGACCATGAGATCGTGCAGGTATCGCCACTCGTGCTTCATCTCCTCACACAGCGCCCGTGCCTCATCGATCTCGCCGCGATCGAGCGCCTCGATCGCGCGATCCATCGTCGGACGTGACATCTCCGCCAGCTCGTTGTCCGAGAACCACCGCTCGCCCATTGATGACAAACCTCCCAAGGAGTCAACGCGTATGAACTTCGAGACCCTGCTCTACCACACCGACGGTCCGATCGCCACGGTGACCCTCAACCGCCCGGACCGTCTCAACACGATCGTCCCGCCGATGCCCGATGAGTTCGAGGCCGCGATCGCGCAGGCAACGCACGACGAATCCGTCAGGGTGATCGTCCTGAAGGGCGCGGGCCGGTCGTTCTGCGCGGGCTACGACTTCGGCGAGGGCTTTCATCACTGGGACGCGGCGATCACAACGGACGGACGGTGGGACCCGGGCAAGGACTTCGTGTTCGCCGCCACGGCCTACGGCCCAACGCAGAAGTTCATGAGCATGTGGCGAACGCCGAAGCCGGTGATCGCGCAGGTGCACGGTTGGTGCGTCGGCGGCGGCAGCGACACCGCGCTGTGCGCCGATCTGGTTATCGCCTCGGAGGACGCGCAGATCGGGACGCCGTACTCGCGGATCTGGGGCTGCTACCTCTCGGGCATGTGGATCTACCGCCTCGGCCTGACGAAGGCCAAGGAGCACGCGCTCACCGGCAAACCGCTCTCAGGCAGGGAGGCGGCCGAAGTCGGGCTGATCAACGCCGCAGTCCCGTTTGCAGACCTCGAATCCGAGGTCGCTCGCCGCGCAAACCAGCTCGCCGCGATCCCCTCCTCACAGCTGGCCGCGATGAAGCTCGTCGTCAACCGGGCCTACGAGCAGATGGGTCTGCACTCAACACAGACGCTGGGGCCGATTCTCGATGGGCTGATGCGCAACACGCCCGACGCGGAGCGCTTCATCGCCAAGGCGGCGAGCGAAGGCGTGAGAGCTGCGATAACCGAGCGGGATGCCCCGTTCGGCGACTACAGCACCGGACCCAAACCCGACCCGTCACATGTGATTGAGCCATGAAAATCGGGTAGCTAGCGACCATGGAAGAAGAACGACGGTCAGACACAGAAGAGACCTACGGCGACGAAAACCCGCCGGGCGGGGTCTCCGATCAGAACGCCGAGGAGGCCGAGGCGCCGCACGACGGCGGCGAGGCCCCCGACGAGGATGAGGGAAGCGAAGGCGACGAAGACGCGGGCGGCGCCGGCGAGGACTCGCAGTCGACGGGTCACCCCGAGAACGCCGGCTAATACGTCAGCTCAGCGTACGGCGGTCTCGTCGGTGAGAACGATCCCGGCGCGCTCGCGCTGGACGCGCGCCAGCCGCCCGCCCGCCGCGCCCAGCAGCATGCCGATGATCGCCGTGATCAGGACCAAGAACGGCGGGAAGCTCCCGAGCGAGACCTTGGCATGTGTGCCTACGATCGCGTGGGCGACGAGCAGCGCGGTGCCATAGATCGCGCCGCCGATGAACCCGCGGTCGGCGCCGCCCCAGCCGTCACGGTGCTCAAAGCCCGCGGCAAACCCGCCGACTGCCGCCACTAAGCCGACCGCCCAATACGCCGCTGCAGCGACACCCAGCAGCACGCCTGCCAAGGCGCCGATCACCGCCGGCACCACCCCGCCAATCAACAGCTGCGCCGGCCGTGACCGGTCGCGAAACAGCACTGCTCTAACCATGTGCCTCCCTCGGTCGATTCCCGCAGACCAAGCTTACGCCGGACCCCGAACCCGTGTCGCGAACACGCCCGGCCCCGCCGCTACGATCGATCGCCGTGGATTACCCGGTCGAGCAATTCACTGACGAGGAGCGCGAGCGCCTTCAGCCGCACTTCACGAACCTCGACCGGCCCGTGTTCGCGCTCGTCAACCTCCCGGAGACCGTCAAGGGCGCGCTGTTCGCGCGCTACTCCCGCTACCAGGGCACGCTCCGCCGGCTGTTCCTCGACGAGTTTGCGCAGGACCTCCCGGAAACCCCCGCCCAGATCGATGGCGACGAGGGCGCCCGCGCCGCCCAGCTCTACGAGCGGATCTTCCTCGGCTACGGCGACGACTCGGTCGCTCAGCTCGGCGGCGCACACGTCGCTTGCGAGTGGGTCTCGAACGTGCTCACCAAGATCCTTCAGCGCCCGCGGCTGGCCGCGTACCTAGAGCAGTCGACCCGCTACATCGCCTACGACGCGCCGATGCCGGATCCGCCCGGCGGGTTCAGGTACTACCGCGACGCGGCAGCTCGGGCCTCAGTACGAAAAGGCGATGGACCGGCTATTCGCCACATACGCCAACGCCCTGCCGAAAGTCACCGCCTGGGCCGAAAGCGAGTTCCCTCGAGCCGAGGATGAAGCGCCGCAAGCTCATGCCCGCGCGATCAAGGCCAAGGCACTTGATCTGCTGCGCGGGCTGCTGCCTGCGAGCTCCCTGAGCCACATGGGCATCTTCGCCACCGGGCAGACGTACGAGCAGCTGATCCTGCACCTGCTCGCGCACCCCCTGCCCGAAGCCCGCAACTACGGACGGATGATCCTTGACGAGATCAAGGCCGTGATGCCGAGCTTCGTCGCACGCGTCGAGCGGCCGGACCGTGGCGGCGAGTGGATCGCGTACCTGGAGGAGCGCACAGCAGCGGGCGAGCGCTGGTCGCAACGGCTGGCGATCGAACAAGAACCCACAACCGGGCCCTCGGTCAAGCTGCTCAAGACCGACGGAGACGAGGACGATCTACTCGCGGCGCTGCTGTTCGAGGCGGCCAGCGCGAGCGAGGAGTCGATCCGCGAAGCGTTGGCGGCCCTGGACCCTGAGGACCGTACAAGCCTTCTGGCGGCCCTGATCGGCAGGCGCAGCAACCGCCGCCACCGCCCGGGCCGCGGCTTCGAGGCAGTCCGCTACCGGTTCGAGATCGTCTCCGACTACGGAGCGTTCCGCGACCTTCAGCGCCACCGGATGCTGACGATCCAGTGGCAGACGCTGACCCCCGATCTGGGCGCCGGCGTCCCGGAACAGGTCGAGCTCGCGGGCGCCGGCGACGAATATCGGCGCGCGCTCGACGTATCGGCGGGCGAGTATCGACGGCTGGTCGCGCTGGGGTTGGAGGGCGCCGCCCCCTACGCCCTCTGCCTCGGCTACAGGATCCGCTACATCCTCGATCTCAACGCCCGCGAGGCGATGCAGCTGATCGAGCTGCGCTCCGGACGCGAGGGCCATCCGAGCTATCGAGCCGTCGCGCATGAGATGCACGCGCAGATCGCGGACGTCCACCCCGCAGTCGCAAACGCGATGTCACATGTCGACAACGAGAACGAGCCGCGACTCGAGCGGATCCTCTCTGAGATGCGCTCTCACGCTCGCTCGCTCTCCCGCTGACGCAGCTCAACCCGCCTGATCTTGCCGGTCAGCGTCTTTGGCAGGTCATCGACGAACTCGATCAAACGCGGATACGCGTAAGCCGAGTGCTTCGAGCGAACGAAATCCATGATCTCGCGAGCCAATGCGTCCGACCCCTCATAACCCGATGCGACCACCACAAACGCCTTGACGACGTTGCCCCGCCGCTCGTCCGGCGAGGCGACCGCGGCCGCCTCGGCGACCGCCGGATGCTCCAGGCACGCTGACTCCACCTCGAACGGCCCGATCCTGTACCCCGCCGAGATGATCACGTCGTCGGCGCGTCCCTCGTACCAGAAGTACCCCTCCTCGTCGACACGCGCGGCGTCCTTGGAGTGGAACCACTCGCCCCCGAACACCTCCTCGCTCTCTGCCTCCGGCCGGTTCCAGTACCCGAGCGGATAGTGGGGGTTCGAGCGCGCCCGCAGGCATATTTCTCCCCGCTCGTCAACCCCGACCGGCCGCTCGTCCTCATCGAGCACAGCGACGTCCCACCCCGGCATCGGCTTGCCCATCGAGCCCTCGCGCACTGCCATGAACGGGTAGTTGGCACACAGCGGATAGGACTCGGTGAGACCGTAGAAATCGAGCACCGTGACGCCGTATTGGTCGCGGAACCAGCGAATCGCCTCCGGATTGAGCGGCTCGCCCGCCGAGCAGACGATCCGGAACTTCTGGGGAAAGCGCGAACCGGCGTCGCTCACCCCCATCATCGAGCGGATCGCAGTCGGCGTCGCGAACACATTGGTGACCTCATGGCGCGAGAGGAAGTCGAGCTGCTTCTCCGGATCGAACCCGCCGGCTCGCTGATACACCGCCTGTACCGCGCCAAGCCTCCACGGTCCGAGCAGCGGGCAAATCCCGGCGGCCCACGCCCACTCGCCCATCCCGTGGAAGAGCTCCCCGAGTTGGACGTCGTGGCAGTAGACGAACTCCTCGTGCGCGAGCAGGTAGCGGTGGGCGTGGAGGATGCCTTTCGCCAGCCCCGTGGTCCCCGAGGAGTAGTAGAGCTGCGCCGGATCGTCGGCGGCGGTGTCGACGGTCTCAAACGCCGTCGAGCCCTTTGCCAGCAGCGCCTCGTCCAGGATCAACACGTGCTCTACCAGCGAGCGCTCGATCCGCTCGGCGTTCTCGGCGTTTGTCACCAACACCTTCGCCTGCGAGTCGGTCAGACGATGCCTGATGCCCTCATCGCCGTACAGCACCGACATCGACAGAAGGATCGCCCCGACGCGCCACGTCCCGAAGAACGCCGCAGCCGTCTCCGGCGTCGGCGGCAACAGCATCGCGACCCGGTCGCCTCGCGTGACTCCATGCGCGACCAGCACATTCGCAAATTGCTGTGAGAAATCCTGAAGCTCCCCCCAGCTCACCCGCCGCACGGCACCGGCGAAATCCTCGTGGATCATCGCGAGCTGCTCGCGCGGGTGGCGGTCGCAGACGTCGACGGCGATGTTGTAGCGCGCAGGCACCTCCCAGCGGTGGTTTGCGACCGCTTCCTCGTATGAAGCAAACGCCGTCATGACCGGGAGTAATCTAATCCACGAACAGAGATGACCCTCGCGCTGGGCGTGTTGCTCGGGATCGGGCTCGCCGCCATCGTTGCCGCGGCATGGAGAGTCGCACGCTCGCACCGCGAGGGAGGGGCTCTCGCGGCGGTTGGAATGCAGTCCGCGCTGCACGCCGCAAGCTCGACACTTCCGTATCTGCGCCGTGGGCTGAGCACGAAATCGGCCGAGGAAGCGGTGCCACACCTGCGAGCGCTCACCGGGGCGGCCGCCGTGGCGCTCGCCGACACCCGAACCGTGCTGGCGATCGACGGCGAGGGGCGCGAGCAGGTGCGCCCAGGAGATCTGCTCTCACGCTTGCTGGCGCGCACGCCGGACGAACGCGTGCACATCGTCCCCCGGCTCGTTTCCTCGGACCCGACCTGCCCGTTGCGATCGGCGGTGCTGGCACCGCTGATCGTGCAGGGGCGCCGTGCCGGGACCCTGATCATCTTTTACCGCTCCATCGGGCGGCCGAACCACGCGGAGTTGCGTGTCGTCCAGGAAGCGGCGAGCCTTGTCTCCGCCCAGGTCGAGCTCTCGGTACTCGCCGAGCAGGAGGCGCGGCTGGCGCAGGCTGAGCTCCGCGCGCTGCGCGCACAGATCTCTCCTCACTTCATCTACAACGCCCTTGCCGCGGTGGCGGGCGACATCCACGCCCGCCCCGAGGAGGCGCGAGAGCTGCTGATCGATTTCGCCGAGTTCACGCGCTACCTGTTCCGCGATGGCCGCTCGTACGTGACCCTCGGCGAGGAGATCGAGCACGTCGCTCGCTACCTGCGACTCGAGCAGGCGCGCTTTCGCGACCTCCTCCACGTCCGCGTGAACATCGCGCCGGAGACGATGAACGCGGTGGTTCCGGCAATGTCGGTGCAGCCACTGGTCGAGAACGCCGTCCGTCACGGTGTCGAGCGCCGCGCCGGCACCGGCCGCGTGACCGTCGAAGCCGTCGTCAACGGCGAGGACGTCGAGCTCCGGGTCTCGGACGACGGGCTCGGAATCGATCCGGAGCGCCTGCCCGCGGTGCTTGCGGGCGCCGGCGGCGGAATCGGACTCTCGAACGTCAACCAGCGCCTGCGCGCGACATTCGGCGAGCGCTACGCGTTGCGGATCGAATCGAACATCGGTGCGGGCACGACAGTCGTGATGACGGTGCCGAACCTCCACGGCGCGGCGGACCGGACCGTCGCGGAGAGGGCCGGATGGGCGGTTCCGACCGTCTGACAATCCTCGCCGTCGACGACGAGCGCACACAGCTCGAGGACCTGGCGCGCCTGCTGCGAAGCTGCCCCGCGGTGCAGGAGGTGGAGTGCGCGTTCGATGGCCATGACGCGCTGCTCAAGACCTCCTCCCAGCAGTACGACGCGATCTTCCTCGACGTCCGGATGCCCGATCTCGATGGCGTCGAGTTGGGGCGGGTGCTGCGTCGCTTCGCCGCGCCGCCGCAGCTCGTGTTCGTAAGCGCCTACGACAGTGGCGCGGTCGACGCGTTCGAGCTGCACGCGGTCGACTACCTGCGAAAGCCGGTCAGCCGCCGCCGTGTCGAGGAGGCCCTGGAGCGTGTCGTCGCGGCGATCGAGCAGTCGGCTGCCGGCGCCACCGAGAACGGCGGCGCGCGCGCCGCACCTGTCGGCAGCCCCGACAGCGAGATCATCGCAGTGGCGGCCGCGCGCAACGGCGCGATCCGCCTGATCGCGCGCAGCTCGATCCTGTACGTGCAGTCGCACGGCGACTTCGTCCGCGTCGTATCCGACGAGGGCCGCTATCTACTGCGCGCGACGCTCACTGAAATCGAGCGCCGCTGGGAGCCGTACGGCTTCGTCCGCGTTCACCGCCAGTACGTCGCCAACCTGCTGAAGGCGGTCGAGCTCCGACCGCACCTCGGCGGCACCGCGGAGCTGGCCTTCGCCGATGAGCAGACGATCCCAATCGCCCGCCGGCACGTGACCGAGCTCGGCAGGCGATTGGGGGTCTAGCACCTACTCCGAACCGGACCCGTAGGTCGCGATCTCCTCCTTCTCCTTCTTGGACAATGCCTGCTGGTCCTCTCCCCGCTCCTTCTTGGTCGACAGGACGTGCTCCTTGATCTTGTCGACAACGTCGGGGTTGGCCAGCGTTGAGATGTCGCCTACGTCCGTGTTGTTGGAGATCCCGGCGATCACTCGTCGCATGATCTTCCCACTGCGCGTCTTCGGCATGTCGGGGACGATCCACACGTTCTTCGGGCGGGCGATCTTGCCGATGTCCTTCTCGATCTGACCCGAGACCTTCTTCGCGATCTCCTCACTGGCCTCGTACTCGGGCTTGAGCGCGATGTACATCTCGACAACCTTCCCCCGAGTCTCGTCGATCACCGGCACGGCGGCGGCCTCGGCCACCTCCTCGACCTCGATCGCGGCCGACTCGAGCTCCTTGGTCCCGAGTCGATGGCCTGCAACGTTGATCACGTCGTCGATCCGGCCCAGGATCCGGAAGTAGCCATCGGGGGCCTGCACGGCGCCGTCGCCGCACATGAACGGCCAGTCCTTCCAGTCCTTGCTGTCCTTGTCCTTGTTGAACCGCTTGTAGTAGGTGTCGATGAACCGCTCGTCTTGGCCCCATACGGTGAGCATCCTGCCCGGCCAGGGGTTGCGCACGCAGATATAGCCGGCCTTGCCCGCCTCCTTGTCGATCTCGTTGCCGTCCTCATCGAAGATGACGAGCTGGATCCCAAGGCACGCAGGACCGCAGCTGCCCGGCTTCATCGGCTGGAGGAACGGCAGCGTGCTGCCGAGGAAGCCGCCGGTCTCGGTCATCCACCACGTGTCAGTGATTGCGGCCTTGCCTTTTCCGACCACCTTCCAGTACCAGCGCCAGACGTCCGGCTCGATCGGCTCGCCGACCGTGGTCATCGTCTTGAACTGGTTCTCGTACTTCCCGGGTTCGTCCGGACCCACCTTGCGCAGCATCCGGATCGTGGTGGGCGCGGTGTGGAAGATGTCGACGCCGAGCTTCTCGGCGATCCGCCACGGCCTGCCGGGATCCGGATACGTGGGCACGCCCTCGTACATCACGGTCGTCGTCCCGAGCGCCAGCGGTCCGTACACGATGTACGAGTGCCCGGTGATCCACCCGATGTCGGCGAAGCACCAATAGGTGTCGTCGCGGTGAATGTCCTGGTAGTACTTCGACGTCCCGGTGACGTAGCTGAGGAAGCCGCCGATCGAGTGCTGTGCGCCCTTGGGGCGTCCAGTCGTGCCGCTCGTATACATCAGGAACAGCGTGTCCTCCGCCGCCATCGACTCGGGCTCGACCTCCTGCCCTTGGTATTGCTCGAGCAGGTCGTCGACGAAGTGGTCGCGTCCCTCGACCATCTCCGACTCGGAGTGGTATTCGCCGGGGATCCGCCTGAAGACGAGGATCTTCTCGATCTCGATCCCCTCCTTCTTCGCCGCCTCGACCGCCTCGTCGGCCTTGATCTTGTGATCGATCAGCTCGCCGTTGCGGTAGTAGGCGTCGATCGTCACGAGGATCGTGCTCTGCGCGTCGCCCATCCGCTGTCCGCACGCAACCCCGCTGAAGCCGCCGAACACCTGCGAGTGGATCACGCCCAGGCGTGCGCACGCCAGCATCGCAACGGGGAGGTCGGGCACCATCGGCAGGTGGAAGGTCACCCGATCCTGAGTCTTTACCCCGCAGAAGTCCTTCAGCAGGGCGGCGAACTCGTTGACGCGGCGGTGGAGCTCCCTGTACGTGATCTCCTGGGCCTCGTCCTCCTCGAGCTCGGGGACCCAGATGATCGCGTTCTCATCCCCGCGTGACTCCAGATGCCGGTCAACGCAGTTGACGGATGCGTTCAAGCGTCCGCCTACCCACCATTTGAAGAAAGGTGGGTTGCTCGTATCGACGATCTCATCCCACTTCTTGTCCCAAGTGAGCAGTTCGGCGTACTCCTCGAAACACTGGGGGAAGTTGTCCGGGCTCCAGCGTTCAAGGACCGACTCGTCGTTTGCATTTGCCTGCCCTTTGAACTCCTCGGGCGGCTCGACGTACTCCTCCTCACGCCAGTGGACGGCGATCTCGGTCTCTGAGTACTCGCGTTCCTCTGCAGCGGTCTCCCGTCTGCCGTGTCAGCCATAAAGCCTCTCCTTCCATCCGGCGTCTCACACTTCGCGCAGCTCGAAGCGCCAGCGAGATGCCAGCGCCCGAGGTTGCGTAGGGGTGTGGCTATTTCGTTCTTTTTAAGTGTACTACCCGTCCGATCACCAGCCTTAGCGCCTAAGCGGGACGACAGGCAGCACGACGCTTGCCGAATGTCGAGTTGAGGACAGCGGCGAACGACGCATACCACGCTGCGATCGCCGTGGCGATTCCGAACTAGCCACCCAGCTTGATCGTGCCGTTGATGGTGGCGGTGCCTCCGGCGAGGGCTGGGTTGCCGATACCGAGAATGACGAAGGTGATCGCCAATAGGAGAAACACAAGTGCGACTGCTCCAGTCGTTCTTAGCGAGGCAAAGAACATGTAGATCGTGAAGATCCCCCACGTCCACAGGTACAGCCCGATCACGCTTTGCGCCGCTGTCGTTGGGAACTTGCGGCGGCGCGACCACGTTACCAGGAAGTAGAACGAGATCCAGAACGCTCCGAACGAGCAGAACGCCACCGCGCCGAACGTGTTGCCGGTGCGGAACTCCCACATCCCGGCCAACGAGCTGGGCGATCCCGCCATATGCGAGCGCCAGCTGCAGCAGACCCCGGTACCAAGGCCGTGTGGCTGACAATGTCGGCGTTGATCATGCTGAGCATGAACGTCGTTGCGGCAAATCCGGCGAGGCCGAGTGGCCCTGGATCCGCCGGTGTCCACCCGGCGCCCCGGCCCGCGGTCGGATCAGGCGCAGGTGCTACGTCCGCTTCGCGGCCAACTGGACGACTTGCTTCCATCAGCACCCTCCTTTAGAGGTTTGTAACGGAATCGATACGTTCCACCGCCGCAGCGGCGATGGCAATGGCGGATCGGTGAACGGCGTCGCTGATGACCCGAGCGGCGCCCAAATGTCGACGAGCGGTGTCCGTTTAGGGGGCGGCACATGTGCCGCCCCCGGCGTCGGCGCATGCGCCGACGCCAAGGCGCGGTGCATGCACCGCGCCTGGCCGGCGCACATGTGCGCCGGCCTCTAAGGCCCCGCAGCCCCGGCCCCCTGCGTGGATGGGGGCCGGGACAGTCTCGGCCGGGGCGCTACCTGCCGTAGCGCGGAATAGAGCTCGATTGGTCGGGACCGATCGAGCCGTGCGCTATATGCGGCGCGGCAACGTTGGCGGAATTGGGGTTCAAGGGGCCCAGAGGAAGAAGTCCTCCGCCAAGGCATGATCGACCACTCGCGCGGCCGCATTAGCCGCAGCGGACGAATGTCCGAGGGTTGGTGGCCCCGACGGGACCTAGCGGCGCTTCTTGCGCTTGCGCTTGGGGGTGCTCGAGCGCGTTCGCGTGGCGCTGGTGGCGGGAGCCGGTTGGGGTTCGGGCTGCTCACGCCGCTGCGTCTTCTCCCGCTGCTCGCGCATCTCGGCGGCCGACGGCCACGGCTCGGCCCGTCCGGACCGCCACGCCGGAGGGTCGCCGCCCGGCCAGCGCCCCGCGAACAGGTACGCCAGCGCGAGCAGCCAGAAGACCTCGAGCAACACGGCAGGCGGCGTTCCGATCAGGAACACACTGGCGACGGCGACGAGGATGCCGAAGTAGCCCAAGAACCGCGTCAGCAGCCCCACCCGCATCGCGTTCAAGGAGATCAGCACAAGCCCGATCGCCAGCGCGAACGCGGCCGCGTAATTGAGGGTCTGCAGCCCCGGCAGCGCGAAGCCGCCAGCCAGGTGGTTGGCCTGCGAATACGTCTGCTCGCCCTGGGTGACGAATTGATGGGCCTTGATCGCGAGGGCGACCTGCGAGGCGACGAACGCGACAGCGGAAACGGCCCCCCCGGCGATCACCGCGATCTGGGCCGCCGGATGCATCTCCGGTTTGCGTGCGCGCGCGGTGACAAAGAGGAAGCTGAGCGTCCACGCGAGGCCGACCAGGGCGAGGCCCTCGAGCAGCGCCGCGACCACGTCGAGCGGGAAGTGCTTGTTGACGAAGATCAGCTCAACGGTCAGCTCGGGGACCTTCGGCGCAGAGAGCTGCGCCGCCCCGCCGCCGATGAACAGCAGTCCGGCCAGCCCGGCGATGATCGCGTGGCGCGTACGCACGCGGGTCTCGTAGGCAACCTGCTGGGTCGCAGACATAGCTGGAGGTTAGTCGCGGGGCCGAAGTCCCCGCGGCGCGGATTCGCCCTCGTGGGGCATGCGCGGCGTCACGTAGTCGGGGTCGTCGGACTCGAGCGCGCGTGAGACACGATCGCCCACAAAAAGCAGCAGGTCGAGCAGCGGCGAGACGACCTTGATCGCGAGTTCGATCCGCCGCTTGAGCCGTGGATTCGGTGGGGCGGCCATCTGTCCAACCAACCGTACACTGGCGTGCCGTGAGCGCGTGTCCGGCCTGCGGGGGGACTCTCGAGGCCTGGCGTTCGGTGCCCGCCTCGGAACCCGAGCTGTCCGGGCATGTCTACTTGCTGCTCCGCTGCGAGGTTTGTGGATCGGCGGTGACCGACGGCGAGGTGCCGCCGGGGCTGCATGAGACCGGCGCCTACCGGTCCGGAACGCCCCGCCTGCACGCGTTGGCGCGGCCGGTCCTGCGGTCATTCGATCGCGCCCGGCTGAGGATGCTCGGGCGGGTCCTGACCCCTGGCGCGCGGGTGCTCGACATCGGCGCCGGCCGCGGTCGCTTCGTCGAGTCCGCGCGGGCAGCGGGATATGACGCGACCGGGATCGAGCCGTCCGGGCAGGGTGCCGGGGCTGTGGAGCGGGTGGGCGTGGAGACGGCAAATGTCGAGGCCGGGTCGCTCGACGCGGCGGTGATGTGGCACATGCTCGAGCACGTCGAGGACCCGCGCGGGACGCTCGCGCGCGTCGGCGGTTGGCTGCGCCCGGGCGGCGCGCTGGTGATCGGGGTGCCGAACCTGGCGAGCATGCAGGCGTCGATCGGGGGTCCGCGCTGGTACCACCTCGACGTGCCGCGCCACCGTGTGCACTTCACGCCCGCGGGCGTGAGGGCGCTGCTCGGTGCGAGCGGATTCGCGGTGGTGACCGTTGATCACGTGCTGCTCGAGCACAACCCGTTCGGCATGTGGCAATCGCTCGTCAACCGTGTGACGAGGCAGCCCTCGTATCTCTACAACTTGCTCAAGCGCAACGCCCCCGCTGCCTCGCCCGATCTGGCGATCACGCTTGCCGCGCTCCCGCTCGCGCCGCTGGCGGCGCTGCTCGAGCTCGGGGCCGGGCTCGCGGGTCGCGGCGGCACGATCGCAGTTCTGGCAAGGCGCGCGGAGTAGCATTGGAACGAATGGAAGGCAGCGGCTTCGGCGGACTTTTCGGCGACCCGGACGAGCTCCAGCGGCGGCTTGGCGAGTTCGCCGAACAGATGCAGGGTGCCCAGCGCTTGGCGTGGGCCGACAACGCAATCAAGCTCGCGGTCGACCTCACGGTCGCAGCGATCAACCGCGCGAATATCCAGGGGACCGTTGAACAGCAGGCCGAGCAGCTGCGCTCGGTGATGGCGGTCGTATTCCCCGAGGCCGTGACGCTCGTGCGCGAGGCGCGCGAGGGCTTGCAGTAGGCCCGGGCCCGCCCTAGATCGGCGCGCCGGCAGTCGTCTCCTGCACCGGCATGCCGGCGGCGCTGCTCTCCGACTTGACCGTCGAGATCGATGAGTTGGCGGAGTTGATCGTCGAGGCCGAGGGAGCATGATGCGCCGCGATCGCCGCCCTGATCGCGAGGATCGCTCCGCTGATCCCGAGCAGGGGCAAGACCACTCTTCCGAGCAATCTGCTGTGTCGCGCGTCCGCTCTGGCTAGCACCAACTCATGGTGTACGAAGACCGCGGCGGCGAGCGCTTTGAAGACGGTGAGCTTGTGCCGGAGCGGATGGCTGAAGTCGCCGGCCTTGAACGGTTTGTAGATCCACCGGTGAAACGCCCCGAACGCCAGCCCCGCGTGGAGCACGAACTTCGTCTTGGCGAAGTGCGTCGTGCCGGAGGCCGCGGGCGGCGAGCTGCTGCTCGACTTGCTGCTCCCGCAGCCGACTGCGCCCAGAGCCACCGCTGAGACGAGCAGCAGGACGAGTAGGCGCCTCACAGCGCCCACCCTACCAGGGCCGGATCACTTCAACAGTCGAGAAAGGCGCCGGTCCTTGAGCAGCTTCCCGTCGGTCTGGCACGTCGG
The DNA here is from genome assembly GCA_963849295.1 of uncultured Solirubrobacterales bacterium. Classification (GTDB taxonomy): domain Bacteria; phylum Actinomycetota; class Thermoleophilia; order Solirubrobacterales; family Solirubrobacteraceae; genus Palsa-465. The sequence continues at coordinate 91,975 of CAWKGU010000012.1, forward strand.
GCAGTAACACATCACGTAGTCCTCGTAGAACACGGCCTCGAGCTGGTCGCCGCAGCGCGGGCATGGCTCGCCGTTACGCCGGTGGACGGTGAGTGGCATCGGCAGCTTGTCGGGGATCGGGAGCGCGATCACCTGCTCGTAATGCTTGATCACGCCGGCCAGCGTCGAGACGGTCGCCTCGCGCAGTCGCCCGGCCTCGTCGGCCTCGAGGTCCGAGCCGCGCTTGAACGGCGAAAGCATCGCCGCGTGCAGGATCTCGTCGACCCATGATCGGCCGATCCCCGCGATCACATGCTGGTCGCGGAGCAGGCCATGTAGCGGACGCGGTGCGTCGAGTAGCTCATCGAAATCGGGCGGGTCGGGCCAGGCCTCGGGGCCCAATCCTTGGAGGGTCTCCTCGGCATCGATATCGCCGGCACGCAGCAGCTTGACCCAAGCCCGCTGCTTGGTGCCGAACTCTCGCAGGCGCAGCTCGCGCCCGCCCTCCAGGCGCAGCAGCAGCCGCGAGGCCTTGTCACGAAGCGAGGCGCGCGTGTCGAAAAGCTGCAACCGCCCTGCAGACATCAGGTGCACGAGCAGCGCGAGCTCATCCTCGACGTCGATCAGAAACAGCTTGCCGCGCCGTCTGATCCCTTCGATTGTCTTGCCCTCCAGCGCGCTCAGTGGCGGGTCGTATGTCTTGAGCGCGTTGACCCCGGGCGCGAGCGCAGACTCGATCCGCGCTGCTTGTGTGGCCGCGCCGAGCAGCCGCGCGGTGATCTCAACTTCGGGCAGCTCCGGCATATTCGGATCGAGCTTAGAGATACGCTCCTGCGCGATGAGCGTCACGCTCGCGCCCGATGACATCGTTCGCACCCAATCCGAGGGCGCGGCAAACGCGCGCGAGCCGTTGCTCGTGCTCGAACCACTGATTGGGTTCCTCGCGGACAACGGGTTGGAGGCGCCTGCACGCTCTGAGCGCCGAGCCGATCGGCGAGGGCCATTCGAACGTCACCTTCGTGCTCTCAACGGATGTGATCGTTCGGCGTCCACCTCGCGGGCCGCTGCCGCCCAGCGCACACGACGTACTGCGCGAGGCGAGGCTGTTGCGCGCGCTGGAGCCGACCCCCGTCCGCTCTCCCAGGGTGTTGGCGGTGTGCGACGACCTGGAGGTGATCGGCGCTCCGTTCTACGTGATGGAACGGGTCATCGGCGACGTCGTCACGAGCGCACTCCCGGAGCGCCTTGACAACCCGACGGAACGCGGGCGAATCGCCGATGAGCTGATTGACGCGCTCGTCGAGCTCCACGCCGTCGATTGGCCCGCGGTCGGACTTGATGGCTTCGGCAAGCCGAGCGGCTATCTGGAGCGCCAGCTTCGGCGCTTTCTGGGACTGTGGGAGCACAACCACACCCGGGAGCTGCCGGCGGTCGAGGAGCTCGGGAGCTGGCTCTCGCAGAACATGCCCCAGTCTCCCCCGGCGACGATCGTCCACGGCGATTACCGCCTCGGGAACACGATGCTCGCCCCGGGCATCCCGGCGCGGTTGATCGCGATCTTCGACTGGGAGATGGCGACGATCGGCGACCCGCTCGCCGACGTCGGCTACATGATGATCCACTGGACACAGCCCGGTGACCCGGTCGGTCGCTTCAACCTCCAGAGCGTCACCTCGCTTCCTGGCTTCCCCACGCGGCAGGAGATGATCGAGCGCTACGAGGAGCGCTCGGGACGCTCGATGCAAGCCTTGAACTGGTACGTGACGCTGGCCCTGTGGAAGGCAGTCGTGTTCATGGAGGGCAACTACAAGCGGGCGGTTTCCGGCGCGACCGACGACCCGTACCTGAAGGCGTTCGGTGAGGGGGTGGTCGAGCTGGCCGAGCGGGCGCTCGACGTGACGCGCAATGGGTTCTGAGAACGGTCGGTACCGCGGCCTGCTTGTCGACTACGGCGGCGTGCTGACAACAAACCTGTTCGACTCGTTCCGTGCGTTCTGCTCGGATGAAGGACTCGAGCCGGAGACGGTGGGTCAGCGCTTTCGTCAGGATCCCGCCTGCCGCGAGCTGTTGATCGGACTCGAGACCGGGAAGCTGCCCGAGGAGGAGTTCGAGCCGGCATTTGCGGCGATTCTGGGGGTGACGGCACCGGGGCTGATCGATCGATTGTTTGCCGGATCGACCCCTGATCAGGCGATGGTGGACGCCGTTCGGCGGGCGCGCGGGGGCGGGATCCGCACGGGGCTCGATCTCGAACTCGTGGGGGACGCGGCGCTATGACCGCGCGACGCTGGCTCAGCTGTTCGACGGGGTCGTGATCTCCGGCGAGGTGGGGATTCGAAAGCCGACCCCGGAGATCTATTCAATCGGCGCAGAGATGGTCGGGCTCGATCCCTCAGCGTGCGTGTTCGTCGATGACCTGGCGTTCAACCTGAAGCCGGCGGCCGAGCTCGGAATGGCCACCGTGCATCACGTCACTGCCGCGGAGACGATCGCGCAGCTCGAGGACCTGCTCGGGGTGCGGCTGGGTTGAAACGAGGAAGGTTGGCGTTGCTCGCCGGCGCGCTCCTCCTCGCCGGTTGCGGCAGCACGCCGCTGTCTGTGACCCAGCTGAGAAGCAGCGCGACGCGCATCTGCCAAGCGGCGGAGCGCGAGAAGAGCCGTATCCCCACACCTGAGACCCCCGCCGCAGCAGTGAGCTTCCTGCGGAGCGGCGCGGGGGCATTGCGCTACGAGCTGAGCGGACTTCGCTCGCTGCGGCCTCCCAATCCGATCGCCGGCCAGTATTCATCGACAATTCAGGGCTTCGCTCAGCAGCTTGGCCTGGTGCAGGACAGCGTGCAGCAGATCACCCATGGCGAGGATCCGGTGATCGCGGTGAAGCTCCTGCAGACGCGGTTGGGACCGCTCGAGGCCGAGCAGCAAACCGACTGGAGCCAGCTCGGGATTCCCGCCTGCATGGCCCAGTAGCGACGCGCAGCGGTCACGCACAAGCGCCGCAAAAGCCGGATAGAGTAGGCGCCCAAATTCCGGACCTTGCGGGGAGGATCAGATGTCGTTCAAGCCAGGGGACATCGCGAAGGACACGATTTCTAAAGCAGGGGGAGCAGCCCTCGACGTGGCGCGGACCGCGCGACGAAAGGTGTTCGAGGAGGCGGGCAAGCGCGGCGTCAACTGGTGGGACCTGCCGCTGCCCGGCCAGCTCGCGGCCCTGGCGCTGTTCCGTGAGGACCTGCGCGAGTTCAACCTCTACGACACCGAGGCGCCGCACAACGGCGGCGGCGCGGCGGTCACCTCCGAACCGCCGCAGTACCGCACCTACGACGGCTCGCAGACCGATCCCCAGAATCCGACGATGGGGAAGACTGGCATGCGCTTCGGGCGCAACATTCCCCCTGACGCCGCCTGGCCCGAGGAGCAGTCGGTGTTCGATCCGAGCCCCCGCGAGGTCTCGAACAAGCTGCTCAACCGCGACACGTTCAAGCCTGCCACGACGCTCAACCTGCTGGCAGCCTGCTGGCTTCAGTTCCAGAACCACGACTGGTTCAGCCATGGCGACAACTCCGAGACCGAGTTCCTGGAGGTGCCGCTGCCCGATGGCGACAGCTGGGACGACGGAGTCATGGAAGTCCGTCGCACCTCGCCCGACTCCACCTACACCGGCGGGAAGCTGGCGCCGACGTACGTAAACAAAGTCACGCCGTGGTGGGACGGTTCGCAGCTCTACGGCTCGACCGAGGAGAAGAACCGTGAGCTGCGCTCAGGCGAGGACGGCAAGCTCAAGATGGAGGACGGCCGGCTTCCCGAGGAGAACAACAAGGCGCTGCACGGCGTCGATCTGACTGGCTTCAACGACAACTACTGGGTCGGCCTGTCGGTGATGCACACCCTGTTCGCGCGTGAGCACAACGCGATCTGCGACATGCTCAAGTCACACCACCCCACATGGGACGACGAGCAGCTGTTCCTGAAGGCGAGGCTGATCAACGCGGCGCTGATCGCGAAGATCCACACGGTCGAGTGGACGCCCGGGATCCTCGCCCACCCCGCGCTCCAGATCGGGATGAACGCCAACTGGTACGGGGTGCTCCCCAAGTGGGTGAAGCAGCGCTTCGGCCACATCGGCTCCGGCGAGCTGCTGTCCGGGATCGTGGGGTCGCCGCTCGACCACCACACCGCGCCGTACTCGATCACGAGCGAGTTCGTGTCCGTTTACCGGATGCACCCGCTGATCCCCGACGACTATCAGATCCGCTCGCACGCGAACGATGAGATCATCGGCGAAACGGACTTCACCCCGCTCCAGGGGCACGACACGCGCGCGGCGGTCGACAAGTACGGGATGACCGACTGGATCTACTCGATGGGCCTCGCGCATCCGGGCGCGATCACTCTCCACAACCACCCGACCGCGCTGCGCAACCTGGTGCGGGTCAACGGCGACCACGTCGACATCGGCACGATCGACATCCTCCGTGACCGCGAGCGGGGGGTCCCGCGCTACAACGAGTTCCGGGCGCGGCTGCGAAAGCGGCGGATCGACAAGTTCGAGGATCTCACTCCGAACCCCGAGTGGAACGAGCAGATCCGCGAGGTCTACGGGGGTGACATCGACAAGGTCGATACGCAGGTGGGCATGCTCGGAGAGCAGCCACCGCCGGGCTTCGGCTTCAGCGACACCGCCTTCCGGATATTCATCCTGATGGCCTCCCGTCGGCTCAAGTCAGACCGCTTCTTCACCAGCGACTACACCCCCGAGGTCTACACGTCCGAGGGGATCGGGTGGGTGGAGGGAAACCTGTTCGGCGACGTGGTCAAGCGCCACCACCCAGCGCTCGCGGACGCGATCAATCCGGAGAACGCGTTCGGGCCGTGGAAGTCGATTAAGAGCTGAGGGCTGAGGCCGCCTCTTCCAGGCGGTCGTCGCCCCAGAACATCTCTTCGCCCACCTCGACGGTAGGCACGCCGGTGACACCCCTGTCCTGCGCCTCGTCGGTCTGCCGGCGCAGGCGGTCCTTGACCTCCTGGCTGGTGATCCCCGCGGCGACGGCGCCGCGGTCCATCCCGGCCCGCTCGGCGGCGTCGAGCACCGCGTCCGTGTCGGCGAGATGCTGACCGTCGACAAACATCGTCTTGTAGAGCTCACGGCTGAGCTTCCGTAGCTCGTCCTGGTCTGAGGCGAGCAGCAGCGCCCTGAGCGGCGTGAGCGAATAGGTCTCGACCGGCCAGCCTTGCGGGTAGCGGACCTCCGGCATTCCGCGCTCCTCCGCGCGGCGGGCGATCTCGTCGAAGTCCTGCTCGCGGCGTTCCTGGAATGACCACGGCACTTTGCCGATCCGCTGCACGATTACGCCAAAGGCGATCGGCCTCCACTCCGGCCGCGTGGGCAACACATCGTCAACGCGGAATGCTCCGAGGTACGCGTACGGCGAGCTGACGTCGTAGTAGAAGACGGGCGAGTCGGTCAATCCCTGCGCCCCCGCCCGTAGAGCAGGTTCGCCATGCGCCTGAGGAGCATGGTGCGCGAGGCCTTGTAGGGGAACATGAACGGCTCGCGCTTGAGAGCGCGGCGGGTCACCAGGAGCGACTGCACCTTCGTGTACTTGCGGATGCCGTTTGCGCCGTGGCGGCTACCCAGGCCCGACGCCTTCCATCCGCCCATCGGCAGATTCAGCGCCGTGTAGTTGATCTGGGCGTCGTTGACGCACACGACGCCGGCCTCGATCCGGCGGGCCAGCTCTTCGCCGCGCTTGACGTCGCCCGTCCACACGCTCGCCTGGAGGCCGTAGTTCGAGTCGTTGGCGAGCCGGATGCCCTCCTCGGCATCGGAGATCTTCATGATCGGCAGGGTCGGCCCGAATGTCTCCTCGGTCATGCACTTCATCGAGTGGTCGACGCCCACCAGCACCGTCGGCTCAAAGAAGCGCCCCGGCCCGGGTCCGCGGTGGCCACCGACCAGGACCTTCGCGCCCTTCCTGATCGCATCGCGAACGTGCTCGTCGACGATCTCGAGCTGGGGCGGGAACGTCATCGCACCGATGTCGACCGTTCCGACGCCTGTCGGCGTGCCCTGCCGCAGGCGGCGGACGTTGTCGGCCACCTTCTGGACGAACTCGTCGTACACCGGCTCCTCGACGTACACGCGCTCGACGGAGATGCACACCTGGCCGCCGTTGTTCATCGAGTAGAACGTTGCCGCGTTTGCAGCCCGCTCGAGGTTGGCGTCGGCACAGACGATCATTGGGTCCTTGCCACCGAGCTCGAGGTAGCACGGGATCAGAGCATCGGCGGCAGCCTTCATCACCGCCTTGCCCGTGCGGGTGGAGCCGGTGAACATCACGCAGTCGACGTTTTCGATCAGCGCGGCGCCGGTTGACCCGTCGCCGGTCGCGACCTGGAAGACATCCGCCGGCAGGCCACACTCGCCCAGCATCTCGGCCATCAACACCGAGCTCAGCGGCGTCACCTCGCTCGGCTTGAGGATCACGCTGTTGCCAGCCGCCAGCGCCGGGATGCAGTCGCCGAAGGAGTTCGCGATGGGGTAATTCCACGGCCCGATCACGCCGACGACGCCGATCGGCGCATAGCGAATCACGAGCCGCTTGCCGAAGGCGATCGGGTTATTCCACGAGGGCACCCGCTCGTCCTGAAGGTAGTTCGGCCCCTCCTTGGCCCAGAACCCCAGCGCGCTGACCGTGTAGCCGAAATCGGCCAGCTGCGCGTCCTCGTAGGTCTTGCCCGCCTCCGAGACGACGGTCTCGATGATCCGCTCTGCGTTGTTAAGCATCCACTTCTGCGCGCGGCGGAGCACCCTGCCGCGCTCCGCGAAGCCGGCCGCCGCCCAGGACGGCTGCGCGGCCTGGGCGCGGTGCGCCATCTGGCCAATCTCATTCAGGCCCAGGATCGGGACGCTGGCGATGGTCTCGCCGGTGGCCGGGTTTTCAACGGGGATCGTGGGCGGCGCGGCGCCGTCCTCGGGTTCCCGCACCTCCTGCTCGACGCTTGCCATCCGGGCCTCCTTCGGCCGCTGCTTACGTGGGGTAAGGCTAGCCGAGGGGCTGGCGGCGCGGCCCGGCCGCAGCGGGCCGGCGGCGACCCGCTACTCCGGATCGAGCTCGATCGACTCGATCGTCGGCGGGTCGACCGGGCGATCCTGAGGGCCGGTGGGAACCGCCTCGATCGCGTCGACGGCGTCCATCCCAGCGGTGACCTGGCCAAAGACCGTGTGCTTGCCGTCGAGCCACGGCGCGCTGTCGGCGGTGACGATGAAGAACTGGGAACCGTTGGTGTTGGGACCCGCGTTGGCCATCGCCAGCGCGCCGCGCACCACCTTGTGGTCGTTGATTTCGTCCTCGAAGGTGTAGCCCGGACCGCCGGTGCCCGTGCCCTGCGGACATCCGCCCTGAACCATGAAGTCGGGGATCACTCGGTGGAAGATGATCCCGTCGTAGAAGTGATCGCCGGCGAGCTTGCGGAAGTTCTCGACCGTCTTCGGCGCGTCATCGTCGAAGAATTCGAGGCCGACCGTTCCGTGGCTCGTGTGCATGTAGGCGTTCGACATCAGATCGACAGCCTAACCGCTCGCGCTTCGCGCTCGCTACCCGCGCGCCGGCTCCAGCCGCAGCTCGTGGCCGCGCACTCGCGTGCCCGCGGTCAGCTTGACGACGCGCTGGGCCTCGTGCTCGGGCACCTCGACGAACGCGAAGCGCTCGAGCACGCGGACGTTGCGCACCGACTCGCCGTCGAGTCCGGTCGCCGCCGTGATCGCGTGGATGATGTCCGAGGGCTCGAGCCCGGCAGCTCTACCGCCCGACACGATCAGCTTGCGCCCCTCGCCGTCGCCGTTGACCGACGCATGCGGCTTCGAGTGGCGTCGCGGCCTCGACACGACCGGCGCCGGCGTGACGTGGGCATCACGCGACCACGGCGAGAGCGCGACGCCCGCATGGCGCTCGATCGCGCCGATGTCGCGCTTCTGCCGCGGCTCGTAGAAGGTGATCGCCCGTCCGCTTCGCCCGACGCGTCCGGTGCGACCGATCCTGTGGACGTAGACGTCGGGGGAAGTTGGAACGTCGAAGTTGATCACGTGCGAGACGCCTGAGATGTCAAGCCCGCGGGCGGCGACATCGGTCGCGACCAGTAGCGGCAGTCGCCCCTCCTTGAAGGAGATCATCACGCCGTCGCGGGCACCCTGGGTCATGTCGCCATGCAGCGCCTTGACGTTCATGCCCCGGTCGCGCAGGTTGCGGTAGAGCCGGTCGCAGCGGATCTTGGTGCGCACGAACACGATCGCCTGCTCGGGACGCTCGGCATCGAGCACCCCCGTCAGCGCGTCGGCCTTCTCGCGGGCCTGCACCTGGAGCGCGAACTGCTCGACCGTGTCCACTGTCAGCGTTGCGGTCTGAACCTCTATCGTCACCGGGTCGTACAGGTACTGGTCGGCGAGTCGCCTGATCTCCGGCGGCATCGTGGCTGAGAACAGGGCGCTCTGACGGGACGACGGGGTCAGCGCGAGGATCCGCTCGACATCCTCGAGAAAGCCCAGGTCGAGCATCTCGTCCGCCTCGTCGAGGACGACGAAGCGGCAGGAATGCAGCATCAGCGAGTGCCTGGAAATAAGGTCACGCACGCGTCCGACGGTGCCGACCACGACGTGCCCGCCGGCGCGCAACTGCGCCTGCTGGCTGCGAATCGGCGCGCCGCCGAACACGGCGACGACGTCGATCCCCTTGCGGCGACCGTACGCGCGGAGCGCCTGCGTCACCTGGATGCAGAGCTCGCGCGTGGGCGTCAATACGAGCCCCTGGACCTCGTGCTCGGACGGATCGACGTACTGGAGCATCGGCAGACCAAACGCCGCCGTCTTACCCGACCCCGTCTGCGCCTGCCCGATGACGTCAGACCCCTTGAGCAAGGGCGGGATCGCCTGCTCCTGGATCGGGGTAGGCGACTCATATCCGACCTCGTGGAGGGCCTCGAGGATGTCGAGGTCCAGTCCGAGCTCCGAAAAGGCGGTCACAACATTGACGATAGACGGCGCGGGGGTCTGGAACTTGACAGGATATATTTCGGTCCCTAATATTTAGGCACCGATGGAGTCTCAAAGCGACCGCATCGAATCTCAGAGCGACCGCATCGAACGACACGTCTGGTTGATCTGCGGCGTGGTGATCGTCGGATCGGCGATGTCGATCCTCGACACCACGATCGTCAACGTCGCACTGGCGACACTGGGGCGCGAGCTTCACTCGACGATCAGCCAGATCCAGTGGGTCGTGACCGGCTACATGCTCGCGCTCGCCGCCGTGATCCCACTGACCGGCTGGGCAGCCGAGCGCTTCGGCACGCGGCGGATGTATGTGATCTCGCTGGTCCTCTTCACCGCTGGGTCGATGCTCTGCGGGATCTCGACGACCACCGCCGAGCTCGTGATCTTCCGCGTGCTCCAGGGCGTTGGCGGCGGCATGATCATGCCGCTCGGGATGATGATGATGGCCGGCGCCGCAGGTCCAAAGCGAATGGGACGCGTGATGAGCATCGTCGCGATGCCGATGATGCTCGCGCCGATCCTGGGGCCGACGATCGGCGGTCTGATCGTCGACAACGCATCGTGGCGCTGGATCTTCTACGTGAATGTCCCGATCGGCGCGATCGCCGTCGTCGCCGCGCTGCGGATCCTGCCGGCGGCGAGGGCCGGATCGCCGCGTCGGCTCGACTACAGGGGGCTCGCGCTGATGGCGACCGGGCTTCCGCTGATCACGTACGGGCTGGCGGAGATCGGGAGCACCGGGAGCTTCTCGTCGATAAAGGTGATCCTCCCCTGCCTCGCCGGCTTTGCGCTGGTCGCGGTGTTCGTCCGGCACGCGCTGCGGGTCCCAAACCCCCTGCTCAACCTGCGGCTCTACAAGCGGCCCACGTTCTCCACGGCATCCGCTGCGACCTTCTTCCTTGGCGCCGCGCTGTTCGGCGGGATGATCCTGATGCCGCTCTACTGGCAGCACGTGCGCCACGAAAGCGTGCTCAATGCCGGGTTGCTGCTGGCGCCGCAGGGCCTAGGGATGGCGCTGGTGATGCCCCCGGTCGGGCGGCTCACCGATCGGCTCGGCGGTGGCCCGCTGACGCTGTTCGGCGTCACGCTGACAACGCTTGCGACGATTCCGTTCGGCCTGATCGGGGCCCATACGTCGATCCTCTGGCTGTCGGTGGCGCTGCTCGCGCGCGGCATGGGCATCGGCTTCGCGTTCATGCCGGCGATGACCGCGGCGTTTGCCGCGCTGGAGCGCTCAGAGCTTGCCGACGCGACCCCGCAGCTCAACGTCGTTCAGCGCGTCGGTGGATCGCTCGGCACCGCGGTGCTGGCGGTCGTGCTTCAACGAGCGCTGACCGGCGCGCACAGCGTCGGCGCGGCGGCTTCGGGTTACGGGACCGCCTTCTGGGCATCGGCAGTACTGACCGCGCTCGCGATCGTCCCGTGCATCGTGCTGCTCCGAGCGGAGCGCGCGGCGCGCGCGAAGAAGGACACGACGGTCGAACCCGAGGTGCTGGCCGAGGCGATGGCAGCGTGAGCGCCACCCTCAAGCCGGAGACGGTCACCGCCCACGAGCAGCTGGGCAGCTCGTTCAAGGCCGCGATCGCCGCCGTCCGCCGGCTCCAGGGTCGCGACGCCCACCGCGCAGACGGCGGACTCGGCCACGCCCAATACGGTCTCCTGTTCGGGCTCCGTGAGCACCACGAGCTTTCGCTCTCGGAGCTCGCCGAGGCCGCCTCGCTGTCGCCGGCGGCGGCGACCGAGATGCTCGACGGCCTGTTCGCCGCCGGCCTCGTGAAGCGCGAGCGCTCGGAGCGAGATCGCCGCGTCGTGCTGATCTCGCTGACCGAGCGCGGCGAGGCGCTCGTCGAGGATCGTCGCAAGCGCTACGAGCCGCGCTGGCGGGGCGCGCTGTCCGACTTCACCGAGGACGAACTGCGCACGGCTGCCGCCGTGCTCGACCGCCTGCGGCACTACTTCGACGAGCTGAAAGAGCTCTAGCTCCGCTAGCCGCGCGGAGCCAGGAGCCCGTCGAGGTGCGGCGTCCCCTTGCGGGCGTCGCGCACGCCAAAGCGGCTCTCGCCATCCTCGACGAACTGCACCGTGGCGGGCAGGATGATCGGCTTGCGGAACGCGACCTCGACCGTGAACGCACCGGGAAGTCGGGGTTCCAAGGAAGCGAGACAGCGCGCCTTGGTCCACATCCCGTGCGCGATCGCGGAGGGAAACCCGAACAGGCGAGCGCTGAGCGGGTGCACGTGGATCGGGTTGTAATCGCCTGAGACCGATCCGTAGCGTCGGCCCAGATCGCCGGGCAGCTTCCACGTCGCGCTCGCGGGAAGCTGATCCGCGCTGGGGACCTCGGGACTGCTCGCCGACTCCGAGGAGCCCGAGCCGCGCCGCAGGTTCGTCGAGGTCTCCTCCCACACGAGCTCCTCGCCGACCCGCGCCTCGGACTTAAGCGAGAACTGCCGACCCCGGGGGTGCGCTTGTACAGGAGAGGCCCAAACGCGCAGCGAAAGCACCTCGTCGGCCCTGACCGGCCGGTACTGGGTGATCTTGTTGTAGATGTGGACGAGCCCGATCGCCGGGAACGGGAAGCTCGGATCGGTCATCAGCGCGAGCTGCATCGGGAAGGCGAGCATGTGCGGGTAGGTGGCGGGCAGCTCGTCGCGCAGCGAGAAGCCGCAGACCCGGTCGTATGCGGTGAGGCGGTCGCGGTCCACCGAGACGCCGTCGAGGACGAGCGTCAGATCGGGGACTTCTCTGGAACCCGCGCCGCCCACGAACGGAAGCCTCGAAGCCCCCGGGATCATCGCCGCGCCCGCCCGCGCGAACAGCGCCAACATCGACGGGGAGCTGTCGAGCTCGCGAACGCTCATGCCCCGATCAGGCTCTGCCCACAGACGCGGACTACGTTGCCGTTGACCGCGCCCGAACCGGGGCTCGCGAACCAGCCGATCGTCTCTGCGACGTCGAGCGGAAGACCACCCTGGGCGAGGCTGTTCATCCGCCGGCCCGCCTCGCGAGTGGGGAGCGGCATCGCTGCCGTCATCTGCGTCTCGATGAAGCCCGGGGCCACCGCGTTCACCGTCACGCCGCGCTTGGCCAGCACAGACGCAAACGTCTCGACGATCCCGATCACGCCGGCCTTTGAGGTCGCGTAGTTCGTCTGCCCGGCGTTGCCCGCGATCCCGCTGATCGATGACACGCACACGATGCGTCCGTTCTCATGGACGGCGTTGCGCGCGAACAGCTCGCGGTCGATTCGCTGCGGGGCGATCAGGTTGATGTCGATCACCATGCGCCACAACTCCTCGGTCATCCTCCCGAGCGTCTTGTCGCGGGTGACGCCGGCGTTGTGGACGACCACGTCGACCCCGCCGTGGTGCTCGAGCAGATGGGAGGCGATCGTCGCCGGCGCCTGCTCGTCGGTGATGTCGAGCTCAAGCTCGGTCCCCTGGCCGGGAACGTCGAGGCCGACGACGTGGGCGCCGTCGCGGGCGAGCACCTCCGCGATCGCTTCGCCGATGCCCCGCCCGGCACCGGTCACGAGCGCGACGCGGCCGGATTGCGGGCGCTCCCAGTCGATGCTGTCCACCCCCGAACCGACGTCCGCTCCCACTCGCACGACCTGCCCTGAGACGTACGCCGACTTCGGCGAGAGGAAGAAGCGAAGCGTCGACTCGAGCTGATGCTCGGCCTTGGGCGCGACGTAGATCAGCTGCGCGGTGGCCCCGTGGCGCACCTCCTTGCCGATCGAGCGTGCGAGCCCCTCGAGCGCCCGCTGCGCAACTGCCGCCGCCGGCTCCTCGCAGTCAGCTGGGGGCGTTCCGAGCAGGATCACCCGGCCGGACGTGCGCACCCGTCTGATCGTCGTGTGGAAGAAGTCCCACGCCTCGACGAGACGATCGCTCGAGTCGATTCCAGTCGCGTCGAACACGAGTGCCTTGAACGTCTCCTCGGAATCGCCGCCGCGTGAGCGCACATCGGCGCCGACGCGGGCGAGCACTCCAGTCAACGCCTCGAGCAGCCGGCCCCCTGGCGCCTCCCCGAGCAGCACCGGGCCGTCGATGACCGGTTGCCCGGGCTGATATCGCTCGAGCTCGACCGGCGCCGGCAGACCGACCTGCTTGGAGACCATTCGCCCAATCGGCGTTCTTACGAGTTGCGCGTATCGATCGCTCATCAGGACGCGCCCTCCATAATCGCGGTCACGCCGAGGCCGCCGGCCGCGCAAATCGAGATGACCCCGCGACCGCCGCCGTTCTGACTGAGCATCTTCGCCAAACCCGCGACGATTCGCCCGCCAGTCGCACCAAACGGGTGGCCCGCCCCGAGCGAGCCGCCGTGGGTGTTGAGCTTTGCGCGATCAATCGAGCCGAGCGGCTCGTCGAGTCCCAGGCGCTCCGAGCAGAAGACCGGGTCCTCCCACGCCTTCAGCGTGCACAGAACCTGCGCCGCGAACGCCTCGTGAATCTCGTAGTAGTCGAAATCGCCGAGCCCCAGCCCCGCGCGCGCGAGCATCCTTGGCATCGCGTAGGCAGGCGCCATCAGCAGGCCCTCGCGCTTGTGCACGTGGTCCACCGCCGCGGTCTGCGCAGCCACGAGGTACGCCAACACCGGGATCCCCCGCGCCGCCGCCCACTCCTCGCTCGCGAGCAGCACCGCCGAGGCGCCGTCGCTCAGAGGGGTCGAGTTGCCCGCCGTCATCGTGCCCTCGGGCCCGCCGAACACAGGCTTCAGCTTCGCGAGCTTCTCGACGGTCGAATCGGGGCGGAGGTTCTGATCGCGCTCGAGGCCGAGGTACGGCGTCACCAGGTCGTCGAGAAAGCCAGTGTCGTATGCCGCGGCCAGGTGATGGTGGCTGGTGACGGCCAACTCGTCCTGCTCCTCGCGGCCGATCCCCCATTCCTTCGCCATGATCGCGGCGTGCTCGCCCATCGACAGCCCGGTGCGGGGCTCGGCGTTGCGCGGGATTTCGGGGACGATCTGCCCAGGGCGGATCTTCGCCAGTGCCCGCAGCCGCTGGGCATTGCTTTTCGCCCGGTTGACCTCGAGCAGAATCTCTCTCAGGTCCTCGTTGAGCGCCAGCGGCGCGTCGGAGGTGGTGTCGACGCCGCCCGCAATCGCTGACTCGACCTGCCCGAGCGCGATCTTGTTGGCAACCAGGATCGTCGCCTCGAGCCCGGTTCCGCACGCCTGCTGGACGTCATACGCCGGCGTCTCGGCAGCGAGCTTCGACCCCAAGATCGATTCCCGCGTCAGGTTGAAGTCGCGGCTGTGTTTCAGTACCGCACCAGCCGCTACCTCGTCGATCACCTGACCTTCGAGGCCGAACTTCTCAACGAGTGCGTCGAGCGTGGTGGTCAGCATGTCCTGGTTCGACGCCTTGGCGTAAGGGCCGTCCTGGCGAGCGAACGGAATCCGAATGCCGCCCAGCACGGCGACGCGGCGGGGGCTTGAGTTCATCGGCACTGCTCCTGGATTCGCAATTTGGAACTACAGAGGTGTAGCTTAATCGTCGCGGCCCGAGGTTGCGGTCGTGAACGACCCACCCCTGGTCGCGCGACGCACGAGTGCCGGTGCCAGGATCCGGAGCGCCGCCGCGAACCAGTACGGCCGTGGCACGTAGCGCTCGGCCTTCCCACCGGGACCCGCCTGCACTATCGCCTCGGCTACCACCTCCGGCCGCGAGACAATCATCTTCGGTAATTCCGTCGCCGGGAAACCCTCGGTCTTGACGAACCCGGGCAGCACGAGCCCGACGTGGACGCCGTGGGGCAGCTCCTCGTTGTGGAGCGCGTCGCTCCACCCGGCGAACGCGAACTTGCTCGCGGAGTAGGCGCCTGAATTGGGCCGCGACACGCGCCCAGCAGTGCTCGCGACGTTGACGATCGAGACACGCCGTCCGGGCGACGAAGCGGCGGTCTTGCGCAGGAGCGGCAGCAGCGCCTCGGTCAGCCGCGCGGGGGCCTCGAAGTTCAGCTTCATGTGGCGCTCCAGATTGGCCCAGCCGGTGTCGGCGAAGGTCCCGCGCCACGCGGCGCCGGCGTTGTTGACGAGCAGGTGGAGCTCACCGTGCTCGCGCTCGACGACCTCGGCCACGAGAGCCGGCGCCTCGTCGGAAGTCAGGTCGACCGCAATCACGGTCGCGCCGCCGAGCTCGTCTGCCAGCGCGTGCAACCGCTCCTCGCGACGCGCGACGAGCACGAGGTGCGCATCGGGCTCGCGCGCCAGTCGCCGCGCGGTCGCCTCACCGATCCCGGCCGAGGCTCCCGTGACAAGGGCTACGAAGTGAGGGGCGGCGGCCACGGCAGCGAGAGGCTACCGCGACCGCCGCTCTCAGGTTTGCGGCTAGCTGACCTTGACCGTGGTCTTCGCGAACTGCTTGCCCTTGGCGAAGCCCGTGATCGTGTAAGTGCCCGCGGTCAGCGGGTTCTTGATTTTCGCCTTGACGCTGAACTTGTGGCTCTTGACCTTGGCGGTCACGGTCCCCTTGGCGAACGCCGGTGACTTCAGCTTGACCTTCGGCGCGCTGGCGATATCGGCAGCCTTCAACGCCTTGGTCCGCCCGCTGACAGTCACCGTAGCCCCGGGCGCTACGCCTAT
This sequence comes from uncultured Solirubrobacterales bacterium, assembly GCA_963849295.1. Lineage (GTDB taxonomy): Bacteria > Actinomycetota > Thermoleophilia > Solirubrobacterales > Solirubrobacteraceae > Palsa-465. Next base: position 107,591 of record CAWKGU010000012.1, read on the forward strand.
CTTCGACGACCCCGAGACCTTCAGCGAGTTGCCGGTGCCACCGCCGCCACCGCCGCCACCGCCGCTGCCGTAGCCCAGGGCCGCGCTACCGCCGCCGAGCACCATCCCGAGCGCCAGCGCAGCGGCCACCAGCAACCCCGTGGCGATCGCCACGGCGCGCCCGTTGCCCTTCAGCGCCGCGATTCTTGATTCGATCAACGTTCCTCCTCTTGTATTGGTTAACAACGTTCTGCAAGCGTCCAAGACGAATTCGTCGCGAGCACGTGGAAGCCGCGCGGGAGCGTCAGCTCGCCCGCGCCGACCACCGTGCCGGGAAACAGCCCGGCGTCGTTCTCGAGCGTCGTCACCGGTGCGGTGAGCAGCAGCCCCCGGCGGGCCGAGTGGGGCAGCGTCACGACGATCTGCGAGGGGCGCAGCCCGATCCACAGGCTGAGCTCGGGGACGACCACGTGGGTCGGCACCTGAATCACCCCGCAGCGGCGCAGCCAGACCTCAGCCTGCGACCGGTTCAAAACCGAGCGCAGGTCGATCTGCTCGACGTTGCGACCGCGGGCGTACGCCGAAACCGACGAGATGCCGTTCAACGTCGAGGGGATCGACGCCGCGCAGGCGATCGCCGCGATCGCCGCGCCGACCGTCCACACTCGGCGCAGGGCGCTGCCGCGGGGGAGCAGCCGCCAGCCGGCAAGCGTTGCGCCGGCGAGCAGCGTCAGCATCACCGACGGGATCAGCACGTACCGGTCGAGGATCGGAAGGTGCGCGACCCCCAGCACCAAGAATCCGGCGCACCCCGCCACGAGCACCGCCGTGAACAGCCGGGCTCGCTCGTAGTGCACCCAGGTCGCGACCGCACAGCCCGCGATCCCGCACCAGACGACGACCGCGCCGAGCACGACCTCGAAGCTCCCAGGCAACAGGCTCGCCGCCGAGAGCAGCCCCGTCGGGCGCTGCAGGTCGATCGCCAGCGTCTGCGTCCGCGTCAGCGAGAACAGCGGGTTGCCGGTGACCGCAAAATCGGTCGCCAGCCACAGCAGCGGGGCGAGCGCGGCGAGCGGGGCCAGGCGGAGCACCTGGTCGAGCGAGTGCGTCCGTGCCACCCACAGCAGATAGCCGCACGAGACGAGCCACACCTCCGGGCGCAACAGCCCCGCGAGCGCAAGCAGGGCGAGCACGAGCCGCGGGCGCGGCTGCTCCCCGAGCTCGACCGCGAGCGCGGCCGTCACGAGCGCGATGCACGGGAGGTCGAGCGACGCCTGGAGGGTCTCCTGGATCAGCAGCGGCCGGGTGAGCAGGACCGCTGCCGCGAGCAGCCCGGCGATCGGGCCGAAGCTGCGCTCGCCGGCTAGATACGCCGCATAGCCGACGCCCGCGAACGACACGAACGACAGCGCCACCAGCAGCGTGTAGCCGTGGCTCCCGAACAGCGACGCGACGCCGCCGAGCACGTTCGCAAGCGGATGCGGGGTCGGCGCGAGCTGGGCGAGGAAATCCGGGCGCTGGAGCGCGAACAGCTCGTGTCCCCAGGCGACCGAGTAGGCGGGGTCGTAGCCGATGTTGGCCGGCCCGTAGAGCAGCGCCAGCACGCCCGCGAGCGCGCCGACGATCGCCACGCCACGAAGCCGGGCCAGCGACGCGACGCGCTCCCGCACCGCGACTCCAGGCCACGACACCGCCCCATCAATCGCGCTCAACTGCGCCTCTTCCCCCTTGTTTGGCTGGCCCCGTCCGGAAGCTAACAGGAAATCGCAGGTAGCGTTAGCGCACCTTGAGCAAGAGCACGCTGGCCCTCGTGACCGTCCCGTTCATCACGGGCGCGATCGGGTACGTCACGAACTGGACCGGGGTGCTGATGCTGTTTTACCCCGTGCATTTCCGGGGCCTTCGGGCCCAGTGGCTGCAGTCGATCGCGCGTGTGCTCCCCTACAAGATCCAGCAGATCCCGGGGATCATGATCGGAGGCATCGGCTGGCAGGGGATCGTGCCCTCGCGAGCGCAGAAGATGGGGAGCCTGGCGGTTGACAGCGGGCTGGCCAAGCTCGCAACACCGCGCGAATTTTTCAGAGAGCTCGACCTTGAGAAGATCTCGCAGCAGATCATCGATGCGTCGCGCGACGACATCCGCGACAGCGTCGATCGGATCATGCGCCGAGAGCATCCCCGGTTGTGGCGGGATTTCCCCGCGCCGCTTAAAGCGCTCGTCCACCAGCGCGTCCAGCAACAGTTGCCGGACATCGTGCACGGGCTGACCGAGCGGATCGCCGAGAACATCGACCAGCTCGTCGACGTCAAGCTGATGGTGATCCGGCGCTTCGACCCCGAGCTCGCGAACCGCATATTCCTCGACATGGGCCGCCGCGAGCTCAAGTTCATCCAGAACTTCGGCTTCTTCTTCGGCTTTGCCCTCGGGATCCCTGTGGCCGCCTTGACCCACTTCGTCACCTTCTGGTGGCTGCTCCCGATCCTCGGCGTGATGATCGGGTACGTCACCAACTGGGTCGCGCTGTGGATGATCTACGAGCCAGCCGAGCAGCAGATGTGGGGCCCCGTGCCGATGCAGGGGTTGTTTGTCCGCCGCCAGCCCGAGGTGGCCGAGGTCTACGCCCGAATCGTCGCCGACGAGATCCTGACCGTCTCGAACTTCGGCAAGGAGCTGCTGGAGGGTCCGCAATCCGACCGCACGCGAGCGCTGATCGAGTCATCGATGCGCCCGGCGATCGACCGCGCCTCGGGGCCGGCGCGCCGAGCTGTCCGAGCCGCGCTCGGCTCCAGTGAGTACAACGCCATCCGCGAGTCGTTCGCGGCCGAGCCTGTCGAGCAGCTGATGGTTCCGCTGTCCGATCCCGAGTTCAGCCGCAGCCAGAGCGCGACCATGCGTAAGCTGATCATCGAGCGGATGAGAGAGATGGCGCCAACTGACTTCAGCGAGTTGCTTCGCACCGCCACGCGCCAGGATGAGTGGCTGCTGCTGCTGCACGGAGCGGTGCTGGGCTTTGCCGGCGGGCTGATCCACCTGGCGGTGTTCGGATGACCGATCCCGTACCCCCGATCGTCCGTGCCGCCGCGAGCTTCTGGCTTCGCACGGCGACATGGGGCGTCGAGGTCGTCTCAACCGAGCTGCGCAGCTACGCTCGGGAATTTCTCGGCATCTCCGATCTCGACGATCGGGTGGGGCAGCTAGGCCCCGGCCCTCCGGAGCGCCCCAAGACGACCGCGGTCGTGCTCCGCTCACAGGGCGCCGAGCTGCTCCGCGACGCCGCCGACGTCGATCACGAGGACGGCGCGCATCCCGCGTACGCAAGGATCATTCAGGAGCTCGCCCCCGACGAGGCGCGGATCCTGCGGCTCTTGGCGCTCGAGGGCCCGCAGCCGTCGGTCGATGTCCGCGCCGCGAACCTGATCGGAGTCGGCTCGCAGCTGATCGCCCCGGGACTCAACATGATCGGCCCGCAGGCAGGCCTTAGACATCGCGCCCGGATCCCGGCGTATCTGAACAACCTCTACCGGCTCGGGCTGATCTGGTTCTCGGACGAGCCGCTGGAGGATCCGCTCGCCTACCAGGTGCTCGAGGCCCAGCCCGAGGTGCTCGGCGCGATCAAGCAGACCACCCGCGCGAAGACCGTCAAGCGCAGCATCTGCCTCTCCCCGTTCGGCGCTGATTTCTGCGACGTGTGCCTACCGCTTGACCAAGACATGAACCGCAACGGGGGCGCGCATGCGCGCCCCCGCGGGGCGGCACATGTGCCGCCCCGTCCGGCGGTGCATGCACCGCCGGAGGCCCGGGCGCATGCGCCCGGGCCAAATGGCAATTAGATCTCGGACTTCAGCGCGAAGTACAGCCCGAGGATCGGCTTCGTCCGGCGCGGAACGTTGACCAGCATCTTGCCGAGGTTGGCGCCCGGCACGATCTGCACGAGCTCATCGCGGATCGAGCGGATCAGCAGCCGCGGGTTCGTGCTGACGTTCTCGTAGTCGATCACGAGCACGTCCACCGAGGGATCGAGCTTGCCGGCCTCGACGTAGGTGACGAAGTCAAACGCGGTACGCCCGAGCGGCGACTCGCCGGTTGAGTACAGCGGCCACAGCAGCTTCGCGGGCCAGCGGGCGCTGTTCGTCAGCGTGTTCAGGCCGCGCTTCTCGTTTGGGAAGAACTGCTTGCCCAGCCACGGCATCCAGGCGTTCGTGACCGACCCGATCAGCCTGTCGGTGATCGGATGCGTCGTCCACGCGACCATCAGGCCCTCGGTCTGTCCCTCGATGCCCTCGGCGGGCTTCCCCGTCAGGAACAGCTGCTGAAGCTCGGCCATCGCCCCGTCGCGGTCGCTGACTGCGAGGCGGCCGAGCTCGCCGATCCACTCCCATGCCTCCTCGCGCGCTCCTGCCGGATCCTGCCGGGCCTGCTCGCGTAGCTTCGCGACGCGCTCGGCGACGGGGCCCTCGCGCAGCGCCGCCGCCCCATTGGGGCTCTTAGTCGGGGTCTTGGTCGCCTCTGCCATGCCTTCTCCTTGAAGTTCGGTTCCCGCGTTCGCGGCGATCCTACTCCGGTTGGGCGCCCCGCGCCCGGAGCGCAAGCTGTAGCTCAAATCGCTGCTCGGGGTCGTCGAGCGCCTCGCCGAGCAGCTCGCGGAGCTGGCCGATTCGGTAGCGCACCGTCTGCGGGTGGACGTGCAGCTGCTCGGCGATCCTCGGCGTGTGGCGCTGGTGCGCGAGCCACGCCTCCAGCGTCTCGAGCAGACGATCGCGATCCGCTTCAGGCAGCTCCAGGACCGGACCGAGTCGCTGCGCGGAAAACGTCCGTGCCATCTCGGGATCCTGCAGCAGCATCACGCTCGCCAGGTGTTCGTCGGTACGCGCCAGGCCGACGTTGCCCGCGATCTCGAGCGTCAGCCGGGCCCATCGCAGCGAACGGGCAGCGTCCCGCGGCACGACCGTCGGGCCGAGCGCGGCCGAGCTTCGTCCGACCGCGCGCTTGATCGCCTTCGCCCGGCCGGGGCCGTCGGGATCCGGAACCACCAACCACGCGCCGCTCTGGTCGGCGCCGACAAGCGCGTCGACGTCGAGCCTGCGCGTCACGGGGGCGGGAGAATCAGCGCGCAGCGCGAGCACCGCGAGTGTCTTCGGGACCGGCCAGCGCGCAAGCTCGGCGGCGCGCTCGATCGCCTCGGGGTCGTGCTCGTCGGGATCGAGCAGCAGCGTCGCCAGCCGGCGCCGCCGCCGCTCGCGCTCTCCGGCCTCGTCTGACTGGATCCGCAGGTAGCCCTCGACGACGTCGGTCGCGAGCTCGTCGGTGAATACGAAGATCGCCTCGGCGAGCGCGATCACCATCTCGGTGGGGACGCCGGCCGCCGCCGCGAGGTCCGCTGCGCCGCGCCACGCCGCGCGCGTGCCCGTCCTCCATGCGGCCCGCAGCGCGTCGAGGCTGCGCCCCGCCTGAAACTCGGCCTCGCCGAGCCGCCGCCAAACCTCCCCCGTGCCGGCACCCGGACGCTCACCGCGCTCGATCGCATCGAGGAACGAGGAGATCGCCTGCTCGATCCCCAGCCGGATGCCCATGCCCTCAGGAGCCCCCAGCACCTCGGCGTAAACGGCGTTCTCAGCGCGGACCGCCTCGATGATGCGCTCGACGAGCACCTCCTTCGCACCCCGCACCGCCGCGACGATCTCCCTGGGGATCGGGTCCATTATCAAATGTTGACAAACGGCCTCCGTGAAATCGTTGTTCTGGGGCGGAGACAGGGGTTGTGCCGAGGCGTAGATTCAGCGCCATGCCCCCCCGTCGCAGCATCACCAAGACCCACGAGCGAATCGCCCAGCTCGGCTGGGAGCCCGATTACCACCAGCCCGCGATCCGCTACCCGACGCGCTACCGCTTCCCGAACAAGGCGAAGGACCCGATGAAGCACATCATGCGCGAGTACCTGCCGATGGAGCTCGAGAAGGACGAGCGCGTGTACGGGGGCCTTGACGCGGCGGTTCGCGCCGACATGCCGAGCAAGGCGAACGAGCGCTGGCTCGAGATCCTCAAGGCGTTCATCCCGGTGACGAACTTCGCCGAGATCGGCGCCGGCCGGTGCATGTCGATGCTGATGAACGCAGTGCCGAACAACGAGCTGCGCAACGGCTACCACGTCCAGTTCGTCGACGAGATCCGCCACACCGGGATGCAGATGTCGCTCGCGCGGTGGTACGCCAAGCACGTGCCGGACCCCGCGGGGTGGAACATCGGCCCCCAAGCGCTCGCCAACTCGGTGATGCTCTCACCCGGGCTCAACATGCTCTCGCACTTCATGGTCGGCGACCCGATCCAGTGCGCGTTCACGTTGCAGGTGGTGGCGGAGACGGCGTTCACGAACATCGTGTTCGTCGCGACACCCGACGTCGCCGCGCGCAACGGCGACTTCACGCTGCCGACCACCTACCTGAGCGTCCAGTCCGACGAGGCGCGCCACATCAGCAATGGCTACGCCACGCTCTTGACGGTGTTGCAGGACGACCACAACGCGCCGCTGATCGAGCGCGACCTGCAGCAGGCGTTCTGGATCAACCACGCGTTCATCGACGTGTTCTCGGCGATCGTGATCGAGTACTTCTCCCGCGACCGCTCGGACCCCGAGTCGTTCCTTGACAAGTGGGACCGCTGGGTGCGCGACGACTGGCACCGCGCGTACATCATGAAGCTCGGCAAGCTCGGGCTCGAGATCCCGCCGGACATCTTCGATCGCGCGCGCGAGCGAATCGTCAACGGCGTCCACCACCGGCACGCCCTGTTCCTGTTCGCCGGATGGCCGCTTGCGAACTGGCGGATGGACCCACTCGACGAACGCGACTTCGAGTGGTTCGAGTCCAAGTACCCCGGGTGGTACTCGCAGTACGGCGCGTTCTTCGAGGCGTATCGCCACGGGCTTTACCCAGACGGGGGGCTGCTGCTGCTCGACTTCCTCAAGCTCGCGCCGCCGTCGTGCTGGACCTGTCAGGGCTTCTGCGTCTCCGAGGCCGACCGCCGTCACCGTGTCGTCGGCGAGCGCACCCGCTTCTACTGCTCGCCCGAGTGCCTGTGGCTCGATGAGTCAAACCCCGGGCGATACACCGGCGATCGCAACTTCTTCGACCGCTACGACGGCTGGGAGGCCTCGGAGGTGGTCGCGGACCTCGGGCTCGTGCGCGCCGACGGCGAGACGCTGATCGCCCAGCCGCACCTGGAGTCCGAGCGGCGGTGGACGCTGGCCGACATTCGCGCCCACGGACTGAAGCTCTCCTCGCCCAACATCCGCGTGGCGGCCGAACTCGGCCTGCCCTCGGGTGACTGGAGCGGCGTCCCGGCCTCGGACGGCGCCGTTCCTTTGGGGGTCGCCGAAACCGACTTGCTGACGGGCGCGTCGCTGCGATGAAGGTCCGCTTCGAGCCGCTCGGCGAGGAGATCTCGTGCGAGCCTGAGGAGACGGTCCTCGACGCTGCATTCCGCCAGGGCTACAACCTGGCCTACGGCTGTCGCGAGGGCCAGTGCTCGGCGTGCAAGTGCTTCCTGCTCGAGGGCGAGGTCGCACTCAAGCCGTACTCGAACTTCGCGCTGTCCGAGTCCGAGGAGTCCAGCGGCTATTCGCTGATGTGCCGCGCGATGCCCGAACAGGACCTGGTCGTCGAGCTGCTCCACTACGACCCCGACAACTACCGGCTCGAGCACACGATCAGCGAGTTCACCGCGACGGTCGAGGCGGTCGAGCCACTGACGCCGGACGTCGTGCGCCTGCTGCTGCACTGTCCCGGATTCACGTTCACGCCGGGGCAGTACGTCGACGTCCACGTTCCCGGCGCGCAGGACGGCGCGAAGCGCTCATTCTCGATGGCCAACCTGCCTGGCGAGGACAAGGTCGAGTTGATCATCAAGCGCTATCCCGGAGGAAGGCTGTCGGGGATGCTCGACGGCCAGATCAAGGCCGGCGATCAGGTCGGGTTGACAGGCCCCTACGGCGCATTGCGCTGTCACGGCGGCGACCGGCCGATCCTGATGATCGCGGGCGGCTCGGGGATGGGCCCGATTCTCGCCCTGCTGCGGCAGTTCGCTCGTGATGGGTGTGGGCGGCCGGTGCGGTTCTTCTACGGCGCGCGCACCGACGAGGACCTGTTCTATGCCGACGAGATCGCGGCGCTGGGGTCGCAGCTCGCGGACTTCGAGTTCAAGCCGATCGTCGGCGGCTTCGTGCACGAGGCAGTCGATGCGTGGCTTGAGCGCAGCGACTACGACGTCTACATGTGCGGTCCGCCGCCGATGCTCGAGGCGGCCGAAGAGATGCTGATCGAGGCCCACAAGGTCGACGACCAGCACATCTTCCAGGACAAGTTCACGACCGCGGCGGAGGCGGACCCCGAGCGGGCAACGGGCGCTTCGGACGGCGCCGGCGCCCCGCCCGTCAAGCGTGTCGGCGGCGCGGCCGTGGTGTCGAGTGGAGATGACGCCGAGCGCCAGTTCGCCTGGTACACGCCGGCGAAGCGCCGGGCGACGCTGTATGAGGACGTCACGATCGACACCCAGCCTTCGATCCATCGCCATCTCACGCGAGGCTGGCCGGTCAGCTTCGAGGATGGCCGCGGCACCTGGGACGATGGCTCGACGGCGCTTCGCTCCAGCGACTGGTTTGAGTTTCGGGACCCGGGCGAGCAGTGGGAACGGCCCTTCTATCAGGCCGGCACGGCGGTCGAGCAGCAGATCGAGGGCGCGATGCGCTCGGCGGTCGAGGAGGGCCTGCTGGAAGACTTCTCGCCCGAATGGGTCGAGTTCTTGCGGCGGTTCCTTCAGATCCCTGCGTACGTCGAGCACGGGCTGTGGTTCGCGCTCGCGACCGCAGGCCGCGACTGCCTGTCTGACTCGATCTCCACCTGCGTCTGCCTGCAGGCGGCGATGAAGCAGCGCTCGGCACAGGCGATCGTGCTCTACGCGATGGATCTCGAAGATCGGCACGGGCCTTTCCCGATCGACGCCGCGCGCGAGGCGTTTCTGAGCGAAGAGCCATGGCAGTCGACCAGGCGGTATTTGGAGCGCTTGGCGGCGACGCCCGACTGGGGCGAGGTGATCGTCGCTGCAAATCTGGTCTTTGAGCCACTGGTCGCGACGCTCCTGCGGCGCGAGCTCGGGACGCGGGCCGCGGCTGCCAACGGCGACACGGTCACGCCGGTGCTTGCCCGTGTCGAGACGCAGGAGTGGGAGTGGGCCCGGGCCTGGACCACCGCGCTGATCCGGTTCCTGGTCTCCGACGCGTCGTTCGGGTCGGAGAACCGCGAGCTGATCGGCGGCTGGGTCCGCGAGTGGCTCCCGACGGCAGCCGAGGCAGCTGAGGCGCTCGCGCCGCTCGCTGATGATGTGCCCGTGGGGATCGATGTCGAGCAGGCCGTCGAGCGGGTGCGGCAGTACGCGGGCGCGGTGTTCGATGAGGCGGACCTGCCCGAGTTGTGCGAACTGGTCGGGTATCGGCCTGAGGTCGCTGTTGAGCCTGCTGTGCCCGAGCCTGAGGTGCCAGCTGCGGCCGGGGGCCGTCGCGTGCGCCCGCCACGTGAGCGCCGGCGCGCCCGCCCCGACGACCAAGCCGCCGGGCCTCCGATCGCGGCGGGCACACCGCCGGCGACGAACGGCGAGGGCACCTACGACTTCGTCGGGATCGTGATGGCGAAGAGCGCCGAGGGCGACGCGGTCGCGGCGATCCTCGGCCAGCGGGACGACATCGAGGTATACGAGCAGCCCGCCTTCTGGGACATCCGCGCCGAGCGGCGCCTCGAGATCCCCTATGCCGAGGTGTCCGAGCAGCTCGGCTACGAGATCGACGCGTACTCGATCCAGCACGAGATGTCGACGCACTACGGGAGGATGGTGGCCACCGACGATGCGCTGATGCTGTTCTCGGATCCGACCGAGGCGATGCAGTACCTGATGTCGTGATGCTCGCGCGGGCGATCGCACTGGCGATGCGGCTGATGTTCGACGGAGCGGCGGCGGGTGATCTCGACGCGACGCTGGGGATGCGGGTGCGGTTGCTGGGCGGCCGGCGGTCGCTGCCGCTGGTCGTGCGGGTCACGGAGGGGACCTGCAGCGTCCGTCCCGGCAGCTCGCCCGATGCGAAGGCCCAGGTGACGATCGGCTTCCGGGATATGGCGCTGCTCGGGCTTCGCCTCGAGGGCTGGCCGGCGCTGCTGTCCTCCGGCCGGATCGAGTTCGCCGGCGACCCGTTCCTGGCGCTGCGGTTTCCGGCAATGTTCCGGCTGCCGGCGGTAGGCTCCCGCCTGACCGCGCATGCCCCGACGTGAGTTGAATCCGTTCGAGCGGGTGCTCGAAAAGTTCGCCGCCTCGCGCGCGGGGAGCTGGTTCTATCTCAACGTCGCCAACCCGATTGACAAGCGGCTGCTGCCGCTGACAGGGGGACGGTTGTCGCTGTCGCTCGGCCAGCCGGTGCTGTGCCTCGAGGTCCGCGGCGCCAAGAGCGGCCAGATCCGCCGCACGCCGCTGCTGTTTGTCGACGTGGGCGGCGAGCTCGTGCTTGTCGCCTCGGCGACCGGCCGGCCCAAGCACCCCGCTTGGTACCACAACGTGCGCGCCAATCCCGAGGTCACGGTCTACGCGCCCGGCGGACGCAGTGGTTCCTATGTGGCGCGGGTCGTTGAGGGCGAGGAGCGCGCCAGGCTGTGGCAGGCCGCGCTCGACCTCTACAGCGGGTTCGAGGTCTACGAGGACCGCACCGAGGGGATTCGCGAGATCCCGATCGTCGCGCTCAGCCCGGCGTAGCGGCCGGCTGAGCGGCGGCGGGGGTAGCGGGCTGCGGGACGCCGCGCGCCGTGTCGCGGCTCGCTCCGGTTAGCGCGCCTCCAGGGCAGTCAGCACATGGAACCTGCCGCCGCGGGTTCTCGATCCCGGCAAGCGCGAAGAGTCCGCCGATTACCGCCAGGATCGCCCCGATCCCCATTGCGATCCGGAACGAATGGACCGATGCATCGACAAGCGCGTGCTTGACGGTCGCTTGGTCGCTTGCTGGAACCCCTGTTGTCGTGGTTACGAGCGGACGCGTCCGGTCGGTGTGGACGATCCGGGCCGTCTGCGGCATCAGCGTTCTGTGTGCCAGGTCGGAGTCCAGTCGGCTGGCGAAGGTGCTTGAGACGACTGCCCCCAGCGCCGCGATCGCGATCAGCCCGGCGATCCGCGCGACTGCGTTGTTGACCCCGCTCGCGAGGCCGGAATGACCCTGCTCGACAGAGCCGAGCACGGTGGAGGTCAGCGGCGCGATCGTCGCCGCCATCCCGAGACCGAACACGACGATGCCCGGCAGGACCGTCGTGGTGTAGTCGGCGCTCGCGTTGGTGCGCACGAGCAGCAGCAGCCCCAGCCCCGCGACGAGCGGACCTCCCCCCATGAAGAAATGCGGGCCGACACGGTCGGCGAGCATCCCGAAGCGTCTGCTGAGCAGGAAGATGAGAATCGTGATCGGGAGCAGGGACAGCCCCGCCTTGAGCGGCGTGTAGCCGCCGACCTGCTGGATGAACAGCACGAGGAAGAAGGTCGCGACGCCAAGTCCCGCGTAGAGCGTCAGCGTCGTTAGGTTGCCCACCGAGAAGTTTCGTGAGCGGAACAGGTAGAGCGGCATCATCGGCTGCGGGCTGCGACGTTCCCAAAGGAGGAACGAGACCAGCAGCACTAGTCCGACGATCAGCGGGATCAGCACGCGGGCATCGGTCCAGCCATAGGTGGGCTGCTCGATCAGTGCGAACACGGGACCGCCAAGGCCGAAAGCGCAGAGCACGGCGCCGACGATGTCGACGTGCCCTGGAGTCCTCTTGTCCTGTGGCAGGCGGGTGAGCAGCACGAGCGTCGCCGCGACCGGTAACAGGTTGATCGCGAAGATCCAGCGCCACGAGGCCGCCTGGACGAGAGCCCCGCCGCCAAGTGGGCCGATGACCGTCGCGATCCCCGTCCACGCCGTCCACGTGCCGATCGCGCCGGCGCGCTCCTGCACCGGGAACGTGTCCATGATCAGCGCGAGCGTGCTCGGCACGAGCATTGCCCCGGCGAGCCCCTGGACGCCGCGCGCGACGATCAGAAAGCCGCTGCTCGGCGCGACCGCGCACAGCGCCGAGCAGACTCCGAAGCCGACCAGCCCGATGCTGAAGATCCGCCGGCGACCGAACAGGTCGCCAAGCGAACCGCCGATCAGCAGCAGCGAGGACAGCGTCAGCAGGTAGGCCTCGACGACCCACTGCTGCTCGGCGAGACCGCCCTTCAGGCTGGAGCGGATCGCCGGCAGGGCGACGTTGACGATCGTCGAGTCGAGGAACACGATCCCCGATCCGAGGATGCTCGCGATCAGCGCGCAGCGCTTGAGGGGTGTCATTGCGCGCCCGCCCCGAACACGGCGTTCGACTCGTAGCCATCGAACACCACGCTTTGGTCGAGCGGCATGTGCACCCTGACGACGACACAGTAGTCGCGCGGCCGGGTGTCGCTCGGCACACACGTGCGGTAGATGCTGCCTGGCTGGATCACGAACGTGCTGACCTCTTCGACATTACGGCGAAACTCGGCGGGCGCGCGATCTCCGATGAACGCCTGCGCGCGCGCGATCGCGTCCTGCATTGCACGGCGGTGGGCCACGATCGACGGCCGGTGTAGCAGCCCGACGACCAGCAGCACGGCGGCGATCGCGACGATTGCCGTGGTCCCGCCGTAGTCGCGCGCGACGATCCGAGGGAAGTCCGGACGGCGCTTGCGGATGACCGCCCCGATCGGTTTCGAAAGCAGGACGACCGCAACCAGGTTGAGGAAGCAGCCGAGAAGCGCCGCGCCGAGGAGGGTCTGGGATTCACCGGCCGGTGGCAGCGCGTGACCGATCACCGCGTCGGCAGCCATGGCCACGATGAACATCGGCCAGAGCCAGGCACCGCGTCGCCGCCAGCGCATGCGGGCGAGCCAGGCACCGTCCATCTGTCGAACTCTAGAGGTGCCTGGATGCAGGCTTTCGTGATCGGCCGATCCGAGGAGTAAGCTCGCTTTCTGACCCGATCGCGAGACGCCTAGCGGAGACCCCGAGAGCGCCTTGAGGACTAGGCCGGGCGGAGATCCCGATCCGGCCATGACGAAAGGGAGCGTTTTGTAAATGGCGACTAACACCGCTGAGCCGGTCGAGGTTCAGCACCTAACGCTCGAGGATCGGATCTGGCTGCTGCGCGCGATGCTGCTGATGCGCGGCTTGGAGGAGCGAGCGATGTCGCTGTACCGGCAGGGAAAAGTGCCCGGGTCGTTTTACGACGGGTTCGGGCAGGAGGCCGTCTCAGCCGGTGCGGCGTTTGCGATGGCGCCTGCGGATCGGCTTTGCGTGCTGCACCGGGACTTGGCCGCGCACCTGGTCCGGGGAGTGAGCCCCGCGCGTGTGTTGGGCCAGTACCTCGGTCGCGCGACCGGCATCACGGGCGGGCGTGACGGGAACGTTCACTTCGGGGACTTCAGGCTGGGATGCGTCGGGATGGTCTCGATGCTCCCCGACATGATGCTCGTCGCGACCGGAATGGCGATGGCGTTCAAGCTCCGCGGCGAGCGCCGGTGTGCGCTGACCTGGTTCGGCGACGGGTCGACGTCGCGTGGTGATTTTCACGAGGCGATGAACTGGGCGGGGGTGCAGAAGCTGCCCGTCGTGTTCGTGCTCGAGAACAACCAGTACGCGTATTCGACGCCACTCGACAAGCAGTTCGCGGTAGACCCCGTGGAGCGGGCGGCGGCGTATGGGTTCGTCGGCGTAACGGTCGACGGCAACGACGTCGAGGCGGTGTTCGAGGCGGCGCGGGCCGCTCGGGAGCGGGCGCTCGCCGGCGAGGGTCCGACGCTGATCGAGGCGGTGACGATGCGCATGCATGGCCACGCCGCACACGACGACATGAAGTACGTGCCGTCATCCCTGATCGAGGAATGGCGCCGGCGCGACCCGATCGACCGCCAGGTGGCGCGGTTGGAATCGGCGGGCGTTGATGTCGAGTCGGTGCGCGCCGCGGTTATTGAGGAGATCGATGCGGCGACCGAGGAAGCGCTGGCGGCGCCGATGCCTTCTGCCGACTCGGCGACGTCCGGCGTGTTCTGCGAGGGGGAGGCCGAGCCGCTGGGTGACGGAATCGCCCGCTGGAGCGCGTTCAGTGCCTGAGCTCACTTATCTGCAGGCGATCTCCTCAGCGTTGCGCGACGAGCTTCGCGCCGACGAGCGCGTGCTCGTGATGGGCGAGGACATCGGCGTCTTCGGCGGAGCGTTCAAGGTCACCGACGGCTTCATCGACGAATTCGGCCCAGAGCGGGTGATGGACACGCCGCTCGCCGAGTCGGCGATCATCGGCACCGCGATCGGCGCCGCCGTTGTCGGCATGCGGCCGGTCTGCGAGATGCAGTTCGCGGACTTCATCTCGTGCGGGTTCGACCAGCTCGTGAACGTCGCGGGGAAGATGCATTACCGGCAGGGGTTGGCGGTGCCAATGGTGGTGCGCCTCCCATCGGGCGGTGGGTTCTCGGGCGGCCCCTTCCACTCCCAGAACCCGGAGGCGTGGTTCATGCACGCGCCCGGGATCAAGGTCGTCGCGCCGTCGACGGCGGCCGACGCCAAGGGCCTGCTTCACACCGCGATCCACGATCCGAACCCGGTCTGCTTCATGGAGCACAAGCACCTGTACCGGCGGGTGAAGGGTGAGGTTCCTTCCGGTGTCTATGAGACGCCGTTCGCCGCGCGGGTGGCGCGGTCCGGGCTCCGACCTCGTCGTAATCGCGTACGGCGCGATGGTCGAGGTCGCGCTGGAGGCAAGTGAGGATCTCGATGGGGCGTCGGTCGAGGTCTTGGATTTGAGGTCGCTGGTGCCGCTCGACGTCGGCGCCGTGTTGGATTCGGTAAAGCGCTGCTCGAAGGTCGTGATCGTCGACGAGGCGAACGCGACCTGCGCGGCGGGCGCCCAGGTAGCTGCTGTGATCGCCGAGCACGGATTCGAGTGGCTCGACGGACCGGTCGTCCGCGTGGCAACTCCAGACGTGCCGATCCCGTTCTCGCCGCCGCTGGAGCAGGCGGTGCTGCCGTCGGTCGAGCGCGTGAGGGAGGCGTGCCGTGAGCTCCTCGAGTACTGAGCGCCAGGGCGCGGTGACCCTCGTCGATGTGACGATGCCCCAGATGGGGGTGTCGGTCGCCGAGGGAACCGTCGTCGCCTGGCGCGTCGGAGTCGGCGATCCCATCAAGGCCGATGCGACGATCTGCGAGATCTCAACCGACAAGATCGACACCGAGGTGCCCGCACCGGCGACAGGCATCGTCGCCGAGATTCTGGTACCGGTCGAGACCACCGTGGCGGTCGGCACTGTCCTGGCGAGAATCGCCGCAGGCGGGGGCGACGGCGAGGGGCGGGTGGCGGCCGCGCCACACCCGCCGCATGCCGCATCCGAAGCCGGGCCCTCCGACGTACCGCCCGCCGGTCCCGCAGCCCCGCCCCCCTCTGATGCCGAAGCCCCACCCACCCTCGATGCACCGGAATCTAGGAAACCTTCTACGGCGGGCGGAAATGGGGCGGCTCGCGCAGCCAACACCAACGGCCGCCGCTACTCCCCGGTCGTCCAGCGGATTGCCGCCGAGCATGGAATCGATCTGAGCGAGGTGCCTGGGACGGGCCGCGGCGGGCGCGTCCGCAAGCAGGACGTGCTCGCGTTCGTCGAGGCCGGAGGCGCTTCCGATGCGCCACTGCACATCGAGAGCCCATACCGGCCCGAGGAAGCCGAGGCTGAGGCGCCCGGACGGCTGTCGCGGATGCGGCGGCAGATCGGCGAGCACATGAAGCGCTCGCTCGAGACGGCCGCCCACTGCACCACCTGGATCGAGGTTGACATGGGACGGGTCGAGGCAGCTCGCGCTGGCCTCGGCCTCACCGCGCTCCCGTTCGTCGCGCGCGCGTGTATCGCGGCGCTCCGCGAGCACCCGGCGATCAACGCCTGGCTCGAGGGCGAGCGCTACACGCGCCACGACGACGTTAACCTCGGGATCGCCGTCGCACTCGGCGACGATGGGCTGATCGTGCCGGTGATCCACCGTGCCCAGGAGCTCTCAGCAGAGGGGCTGGCGGTCCGAATCAAGGATCTCGCGCGCCGGGCACGCTCGCGCGAGCTGACCGCGGACGAGGTGCGCGATGGCACGTTCACGATCACGAACCCTGGTCAGTACGGCTCGATCATGGCCACGCCGATCATCAACCAGCCACAGGTCGCGATTCTCGACCTGGAGGCAGTGGTCAAGCGCCCGGTGGTCGTGAGCGGGGCGGAGGGCGACTCGATCGCGATCCGCCCGATGACGATCCTCGGGCTGAGCTGGGACCACCGCGCCCTCGACGGCGCGCAGGCGGCTCAGTTCCTGGCGAGCGTCAAAGGCCATCTGGAAGGGTGGACGGGGGCATGAGCTCGCCGGAGCTCTGGGTGTGCAACCTTGGACCGATTGAGTACCGCGAGGCCCTTGCCCTCCAGGAAAGGCTGCGGGACGCGCGCGCAGCCGACCAGCTTCCGGACGTGATGCTGCTCCTGGAGCACTGGCCCGTGTACACGCGCGGCAGGCGCTCGGGCCCGGGCGAGCTGCCGATGGGCGAGGAGTGGTACCGGATGCAGGGCATCGACATCGTCGAGACCGATCGCGGCGGCAAGGTCACCTATCACGGGCCGGGCCAACTCGTCGGCTATCCGATCGTCCGTGTCGACGATGTCGTCGCATATGTGCGGACGCTCGAGCGGGCGATCGCGATGGCACTTGGCGAGTACGGGGTCGGGGCCCGCGCTCGGCCCGAGGATGGCCCCGATTTCACCGGCGTCTGGGTCGGCGAGCGCAAAATCGCCTCGATCGGCGTCCACGTCGCGCGCGGCGTAACCACCCACGGGTTCGCCGTCAACGTCGAGAACGACCTCCAGCCGTTTGGCTGGGTCGTGCCCTGCGGCCTGGAGGGCGTGCAGATGACGTCGCTGATCCGCGAGACCGGACGATTGGCTGGCGAGATGAAGTGCTTTCGCCGCCGGATGGCGTTCAGCGTCGCGGAGTCGCTCGGCCGGCGGCAGCGGCTCGTCAGCCTGGAGCGCCTTGAGGCGAGTACGTCAGCATCGCGCGGATCGTCTCCGCGATCCGCTCCGGTTCGCGCTTGAGCTGACGCCACGTGATTCGGATCACCCGCCAGCCGGCGGCGCCCAGCCGCTGATCGCGCCGCCGATCCAGTTCGAACTGCTGTCGCGTTCCGTGTGTTCTGTGCCCGTCGGTCTCAACCACGACGCGCTGCTCACGCCAGACGAAGTCGCCCTGAATCGGCGCCTCGCCGTCTTCGAGGAGGATCCAAGCGTTGATCTCGGGGCCCGGAAGCTCGGCGGCCTGGAGCATCGCCAGGAAGGCCTCCTCGAGCTCGCTCCACGTCTCCGTGCTGCCGATGTAGTGGCTGTCGAGGACGGCCTGCGCACGGGCGGCGCCGAGACGATGGCCGTTGCGGTCAATCTGGTCCTGGAGCGCGATCAGGTCGAAGACCTGGAGGACTTCGGCCTGGTCGAAGGCCCGCTCGAGCGGGCGCCCCTCAATCAGGTCGGCGAGGTCCAGCAGCGTGCGGGCGACGGTCGTGCATGGGATGTTGTCGACGGTCGTCGCGTCGTCCGGCGTGAGCGTGCGGGAGCGGTGGATGTCGATGCCCTTGCGCCTGCGGGTCGAGCGGGCCGGGACGGTCACATCGACCCGGGGCCGGTCGGTGTGTCTCAGGCCGAGCAGGTCGGCCGCCGAGCGGTGCGAAAGAACCGCCCCTGGTCCGCACGCGAGCACCGCCCCCATATAGCGCCCTCGACGAGTGAGGAGCTTGGGCGGGACGAGCGAGTAGACGGCCTGGTAGACGCGGTGGAGGTGGGCGGAGGCCGCCCGCTTATGTACGGCGCTGGCGCTGAGACCCAGCGCCGTCAGCTGCCGCAGGCCCATGACGGCGTGTTGGGTCTCCGCAAGAGCCACGATCTCGGCGTCCGGGCCGAAAAACCGGCCATATATTCCGCTTTTTCGGCCCGGACGACCCACCGCGCCATCTTCCCGAGGAAAACGTGACACGTGGGTGACGGCGCGTGCCGATTTTGCAACAGCCGACGGCTACCCTTTGAGCATGGCGACACGCTCGAGAGCGAATCCAGGCGGGATCGCCGACGTGCGCTCGATCCTCGGAACCGAGCAGACGGAGCCCTACCGCGGCCGCAAGCCGCCGTGGTTCAAGGTTCCCGCGCCCGGCGGGCCGCGGTACCGCGAGCTCCAGCACCTGATCGAGTCCCAGAACCTCAACACGGTCTGCCAGGAGGCGGCGTGCCCAAACATCGGCGAGTGCTGGCAGCGCGGCACGGCCACGTTCATGATCCTCGGGGACACGTGCACCCGGCGGTGCGGCTTCTGCACCGTCAAGACCGGGAAGCCAACGTGGAACGACCCGCTCGAGCCGGCGCGGGTCGCGCGCACCGTCGCCCGCATGCGGCTAAGACACGCGGTGATCACG
Source organism: uncultured Solirubrobacterales bacterium (assembly GCA_963849295.1). Taxonomy (GTDB): domain Bacteria; phylum Actinomycetota; class Thermoleophilia; order Solirubrobacterales; family Solirubrobacteraceae; genus Palsa-465. Next base: position 126,110 of record CAWKGU010000012.1, read on the forward strand.
AGCGTCGATAGAGACGATCTGCCAGATTACGGCGCGTCGGCCTTCCAAGGAGTGATCAGGCAGATCCGCCGCCAGTCGCCGCGCACGAAGGTCGAGGTCCTGACCCCCGACTTCCGCGGCGAGGAGATGCCGCTGGCCAAGGTCATCGCAGAGAAACCCGACGTGTTCAACCACAACGTCGAGGTCGTCCCCCGCCTGTACCCGGTCGCTCGCCGCGGCAGCAAGTTCGAGCGCAGCGTCCGCGTCCTGAAGACGGCCAAGGAGCTCGGCGGCGACGAGGTCACAACCAAGTCCGGGTTGATGGTCGGCCTCGGCGAATCGTTTGACGAGATGCTCGAGGCGTTCGGCACCCTCCGCGAGAACCACGTTCAGGTGCTGACCGTCGGCCAGTACCTGCGCCCGACCGAGCAGCATCTGCCGATCGTCCGTTACTGGCACCCGGACGAGTTCACACAGCTCGCAAACGCCGCCTACGACCTCGGGTTCGAGCACGTCGCGGCCGGGCCGCTCGTGCGCAGCAGCTACCACGCCGACGAGCACATCGCCCAGGCGCAGGCGGGGATTGGGCCGGTAAGCGCATGATCCCCCACGAACACATCGTCTTCGCCGCCGCGGGCGGCGGGTCCGCGGGGTTCGGCGGTGGCGGCGGCTTCCATGGCGGCGGCGGCGGCAAGGCCTTCGCGCTCTACTTCATCTTCCGCCTGCTGCTCGATCTGCTGATCTGGGGACACGGTATCGGCGCTCTGATCGTCGTCGGCCTGATCCTCGCGTTCATCGCGTTTAACTACCTCGGGCCCAAGGCCCAGCGCATGTACGACAGCCAGCGCAGCACGGGCCGGGCGACGCGACGCAAGGTCGCGCAGCGCGAACGCCGCGTCGAACTCGCGGCCGCCGAAGCCGCCGAGGACGACGATGCGTTCTCGCCCGAGGTCGTCCGCGCGCAGGCGACCGCGCTGTTCAAGCAGGTTCAGGCCGCCTGGGACCGCGCCGATCGCCAACGGCTCGGCTACCTCGTCGCGCCGAGCCTCATGAACGAGTGGGATCGCCGGCTCGACGACTTCGATCGCAAGGGGTGGCGCAATCACGTGCGGATCGTTGGCGAGCCACAAATCGAGTATGTGGGCCTCAGTCACAAAGGCGACGCCAGCCGCGATCGCGTCGTCGTCCGCGTCGAAGCCAAGCTTCACGACTACGTCGTCGATCGCTACGGAAACCACGTCAAGCGCGCCGGCGCGCTCACCGAGAACGTCAACGTCCGCGAGTTTTGGACGCTGGTGCGCCAGGGCGATCGCTGGATCCTTGGCTCGATCGAGCAAGGCGCGGAGGGCGCCCATGTTCTGAGCGAAGATCTCGTCGCCACACCCTGGTCCGACGACCAAGCGATGCGCGATGAGGCGCTGATAGAAGGAGCCGTCTCAGACGCGGTCCCGAACGGCACGAAGATCGCCGAGGTCGCCGACCTTCAGTTCGACGGATCCGCTCGCGCGGCGGCGCTCGACCTGAGCCTGGCAGACGGGAGGTTTGCGCCCGACGTGCTGGAGGTGGCTGCCCGTCGCGCGGTCGCCGCTTGGGCAGACGCCGTCGATGGCTCGGACCGGCAGCTGTTGGAATGCGCCGAGCCCGAGGCGGCACGCGAGCTCTTGCACCCCGCCGGTCCGGCCTCCCGGCTCGTGGTCCGTGGCCCGAAGGTCAGCCAGATCCGGATCGAGGCGCTCGACGCGGCCACCGAGCCGCCGACGATGACGATCGACGTGGAGATCAAGGGCCGGCGCTATCTCGAGGACCGCAGTACCGCCGCCGTGATCGCCGGCTCGCAGTCCCGCGAGACGACGTTCACCGAACGCTGGACGCTCGCGCTCGACGGCGATCAGAGCCAGCCGTGGCGAATCGTCGCCGCGGACGCCTCTGCCAGTCCGGTGTAGTCACGCGCGCGCGTGAGAGCATTCCGCGCGCGTGATCCCGATCAAGGACAACATCCCGACGGACCGCTTCCCGTTCGTGACGCTCGCGCTGATCGCCGCGAACGTGATCGTGTATCTGCTGGCGATCCGCCACGGGGGGAACATCATCAGCGGTCCAGATACGCAGGAGGTCCTGATGTACGGGGCCGTACCGCGCTTTCTCACGCACGGGGGCCCGCATTGCTTCAACCTCGTGAGCGATGTTTCTCAGCAGACCGTGTGCAACAAGGGGGTGGTCGAGACCATCTTCACAAGCATGTTCATGCACGGCTCGATCCTCCATATCGGCGGCAACATGCTGTTCCTGTGGATCTTCGGCAACAACGTCGAGGACTCGATGGGGCCGGTCAAGTTCATCCTCTTCTACCTCATCGCGGGGCTCGCAGCGCTGGCGCTGCAGGTCGCGATCGACCCGAGCTCGACCGCGCCGACGATCGGGGCTTCGGGCGCGATCGCCGGCGTGCTCGGCGGCTACATCGTCCTCTATCCGAGAGCCAGGGTGCTGACGTTCGTCTTCATCGTCCTGTTCTTCACGGTGATCGAGCTGCCGGCGATTGTGATGCTGGGAATCTGGTTCGCCGAACAAGCAGTGTTTGGCGCTTCGAACCTGACCAACCCGCACGGGGGCGGCGGCGGCGTCGCCTACTTCGCGCATGTGGGTGGCTTCGTCTTCGGACTGGCCACGATCAAGGTGCTGGCCACCCACGTCAAGCAGATTCCGCCACGCCTGCCGGTGTACTGAGCGCTTGCGCGTCTTCGTCCTCCTGATCGCCCTGCTGTTCATCGGCGTGCTCGGCGTGCTCACCGCGGTCGATCTCAGCAACTACGGGGTGACCGTCCTCGGGGTGGTCGCGATCCTGATCCTGATCCTCTTTACGATTGGGATCGTGGGGGCGTTGCGCGAACCCCCGAAAGAATGACCGAGCTGGGCGTGCTTCATAGTCCGGGTCCGCGCGTGCGCGCGCGGCAGCGCCGGCGTCGACGGCGCCGCCTCGAGGCTGTGCTATCGGCGGTGCTCGCGTTCGGGCTGCTGCTTGCGTTCATGGCCTCGGTGGCAACGGGTCCGCGCCCGACCACCGTGAGGGCGGTTGCCGGGCACAAGGCCAAGGCCCCCACGTACGGCATCGCGTGGGCCCGAACCCGTGTCAACATCGAGCTCAAGCTGCCGCTCACCAGCGGCATGCTCTTCGACGTGCGCACCGGCCGTGTCCTGTGGGCGCGCGACACCGGTCAGCCGCTGCCAATCGCGAGCCTGACGAAGATGATGACGGCGCTCGTCGTCGTCGCCCACGCGAGACCGTCCGAGCGCGTGCCGATCACCCGTGCGGCAGTGCACTTCTCCGGTTCGGGGATGGGCGTGCTGCCGCAAGGCAAGAAGGCGCGACTACTGACGCTGCTCTACGGGCTGATGCTGCCCTCGGGCAACGACGGGGCGATCGCGCTCGCGCAGCACGTCGCCGGGAGCCAGGCGCGCTTCGTCGCGATGATGAACGGGCGTGCGCGGGCGATGGGACTCGGCTGCACCCATTTCACGAGCCCCTCGGGGATCATCGACCAGGGCAACTACTCGTGCGCGGTCGACCTTGCGATCGTTGCGCACGCTGTGCTCGAGCAGCCGCTGCTCGCCAAGATCGTCGCTTCGCGCAGCGCGGTGATGCCGCTGCCAGTCAAGACCGGCAAGGTGTGGCTCTACAACAACAACCCGTTGCTGCGGCTGAGCTATCCCGGCGCCGACGGCGTCAAGACCGGGTACACGAGCGTTGCCGGGACCTGCCTGGTCGCGTCTGCACGGCGTGGCCGCCGGTGGCTCGGCGTTGTGCTGATCCACTCCGGGAACATCTACGACCAAGCGGTGCAGCTGCTCAACGCCGGTTTCAATGCATGAGGGCGGGGTGCATGCACCCCGCCCCGGCGCGGCGCATGCGCCGCGCCGCGGGGCGGCACATGTGCCGCCCCGAACACCTTAATTAGGCTGACAGCTCTTCGAGCTCGTCCGCGCCAATCAACGTCGCGACGCGCTCGGCCGGAGCGGGACGGCCGAAGAGGAATCCCTGGGCGAACTCGCATCCTTGTTCGCGCAGGCGCGCAAGCTGGTCGTCGGTCTCGACGCCCTCGGCCGTGACCCCCACATCGAGTGCGTCGGCCATGCTCAGCACGGCGTTCACGATCGCGCCGTCCTCGCCGTCGCGACCGAGACCCTCGACGAATGAGCGGTCGATCTTCAGCGCGTCGATCGTCAGCTGCCTGAGGCTCGAGAGCGATGAGTAACCCGTGCCGAAGTCGTCGAGCACGAGCCTCACACCGAGGGCTTTCAGTTCGCGCAGCGAGCGCGCGCACGCATCGGCGTCCTCGAGCAACGTGTTCTCCGTGATCTCGAGCTCGAGTAGCTTCGGATCGAGCCCGCTGGACTCGAGCTTCTTGGCGACCATGCTCGCGACGTCGCTGCGCACGACGCGCCTCGGCGAGACGTTGACGGAAACGTGGATCGGCTCCCGATCGGAGTCGCGGTCCTGCCACGTCGCCGCCTGGTGGCAGGCCTGTTCGATCACCCACTCGTCGATCTGGGCGACCAAGCCGCTGCTGTGTGCAACGCCGATGAACTCGGCTGGCTCCAGCAGGCCGCGTTCCGGGTGCTGCCAGCGCACCAGCGCCTCGACAGCCACGACCTGGCCCGACCGTAGCGAGACCACGGGCTGGAAGTAGAGCCGGAGCTCGTCGCGCTCGAGCGCACGGCGCAGCTGCGACTCGATCCCGAAGCGCTCGATCAGACGCGCCCGCATGACCTCGTCGAACATCTCGATCCGGCCCTTGCCACCGGCCTTGGCGCGATACATCGCGGCGTCGGCGTCCCGCAGCACGCTTGACGGATTCGCGCTCAGTGGATCGACGACGAGGACGACGCCGGCGCTCACGGTGATCGCGTGCGCGCGCCCGCCGACGACGACCGGTTCGCGGCAGGCGTCGGAGATGCGGTCGGCGATGTGAAGCGCGTCCGCCTCGCCGTTCAAGTCTTCGCAAAGGACGACGAACTCGTCGCCACCGAAGCGGGCGATCGTGTCGCCCGGGCGCAGCGCAGCGCGGAGCCGGGGCGTCAGCCCGAGCAGGAGCAGGTCGCCGATGTCGTGGCCAAATGTGTCGTTGACAAGCTTGAAGTCGTCGAGGTCGAGGAAGATGACGGCGAGGTTTCGCCCTGAGCGGCGCGCACGGCGTAGGGCGTGGTCGAGCCTGTCGAGGAACAGGACGCGATTCGGCAGACCGGTGAGCGGATCGTGGCTGGCCTGGTGCGCGAGCTCCTCAGCCGCCAGGGTCCGCTCCGTCACGTCCTTGATCGCAGCCGAGACGAGCGTCTCCTCTTCGGTGCGCAGCGTCGTCAGCGAGATCTCAACCGGGAAGCGGCTCCCGTCCTTGCGCTGGGCCTGACGCTCGAGCTCGCGGGTCTGTAGCGGCTGGCGGTACCACGGGTTTGCGCCACCCGGCACGAGCTCCTCGACCGCCTTACCGATCAGCTCCATGCGTGAATAGCCAAACAGCTGCTCGGTCTCGGAGTTGGCGAGCACGACCTCGCCCTCGCCGTCGACGACGACAAGCCCGTACGGCGCGGTCTCGAACAGCGAGCGGAAGCGTTCCTCGGCAAGCTTGACCGCTGTCACGTCCTGGGCCGTCCCGAGCATACGGATCGGGCTTCCGCGGTCGTCGACCTCGACGCGGCCATGGCACTCGAGTGTGCGCATGTGCCCGTCGGGCCGGATGATGCGGTGGACAAACGAACAGGGCTCGCAGGTGTCATGGGCACGCTGGATCGCGCCATCGACCAGCATGCGGTCGTCCTCGTGGATCAGCTCGCGCCAGGAGTCGTAGCTCGCTGGGTGCTGCCCGCGGTCCAGGCCGAAGATGTGGAACAGCTCGTCTGACCAAGTCGTGTGGTCGGCAGCGATGTCCCACTCGAAACTGCCGATCCGAGCGAGGCGCTGCGCCTCGGCGAGCTTGCGCTCGCTGTCCTCGACCCGCCGGACCGCGGCTTCGGCCAGCAGCCGTTCGCTGCGGGCGGCCGCGACGAGCAGCGAGCCGACCGTGCCCATGCTCACGAGCGTCAGCACCCGCACCAACGCGGTGTCATGGCTGCCGACGATCGACGGGCCCCACCCGCTTGCCGTGAGCCACACAGCGACGCCCGCGATGATCAGTCCGCCGAGGGCCGCCCCCTGCTGGCGGTAGAGCAGGGCAAGCAGGAAAAGTGTGGGAAACACGATGTAGGCGACGGGCCCGCGAGAGCTGAGCGCGGCGCCACTGATGGCAGCAAGCAAGACGCACGGCACGGCACGAGCAATCCCGGGCCGCAGCCGCCCGCGGGACACCGGCGTGCTCGTCAGGACGAACAACGCGCTTGCCAGAAGCAGCACGCCGCTCATGTCGCCCAGCCACCACAGCCGCCACGTCCCCGCGGCGTGCGAGAACGTGAGTCCGCCGAAAGCCAGCAGCGCACCGACAGAGATCGTGGCGCCGATCGCCGTGCTGATCACCCCGGCGAGGACGCCAAGCGCGATCACGTCGCGCATTCGCTCGAGCGCGAGGCGGAAGCCGGCACGCCTGAGCAGGGCAACCCCGATCGCAGCCGCGAGCGTGATGCCGGCGGTGATGCCGAGGGCCGCAGCGAACGACGCGGTGGTTGTCAGGTTGGCTAGGAAGGCACCGAGCGCGACCCCTGCGAGCAGCCTGTAACCACCGAGCATCACGGCGGCCAGCGCCAGGCCAGCCGCAGGCCAGCTCGCCTCGGCGGTTGGGTGCGTGTGGCCGACGGCCATTCCGAGCTTCGCCATCCCGAGGTAGGCGACGGCTATCCCGAACGTCGTAGCGATCGCAACAGAAACGCCCCTCGGTTGCTTGCGCACTTCTGGCTGGCGCGGAGCCTGTCCGTGCACGGCCACGCGCTGCGCCCGGTTGGGCGGCACACGTGAATCCGGCCGCAACATCAGTTACCGGAGCATCGGCAAATTACCGACAGAGCTTGAGCCAATACTCAGCAAAAGTGCGCAAAATCCGCGGATGGCGCACGGGGGTAGAGTCCGGATGCAAGGTGATGGAAGCTACGGACGCGCGGCTTGACTACGACTGGATCGTGGTGGGGTCCGGGTTTGGGGGCAGTGTGGCTGCGCTGCGGCTCGCGCAGAAGGGCTACCGCGTGGCAGTACTCGAGGCTGGGCGTCGGTTCGACGACGAGGACTTCCCGGAATCGGCGTGGAGGGTGAGGCGGTTCTTGTGGTTCCCGCGTCTTGGCCTGCGCGGAATCATGCGCATCTACCTGTTCAAGGACATCGTGATCCTGGCTGGCTGTGGCGTGGGTGGCGGCAGCCTCGTCTACGCGAACACGCTGTACGTGCCGCCACGCGAGTTCTTTCAGGCGGCCGAGTGGAACTCGCTGGAGGATTGGGAGTCCACGCTGGCGCCCCATTACGCCGAGGCCGCGCGGATGCTGGGAGCGACTGAGGTCCCGTTCGAAAGCGACTCCGATCATCTGTTTCGTGAGCTGGCCGTGGATATGGACGTCGAGTACCGGCGGCCCACGGTGGGCGTGTTCTTCGGTGAGCCGGGCGTGGCCGTCGCTGATCCGTTCTTCGGCGGCTCCGGACCGGAGCGCGCTGGCTGCATTCGTTGTGGCGGGTGCATGGTCGGCTGCCGCCACAACGCCAAGAACACCCTGCGCAAGAACTACCTGTGGTTTGCCGAGAAGCTCGGGGTCGAGATCCTGCCCGAGCGTCAGGTAACCGACGTGCGCCTGCTCGGGGACACGGACGACGGGTCCTCGGGGTATGCGGTGGAGTCCGTACGACCGGGTGCTTGGGCTTCCAAGCGACGATCGACGCTCAGGTCTCGTGGGGTCGTGCTTGCTGCGGGCACGGTGGGGACAAATCTGCTGCTGCGCTCGTGCAAGGAGTTCGGGGCGCTGCCTCGGCTGTCGGACCGGCTCGGGGAGGTCGTGCGTACCAACAGCGAGGCGCTGGTGGCGGTGACGGCGCGACGTGATCGGTACGACTTTCACCGGTCGGTCGCGATCAGCTCCTCCATCTACCCAAACGAGGTCACGCACATCGAGAACGTCACCTACGGTGAGGCGGGTGACGCGATGGGCGTCCTGTTCACGACGCTCACCGCAGGGGGGACCCGGCTGACCAGGCCGCTCAAGTGGGCGGCCGGAGTGGTGGCGCACCCGCTGCGGTTTGTCCGCCTGCTTTGGAAGCGGGGTTGGGCAAAGCGAACGGTGATCCTGCTGGTGATGCAGACGCTCAACAACTCGATGCGGCTGCGGCCGATGCGGCTGGGGCGGCGCAAGCTGTGGCTCTCTACAGAGCAGGATCCCGACAACCCCAACCCCACGTGGATCCCGGTTGCAAACGAGACGGCGAAGCGCGTGGCGGAGAAGATCGACGGGGTGCCCCAGAGCAACCTGCCCGAGGCGCTGCTCAACGTCCCCGCAACCGCGCACATCCTGGGCGGTGCCGTGATCGCGGAGGACCCGTCGGCGGGAGTTGTCGACTTGCGCCAGCGGGTGTTCGGATACGAGAACCTGCTCGTGTGCGATGGCTCCGTGGTGCCGGCGAACCCCGGCGTCAATCCGTCGCTGACGATCATGGCGCTGGCCGAACACGCGATGACGTTCGTGTCCGCGCGCGAGGGCGTCTCTGATGCTGCCGGTGCGGTCGGGGGCGAACGCGTCGTCGAGGCCAAGGACCGGCCGCCCGGCGAGCCCGCCCGGCACGAGGTCGGAGAACCGGCGCAGCCGGCTAGGGAACCCTGAAGACGTCGATTACCGGCGCCGCGCCGTCGACGTACTGCTGTGAGACGTAGATCAGCCCGCGCGCGGGGTCGTACGCGGCGCCCCCGATGTTCGGCGAGGCGAATGGCAGGTGAAGCCTCCACGTGGCATAGGGGCGGACCTGCCACGGGCGCTTGTGGCCGTGACGAACCTGTTTGAGGTCGTTGGCGTCGTATGCCCACACCTCGGGGACGTAGGGGTAGGCGTGAGTCCCCTTACTCGAGTCGGCGGGGTCGTAGCAGTAAATCGTCCCGTCCGGTGTCGGCTTGCCATTGAGTGCCTGGTTGCTCGTTCCCTCGCCGTAACAGAACTTCCCGATGCCCTGGGTGCCGAGGAACAGGACGCTGCGGCTGCCGCGGGGGAAGACAACCCCCTTGATCGACGTGCCCCCGCCGAACACGATCCCCTTGGCGGGATTCCAGCTGGCGTCCCACGCGCCAAGGGTCGGGTGCTGCTGGGGGTAATAGACGAGCGCATGATCGGGCGCCGGCTTCTTGCTCTGACCGAGGGTTGTCGGGTCGAACGCAAAGGCGGCGGGGCCGAACGAGGTCCGGCTGATGATCGGGATGCAGCAGTTGCCGGTTATCGCTGAGCCACCGAGCGCGTGCTGCCACGGAGTCGGGATCGTCGCCATAAAACCCGAGACGAATCCGGCACCCTGATGGCCGAGCTGGAAGAGGCCCTTTGTATGGCCGTGCCTCAGACTGGTCGACGGGCGGACCCAGTGCGAGACGACCTGACTGTCGCTGGCGTCGTAATAGACGAAAACCGAGCCATAGAGGCGGCCGTTTTCGACGAGCTGGCCGCCGATCTTGTTGGTCGAGTTACCAGCCTGGTCGATCTCGCCATCGGTCGCGTCGGTGAAGGGTTGGAGATAGCGCGCGCGGCGCAGACGGTTGAGGCTATGGCTGCGGCGCAGCGTTGGAACGCTGACCTCGGCCGTGAGCTGGTACCAGTCGTGACCTACTGCGAACAGGCCGTTTCGCGTCGGGTCGTATGCGAGCGCCGTGCCGCCGTAGTCGAACGTCTTCTGATCGGACTTTGGACCCGGGAGACGGAACGAACCGAGGTAGTGGAGCGAGCCAGAGTTCAGCCTCGGCAGGCCGGCTGGCGAGGCACCTGCAGACGTTACTGTGGAGATGAGCAGTGAGAGGGCAACGGTTGCCACGGTGGCGGCACTGCGCATGTGAGTGAAGCTAGCGCGCGCCGCGGGTGGTGCCCTGCGCATGGAGGCTTCGTACCAGAGGTCTGATCGGCGACCTGCCGCTGGCGCTCCCGGGTGGGTGTGGGTTCGCGAGGGAAGCTGATCGGCTGTCCGTAGCGCACCGTGACGCTGGGGAAACGAAGCCGCCGCCAGTTGCGCGCTTTCTCCGAGCCGTGAACCGCGACGGGAACGACCGGAGCGCCGGACTCGAGCGCCAGGCGGCCGATGCCGGGACGGGCTCTTGTGCCGATCTTGCCGGTGCGCGAGCGACCGCCCTCCGGGTAAATCACCAGCATGCCGCCGTTGGCGAGGATCTGCAGCGAGGTCTTGATCGATTCCTCGTCGCAGTGACCGCGACGAACCGGGTAGGCGCCGCCGTGGGGAAGTATGTACTCCAGGAGGCGTCCGGTGAACAGCTGCGATTTGGCCATGAACCGCACCCGCCGTGGCCAGAGCCTGATGCCGACGAACCAGTGGTCCATCGCGGAGAAGTGATTGGGGGCAAGGATCACCGGTCCGTGCTTGGGGACGTTGTCGACGTCTTCCGCCTTGAGGCGGAAAACGAGCGTGACGTACGCGTTCGAAAGGTGCTTGACGGCGGCATAGACCCAGTCGGGCTCGCGTGTGCGCGCGTGCTCGTGAAAACGGCTGAAGTACTCGGCGGGGCGGGGGTCGCTGTAGACCTGTGGCGGCAGCGGGACGTCGTGACGCTCCATGTGGCTGACGTACACCGAGGGCGCTGGACCGTGTCAGCCCGCCGTTAGACTCGATACCGAAGGCGGGGCCATAGCTCAGTTGGGAGAGCGCCTGCTTTGCAAGCAGGAGGTCGCCGGTTCGATTCCGGCTGGCTCCACTGGATTAAAGGCTGGAAAGCAGCCCAATCGAAAGCAGGGAAGCCGCCGAAGCGTCCTTGCGCGTTCCAGGCGGATGTTCCCCACGTCCTTGTAACTGTCCCGGTTCGTAATCGCGACCCGGGTGCTGTGTCGGAGCACATCGACAGGTGGCGATCGGTGAGAGGATGGCGGATGTGAGCCACCCGATCTTGAGCGAGAGCGAGCGGCGGGTGTTGGAGTTTGCCTCCGCGCACAGCGTGGTCCTGGCGGATCAGGTGGCGCGCCTGCTGGGGGCTCCTGCGGACGAAGCGGCTGAGGTGTTGGCTGGTCTTACTGCGGCTGGGCTTGTGGCCCATGACCGGGTTGGAGGTGAGGAGCCGAGCTGGTTTCGGATCACGGGGGTGGGGCTGCGTCTGCTCGGGAGTCGCGCCTCGCCGCCGGGGTTTGATCCGCGCTGGCGTCACGCGGTTGGGGCGGGCTGGCTGTGGCTTGTGGCGCGCGAGGGCGAGCTCGGCGGGGTGGATCGAGTTCTGTCTGAGCGGCAGATGTGCTTTGAGGACCGGAACGGCGGTGCTGACGCGCCGTTTGCGCTGCGCCCTGATCTGTTTGGTGGCGGTCCTGGGGTGCACTATCCGGACTTGGTGCTGCTGGTCGGGTCGACGCGGCGGGCGGTCGAGTTGCTGTCGGCCGCGCCGGCGCGAAGGCGGCTTGAGGGGGTGCTACAGGCGTATGCGGCGGACGCGCGCGTGCAGGCGGTCATGTTCCTCGTCGCGGATCTGCGGCTCAATGCGCTGATCCGGTCGGTGGCGGCGGGCCTTGAGCTCTCTCCGATGGTCCGTGTTCAGCTCGCGACGTTGGGGTTTGGCTGAGAGTTTCGACTGCGAAGCGGCCGCGCGCTCTGACTCGGCGGGCCCCATCGGGCTGCTAATCGGTCATCAGTCCGCGCCGGTTGGCTCGGCTGGGGTGTCGGGCCGGCGTAGCTCGGCGCGGACTTGCTCGATCGGCCGGCCCGGGGGATGCTGGCGAGCGCGCTGTTTGAGGGCTTCTAGTTGTTGCTGGTAGGTGGTCGCGGTGAGGGGTTTGTAGCGGTCGGGGTGCGTGTGCGGGTCGGGGTAGAGCTCGTCGGCTTGCTGGATCGGCTGGCTTGCTCGCTGTGCGATCTGCGTCGAGGTGGTTGGCGTACCGGTCGAACAGCCCGCCGTGCTTGTGGCGGTGGAGGTGGAGCACGGGGGCCTGGGTGATGGGGGTGTCGTATAGATGGGGACTAATCAGCATCTGCTCGTCGAAGCGCAGGATCCGGTAGTGGGGGTCGGCGTAGAACTGGCGGAGGTCGACTCCGTGTCTGGCTGGTGAGCGGCTCGAGGTGGCCGCGGGCGGTTTCGATCTCGAGCTCGAGCTGGGAGCGGCCGATGTAGTCCTGCTCGGCTTGGCCTAGCTGCGCGGCGGTGGCTGTGACCCAGATCGAGTCGGGCGCTGAGATCAGGATCCTTATCTGGCAGCCGGCGGCGGCTTTCGCAGCGAGCGTGTCGATCGCGCCGAGGGTTGCGAGGATGTCGATCAGCGAGTAGCCGCACAGCTCGACCTGCTCGACGCGCCTCTTCGAGGAGTTCTCGCCAGTCGGGGATGTCGGGGTCGTCTGGGTGCGCCCAGGCGCCCTGGATCTCGCCGCGGGTGTCCTCGTGGTCGCGCTCGGCGGGTGCGGCGGCTAGTTCAGGCCACAGTTCGTGTTCTTCGCGCCCGAGCGCTCGGGCGACCTTGGTGCGGTGTTTCGTGTAGGGGTTGCCGCCCGAGAGCCAGCGTCCGACGGTTTTGATGTCGACTTCGACGAGCTCGGCGAGCTGTTCGGGCTCAAGCCCCGCTTGGCGGATCGCTGCGCGCAGTCGCTCGTTTCCCAAGATGTCCCCTTTGTTTGCAGGCGTTTTTGGCGAAAACGAGTTTAAGATGTCCGAAGATGTCCGAAGATGTCCCAAGACGTCTTCGAAGATGTCCGAAGATGCGGTAGAGACGTCCCTGCGATCCATGCAATGTCCAGGGGCATGAGAACGCACCATCCATCAATCCAAGCCCGCCTGCCGGCCGACGGCGACGAACCCCCGCCCGTTCGGGAGCGCACGCAACCCGCGGTGCCCGGTCGGCTGTTGGGGGCTGCGGATGTCGCGCAGGTGCTGGGCGTGCCGGCGACGTTCGTGTATGCGCTCGCCCGGCGCGGCGAGCTGCCGACGGTGACGCATCGGCGAGCGCTATGTCCGCTTCCGCCCCGAGGCGCTCGTGCGGTGGATCGAGGAGCAGGAGTCCACCGCGCCGAGAGGCATCAGGTGAGCACGCCGCCGAAGTGGGGCCCCTCGCATCAGCACTCGCCAGCAGGCCGAGCCGAAGCGGCAAGTTCACTCGGCGTGGCGCTGGTGGCGGCGCTGGTCGTGCTGCTGCTCGTTCCCGCGGATGCTCGCGGAGGTGATCCTGGTGATCCTGGTCGTGTGGACGCATCGGGCGGACCGTCTATCGGCTGTCGCGCAAGCACGGTGGGCCGGCGTCGAGCTGCGGCGGCGGCTCTGACCCGCTGCGCGCGGTGCTCGAGCACGGCCCGGCGGCTGGGCGGCGGCATCTATCTCGGCTGGGCAACGACGGTGGGTGGGTGTGCGCGCGGGCGGCGAGCAGGCGGTGCTGCGTGCTCGGGCCGCCGCGGTCGGGCAAGACCAGCGGCGGTGATGATCCCGGCGCTGCTCGCGCACCCCGGGCCGGCGGTGTGCGCCTCGACCAAGCCCGACGTGCTCGCCGCGACCGCGAGTGCGCGGCTCGCGACTTGGGACGGGTGTGGGAGTTTGATCCCACCGGCGAGCGCTCGGCGCTGGCTCGGCAGCGCAGCTGCGCTGGTCGCCGGTCACTGCGCGGGGTCGTGGGATGGGGCGCTGTTGATGGCCCGGGCGATGGTCGCGGCTCCGGGTCGGGCGCGGGCACGACCGATCGGACGCACTGGTCAAAGCGCGCGCAGCGCGCTGCTCGCCCCGCTGCTGCACGCCGCCGCGCTCTCGGCGGCGGGACATCGGCGACGGTCGCCGACTGGGTGCTCCGCCACGAGCTCGACGAGCCGGCGAACGCTGCTCGAGCGCTGCCGCGCGCTGCTCGGCCGGCGGGGTGCTGGCCGGGCTTGGAGAACACCGAGGCGCGGGAGCGCTCCTCGATCTTCTCCGCCGCCGCCGACGCGCTCGACGCCTACAGCTCCGACCGGCGCGCTCGCCGGCGGCCCGCGACCCGAACTTCGACGCCGAGCGGTTCGTGCGCTCAAGCGACACGATCTACATCCACGCGCCCGCCGAGCACCAGGCGCTCGCCGCGCCGCTGGTGTGCGGGCTGCTGTCGGAGATCCGCGCGCGCGACCTACCACGCCCACCGCGACGGCGCAGCTGCCGGCGCGGGTGCTGTTCGCGCTTGGATGAGGCGGCGAACATCGCGCCGCTGGACGAGCTGCCGCAGATCGCCTCAGAAGGCGGCGGGCAAGGCTCTGCGCTGCTCGCCGCCTTCCAGGACCTCTCCCAGGCCCGGGCGCGCTGGGGGCAGGCCGCCGACGGGTTCCTCACCCTGTTCGGGTCAAAGCTGATCCTGCCCGGGGATCGCCGACCGCGGCACGCTCGAGGCGATCTCGCTCGCGCTGGGCGAGTACGACCGCCAGATGGTCTCGACCACACAGCACGCAGCCGCGCGGATCGCTGTCTCACGCCGGCCAGCCGCATCCACGCGCCGCGACGAGCACGACCATCTCGACCCAGCGCCAGCGGGTCCTCTCCCCCGGTGAGATCGCCGAACATCCCCGCCGGCAGGCGCTGCACCTGGACGGGGTGCACTGGGAGCTGCGTCACGCTCACCCCCGCCCACCGCGACCGAGCCGTGGCGGACGCTCACCAGCGCCGCCGCGCACGGGCCGCTGAGCGCCGGACGTTCGTGCCGCGGACGGCTTGGGACGTCTTGGGACGTCAGCACCTAGTGCGTGGAGTGTGTCCCTGCTGATGGCGGGCGATAGCTGGTGGGCGGCGGCTCGAGTTGGCGGGGTGGCGGGGTGCTGACGGTCGCGAAGGTCACCCAGGGGCAGGCGGCCGGCTACGCCGAGTATCTGGAGGCCAAGTCAGAGCCAGACGAGCTGGGGGACTACTACCTCAAGGACGGGGACCGGGTGCAGGCGCCAGGGCGATGGGCGGCGGGCGCAGACGCGGTCGGGCTGCGATCCCGGCCGGCCGGTGGCTGGCGAGGTGCTGCGGGCGCTGATGGCGGTCCGCCGTCCGGATAACGGCGAGCCGCTGCGCCGCGCCGGCGCGACGGGCAGGCGGTCGCGGCGATCGACGCGACGTTCTCGGCGCCGAAGTCGGTCAGCGCGGTGTGGGCGCTCGCGCTCGCCGGCGCTGCGGGAGCGGATCGAGCAGGCGCACGAGCAGGCGATCGACCGGGCGCTCGCGCTACGCGCTCAGGCATGTGGCGATGATCCGCGAGCGGATCGACCAGCAGACCGTGATCCACGCCAAGGCGCGGGAGGTGATCGCGACGAGCTGGCGGCACACCACCGCCCGCTCGGTCGGCGGGCGGCCGCCGGACCCGCAGCTGCACTCCCACGTGCTGCTGCACGGCGCTGTCCGGCGTGACGGGACGGTGGTGGCGATCGATTCGCGCTCGTGGCTGGTGCATCGCCGCGAGCTCGGCGCCGCGTACCGCACCGAGCTCGCCCACGGGCTCGCCGAGCTCGGGTTCGGGATCCGGCGCGGCACCGGCCGCGCGCGGGCGGTACTTCGAGATCGACGGCGTGCCCCAGGAGCTGATCGACCGGTGGTCAAGCCGCCACCACCAGGTCCGCAAGGCGATCCACGCGCGGCTCGAGGACCGGCGCGCGCGCTGGAGAGCGATGATCGCCGGCCGCGGCCCGGACGCGAACGAAGCGCGGCGCGAGCTGGCTGAGCTCGAGACCTCGGCCCAGCTCGCACCGAAGCAGGACCGGTACCTGACGACCGCGACCCGCGCTCGCAAGCAGGCGGTGCAGCACGCGCGCGGATCTCGACGCGCACTGGCGCAAGACCGGCACGCGAGCATCGGTTCGACGCCGCGAGCGTCGGGCGGCTACGCACCGGGCCGCGGCGCTCTGGACGCCGCGGCGATGCGCGAGCTGCTCGGCGGCTGACCGAGTTCGACGCGACGCTTCACCGACCGCGAAGCGCGCGCCGTCGCGCTCGAGGCATCCGCCGGGCACGCCGATCGAGCAGGCGCTCGAGCCGCTCGAGCGAGCTGCGCAGACAGGGCGAGCTGCTGGCGCTGGCGGACGGGACGAGCACCACCCGCGCGCACCGCGCGCGCGAGCGCGACACCGTCGGCGCTCGCCGAGCGGCTCGCCGCCGCCCGGGTCGAGCCGATACCCGCAGCGACTCGTCGAGCGGGAGACCGCGCGGCTCGACCCGCAGCTGCGAGCGACGGCGGCCAGGCTCTCCGACGAGCAGCGCGAGGCGATCGAGCTCGCCTGCTCTGACCGGCAGCTGGTGGTGATCGAGGGGCAGGCCGGGACCGGCAAGAGCACCACGCTCGCGCGGTCGCGCGCGCCCACCAAGCCGACGGGCGAGAGATCATCGTCACGAGCACCGCCGCGCTCGCCGCCGAGCGACTCGCCCGCGAGCTCGCGAAGCCCGGCGTTGACCATCGCGCGCGTACTCCACCGCCGCGCTTCAGCGCCGCGCATCGAGGCCGGCGCGCTCGAGCTCGACCGGCGACGCACGGTGATCCACGACGAGGCGGCGCTCGCCTCAACCCGCGAGCAGCACCAGCTCCTCGACGCGGTCGAGCAGTCCGGCGCGAGGCTGATCGAGGTCGGCGACCCGCGCCAATCACAGCCGGTCGGCGCCGGCGGGCTGTGGCCACAGCATCGAGCAGCGCCGCCGCAGGCAACCGGCGCGCGCGTCGAGCTGACCCGCAACGTCCGCGCGCACGATCCCGCCGACCGGCGCGACCAGCGCCTGTTCCGCGAACGGCAAGACCGAGCAGGCGCTCCGCGGCTACGCAGCAGCGCGGACGGCGTCACGCATCACCGAGCGAGCAGCGCCAGGCCGAAGACGCCGCGCTCGATGCCGCGCACGCCGACCGCGCAGCAGGCAAGCGCACGCTCGTGATCGCGCAGACCACCAACGAGCACCTCGACGAGCTCAACGCCCGCGCCCAAGCGATCCGCCACCAAGCCGGCGAACTCGGCCACACACGGCGTCGACGCTTCCCGGCCGCCCATACCGCTGCACCCCGGCGATGAGATCCAGATCCGCCACACCATCCACCACCCCGGACATCGGCGCGCTGCGCAACGGCACCACCGCCGACGTCACCGACGTCGACCCGCGGCGGCGAGCAGGTCACGCTCGCGGCTCGCACGACGGCCGCGAGGTCACCCTCGACGCGCGAGCAGATCGACCAGGCCGACATCCGTCTCGCCTACGTCCAGCACCCCTTCCCCGCCCAAGGCCACACCACCGACACCGCCCACCTGCATCGTCGCCGAGCACGCCAGCCAGCGAAGGCTCCTACGTCGCGCTCACCCGCGCCCGCGAGCGCACCCACATCTACGCAGCCACCGACCAGCTCGAACTCGAAGAAGGACACGACCAGCTCGCAGCGCTCGCCGAGCAGCTCAGCCGCAGCGAACCAGCAGTCCCGTCGATCGACACGCCGCTCGCCCACGAGCAAGGCATCGATGCCGAGAACCAGCACGAACTCGAAGAGCCCGAGCGAGAGAACCTGGCGGCGCGAGAGGTGGAGCACGACCTCGGCTGGGAGCCATGAGCCGCAGTGAGCGCCCGCAGCACGCTCAGCTCCTCCCGGACGCCACGGCGATCCAGCCGCTCCGAACGGTAGATCGCAGCCTCAAGGCACTCCACGACGCTGGTCAACAGCGAGGCGGCAGCCGACAGGGCGAGGTCAGCCTCGCCATCGGGGAAATCGTGAGCGACGAGAAGGTCGGCCAGCCACTGAGCATCAACGGCCAGATTGCAGAGGCGGGCAGACAAGGCGGGGAGTGTGGTGTGGTTGGTCGGCATGGACGCGACACAGGCGAGCCGCAGCCGCGCTGTCAAGCCCGCCGGCCAGCGGCAAGCGACGCGCCGTCCCGACGCCGAACGCGGCTTGACAGCGCGGCGAGGCGAGCCACGCTCGCGGACATGCCGACCAACCACACCACAACGACGCGACTCGGCGAGCGCGAAACACCATCTGAGATCTGAGCCTCGACTGGCGCACCGCGGATCTCCAAGTCGACCCGACAGTAGCCACGGCGTCTCGGCAATATGAAGGCCATGCTCACGACTCGGATTCACCACCGCCGATGGTTTGTCGCAAGCTCCCTGTTCCTTCTTGTCGCATTGGGAACTCTTTCCTTCGTGGCCTTTGCAGCCGTCGCTCATGACGACCATGGCAAGACCTACACGGTGCGCGCGACGTTCAGGTGGCAGCAGGAGTGGATGGATGCGCGGCGACACGCCGCGACCGCATGGCAGGAGGGTGAGGCGCAATACAAGGGCCGGCCGATAAGCGTGTGCGTCACGTATTACGCAGCGCCGTTCTACGCCTGTCAGGGCGATTTTGTTGATTGGTACTGGGGAAACGTCGGTCGACGCTCTGGCTACCTCACGGTCATCGACACCCGATGCCCAAGCTGTCGCCATCGAGTCTGGGGGCTATTTCGACGGTTCTCCGCCACCACGCCCGACGTCGCGGGGCGTGGAGCATCAACTTCAGACCGACCGCGCGGCCGCTGGCCAATCTTGCGCCCCAGCTCGACCAGCGACATGGTGGCCATGTCGCATGTGCTCGAAGACGCAAGATCACGCTGGCACGTAAATGTCATGGCCGCCCAAGATGTCGAGCGCGACGTCAATCGCCGTGGTCTACGCGCTTCCTGGAGCCAATGCGCAATGCCTACTGGTAGAGCTGTATCGCGGACTCGGCGTCGTACTTGGGTGCGCCCCGAGGACGATTGCGGACCACCAAGGAGTGACGATCGAGTTGAGGCGCCCAGGATCTACAACTGTCATCGCCGCCTTGCCTTCCGGCACCACGGGTGCCAGCATCACTGATACCCGCGGCGCCCGGACAGCAGTCTCGTCGTCCGAACTCCGGGGCTTTGTCAAGCTGATACGGGGTTCGGCTCAGCGACTAGTGGTTGCGCGAGGCGATCGTCGTGAACAAATCCCGCTCTCCTGATCAGGCGCAGATGGGCGCGCCCGCCAACGGCGAGGCTTACCGGGAAGACTCCAGTGCGTGGGCTAACTCCTGAGCCGACTTGGCTACATCCGTCAGCGATGAGATGAGTCGCTCGAGCCCATCCTGTGTAGCGATGCTCGTCCTCGCCTCATCGAGCTCTCGATCAAGCGCGCCCCACAGCCGGTCATTCGAGTGCATGGAGTCTGCTTTGGATGGGCCGACCGCCGTACCGGCTTGGTCGTGCCCGGAGTAGCCAGCCTCAAGGAGTTGCTCAAGATCCCTCTGTTTGATCCGTACTCGACGTCCGATCCGAATCGCCGGCAGCTTCCCTCCATCGATCCAATTGCGGACAGTCTGTTCGTTGAGCTTGAGCAGGGCCGCAACATCGCTCACAGTCAGCAGTTCATCCATACGACCTGAGCCTAATTGAAACGGATCGAGCATGCGTAAGACTTGTGATGGACGGCGCGTGCTTCGCGGACCGATGCGTTGCCTACGCGATACGCCTGGAGGTGGATGTCCAATGCCGGCTTCACACGCGAAGGGAGCGGTCCGACTTCCCCTGACCGGCGCTTGTCCGTTCCGTTGGTTGCGCAACTCCGGCGGGTCGATGAATGCGAGGTCCGAGCGAGCAAAGCGATAGCCCGGGAGCGCTGTTCTCGTCAAAGATCATCACGACCGAGATGCCGCCGAAGCGCTCGTGAGGATCTGTGGTGCCCTGATGACGAAAGCGCTCGCAAGCGGCTGCTCGCATTCCGCGCGATGGAGGGCCGCGCCGGACGCCGGCGAGGTGCCCGCGGCGTGATCAAAACAGGTCTCGCGCCCGACGTCAGCGCCGTGTTTCGCGCCAAGCGGGACGAAGGCGGGGTAGCCCTCTGCGGAAGTGCCGATTCCGGTGGGCGCGGGTCCTCTTCGGTTACCCGCGCCCGTGTGTGCGGCCGTTAGTTGGTGGTGGTGCGGACGTGTCCCCACTTGCGGTTCGCGAGTCCGTCGGCGAGTTGCTGGCCGGTTCCGATTCCGGAGAGGATGCCGAGGATCCCACCGAGGCCGTGGGCGACGCCGAGCGCGGCGGCGAGGGCGATGATGGCGAGCATTGCGATGCCGTTTGCCAGGTTGAGCCGGTTGGCGAGCTGCGGGGTCGAGTTCCGGCGGGCCCAGTCGCCGGGGAGAGCGGCGAGGGTGGAGAGGCTGAGCGCGATGAAAAAGGCGGCGGTGAACATTTGGTCTCCCTTCGGAGCGGGATTGGCTGATGGCGTGATGCTCCATCGCGGCCGCCCCGGCCACATCGGCTCGTAGGACGTGTTCTGCAGCGGTCATCCGTCGGCACGTCTGGTGCGACGGATGACGTAGGGGCCTGGGGTCGGGCTCAGCCGAGCGACGAGTCGCCAGTTCGGCTCTGAGGCGTGCGCATGATTGCTGCGGGGTCGCTTGTGAGTATTCGGGCTGAAGCCGTAGCTGCGGGAGCAGCGGATCGTGGGGTCGCGTTGACGCGCGCGCTGCGCTGGGTGGCTGGGTGCCTGCTGTTCGCGGCGGCCTATTACGTCGCGGTGCAGGGCGGTTACGCGGTCAAGTTGACCGGGGCGATCTCTGCGGTCTGGCCGCCCGTCGGGCTGGCGGCGGGCGTGCTGTATCTCGCCGGGCTGCGGTGGTGGCCCGGGGTTGTGCTCGGGAATCTGGTCGCGACCGACAGCACGCTGCCAAACGTAACGATCATCGGTCAGACGGCGGGGAACCTCGCCGAGGTTCTCGTGATCGCGATCCTGTTGCGCAGGTTGCTCGGCAGCGGTGCGACGGTCGACCGAGTCGATCGGGTGCCACGGATGCTCCTCGCGATCGCAGTTGGGACCGCGGTCAGTGCGCTGGTCGGCAACCTGTCGTTGCTTGCCGGCGGTGTGATCCAGTGGCGTGCGGTGCCGACTACGTTCAGGACGTGGTGGCTGGGCGACTCGTGCGGAGCGCTGGTTCTGTTGCCGCTAATCCTGGCGTGGGCACGGCCGCCAGATCCGGCCTGGCGGCGCTCATGGGAGGTGGCGGCGCTGATCTGTGCGGTCCTGGGGCTCAGCGCTCTGGGGTTCTCCGGACATCAACCGCTGACCTATCTGGTGTTCCCCGCACTGATCTGGGCGGCGCTGCGCTTCGGGACGCAGGGCGGCACCGTCGCGGTCGTGCTGGCGGTCGCTGTGACGGTCTGGCGGACCGCGCATCACGTCGGTCCGTTCGTGCAGCACTCGATTACCGAGAGCGTGCTCAGCACCCAGCTGTTCGTGGCGGTGGCCGCGCTCACGACTCTGTGCCTGGCGGCGATCGTGACCGAGCGCCGGCGCGGAGCGGTGGAGCTGCTGGAAGCGCGGAGGCGGACGGCGGAGCGTGGCGCGCTCGAGCGCCAGCGCATCGCGCGGGATCTACACGACTCCGTCTCGCAAACGCTGTTCTCGATGACGCTGCACGCCCGCGCCGCGCAGCGCGCCATTGCCGGTGCTGGTGGGGACAGCGAAGGTGGGCGGCACGAGCTGGGCCAGGTCGTCGATCTGTCGCGCAGCGCGCTGGCCGAGATGCGCTCGCTGATCTTCGAGCTGCGGCCCGAGGGCCTGGCCGACGAGGGGCTGGTCTCGGCGATCCGCAAGCACGCGGCCGTGCTTTCCAGCCGCGAGGGCATCCGGATCGAGGTTCAGGGGCCGCCGATCGGCTGCCGCTGACCCCGGGCGCGGAGGAGAACCTTTACAGGATCGTCCAGGAGGGACTCGCCAACGTGATCAAGCACGCCCGGGCCAGCAACGCCTCGGTGACGATCACCACTACTGGGGCCGAGGTGCGCATCGAGATCGCAGACGACGGACGCGGGTTCGTCTCGCCGGCTTCGAGCTCTGGGCACATGGGGCTGCAGTCGATCAATGACCGCGCGCGCGAGCTCGGCGGCACGGTCACGATCGACAGCGGCTCCGGCGGCGGTACCCGCGTCGTCGTGGTGGTGCCCGCCGTGGCGCCGGAACTCACGGACGATGTCTGAGCCGGCGGAAATCAGACTGCTGATCGTCGATGACCACAAGGTGGTCCGCGAGGGCCTCAGGAGCTTCCTTGGGACCGAGCCTGGGATCGAGATCGTCGGCGAGGCAGCTGACGGCCGTCAGGCGCTGGACCGGGTAATGGCGCTCGGCGCCGAGGGGCTGAGGCCAGACGTCGTGCTCATGGACCTCGAGATGCACCCGATGGACGGAATCGAGGCGACGCGGGAGATCCGCTCCCGCTACCCCGAGGTGGAGGTCGTAGCGCTGACCTCGTTCGTGGAAGAGGACCGCGTCCACGCCGCCCTGGATGCCGGCGCCGCCGGTTACCTGCTCAAGGACGCCGATGCCGACGAGCTCGTCGCCGCGGTGCGCGCCGCCCACCACGGCGAGCTGACGCTCGACCCCGCCCTGGCCAGACGGCTGATGGCCTCGTTGCGCGCGCCCCGGGATCCTTCCCCGGCGGACGAGCTCACCCCACGCGAGCGCGAGATCCTCGCGCTGGTCGCCCGCGGCAGCTCCAACCAAGAGATCGCCACGGAGCTGGTAATCAGCGAACGCACCGCCCGAACCCACGTCTCAAACATCCTGCGCAAGCTCGACCTGCGGTCCCGGACACAGGCCGCTCTTTGGGCTAGCAGAGCACGGTCTCGCGTCACCGGACTCGGCCACCACGGACCCGTGAAGCGAGAGCCATCCGAGCTTGAGCTCGAACCGGGAGCAGATGCGAGCGGTCGCCCAGGTCCAGCGCTGGCACGACTTCAAAGCCCACCTCGGCGCCTACCTGCTCATCAACGCTGTTCTCATCATCATCTGGGCGGCGACGGGCGGCGGAACTTTCTGGCCCGGAATCTCGCTGGCGGCGTGGGGGCTCGGGCTGTCCTCGCAGCATTTCCTGAACTCCTTCGCGCCGATCACGCCCGAACGCGTCCATCGCGAGCTACGTCGCAGCCGCGACAGATGACGTAGGCCGAGCTGCGCACTTGTCCTGGGCAAGTGCCGTCGAGAGACCGATGTCCGGTGGGGATCCTCCCGCGACTATCTCCGCATCACTCGCAACCAAGTCCGAGGAGGAGATATGTCAGCCACAACCATCACCCAGACCACGACGATGAGCCCCAAGCGCGGCTTCCGCCGCCGCTACACCGTCGCCCAAGGGACGGCGTATCAAGCATGGGGACTGATCAGCGGCTCCGCACTGCTGGCACTGGCCACGCAGCTGAAGACCGGTGCCGGTGCCACCGCCCTGATGATCGGCGGGTTCGTCACCGTGTACCTCAACTGCCATGCGCTCGCCCACTACGTCGCTGGCCGCGCGGTCGGTCTTCGCTTCCGCGGCTACGGCGTCCGCGGCACCGACCATCCCGAGGTCTACCCGCCCGGGATCCGCCAGCTCATGCAAGCCGCCCCCTTCTACGTCACGCTGTCCACCAAGGAGAGCCGCGAGCAGGCAAGCGGCCGGGCGAAGGCGATCTACTACGCCGCCGGCGAGACCTCGACCGCGATTTGCTCAATCGCCTACGCGGCAATCGCCGCAGCGACGAACATCCCCGGCGGCCAGCTGCTCCTGGTCGCGATGATCGTCTTCAACGTCATCTCGACGGTCGTCACCACCCGTAATCCCACTGGCGACTACGGCAAGGCGCTCCGCGCACTGCGGAGCTGACAGCCAGAGCATCAGCCGTTCACAGGGCTCCCGGCGATCGCCGGGAGCCCTCTTCTATGCGGCGCCCGGACGCTCCTCTTCCCTGCCCCGCGTTAGGCGGGAAGCTCGGACACCCTTCGGCTATCACGGCCTGCCGAAAGCAGGCCACTGGCAACCCCAGTCCCAGAGCCCGCTCGGCCCCAGGAAGCGACCGACGGGTCCATCCTCGGCCGGGTTCCCTGCCTGCCGCGCACAGCAGGGCCGGGTGCGCGTTCCTCGAGATGCTCCTCGCACGACCGAAGCAGGTGCGGGGAGCGTCATCGCATCCGTGGCGAAAGCGATCGCGCCGGTGACGGCGCCCCGCCTGATCGGTGCGTCCGATTCGATCGTCAGCTCTTGGTCGATCGGGAGACGAAAGGGATCGTGCCGGCGCCAACAGCGGATGGTCGGACCGGCGGAGCGCTATGCCTCCAGCGCCGGTTCTCGCACGATGCGGCTTGGCGGTCGACCGCATCCGAGGTGCCTGGCATGCTGGCCGGAGCATGTCCGTCGTCGCCTTCGAGACCGTGATCAGCGAGCGGCTTGACTTGGCCTGGTACTTGCGAACTGCCCGGTCGCGCGAGGTGACCGGGGTGTCGAGCGGATTTGCGGCATTCGACGCAATCACCGGCGGCTTCCAGGCCGGAAATCTGATTCTGGTCGCCGGGAGTCGCGGGATCGGCAAGACGAGCTTCGCGCTCCATGCTGCGTTGAGCTCCGGCGCGAGCCGGCCGACGCAGCTCTACTCGCTGCAGGAACCGGCGCACGCGCTCGCTGATCGGTACCTCTGCGCGCAGGGCAGGTCGTCGTCGGCTCGGAACGCGCCTGGCTGCGTCGACGCTCGAGCAGCGGCCCGCGCGGCAGACCTGAACTTCACGATCATTGATATCCCGCGCCTACGACTGCGACAGCTCCGCGAAGCCGCGCTCGGGGCAGTCCGGCACCACGGGCTGGGTCTTATCGTGATTGACCACATCGAACTGCTCCGGCCAGACACGAGCCTCGTCGATCCGGTCGACGCGCTCGACGAGGTCGCACGTGGCCTGAAGCGGCTCGCACGCGAGATCGGCTGCCCGGTTCTCGCCACATCGCAGTCGGGCCTGATCGACTGCGGGCATCGCAGGCTGTCAGCACTGCGTGAGCAGGACACAATCAGCGCACACGCCGACGTCGTCGCGCTTCTGCATCGACCACCGGGCCCGGACGCGATCACCCGGCATCGCGCCGCCACAATCGTGAAGAACCGAAACGGCGCCGTCGGCGCGCTCGAGCTTCCGCCGTTCGATCAGCTCTGACGCCGATTTCGGCAGATTCACCAAAATCGGGGACGGCAAACCCAGCCCACCTGCCGTCGGGTTGTCGCCTAGCACTCGGAGGCCGGACGCCACCGCCACCACCGAAGCGATCGTCGGCTCAGACGACCGCCGGCGCACGAATGCAGCAGCGCTGGTCGCCGAGAGCGTCCTGCTGCATCACGCCTGAAGCACCTACGACGATGTCGTTGCTGCATCTCGATCGAAGGGGCACTGATGTTGGTTGCCTGGCCCGACCCGGCCCGGATAAGGTCTGGCGGTGGGCTCCGGGCCAGATCGGGTGGATGCCGGGATCATGCTGCAGGTGCTGCAGATCTATCTGTCGGCGCCGGTGGTCGCGGCGCGCGGTTTCTGGCGCACCCTCCCTGACGGCCTGAGCAAGGCCGAGCTCGAGGCTGAATACCCACCCGGCAGCGAAGGGCATAACCACGTCTTCACGCTGCTCTATTTCTGGGAGACGGTCGGCGGGCTGCTCAAGCAGGGCCTGTTGAGCGAGGAGTTGGCGTTCGACACAGTTCTCGACGCTCCACCGTGGCCGACGATCGAGCAGTTCGTTCGCGATGTGCGCGTGGAGCGTGACGAGCCGAGGGAGGGCGAGAACATCGAGTACGCCTACGAGCGTGCGATGAAGTTTGCCGCGGAAAGGCGAGGCAGCTGATCTGCAGGAAGCCGCTGACACGAAGGGGTGATGAGGATGGACCGCGAACAGGTGACCGATTTCGCCCGGCGCTACACGGCAGCGTGGTGCAGCGGCGAGCCAGCGCGGGTGGCCGAGCACTACTCCGAGGCGGGCTCGCTGACGATCAACGACGGTGAGCCGGCAGTAGGGCGAGCCGCGATTTCTCAGGCGGCGCTGTCGTTCATGAGCGCCTTCCCGGATCTGGAGGTGCTGATGGACGACCTGCGATTTCAGGACCCGGGAATCGAATATCACTGGACTCTGATCGGCACTAACTCCGGACCGGGTGGCACAGGAAACAGGGTTCGTATCAGCGGGTTCGAGGATTGGACGATCGGCGAGGACGGGCTCATCGCCGAGTCGCTCGGACACTACGACCAGGCCGACTACGACCGACAACTCGCCCACGGCAGGAAATAGGACCAGGTCGACCGCGCCCCAAACCGCAAAGCGCAGCGCTGTCGCCCATCGATCAAGGCGGCAGCCAGCACCATTGCCAACAGCGTGCTGGGTTCGCGCGAAAGCAGCAGCGGCTGACGTTCAGGGGGCATTGCAACCGCCCGATCGCCGCTGTTGCTCAGGCTGCCCGAATGCGCCAAACCCTCATGCATGGGACCGCACGGAGGTGTGACTCCCCCCTGCGCTCTTAGGGGAAGCGGCGCGGGGGCTTTGGCCGCGTCCTCGGCTTCGCGGGCGGTCAGTGGATCGTGAAGCTTTTCTTCGCCGGCGTCGAGTCGACTCCGGCGGCGTCGAAGCTGCGCACCTCGAAGGTGTACGTGCCGCGCTTCAGGTGCTTGTAGGTCTTCGGCGAGCGGCACCGTGTGAAGTGCGGCTTGGGCTGCTTGTGCTGGTGCTCCTTCGGCTTTTTGACAAGCGCGCACTGGAAGCCCACGGCGGCGCCGATGGCGTTGAAGCTGAACTTGGCCCGGTGGTGCTTTTGGTCGAGCTTTGCCTTTGTGATGATCTTGCGTGGGCGCAACGTGAAGTTCGCCGTGACGCCCCGGGCGGCGCTCATCGTCACGTTGCACGTGCCGGTGCCCGAGCACGCGCCACTCCAGCCAGCGAACGTGGACCCGGCGGCAGGGGTTGCCATCAGCGTCACGCTCGTGGGGCTCCCATAGCTGTGCGCGCAGCTGCTCGGGCAGGCGATGCCCGCCGGGTTGCTGCTCACCGTGCCCGCGCCGGGTCCAGCGAGCGAGACCGTCAGCGTGTATTTGACGCTTGACGGATTGGCAAACTCGTCGATTCGGCTGTTGACGGAGGAGACCTCGTAGACGTCGCCCAGGCTATTGGTGGCGACGCCCTCCGGGGTGTAGAGCTGCCCGGCACCGCCGCCGCCGATCCCGGCCTGGCAGCTGCTCGTGCACGTCTCAAACTTGCTCATCCCGTCGGTGACGCCCCACCCCCACGCCTTGATGAAGGCGCCGGCTGCCGAGAACTCGTCGATCCGGTTGTCATTGTCGGATACGTAGACGTTGCCCCCGGGATCGGTTGCGACGTAGTCGGGGTAGTCGAGCTGCCCGGCGCCGCTGCCGCCGATCCCGGCCTGGCAGGTGCTGGTGCAGGTCTCAAACGAGCTCGCGCCGTCGCTGACCCCCCAGCCGTAGGCCTTGATGAAGGCGCCAGCGGCGGAGAACTCGTCGATCCGGTGGTTGAAGTAGTCGGCGACGTAGACGCCGCCTGAGCGATCGGTGGCGACGTCTTCGGGGTAGTCGAGCTGCCCGGCGCCGCTGCCGCCGATCCCGCTCTGGCAGCTGCTCGTGCACGTCTCAAACTTGCCCATCCCGTCGCTGACCCCCCAGCCGTAGGCCTTGATGAACGCGCCAGCGGCGGAGAACTCATCGATCCGGTCGTTGTAGAGGTCGGCGACGTACACGTCGCCCGAGGGATCGCTGGCGACGCCCCTGGGGTTGTCGAGCTGCCCGGCGCCGCTGCCGCCGATCCCACTCTGGCAGCTGCTCGTGCACGTCTCAAACTTGCTCATCCCGTCGCTGACCCCCCAGCCGTAGGCCTTGATGAAGGCACCAGCGGCGGAGAACTCATCGATCCGCTCGTCTGAGAGGTCGGTGACGTAGACGGTGCCCGAGGGATCGCTGGCGACGCCCCAGGGGCTGAGGAGCTGCCCGGCGCCGCTGCCGCCGATCCCGCTCTGGCAGCTGCTCGTGCACGTCTCAAACTTGCCCATCCCGTCGCTGACCCCCCAGCCGTAGGCCTTGATGAACGCGCCAGCGGCGGAGAACTCATCGATCCGGTCGTTGCCGTCGTCGGCGACGTACACGTCGCCCGAGGGATCGGTGGCATCGCCCGCAGCCCCGAAGAACGCCCCGGCCCCCCCGCCCGCAATCCCGCTCTGGCAGCTGCTCGTGCAGATCTCAAACTTGCTCATCCCGTCGATGACACCCCAGCCCCAGGCCCTCGTGAACGAGACGTTCGCGTTCGCCGGCGTGCTGCTGCCCAACGCCAGCAAGATCAACGCGACGATCGCCCAGGCGAACCTCTGCAGATCCAAGACGTGAAGGCATCCCTTTGCCCGCTCCGCCCACTTATCGTGCTCTTCCTGAGCCATGCCTGCGTCTACTTTCACCCGAGTTATCCTGCGTTCACTCTGTCCCTTTTCCGGGACGCAGTCAATTACGCCATTGCGCGAATTCGGCGCTCGGCTTCGGGCAGCCGAGCTGCAACAGCTGCGACCTGGACCGAGTCGCGACACTCCTCGTCAACATTGGCTACCTGCTGCTTTCGCCTAGCAGGGCCGCTGCGTCTCCCTCGTGCAATGCGCGAATACCAGAAGCCAGGCGCGTGTTCGCCAGCGTGATGGAACGGGCTAGAAGTAGCAGCGAGGCTGCAGCACGAATCCGGCTCTGAGACTGCTGAGTTCGGACATAGGGAGTCGCGCGGCGCCGTCAACCTGAATACCCGCGCGAGCGCGAAGGCAGGTGTCGGCGCGCCTTTCATGAGCGACGTGCTTCTCGCCAATCTCGAGACTCGCGGCGTCGACTGGAAACCGCAAGCGAATGGGCGCGATCCGGCCATCCGATCGTCGCCGTTGCGATCGCCCGTTGGGAGGACTAACTGGCACGAAGCAATCGCGCGGCGCGGACGCTGAGTGCGGCAGCACGGGCGGAAGTCGCGTACGCGAGGCTGCCGCAGTCAGCGTCCAGCTACGGTGCGAGGGTGAACGGCGGGTACTGGTCGGTGATGAGCAGGAACGCGTATCCGACGACGCGGTTCTGCCAGCGGCCCACCCCGACGAGGTAGTCGAACAGGCCGCGGGGGTATCGGCCTGTGAACAGGATCGCGAACCAAGCACCTATCACGGCGAAGATCGCCCCGATGTACAGGAAGAGGAGCACGATGTAGTGGGGCACGGCTAGCAGCCATTTGACAAGTGGAAGCCACCGGTTGAGATCCCGGATGGCGTCCGGATGCTCGAAGTCGAGGCGAACGGCCTGCTGCTCATCGGTAGCCGGGTAGCGGTCGTCCATCAATGCGAGGTAGACACCGACCCGGTTCTGGAAGCGCAGAAGTTCCCGGTTCCAGTCAAACCACCATCGCGGGTACTTCTGTCGAAAGACGATCATCAGCAACGGCCCGAAGAACAGAACACCTCCGGCGGCATAGCTACCGCCTCCCACCGCCCCAGCAACGATCACGATTGGAATGGCGGTGAAGACGCGCAGACCGGTCGTAAGGCGGTTCAGCGGCCGGTCGGGATAGTCAACGGAATACTGGATCGGATACTGCGATTCGGGAACGGGCGGGGGTGCTGCCTCTGGGGGTGAGCCCCCGGCAGCACCGCTGCCTTCAGTTGGCTGTTCGGGCCCTGACATCGAGTCCTCTCCTCATTGGTAACGGTGACTTTGGCGGGTGCTCCCTGGGCCAGGAGTTGTGCGGGAACCACTTAGGCGGGAGTCCTGGGCTACGTTGCCGGTTCTCCGGAGAGGACTCGGGATGGCCGGAACCCCTTGACGATCAGGTAGATCGCAAACGACGCCTCGAAGATGAACACCGGAGCCGCGAAGATTCCGGCCGTTGAGCTGTAGATGTCCCAAACCCCGAACACAACGAGGATCTTCGAAGCGAAGATGAGCGGGCCGCCGATCAGGCCGACCAGCGCGAGCCGCGGCGGCATCAGACCGGTGCTGTACATCAGGTAACCAAGCAGGAGATCGTTGACGCCGACGCAGAACCCCGGCCCCATCACGAACGTCCAATCATGGACCGCAACAAGCGTTCGACCGGCGATCACAAGCGATCCGCTGTTGCCGCCGATGGAGGCCGCCAAGTCGCCACGCAGTGTCAGGACTGACAGAAGGCTGATGAGCCCTATGCAGATCATCGTCGATTCGACGATCCGCGAGGCAACATAGCCGAGCGCGAGCCGCTCGCTCTGGCGGCGGAGGATCGGGAGCATCACGACCGCCACGCCGATGCCCCCGATCGCGCAGAAGACCTCAAGAAGAGCAGCAAACTCGATGCGCGTGTCGTGGCCCGGCCCGAGGATGTAGTTGTGATCGTGCAGGACCGGGTGGTAGATGAGCAGCGCGGGGATCGACGTCACGAATGTGATCGCCATGAACCATCCGGCCCAAGACGCTGCCCGCTTCTCACCAGGCGTTGGAAGCGCCGCGCCAGCCATGTCAGCCCCTTTCATGTGGTTTTGCGCCCCGGTACACGCACCGAAACCGGCTAGATGCTGCTAACCCATCATCACAACTCCGGTCCCGTTGTGACTCTAAGACCCTACGAGACCTAAAGTCAACTTGAGCGCAAAGGGCCAAATGCCACTGCGCGCATGCGGGCGGAGCGTCGGCGCGCTTGTGCTTTGCTCCGGCCGGCCTTACTTGCGCAATGCGCGAATTGCGGCGGCCGCGTCGATGCTCGAAACTGCGAATCCATCATGCGTCACTGCTGGTGACGGCGTCGAACCCGGACGATTGCGCCGTCGCCAGAGCGGTCGCGCGAGGCGAGGCGGCGAGAGGATGAAAGTGATCGCCTAGGTGCGGCTGGCAGCGCGAGATTGACCGGAGACAAGCGAGATTCACTGGAGACACACGTCGCCTCGCCTGGGCCGGCAACGCCCGTGTGCGCTCGACAGGCTTGTGCACGACGGCGCGGCGAAATAAGCTCGCGCGCTAGGGGTCTCCGATCGAAAGGATGTCCACGATGAGCATGTTGGTTCGCTTTTCGCCCGAGTCGCTGACAAGTGACCGGTACGACGAGGTGAAGCGTCGCCTCGACGAGGCTGGACATTGGCCGCCTGACGGCCTCGAATACCACGTTTGCTTCGGCTCGGACGGAGAGCTGAAGGTCAGTGAGATCTGGGCCTCCACCGATGAGTTCGAGGCATTTGGGCAACGTCTCGGTCCCATCCTCGAGGAGGCCGGCATCAACCAGACAGCCCCTCCAGAGATCATCGATATCTACAACCAGGAGCGGTTTTAGCCAGCGCGGCGAGCTGCGAGAGGGGGCCTGCTGCCCGCGCTCCCTTTACGCAAGCTCGGGCCGCTCGCTCTCGCTGCGACCACGAGCGCTTTCGACTCCGTTCGCGGTCGTGTCCCGTGACCGCTTTGGCGCCCTTCCGGGTCCGTTACGCGGTCGGTGGCTGGCAGGCGCGCAGAAACGCCCGGCCCAACGCTGTGACTCGTGTCTTCCTCGTTTCCATCCTGATCTCGCCACCGAACATGGACTTCAGCTCAACGTCGCGTTCAAGCAGTTGGTGGCGGTACAGGTTCGCCATGCTCAGCCGAAACCTAGCGTGATCTATCCCGTGGTCCTCCTCCATCTCGTGGGCCACGCTCGTGTCGTGCAGGGAAAGATCCAGCTCAGTATTCGCGGGGAAGCGCTCCTTGAGGACTCGGCCGTACAGGTCGAGAATGCGTGCCTCCGCCGGAGCTAGCTGCTTCAGGATCTCCGGAAAGCTCGGGGGAACGTCGTCGGCCGCGGGATCGGCGGCATTTGCCAGAAGTGCCGCCCAGCGGATAGCCATATCGTCGTCGTCCTCGAGGCTCCCCGCATCGAGGAGTGGGAACAGCACGTTCCACTTGACCTCCGTCGGCTCGTGCCCGACGTCCTGAAGGAACTTGCGGGTCTTGTCGAGGAGCTTGATCTGGTTTCTTAGCCGGCGCGCCCTAATTCGGTCGCCAAGCGTTGCGCTGAGTTCGCGGGTAGCCCCACCCGAAACCTGATCTAGAAGCTTGACGGCCTCGGGCGGAAGAGCAGTGTCCGGCGTCGCAACTTTGGCAATCGCGTTCCCCGCGGCGGCGATTGAAACGGGATCGGGCATCCCCTATACGGTAGCCCGCGACCTGGACGCGCGAGCGCCGCCGACATCTGGCTGGTTTTACCCCAGCGATCGCTTTCGCCTAGCCGTCACCTCTGGGCGTGTGACCGCTTCGGCGACAAAAGGGTGGCGCGGAACGGAGCCGCTCGCTACGGAAGGGCGCGATTGCTTTCGCGTGGATCCGCGCGCGGGGCGCACCGTTCCGGAGGGCGAGGCTGGACGCTCGGATCTGTAGCTGGCGCCGGCGATGAACCGGCGCTCGCAATGCGACGAAAGCATCCGCAGCGTTGGTCTCGCTGTTGGCGAGGAGCGGTACCAACCAGCGCTTGGATTCTGCGCCCTGGTTTGATGTCGGCACGGGCATCGGGGCTTGAGGCCTCGTTTGGCAGTTGGCGGATCGGAAGCGGTCGTTCTTGATGAGCTCCGCTGCGGCGGCGATGCGGCTGTCGTGGCAGCGAGCGCGGGGGACCGGCCGGTAGCGGTTCCAGCGCCTCGTCCGGCCGCGGGTGGAAGCAGCGCCGTGCGCGCGCCAGTGGTGCGCAGTGTGGGCGTCGTCCGCGAGTGTGTGGGCGCCGTTAGGGCGAGGGGGGGGGGGTCGCCAGGCCTGCCGGTTCCGAGGTGGGTAGTACTTGAGAGGGATACCGGGTCTGGCCTTGTGGGAGGCGGTCCGCGAGTTGGTGGAGTACGTTCGATGTGTGAGCCGAGGCGAACATCTCGCCCGCGCGTACTGGTTCGATCTGCTGATCGCGCTGCTGGCGATCATGGCGATGCTTGACGTGGTGCTCGCACGCGGCTCGTCCGGAGTTCCGACAACGACGCTGTGGTTCTGCCTTCCCGCGCTCGCGATCCTGGTGCTACCCGTGTTCGCGCGGCGATGGTTTCCGTTTGCCGGACCGGCGGCGTACTGGCTTTTGGCCGTGGGAATCTCGTTCGTCGACCCGCTGCTGATCCCGTACCCGGAGTCCCTCTTCCCGATGCAGCTGGCGGTCGCATTCCTGCTTGGGAACCTTCGGGATGTCCGGCGGGCTGGCCTCGGACTGGCGATCGTGGTCGGCGCTGTGGCGACCGTCGTCTACAAGATCCCCGGGCACTCGGTCGCCCAGCTCGTCTTCATTCCCGTCGACTTCGCCGTCGCCTGGCTTGCAGGCTTTGCCCTCCGTGCGCGGGCCGAGCGGGCCGAGGTGGCGGAGTCACGTGCGACACAGGCCGAGCACGCCGTGTTCGAGGAGCGCGTGCGGATCGCGCGGGAGCTGCATGACGTCGTCGCCCACCACGTGAGCATGATGGGCGTCCAGGCCGGCGCTGCCCGGGTCGTTATCGACCGTGACCGCGTCAAGGCCAAGGAGTCGTTGACTGCGATCGAGGTCTCGAGCCGTCAGGCGGTGGGGGAGTTGCACCGCCTGCTCGGATTCCTGCGGCAGGCC
The DNA here is from genome assembly GCA_963849295.1 of uncultured Solirubrobacterales bacterium. Lineage (GTDB taxonomy): Bacteria > Actinomycetota > Thermoleophilia > Solirubrobacterales > Solirubrobacteraceae > Palsa-465. Next base: position 159,515 of record CAWKGU010000012.1, read on the forward strand.
GGCGACCAGGATGATCTGCTGGCTCCGCGCCCTGGCCTGAGCCAGCTTCCGCGGCTGGCGGCGAGCATGAGTGAGTCCGAGCTCGCTGTCGCGGTCAGCATCGAAGGGGACGAACGCTCGGTGCCGCCGATGATCGGCGTGTCGGCGTACCGCATCGTGCAGGAAGCGCTGACTAACACCCTCAAGCACGCGGCGGCGTCGCGCGCCGACGTGCGCGTGCGGTACTGGCCCGACGAGCTCGAGGTCGAGATCGTCGACGACGGCCGCGGCGCGACGGCGCTTTCAGGGACGAGCCTGGGCGGCCTGGGGTTGATCGGCATGCGCGAGCGTGCCGCCCTGCACGGCGGCCAACTGACGGCGGGGCCGGCAGCCGGCGGCGGGTTCGCCGTGCGTGTCAAGCTGCCGACTTCGGACGGTGGGCTGTGAGCATCCGTGTGCTGTTGGCCGATGACCAGGCGATGGTTCGTGCCGGCTTTCGGATGATCCTCGAGTCCGATCCCGAGATCGAGGTTGTCGGGGAGGCGGCGAACGGCGAGCAGGCCGTGGCGAGCACCCGGCGCCTGCGGCCCGACATCGTGTTGATGGACATCCAGATGTCCGACGGTGATGGACTCGAGGCCACGCGGCGGATTACCGAAGACGGCGAGCTGCACAGTCGTGTGGTGATCCTGACCACGTTCGAGCGTGACGAGTACGTGTTCGAGGCGCTGCGGTCGGGCGCCAGCGGCTTCCTGCTCAAGAACGCCCCACCCGAGGAGCTCCTGCACGCGGTGCACGTCGTGACTGCCGGCGAGGCGCTGCTCGCCCCGTCGGTCACGCGGCGTATCGTCGAGCAGTTCGCACGCCGGCCGGTCAGGCCGGAGCTCGGCACGCGGCTGGACGCCTTGACGCAGCGCGAGCGCGAGGTGCTGAGGATGCTGGCGCACGGTAAGAGCAACGCCGAACTGGCCGCCGAGCTGTTCGTCAGCGAGGGCACGATCAAGACCCACGTCTCCAGCCTGCTCGCGAAGCTCGGGCTCCGTGACCGCGTGCAGGCCGTCGTCCTCGCGTACGAGAGCGGGCTGGTCACGCCCGGCGCGTAGACGCGGCTCTGTCCTTCGACAGAGGCGCCAGCGGCAAAGATCTGCGCTGAGAAGGAGCGCAGCCACGCCCCGCGGGCGATGACAGGCACAGCCGCCGGGCCCAGACTGATCCCCAGGCAACTACCACCAACCTGAGGAGCAGTGATGACCGCACCACACGCCGTACTGAAGAACTCGATCCTGCCGGCCGTCGCCGTCGGATCGGAGGGCTGACCGATGGCCCCTGTCGAGATCCGCGATCTTTCCAAGCAGTTCGGTGGCGTCGCCGCCGTCAATCACCTCTCGTTCGACATCGAGCCCGGTTGCGTCACGGGGTTCCTCGGACCGAACGGGGCCGGGAAGAGCACGACGTTGCGCGCGCTGCTCGGGCTGGCGCAGCCGTCACCCGCCAGGACGCAGTGACCGTCTCGGTCGACGACACGCGGGGCGGCCACCGCTTCGACCTTGCCGACGCCCGCGCCCGCGCGCTAGGGGCCTTCTATCACCCATTCGCCTACGCCGCTGCCACTTCGGACGGTGGGCTGTGAGCATCCGTGTGCTGTTGGCCGATGACCAGGCGATGGTTCGTGCCGGGTTTCGGATGATCCTCGAGTCCGATCCCGAGATCGAGGTTGTCGGGGAGGCGGCGAACGGCGAGCAGGCCACGGCCAGCACCCGGCGCCTGCGGCCCGACATCGTGTTGATGGACATCCAGATGCCCGACGGTGACGGACTCGAGGCCACGCGGCGGATCATCGAAGACGGCGAGCTGCACAGTCGTGTGGTGATCCTGACCACGTTCGAGCGTGACGAGTACATGTTCGAGGCGCTGCGGTCGGGCGCCAGCGGCTTCCTGCTCAAGAACGCCCCACCCGAGGAGCTCCTGCACGCGGTGCACGTCGTGACTGCCGGCGAGGCGCTGCTCGCCCCGTCGGTCACGCGGCGTATCGTCGAGCAGTTCGCACGCCGGCCGGTCAGGCCGGAGCTCGGCACGCGGCTGGACGCCTTGACGCAGCGCGAGCGCGAGGTGCTGAGGATGCTGGCGCACGGTAAGAGCAACGCCGAACTGGCCGCCGAGCTGTTCGTCAGCGAGGGCACGATCAAGACCCACGTCTCCAGCCTGCTCGCGAAGCTCGGGCTCCGTGACCGCGTGCAGGCCGTCGTCCTCGCGTACGAGAGCGGGCTGGTCACGCCCGGCGCGTAGTCGCGTCTCTGTCTTTCGACAGAGGCGCGAGCGGCAAAGATCTGCGCTGAGAAGGAGCGCAGACGCGCCCTGCGGGCGATGACAGGCACAGCCGGCGGTCCCACACTGATCCCCAGGCAACTTGCACCGACCTGAGGAGCAGTGATGACGACCAACGGGAAAGAACGAACCGTGCATCCCTCGACCAGACGCTTCAGTCGCGGCCGGATTACCGGCCTGGCCCTGATCGCCGTCCTCACGCTCGGGCTCGGCTATCTCCACTTCGCCGGCAGTTCTACGGCCGTCTCTGTGCCTGCCGGCGCGCATGCAGGCCAGCTGACCATGCACCCGTGCACCTATTCCACCGAAAAGGGCGCCTCCGCCGCGGATTGCGGGACGCTCGTGGTGCCCGAGAACCGCCATGATGCGAACTCGCGCCTGATCGCACTTCCGGTCATAGTGATTCATGCGCATTCGGCGCATCCGGGCGCCCCGATCTTCCGCCTGCAAGGCGGCCCCGGCACCACCAACATGGTCTTCCCGGACGCGAGCCGTTTCACCGCCAACCACGACGTCGTGCTCGTCGGCTACCGCGGCGTCGACGGCTCCGTCCGGCTCGACTGCCCGGAGGTGACCTCGGCAATGGAGGACTCGGGTGACCTCCTCAGCGAGCAGTCGTACCGCGCCGTCGCCGCGGCGTACCGGTCGTGCGCCGCCCGGCTCCGCAGCGATGGTGTCGATCTCGCCGGCTATTCGATCCCCGAACAAGTCGCCGACCTCGAGGCGGCCCGCAGCGCCCTCGGCTACCACCAGATCGACCTGGTGAGCGAAAGCGCGGGCACCCGGATCGCGATGATCTATGCCTGGCGCTACCCGAAGAGCATCCATCGCTCGGTGATGATCGGCGTCAATCCACCCGGCAACTTCCTCTGGGACCCAAAGACGACCAACGAGCAGATCCAGCGCTATGCCGCGCTCTGCGCCCAGGCGGCGAGCTGTCGTAGCCGGACGCCGGATCTCGCCGCGTCGGTGAAGTCCGTGTTCGCTCACGTTCCCAGTCACTGGCTGTTGCTGCCGATCGAGAAGGGCGACTTCAAAGCCGCCGCGTTCTTCGGCCTGATCAACGAGACCTCCGCCGGCGGCAACTCGATCGCCGCGCCACTGACGATCAACTCACTCCTCTCCGCCGACAAGGGCGACGCAAGCGGCGCGTGGTTCCTGTCCGTGTTGGCACGGCTCACCTTTCCGAGCTCGTTCGTCTGGGGCGACCTGGCGGCGATCGGCCGCAGCGACGCCACCTACGCGAAGCACTTCTACGCGTCGGGAGCAAACCGTGGATCGCTGATCAGTGCTGCCGGCAACGACCTGATCTGGGCCGGCGGCAGCGTCCTCGACGCCTGGCCGGCGAACCCGGACGAGAACGAGTACACCCACGTGCAAAACTCGAACGTTCCGACGTTGCTGATCGGCGGCAACCTCGACTTCGCAACGCCGCCCGAGATTGCGACCCGCGAGCTCCTGCCTCACCTCGCGAACGGCCGTCAGGTGGTGCTCTCGGACCTCGGCCACGCCGACGACTTCTGGGCCTACGAACCGGCAGCCGGGACCCGTCTGATCAACACCTACCTCGACACCGGCAAGGTCGACACGTCCCTCTTCACCCGCAACAAGGTCGACTTCAGCCCAAGCTCCAGCCAAGGCGCCTACGCCGTAGACGGCCTCGGCGCGATGATGGGCTTGGGACTCCTCATGATCCTGTCACTGCTACTGATGTGGCGCCGGGTGCACAAGCGCGGCGGCTTCGGGCGCAAGGCGAGCGCGATGCTGCGCTCCGTCTACCTGCTGGTGCTCGGCCTCGGCGGATGGTTCACCGGCCTGATCATCGTGCTGGTGGCTTTGCCGACAGTGCCCCTCAACAGCGAACTCATGGCTGTTCTCTCCATCGGCACGCCGATCGGCCTCGGCACCTACTTGGCCTGGGTCAACCCCGACCGGCCGGCCAGGGTCACGAGGATCGGCATCTGGGTCGCGCTGACGGGCGCCCTCGTCGGCGCGCTGCTGGGGTTCAACGCAACAGCCGGGATCATGGCGGTCATCACCACGATCGTCGGAGCAGCTGCCGGTACGAACCTCGGCCTGATCGCCCTCGACGTCGCACGAATCGGCGAGCCGCCGGAGACCGTTCCGGGCGAGCGGCCGGAGACCGTTCCGCCCATCGCCATTCCAGCGGTCGAACACTGACCCCCGGAGTCCGTTCGCGCAGAGCATGTGGCGGTGTGCTGGTTGCCGCCACATGCTCTGCTGACGTACGTGCGCGCAGCCAGCTGAGCATCGGCGCCCGCGTCCCGCACCTGCTCACCATCGGCATCGCCACACTCGGCAGCGGGCTCCTCATCCTGCTGCTCAGCGGCGGAGCCCTGTACGTCGTCGCTCGGCGCAGACGCTAGACCCCGCCACCCGATCGGCCCGCTCACGGAACGCCTGAGCGGGCCGATTGGAAACTCGCTCAAGTACACGCACCGGCCCGACTGGGCACGCGCGATCCTGCGGTCACACGCTTCTATCTCGCGCGGACGCGACCATGTTGCTTGCCTCACGGGGATGGCCGGCCGGCATTCGGCAACGCACTCGACTTCGCCCCCGGAGAGCCCCGCTTTCGGTTTGGCACGCGCCTCGACGGTGATCCGTCGAAAGACCCGGATTGCGCGGATAGGGGGACGCCTGCTCTTGTCCCGCGGGTCGTCGTGAAGCCGGCGCCGCTTTGCGACGAAAGCATCCGCAGCGTTGATCTCACTGAGGCGAGGAGGAGGGAAGACAGGTGGGATGATCGGTTCTGCGGCTACTCCCGTGTCTTCGCAGGCGTACCGCGAGTTGACGAGTTGCGCAGAGCCCCCAGTGGGACGCACCCGCGTTACTGAATCAATGTGTCCAAAGCGGAATCAAGCTCAGTCGCGACGAGCACCCGGACGCCGAGCTGCACCGCCAGATCCGCCCACGGCATCGGCGGGACACTCTCGATCAGGATGACCGGAATCACCGGCGCGTCCGCGCTGTTGAGCAGGTGGGCGTACTCCAGGACCTGGCCGACGCCATAGCGAACCTGCTGCGGGCTTGCCGGGTCGCCGCCCTTGACCTCGACCACGTAGCGGAGGCCGTCGTGCTCGAACGCGAGGTCGAAGAACGGCTGGGAGCTGGAGGGCGACCGGGGCTCGATCCCCCGTGCCACCAGCGCTTCAGCCAGGCCGTCCTGCAGCTTCATGTGTCGTTCGGTCGCCGCCTCAAGCGCCGCGAGGTCGATCTTGAGCACCGTATCGTCAGGCTGTGTGGCTTCGCGTCCGCTGGCTGGCCGGTACTTGGCGCCGAACCCGCTGCCCGCCGGCTCATAGTCACCGACAATCCGGTACGGGCCGCTGCCGTAGTCCCGGTGGATCCGCCGAGTCAAGCTCTCCTCAAAGCCGATCGCCTGCAGCACGACGGTGCGGACGTGAGAAGGCTCGGCGTTGGCGCTGGTGTACCACGCCAGTACGCCAAGCTCCTCCGAGGTCCATCCGCCAATCGCGATCGCCCGCTCCCAAACGGCGGCGAACTGCGCCTCGCTGCCGAGCTCGTAGACAGCCTGAAGGACATCGTCACCCACGTCGCGCCACTGCACCTCCTGGACCCGGCCCTCGACGCTGGTTGGCGTCGGGGCAGGAGGGCTGTCTTTGACGGCTGCGTAGAGCGCCGTTTGATGATCCGGGTTGTAGACATGCTCCGGTATCGGGTTCTGCGGGCCGTACAGCCCGGGGATACGTTCGGCATCCGGAGGAAGGATCGCCGCCAGCGGCCGCACGCCCAACGCCAACGGCCAGCGCTCCGGATCGGGAGAACCAGGGAGCGCCTGAGCGCCGGGCGACACCGCTTCGTACAGACCGACCACGGCGCTGCGCCAACGATCGACCGCCAACGCAAACAGGTGATCACCGGAGCTGACGTTGGGCTGCCGGCCAAGCCACTGATAGCGCTGATCAAACGCCCACCACGTCGGGTCGATGGGAAAACCGCTGACTCCGACCGAGACCTTGAACACCCGAGCTGGCGTCTGCCGCGCGATCCGCGCGCGCCCGGTCTCATCGACGCGGATCTCTCTGGAGGCGACAAGCGCGTGATAGTCGGTCACGGTCGGCGCGGCAGGCAGCGGATACCCGATGCTCCGCAGTCGGGCGCGAGCCATGTGCTGATCCGCCCGCCGAGGCGCGTCGACGGCTGGCAGCAGCGCCTCGATCTCAGCGGCCTGGGCCTCGGAGATGATCAACTCGGAGGGCTCAGGCGCCATCGTCAGCGAAGCGTAGACACAGAACGGCGCCCGGCGCACGCAGCCGCTGTGACGGCTCAGCCGCGGCTCCGCACTGCGGAGCTGAGATACGAACATAGACCCGGATGGAGCACGCACACCCGCTTTGCGCGGTTACCGGGGCGCTTCGTTCATCGATCGAGCCGAGGTAACCCGGATGGCTGGTTCGCGACGAACGCAGTTACGCTCTTTTAGCGCCCTCGAGGTATTCATACGATGCGTCCGCTGCAAGGTGTACGGTGCGACACACCATGTGCAATGCTACTCATCAAGTGCAGACGTAGATGCCCCAAACAGCCCTAATAGACACACCTCGAAGCACTGCAGCCAACCTACCCGAGGCATTTCGACGAATCTACTTTCACCTGTACTCGAACAGCACTGCTAGCCGTGCCGAGCGCCTGCTCGAGAACCTTGCGTTGCTGCTCCTAGCGGCCCTAGCAGCAGAGCACAATGGTGGCGCTGCCCAAGTGGAGCGGTTCGTGAACGGCGACAGCACGGCGAACGAGGCGCTGCTTCCGCTCCTGCGGCGCGAGCACCCGGACCTTCTCGACGCTGACGACAAGTTCACAATCGGGGACGAGCCGATTCGCGCCGCGCTCGCGGAACTCGCAGGACTTCATTTGACCGACGCACCTGCCCATCTCCTGGGGGAGGCGTTCCAGGCGCTAATGGGACCACGGCTCCGAGGTGACCGAGGCCAGTTCTTCACTCCCCGTTCGCTCGTCGCCGCCATGGTGAGAGTCGTCGCGCCGAAACCAGGCGAAAGGATTCTCGACCCAGCGTGCGGCACCGGGGGATTCCTCGCCGAAGTGTTCACTCAGGCAAGCGTGAGCGGCGCTCCCGCTAAGGGCGACCTCGTCGGTATCGACAAGGATCATGACTTGACTCGGCTCGCCACCGCGCTCCTTGCGATAGCAACCAGGCGAATAGCGATCGTTTGGAACGGCAACTCCCTTACGGCCAAAGCTCTCGCTCGCATCGAAGGACGCTTCGATGTCGTCCTCACGAATCCGCCCTTCGGAGCGAAGATCGGAATTACTGATCCATCAGTGCTTGAGCTCTTCGACTTCGGCCGGCAGTGGGTCAAGAGCGGGGACCGCTGGGTGCGAACAGATGCTCTGCTTGCGTCTCAGGATCCGCAGGTGCTCTTCCTCGAACTGTGCGTGCGCGCTCTCCGGCCCGGCGGTCGCCTCGGGATTGTTCTTCCTGAGGGCATGTTCGGGAATCGGAACGCCGGTTTTCTTTGGCAGTGGATACGCGAACGCGGAGAGCTGATGGGACTCCTGGACTGTCCGCGCACCACCTTTCAGCCTGGCACCGACACGAAGACCAACGTCGTGTTTCTTCGGCGGGGTGAGGTGGAGACAGCCAGAAACGCGACGGTCAAGGTCGGTGTGGCACTTAGTTGCGGCCACGACCGTCGTGGACGCGCTCTGGTCAATGGTGCCGCTGTGGCCGATGACTTTGCTTTGCTAGCCGCCGATTACGGAAGCAACAAGCATGGGCTATGGACAACCGTCGACCTCAGTGGTGACTACCTTGTTCCCCGGTACCACGCGGGAAGATCTCGCGGCTTAGACGACGATCCTCTGCTCCGCGAAGCCACATGGGCCACGCTCGGCGACCTTGTGACGGCACACGCATTGTCGATTCGAAAGGGACACGAGGTCGGGTCAGAGGCTTACGGCACCGGCGACGTCCCGTTCGTGAGAACTTCAGACCTCTCGAACTTTGAGATCACAACTGATCCGACGAAGTCGGTTTCGGAAGACATCTACGCGCGTTATGCCGCTCAGCAAGCCTTGAAGCCTCACGACATACTCATGGTCGTTGATGGGCGATACCGCATTGGGGCCGTCGCCATGTTGGCTCAGGACGACACCCGATGCGTGGTTCAGAGCCACCTAAGGATCTTGAGTTGCCAGGAGGGGCGGCTGGATCCTTTCGCGCTGCTTTTCGGTCTGGCGCGTCCTGCGGTCCGTATGCGAATTCGCGACCTAGTGTTCGTTCAGGCGACGCTAGGCACGCTCGGCTCACGCATACGCGAGATTCCCGTCCCGCTGCTTGACGTCGACGGTCCCTGGTCGGAAGCCTTATCCACGTTTCGCGATGCGCTTGTCAAGCGACATAAGCTGCTCGCGCAACTGCGGGTTGTGTCGGCTGCCGAGCTGGAGCTCTAGAGCGCTATCGGCGACCGGCTCGCTCCAAAATGCTCTCGATCCATACGTAGAACTCATCGAGGGTCTTGTCGCCTTGCGCGATGTTGCAAGCGCGGTGGGCGAATCCAACGTTGTCGGAGGTATGCGCTCTTGGGTTCGAATGCGCCGACTCAATCTTGGCACGGCCGCGCCGTGCTTCGGCGAATTGCGAGAAGCCGATCGGGAGACGGCAAACGAGGCAGGTTGTGGCGTCGGTCTCGATCGGCCCAAACAACGCTTCGAGGTACTCGCGGACATCCCGCGGCGGCTCGGGCGCTTCCGGCATACCGTACGCGGACCACGTAAGTTTTTGTGCGACCGCCATGCAATCCTCGTATGGGGCAGCCTTCTCCCTGAGCTTCGCGACGACCACCTCGCGAAGCGCGTCCATGTCGAGCCCAAGCTCCAGAAGCTGCTCATCGCTTAGCAGCATCACCCATCGCAGAATCCGATTAGGACCGGCGTCGGCGCTCTTCCAAGAAGCTCCCGTCGTCATAGTCGCATCTCTGACGATTTTCGCCTTGACTTTCGGGGCAACGGATCCGAGGTGATGCAGATAGGGATACTCCTGGTGCGGTCCGGCATGGCCAACCGGGAGGTAGCACCTGCGAACAGCAGCGGCGCTGAATCGGGATCGCGAAACGACAGGCGCATGGCAGAACTCAATACTCACGTCGCTCGCCCTCCTGCGCCAGCGATCCGCTGGGCATCGATCATTAGGTCCGATGGCGCCACACCGAGGGCGTGCGCAAGCACGAAGACGTTCCTCAGCCCGAGATTCCGTTCTCCCCGCTCCACGCCCCCGACGTACGTGCGATGAACGCCCGCGAGCGCGGCAAGCGCCTCTTGCGAGAGCCCTGCGCGCTCGCGCGCCCGGCGCAGGGCAAGACCGAATGCTTGTAGTTCCGAAGGAGACACGGAGGTGCAAGTCTCCGGTCAGTGCTACTGATACGTCTACACCTTATGAGTAGCGTTCGGTCCAGGAAGGCCCCCACCGCTTCTCGTGGGATCCCACGTCGACGCCCGGCGAAGCAGTGGCCCAAGCCGGATCCGAACGTGCGGACCGATGCTTGGGGCGGCGTTGGCGACCGCCGCCTGACACGGTCAGCCTCGCGCGAACATGCGCGCACCCGTGCCGCTCATGCCAGCAGTCCCTGCTCGACCTCCTCGGCGACGAACTCTTCGCGTTCAGTGCCTGTCACTGGCAGTACCTGCGTGCCTTCTGGACGGTAGGTGACGCGGAGCACGCGTTCGATGTTCTCAGCGACTGCTCGAATGTGGCTGATGACCGCGACGAGGCGGCCGGTGGCGGCGCGACGCTCGAGTTCGCCAAGCGCTTCCTGTAGCGCATCTGCGTCCAGGCTCCCGAAGCCTTCGTCGAGGAAGAGCGCTTCGAGGCGGCCGCCGCTTCGGGCGGCCAGCTCGACGAGGCCAAGGGCCAAGGCGAGGCTCGCTAGGAATGCCTCGCCGCCTGAGAGCGTTTTGGCTCCGCGTGGCTGGCCGGAGATGCGGTCGATGATGCGGAAGTCGTCGGCGAAGCCGTACCGGTTGCCGGTCATCGAGCCCAGAATCTCGGAGGCGATCCCTAACAGTGCTCGCTGCCGGCGGGCAACGACGAAGCCGATGAAACGCCCGTCGGTGAGCAGACTGGCGAGCGCCTCCAGGGTCCCGATCGCTTCCTTTAGGGGGCGGAGCTTCTTCTCTAGCGCCGCCGCCCTTGGGATCTGGTCGCGTGCCACCGCTTCGTCGTCTTTGGCGCGGCCGAACGTGGCCGCGGCAGCGACGAGTTGCTCCTCGAGCTCGTCAACCGTGGCCGCGTGTACTCGCTTAAGCAGCGTGGCGATCGTTTCGTGAGCCTGTCCGGCGGCTCCCTCGGCGTCACTGGCACCTTCACGTAGCGCGTCCACGACCTCAGCGGCTGACCGCTCGAGATCTGCGACGGTTTCGATAAAAGCTTTGAAGTCGCCGTCCGACTCCGGCAGCGACGGTGCCTTGCGGGAGGCGAGATCAGCGGCGTCGCGTACTCGGGCGTGCAGGAGCAGCACGGCCTTTTCCGTCTGCTGCCGTGGCGCGTCGAACTCCCTCTTTCGCCGCTTGTCGAGCTCATCGCGATCACCACGAACTTTGGCGAGTTGCTCCTGGAGCCCTTCACGCTCAAGCCGGCGGCCGCTTACCTCGTCGAGTCGCTTGTTGAGCCTGACGGTCACGCTCTGCATCCGATCCGATGGCGCGTTCGCTGCTGGCCGGAAGCGCTCCGGGAGCGTAAGTCGTTCCTCTTCAAGCGCATTGACCTGCTCGGTGTGCGCCGTCTCGCTTCGCTCAAGCGCGTGCTGTCGCTCGTTCAGTGCATCTCGGCGCGGTTGTAGTGCCGCCTCGCGAGTTGTGAGTGCTGAGCGCGCCGATTGGGCTTCGCTGCGGGCTGTGGTCGTCGCCGCTTCCTGATCGTGGACTCGAGTCGTAAGCGTCTCGAGCAGAGCTGCGTCTGAGAGGCCAGGGTCGGCCTTTGCGTCTCGCAGCGCTGTGCGAAGGCGTCGGAGAGCTCCCGTCGCGGTCTGGCTCGCGGTCTTCCGTGCCGTGCGGGCCTTGTCAATGCTTTCGCTGAGCTGTCGGCACCGCTCTTCCAGCTTCACGCGGACATCGCGTGCCTCGGTTTCGGCGCGCCGGGCGTCCTCGTTCGCCTTGGTGGCTGCGCGTTCTGCTGGCGCGCGTGGCGGCTTGAATCCGGATGGGATTGTCCGCTTGCAGATCGGGCAGGCATCGCCAGGGCCGACACCTTCGGCCGCATGGGCGGCGGCATGTTCGCGCTGGAGCTGAGCGAGCGCCGCTGCCGCTGCCTCGGCGTCGTGTTTCGCTTGATTCTCTGCAGCGCGCGCGTGCTTGAGCCCCTCCTGGCCCTGTTGCTGTTCCACTTCGAGTCCTGCGAGTGTCTCGGCGGCCCTGGCTTCCTCGCGCGCCACCCGGCGATATTCGTTGAGACAGTCCTTCGCATTCTGAAGCGCCTCAGACGTCGCGAGAGCTTTCTGCTGGGCGGCAGCCAGCGCCTGCTCCTTCGCCGTAGCTGCGGCGCGGAATGACTGGAGCGATTTCTCATCGCTCTCGAGCTGCTTCGTATTGAGCTCGAGCGTCTGACGCTCTTCTTTCAGTCGTGTCTTCTCAGCAGCGAGTTTTGGGGACTCGGTCATGATGCGGGAGAGGACGGTCTGAGCACGCGAGAGGGCTCCTTCACCCTCCCCCGCGGCGTCGGCACGCTCGAGGGCGGCACGAGCACGCTCGTCTGACCGCTGAAGCCCCTGCTCGTTTCGCGCGAGCGCGGCTGCGCGTTGATCTAGCTCTTCCAGAAGCGGTTGCAGAGTCTGGAGTGCGGCGGCGGGATGGGTGTTGGCCTTGTCGACAAGTGTCGCCGCGCTACTCAGCCGTGTCGCCGCCTCGGCCCGATCGTTCGCGACCTTTTCCTTCTCGGTGACCTGCACCCTGAGCTTGCGGAGCTTCGTCACAAGCTTCTCGGCGTCGCGTTTGCGACCGGCTGCGTTCCGCGCCGCACCTGGTGGGTCGGGAAGCAGTTGCGCTCGCTCCGCCTGCAACTCGTCGAGCGTGCCGCGGTACTCGCCGGCCAGCGTCAGCGCCGCCTCGCGCACGAGTCCGAGGTCGTGCAGCCGGAAGATGCCCTTCAGGATCTCAGTGCGCTCGGCCGGTCGCGCCTGCAGCAACGTCTGAAAACGACCCTGCGGCAGAATCACCGCCGAGGTAAAGCCGTCCCAGTCAAGTCCAACGAGACGAAGGACCGCCTCCCTGATCGCGTCCTCCCCGTCGAGCGGCCTGATCGTCGAATCGCTGAGGCACTCGAGTGAGTGGCCCGGCGGCGGGTACTGTCCCCGCGACGTCGAGCGCGTGATCCGGTAAACCTGACCGTCGCAGGCGAAGTCGAGCTGGACGCTCATCGTTGTGGCGCCGTCTGAGATCAACTGCTTGACCCCGCGTTGATCCCAGGTCGTCGCGTTGTAGAGCGCGTAAGTGATCGCCTCGAGAATCGACGACTTGCCAGCGCCGGTGTCGCCGACGATCGCCACCAAGCCGAGGTCGACGAGGCTGATCTCGACCTCCGAGCGAAAGCTTCGCAATCCTTTGATTTGCAGCCGCAGCGGTCTCATTTGCTGCCCTCGTTGACCAGGAGTTGTTCGAGATCGGGGAGGCGCGGCGGAGCCTCATCATCGGCGGCCTCAAGCAGCTGCTCGAACCTCTTCAGGACACGCTTTGCGTCCGCGCCGCGGGTCCCTTGCTCGGCGAGATAGGTGCGGAAGAGGTCGCGGAAGCTCGGCTCGGCCTCAGCATCAGCTTCTGCAGCCTCGACCACTTCGATCCTCGTCGCCGCACAATCCTCGTTCACGTCGACGAGCGTCGCTTCCGGGCAGAGCTCACACAGGAGCTCGCTCAGGTTCTCGGTCGGTGTCTCGGTGCGGACGGTGACGCGGAGGAGTGCGTTGCCGACGCTCGGCGCATGCGCAAGGATCTCCTCGAGCGTCCCGATCAAAGTGCGGAGCGGGCGTCCGCCGCTGAGCGGCTGTGACGATACCGTCGCCGGGCGTCCCGGCTCCGCCTCGACGATCACGATCTCCTTCTGCTCGCCCTCCTCGCCATAGTCGAGGCAGATTGGCGAGCCGGCGTATCGGCCGCTGAGCGCTGTGCCCGGCAGGGCCTGCGGGCGGTGGATATGGCCGAGAGCGGCGTAGGAGACCTGGGGAAGCCGCTCGAGCCTGCAGGCGTAAGCGTCGCTGACGTGCAGTGGGCGCTCGCTGCCGCAGAAGCGCGCGCCCGTCACGTAAAGGTGAGCTGCGAAGAGGAGGATGTGCCGTGACGGGTCGTAGCCGTCACGGAGGCCGCGGCCGAGTGCATCCTCGATCAGATGGATTCGGTCGGCGTAGGTCGCCATCCAGGTGCTTGGATCCTCGAAGCGCTCGACCATTCGGTTTGCGTGCACGAACGGGAGCGAAGCCAGTCGGATCACCTCATCGCCCATGCCTCGAAACTCGAGCACTCCGCCGTCCTCAGGTGGCCGCGCCTGATCTACAAACCGGATGCGGCTGTCCTCGCCCTGCAATCGGTTAAAGAGCCGGAAGAGGGCCGGCGAGTCGTGGTTGCCAGCCACGACGACGACGGGGGCGATCGCTGCCAGCTCTTGTAGGACGTCGATGCCACGCGCCATCTCGGCGTAGCCGGGGCGGAAGCCATCAAAGACATCTCCGGTGTGGAGGATCAGGTGCGGCTGCAGCGTGCGCGCGTAACCGACGGTTTCTTCAAGCACGGCATCGTGATCGGGCGCTCGCGAGTAGCGATACGTCATGCGCCCCAGGTGCCAGTCGGATATGTGAAGCAGTCTCATAGCCGCTCGAAGGCTGCTCGCTCCAGCGCTTGCTGCTGCTCGGCGCCCGGGCCTTGGTCTTCGGCGACGCACGTGGCGAAGGCCGGGAAGGGGAAACGGAGCGGCAGTGGAGCCGGAATGAGGGGCTGGTCGAGAACCATCGTCCCCGGCAGGAAGCGCGCCGCTCGTTCCCGCAGCTCGCTGGTCAGGAATTTGTACTCGGCTGCTTCGCCAGCGTCGAGACGGCCCACGATCTTCAGCGCCGCGTTGCGGATGATGTTCCCATCGACGTCGTCGGCAGACTGCTGCGCCCCGATCAGGAGTACACCTAGGCTGCGGCCACGTGCGGCGATGTCGACCAAGAGTTCCTTGATCGGGCTGGTTCCTTGGCGGGGCGCGTACTTGTTCAGCTCGTCGAGAACGACGAAGCGGAGCGGCTCTCGACCGAGGCCCTGCTTCTCCTCGAAGACGCGCGAGAGGAGGGCGCCGACGACGAAGCGCTGTGCGTCGTCGTGCAGAGAGTGGATGTCGACCACCGTGACCGGCTCCTCGAGCGCAACCGGGTGCACGCCGACGGTGACCAAGTGCCCGAGCCGTGGCGCGAGTGCGTACAGGCGCCGCAGGAAGGCCATCAGCGTATTCGCCTGAACACCGCCCGTCCATGTCGGATCGCCGTGCAGGTCATCCGGAGCCAACCGGACGGTAAGGAAGTCCACGAGATCAGAGAAGTCGCGGATGGGCACGCCAGACCCGGCCGGCTTCGGATCCCGCTGTTCCTCCACGACGCGATCGAAGTTGTACGAGCAGCCCTCGGGCGGCTCGGCGAGGACCACGGCACCCTCCTCACCTTCGAGCGGGTAGGTCCAGCGGGCGAGCTGCACCCGGACGCGCTGCTCAACGAACGAGATCTGCGTCCGTGCGTCCTCGGGCGCCGTGAAGCAGAACCGCAGCAGGCCTTGATGAATGAATGTTCGGGGGGTCCAGCCGTAGGCCAATACGTCGCTGGCCTCGCGCGAAACGATGTCGGTGGCAACTGCGCCGCGATGACAGCGCGGCGAGCGCGGCGCGTAGAGCCGGACCCGCCGGAATGGCCCGGGATCGCCGACGCCCAGTGCCCCCCAACGACTCGGCGCGTCTGGCTGAGCCGTGTAGCGCGCGTTCGGGCGGTCGATGTGAAGGAGGTCCTCACCCTTAACGTTGAATACGAGCGCCCGCGTCGCCGTCGCTGCCGTCCCGAGCAACGCCCGTCCCTCCGGCGTCTCGAAGAGCATGTAGAGCAGGAACAGCGCGTACGAGGTCTTCGTTGCGACGCCCGAGATACCCGAGATCGACGCGTGGCCGCCCTTCTCCCCATTGAAGAAGGCGAAGTCGGCGTAGACGGGGTCATCCGCCTGGTCGAGTCCGATCGAGAGCGGGTGCTCCATTTGGTCGAGGAACAGCGCCTCGCGCCGCTCCGCCTCGCGGACGCGAGCGACGCTCGCCCCCGGTTCCGGCGCAAGCCAGAGCTCGGGGATGCTTCGGAGGATCTGTACCTCGACGCGGCGCGAGGTGATGCCGGGCATCGTCTGCGCCGCGGCGATCCGGTGCGTGTCGGAAGGCAACTCCGCGCCCTCGATCTCGCCGATCCCCTCGACGACGATCCCGTAGTGGCGCAGCTCCGTCCCGTCGGGCAGCGTCTGCATCGTCACGACGAGCTCGTCGAGTTGAGCTACCGCATCGTCGGCAAGAACTACGAAGAACCGGCGAGTCGAGGCCGGAACGGAGCCGTCGACTAGGCCGAGATTGCCGCTCGGTGCCGTGTCGCTGTTGTTCATCAATTCGATGTTGCTCATGGGTTCTCCTCGGGTCAGGTCAACGCGTCGACGGCTTCCCGCACCGCGCGTGCTGCAAGGCCCGCGTGACCAAGCAGATGGCGCAGGTGCGTCTCAAGCGCACCGATCGGCTGCAGGTTCTGCGGGGCACGCGGGTCCCGATGCGCGACGCCGGCAAACCGCGGGATCGCTCCTGCGACGCGATTGGTGACCTCGACTGCTGCGCTCAGCCCGGATGACTGGGGTACCTCCAGTCGCACGATGCCGAACCAGGGACTCGAAGTGGCGCCGCGCATGGTCAACCGGAGGTAGCACGAATAGCGGTCAGTGCCGAGACGAAAGAGTGACGTACGTTCGCTTGCGTCAAGCTCGGGGATGCGCCTGTGGTGTTCTTCAGGTAGTAGCGCGCGGTAGTGCGTCTTCACGTATCCGACAACTGGAAGATCGCGGCTGCGAACGAAGTTCAGAGGCCCGTCGATCACGACTAGATAGCCCTCCTGGCAGAGGTCCTCGGCGAGTCGCCCCTCGTCCTCGCGCATCCGCGTCTGCAGTTCCTTGAGCGGTGCGTCAGGGGCCGGGCTGGCGACTGAGGCCGAAACCCACGACCACCCGCCATCGATCGGAGGCAAGACCCCCGTTAGCCCCGATCCCCAGATGACGAGCCGGCGTACACGCGTTTCGCCGAACTGCAGCGTCCGTCCATCTCCAAGCACAGCGCCGCAGGCATGGCCACCTGCGACACCGTGCGCGACCGCGCCGGTCGCGGAGTCGTGTTGGTAGAGCGATGCCTCTCCACGGCGCACGCCATCGACAAACGCGATCGCCGTCTCTCGGGCGGGAGGCACGCCTGGATGCGCGACAAAGCGCTCGCCGTCTTCGACGAGCTCGACGTCAGCAGTCAGCGGCTCGTCCGGCTGCACTAGGTACGGCGACCCGTAGGTCGCCGCCCAGTCCTCGACGAAGACCGAGCGCGGCTCACGTGCGGCGTCCGAGTCGAGGCGAACCACGGGGCTCATCGCGCGTCGATGATGATCGTCAATTCGTGTCTCACGCTAGCTACCTTCCTCTCCTCAACTCGTGCTGCTCTCGGCGCCTCGCACCCGCGGCACCCATGCTAGCCTATCCGCGCTGTGATCTATATACCAGATCGGTAAATGCTTTTTCGAGGTGGCGTGGAGCTCACGTTCGCAACAACTCGTCTGCAACGGCTCTTCGAATCACAGAAGGAACTACGCCGCGCGCACGGAGACAAGTGCGCGAAGAAGCTCATGACCCGGCTGGCGGATTTACGCGCAGCGTCTACGTTGGCCGAGTTCCGTCATCTCCCGGGGCGCTGCCACGAACTCGACGGCAATCGGCGGGGGCAGCTCGCACTCGACCTGGACGGTGGCAAGCGGCTGATTCTCTCGCCGACCGGACCCAACATCCGCCGCGTCGACGGCGGACTTGACTGGCGTCTAGTGGAAGCGTTGTCGGTGCTCGAGGTTGTGGACTATCACGATTGACTCGTCTGGAAACGAACGACCGTGCCTAAGCAAATGACTTACGAACGACCGTGCCTAAGCAAATGACTCCCGCTCGACCGTTTCAACCCGACTACGTCAGCGTTCCAGGAGCGACCATCGCCGACCTGCTCGATCAGGTGGACATGACGCAGACGGAACTGGCGCAGCGCTTGGGAGTCTCCCTGAAGCACATCAACCAGGTTGTGAAGGGTGCAGCCTCGATCTCGGCCGAGCTAGCGCTTGGGCTCGAGAAGGTGTTCGGGGCCTCGGCGGCCTTCTGGCTAAACAGAGAATCGCTCTATCGAGTCGACGTCGCACGGCAGAACGAGAGCCGAGAACTCGCGTCGGCGCTGGAATGGGCGAAGAGCTTTCCCGTGGCTGAGTTACGAAAGCGCCGCCTTATCTCGAGCCGCACCGGGCCGGATCTCGTCAACGAGCTCCTGCATTTCTTCGGGATAGCAAGTCCGAAGCTCTGGTCCGATCCCATGGCCGCGTACCGGAAATCGCTGCGATTCGAAAGCGATGAGAAAGCTCTTGCTGCATGGCTGCGCGTGGGCCAGCTAGAGGCCGCGACGATCGCTTGTGAGCCCTTTGATAGCGATCGGTTCCTTGGAGCACTGCGCGAGGTCCGGGGGCTGACACGACTGGACCCGTCGAAATGGGAGCCGGCCCTCATTCGCCTTTGCGCCGACACCGGCGTCGCCGTGGTCATCGTTGAGACTTTTCGTCGTGCCCGAGCGAACGGCGCGACAAGGTGGCTTTCCCCAACGAAGGCCCTGATCCAGATGAGCGTTCGTCACCGCTGGGAGGACATCTTCTGGTTCAGCTTCTTCCATGAAGCCGCCCATTTACTCCTCCACGGCAAGAGGCACATCTTCCTTGAGGGAATCGGTCCGCCCGCAGACGGCGGGTTGCAGCTCTGGGAAGAAGAGGCCGACCGTTTCGCAGCACGCACCCTGATTCCCTTCGAGCACGAACACGAGCTTCGGCGGCTAACGCTGACCGACGTTCCAGAATTCGCAGAGCGAATTGGGATCGATCCCGGAATTGTCGTCGGCCGCCTGCAACACGAGCGCCTAATCCCCAACCACCGGGGAAACGAGCTCCGCCACCGTCTGGCGATCAACGAGTAGCGCCCAGACGGCGCGCCAACTCCGCGAGAAATTGGCCTCGACTCTTAGCGACGCCGATTGACGTTGTCGACTACTTTGCGCCTGCTCGCGTTCGGACTCATGCTGCGGGCATTGTCAATCGTTTGAAGGGAGGCTGTGATGGAGTCCGTATCGCTGCTGGATTGTGTTGGTCGCCGCCGCTCGCCGGCGACGTTGCCGGGCTATCACCGGGGCCGGCCGCCTCGTAACAAGGGTCTGCGCTACCCGGCCGACCCGCCAACCGTTGAGGAGATCATCGCGGTCATGCGCGCCGCAGGCGATCAGGCGGATGGCGTGAGGCTGCGCGGGCTGATCGTGGTCCTGTGGCGGGCCGGGCTGAGGATCTCAGAGGCGCTCGCGCTAAGCGAGACCGATCTTGACCGCGCTCGCGGCGCTGTGCTGATTCGCCGCGGGAAGGGCGGCAAGCGTCGCGAGGTGGGGATGGACCGCTGGGGCTGGGAGCAGCTCGACCCGTGGCTTCAGCTCAGGCCGGCGCTGCCGGTCGGCGCCTTGTTCTGCATCCTGCGCGGACCCACGCGCGGCCGGCCCTGCCAAGCGGCCACGATCCGCGTGCAGCTGCGAGACGCCGCCGCCCGGGCCCGGGTCAGGCGGCGGTTCGCGCCCCATCAACTACGGCACGCGCACGCCGTCGAGATGTCACGCGAAGGGGTACCGCTGGTGGTGATCCAACGCCAACTCGGGCACGTCAACCTCTCGATCACCTCGGTGTACCTGCGCGGGATCGACAACACCGAAATCATCAACACCGTCCACCAGCGCCCCGCCCCGATGATCCCAGCCAGCAACGCCCTACGAACCGAGGTCTGAACCAACCGGCGCTCCAAGCCCAGGGCACGAGCACGAGAACCGCCGCACGCGCGCCCGCTTCCGTCGCATTGCGAGCGCCGGTTCGGCGCCGGCGCCAGCGACAGAAGCGAGCGTCCCGCCTCGCCCTCCGGGACGGTGCGCCCTGCGCACGGATCCACGCGAACTCGCAAGCGAGGCTGAGGGACTTTCCACGTCGACGTCCGCCTCGCGTGCGTATGGAGAGGTTGGGCACGGCGCGAGCCGGCGAGGGTGTCGCGTGATGGGCCGAGCGACAGCGCAACCCTTGCTCGAGGTAGCTCTTGTCGCTTAGGAACGCACAGGGCCGGTCGCCCGTGCTGGCCCGTCGGCAGCTAGCACCGACCGAAACGCGGCTGGCGAAGCGGCCAGTTGTACCGCGTTCAGCTCAGCCAGTCCGGCTTCGGACGCATACGTTCTGCGAACACGGCCTTAGCCTCGGGATTCATGGCGACGATGCGCAGAACAAGAGCCCTCATGCCGTCCCACGGACCGAGCTGGTCGCTTCCGCCAGGGGCCAGCCATCAGAGGCCCGACTGCTCCGCGCGCGAAGGCGCCGAAACCACTCGCGCTGTCGTCTCCGAGGTGGAATCACCTGCTCCTGGCATAAAGCACACAGAGTGACTTTGAGGCCCAAGTAGGCGCGTCCGTCTGAGCTCAGGGACTGACACCGTCGCGTTCTGCACATGAACTCGATGACCGCACGAGGTTCTAGTCACGGATTCAAGAGCAGCTCGAGGCCGAACTCGGCTGCTTCTCGGACTTCGGGTAGAAGGTCATGACGTGCCATGACCGACAAGATAGGAGCGTTGTGCGCATCCCCGAGGAAGCCAATCGCCTCAGCTGCTGTCTGTCGAACGCGGCGGTCGCAATCGGTGCGGGCTGCTGCTATCAGGGCTGCCGCAGCTGCGTCACCACCTTGGTTCACCAAGGCCCAGCAGGCCACTCTGCGCACGCTCGGCTCATGGTCGCGGCTCGCGCGAAGTACCGACTCGAGGGATCGTTGTTCCTTGATTCTGCTCAAGGCAAGGGCGGCCGCGACGCGCCGCTTTGGGTCAGGGCTGTCGATCCAGCGTACGACGAGCTCGGTGACTCGAGTGCCGTAGCAAATGAGCACGTCTCCAATGGGGGAAGTACCCAGGTCGTCTAGCGCAAGAAGTAAGGCGGGGATTGCGCGGGCGTCACATCGGGCGCCGAGCGCTTCCGCTGCGGTGAGCCTGATATCCACATCGACCGCCTGGTCGAGCATCAATGTGCAGAGCTCGCCAATCAGGTCGCTGACGACGTGATCGAACTGGGTCATCACCTCGTTGAGCTCGTCGGAGTTCGGCTGCCGCCGCAGCGCCGCGACAAGTCGGTGGCGTGGGGTGATTCGGACGAGGGTCAAAGCTCCGACAAGCGAAATCGCTGCGAGCTCACCGCTTTCGTGGCTCCGCGAGCGGGCGCTGCTTATGCCAACGCCGTGCCCGCTGTTCGGCTTCGACCTCAAGCGGCATCCGATCGACCGCCCTACCGCGAAGATGCTTTCGCTGGTTGGGTCCGATCAGTCCCGCCGCCTGCTCTTCCTCTTTTCGCTGAGCGACAAGCTGTTCCATCCCACCGAGTCGCTCAGCCTGAAGCACGTGAGCGAGCTCGTGATACACAGTCATCGACGCCTGGTTTGCGCGTAGGTGTGTGTCAAGGGCGATCCGCCATTTGCCGCCTCGGAGGCCGACTAAGCGGGCCACAGTTCCCTCACGATTGGTGTAGACGGTCAGTTTCAGCTCAACCGGGATGCGGATGCCGAGTCTTTGCCGAGCGTCCTCGAGCTGTTGTCTTCGGATAAAAAAACGCCGTCCATACCATCCCTCACTACTCATCAGCCCTCTCCTTCAGAATCAAGTCCAATCGTCATCGACTTCACCGTCAAGCCAATCCGTTGTGACAGGTGGCCACGAACTGTTGGACAGCTCCTTCGCGAACCAACGGGAGCACATGGCCTTTGCTTCTTCGATGGAGAACCCCTCGTGGCGTAGCTGTCGTAGGAAATATCCGAGCAAACGCGATAACTCCGCGAGCTCGGCCTCGCGTTGATCAATTCTGGCGGTTGGGTCTGCACTGAACTCCGACTCCACCGTATTCTCCGTCCCATCGCGGGGCTCGCAGAGTCATATTCTCCGCGATCAACCTACCCGCGGCAACTCTCACGCCTTCCGGGCCGAGCAAGGTCGTGGGGTCGCAACGCGCCCCGTGACTGAGACTGCGCGTTACTGTGCGCTGGCGCTCAACGCATCGTTCCCCAAGTCGCCCGTGCCGTCGACGGCAGACGGCCGATCAGCTCACGTGTGCCGGATGGTGCGTCTTATGCAGAAAGCCCAGATCAGCGCGGTCGGCGGCGAGCGCCTTCGAGCGGACCTGTGCTTCGGCGTGATATCGACCGTGGCTAACGCCCCGGCTTTCGCGTCAGCCCAGCGGCGCCACGAGCGATCGTCGAGCTGGAGCCGGCACTTGTGCTCTCGAAGTCGCGGCCGCCGCCGCAGGCCGCTCGTTATCAACGGAAGGCAGTCGCCCGACGGGGTGTTCAGTCTTTCTCGTTTCGTGCTGCTGCGACCTGGGGTGACCAAGGCACGAATGCGCTCGCGAGTAGCTCGGCATCGTCGGCCTGGCTTTTGGAGTGCAGGTATCGCGCGGTCGTCTGGATGTGCGAGTGGCCCATCCAGGACTGCACCTGGACCAGTGAGGCCCGGTTTACCGCCATCGAGCCGAAGTAATGACGCAGGGAGTGGAACGGCAGTGGCCGCAGTCCGGCGCGTGCGACGGCCGCGACGTAGCGTCGGCGCAGCGCGCTGGCGTCGAGATGCCCGCCAGCGGCGCCGGCGAACACGGGATCCTGCATCGCCGGTGAAGTGCTCGCGCTGTCCGAGCCGCGCTAGCGCCTGCGCGACCTCAGGCACCATCGGGACACGCTTCGGATCTTGCCGCTCTTTGGCGTCACGAACTCTCCGAAGCTGTAGTTGGCACGCACGCGGATCGCCTGGCCAGCGAAGTCGACATCGCGCCAGCGCAGCGCAACCAGCTCGCCGCGCCGCAGGCCGGTCATCGCCGCCGTCAAGTAGATCGCGGCGTCCTGCTCGCTCGCGGCGGCGTGCGACGAGCGCGTCGATCTCCTCGCGCGAATAGAAGTCATAGTCGCCCGAGTAGCGAACCGGCTGGCGCTCGATCGCCTGCGGTTGGATCCTGCATCGATCCAGCCGCGCGAGCGCGCGTGCGCGAGGATCGCACGCACGATCATCAGAAGCTTCTCGGAGGTGCGGCCGTACGGCAGAGCTTCATACCACGCCTTGAACTGCTTGCGCGTCAGACGTCCGCAGCGGCGCCGCGGCGAACGGCGCGCGCCCGAACGCTCGGTTTCCGCTCCGTCGCTATCCGGTCGCCGGAGCAGGAGGTATGCATCAAGCACCTGGCGGTAGTCCTTCAGCGTCGAGCGCTTGAGGTTGCGCCTGCGCTCGCCGTGGCGAAGCCACGCCTCGGCCGCGTCGGCGAACGTGACCGGCGTGCCCTGCCGCTGTGCGCGGTGACGGACGCATCGCCGCCTCGTGCTCGAGCAGCCGCCGCAGCTCGGCCTGCGCCTCCTTCGGCGTCAGGTACGCCGGGTCGGGCTTCGGGCCGTCCGCCGCGTGCCAGACGATCGCGCCGCGTGCAGTCCTCTTGCCGGAGTTCTGGACCCAGGCCGGCCCCAAGACGCGGGAATGCTTGCCATCCGCATCCCACCAGAACGCCCGCCAGCGACGATTTCCCCGCGTCCCGATCACCTGCAGATGACCGCTCGAGACGACCTCCTGCTTTCGTTCCACGAGCACAGCCTACCAGCCGTGTTCCCCAGCGTGTTCCCCAATCGGGAGAAGTCAGGCGATCGCGAGACACGCCAGACGCCTGTAGATAAGCCAAGATCAGGCGAAAGATGCTGAGAGCGCCTGCTTTGCAAGCAGGAGGTCGCCGGTTCGATTCCGGCTGGCTCCATGGGAAAGAACCGGCAGGTTTGAGCAGCAGCGCTCGAGTTAGACGACCGCGTGCAGCGGCGCCACGAACCTGGCGATCCGCTCGGCGGCGCGCTCGGTGGTGAACTCCGGGCGGTGGACCAGGCAGCGCGCTGTCGCGGCCGCGATTGCCGCACGATCCGACCGAAGTTCCTCGAGCTCATCCCAACCGTCCACCACGAAGCCGATGCCGAGCTCTTCGATCCGTTCGACGATCCCGCGGTAGTGAGGGAAGCAGACCACCGGAATCCCTCCGTTGAGCCAGCCGCACACGGCTTTCGCGGGCAGGGATACCTCAAGCGTCGCCGACTCGTTGTGATGTGTGGCTTCAAGTTCGTAGAACACCCCCATCAGGTCATACCGTGAGATGGCTTTCGACAGCTCGGCCCCGCGTCGAAAGTGCACCGTCGGATGGTGGTGGTAGTCCTCGAGCTCGCTTGCAAGGGCTTCATACGGCTGGAGCGACACGCCGAGCTCACTCAAGTCCCAGAAGTGAGAGTGGACGACGAAGCCGCGGTCAATTAGGCGGCGGATGATGTCGACATACCAGCGACCGTGGTCCGGCTCGGCGTCGGCGGTGCCGACGAGCGCAATGTGGGTGCGCCCGTCCGCTTCGGAGAGCTTGGGCGATGGCGACGACAACGCCGACCCCGAGAAAGCATGTGGAACGATCAGCGAGCTGCCGCTCAGATCGAGCTGGTGCGCCGACTCGTAGTACATACGCTGGGCGGCGCTGACTAGGATCTGGCGGTCGGCGGCGAGAACCGCATCACGCTCCAACATCCAGTCGGGGTGGCCTGGCCCGGCACCGGTGAGCGTCGTCAGCGGATCGCGACACTCGAACACAATCGGCAGCCTTTCGCCCACCAGCTCGCGGACCAAAAGGGTCAGGTCCTCGTGGTGGTAGTACATGACGTGGACGAGATCTGGCCCAAAGGCAGAGATGACTTTCCGCAGTCGAGCGCCTACCTGATCCGCGCCAAGGTCAGGGAGCCAGCCGATTGGAACGCCGCGCATCCCTGCCCGAAGGCCGGCGACAGGTGCTCCCTTTTCACCGTAGCCCGACCACGCGACGAACACCTCGAAGTGCTCCGCCAAGGCCGCTAAATAGTCGATATGCAACGACTTGAACCGGGAGACGACGGCGAGCATGCGTGGACGGTCCGAGCTCACGGCCCGACTACACCACACCCCGGCCTGGCTGGGGTAGACGGGTTTCGATTACCATCCGCCCGGGACGGCTTGATTCACGCGGCGAACATCGTGCACGAGACGCTCGATGGCGAAACGATCGTCATCCATCTCGACACTGGCAGCTACTACAGCCTGACGGGCTCAGGGGCGGAAATTTGGGAGCTGGT
Source organism: uncultured Solirubrobacterales bacterium (assembly GCA_963849295.1). GTDB lineage: Bacteria > Actinomycetota > Thermoleophilia > Solirubrobacterales > Solirubrobacteraceae > Palsa-465. The sequence continues at coordinate 184,336 of CAWKGU010000012.1, forward strand.
GGGAGTCGGCGCAGCTGTCTCTTCGATCTGCGCGGAAGTTGCCCGGCGCCACGGGCTTCCCGTGAGCGAAATCACCGAACCAGTGGAGACGTTCATAGCCGACCTTGAAACCGAAGGCTTGGTGGAGGACAGCGACACGCTCTCGAACGACCCGCCGCTGAAGCCGAATGAGGCCAACGGACCGTGGGAGCTGCCCAAACTCGAGCGCTTCGACGACATGCGCAACTTCCTGCTCGTCGATCCGATTCATCAGGTCGATCAGACCGGCTGGCCCAATCCAAAGACGCTCGACCGAGAGAGCGCTTGACGCCCACCGCTTGAGCGCCGACAGTCGCGTCATCGACATCCGCGCACCTCAACCCGAGGAGATCCGAGCAGCCGCCGTTGGCGAGGACTCGGCCCTCGCCTACTACAGATCTGTGCGCCAGGCCTTCAGTCGTGCCAACCAGAAGGCCGGCCGTACAGACGAGCAACACCTGCGGATCGCCGACACTGCAATCCGCCTGCGCTTCGTGGGTGCAGGCCTCGCTCCGATGCTGCTCCCCGCCCTGTCATTCGCCGTGCGCGCTGAATCCGCTGCGCACGACATCGAGATCGGACTCTGGGATCGAGCCACCACTGGTGTCGACGTTCCGGAACCTCCTTGGCGTCTGCGGGACGTCGTCGCCCGCGGCGACGTACGCGGCCTTTCCGCCAGACGCGTTCGCGCCCATGTCGACCCCGGAGGAGAGATCATCACCCTATGGGACTCGGCGGAGCGGCGCGGGATCGTGGCGGTCGCCGATTCGGCGAGGCTTCCCTACGCAATGCGCGCCACTCCGTTGCGCCCGATTCTCCACTGGGCTCTGGCAAGCCCCGCGCGGCATCTGCTTCACGCCGCGGCCGTCGGAGGCGACGGATCCGGAGCGCTGCTCGTCGGCTCTGCCGGGTCCGGAAAAAGCACCACGGCCCTGGCCTGCATGGAACACGGACTCGGCTATGTCGGCGACGACTACGTCCTCGTCGAGACGGAGCCGTCCCCGCGCGCGATGAGCGTGTACGGGACGGCGAAGCTCGACGCTCCCAGCGTGAGTTTGTTCCCGAAGCTGCCAGCGATGCGCCTGACGAACGATGCACAGAAGTTCGTCGTCGACGTCGCCCGTGAGCGGCCGGGGCTCATGCGGCGCTCTGCGGCGATAACGGCCATCCTCCTACCACGGGTGACAATCGGATCCACGTGCGTTCGGTCAGTGGGGCCGGCTGAGGCGCTTCGTGCGCTGGCACCAAGCACGATCCTGCAGCATTCGGGCGAGAGCGCGACCGGAATGGCCGTGATGTCGAGGTTGATCCGAAACGTGCCCGCGTACGTTCTGGAGCTCGGGTCTGACATCGCGGCCGTGGGGCCGGCCGTCCGCGGCGTGCTGGATCAACGCGCGTGAGCGCGCCCCTGATAACGGTCGTCATTCCGGTATTCAACGCCGAGCCGTATCTGGCGCTCGCGATCGAGAGCGCGCTTGCCCAGAGCTACCGGCCGGCAGAGGTGATCGTGATCGACGACGGGTCTACCGACGAGAGCCCGGCAATCGCCTCGCGATACGACGTGCAGCTCATTCGACAGCCGAACCGTGGCGTATCCGCCGCACGGAACGCCGGCATACGGGCGGCACGCGGAGGAATGATCGCCTTCCTCGACGCCGACGACCTGTGGCCGCCGGATCGCCTCGCGATCCAGGCTCACCACCTACAGCAGCGACCAGAGCTCGGATTCGTGATGGCCCACGCCGTCCAGTTCCTCGAGCCGGGCGTGGCGAGGCCGGCGTGGCTCACGAGGGAATGGATTGCGGGCGTGGGCAAGCCCGCGTCGGCGCGCGGTCGATCGCAGCCGCGTGACGTGACCGTTCCCGTGGCCCATCCCGGAACGCTGCTGGCACGGACCTCGGTCTTTGGTGAGGTTGGGCGTTTCGATGAGAGTCGGGACATGGGTGAGGACCTCGACTGGCTGATGCGCGCCGCCGACGCCGGTATCCGCCATGAGCTTCTACCGGATGTGGTCCTCCACCATCGCCTTCATTCCTCGAACGCCAGCCATCGCCTCGACGACGCGCTTTCCGAACGGCTTCGCATAGCTCGTGAATCAGCCGCGCGTAAACGGCAAGCGCGCACACCGTTGGTGAGCGTCGTGATTCCGGCCTACAACGCCGAGGCGTTCCTCGCCGAGGCGATCGAATCGGTGTTGGCGCAGGATTACAAACCGGTCGAGGTGATCGTCGTCGACGACGGCTCCACGGATCGCACCGCAGCAGTTGCTTCGCGCTACCCCGTCATGTGCCTGATGCAGGCCAACGGTGGGCCGCCCGCGGCTCGGAATGCCGGCGTGGCAGCTGCGCGAGGATCGCTCGTCTCCTTCCTGGACGCCGACGACCTGTGGATGCCTTCCAAGCTCTCGACCGAGGTCGCGTACCTGCTGGCGCGTCCCGAGCTCGACTACGTGCTCGTCCACATGCAGCGTTCGCTTCGTCCCGGGGCGGAGTGGCCGCCAGGGACACCGGCGCGCTGGTTCGATGAACCGCAGCCCGGAACGCTGCCGAGCGCCGGCCTGGTTCGCCGCACCGTGCTCAAGCGCATCGGTCCCTTCGACACCGACTTTCGGATCGGCTCGGATACCGAGTGGCAAGCTCGCGCCGCGGACGCCGGGGTCCGCTGGGAGCTGCTCCCCGAAGCCCTCGTTGAGTATCGGATTCACGGCGGCAACATGTCCTACGACAACCTGGCGATGAAGCGGGAGATGTTTCAGCTGCTGCGGGAATCGCTGGTCCGCAAACGGATGAGATGAGCGTCGGCGTCGTCATCCCTGTCCGCGACGGTGAGCGCTACCTCGCTGAGGCGCTCGAAAGCGTGCTGGCGCAGACCCATGCGCCGAATGACGTCGTCGTCATCGATGACGGATCACGTGACCGTACGTTGGAGGTCGTCGAGCGCTACGCGCCCGGCCTGCGCTGCTTCTCACAGGAGGCCGCTGGGATCGGCGCCGCTCGAAATCGCGGCGTGGCCGAGGTCCGCGGCGATTATCTGACCTTCCTCGACGGCGACGACGTGTGGCCAATCGACCGGCTCGAATGTCAGCTCGCCGCGTTGGCAGCTCGTCCTCGCCCGGACTTGGTGTTCGGGCACATCGAACAATTCGTCTCTCCAGAGCTCGATCCCTCCGCACGGGCGGAGCTGGTGTGCCCCGAGGAACCCCAGCCTGCGAGCCTCGCCACCACGATGCTCGTGCCAAGGGTCGTGTGGAATCGCGTCGGAGGCTTCTCGACCACCGTCGTGCGGAGCGAGTTTCTCGATTGGCTCCTGCGCGCTCGCGAACACAGCTTGCGCGAGGTGATGCTCGACGATGTCGTCCTGCGCCGCAGGCTTCACGGCTCAAACCACGGTCTTGTCAAGCGCGACCAGGCCGGCGAGTACGTTCGGACGTTGAAGCAGGCGCTCGACCGGCGACGTGCAGCGCCGAAGTCGTCCCGAGGATGACGCTCATGCCAGAGGCCGACGATCGCCGTTGGCCCGCAGGTGCTTCGCTGGCGAGCCGGCACGCTCGGCGTGATTGCGGCGTTAGTGGGAGCCGCTCTTCCTCCAACTAGATGATCTGAAGGAAGACGAGCTTGGCTGCGTCACGTGTCAGAGCGCCTTGGTAGCCTCGACGCGCAGGAAGGGGCCTCGTGACCGCGTACTCGATCGGCCATGGGTCCGGAAGCAAATGGCAAGGGCATTCGTCAAAACTGCTGCGCGCCCGCTCTACCTCGCCTGCCTGGTAGCCATCTGCTGCACGGTCACGCAGGGATCGGGAAGTGCCCTGGCGCTGCCCGGCCCTGTCTACGTCTTTCCGATTCCCGGAAGCCAGTACGGCTCGGCTTACAACCAGATCACCATCCGCGGGGTGCCGACCAGCCAGTTCGGGACGATCATCGTGACGGGATCCCAGAGCGGTCTACATACGGGCTTGGTCCTTAGTGACTCAGACCAGCAGGGCGGAAGCTTCATCCCGTATCACCCCTTCACGGAAGGCGAGGTGGTGACTGTTCAAACCGGGCTGCGCGTCGTCGGCGGACAGCACGGCAGCTGGCAGTTCCGAGTCGCATATGAGGCCGGACCGAATCGAACCAGTCCCTTCTACTTCGCGCCCCGGGTGCCAGGAGATGTCCTGCGGTTCCATTCGAGGCCGGACCTGCAGCCGGCAGCCGTCCGCGTGGTCCGGCAGTCCTCGCACACCGCGCGCGGCGACATCTTCCTGGCGCCGCAGGTGGGCCCGGTGTCGAACGGCCCGATGATCATCGACCGCAAGGGCCAGCTGGTGTGGTTCATGCCGCTCCCTGGAAGGGACTTCGCGACTGACGTGCGGGAGCAGCGGTATCAAGGCCATCCTGTCCTCACGTTTTGGCGCGGGATCATCAGGCTGGGCACGGGCGACGGCGAGGCGGACATCTACAACACGCGCTACCAGCAGATCGCGGCGATTCGCGCTGGGAACGGGCTGCGTGATGATTTCCACGAGTTTCAGATCTCACGCCGTGGGACGGCTCTGATCACCGCCTATCACCCGGTGTTCATCGACGCTCGTTCTGTCGGCGGCTCGACCCATCAGGACACGCTCGACAGCGTTGTCCAGGAGATCGATATCCCGACTGGCCTTGTCCTCTTTCAGTGGGACAGCCTCGACCACGTTCCGCTTGCGGGCACGTATGGGCCACTGAAGAAGCCCTACAACTACTTCCACCTGAACTCGATCGACGAGGACAGCGACGGGAACCTGATCATCTCGGGCCGGAATACCTGGTCCGCCTACAAGGTCGACCGCCATACGGCGAAGACGATCTGGGTCCTCGGCGGCAGGCGCTCAACGTTCAAGATGGGCTCAGGTGCCCAGTTCGTCTTCCAACACGATGTCCGCGTCAGGGGGAAGGGGGATCGCGAGGCGACGATCTTCGACGACGGTGGAGCGCCCTTCGTTCACGACGCGCGGGGGCTGGTGTTGCGACTTGATCCGCGGCACCGGCAGGCCACGGTGCTTAGGCAGGACCACCACACTCCAGCGTTAACGCCGTTGTTCGAGGGGAACATGCAGTTGCTTCCGGATGGCCATGACTTCATCGGATGGGGTCAGGCGCCGTACTTCAGCGAGTTCGAAAACGGCCACATGATCTTCGACGCCCGCTTCGTCGACCAGAACCTCAGCTACCGCGCGTGGCGCTTTCCGTGGAATGCGACACCTGCCAGCCCACCCGACCTCGCCGCCCACGCAAGCGGCAACAAGATGACGGTGTGGGCCAGTTGGAACGGAGCGACCACGGTGTCCTCGTGGCAGCTGTTGGCGGGTGGCTCGTCCACAGCGCTGCGGGCCATCCGCAAAGTCTCGAAGGTCAAGTTCGAGACCGCGATCCCCGCGTCAACCGCGTCATACGTCGCCGTTCAGGCGCTGAATGCCAGCGGCAAGGTCATCGGTCGCTCCGCGACGATCCCGGTGTCCTGAGCTCCCCAGCTGCGGCGCTCACCCGAGCTGCGACTCTCACCCAAGATGCGGCTATGTGTGAGTCCAGGCGCGCTGCCAAGTCTCGAGGTACATCTCCGCTGAGCGGAACAACGGTGGCAGAGCCTGCGGATTGCCGTGACCCTGCTGGATGTCGGCGATCAGATCGGGAATCAGGCCGTAATGCGCGACGCCATCGAAGTTGAGGTCGTAGGTGAAGTCCCCGGTTCGCTCTCGGACGAACTCGACGTTGCCCACGTACGATCGAAACGGGTACGTGAGCGGATGGGTGGAGGCGTCAGCGCGCGGCTCGGGCTGGCCGCCGAGACCACCGGTATCCGTGCCGAGCCCCACGCCGAAGAACTGACCTGGCCTGCGGTAGTGCTCGAGCGCGAGCACCTTGTCGGCAAGGTGTGAAGCCGTGTCCGGAGTGACAGCTGCCATCCCGCCAAGTCGGTAGAGCTCGGAGAGCTGGGCGCCGGACCAAGCGCCGCCGGTGCCGTTGTGGCTGGACACGAGCGGATAAGCGCTTGCCTGGGCGATCGCGAGAACGGAGTCGCGCATCCTCTCGCTCATATGGTCGGCCTCGATCATCATGTGCTTGGCGATCATCTGGTGAATCAGGTAGTCGCCCAGCGAGCTCAGGCCGACGGTATTGCACTGAGCGGGCATTCCATTCTGGGGAGGCTGCTCGATCTCGCCGGGCTTCGTGCATGGCGCGGTCACAAATGGCGCACCGGTCTGAACCACGTTCAGCCCATCAATGAACTTGCCCTCGGCGCCGCCCTCGAGTGCCGCTCCGCCGAACGCGTTGTTGACCCAGTGCACAGGGAACATCGTGCGGATCCCGAGGCGATAGAACAGGTTCAGGCCACGGTCGATGTCTGCCCTGGTGCATTGCGGCTTACCGAGGTACTCGCTACAGCCGAACGGATCCGACGATTCGACGCCCAGCACGACCGCGAGCTTGCCCTGCCTGATCACTCGGCGCGCCTGCGCCGGGCTGTAGACAAGCCGAAACCACCCGCGCCCGCGCCCGCCACTCTGAGCGTCGATGTAGTCCTGCATCTGATGCAGGCGGGCTACCTGGTCGATGATCGACTGCGTCTCGTCGCACGTGCGATCGCGCCGCTGCTCGATCTCGCAGAGCGAGTGGTCATCGACAGTCTGCGCAACTATCAGCCGCAGCCCGGCCAGCCAGGCGCGCTTGAGCCACACGTAATAGACCTGCTGGTGGGTGATCGTGTCGTAAGTGGGCCAGCCCTTGAACGTCGGCCAGCCGTGGTTGTCGGTCGTGCCCGTAGGCGTGCCATGTCTGATCAGGTTGCCCGTCACATCGAGCACGCCGTCCGGTCCGTGCACGCGCTCGTCCCCTGCGGCGCTCAGGGCCTGGGTTATTCCATAGCGATCGAAACTCTCCCCGTAGATCACCTCGCCCCCCGCACGCATGTCTGCGGTGATGTGCACATGGAGGTCGACGAAGCCGAGCAGCTTGCCGTTGCGAGCCGCGCCTCGGAACGGCTTGCCGAACGCCCCGACCTGGGCCTCCGGGTAGTCGAGGCACCCGCGGTCCGGGGCGAACTCGAACCTCTCGCGCTTCGGGGGAGCGACCGATCCCCGAGGCACGAGCTCGAGCGTTTGCTTTGTGCCGATGGCGGCCAGCGCCAGCCGATCGGAGGTCGACGTGATCGTGAAGTCGGCGTGAGCGAAGCGGGCGATCGTCCATTCGGTCGAGGAGCCCGGGTTGCCGGTTCTCTTCACCGAGCTCGCACCGCCGCCGTCACTGGTGGCGCTCATGAGCTGTCCACCACGATCGAACAGCAGGTAGGTGCCGAGGCCGGTTGGCTTGAGGTAGAACGGAGTGCCATGGGCCCGGCCGGCGCTGACCCCATAGCCGCTGGTGCCACTGACCGCGAGGAACGCATGGGCCGCCTGTGAGCGGATCGCATAGCAGCGGTTCGCGAGCGCGGCCGTGTGGGTCGCGAACGCCTGCGCGCTGGAGCGGGCTGCGCTCCGCGCGATGCTCGCGGCGGCAGCGACCGCGAGCAGGAGCACCACCAGCACCCGCGTCCATTTCTGCTTTGCCTCGCGCATCCCGGCTCCCTCTTAGGCCCGCGGAGGATACGGGACGCCAGGCCGGCCGAAGTTGGAGCGGCCCCCCAGGCAACGCTAGCGTTGGCTCATCGTTGCGCTCAGGCTCCCATATCGCGGTCGGGCGATCGCCGTCGCCACGGCTCTGGCGATCGTGATTGCTGGTGGTCTGCTGATCGGGTGCGGGGGAGCGAAATCCCAGCGCCCACAGCGAACCGCGCAGACCGCAGGGCGAGCCTCCACGGGAGCGGCGCCCCCGAGCCGGCCCCGTCAGCTCAAGCGATTTACGATCGGATACTCGGTCCAGGGCCGGAGGATCACCGCGTTCGAGCTAGGTGACGCAAACTCACGCTTTTCGATGCTCGTGGTCGGTTGCATCCACGGCAACGAGCAGGCGGGAATCGCTATCACCCGGAGGCTCCTTCGCAGTCACCCGCCTAGCGGAACCGCCTTGTGGGTCGTTCCAGTCCTCAATCCCGATGGGGTGGCAGCGGACACCCGTCAAAACGCGGATGGAGTCGATTTGAACCGCAACTTCCCATGGCACTGGCGAGAGCTTGGGAGTCGGGGATACCAGCAGTACTCGGGGCCGCGTGCCCTCTCGGAACCCGAATCCAGGGCCGCACGGCGGCTGATCCTGCGGATCAGGCCGCGGATCACGATCTGGTTTCACCAGCCGCTCGACCTCGTCGACCTGTCGGGGGGCAACCCGCAGCTCGAACGTCGCTTCGCAAGCCTCGTCGGCCTCCGTGTCCTCCAGCTCCCGCGCTACCCAGGAAGCGCGGTCAGCTGGGGAAACTCGGCGATTGCCGGAAGCACCTCGTTCGTGGTCGAGCTGCCGCCCGGACCACCAGCCAGGGCTCAGGTATCTCGGTATGCCAGCGGGGTCCTGACGCTGGCAAGTTCGCTGACAACGAAGCGATGAGTTCCGCGGTTCCGACTGGTCATAGCAGGCAAATTCACCAACAAAGGAGGATCAAATGAGCAACACCACCACCAGCGGGATCAGCCAGATCAGCCTGGTCATCATTCCGGCGGTCGATCAGGACCGTTCGATCGAGTTCTACGAGTCGATCGGCTTCGAGAAGCGCACCGACATTCCATTTGGTGGCCAGTATCGATGGGTCGAGGTCTACCCGCCGTCCGGAACAACGGGCATCGCGCTCGCGCCGCCCAGGGCCGGCGTCGATCCAGAAAGCAAGGACACCGGCATCAGCCTCACGACCGAGGACATCGACGCGACGCACTCCCATCTGCGCTCGCTCGAGGTCGACGTTGACGCCGAGGTCTCACGGATGGGCGACCCGGTGCCGCCGATGTTCTGGTTCCGTGACCCGGAGGGCAACACCTTGATGGTCGTCGAGCAGCGCTGAAGCGCCGCTCGGAGCCGGATCAGTTTGTGACCGCCGCGCGACTACTCGTTGAAGTCGAAGTCGCGCGGCGGACGCTGCTCGAACCACAGCCGGTCGTGGTCGGGAGTGTCCTGCAGAAACTCGGGGGTCTCCTCTAGCACGTCCTCGCCGCCGGCTGAGTCCTCCTCGAGCGCGTCCTCGACGTTGTATTCGACCGTCTCCTCCGAAGTCTTGTCGCGAGGCGGGGTTGATCCCGGTGCAGGCTGCGGAGGAGGCGCTGCGCCGGCGGGGGGACCCGGGGCGGACGGGTCGGCGTCCAGGGGCTCCTCGGCGAAGGGCTCCTCGTCGCCGACGACCTCGTCCTTCTCGTCATCGTGTGGTTCCGCCGGGGCACGCTCGTGCAGTCGTGCGCGCTCGTGGGCAGCCTCGGACCGGGCGGGCTCGTCGTATTCCTCGAACTCCTCGTCGAGCTCCTCGAAATCAGCGTTGGACCCGTGGTCGTAAGCCACTGCATCTTCAGCGGCGGGCTCAAGCGGCTCATGGTCCTCGGGGCCGCGGCGCACCGGTCCCAGCGCCTCACGCTCCGCGCGCTCGATCTCCTCGGGGTCGGCACCGCGGCGGCGCTTGAGGTCCAGGTGCTCGCGAATCGCTTCGTCCAGCAGACCCATCGGTGCAAAGCCTACTCGCCGCCGAGCACGTTCGCGGTCGTGGCCTCGGCTCGTATGGTCCGGTTCTTGCCCTGCCGCTTCGCGAGGTACAGGGCATTGTCAGCGTCGGCGATCAGGGCCTCCTTATCGCCGTCGGAGTTAGCGGCGACACCAACGCTGGCGGTCACGCGAAGGAATCCCTGCTGGTCCAGGCGCGGCACACGAAGTGCCTCGATCGAGCTGCGAACGCGCTCTGCGATCGCATGTGAACCATCGAGATCGGTGTGCGGAAGGATCAGCGCCATCTCCTCCCCGCCGTAGCGGGCGGGGGCATCCGTCTCACGCGAGGTCTCCTGCAATACGCGAGCGACATGCTTGAGCACCACGTCTCCCTGGGGGTGCCCGTACGTGTCGTTGATCGTCTTGAAATCATCGATGTCCAGCATGATCAGACCGACCGGGTAGTGGTAGCGGCGTACCTGCTCGCTTTCGCCGCCCAGCACTTCCTGGAACCGTCCGTGGTTGGCGAGGCCGGTCAACTCGTCGGTCACGGCCTGGCGTCGCACCTGGAAATGAAGTTCGACGTTTTCCAGCGCGAGGGTCGCCTGAGACGCCAGTGATCGGAGTATCTCGCGGTCGTCGTCTGTAAAGGGTCGGCCTCGACGGCCCACCGTGATCAGGCCATGCGCGCGCCCGCCAGGCTCGACTGGCGAAAGCGCGATCGCCGCGACGCTCACTTCGTCGGCTGCGACCTCGCCGAGGCCTGCCGCTCCAAGCGCGGAGCGCTCCGCGTCGTAGATCTGGTGCTCGAGGCCCGTCAGCGAGCCGACCCGGACGGTTTCAACCAGAGGATCGTCGGACTGCCCGCGTGCGCTTAGCCGTCCGAATTCGGCCTGAACTGCGTCGATCGTCGTCCTCAGCGCGAGTTCGAGCAGCGCCTGCCGGTCTAGGTTCGAGGCGAAGGTCTCTCCAATCCGTCGGATTGATTCGCGCAGCCGCGTCCGTTCCTGAGACAGCTCATCCAATCGCCGCTCGAGCTCCTGCGACATGTTGTTGAACTCCGTGCCCAGGGCGGCAAACTCGTCGCGGCCTTCGATCGGAACGGAGGCTGAGAAGTCTCCGCCGCCAAGCCGTTTAGCCGCGTGGAGGAAGCGCCCGAGTTGTCCTTGCAGCGCTCGTGAGGCCAGCACCGAAAACGACAGCGCGAGCAGGAGAAAGCCCGCAATGAAGGCAGCAGCCACCGCGCGATCGGTTCCGACCGATGTCGACGTGGAGGAGACGTTGGACAGGACCGTGACGCGTACCGGCGCCGAGCCAAAGCCAGGAAACGCCTGCGTAACGGCACGGTAGTGAGTGCCCGAAATCGAGACCGTTCCGCTGCGAGGGAACGCGGTGCCAGTGGGGACACTGAGGGTGGAGCCAACGACTCGTCCGCCCTGCGTCACGACTACACCCGCTCCGGGTCCGGCCAGCTCTCGAGCGTATTCAGCTGCCGTAAGTGTCGAGGCGGCGATCGTGTAGCGGAGCGCCCCGCGCGGAGTTCGAACAATCGCCACGCCGGGTGCGATCGCAGTGCTATCGCCCACATCTGCGAACAGGCCACGGTCCGAATGGATGCGGACCCTGGCTAACCCAGCCCGTGTCGCCACCGCTGTGAGGCGAGTGCGAACTCCCGGGCCTGTCAGGAGAGCCGCGTTGCCCGCGATCGTCTCGGCGCCGACGCCGCCACTGGCGCGTTCATTCCCGTAGAGGCTGGCTGCCGCGGTGGCGAGACCGTTAGCGCGAGCATCCGCCTTGCCCTGCGCGCTGTCGCTGATAAGGCGAAAGACGAGGAACCCGATCGCCAACATCGGCACGACGACGATCAACAGGAAGAAGCTGGTTAGGCGCGTGCGAAAGCTCATGACGGAGCCCGACCCACAATCAGCGTATCGGCCAAAGTCTGCGAATTCGCAAGCCCTGCACCGGTTCCGCACAGGAACGTCGTGCGGTTGGCGCAAAAACCGGGGCTAGACTGTCATGCCGACCGCGCGGATCAAGCGCCGCACGGGGCTATAGCTCAGTTGGGAGAGCGCCTGGATCGCACCCAGGAGGTCGCCGGTTCGAGTCCGGCTAGCTCCACTTCGATTAGGCCCTGCAAAGCAGGGCCTTTTTTGTTTGGAGGCCGTCAGCGCTGGCTGTCGGATTGGCCCACGCGGGTACCAAACGGGTACATGCGGCTCAGGTTCTCGCAAGCGATTCGAGCATGAGCCCGGGTGCGCCTCGGAAGATCCCGTCGTTTGAGACCAGCGGTATCCGAAGGCGGATCGCCGTAGCCGCGATCCAGCGGTCCGCTGTGTGTTCTCGCTGGGCGAGCGCGTGGCCGGCTACTTCGCAGTCGGCACGAAGCTGTGCGTATACGCCGACGAGCTCGGGACCGGTGTGGACAACCTCAACGTTCTGGATCTTCGCCTCGAGCTTGGCCCTCCGCGCTGCGCCCCAGCCGCGGCGGATTGCTCCGTAGCGCACCTCCGCGGCAGTTTGGAAGGAGATGAACGCCGGTCGGCCCGTGATGATCGACGCATAGCGTTCTGCAAGCAGCGAGCCGGGAACCAGATCGGCGCTGAAGACGTCGGTGTCGATGACGACTGGACTGCGCGACCGAGCTGCCGTCACGACTTGACCGCAGCGAGGAAGGCGACGCCCTCCTCCTCGGTCAGATCGTCAATCGTCATCTCATCGTGCGGCGGCAGCGGGCGCGCGCGGCGCATGAGCTCCTCCACCGGGAGCTCTCGGTCACGCTCTTGGCTGTTGTCCGCAGCGTCAGTCGACACAACTCAACTATACGGCCGCAGCGGGCGGGATCTTGCCCCTCCGCGCATGCCCAATCGCGACTTCGGCCTCGAGCCCAGGCGTCTCTTCCAGCTCGTCGATCACGTGGCCATAGCGGGTTAGGGTCAGGCGCGCGTCGTGCCCAAGCTGCCGCGCCACGTAGATGACGCTCCGACCCTCGTGCAGGAGGAGCGACGCGAAGCTGTGGCGCAAGTCATACGGACGAGCATGCTTGAGACCGGCTGCGCGGACCGCACGATTGAACGCTCGGCGACGCCATGACTGGTAAGCGGCTTGGGTCCAAGGTCTACCGTCCCTACCGGGAAACACGAGCTCGTGGTCATCGGGGCGCCTGGAGGCGATCCGCCAGGAGCGCAGGTCGGCAGCAAGAGGCGCGAGCAGCCTTACGGTGCGGTGTTGGCGCGTCTTCGTGTCGGTCTCCGCCCCTAGCGAGATCGCCCGCTGGATCAGAAGCGTGCGCTCCCGTACGTCGCCCCATCGCAACCCGAGCGCCTCACCGGGACGAAGGCCGGCATACGCAAGCACAGAGATCAGCGTCCTGTCTCGCGTCCCGAGTCCTGCCCGCATCGCCTCGACCGTCGTCGGCGAGAGCGCCTGCACCTCTTCCCGGCGCGGACGGCGAGCCTTCTTGACTCGACGAGTCGGATTCTCGGAAAGATGGCCAGCGACGAACGCCTGTTCAAGGATCGACCCAAGGAGATCCAGGGCATGACGGACCGCCACCGGCCCCGCCCCGTCCCGCAGGCGGTGTGCCTGCCAGCGGCCAATTACGTCAGGGGTGATCTCACGCAGCGCGATCGTGCTGAGGTACGGACGCAGATGGTGGTCGTAGAGATTCGCGTAGTGGAGCTGCGTCTTCGGCGCGAGGGTCGCGGCGTGAGCAGCGGCCCAGGTGCCGATCACGTAGTCCCCGAGCGTTTCTGTGCCGGCGTCCAGCGCTGCCAAGCCCCCCGCCCGACGCTGACGTCGAACCTCAGCGTCGAAGTCCCTAGCGTCACGCCGGGAGCTGAAAGTGCGCGCTCGATTGCGCCCATGCTGGCGCCACCGCACGCGCCACACGACTTCCCCACCTGATCGCCGCACCTTCTCGACGCTCATCGCGCCGCTCCACACAGGACCGACCGAAGTGACGGACCTGCGGTCTTCGGAGCGCGGGTGTGGTACCGGCGCTTTGCCGCGCGGCAGGGCTCTGAGGCACACGCCCATTCCGTGACGGCGTCGACGGAGATGAGCCATCTCGACCCTCGTTTGACTGCCCGCAATTCGCCGCGCCCGATTGCGCAGCGAATCGTCTTATCGGAGACTCCGAGTTCAGATGCGAGAGACGCGACCGTGTATGCGGCGTGCCTCTCCGGCTGGTTCGCGGTGGTCAGATGCGGCGAGAGGCGGCGCGCCAGGGCTGCGAGTCCACACTCATCGAGCCCGTCGAGAAGCAACGAGACGAGCATGCCTGCCGCTGTCGGCTCGCCGTCATTTCGAATCGACGACGGCTTGTCGTGTGGTCCACTACTCGCTGGGTTGTACGACGGTGATGCCGGTCCGCAGTGGAACTCCGGCACCAGCGGTGGTAGCTGCGCGTTGGCGTACGCTTGCATCGTCGGGACCTCCTCGTTAGGTCTCGGCCGGACCCCGGGGTGTTCCAAGCACCGCCGGGGTCGCCTAGTTGTTGCTTACATCGTTACGCTAACAAGCGGTTCGGACGGATCCGCCTAACGATGTACGCTGATGTCATGGCGCCACCTGTCTCCACCGAGGATCTGATCGATACGCAGGGCGTGGCCGAGATCCTCGGCCTCGCGCATCGCAACACCGTCCATCAGTACCAACAGCGATACCGCGACATGCCCAGGCCGGTATTCGACCTCGGAAAAGGCCGTGTGAAGCTTTGGCTGCGGCCAGAAATGCAACAGTGGGCTCAGGAACAGGTCGAACGGAGTCGCACTCGTCCCAGCGGACGCCGTCGGCGCTGACATACCGGAGCGTCGCTCACTTGTCGGCGCGGGCGTTCTCGAGATCAGTTCCTTGATCGAGCGATCTGCTCGACCCGCACCTCATCCACCTGGGCTGAGGAGCGGCGGGATGCCGCTGCTCAGACCAGGTACTCGCCGAGCGCCGACAAACGATGAGATCGCGACCGGGACTGTGCGCGAGGCGATGGTGGCGGCCGGACGAGCCCCTCGATCAAGGTCTCGGACGCACGACTCACGCTGCTAGACGTGGAAGCAGGCATCGGTCGTCGATGTCAACGACCTCCTGCTGGTCTCCGGTGCGATCCCACCGGCAGGCGACAGCCCGGCCGCTGCTTTCAACGTGAAAATCCTCGGGTGGCACCCTGGGGCGAAGGGTTTTGTTGTGAACGAGAATATCCGCCATGAGCATGCGCATACGCTTGGGGCCAATGAGCGTTTCATCACGGGGCAGAGTTGGAGTCCATGCGGGTCCCGTGTCGGTTTACGGCGGCGGCCGGCGGCGCAAGTCCGGGAGCGAAAGCGGATGGGTCGTGCTTGGTGTCTGCGTCATGGTCCTCGTGGCCGTCTACTACGCAGTGCTGTATCTGGTCATGTGGCCGCTCTCGCTATGGGGCCACGCAATTCATTTGACAACATCCTTCGGCCAACTTCGGCATCAGGACCACTACTGGAAGCACCAGCACTATCCGCTGCTGGGGCTCCGGTACGTCGGAGCAGCGGTCCTTCTGCTGACCACGATTGTGTTGGCTGTTTACGTGCTCCACCTCTTGACGGGCCCGCGCAGATCCCATCCCTCAGGCGGCGAGCCGCCGACGCCGAGCTCAAGCCCGCGAGGGCGAGGACCCTCAGGATCATCCCCAACGGCGGCAATCCGGACAGAATTTGCTCGCAACCGTTCGCGGACTCAGTTTCCCGCGAGGTTTACGCAGACGTGGATTGAGACGCACGTACCGAATCTTGAGCCCGCGGAGATGAGAGCTGTGATGTCGGAGCTGCGGCGCCGGGGGTGGACGGAGGATGACCTGCGAGATCGGGTCGAGCCCTATGTCAAGCTTGCTTTCGAGGTGCCCTAGTAGCGGCAACTTGCGGTCCCGATGGGCATCAACTGTCGGTTCCATTTGTTCGCGCCGCAGGTTGCCACTACCGCAGATGCGCGAAACGCAGCGGTCAGCTCACGTTCGGATCCGTCGCATTGCGAGCGCCAGGCTGATGGCCGTCCTGCGAACGAAAGCGAGCGCCCCGCCTTCCGCGCATTGCGGGTTCCTCGTCGATGGCGACAAGATGCTTGCCGTCGGTCGAAAGCGAGAGCGACTTGAGCAGCTCGCTCGCGATGAGTCTCGCCGCGTGCGAGAGTCTGAAGAGTCATGTTGAGAGAGTTCGACGCGCAACTTCAGAAGGGCGACAACCCAGGTGCGTGGACGTGCGTGCTGATGGATGACGTGGCTGAGCTCTTCGGTACCCGCGGGCTCGTGAAGATCCGCGGCGCGATCGACGGCGAGCCGTTTACCGGCGCGTTGATGGCCCAGGGCGACGGCACGCACAGGCTCCCGGTCAAGGCGGCGCTGCGGAAGACGATCGGCAAGGAGGCAGGCGACGCGGTTCACGTCCGGATCGACGAGCGAATCGGGTAGCTGTCGCGGCATCCGGTTCTCCGTGTCGCGCTTAGCAGGACCCTCGGGCTCCGCGCTGAGATGAGCGTCGGCTCACGAAAGGAGGACAGCGCGGTTGGTCCCTCCAATTGCGCCCCTCGCACGACCTGATAGGTGATGGAATGCGTCCCATAACCGACGACGCCGACGCTACCCCCGCCCCGCCTGACCCCGACGACCACGTCGCCCGCCTGCAGGCGCAGATCGACGCCGCCAAGGCCCGGCGTGCTGGCTACCGCGCGCAGGCCGCCGAGACGGTCGCCCGAGGAGGCCCCGTGCGTCCGACCGACGAGGAGCTGGGGATCATCAAGACCGACGACACGGTCGGCAGGATCGCCGCTGACGCGAGTCAGACGATCCGGAGCAGGCTGAGCCGCCTGACGTCGCGGTTCGGGCGGCGCGGGAAGAAGTAGGGCGGACCGTCGCCGACAGGGTCGTTGTCCCGGCCGGCGCTACGACTAGCGCCGTTGGCCGACGCTACGACTAGCGCCGTTCAGCAATCCGCGCTGAGCAGGGCTCGTGGAGTCGCCGACGAGATACCCGTACGACAACCGTGGCGGGTCTGCGTCCGCCGTCGCGAGCCGACCACGGGCAGCGATGAGTTTTCGGTCACCGCGGAGTCTTAGCGACAATCCTGGGATCTTCAGGAGACCAGCGTGAGCGCGCACCTATTTCAGTTCGTCGCCAAGGCCCAGTCGACCGCTTCCGGTCGGCCGAGCAGTGGCGCCTCGCCGCCCGCGCACCCGCTCGCCGCTTTGGAACGGCCGCTCGGCCACGCCGCCGCTGTCTGGGCCTGCGCCCGCTCCACGCCGTGTTTGGCTAGATCAATGCCCCTGCTGTCTCATGGCGAGACCCGCAGCTCCAGACCAACCGCAGCGCGTCCATCTGGCGGGGGGTGATCGTGCGTGTGAGGGAGAGGGTGCAGGTGCTGAGGGGCGGGCAGGCACGCGTGTACGTCGTCGCCGAGGAGCGGGAGGACGGATCGCTGCTGCTGGCGCCAGAGCCGGTACCCAGCGCCGAAGACACAGTACCCGCCGAAGACGGCCGAGCCGCTGCCGTCGTTCCTGAGGTCGCCGGGATCCTGCAGGTGCGCGACTTGACGGTCACCTACGGCGATAAAACGGCAGTCGACGCGGTCAGCTTCGACATCCGTCGGGGAGAGATCTTCGGCCTGCTGGGACCGAACGGAGCCGGCAAGACGAGCACGCTCAGCGCGATCGAAGGGCTGGTCAAGCCCCAGTCGGGGACGATCCTGCTCGACGGCATCGACAGCAGGCGCCATCCCACGTGGGCCAGGGCGCGGATGGGCGTGTCGCTTCAGGCGACCAGCTTTCAGTCCGAGCTGAAGATCACGCAGATCGTGCGGCTGTATGCGGGGCTCTACGGCGTCGAGCTCACCGACCCACAGATCGCCGCGGGGCTGCGCGAGATCGGCCTCGAGCGCGAGGCACCCAAGCTATTCAGGCAGCTCTCGGGCGGACAGCAGCAACGCCTCGCGCTGTACATCGCGGTCGTCCACGACCCAGCGTTGCTGCTGCTCGACGAGCCGACCGCCGGGCTTGATCCGCAATCGCGCCGCCAGCTGTGGGGCCGGATCGAGCACATCCGCCAGGAGGGCGGCAGCATCCTGCTGACGACCCATTCGATGGAGGAGGCCCAGGCGGTCTGCGATCGGGTCGCGATCATCGACAATGGGACGCTGTTGACGACCGAGACGCCGCACGACCTGATCGAGAAGCACAAGCACGACCCCCGGGTTCAAGCCGTCGCACACGGCCAGGTGACGCTCGAGGACGTGTTCATCGGACTCACCGGGAGCGAGATCCGTGACTAGCTCGACGTCGCCCGCCGCACCGCCGCTGCGCCTCGTGTTCACCTCGCTGCTGCGCGCAGACTTCCTCGTGTTCCTCAAGCACCGCCGGGCGCTGATCATCAGCATGGTGCTGCCAGTCTTCGTCCTGATCAGCACGAGCGGAAACAAGGCCACCCACAAGTTCGGCGGGGCGGAGTTCGTGATCGGGCTGGCGATCTCGTACGGGCTGCTCTCGACGGCGATGATCGGCTACGCGCTGACGGTCGCGCGCGACCGCGAGAAGGGCGTCTTCCAGCGACTGCGCGTCACCCCCGCTCCGACCTGGACGGTCATGACGAGCCGGCTGGCAATGCAGGTGGTCGCGAACCTGATCATCGCGATCGGGGTCGTGATCATCGGCAGCCTGATCCATCACATCTCGCCCTCCGCCGGGCAGTACGCGCTGGTGCTGCTGGTCTCGATCCTGGCGGGCGCGGTGTTCCTCAGCCTCGCGCAGGCTCTGGTTGGGCTGGTGCAGTCAGCCGACACCGTCCAGGCCGTCGCGCGTGTCCTGTTCGCCGTCCTGATCCTGCTCGGGATCCTCGGGCAGAGCGGAGCGCTCGGCGGCTTCTGGAGCTCAGTCGCGCGCTGGACTCCGGTCGGAGCGGTGATGACGCTGTTCGCTGGGGTCCTCAACCTACACGCGTGGTACAGCCGGGACACGCTCTCGCTCGTGGCCTGCTTCGGCTACATCGTGGTGTTCGCCGGGATCGGCATCCGCTGGTTCCAGTGGGACGCCCGATGAGAGCGGAGGCCCGACCATAGAGAGCAACCGCCCGACCGCCATTCACCTTTACGCGGAGGGGCAGCGAGCTCGAGGCCAGGCACGAACCGGGGCGCGGCTGCTCTCGGAGGCCGCAGCCACGCCGCCGCCCATAGCTGAATACCCCGCGAGCACGAACGCAGGTGTCACCGCGCGTTTCATGAGCGACGTGCTCCTCGCCAGCAGCGGGTCGGTCGGCGCGGCCGCCTCCGTCGCCTAGCAGTCGTCCGGGCCGGCGATGGGCCTTGGCACAAAAGCACACGTCCGGGCGACCACGCGACGTGGAATCTGGAGCTGCGGATTCACGCGGTTGCGCAAGCGCCGAAGCGGCGGTCCTGCGACGGAAGCGGAAGCGTGTGACGCGAGAGCAGAAGTACGTCGACGGCGTCGGCGCCTGCTCGCTGCTCGTCCGATCCGGGAGCGCCGTCGGCATCGCGGGCGCCGGAACTACCGCTCCGCGGTTTGGATGCGACAGCGGCGGCG
Organism: uncultured Solirubrobacterales bacterium; assembly: GCA_963849295.1. Classification (GTDB taxonomy): domain Bacteria; phylum Actinomycetota; class Thermoleophilia; order Solirubrobacterales; family Solirubrobacteraceae; genus Palsa-465. The sequence goes on from CAWKGU010000012.1 coordinate 203,469, forward strand.
CCACCGCCAGCCGTGATCCGGGTAGCGACCGTGAGGTGTGTAAAGGGTGGGCCTCCGCTTACCCTTTGCGCGTTCCGCGAGCGGCCTCGAGCGTAGTGATCCTGGCGTCGAGCTCTTTGACGGCTTCGATCAGGGGCGCGATCAGCCCCTGGTAGTTGACTGCTTTGTAGCCACGCGCGTCGACGTGCACAAGTTCGGGGAAGACCTCCTCCACCTCCTGGGCAATCACGCCGAGATCCTTGCCGCGGTGGCCTGACGGCATGTCCTCACGCCACTCGAACGAGACGCCGCGCAGCCGCCTAACCAACGCCATCACGCTGCCGTCGATATCGGCCGGTGCCCTGGTGGTGTCAGTCGGCGGTTCGGCGTCGCGAGAGGGGGGACCAGGAGAGGACGGGGACATCAGGGCGGGCCTGGGCGCCCGCGAAGCGTCCGAACGTCCCGCTTCAACCTGATATCCGAGCAGGTGCAGCAGTACTCCGCCCCAGGAGGACCGCAACAGCAGCCGTACTTGGTGGGGTCGCAACACGTTGAGCCGCAAAGCCCGGACACCATGCCGTTGAAACAGCACCCAACTCCGTAAGGAGGCGGCGAGATGCAGGCGCCGCCGGTGCCGCAGCACACGAGCCGGGGGGCCGGGCAGGTACACGGCACGGTCTCGCACACGCCGTTGTTGCAGTTGCTGGGGTTGCAGCAGGTGGCGCTGGTCCCGGTGCCGCAGCAGATGTCGCCGGGTTTGCAGCACTGTCCGTTGCAGCCGACGCTGCCGGATGTGTCTGGCGCGTCGCTCTCGAAGTTGAACGGGTTGGGACAGCAGAGGTTGTTCACGCAGTCGCTGGGGTTACAGCAGGCTGCGCTGTCAGTCCCCTTGCCGCAGCAGGTCTGACCCTTGTCGCAACAAATGGTGTTGTACGGACCGCAGCACTCCACGTCCTTGGCACAGCATGACCCGCCGGTTCCCTTGGACCCGTCTGGGTCGGTGTACCCGCAGCATTTCTCGTCCGCTTTGCAGCAGTAGGCGTGCCCTTCGCAGCATTTCGGAGTGGGCTCTTTGCAGCACTGCCCGTAGGATGCGTTTTTTTTGCTCGCTTTCGTTTTTTGCCACTTACAGCAGTGCTCGCAGCAGTCGCCGTCGCAGCATTCCTCGTGTGAGCCGCATAGCTTGCCCGCCTCGTCTCTGTATGGGTGGCGGCAGCATGTGATGCTCTTGGGGAAGATCTTGTTCTCGCAGCAGTGCTCGGTTGTGGGGTTGGCGCTCTTGCAGCCACCGCCGCAGCAAAGCTCCGTGGCGGTATCGCAGCAGTCGTGCTTGCAGCAGGTCGTGTTGCCGCCGCAGTGGTGCCCGTCGGGGCAGCGCGTGCCGCCGGTCGCGGCGGCCGCGAGCGCGCCGATCGGGGTGGTGATCGAGCCCAGCAGCGCGCCGCTCGCGACAGCTCCGCCGCGCTGCAGCACCTCGCGGCGGCTGTGGGTTCCTTGCGCGAGGCCGCGGGCGGCGTCGTCGAGCCAGTGGCTCACCGCAGCGCCTCCTCGCGCGCGATGCTCGAGTGGATCAGCTCAAACACGGCGTCCGCGCCCGCGGCGACCGGCGAGGCGATCCGCCCCTCGTCGATCAGCACGCCCATTGGGGTACCGCCGGCGCCGAACGCGCTCATCGCCTCCGATTCGGAGTCGAGCAGCACGGTCGAGCGGATCTCCTGCTCGCTGACGCGGTCTGGGTCGCCCGAGCTGATCACGACCAGCCGCGGTGCACCCTCAGGCGGACCGTCCTCGAATGCTTTGAGGTCTGCGAGCATCCGCTGACAGAACCCGCACCCGGGGTTCCAGAAGATCGCGACCGTGCGCTCGTGGTACAGGTCTTTGAGCGCGACCTCTCGGCCCTCGAGGCTTGCGAGGACGAGCTCAGGCGCGGGCTCGCCAACCCGCGAGGTGTCAGGTGGCGGTGGTGGTGCGGGTCGCGGCGCGGCGCCGTTGCCGTTAGCGATAGCGGACGGGACCCCTCTGACGGCGAGCTCGGGCCGTGTGGCTTGCGCGACGAGCGTCGTGATCGCGTCTGGGCCGCCGACGGTCGGGCTTGCGATCATGCCGTCCGCTGCGATCACGAGCGCCATCGGCGTGCCGTGCGCCTGATAGACGTCTGAGACCTCGCGCCCTGACTGCAACAACACCAGCTCGAGCCCGTGCTCAGCAGCCTTCGCGCGGTTTCGCTCCGGGTCGCCGCTGGCGATCACCGCGATCTGCAGCTCCTCGGCGTGCTCGCACTGCCAGCCGGCGAGCTGCGGCATCAGCGCATCGCACGGACCACACCCCGCATCAGAGAACAGCAGCATCAACCGCCGGTCACCGGACAACAGCGACCCCAGCGACCGCGACTGGCCGTCGACATCCTCGAGCTCGAACGAGGGGGCCCGGGAGCCGACCGGAAGCCCGCCGCCATGCAAGCCGTGACCCAGCGGCCCCGGATCCACACCGGCACCGTTCTCCGCCAACCCGAGCGCCGAGGCCACGCCTGCAAGCGCGTCCTCGAGCGCCTCGAGTCGCCCGAGCGTCCGGCCGTTCTGGGAGAGCAGCTGCAACGAGAACCACACCTGAAAGCAGATCAGCAAAACGATCACGACCCCCGCGACGATCGCCACCAGCCACGCCGCACGCACGACGCTCACCCAATGCGTCGCGCTGACACCAGCATGCCGCCAGCCGCCGATCGCAACAAACCCCGCCAAACCCAGCAGCACCAGGTTGCGCGCCAACGTCATCCAGCCCGCGGGTTCCGAATGCACCTGACCAAAGCAATGACAATCAGGCTGACGGCCGTGCGCCAGCGCATTCCCGATCGCCGCGATAAACCCGACCAGCAAAACCCCGGCGCCGAGCGCCCCGAAGCGCGCCGAGAACACCGGCACCAGCGCCACCCCAGCCGCCAGCTCCGCCACCGGCAACAGCAGCCCAGCGACCCCGGCGAAGCGCTCGGGCACACCAAAATCGCCCACCGCCTGACGCGAGCCGTCCAGATCAGCGAGCTTCGCCACCCCGGCAAACACAAACACGCCGGCCAGCACCACACGGCACACAAGGAGCGCGGCCCCCATCGAACAACCGACCCTACTCCCGCACCGACCCGCGGTCAACGATCGAGCTCGCAACCACACGCAGGCGGCGTATGCTCGCAAGCGTGGACCTCCTCTCACCCGAGAAACTGCTGCTGCTCGCGCTACTGATCGCACTCGTGTTCGGCGCCAAAACGCTCCCCGCGATCGCCCGCCGCGCCGGCAAAGGCATCCACGACACCCGCCAAGCGCTCGGGATCGAAGACGTCCACGACCAGCTCGGCGAGCTGCGCGCAACGCTCACCGGACCCGACAGCACCACACCACCCGCAGAGACCACCACCAAGCCGCCCAGCTAAGACTCAGACGGCCCCGGCTCCTCCCGCCCCGTCACCCGCGGATCATCGCTCCACCCCGGATTCGTGCTCTGCGGATTCCAGCCACCGACCCCCAGCACCTGCAAATGACCAGCCGCATGCGCCGCCGCTGACTGCGCCTGGCGCAACCGCGCCCCAGACCGCGCAGCCAACACCAACCCCTCATCCGCCATATCCATGATCTCCGGACCCGACCGCGCATAGCGCAACAAACGACGCTCGAGCTCCAACAGCATCCCGTCAAGCAGCGCCAGCAGCTCCTCGTTGGAGCGCTCGGCCAGCTCGCCGCCGAGCGACTCAAAAGAATCTCCGTGCCGCTCCTCGTCCATACACGGCACGATCCCACACCAGACCACTCAGCGCCACACCCGCCCCCCGAGACGTGACCGCCTTGCCAGATCGCGGTCGCGCGCCCAGCGCCGATCAAGTCGCCGCTCACTGACCGAAGCGGCTACGACACCGAGATGACCCCCTGAGGCTAATCCGGCAGCGCCCGTCGGCTCGAACTAGAACGCGCCCCGCGGTCGCGAGAGCCCCGCTCTCGATCCGACCACGAGCATCTACAACTTGAGGCCGACGTCCCTGAGTTGCACGGAAGTCATGGGTCGCCCGACCCGGAAGGCGCGCCCGCGCCTCCTCCCGGAGGACGGGTTCAGCCGAACCGGCCCTCGTTCCGTACTCGCTCCATCGTCGACGGGTCGTACGCGGGTAGCTCCCCGGTTTGCTCGAGCTGCTGTTCGTAAGCGACCATCGCTCGGTCGGCAGCCTCGGTGCCGAGCGCTGAGAGGAACTCGGCGCGCTCGAACCGCAGCCCGGCGGCGAGCGGCCGTGCGCCACCGAGGTAAACCGCACGCTTGACCGCGGCGATTGCAGCTTTCGGCCGCCGCGCGAGGTGACCGGTCAGCTCGAGTGCATGATCTAAGAGCTGATCGGGCGCGACGAGCTCGTCGACGAGGCCCAGCTCCATTGCCGCGCGCGGGTCGAGCGGCCCGCCCTCGAGACACAGACGCAGCGCACGTCCCGTGCCGAGCAGCCGCGTGAGCCGCTGCGTGCCGCCACCACCCGGCGGAAACCCAAGCAGGATCTCAGGCTGGCCGATCCCAAACGGTCCGTCGGCCATCAAACGCAGATCGCAGGCGAGCGCCAGCTCACACCCGCCGCCCATCGCCGACCCGTTCAACGCGGCAACGATCACCGCGCCGGAGGCGTTGAAGCGAAGCAGCACCTCGCCGAAGCGCTCCGCCGCGGAGAGCCCGGCCGCGGGCGTCCGTTCCAGGGTCCGCTTGACGCCCGGAAGTCGGCGCAGGGCGCCGACGGCGCCCAGCGATGCGCGCGCCACGAACACTCCCACGGTCGGCGAGGCACGCGCAGCGGCGAGCAGCTCAGCGACGTCGTAATGCGCAACGAACCGCTCGGGATGATCTCCCGTCAGCACGATCCCGGTCAGGTCCGGATCGGACTCGGCGCGAAGAGCGAGAGCCTCCAGGCCTGCAACGATCGCGTCGTCCATCAGCGCATGCGGCGGGTTTGAGATCGTCGCGACGGCAACGCCCCCGCCTCGTTCGCTGATTCGTACCTCACCCACCGCCGGGAGCCTAAAAGAACTTGTGGTGGCACACATATCTCACCTCCACGGCTGCGTCCTCGTTTGCGCAGATAGCGCGCTCTGCAGACGATCGCATTCATCCCGACCCGCCGGACAGCCTCACGACCGCAACGGCGACGTCTGGATGGCGGATCCGAGAGCCGAAGTCCTCCACTCGACCGGCGGTCACGCCTATGGCGTGGTTCCGGCCGTCTGCACGACGGCCCCGAGCCGATCAAGCTCGTCGTCGTCGAGCTTCCAGTGCGATCCGTTGCGAAAGCGCTTTCGGTAGCGATCAGCGATGTCGGGTGCAGCGTCTCTGAGCGTCGGAGCTTCATCTACCGGGGAACAGACGAACTCGGTCTTCACAGCGAGCTTGTGCAGCCAGCGATGCTCAGGGCTTCCAGGCACGCCACGTCGAGGAAGCAGCTGCGGAGGTCCATCGACGCTCTGAACTGCGATCAAAGCACCGGATCCAACGGCGTAAAGAATGAGAACCCCTGGTGCCCAGATGTCGCTCGGTGGCTTGTTCCACGGAAACCGGATCACCGTCAGAAGATCCGGACGATCAATGTTCCAGTGGTTCGGCACGGGGTTCTCAGTGGACCCAACCAGCTTGAGCCAACCCATAGGGGCATTGTTGCGAACGGCACCAGCCGCCGCCGGGCCCTCGCAACCAAATCGCCTTGCCCGATGCCATCGGTCGCCCCTGAGTTCGCCGACGATCGCTTTCCCGCTCGAGACCCGTCGCTACGCGATCGCCTTGGCGACGCAGGGATCGCGCCAGTACTGCCTAGCCGGACGCTCGCAATCGTCGCATTGCGACGTCCGCGCCGGAACGGCCCGCGGGACCAAAGGGAGCGTCGCGAGCGTCTGGCCGTGTCCTGATCGGTGTCTTCTGCTTCACACGAAGGAGTCGTGAGGGTTCAGCGCCCTGCTCGTCGCGGCTCAGCTCGTCTGTTGGCATGGTCGGCGGCTCACGCAGCCTGCTGCAGGAGTCACGTGACATGGGCGCGGCATGGGTGCGATTAGGCGGTGGCGGTTATGGGGCTCGTTGGATCGCGGGTCAGCGGGTGTGTGTGTCCGACTTGACAGTCCGATGCTCCGCTTTCATGATTGCTGCAGAGCCAAAGGCTGATTGCGGATGGGAGGCTGTGCAGGGCAACGGATTGGCTGTTCGGCGTGGGGCGTCCCGCACGCGGTCGAAGCGGCTTGCAGGGCTTGTGGTGCTGGCACTGGGGGTCGTGCTTGCGTTTCAGCTCGCGCTCGCTGGTGGTGCGGCTGCCGACCTCAGCTGGTCGCCGCTCGCTCCAACTGATCGTCACGAGCCGTTTTCCGACCGTGGTTCTCTCAGCGCGGTCGCTTGTCCTACCGAGTCGCTGTGCGTCGCTGCGGATAGCGGCGGGCTGCTGTTCACATCGTCTGATCCCGAGAGTGAGCCGAGCTGGCGGCTGAATGCGCTGGTCGAGGGCGGTTCTCCGATCGACCCGCTCATCTCGTGCCCGTCATCGAGCTTTTGCGTTGCCGCGGATGAGTTCGGGGTCATTCGCACGTCAACGAGCCCGGACAGCGGCAGCTGGACGAGCGCGGACATCGCGGACTCTTACCTAAGCGGGATCTCTTGTCCGAGCGCCTCGCGGTGTGTCGCGATCGACGAACTGGGTGGGGTCGTGACCACGGACGACCCGGATGGGCCGGCGAGCGGCTGGACGTCCTACAGGAGTGGGTTCTCTTCGCTTGGCGCTCTTGCGTGCCCGACGGAATCGCTATGCGTCGCCTATGCGGGGAACGGGTCGATCGTTTATTCGACTGACCCGGGGACTGCGGGGAGCTGGAGTACTGCGGCAGCGATTTCCAACGATGATCCGGTTGAGGCGATGTCGTGTCCATCGGCGTCTTTCTGCGCCGCGGTGGATTTCGACGGGAACGTGTACACATCGTCGAATCCCTCGTCTGGGGCGTGGTCTGCCCCAGTGTCTTCTGGTCTTGCGGTTCGCTCGCGGGATGGACTCACGTGCCGATCCTCATCCTTCTGTGTCGCCGCCGAATCGGACGACGAGGTCGCGGTGACAACTGATCCTGAGGGCGGTAGCGGCGCGTGGGGCCGAATCGTCGAGCATGGTCACTCTTTCGACGGTGTGTCGTGTCCTTCCACGTCGTTGTGCGCGCTGATCGATGGCAACAGCGACGTGTACTTCCTCTCCAATCCCGGGGTTTCGGAGACATTCACGTCGGTCGGCGTCGACGGATACGACTCGATGCTCGATTTGTCCTGCGCCTCGAGTTCGTTCTGCGCAGCGCTCGATGACGCCGGTGACGTGGTCACGTCAAACAGCCCGCTTCAGGGCGCCAACACGTGGACGGCGACCCCGATCGGCCTCCAGCTCACCCATCTCGAGTGTCCCTCGGCGTCGCTGTGCGTCGGTTTGGAGGATCTTGGCGACGTGGTGACCTCGGCCGACCCAACCGGGGGCGTGGGGGCATGGTCGGCCGCGAACGTCGATGGCATCAACAAGCTGACGGGACTTTCGTGCCCAGCAACGGACTTCTGCGCCGCCGTCGACAACGCCGGCAACGTGCTCACGAGCAACGATCCGGCTGGCGGGGGCGGGTGGAGCACGACCTCGCTCGGGCAGCAGTCGCTAAGCGCGATCTCGTGCCCTTCGGCGGCGTTCTGTGTCGCGGCGGACGCGTCCGGGAACGTGGATGTGTCGAGCGATCCGATGGGTGGGAGCTCGGCATGGGTGCGCTTCAACGTAGACGGAACCACGCCGATTGACGCCATCTCGTGTCCCTCCACCACACTGTGCGCGGCCGTCGACGCCGGCGGGGGAATTCTCGCCTCGACGACCCCGGCGGGCGGCGCGGGAGCATGGAGCGTCGAGATCGGCGGCAGCTACAACCCATACGACATGGTGCCGGAGGCGATCTCCTGTCCTGCAGTGTCATTGTGCGTTGCGACCGACAGCTACTACGGAGTCCGCGAGTCGACAGATCCCGCGGGTGGGGGTTCCACGTGGCACTCGGAGAGCATCACGCCGAGCTTTCCCGCGGTCTACCTCGGCTTGATGACCGCCGTTGCGTGCCCGTCCGCGCAGTCTTGCATCGTCGCCGACAACGAGGGCAACGCCGCTGTGGGCACGCGCCCGCCGCCGCCCGGGAACACCTCACCGCCGATGATCTCCGGAACAGCGTCCGAAGGACAGACGCTAACCGAGACCCACGGATCGTGGACCAACAGCCCGGATGCGTTCTCGTACCAGTGGCTGCGCTGTGGCGGCGCTGGCGACTGTGAGCCGGTCCCAGGCGCGACCGGGCAGACATACCAGCTACGGCCGGCCGACGTCGGCTATGAGATCCGCGTGCGGGAGGTGGCAAGCAACGATGGCGGCCCCAGCGCCCCGGCCGAGTCGGCGCCGACCGCGCCGGTAGATCGTGTCCCTCCGGGAGCGCCGTCGACCGCAGAGATTCGTCAGGCGCTCAGATCGGGGATCGTCCCTCGCCACCGAACGCTCATCGGAGCTCTCCTGCGCACCGGGCGAGTCCGGCTGCGGGTACGGGCGTGGTCGGCTGGCGTCGAGCGCATCCGCTGGTACGCGCACTCCAGCCGCAATCCGCACACCGAAACGTTGATCGCGAGCGCGACGATCAGCTTTTCCGCCGCTGGCGTGAGAGCTGTGTGGGTAAGGCTGAAGCCCGCTGGCAAGTCGCTGCTGCATTCCTCTGCCCGCGTGAGCGTGCTGGCGCTCGGGAGCTTCACCGCCAGCGGGAGGCCGCCGGTCAAGACGAGCGCGAGCTTCACGCTCAGGAGATCTTGATGAGCGAGATCCGTGGCGCCGCGCTCCGGACTCTGATGTTGGCGATCGTCGCATTCGGGCTGTTCGCTTCACCCGCCGCCGGCGCCAACGTGTGGTCTCGCTTCGAGCCGATCGACAACGTTCCGGACTCGCCGACGTCGGGAAGCGTCGACTCGATCGACTGCCCGTCGAGCACTTTGTGCCTCGCGAACGGCGGCGCGCTGGCGTCGACAGATCCCACGGGCGGGTACGCAGCCTGGAAGAGCGAGGGAGGCGGCATGGGCGTGCAGCTCTCTTGCCCCGCAACCAACTTTTGCGTCGGCGTGAACGGCGATTACGTGTCCTCGTCCACCGACCCGCTCGGCGGCCCCGGCGCCTGGACAAACCGCCTGTTGCCTGCCGCGGCGAATCTTCAGGCAGTCTCATGCCCCTCCACCTCGCTATGCGTCGCGGCAGACGGGCTCGGAGGCATCGCGACGAGCACCGACCCGACCAATGGCGGCTGGACGCTAACACCGATCCCAGGAGCCGGAAACCTCCAGAGCATCTCCTGCCCAACGACGACCTTGTGCGTCGCGATCGACACCACCGACCAGGTCGTCACCTCGACCGACCCCACTGGCGGGTCAGGAGCCTGGACCGTTACCACTACAGCCGGCCCGGGCCGACTCGCGCGAGTGTCGTGCGCCTCGGTGTCGCTGTGTGTAGCGACCGACATGAACGGATACGTGCTCGCCTCAAGCGCACCGACGGCCGGCGCAAGCGCGTGGACGGTCAGTCAGGTCGACGCACCTAACACGGAATTGTTCGGTATCTCCTGCATCCAGAGCATCGTGCTCGGCATACCTGTTCCCGGCAGCGCGCTGTGCGTGGCGGTCGACGGTCAGCACGTTGTCACCTCCACCAACCCGACCGGCGGCGCGAGTGCCTGGACGGTCACTCCGGTCACCGGAGCGATCACGTTGTCCAGCGTCTCGTGCGCCTCGAGTTCACTCTGTGTCGCCGGCGACTACGAGTTCGGCAACGTCGCCGCCTCGACCAACCCCACCGGTGGCAGTTCCGCCTGGACACTGTCCCAGGTCGCGGATTTCAATCACCTCTCCGGCATCTCATGTCCCTCCACGAATCTCTGTGCGGCCGGCGACGGCCAAGGAAACATCCTCACCACCAGCACTCCCGACGACCCCACGCAGCACGGGTGGTCGGGAACGCGAGTCGATCCGCACCTTGCGCTCACCGGCATCTCTTGCGCTACGGCTTCGTTGTGCGTCGCGGTCGACGACTCGGGAAACGCCGCTGCATCCAGCACGCCCACCGTTTCGAACTCATGGTCAGTGTTCCCGATCGATACCTCGCCGCTGACCGCCGTGAGCTGCACAGCACCCTCGCTGTGCGTCGCCGTCGGAGCAGGCGACGTCACGAGCTCCACCTCTCCGACGGCTGGGAGCTCGGCGTGGCAGCACACGACGGTCGCGAGCGGCAAGCAGCTCTACGGGGTCACGTGCCCGGATGCGTCCCTCTGCGTCGCGGTTGGAGCATCCGGCCTGCTTGAGACCACCACCGACCCGACCGGGCCCGCGGACGCCTGGACAGGCGCAACGATAGACACCTCGGATCTCAAGGCAGTGTCGTGTCCGTCGGTCTCGATGTGCGTCGCGATCGACGCCGCCGGCAACGAGCTTGTGTCGCTCGACCCGACCGGCGGACCTAGCAAGTGGCAGAAGACCGCGGTCGATCCCGAGCCACTTACCTCAGTCGCATGCCCGACCACCTCGCTTTGCGCCGCGACTGACAGCGAGGACGCCGCCGACATCATCGCCAACCCCGCCAGCAGCCCCCAAACCACGACCTCGGAGGTCAACGGCCTGGCAACCGCCGTGTCGTGCCCATCAGCGTCGCTCTGCGTCGCCGTCGACACGGACGGAAAGGCTGGACTAGCCGACATTCCGCCCGCTCCAACACACACGGCGCCCCCATCGATCGCAGGGTCGGCGCAACAGGGTCAGCCGCTGACGGCCACTGCCGGGCAGTGGACAGGCTCGCCGACCACGTTCAACTATCAGTGGCAGCGCTGCGAACCGGACGGCTCATCGTGCGCTCCGATCAACGGCGGCAACGGACAGATCTACATCGCCACCGGCGACGACGTCGGCCACACGCTCCGAGTGTCGCAAACAGCCATCAATATCGCGGGAAGCGCGACCGCTACCTCGAACCCCACGGCGGTCGTTTTGCCCGAGCCTCCCGCGAACATCGCGCCCCCCACGATCTCCGGCGATCTCGTTGAGGGGCAGACCTTGACCGAGCAACACGGGGCGTGGACCAGCTCACCGACTCGCTACAGCTACCAATGGCTTCGATGCGATCCGTCCGGAAAGCCGTGCACCGCAATCAAGGGGGCGACACGGCAGACATACACGCTTGGCGCGGCAGACGTCGGACAGCGAATCGGCGTTGAGGAGACCGCCAGCAACCCGGGGGGCTCCAGCTCCCCCGCGAGCTCAGCGCGAACCTCAACCATCGAAGCGCCATCAATCGAGCGGGCTCCCATGGTTCAGTCACCACCGGTAGTCAGCGGCTCGCCTGCGGTGGGCCAGACGCTCTCATCGACAACCGGCACCTGGACCGGCACGCCACCGCTGAACTACGCCTACCAATGGCAGCTCTGCAGCCATAGCTGCAACGACATCAAAGGTGCAAACCGACCCCGCCTCCACGTCACCGCAAACTTCAAGGGCATGAGGCTCCGTCTGATCGTCTCGGCGACTAATTCTGTCGGAACCCGCATGGCCCACACCGATAAAACGGCCCCGGTCGAACCCAGTCCGCTATCCAGCGCCAAGATCAGAAAGCTGCTCCGCGCGGTCGCCTTCCCCCACGGCAACGCCACTCGAACCGGGCGGCTGCTCGCCCGCTCGGGCATCGCTCTTCGCTTCACCGCTCCCAGAGCCGGATTGCTTTCAATCACCTGGTATCGCCCCAACGTCTCAGCATCCACGGTCGAACTGGCCACCGGCAGCCGGCAATTCGCGTCCGCCGGCACACGCTTCATCCACATCGAGCTGACTACCGCCGGGAAACGCCTCCTCCGCCACGCGTCACGCACCACCGACGTGGTGGTCGATGCGCGGTTCATCGAAGCCAACGGCCAAGAAACCGCCCTTACAGGAACACTACGGTTGCACCCCTGACCACAACCCCCGAGGCGAGGACGCCCAGTCAGCGGTTGCCGGATCTCACGGCAACGATCCACTCACGCGCTGCGGATCCGCCCGGAACCCGCCAGCCCGTGTCGGACACTTCCATTCCATCACTCTTCGGAGTTCGCTGGCGGGAGTCACCAATGCGATGATCGAGTCCGTAGCTCGGAGTTGAGACGCAACGGCCGCCGATCTGCCGCATCCCGCCGCCGAGACGGCACCGGACTAGAGCAACCGCTGCTCGTGCATGTGGATGCGCTTCTTTGATCATCTTCGCCTTGTTCCGGTGAAGGCGCCGGTGCTGTCAACCGCCACGCATTGGTTGATCGATCCGCATGAGAGCCCGTCGAGTTGGCTGGCGCTCTTTATGTGGCCCACTCTGAAGCTGTGTGGTTTTTGCGGGTTCCCCTGTGACGCGTTGCCGTAGCGATCGACGACCACGCAGAAACTGACCGTTGGGCATGAAATCCTCGGGGTGGTGCCGGCGAGCGCGACCGGCAGCTTGTCGATCCTGCCGGCGCTCTGGCGACGGGAAGACAATGGATCGAACGTGACCTCTCGTCCGAGCGCGTCGACAGCGGTGCACTGCACGTGGCTCGGACACGCAATTGACCAGTAGAAGTCGTGTCCGCCGAGTTTGTGCGGTCGCGGGATCCGACGGGAGGTCGGGTCAAACGTCACCTCCTCGTGGCCGTTTCCGACTGCGATCGCGGTGCACTGGTGGGTGGATGGGCAGGTCACCGCGCTGACCTCGATGGTTTGGCTGACCCCGAGCGCGCTCATGGTCGTTTGTGTTGCTGGGTCGAACGTAACCTCGCGGCCTTGGTAGTCGACCGCGGTGCACTGCGAAGCCGATGGGCAGGCAACGTCGAGGAGGTGGTAGTTGTCGATCACTAGGGATGAGGACGAGCTGGGTGAGCGCGGGTCAAAAGTGCGCTCGATCCCCTGCTGGTCGACCGTCGTGCACTGAGTTCTCGTAGGACAGGAGATGGCGGCGACGTAGGCGTTTGGATCCGGAACGGCTGAGGCGACGATCTGCCGAGAGCGGGGATCAAAGGTCGTTATGCGGTCGGTTCCGAACGCGGTGCACTCCGTCGCCGACGGACACGACACGCCATATATCGGCGTCGACGCTGTTGAAAGCACCATCCGCGCCGACCATGACAACCGCATAGCAGCAGCCGAAGCCGCGTTCGAGACCGCCAACGCTAGAAGCACCGCCCCCCAACCCGCCGCGCATCGCGCCCAACGCGGCCTGAGACGGCTCACGCAAGCAGCCACGACTCCCACCGGGCCGGCACACACGAGGCGCACTCTAGCCGCCGCGTAGTGGGCCCCCTACGACCCAACGGTCCCGCGAGCTTCGAGCGGGAAATCCCGACTGCTCGTTCCCAACGCGAAACCCGTTCCGCCGAGCCTGGGAGTGTCCCCAGGGGAATCGTCGGCGCTGCTGATGCATTTCAGAGGACGGTTTTGAGACGGCCGAGCACCGAGCGTGCGGTGCGAGGTGAGTCTTGAGTATCTGTGCTTGTTGCGCTTTGATGCTGGCAGGGGCAAGGCACACGATGAAGGGAGTAAGGATGCGCGTGTACATGGCCGCGGTGGCTTCGGTCACCGCGCTGGTCTTGATGGGAGCGTCGTCGGCGGCGGCGGATACGACAAGCCAGACGCTGAGCGTGTTGGGATCGGGGTCGGCCTTCGTGGCGCCTGACATCGCCGATTTGACGGTGTCAGTATCGCGCACCGGCTTGACCTCGCGCGTGGCGCTGTCTGCCACCAACCGTGCGACGGATCGTGTGGTACGTGCGGTTCGCTCGCTCGCTATCTCTCCGAGCGACATTCAAACCGAAGGGGTCAGCGTCTCCCATTTCCGGCGGCATAAAGCGGGGCGCAGATGGAGCGCGACGGAGGTGCTTGACATCCGCATACGCAAGATCAACCTCGTGGGTAAGGTCATCGATCGCGTCACTAAAGCCGGCGCCAGCAGCCTGAATGGGCCGGATTACTCGTTTAGCGACCCATCCGCGGGGAAGATCGAGGCGACCCGCGCGGCGTTAGCGGACGCCCGCAGACGCGCCGACGATGCAGCCGCGGCGATTGGCTATCGCGTTACGGGCGTGCAATCTGTGCAGCTCGACCCCGAGGGCGCGGGCGCGACAGGAGGCTCCTCAGGAAGCTCACCCGCGGCAGGCGCGGGCACGCCGACAACCGTCCGTCCCGGAACCCAGGAGGTAGATGTACAGGTCCAAGTCGTCTACACGATCGCGCCAGCCTGATCCCAACGCACCGTGCCGCGCCGCCGGGATGTCGATTCCCAGCCGCGGGCGTGTCTTGGGCTCTCGTGTCATTTGTGCCTTCGCCCAGGACGGATTGTGAGTTTCGCTCGCGAGATCGGCTAGCCGCAAGAATTGATCGAGTTCGGGCGGGCTGCCGCTGGCGAGCAAAACGGGATGAGAGGATGCGCAGTGTGAGCGGCTGCGGCTGTTCGTGTTCGAGTGTTTGGGTCGCGTGGCTTGCTCTTGCGTTGTGCTCGCGGGTGTCGTTGCGCTCCCGGGGGTGGCGCATGCCCGGACGAGCTCGCACCAGGTGGTCGACCGCTTCAGCTTTCTTCACGTCGAGCGCGCGCGGACCCCCGGCGCCCTGCCCCAGATCAGCGACGACCACGGTCGTGCGGTGTTGCTGAGAGGGGTGAACCTGAACGGGCTCGAGGATTACTACTCGAATTCCGCGACGCCAATGGCCACCCCGTACCCGATCGACCCCTCCGCCTACCGGCACGGTCGGTGCCCGCGGCGCAACTACACCGTCGAGTCGATGGCGGTCTGCTCGTTCGATGGGGCGCAGATGCGCGACTTCGGCTATGACGTAGTGCGCGTAGCGATTTCCTGGTCGTTGCTCGAGCCGCAGCCCGGGCGAATCAACCCGACCTACATCGATCGTATCGCTCAGGTCGTGGGCTGGCTGCGCGCACAGGGGATCTATTCGGTGATCGACATGCACCAGGACGCGTGGAGTAAGTACCTCTACACCGCGCCGGGACAGAGCTGTCCGCCGCCGCTCTCGCCAGTCACCGGAGCGCATGAGGCCGACGGGGCGCCAGCATGGGCGAGCACCCACGTCACCGCTGTGTGTTCGCTCGCCGCCCGAGAGGTGGACGCTGCTGTCCAGGAGGACTTCCAGCGCTTCTGGAGCGACGTGCCCGGACCCGATGGAGTTGGCCTGCAGGAGCACTTTGCCAGCGCCGTGCTCGCCCTCGCGCGGCGCTTCGTCGCTGACCCCGCCGTGGCGGGTTATGACCTTTTCAACGAGCCCAGCCCCGGCTACCTCGCGCCGCCCGCGATGGACTCCGCCGAGGTGTTTCCCTTCTATGCCAAGGTCATACGAACCGTAAGGGCGAGTGTTCCCCGCTTCCGCCAGCTGTTCTTCGTCGAGCCCGATGTCACCCGCGACGTCACCGATCAGCGCTACGCCTTCGCTCCCTGGTCGTCGTTTTCGAACTACCCGAACGTCGTGTACGCGCCGCACATCTACACGCACGTGTTCACGCCCGATGCCGAGGCAAACGCGCCGTCGCTCGAGCCCCTGTTCCCAGTTAGCAATGGCTACGCGAGCGCTACGGCCGACGCCCGCAGCATGGACCTGCCACTTTGGGACGGAGAGTTCGGCACCGACGTAGCTTCCGACGAGACGACGCTGCGACAGCACTACGACAGCTAGGACCGGCTGGGCGTCGGAGGCGCACTGTGGGTGTGGAAGGCGGATGGAACCGCCAAGCACGGCGGGTTCAGCGCAATGCAGGGTCCTTTCGGACGCGGCATCCCATTCCCCAGCCGCATCAAGTTCACCGACCGCGCATATCCGGTGTACCTCGCCGGAACGCTGCAAAGGCTGAGCTACAGCTCCGATCACGCCACGTTCGATCTGCGGGCGCAGTCCGAGAGCGTGCGCCCGGGTGACACCACGCGAGCGACGCTGTTCTACGTTCCCGCCGGCTCGCGCGGGACGATCGACGCAAGCGGAGCACGGCTGAACGTGGTCCACATCCTGGGTGGCGCCCGCTTGGTCTACGCATATCCGCGCGGCGGCAGCTACCACGTATTCGAGCGCCAATCGCCCGCGCAGCCCCCCCGACGTCACCGCACGCCCGCCGGCCATCGCAAGCAGCCCCACCGCAGCCATCGAGACCGAGAAGAGCACTGACACCAGTCAACGATTCTTGGCCGCAGGAGCACACTCGCCCCCCAGAAGTAAGCGCGGCGCTCGCTGCTGGAAATCAATCAGCCAGGCACTCTGGCCAGGGGGGAGCAGCATTCCACTTTCGGGGTTCGGCAGGCTGACAGTCGCCCCAGGAGTCTCGGCCGCAAGTTCTTTCTGTGAGGCGAGCGTGCGAGGCCACGGCATCGCCTAGGTGGATGGCGTTGTTTCGGCCCGCTGGGCCTGGAAGGAGACGAGGGCACCATCGAGCGACATGTTGAGGCCCTGGAAGCTGGCCCGCGTTAGCCATTCTGTGAGATCCGAGACGGTTCCGCTCGGCCCCATCAGGCTGGCGATCTCGCGCTCACTGAAACGGTCAGCGCGTCGCCGTTGACCACGCGCGATCATCGTTCCAATCACCTGCCCACCCGGCTTGAGACAGCGCGCGACCTCGTGCACGGCCGCTAGCGGGTTGGGTACGGCGTGCAGTGCGTTGTAAGGAAGGGCGACGTCTGCCGGGCGGTCAGGCAACGGGATCGCTCCAACGTCCGCCAGGAGAAGCTCGGCGCCCGAGAATCCGCGTCGCACGGCTGTCTGGCGCGCGCGCTCGAGCATCGCGGCCGAGCTGTCCACCCCGACATAGCGCAGGATCGAAGGATCGAGCGAGCGCAGAGCGAAGCCCGCGCCACAGCAAGCGTCGAGGATCGTCACGTTGGTCGGCAGATCGCGTAGACGATCGAGGCTGCGATATAGCCCCCCGAAGCTTGTGCCCCAGCCGAGCTTCCCGACCACCCGCGCTATCGGACGGTGCTCGATGTAGAACGCATAGAACCGGCCGAGCCGACCTCCGTATGGATCAACCGCGCTCACCAGCACATCTTCCCGCGGCTGGGAACCCTGCAGCGGCAGGTTAGAAGCGACACTCTCACCAACCCCTACGGAGACTTATTCATCGGCTTAGTGGTCAAGCTTCGGTGCAGTCGGCGGATGTCGGGAAGAGCGCCGCCAACCCAAGCACCGCGACGCCTCGATTCGTCGCAATGCGAGCGTCCGCTTTGCGACGATCGCTGCGACGAAGGCAAGCGCGCTGGCTGTCGGAATTAGCCCAAAGGAGAAGTGCTCGCTCGTTTGCCTAGCCTCCGAATGATGAGGAAGATCCTCGTGACAGGGATGTCCGGAACTGGGAAGTCCAGCGCGCTTGAGCGGCTGCGGCGGCTGGGCTTTCGGACGGTCGATACCGACGAGGGCGAGTGGACAGAGTGGTCTGAGGCCGAGGGCGGTTACGTGTGGCGGGAGGAGCGGATAGCGGAACTCCTAGCGGGTGACGAAGGCCCTCCTCTCTACGTCTCCGGCACAGTCTCCAACCAGGGCCGCTTCTATGACCGCTTCGACGCCGTTGTCCTGCTGAGTGCTCCGGCGAACGTTCTCCTCAGCCGCATCGAGACGCGCACAACCAACCCCTATGGCAAGACCGCCGCGCAGCGGGAGCTCGTGCTCCGCAACCTGGCAGAGGTTGAGCCGCTTCTCCGTCAGACATGCACTCACGAGATCGACGCTACTCAGCCGCTCGCAGAACTCGTCACCCAACTCGCGGAACTTGGTCGCGACCCTTCCGCTTAGATCGACGTCGGACACTGCTTGTCCGATGGGACGGTGGCTGCTCGGAGCGGGGTTCCAGTGAAACCGGCTGGCGGAGCTAAGACTTGCCCACCAATGCTTTCCCGACCCTATCCACGGTTAGGCACAGCCGTGTCGCGGGGCACGAAAAGAGCGTTTGCGAAACAGGCCCCGACATATGTGACAACGCGCCGTCTGGATGAGCTCGCGCCCAGTGCCGGGCCCCTCTGGCGGGCTTGAGTGAGCTGAATATGTCGCCGCGCTGGTCGAGGGCGAAGCACCACAGAACCGTGGCACACGTGACTAACAGGGCCCGCCGGCGGGGCCCGGTGAGGCTCCAGGCCGGGTTGCCGGAGCGTGGCCTGGTCGTCGTGATGACGGCGCCGTCGCCGTTGGTCCCGACGCATAGCGTCGCCGACCGGCACGCGACGGCGGTCAAGACGTTCTCGGATCCCGCGTTCGGGACCAACCACAGTGGCTGACCGCCGGTGCCGATGCCCGTTGCTCGCCAAGCGCTCTGGCCAGCGGTCGGGTCCTGGGACGCGACGAAGTTCCCCCAGCCGTCGACACCTGCGCAGAAGGAAGCCGAGGCACAGGCGATGCTCTGCAGGCCGCTACCGCTATCCGGCGTCTCTGCGAACACGACGTGCCAGCCGCCCGCGCCCCTGCTCGGATGAGCTGAGGCGACCACGTTGCCAGCCTGATCCAACGCGAGACACAACGACGCCGACGCGCAGGAGATATCGCTCAACGACCGCATCCCACAATCCTGGTAGTGGACGCATTCATACGTCGGTGAGTTGTCGCCGAGCGCGAACATGCGCCACGAGCCGGCGCGCGCTGGCTCGGTCGAGGTGATCGCATTACCGGCCTGATCGACGCCAACACACAGCGAGACCGAAGGGCACGACACGCTGTCAAGGCCGTGTTGATCGACCGCTCTTCGCACCCAGCGGTGCGCACCGCCACCCGGATGCGTAGAGACGAACACGTTGCCGACGCTGTCATACGCCGCGCATAACAACCTCGACGCGCAAACAACCCCCCGCAGTGCCCTCGAAGAACGATCGATCTTCCTAACCTTCCAAGCCGACGCGCCGCCCGCCGGACGCGAGGACACCACCAGGTTCCCGGAGTCATCGTAGGCAATACACAGCGCGACCGAGGGGCACACCACACCCGCAGGGCGCCCAGCGCGATCGATCCTCACTGGCCGAGCCCAAGACATCGTCGTCGCTGCACGCGCCACCACCCCGCCGAAGAGCACGACGGCCAGCACCCCAAGCAACCCAGTCGACACCTGCCAACGACGTGACACAAAAGCCCGAACGACTAGCCGTCCCACAAGTTGCGCCGAGCGCTGCGATCCAGTCCACTCCACAACGGAGGATGATGGCGGCCCAACGGGGAATTCGCGGTGCTGCACGGGCGGAAAATCGGATCCGATCCTCGCTTTCGCTTGGATCGAAACCGGGAAGCGGATCGCGTGGGTTGGGCGCTAGGGGCGATGGGCGGTCATCGCGTTTCGCTGGCGTGGCGCCGGGTGAACGCCGCGATCGTGTCGGCAACCAGCGATGGGTTGTCGACCATCGCGGCGTGGCCTACGCCCGGGAGTGTGATTACGTCGGCCTCGGGGATTGCTGCTTTCAGACGCCGCGCGCAGAAGCGCCTGGGCAGCACGAAGTCCTGCTCGGGGTAGGCGAGCAGGATCGGACAGCTGATCCCGCGCAGGTCGCGCTCGACGTCGTAGCGGCGCGTGGCAGCCAGAAACTGCGCGGCGCCGTCGGGGTCAGCGCCGGCGATCGCTCGCAGCAGATGCGCGGCCAGCTCCCCCGAGAGGCCCTCAGGGCGTCTGAAGTGATGCCAGGTGAGCAAGCGACGCAGTCGCGGCCGCGCCGTCCACCACTCCGCGTGCTTTGCCATCGGCGGCGCGAGGCGCATCATCAGCCAGTAGCCAGACGCTAAGGCGAAGAAGAACGGGCCACCGGGCGTCCACCCGCACGCAGGTGCGATCGCGATGACGGCATGCGCGCGGCGGCGGCGTGCCAGCTCAAGCGAAACCCAACCACCGAGAGAACCACCAGCGATGTATGCCGTCTTCCAACCGGCCACGTGCATCTCGCGCTCCACAGCATCGGCCAACGTCCCGATACTCACGGTCCCGTCCCGCGGTAACGGCGGGCCGCCCCAATGACCGGGCAACGTCATCGCCAGAACCTCGAAGTTACGCTCGAGCAACCGCAGTGCCGGCTCCCACAGCCGCCAGGTCGCACACCCTCCGTGCAACACCACGAGCGGGTCGCCCACGCCACCCCGATACATGGCGGGGGGCGGCGAGCTATGCGCCGGCTCGATACGGCGAGATACGCCCGGCTGGTCCACCACCGACGAAGGCTACGACTCGTCCCGCTGCACATCGATCGGAGCGGGAGCGCAAAGCGAACTTCAACCGGAGGAGGCGTGGTCATTCGGCTAAGGCGCTCATCCGTCACCATTGGCTGTCGTGAAGGCCAAGCGATTCAAGGACTTATCGTCCAGCGGCAAGGTCTGGGCATCGACTCTGATCGCCGTCGGCGTCGTGTTGGTAACCGCAGCCGAGCGCGACATCCAACGCCGCTCTGCTGACGAGCTGGTGGGCAGCAAGCTGATGTGGCGCGCCGTCTGCTTAAACGCGCTTGGCGCAGTCAGCTACTTTCGCTGGGGACGGCGCAACGCCAAGCGGTGGTGCTAAGCGCCGAGCAGCCCTGTCACAGCTCCATCAACGCGGCAGCGACCTACTCGCCGCTGGACGCGGTCCGTTCAACGCCGCTGATGCTCTCCAGCGCCTGCGCGGCGGCCTCCGGAAGCTGCACGACTGGACTGCGTACCCAAAGCCGCCTGGTGACTCGGGACTATGAGTCGCCGACTTTCGCCCGACCCTTGCCACGACTGTGCGTGACGATGACCAACGATCGGGATTGTGGCGACCGCACCGCCCAGCACCAGAGGAACGACCGGGAGCACAAGCCGCCTGAACGTCACCGCGTAGACGCTACATGCCCGTCGCTCCGGCTCGGTGCCCGTCGCTCCGGCTCGGCGGTAGCTCCAACTGCCCCTAGTCGAGCAAACCGGGAGCCGCGCCGTGTGGCTACGGATGCCGAGCGACCGCCGCCCACAGGTCGGTGCCATTTGGAAGGAAGAGCTTCTTGCGCTGACGGTGACTTGAGCACGCGTTCCCGCGTGGGCAGTCGCATTGCCGACTTTGTGCGGTAACAGAACTGTGAACCGCCGTCGGCCGTGCAGGTCGATTCGGCACGCAGGAGACCGACTGAAGGGGAGTCGCCCTCGCGCGGTCCATCTCGTCACGTCGGGTGAGGGAGTCGGATCGTGAGCAGGGTGGTCCGGCCCACGATGTCTACGACTCGAAGGCCGATGTTCAGGCGTAAGGCGTGCTTCTTGCGATGCGGCCGGTTGTACTTCTCGATTCTCCTCGCGCGGGTCCGGAGTGCGCTTGTTTCGATCAACGCCGGGAGGCGAAAGACACCTTTGACGGCTGTGGCGGCGCTGGAGACCGTGATGGTCAGCCGACCTTGTCGGAGGCGCAACTTGTAACCGCGGACACCGGAGAGTTTGATGCCGTGGCGTAGCTGCTGCTTGTTTTGGCTGAAGCGCAGCCCTTTCGGCAGGATTACTGTGAGCGTCTTGACCGGCGGGGCTTTGCCTGCCAGGAGCACAAGGTCGAGTCGAGGCATTGCGCTTGCGAGCCCGGTGAGCGAGCTGCGTGTGATCGAGGCGCGAACGAGTGACTGTGGAATCGGTTGACTCACGGTGAATACGTCGAGCGCGGTGTCGCCGCTCGAGCCCGGAATTGTCTGCCCGCCCGCAAACAGTGTCGTGCCCTCGAGCGCGAGTGCGATCGCGCCGGTCGGGCTGGTCGTGTCAGAGAGCGATGGCGAGGCAGTGATCACGCGATAGCGCCCGGACGGTACGGAGAACAGCCAGACCGCATCTGCACACGGACAGAACGTGGGAGTGTCGGGCACCTGGAAGCCGTCAATCGCAATCGTGCTCCCGGAGATCGCGGTCGATGTCGGGACATAGTTTCCCGACAGCGCGAGTTCGGCAGCTGCGCGCTCGGTGCCCGACCACCCGTGAGCTGGCTCGTTATAGACGAAGATCCCTTCGCGGCTGAAGGACCTCGGTGTCAACGTCGTCGCTTGGTGGATGACGCCGCTCCATCCTCCAGGCGGCTCCCGGAACACAAGCGCTTCGCCAGAGGACACGACGGTCGAACCCGAGATGCGACCGTTGACGACGACCGTTTGGCCGTCGATACTCACTGACGCCGAACTGAGTTGGCGGGCGACTGTCAGTCTGGCGACTTCATGGACCGTTCCTGACCATCCCGCGGCCGGTTCGACGAACACGAATACGGTTCCGTCGGGGGCGGTGGCAACGATCGTCCGCCCGGATATCGCAGGCGGACCGAGCCCGACGCCGGTTGACGCAGCCAGCCGCGCGACCTGGTCTGCCGTTCCCGACCACCCGCCGCCCGGTTCGGTGAACACGTCGATCGACGCTTGCGCTGCTGCAGGCTGATCCGCGGCAATTGTTGATCCGTCGATCGCCACCGCGCCAAGCTCCGCTCCGGTGGAGTCGACGAGCTGTGCGGACGGCCCTCTTCCAGACCATCCGCCAGCAGGCTTGTTGAACACGTACGCATTTCCATTTCCGCTGGCGACCGCAGTTGAACCCGAGACCGCCGAAGCGTCAAAGGACACCGTTTGCTCGGCTCCGGACGCCGACAAGGTCGCGGTCTGTGCCTCGGTCGGCCAGCTCGCTCCGGTGCGCGTGAACACATATTGGGCGCCCGGGGTCGGACTCGAGACCGTCAGCCGCGCGCTGTCCATCACTGTTCCCGACCAGCCGCCTCCGGGCTCGGTGAAGACATCGACCGAGCCGCTGCCGACGAGCGTTCCCCCCGAGAGAGCGCCGACATTCCCAGCGAGCACGGTATTTCCCGAGATGACCGGCTGTCCATACTCGATCGACGAGCCCGAGTCCGAGGACTCGAGTTTCGCTGACTCTGACACCGTCCCCGACCATCCTCCCCCCGGCTCGCTGTACACAAAGACGGCCTCGGTCGGGCTGCTCGGCTGGCCGATCGCGCCGGCCACGGCAATCGTCGGTCCGGAGATGGCGATCCTCGGCGTACCGAACGGAAGGTCCGTGAAGAAGCCGTCGGGTGCGGTCAGCTTCGCCGACTGGGTCTCGCTAGCCCAGCCGCCGCCCTGCTCGCCCCAAACGTACGCCGCTGGAGGCCCGCCCGGGCCGGGTGCGTCGATCGCCACAACGGTTTGGCCCGAGAGCGCGACGGCCCAGCCCAGGTCCGTTGCGAAGGGGATCGGCCCGGTGTGCGTGCTCAGATCGGATGCAGTCAGCTTCGCACTCTCGTGCAACGACCCTGACCAGCCGGTCGCGGGCTCGTTGAACGCGTACACCGCTCCCGGATAATCAGACCCGACCTTAGCCGACGGTGCTCCCGCCACAATCGTCCCCCCGGAAATCGCGAGCGACTGCCCGAGCTGATCCCCCGCCCTGCCGTCCGAGGCGGTCAACTTCGCGACCTCATGCAGGCTTCCAGACCAGCCCCCAACAGGCTCTTGAAACACGTACAGGGCGCCGTGCTGCGTGGCCGGATCGGTACCCGCCGCAACAATCGTCTCACCAGAGATCTCCGGGTCGCTAAGCGAAGCTCCGTCCGAGGCGGTGAGCTCAGCCGTCTGATGCACGCTGCCTGACCATCCAGCAACAGGCTCGGTGAACACATACAGCCGGCCGCTGCTTGTACTGCTCACGACAGTCTGCCCCGACGCCACGACCGACTGTCCCAACCCGGCGCCGGCGGCGGCATCAGAAGCCGTCAACACCGCCGCCTCGTGCTGGGCGCTTGACCAACCACCGGCGGGCTCGCTGAACGCGAACACCGCTCCCTGAGCCGGGACTGTCAACGTGGTCGCTGGCGCACCCGCAAACACCGTCGTGCCCAACAGCGCAACCCGATCAAGCGCCTCGCCTGTATTCGAGGCAAGCAACGAACCGCGGTTGACTGGGTGATCGCCCCCGACCTGCGGTCCGGCCGCTGAGACCCCGCATTCCGCCGCAGCGATCGAGATCGCGCACACAACGACAGAAAGACACCTCAACAACATCAGACTCCGTCCGCATTAACGGCGCTACCCCGAGAGAGTCGCGGTCAACTGGCGTTGTACGCCTAAATTCCGAACCGGCGCGACGCTTCCTCCTCCAACACAGAGGCGCACGAGACAAAAGTTGGCTTCAGCACGGTCGAGCCAGCACCCGCCGCCGATGTTCGGGTAGCTCCCATGGGGAGACTGCCGCATTGGGCTAGCACCGCCTGCCGCAGCTCGATCAAAGCGGCAGTTGCACGCGAGCTCCTCGAGGGGCTCAGAGCTCGACGTATGGGGGTCGCGCGCGGCGCGGCGAACTTGACGGTGGCTTCTCTTGCTGGGAGGCTTGATCGTCGGTCTGCGAGGAGCACACACGTGAGAGTCGTCCGTTACCTGACCGATCATGCGATCGCGTCCGTTGGGCTGGTGTGCTCGCTTTTGGCTCTCGCGGGTTCCCCTAATGCTGCATTCAGTCGTCCCGCGAGGTCGGTAGGGCCGCGCCAGATTCGCAGTCACGCGATCGGGTCACGGAAGCCGAACCCAGGTGATATTGCTGCGTCGATCCGCGCATGGGTGAACTTGCAGTGGCGTGGTCAAATGCTCGTCGCGAAGCAGTCCAGCGCTCGTGTGATCGTGCGGACCGGCCACCATTACGAGACTGTCGCGTGGCCGCACAGGTCGTTCGCGAAGTCTTGTTTTCCGATGGTCACGCCGCAGCTCAACGCGACTCATAACAATACGACCGGAACCGGCCCGGTTCCGCCGGACCAGGGCGGCTTTGCGACGGTGGAGTTGACGCCAAGGAGCAGCCGTGGAGCCTCGCTATTCGTGAAAGGATTCCCGGCGTACAGCGCAGGGGCGTACGCGCAAGCTGCTTACGTGATGATTGTCTGCCCGTCGCGGAAGCCGAACCCGGGTGATATTGCTGCGTCGGTCCGCGCATGGGTGAACGTGCAATGGCGTGGTCAAACGCTTGTCGCGAAGCAGTCAAGCGCTCATGTGATCGTGCAAACCACCACGCACTACGAGACGATCACGTGGCCGCGCAGATCGTTCGCGACCTCCTGTTTTCCGATGGCCACGCCGCAGCTCAACGCGAGCCACAACAATCCGACCGACACCGGTCCGGTCCCGCCGGTCGAGGGCGGCTTCGCGACGGTGGAGTTGACTCCAAGCAGCAGCACCGGAGCCTCGCTCTTCGTGGAGGGATTCCCGGCGAACTACGTACGGAACGACGCCCAAGCGGCTTACGTGATGATCGTTTGTCCCTCGCGGATGCTGAACCGCGGCAATGCTGCGTCGATCCGCGCATGGGTGAACCTGCAATGGCGTGGTCAAATGCTTCTCGCGAAGCAGTCCAGCGCTCGGGTGATCGTGCGGACCGGCCACCATTACGAGACTGTCGCGTGGCCGCACAGGTCGTTCGCGAAGTCGTGTTTTCCGATGGTCACGCCGCAGCTCAACGCGACCCATAACGATCCGAGCGACAGCGGCCCGATCCCGCCGGTCGAGGGCGGCTTCGCGACAGTGGAGTTGACGCCAAGGAGCAGCCGAGGCGCCTCGCTATTCGTGAAAGGATTCCCAGGCAAGGACGCTCAAGCTGCCTACGTGATGATCGTCTGTCCATAAAGTAGGCAGCGGCCTCCGGAGACTTCCGCGTCGGCTCTTCTCACAACCCCGGCGACTACCAGGGGCAGTGCGCACCTGCCGCTTCGGGCTTACTTCCGACAGCCGCGCTGGCTTTCGTCCGGCACGGTACTGAGACCGACGCTTGCAACCAACGGGTAAGTCACCTACCGATCAGGGGGCTGATCTCAAGACTAAGTTCGAATCGGCATCCCGGCGCAGACACGATCACCCGATCGGTCGCCGCTAGTCGAGCAACGGCGTCGGCAATGTCCTTGTCACTCTCGCCGATGACACTCGACAGTTCGTACGCGTAAAGCGGCACTTTGGCAAGGGCGGCCTCGACCGCCCTCTCGAGTCGGGCTTCCTTTACAGCCTTCTCGAGCTTGCTCACTTGTTCATCGCTCGAATCAGCCCCTTTCACTACGGCAATGATCTGCGTACTGGCGGACGGATCCCAAGTCGACGGCTCTCATGGATCGGATCGCTGGGTACGCGGAACCACTCTGCGAGTCAGATGCTGCGGTCATCGTCGGCCCAGGGGATTGCTTGAGCGATGACTCCCTTGTGTCGATACCGAGTGAGATGACGGGAGACCTGAACTCTATCCGCCTTCGTGCCACGCAGAACTTCGGGCTAGCGACCGAGATGCGCCATGTGCCGCTAATCGCGATGGATTCCGACGAGCGTCTGGCCCACAAGCAGGCCGTTGAGGGTGCCCTTGAGGGGTCTGCTGCAGTCATAGATGCGATCTCGTCGGGCGAGCTTCAGGTCGACGTGCCGGTCGTCGAGGCGTTTCACACGATGAACCATCGCATGCGCGACCTACGGCTGGTCCGTGCGAGTGAGGAGCGTTGCCTTGTTCGTCCCGGAGATACAGAGTTCCTCGCAGCAGAGCGGGAATATCGCGAGGCATTTGCCGCACGGGATGCGCTACTGGACCAACTCACCGGACCAGTTTTCGCTCGTTGCGGATACATCGGTGGGTACGAGTATCTGCCGAACCCGATCGATCCTGCCGTTCTCTGGTTCGCGCCGAACATGGAGATGACCTACGTCAACGCAGGGAGCAATCCGGATCTCGCCTCAGCCGCCGACGCTCTGCTCATTCCATGGGCTTGGATTGATGACTTGATGATCGAGGATCCTGATGAGGTAAGGCGGCGCGTCACCGCTACGCGAGCCGCAGCGTTCGGAGTGCTCGCGCTTGCCATGAGGAAACGCGTCAACCAGGCGATCCTCGAACTCGGCACGACGCACGGGAGTGCCTACTTCGAGATCGACGGCTATAAGCCCGTCGAGTTGCGGGCGCTCATGAGCGGCTGGCGACGTTATTTCCAGCTAGGAGCGTGGATCCGAAGCTTCGAGCCGCGAGTCGGTGCCCCAGCAGTTCCTGATCCAAGCCACGATCCTTTGGAGCGCATTCGGACGCTCGCTGAACTCAAGGATGCCGGCCTGGTTACCCAGGACGAATTCGAGCGGAAACGGCTTGCCCTCCTGGACCAGGTCTAGCACTGACGGACACGGGCTCGTGCTTACGAACTAACGGCCGGTCGCGGTGACGTCGCGCAACCATCCGCGTTGTGCGCGGGTGACACGCCGTGTCTCGAGGGCGGCCCGCCAGATGGGCGTGGTGCCGGGAGAGTGATAGGCCAGCCCCACATATGGAGGGTTACGTATCACGCTGCCCCCCGGTAGTCGCGTCGGTGCCGACCGGCCGTTATCAACACTCGCTAACCCGCGACCCCCCGACCGGGCTTACGCGGCAACCACGCGTGAAGGCAGGCGCCGGGCGATCGCCGCGGCCGGGCGATCGCTGCGGCCGGGCGACCGCTTTCGCCCTAGCGCCGGGGCCGGGCCCGGCGACTGCTTCGGCGACGTAGGGAACCAATGCCGCCACGTCCGCGCGGACGATCGGAATCGTCGCAAAGCGAGTTCGAGCGGACCGTGACGTGCGTCTGTGAAAGCGAAAGTGCGACAGCGCGCCAAGGCGCTATGGGCCGTCGCCGGC
This sequence comes from uncultured Solirubrobacterales bacterium, assembly GCA_963849295.1. Lineage (GTDB taxonomy): Bacteria > Actinomycetota > Thermoleophilia > Solirubrobacterales > Solirubrobacteraceae > Palsa-465. Next base: position 231,090 of record CAWKGU010000012.1, read on the forward strand.
GCTTCCCGGCCGGCGACGCCGGTGGCGATCTACGGGAACGGGTTGGGCGCGATGAATCGCCCGACGCGACGCATCTCGATGAGCCGCTCGCTATCAGGATGTGCACGACTTTGTAACTCGCGGGCTTCGGCGTCGATGTCATAGGCAACGCGGATCACATCGACGCGACCATCCTCCACCAGGAGGTACGACGCACGCGTGTCATGGTCCCAAGGCATCCCAGCGCTTCCCGCGTTTGCGACCACAAGGTCTCCGATTGCTCGAGTGAACGGGCGGTGAATGTGCCCGTAGGCGACGGTGCTGGTACCGAGGGAGCGGTACGTTGCGTCGAGGTCGCGATCGCTCGCATCCGGCATCGGGGCGCGCCAGAGGTCGCCGGGTGCGGCATGCACGATCGCGATCCCATCGATCCGGAGTTCCGCCGGGAGATCGTGCAGCCATGCGAGCCGATCCTCGCCGATCTGCTCCAAGGCGTACGGGGCATACCCGTCGAACAGCCATCGCAGCAGCGTCTGAAGCCGCGGCGCGCGGTTGCGCTGGCGGGCGTGCTCCTCCGGGCGCCACAGCAGCTCGTCGGTGTTCCCCACAACGCCCGGCCAGCCGAGCTCTCGGATCCTGTCGATCACCTCCCCGGGGCGGGGCCCCATAAGCACCAGGTCGCCACCGTGAACAACGCGATCAACGCCACGACCCCCGATGTCCTCGATGACCGCCTCCAGGGCGGCAAGGTTCCCGTGGATATCGCTGACGACCGCGAGTCGCATCACATCAGCGTCGCAGCAACGGGCGCTTGGCCCCACCCTGCCGGCAAGCCACCGTGACATCGTCACCAATTAGGCCCAAGAATTGCCGCTTCGTTGCAAGGCGCGCGTCGCGTCGGCGCCTGCGTGAAAAGCAGATCAGGCGTCAGGCTGGCAAACGCGTCGGCCGCTGTCGTTGATCGCGGGTCACCTAACGTATGCCCGCGGTAATGGAGTGCACGTCAATCAGTGACCGAACCGCGTTGCAGGGGCATGGTTTTGTCCAGATCGCCGGTCCGTTCCCGCGGCCGGATGACGCGTGGATTGCCGCCCGTGCCGTCGTGGATCTGGTCGAGGGGAGCGAGGTCTCGCTTGAGGTGATCGGCAACTTTGTGGTCCCGCCGGCAGACGGACCGCCGAGTCGTGACTTTCAGACCCTGCATTTCGACTTTGGCCTACCGCTCATCCCTGCGGTACCGGCCGACGTCGCGCGCTTTACGGCCCTGCACCTTCCGATCGGGACGCCACCCAGCGAAGCGGTCACGCGTCTGTTGCCATTACGTTCGCTATCGAGTCGCGGCCTTCAGCTGGACCGCGAAGAGCTGATCCGCCGGTTCAGGGCCTACGGCAACAGCCACGGTGCATGGAACGATGACGCCGGGTACCTCGAGGGAAGCCTTGCAAGGATTGTCGAAGCTGCTCTCGGCCAGCCGCCCGTACTGCCAAGCGTCAAGCGCACCGCCGGGTTTCTGTGCGGCACAGAATTCGCCACGCTTGACGACGAACTCGAGTTCTTCGCTGAGCGAGGTTTGCGCCTTGAGGAGGCTGAGATCGACATTCACTTGCGCCCCGGCGAGCTACTCATTTTCGACAACCTGATGCTCGCCCATGGCCGTCGCGGATCCCGGCAAGGCGGCGAGCTGCGTCAGCGCGTCTTCGGACACCGTGCCCTGCCAGTGCGCCAGCAAGCCCAGCTCCGCGACCGCGTTCTCGCGGCTCTCGGCTCCTGATCTCTCCCGAGAATCATCCGGGCGACAATCCGCGCATCCCCAAACCGGAGAAGCGCATTCCGCTGGAGTCCGACAGCAGTGCCCCTCCCGTCGCAAAGCGAGCGCCGACGCAGACCGGTCTCGTCGACTCCGGCTCGTTGAAAGCGAGTGTAGGCCCACGAGCTGGAGCCGATTCTGAAGGATCCCGCGCTCGCGGCGGCCTACGGATCCTCAGTTGTCGACGTCTGTGGATGTGGATGGCTCTGCGCCCGGCTGGACCTGCAGCTGAGGATCCTCCGTCGGCGAAAACGCTGCAATGTCAACTATGTCGAGCAAGCGGTACTCGCGCGCGGTGAGCTCATCGAGGTCGACGATCCTCGGCAGTAACACGGAAATCGACTCTGGGGGGTCGTCAAGTCGTTCCTCCCCCCACCTTAGAACCCGTTCGCGAAGCTCGTCATCGAGAGGCCCATCGAGCATGAAGACGATCTGGGCAGTGGCCGGGTCGAATCTCGAGCGTCCGAGCGCTAGACCAACTTCGACGATGGGATCACGTCCTTCATTGCGTTCAGCGATTTCGCCGAGCAGATCGCTTAGTGGAGCAAGTAACTGCCTGACTATGGAGGTCGGGTAGGCCGGGCGGGAAAAGAGCCTTGCTAACTGCCGAGCCAGGCGCTCGTATCCCGACTCGTCGACAAATCCGTTCGCTGTGGTAGCGCTCACGAGCCAGCCCTTTTCGACGGGAATGAGTAAGCGGAGATCCGCCACCCAGAGCCGCTCGTCATCACTGTCGAGCGCTGTGATCGGACAGAGGTATGCGAAACCACGCTCGAGCTCAATCCGGCGCCGGACTCCGCGATCGCATTCGAGCCGATAAACCGGCGCCACGTGAACCCACGGCCTCTTCGGTCTTGCCCCTTCTTCAACTGTGTCACACGTCTGCGTAACGACAACGCCCCAGTCCGGCTTGAGATCAGGATTCAAAATGTTGACCGCACCGGATGCCGCTCGTGGTGTTTGCGCCCACGCCACCGTTGCGGCATGAATCGGGTTCTGGGGATCGGCAGCGAATAAGAGTGGCGGACTTCTGACGAGCGTTCCTTGACGGAGGCGTAATGTCGCAGCCCTGACATCCTCGGTGAATCGAGCGGCGTCTATGCCAGCCTGTAGCGAGAATGGTTGAGAGCGGTCGCCGGTGCTCACCCGAAATCGTCAGGGCGGTAATCCGTTTTCGATGGGCGTAAGGGCAAATCGTCGTCCTCGGATAGCTGGGCCAAACGCCAGGTCGGAGCGTTTACCCTGGACCGGTCGAACAGGAGCTGGCTCGCATGCTGCTCGACTTCCTCGACACGTCCTTCCTCGAGCAACTCCAGCGGAGTTCGGAAACCTGGACGTAGCGGCGCCCGGCACCACAACGTGACAGCGGTTGGATCGTCCCCGCTGATCGTTTCGCCTACGGCGCGAAACAGCGCATGGAGACGAAGAATGGGCTCAACGGTCGCAGCACGCGGGTGTATGGAGGCTCCGGCCCGTACACATCTCCGCCAGTGGTAGATATTCGAAGCCGACTGCCATCCCAGGATCTTGGCCAATTCGTCGTAGCTAACGTTTAGCCATGCCTTTAGGTCATCTACTGCACGAAGAATCGGACCCTCGCCAGACGTAGGCGTCGAGTCGACGACCGCAGCGACGGGAGGTGGGGGTAGATGCGACGTCCGCCCTACGTGAATACCGGAAAGCACCGTGCACGGCGTCACCGAGGCAAACACTAGGTTGGCGACAACATCTAGATGCGACAGCACGGGCGCGTAGTAAAACGCGCCCGTGGAGTCGTTCGGTTGAAGGTTGAATTCGAGGGGATCGGTGCGGTCAACAATCGAGTTCACTCTGAGCCGGACTCCTCTCTAAGGATGTTGTAGAAACGATCGGTGATCGCGGCTCGGAAAAGCCTGTGCGACACGTCGTTGAGCAGGTCCGTCGCCGCGATCAGGTCCTCTGACCCGAACATGCGGTAACCGTCGCGAAACGCGTCAAAGTCCAATATCACCGTCTGCTGACCGCGTCGCTCGGGATCAGCGAACGCGCGCTGACGGAGCGTAACGCGCACGTCGTCTCCCGCGTCGTAGTCGATTTGCTGCGCCATCGCCGAGATGCTCTCGCCGATCTCTGGGTGCGTGGCGGCGCTAAGCAGCCATGGCTGAAGCCAATCCGTCCAGTCGGTGATGCGGGATACGTCAGGTCGAACAATGCGATCGACATATCGCAGGCCAAGGCGCTGCTCGCCGGGCGGCTCGGCCAGGGCAGCCACAAAACCAGCGAGAGCAGCGCTTATGGATTGCCGAAACCGAGGCCAATCCTCGAACTTCGTCGTCTCCAGGCTGAGAGACGCCTGGCTGAGCGTCACCACTAGGCCATTGGTCCGCACTTGCCATCCTAGGTTGGCGGAGGCACCTGAAAACGGAGGCGGGAGTGCAGGTGCAGCCCCCAGAGCCGGTCCGCTGGCAGGAAGACCTGGAGGTACTCCCGCCTGACCCGCGGCACCAAACGCGACGGTTAGGGTCGCAGGCGCCAAGCGCGTCAGATGTGCCCGGGCGCCTAACTCATCCGTCAGCGCGTCAGCCAAGTGCTGTCCAACCCTTGCCGCTCCTACGTCGGCGGGTTCGGAGAACTGTAGCTGCCAGACAACTACCTCGAGCGGAGCGCCCGGCAGACGCGCGTGATCGGGGGCTGGCAGATCAAAAATCATGGTCCATAGAAAGTTATCGGCTCCCGCGGTCGCTAGTTGAAGTATTTTTGAAGGATATTGCTATGATGCCCGCAGGTCAACAGCACAGACGGGACAAAGAGTTGGGCATGACGCGGCCGAGGTCGCGGCCGAGCCGCGAATCCCCTTGAAAGCGAGGCAGATATGACCGACAAATGGGCCGATTACCTCATTTCGAAGGTCCGCTACAACGAGGCCGACACCCACATCATCAACGTCCTCGTACATCCAGACCAGGGGGACAGCGTCGGGACGGGGATTCAGGAAACGCGTCAACAAGTCGTGGATCTGCTCGCCGGCGGCACCACGTTCGCCACTATTTACAAGAAGACCGATCACTCGAGCAAGTGGACACGCGGCGCGGAGGTTCAGATCGTCACGGTGGACGGCATTAAGTACATCCGGACAGACGCCGATCAGACCAAGCGCGACAACCTCGGAAGCTTGCCGAGGTTCTGAGCGGTGATTTCCAACGCCCGCTTTCGCTCAGGGCAGCCGGCATGTCTGCGTCGGGCCGCCCGCTCGCCTTCAACGGAAAGCACAAGGCGCTAGAGATCCAGACCTTGCCGCTCCTTCGGTGTTGTGGGCGCCGCGATACCAATATGCCCAGGATCGCGTTCCCGGGCGCGCGGCTTTAGGAGGAACCCGGCCAGATCGCGCGCCTAGTCGCACCAAGAATGACCCAAACGGCGCAGGGTGGTTTGGTACTCGTGGTACCTCAGCATTGGGGTTCGGATCCCGAAGCATAAAAAAAGGGCCTGCTTTGCAGGCCCTTTCTCATAGCGGGGGCGGGATTCGAACCCGGTTCCTTCGGGTTATGAGTCAGATTTGGGTTGTCCGCGTGGCACGGACTGATGCTGGGAAATGCCCGTGAATACAGGGGATTCGGGGGTTTGGTGATATGGCCGTGATGGACCTAAATCGGTCTGTTCGGGGACGTTCGTTTGACAAATGTTTTGACACAAGCAATCGTCACAACCCAATGGCTGGCACCTCGGGAATATGGTCCGGCCTCAGTGCCTTCCCAGCCTTGCTGCGGGACCCGGCCGTCGAGGGGCTGAGCGTCTTCAGGGCCTCGACCGCCTTGTGATCGGCACCCTACTTTGTCGCGCTGTGGGCGGTCACGAGCTGGGAGTTCTCATGATCGAACACTGTGGCGCTCCACCGGCGCTCAGGGTCGGCATCGTCCCGGCGGACGAAGACCGTCAAATGCCCTACGTCGCCCATCGTCGCGGATCAGAGCGTCCACCTGTTGTTCGTCAAACCAAGTGAGCGCTTTCTTCTGAGGGTGCTTGCTAGCTTGCACCACCCGTGATTGGCTTGGCCACGCTGTCCTCCTTCAGCTAAGACCGGCCGCACGCGCGTCCGTGAGACGCAGCCTAGCTCGGCGGGCGAGCGGCGCCGCCGGTTCCCGCTACCGCTCGTCGCGTCGGCCGCGGATGACGTTCAGCTGATCAGAGAAGCGCGCGAGCATGGCCTGATGGAGGTCAAGGAGCTCGGCGATGTCGTCACTTCGTGTACGAACGACCACCGTGCTCGAACTGAATGGGTCGTTGCTCAGCGGCAGACCGCGCCGCCCGCAGGACGCCCTCGACGTCCCCAAGGCGACCCTGAAAGCTCATAGCGCTGCTCCGTGGAGATACCCCAGAATGAGGAGGCGTCGTGGAAAGTAATGTCGGCCTCCCGGCCACGGCGCATCTTGTCGACGGCACGCGAGCCGAGGAGCTTCTGCAACTTGCGGCTCGTGTCGCGGTCGAACGCGATCTTGAAGCGGTGGCCGGACCAGTCTCCGCGCCGGTGGTCGCGGCGCTCTGGAGCCGGCCACGCGTTGCCGGCCGGTCGTCAAGCGGACCTGCTCGGTTCGGCTTTGGCTAGCAGTCCCTGTCTGCGAATCGGCTTAGATCCCATAACCTCGACGAAGACGCGATTCGAGTTCGGGTACAGGGGCCGTCCGTCATCGCCAACATAGCCGGCTAGCCCGAATGTCTCGGGGTCGAGCTTCAACCGGCAACAACCAGATCCTCGGCACTGAACGTGGCCCGACCACCGCCGTCTATCCCGGCGGCGGCAAGCAGCAGTTTTTCGTGAACAGTGATGTCTGGCATCGGCGTCCCTACAGGGGAAGCTCACCGTCGCTTATGAAGCCGCCTAGCCCATCGGCAGCGGCGATCTGGACCTCGGATGCACGCTCGCCCAGCTGCGGGTCCAGTCGCCGACGTCCATCGTCTCCTCGGCCTCCGCACCCTGCGACATCGCGATCTGGACGATCACGTCGATGTAGCGCTCGATGTGGTAATCAGCCACTCCCTCGATTCGGCGCCGAACGGCTCTGCCAAATAGAGCCGGGCCATCGGCGCCGCGCTGTTGATCCACCAGATGTTGCGCTCGACGTCATGGACGCGCTGATATACGGGCGGATCTCGGGGCTCAGTGTGACGTCTTCGCCGGTGTCCGGGTCGGGGTCGATGTCCGAGATGAGCACGCGGGGGTAGCCACTGCCGCGGTCCCCGCCGCCCTCCCCGGGGATAACCGTAATGTTGACGCTGTCGTCGGCATCCACGCGGTCGTCGCTGGCGAGCACTTCGGTCGCGCCGACCATGAACCCGAAGACGATTCCGGCGGCGCTCACCTGGGCAACGGTCGGGTCGTTCTCGGTCCACATGAGCGCCACGTCGGTGAATTGGCCGACCTTCAGGTGGAGGTAGCGATGATACGGCGCCGTCAGCCGACCGGTACCTCGACCGTCTCGGGCTCGAGGGAGATCGCCTCGATGTCCACGACCTCGATCGTGATCGAGTTGGAGCGCAGCTTCTTGTCGAAGGTCTCGCAGTAGAGCGTCGCCGTCCCCGGGATGTGTGTTGTCAGGACGCGGATGTCGTCATCGACGGTCGCCACGGCCGGGTTGTGGAGGTCCAGGGACCGCCGTGGGCGGATCTGTTCGCCCGTGGCGTCGTACATCTTCAGATGCGGTCGAGTAGCGACCCCCACGCCGGCCCGCTGGTGCGACAGATCGATCGCGATCCGAGCCGGCACTCCGGGCTTCAGCGCCCCGCCACCACCGCCTCCGCCACCGCCACCATCGTCGCCCCCGGAGTCGCCATCGGTGAGGACCTTGTCGAGGAGTTGGTTCTTCCACGAGTCGAGCGCGGCGTTGATTTGCGAGAGGGCGTCCTTCTCCTCCTGATCGTGGTTGCGCCGATCTGGGCCTCAAACTCCTTGGCGATCTTCTCGATTCGGCCGCGATCCAGGCCTCGACCGCCCGCACCAACGGCGTGACGGCCAGCGCCGCGCGGTCGTTCATCTTGGCGGGTTCGAGCGCCGGCAGCTCGCAGTCGCCGTAGATCCGATCGCGGTAGGTCGAGGTCACGTCGAAATCGGTGACCGGCTTGTAGCCCATGCAGCCGCTCTGGGCCTTGGTAGATGATGTTGTGCCGCGACTTCTTGGCTCCACGCCACATGTTCCGGTCCGACGTCCTAGAGCGTGAGCGTCCCTGGCCGGGGTGGCCGCGTTGTTCGTCGTCGAGAACTCCGTGCCCGTGACCGGGAACCGTCAAAAGCTCCGGAATGTCGATCACGCGCGGCGTCTCGCCGCCTGGCAGCGGCGGGATCTCCGGCAGCGTCAGCGGCTTGCCGTCGTTCTCCAGCCGGCCACCGGCCACCGCGTAGACCGAGCACATCTCGAGTGTCATCCGCATCTGCGGATGCTCGACCAGTTCGGCGATTACCTGCTGGTAGGGGACGGCGAGCGCCCCAGCCCTTGCCGCCGCGGCCGACGACCAGCGTAAACCCCTGCCGCCGCTCCAGCGCCTCCAGAGCGGCCGGAGGCAGGAAACGATCGACGCGCATGTCGACCTCCGCCCAGGGCACGGTCCAGCTCGGCCTTGACGTCGGGTACCGCGAAGTCCTTGCCGGCGGCGCGATCCGGGAAGTATCCGAGCAGGATCGATCCGCCGACCGTTCCGTAGACGTTCCCGAGGCCGTTCTTGACCGTGTGCAGGTAGGAGCGGTCCTCGAACATCTGGGTCATGTAGCACTTGCCCCCGTTGCCCGCGCCCGCCTTGGATACCGACCGCGTCACCGGATGCCTCCGGGTCTGCCCAATGTCGGAAGTCATTGTCGATGGCGAAGTCCGCCATGCCCCCGAAGTCGAGGATGGCGAGCGCGTTCGAGCGCCCACCTGCCCCACCGTTCTGCATCAGCAAAACGATCACCCGGTCGGCTTCGGCGACGTTGTTAGCGCGCGTAGTCGTCGGAGGGTGTTCTTGAACCACTCGGGCACGCCAGCCTCGTGGCTCTGGAACGGCTTGCAAGTACTCGAGCTTGATCGCGTTCTCGCTGTGGAGCTTGATGTCCTTGTCCGGCGTGTAGGCGCCGGATTCGTGCGTTGTCGATGTCATGGCTAGTCAAACCCCTCCTCGAGGGCCTTGGTTCCGTCGGGGGTGATCGCCCAAATCCCGCGGGGCGCGTCGCGGTCCATCAGGCCGCTATCGACAAGGTGAAGCCGCAGCCAACTGAGTCCGGCTTTCCCAGCGAATGCCGCCACTATCCTAGAGGCTCACGATCTGCCTCGGTGAGGCGATCGACCAAACGATGGCCCACCGCTTCGATGACCTCCTGCTTCTCTTGCAGCGCGTCCGCCGGCATGCTTGGCCAGGACCTCCAGGATTGGTCGGTGGATACTCCGCCTCCGGTAGCAGTGTCCCGGCCGCCGCCCGCGTCCGTTGCTTCTTGCCGCCCGCGGCACGCTTCGCTTTCTCCCCCGCCCGGTTCTTGGCGAGACGATCGGCCACGACACGCTTGACCGTGGCCGGGTCGACGGATCGAGGTGCGGACACTTTCCCGCCTCCTGCTTCGCCAGGCAGGCCCAGCTCCCGCCGGAGGACGGTTGAAATCGTGTCCTCGAACGTGCTGCGGCTCCCTGAGGCAACCGGGAACAGATCGATGTCGAGTTCGACCCGCCTGGGCTCGTGGACTCCTCCGAAGAAATCATTGGGCCTCCGCTCTGGGATACGGGGGTTGTAACGAGTTACATCATAGCAGGTCGTGAGCGTTGCAATCAATACAACTGCAACGGAGGAACGTCAAGTTGCAACGTAAGAGAGCAGCCTAAACCAGGATCTTCGCTCGCGTCGGCTCAGGGGGAGGGCAGCGGCGTTCCCGCCTTGGTCGACCAGGTCGCGCAGCCATGGGGTCCCTGGCCGTGACGTCTACGTTCGTCGCGCCGATTCGTTCATCAGGTCAGGCGGTTCGC